>JBCBKL010000099.1:0-500 GCA_038521825.1 Pseudomonadota bacterium | reverse complement strand
GAATTTGGGCGCGTTTATGATGCCTTTTCCCGCTGCGGTGGTCGCAGGAGTTAATGCAGGGTTAACCATGAGTTGAAACGGCAGGCCGGGTCAGCCCAGAAGCGAGAAATGGTGGCGCTGTACCTCGGCCCCGTGGGCGCGCAGCGCCGCCTCGAACGCGTCGGCGGGCGGGGTTGTGTCGATGGGCAGGCGCAGCTTGCGCCCCGAGGGCAGGATGAGCGTGGTGCGCACCGAGAAATCGAGCCGCGTGTCGAGGCGGATGCGTTCGATCTCGTCCCAGCGCAGCTGGGCCACGCGGCGCCCGGATGTCCAGCTGAGCCCCGCGCCGCTGACCCGCATCCGCGAGACGCGCCCGGTCACCAGATCGGCGAGGGCAGGCAGAGTGAAAAGAACAATCACCCAGACCACCCAGATCGACGCATCGAGGAAGATATAGGCCGCAGCCAGCGCCAGCCATATGGCGCCGACGGTGACGGCGGCGCTGCGCGAGCGGCCCGAGC
>JBCBKL010000098.1:0-501 GCA_038521825.1 Pseudomonadota bacterium | reverse complement strand
CGCTCGATCGCGACCGCCCGGTCGACGTGGACCCGCATCGCGCCGCGGCGGTCGTCGGGCACGCCGCGCACGATGTCGCCGACGATCGCGCTTGGGTCCTCGGCCCGCGGGTTGTCGCTGGTGATAACGGTGCGGTCGGCGAGCCGCGCCACGACGGCAAGATCGTGGCTGATGAAGAGATAAGTGAGCCCGAGATCGCGCTTCAGCTCGTCCAACAGATCGAGCACATCGGCCTGGACAGAGACATCAAGCGCCGAGGTCGGCTCGTCGCAGACCAGCAGCTCAGGCTCGAGCGCGAGCGCGCGGGCGATGGCAATGCGTTGGCGCTGTCCGCCGGAGAAGGCATGCGGAAAGCGGCCGAGATGCTCGGGCGCTAGGCCCACACGGCCCATCAGCCGCGCCGCCGTCTCGCGGCGCATGGTGCGATCGCCGACCCCGTGGATTTCGAGCGGCTCGGTGAGGATGTCCTGCACGCTCATCCGCGGGCTGAGCGCGCCGAAG
>JBCBKL010000097.1:0-504 GCA_038521825.1 Pseudomonadota bacterium | reverse complement strand
CCGACATATCTGGAAAATAGTCATCCGCTACGCCGGTGTCCTCTAGCAAATCCGTGAACGGTTGCGCTGCGCCAAACCGCGCGCCACTTTGAGTGTATGGAGGATACCGAAGACATACCGGAAGATGAGGACGAGCGGTTTCTGACCGGCCAGCTCCTGATCGCCATGCCGACGATGCCGGACCCGCGGTTCCATCGCGGTCTGATCTACATCTGTGCCCACTCGGAGGAGGGGGCCATGGGTCTGATGATCAACCGCGGCGCGGACGAACTCACCATGTCGGACCTGTTCGAGAAGCTGTCGATCCCCCTGCCCGAAAGCGAGAGCCACCAGCCCATCCGCTTTGGCGGCCCGGTCGAGACAGGGCGGGGCTTTGTGCTGCACTCGGGCGATTACCACGCCGACGACGCCTCGCTCAGGGTTGATGTCGATGTCTCGATGACCGCGACGATGGAGATCCTGCACGCGATCGGGCGGGGCGAGGGGCCGGCACGCGCGATCGTC
>JBCBKL010000096.1:0-508 GCA_038521825.1 Pseudomonadota bacterium | reverse complement strand
AATGCCCGTGGATCATCGCCAAGTGCTGGCCTGCCGCGCGCTGCTGTGGTGTGACCTGCTCCAAAACAGGCGCGGCGGGGCGCTCTCCGAACTCGACGGTCAACTCCGACAGGTCCGCTGCGGACCAATCGGTGCTCATGCGACCCACTTGTAATTGAACGACACGGTCAGCCGCTCGTCCTCGGCCATGTTCATCGGCACCTCGTGCCGCAGCCAGCTTTCCCACAGCAGCACCTCGCCCGGTGCGGGCGCGACATAGACGAAGGGCTTTGCTGCCTCCGGCGCATCCTTCACACGGGGCGGGGCGGCCATCATCATCGGCAGGCGCGGGTCCTCGAGCTTCAGCGCACTCGTCCCCTCCGGCATCGCAACGTAGAGCGTCCCGGAAATCACCGAATGCGGATGCAGGTGCCCCGAATGCGTCCCGCCCTGCGGCAGGATGTTGATCCAGATATCCTCAAGCTCCAGCGCGCGATCTGCATTTCGATCTGGGCGACCGAGCGCTGGA
>JBCBKL010000095.1:0-508 GCA_038521825.1 Pseudomonadota bacterium | reverse complement strand
TGCCCCCTGCATCGTAAGCCCAGCCAGGGTGATCAGGAGCCGCGTGCGGGCGTCCAGTCCTTCCTTGTTGACCGTGTTGCCAAACCACGTTTCCATCAGTTCCTTGGGCATGGTCGGCCACATCGCCTCAATCGACTTCGGATCAAAGGCATTCATCTGCGGCCAGGCCTTGGCCATCTCCTGCACCTGCGCCATCATCGTCGCCCATGGGTTCTTGAGGTCAGTCATCATGGGCCTCGAACACTTCGAGGGCGACGTTCAGCGCGTTTATCATCGCGGGAAAACCACCGTAGAGCGACATTTGCAGGATGACCTCGATCACCTCGGTCTCGCTCGCACCTGATTTCAGCGAGGCCGCGACGTGAACCCGCAATTGCGGACCGGTCTGACCACCGAGGGCCGTGAGTGCCGCGACCGTAGCAAGCTGGCGTGTCTTCAGATCAAGGCCGGGGCGATTGTAAATCTGACCGTAGGCCGTACCGACAACATAGTCGGCAAGGCCGGGCAC
>JBCBKL010000094.1:0-519 GCA_038521825.1 Pseudomonadota bacterium | reverse complement strand
GGCGTCTTAGACGCCGCCAATGTCAGACGTGCTATAGGTCGTCCGTCCATAATTCGGTGTGCCGCCATAATTATAAGTGCGCACGCAATTGGTTGAATCACCGGCCAGTTCGCTGCCGACAGCTGCACCAAGCAGGCCGCCAATCACTGCGCCAGCAATCTCCGCGCCATCATCTCCGCGAGCATGATAATAGCCACGGCGATGTCCTCGATAGCCCCGATACCCGCGATATCCACGATAACCGCGGTATCCGCGATAACGGTGATAGCCATTATCCGGCTCCAATTCGCCGCCTATTGCCGCGCCAATCAGGCCGCCAGCAACAGCGCCAAACTTGGTGCGTTGCGAATGAAGATTCGAGCCATTCGAAAGAAACTCCTCGTACGTACAGCAGACGGAAGTCTTGTGTGCGCCGTGACCTCACTGCGGACGCATTGAAAACACGTCCGTAGCGAGCGAAATGCATCGTAGGGGGTACTCAGGGCCAAAACCCGGGTCAACCGACCAACCTACCGAGGG
>JBCBKL010000093.1:0-527 GCA_038521825.1 Pseudomonadota bacterium | reverse complement strand
GTCACGTAGTTGAGGTTGAGGTACTGCCAGTCGGTCACGTTCGGCACTGCGCGGCCGCGGAAGGCCTCGGTGTCCGCATAGCCCTTCTCGTCCATCCAGGCGGAGATCCCGCGGGTCATCTCGTCGACGATCTTGAAGCCATAGGTCATGGCGGCGGTGCAGACCTGCACATTGCCGGCGCCAAGCGCCATGAACTCCGCCGCGTCGCGCCAGGTGGTGACGCCGCCGATGCCGGAGATCGGCAGGCCCGGCATGGAGGGATCGCGCGCGATCTCCGCCACCATGTTGAGCGCGATGGGTTTCACGGCCGGGCCGCAATAGCCGCCATGGCTGCCCTTGCCGTCGATCGCGGGCTCCGGCGTGAAGTTGTCGAGATCGACCGAGGTGATCGAGGTCACCGTATTGATCAGCGAGACCGCATCCGCACCGCCCGCCTTCGCCGCACGCGCCGGGTAGCGGATATCGGTGATGTTGGGCGTGAGCTTCACGATCACCGGCATGCGCGTGTGCGCCTTGCACCAGCGCGT
>JBCBKL010000092.1:256-527 GCA_038521825.1 Pseudomonadota bacterium | reverse complement strand
CGCTTACCGACCTGTCTCCGAGGCTAGTCGGAGAAACTCGTCGATGGACAGGCTCTCCGGTCGTCGGGTCGCTTCGATGTCGGCTGCCTGAAGCAGGGCCTCGGCGTTCCCCAACGACTTCAGTGACTGACGCAGCATCTTGCGCCGCTGACCGAACGCCGCGGCCGTCACGCGCTCGAGGGACGACAGCGCGACGTCCCGGCGTGGCGCGGTCGGTGTGAGGCGGAGCACGGCGGAGGTTACCTTTGGCGGCGGCGTGAACGCCTGCGGC
>JBCBKL010000092.1:0-246 GCA_038521825.1 Pseudomonadota bacterium | reverse complement strand
GCGCGACCTCGAAGAGCACACGGGCCTCGGCACGCCATTGCGCCAGTACCGAAAGGCGACCATAGGCACCACTGCCGGGTTGCGCACAAATCCGCTCGGCCACCTCGCGCTGGAACATCAACGTGAGCGAGAGCCATCGCGGCGGCCATGCCTCGGCGCTGAGCCAGCGGGTCAGCAACTCAGTGCCGATATTGTAGGGCAGGTTGGCTGCGATCCTCACGGGACCCTCAAGGCCAGGCAGCGGAT
>JBCBKL010000091.1:0-528 GCA_038521825.1 Pseudomonadota bacterium | reverse complement strand
GTGTCTATTCTGGCGTGTTGAACTCGGGCGATACCGTGTTCAACCCGGTGAAGAGCAAGAAAGAACGTATCGGTCGTATTCTGCAGATGCACTCGAACAACCGCGAGGAGATCAAGGAAGTTCGTGCGGGCGATATCGCAGCAGCGGTGGGCCTGAAAGATGTCACCACGGGTGACACCCTCTCAGCGACCGATGCGGTGATCACGCTTGAGCGTATGGAGTTCCCTGAGCCCGTTATCGCAGTCGCGGTTGAGCCGAAAACGAAGGCCGATCAGGAGAAGATGGGGATCGCACTGCAGAAGCTTGCAAAAGAAGATCCGTCGTTCCGCGTACACACCGATGAAGAGTCCGGCCAGACCATTATTTCCGGCATGGGCGAGCTTCATCTCGACATCATCGTCGACCGCATGCGTCGCGAGTTCAAGGTTGAGGCCAACGTTGGTAAGCCGCAGGTTGCCTACCGCGAAACCATTCGCAAGGCGATCGAACAGGAAGGCAAGTTTGTCCGCCAGTCGGGTGGTCGCGGTC
>JBCBKL010000090.1:0-530 GCA_038521825.1 Pseudomonadota bacterium | reverse complement strand
GGCGACGCAGGCTATTTGACCACGGGCGATCCGGCGCGCGTGTCGGACCGGGCCACACAGTTCATGCGACGAAGCATTGCCTTCGAAGCCGCCTGACCTGACCTTCCGCACACGAGACGACACATGACACATTCCATCGCGATCCTTGGGGCATCGGGCTATACCGGTGCCGAGTTGATCCGGCTTATCTCTGGCCATTCCTCTTTCGAAATCAAAGCTTTGGGGGCGCATTCTAAGGCCGGCCAAAGCCTCGCGCAGGTCTATTCGCACCTGCGGCACCTGGACCTGCCGGACATGGTGCCCTTTGACGCCATCGACTGGTCGGGCATTGATCTGGCCTTCTGCGCGCTGCCCCACAAGACCAGCCAGGAGGTGATCTCCTGCCTGCCGCGCGATCTGAAGATCGTGGACCTGAGCGCTGATTTCCGGCTGCGCGATCCGGAGGCCTATGCTGCGTGGTACGGCAACCCCCACAGCGCGGTGGCGATGCAGGGGGAGGCTGTCTATGGCCTGACAGAGTTCTACCGGGA
>JBCBKL010000089.1:0-532 GCA_038521825.1 Pseudomonadota bacterium | reverse complement strand
GCGCAACATCGGCGGCGAACGCGGTTTGCTCTTCTGAGTTGACCATCACCGGGTAGCCGCGGTGGTAGTCCACGTGCGCGGTGCCACCCATCGTTGCCGCGACCCCGTCGCAGATCGCCTTGATCCGCGTCTCGGCCATGTCCCGCATTGCCGCGCTCATGGTGCGCACCGTGCCCTTGAGGTGCACCTTTTGCGGGATCACGTTGAACGCGTTGGACGAGGTTTCAAACGAGGTCACGGACACCACAACCTGATCGATCGGGTCTGCGTTGCGGCTGGCGATGGTCTGCAGCGCCATCACGACCTGCGCGCCCACCACGGTGGTGTCCACGGTTTCCTGCGGCTTGGCCGCGTGCCCGCCCTTGCCTTCGAGGTAGATGTCGAACTGGTCTGTTGCGGCAAAGAAGGCGCCGGGGCGGATCGCGAACTGGCCCGTGGGAAGGCCCGGCCAGTTGTGCATGCCATAGACTTCCTGAATGCCCCACCGGTCCATCATGCCATCGTCGCACATCTCCTTGCCGCCGCCGCCGCC
>JBCBKL010000088.1:0-532 GCA_038521825.1 Pseudomonadota bacterium | reverse complement strand
GCCTGATCGACCGCGTGGACATCGACGGGGCCGGCTGGCGGGCGCGCACCGCGCCCTGGACCGCAAGCGCCATGCTGGTGGTGGCCGGCCACGAGGATGTCCCGGCCGCGGCCGGCCAGATCGGACAGGCGCTGGCGCAGACCGAGGGGGTTTGGGCCGGGGCCTCGGCCTTTGGCGACCGCGATCTCGTGGTGGTGCGGCTGCTGGCCGAGGGTGGCGTTGCGCTCACCCGCGGGCTGGCCACGGCCTGGGCGGCCGGGCGCATCGCCCTCACCGGCTCGCCCCCGCCCACGCGACAAAAGTAGAGGAAACCCCATGCCCAACAGCACGCCGTCGAGCGCCCGCCTGGAGCGCCGGTCATGACGATCCGCCGGCCCGATGCCGAGGAGATCGCCGCCATCGGCGAGGCGACGGGGCTCGACCTCACCGCCTCGGAGGTGGCCACGCTGGAGCCCATCGTCGCCGCGGTGATCGCGGGCTACGACGCGCTAGACCAGATGCCCGACCCGGTGCGCCCGGTCACGCCTGCGGT
>JBCBKL010000087.1:0-539 GCA_038521825.1 Pseudomonadota bacterium | reverse complement strand
GCCATCAACCTGATCCGGCAACTGGCGGCAGATTACGGCGGCACCATCAAGAATATCGCTGGCGATGGGGTGCTCGCGCTGTTTGAAAGCGTGATCAATTGCGTGAATTTCGCAGTCGCGATGCAGCAGGAATTTCTGAACGATCAGGTGTGGAACACCGGGTCTGACCCGATCTCGTTCCGGATCGGGATCAATATGGGCGAGGTGCGCGAGGGGCATTTCGGGCTGCACGGACATGCGATCAATGTGGCGGCACGGCTGCAGTCATTGGCCCCGCCCGGCGGCATTTGCGTGTCTGAGGCGGTGTCGCAGCTGGCGCGCGACACACTGGAATTGCCGATGACGTCGCTGGGTCGGCCCGAGCTCAAGAATATCGACGAGACGATCGAAGTGTTTCAGATCCAGCCCGGCGGCACCGCCGCACGGGTCGAAACGCCCGCGATCGTGGAACGCGACACGGGCCCACAGGACATTCCCGACAATTCGGTGGCGGCTCGCCCGACAGGTTGGCCAGCGGCAGCACCGCCACCGAATTGTCG
>JBCBKL010000086.1:0-542 GCA_038521825.1 Pseudomonadota bacterium | reverse complement strand
GCCCGGAACCAGACGCGGTGCTGGCCGCGCTCCATGCCGTGGAGCTGTCCCTGGGGCGCGAGCGGCGCGACCGTTGGGGACCGCGGGTCTGCGATCTCGATCTCCTGGCCATCGGCGACCGCGTCGCGCCGGATCGGGAGACCTTGGCACAGTGGATGGGCCTGTCGGTGGCGGCGGCGCAGACGCGGGCGCCGGCCGACCTGATCCTGCCGCATCCGCGTCTGCATGAGCGCGCCTTCGTCCTCGCCCCGCTGGCTGAGGTGGCGCCGGACTGGCGCCATCCGCTGCTCGACCGGACGGTCAGCGAGATGCTCGCGGCCCTGCCGGCCTCGGCCATGGAGGGGCTGGTGCGGGATGGCGATGCGGCGGGGGTGTCTTGAACTCCCCCGCGATCCGGGTCATGTAGACGCCTTGCGCTGAGATCGAGAGCTAAGGAGCGCCGCATATGGCCCGCGTGACCGTCGAAGACTGCGTCGACAAGATCGAGAACCGCTTTGACTTGGTTATGCTCGCCGCGCACCGCGCGCGCACCGTTTCCGCCG
>JBCBKL010000085.1:0-545 GCA_038521825.1 Pseudomonadota bacterium | reverse complement strand
GAGGCCGCGGGCCTCGTAGGCCTCGACCATCTGCGCCATGCAGCCCTTCGGTCCCTTGATCACATCGTCCGGCAGGATCACCGCAAACGGCTCATCCCCCACAAGACGGCGGGCGCACCAGACAGCGTGGCCAAGGCCGAGCGCCTCCTGCTGGCGAATATAGGCGATGGCGCCCGAGGGCATGGTGGCGTTGCGCACCTCGGCCAGGAGCTTGTCCTTACCCTTCTCCTCGAGCGTCTGCTCAAGCTCGGCATGCCCGTCGAAGTAATCCTCGAGCGAGGACTTGCCCCGCGCGGTGACGAAAATGAACTCGGTGATCCCGGCTTCGCGCGCCTCGTCGATCGCGTACTGGATCAGCGGGCGATCGACCAGCGGCAACATTTCCTTCGGCATCGACTTGGTGGCCGGCAGGAAGCGCGTACCCATCCCGGCGACCGGGAAGACCGCGGTGCGGACAGGTTGCGGCATCGGATGTCCTCTCGTTCTTGGGCGCCATCGCGCGTTGCGCGTGGCAGGCTCCGCCGTGCTGGGCTGTGCTGAACGCA
>JBCBKL010000084.1:0-558 GCA_038521825.1 Pseudomonadota bacterium | reverse complement strand
CATTGGATTGTTTCTGACCGGGCAACAGGGCATCGGTGCGGCAACGGGCAGCGATTTTAGGAAAATTCGGGGAAAATTTGCGACAAATGCGGCGGTTTCACCCGGAAGACGGGCAACCGCCGCAATGCGGCCTTATTCGAGGAAGGGGGTCGGATCGACGCTGTCGAACCCGTCGCGGACCTCAAAATGCACAAAGGCGTCGTCGGCACGGTCGCGCAGGGCGGCGATAGCCTGGCCCTTGCGGACCGTATCACCCTTGGCGACCTTCACATCGGCCACATTGGCATAGACCGTCAGCAGGTTGCCGTCGTGGCGCAGCACGATGATCGGCACGCCCTCGGCGCTTTCGGTGATGGCCGCGACAGCGCCGTTGGCGGCGGCGTTGACCGGTGTGCCGGGGGCGGCCTTGATATCGATGCCCTCGTTGCGTCCCTTGGCATAGGGGCGGATGATGCTGCCCACGACGGGGAAGGCAAATTCGCCCTGACTGCTGGCGGTTGCCGTGCCCACATCCGCCACCGGTTCGGCGGCGGCTTCCTGCGCCTGCGTCGCGGTGTC
>JBCBKL010000083.1:0-562 GCA_038521825.1 Pseudomonadota bacterium | reverse complement strand
TGCCCGTTTGGGGCAGAGGAGGCAGAGCCTCCTGGCCGCCTATGGCGGCCGAGATGCTTAGAAGAGGGCAGGGCGGTAGATCGAAGGAAGCGCTTCACTCGCCATAGAAGACGCAGGCATCGACGCCTGTGGATGTGGTGGCCCAGGTTGCCCCGAGGACAGCGCATGTGGAAGCATAGCTGGCCATGAAGCGGGGCAACGTGACCGTCAGGACAAAAGCCAGAACGACAGCACCCAGACTTACCCAGGGGAGCAGTTTTCGGTCTCTCTGACGTTCCTGACGATGATCATTCATCAGGCGCAGCGTATCCGAATGGGCAGACGTGGTTTCCTGATAGGACGCTTGTGCGTGCTGAACACCTCTCAGCACGTCCGCCGAGGCGGCATCCAGGCGCTTGAGACTGTCGGCAAGGCGGGCGTGGACCGTTTGACCGATCAGCTCGCCATAGCGCTTGGGATCGGTCTGGTCCTTGGCCGCGAAGGCTGCGATCCGCGCCTCCGTCGAGACCTTGATCTGCATGTCCGACAGGATCGACGCGCTGACCTCAGCGGCGGACAAGCA
>JBCBKL010000082.1:0-562 GCA_038521825.1 Pseudomonadota bacterium | reverse complement strand
CTCCTAAGGGGCGGTGCGTTTCACACACCCTACGCGCCGTAGGGTGTGTGCCAACGCACCCTCAAAGCCCCGTCGTCACGTCGATCGCATGGCCCTCTTCGAGGGTCACATACGCCTTCTTCACCTCGTCGCGCTGGCCCAGACGGCCGCGAAAGCGCTTCACCTTGCCCTGGGTGCGCACCGTATTGACCGCCTTCACCTTCACCCCGAAGAGGCTCTCGACCGCCTCTTTGATGAGCGGCTTGGAGGCCGACTTCGCCACTTCGAAGACCACGGCGTTGTTCTCCGACACCATGGTCGCCTTTTCGGTGATGATCGGCTTGCGGATCACCTCGTAGAGCTCTGCCTTGGCGGTCATCACGCGGTCTCCTCGGCCGGCGCCGGCTTGGCGGCGAAGCGCGCTTCGATCGCCGCGAGGCCCGCACGCGTCAGCACCAGCGTCTCGTTCTTCAGGATGTCGTAGACATTCGCCCCCGGCCCTGCGAGCAGATGGACGGTGTCCAGATTGCGCGCTGGTGATCGACGGGGCCGAGTTCGACGAGAATTTCGAGCGCGCAGCGCG
>JBCBKL010000081.1:0-568 GCA_038521825.1 Pseudomonadota bacterium | reverse complement strand
AGGTGATCGATGGTCACCCCCGCCGCGCGCACCATATCGCCGGCCCGCCCCGCCTGGCGCCGCCCATCGTTCGACAGGTTCCGCTGGGTCTCGCAACGGTTGAGGTCGAAGGCGTTTGGATCGCCGCTGCCGGGGGCCAGCGCATGGCGCATCACCGCATGGGTGCGCGGCTCGGCCAGCCGTTCCAGGATGTCGGCGGCGCCGGCATGGGCCGTGGAGAGCGCGAGTGCCGAGAGAATAACAAGGGAACGCAGCATCTTGCAGGGGTTCCTTCAAGCAAGACAGTCGATCTGGCGACGGCGCGTGTCACCGTCGCTCCACCTTCTGATCGAACCGGGCCGGCCTGCCAAGCGCCGATGGCTCAGGTCGCGGACGGGACCAGCGCCTCCAGGTCGGGGCGCAGCACGACGCTCTCCTGCTCATGCGGGTCGGTGCGGGCGATGACCGCCACCGCGTCCTCCTCGCCGATGTTCATCGGCAGATGCGGCACGCCGGCGGCGATGTAGATCAGGTCGCCCGCGCCTGCCTCCATCCGGTGCTCCAGCCGCTCCCCCCAATAGGTGACGGT
>JBCBKL010000080.1:0-571 GCA_038521825.1 Pseudomonadota bacterium | reverse complement strand
CGGAAGTTCACCAGCTGCGTGTCGGAAAGCGCGTAGATATCGGTGCCAAAGACCTTCACTTCGCCCTCGGTCGGCCACAGGATGCCGCACATGATCGAGATTAGCGTGGTCTTGCCCGATCCGCTTTCGCCGACGACATAGGTCATCTCGCCCGAACGGATATCAGCGTCGATCCCGTGCAGCACACGGATCGTGGACTGGCCGGCCTTGAAATCGCGGATGATGCCGCGCGCGCAGATCGCGGGCCTCTACCGGCGGGCGGATGTGGGGCTGGTCACGCCGTTGGCCGACGGCATGAACCTCGTGGCCAAGGAATATGTCGCGGCCCAGAACCCCGACGATCCCGGCGTGCTGATCCTGTCGCATTTCGCGGGGGCCGCGGAACAGATGCAGGCCGCACTGCTGGTCAACCCCTATGACATCGATGAGGTCGCGGCAGCCATCGACACGGCCCTGACCATGCCGCGCGCCGAACGGCAGGACCGGCACGCCGACCTGCTGGCGGGGCTGCGCCGCGACGATATCGACTGGTGGACGGATGCGTTTCTGGATGCGCTGGCCGCGCCGGACG
>JBCBKL010000079.1:0-575 GCA_038521825.1 Pseudomonadota bacterium | reverse complement strand
CAAAGGGCATGCGCACAAACACCCCACGCGCGATCAGACCGTCCAGCACGGCTTTGGCGAATGCTCCGTCACCCCCGCAATCCAATGCGACAAAATTGGTTGCAGACGGGATCGCTGTCAGTCCGTTGTTCTGTGCAATTTCGGTGATCCGGTCTCGTGCTGCTGAAATGTGCTCCACGACGCTGACCAAATGTGCGTTGTCGTGCAGAGCGGCAAGTGCACCGCGTTGGGCTGCACGGTTCATGCCGAAATGATTGCGCACCTTGTTGAATGCATCCATCAAGGACACGGGCCCGATCGCATACCCAACACGAGCGCCTGCCATCCCATACACCTTTGAAAAGGTGCGCAATCTGACGACCCTTGTGTCCGTGGCATCAATCACAGGTGCGGTATGGTCAGGGGCGCACTCAATATACGCTTCGTCCAGAATCAGCACAGTTCCGGAAGGCAACTTGTCCAAAGCGCGCATGAGTGTTGTGCCCTCATGCCATGTGCCCATGGGGTTGTCCGGATTGGCAAGGTAAACCAGTTTCGCGCCAACCTCAGCCGCTTTTTCAAACAGGGCGGTGGGG
>JBCBKL010000078.1:0-578 GCA_038521825.1 Pseudomonadota bacterium | reverse complement strand
TAGCGAGACCTGGCACACGCTCGAGGATATCGCCGCCCTCAGCGCAGAGACCGGCCGCTACGATCTGGTCTGACCCGACCCTGCTCCGAGGCGCGGTGCCCCTGCCCCACGCCTCGGCCACCTCCCGCGCTTAGGCCTGCACGGGTGATGAGAATGCCAGCGGCGAGTGCCTACGCCCTGAGCAACGCGTATCCAATGCGCAATTCTTAGACCAAGGTTGCTTGACTTCGCCGTGCGGCCCCTTCGATCATTGGTCCTGGCAGGGCGCCTAGGGTTCCGCCCGCCGCCTTTGGCGGTGGGGCTGGTCCGAGAGGGGCCGCCGGCGCGGCAAACTCCGTGCCCGGTACACGGCGGGACAAAATCCCGGGAGAGCACTGCCAAGCTCGGCCGTGATGCGTTCCACCCGTTTTGCGGCCATCGATTAAGGACGCGGCAAGAACGGACAGGAACGGACAGGGACATCACCATGACAGCTTCCACCCTCATGCGCGGCGCTGCGGCGGCCGCGATCCTCGCCCTCGGCCTCGCGGCGCCGGCGGCGGCGCAGGAGAAGACCGAGTTCCGCGTCGCCTGGTCGA
>JBCBKL010000077.1:0-582 GCA_038521825.1 Pseudomonadota bacterium | reverse complement strand
CATGGTTACACCCCCGCCGCGCTTGATGTCGAGCAGCGTAAGGCCGTTGAGGAACAGCTCGCGGAAGATGACGCGCTCAGAAAAGCCGGGTGCGATGCGAAAGCCGATGCGCCGTGACAGCTCCGTCATGACGGTGCCGACGGCGCGCTTGTTGCGGCTCTCCAGCATCGAGATCCGGTTGCGCAGCACGACCCAGTCCATGGGCTCCTTGCCGGCGACGGCGCGCTTCTGCCGGGCCTTCCACACCATCTCGGAGTAGATCGAGGGTCCCTTGACCTTGCCCGATCCTGGGTCGACGCGGCCCAGCACGTCGAAATCGACCAGGCTGTCGTTGATCGGCGTGATCAGCGTGTCGGCGTTGATATGCGCCTCCTCCGACAGGGTCGTCACCGCGCCGGGGGTGTCGATCAGCACGAAATCGCAAGTCGCCGACAACTCGGCGATGGCGTCGCGCAAGGCTTGGCGCTCCTCCTCGGCTGCCTCCGCGACGAGGGCGGCCTTTGAGTTCTTGAGGCGCCGTCGCTCGGGCAGGATGAGCTTTGCGCCGTGGCGTGTGCCATAGGCTTCGCGGTTCTCAAGGTA
>JBCBKL010000076.1:0-585 GCA_038521825.1 Pseudomonadota bacterium | reverse complement strand
CGGAAGGCGGAGGTCAGCATCGCCGCGCCGAGCAGAATGATGAACACCAGCGACGTGGTTTTCGCCGTCTCGAGCATCACGCTCTTCAGCGTGTCCTCGATCTGCAGGGTGCGCCATCCGCTCCAGAACACCGCGATCAACACCATGCCGACGGCGAGCGCCGCCAGGATGAGGCCGAGGGCCTGCTCGGTGCTCTCGATATCCTTCTGAATGTTGGTGTCGTAGAAGCTGAGCACCACGCCGAGCGCCACCAGGCCGATGGCGGCGAGGATCACCGCATAGGGCAGGATGATCTGGAGCGTCTCAAGGTTGAGCGGCACCATCGGGATGTGGAAGGCCGGAAGGCCCCCTTCGATGCTGGCCAGATCGCCGACGCGCGGCACGTCGAGGCCGAAGGCAATGACGAGGCCCGCAACGATGCCTATACCGGCAAGGGGCGCCGGGATCGCACGGGTGAGGCGGGGCATGACCCAGATGATCGCCATCGTCACGGCCACAAGGCCCAGCATCATCCACAGCGGCGCACCCGAAAGCCATTCGCCGCCGCCCATCCCGTGCCCGGCACGATGGAGGCGACCGGCCACG
>JBCBKL010000075.1:0-592 GCA_038521825.1 Pseudomonadota bacterium | reverse complement strand
GATCGACCACGCCCATGGGATCGTCGTCGGTGAGACCGCGGCGATCGGTGACGATGTCTCCATGCTCCACAACGTCACGCTCGGCGGCACGGGCAAGGAGGGGGGCGACCGGCATCCCAAGATCGGCGACGGCGTGCTGATCGGCGCCGGGGCCAAGGTGCTCGGTAACATCCACGTGGGCCAGTGCAGCCGGGTTGCGGCGGGCTCGGTGGTGCTGAAGGACGTGCCGCCCAATACCACGGTCGCGGGCGTGCCGGCCAAGAAGGTCGGGGAGGCAGGCTGCGACCGGCCCAGCCACAAGATGGACCAGCAGTTCGGCTGGGACCCGGATCCGCGCGATATCGTCCCGGATTGCTGAGGCTCCCAATCGCCGCAGCGTGGGCGCGTTTTGGGGGGGGTGCGTGCGAGCACGCACCCTACGGCCGACGGTCAGGCGGGCAGGGCGGCGGATGGATCATACAGTTGATGAGCGGTAGTCGGTGGTGCGTGCCAAGCACGCACCCTACGGTTTGCGGTAGGGTCCGCGACACAGGAGACCGCCATGCCCCATGTCATCCATGCGACCGATCTGTCCGGCGGCGATGAGCCCGCG
>JBCBKL010000074.1:0-592 GCA_038521825.1 Pseudomonadota bacterium | reverse complement strand
TCTATCCCTAGTGCATTGAAAACACGCGGGTAACCGGGGCGTCAAACGCCCCATGAACCCCACAGGACCGGAACTTCCCTGAAAACTCCCTGTTCTTGGTCGCGGGACCGAAAGCGCACCGCGTCTCGCAGGCTAGCGAGACGGCAGCCGGAAGCCCGGCGATAGAGCACGCTTGGTGGCGTCTCTGCCCCGTGGGCGAGGCGCCAACATCCTGAAAAACCGAAGGGTTTCCTCGAAGAAGGACCACCTCTATCAGAGACTGAGGTGCCTGGCGGGCGGGATGGGATTCGAACCCACGAGACCCTTTTGGGGCCTACTCCCTTAGCAGGGGAGCGCCTTCGACCACTCGGCCACCCGCCCGCAGCTCGGTTAGCGGCTGAGGGCTTACATTGTCAACGCGTCGTGCTGCGTGGCGGGCTGCGGGCTCTGTCGGGATGGTGCGCCGCTGTGACATGGGGGCGGGATGTCTGTGTCTCCTTGCTGCAAACGGCATGGGGGCAGAGAGAAGCTTGCAAGGCTGCCGTCTAGCAAGGATACTAGGGCCTCCGTCACGTTGCCGCATGAGACTACGACGCGCAGCGGACCAGGGAGG
>JBCBKL010000073.1:0-596 GCA_038521825.1 Pseudomonadota bacterium | reverse complement strand
GGCCTGTGTGATGCGGTTATGCACCTTGCGGGTCCGTTCGACCCGGCCGATGAAGCCCGGCTCCTTGGCGTAGCCGAAGATCACGGTGTGACGCTCGCCCTTCCCCTTCACCACGCGGTGCATGGAGAAGCGGCCCTTGAAGATCTGCAGGTCGCCCAACTCCAGCGCCAGGCGCTGCACCCGGTCGCTTCGGCCGTCGAGCACCTCCTGCACCTCGCCGTAGCATTCGTCGCCGGGCTGGCGCAGCGCGTGGGTCATATGGGCTTGGTCGTGAAAGCCGCAGGCGTAGGCCACCTCGGCGATGGGCTCGTCACAGGACATGAGCATGGCCCGCGCCAGGGTGCATCGCTCGCGCACGACGAACTCCCAGATCGAGAACCCGGTCGCGTTGCGGAAGAGCCGGGACAGATGCGTCGGGCTGACGCGACAGTCCGCAGCGAGCGCAACGATGCCCGGCACATCCTGAAGATCGGCCCTGATGCGATCCTTGATCCGTTGGACCCTCGCGTCGTTGCTGCCCGCTGGCTCCAGCTGCGGCGACGATGACCCGGCGCGCAGGAGCGCTTGGCTGGCAATCTCGAAGCCAAGCGTCTCGA
>JBCBKL010000072.1:0-607 GCA_038521825.1 Pseudomonadota bacterium | reverse complement strand
CGGCAGCGCCGCCGGCAACGCCAGATCCACCCCCATGACCCGGTTGAGCGTCGAGGTCGTCAGCACGACGATCGCCCCCAGCGCGGTCTGGACGAGGCCGAGGCGAAAGAGCGACAACCAGCTCAACGGCTTCGCGGGCAGGCTTGGGGAGATCATCCCATCCCTCCGATCGCATGGGCGGCAACGGCCATCCCCAGCACGTATGGCCCGACGCCGGTGCCGTTGTACCAGGGCGCCCTGCCCCGCGGATCGGCGAGCAGCCGGGGCATCATCGCGATCTGCACCGCCAGCAGCAGCGCGACCGCTGCCGCGTGGATCGGCGCGCCCCAGGACAGCATGAGCACGACCACCAGGGCCTGGGGCAGCGCCATCACGGCACAGGCCAGACGCGCGGCGCGGTCCGGCCCCAGCATCACCGGCAGGGAGCGGATGCCATGCGCCCGATCTCCCTCTATGGCCTTGAAATCATTGAGCGTCATGATCCCATGCGCGCCTAGGGCGTAGAGACCGGCGACGGCCCAGGTCTGCCAGGGCGGCGCACCGTCGAGCAGGATCGCGGCGGCGGTGATCCAGGGCAGCCCCTCATAGGCGAGGCCGCAGGCGCCGG
>JBCBKL010000071.1:0-608 GCA_038521825.1 Pseudomonadota bacterium | reverse complement strand
CCCGGCGGCGGCGATCAGGGGCTGGGCCAGGCGCGCGAGGGCATATTCGATATCGGCATCGCGGATGAGGCTGCGGGCGCTTGCCGGCACCGCCAACGCAAGCGCCAAAAGCGCCGCGAAAGCCATCGTTGCGGCCCGGTTAAGCAACCTGTGTCCTGACATTGACTGCCTCGGTGAGACGTGCACGTGTGCAGTCGAGCACAGGAGCAGCCGAATGAAAACCTCAAAGCGGGGCGTTGTCGATCCCTTCATTGTGATGGATGTGATGGAGGCCGCCCGCGCCGCCGAGGCCGCAGGCCGCCACATCATCCACATGGAGGTGGGCCAGCCCGGCACCCCGGCGCCCGAGGGCGCGCGTGCGGCGCTGGCGCGGGCGATGGCGACGGATGCTTTGGGCTATACCGTCTCGCTGGGTTTGCCCGCCCTGCGGGCCCGGATTGCGCGGCACTATGGCGACAAATACGGCGTTGATCTTGACCCGGCGCGCGTGGTGGTCACGGCAGGGTCGTCAGGGGCATTTCTGCTGGCCTTCACGGCGCTCTTTGATCCCGGTGCGCGGGTTGGCCTGGGCGATCCTGGGTACCCGTCCTACCGGCAAATCCTGAAGG
>JBCBKL010000070.1:0-610 GCA_038521825.1 Pseudomonadota bacterium | reverse complement strand
GGGCCCCTCCGCCGCGCTCGGTTAGCCGTGGTGATTGCCGCCGATGCCCATGAACATGCCGCGGATGTCGACGGTCGATTCGTGCCCGATGCGATCGAAGTTCGTCTTCAGCCACTTGTCCGCGGCGTCACGCCCGATCTCGAACAGATGCGTGAGAAAGGCCCATTCGCTGTTGAGCTTCGAGCTGGCGCCAAGCGGGCGCATCTTCTTGCGCGCCTCGATGATGTGGATGTGCATGTCGCGGTAGTTGTTCGTCAGCCGCCCTTCCTCGATCAGCCGGCGCACGAAGTCGATGGCGCGCAGCTCCTTCAGCAGCGAGCTGTTGAAGGTGATCTCGTTCATCCGGTTGAGGATCTCCCGCGCGGTCTTGGGCACCCCCTCGCGCAGGACCGGGTTGATCTGCATGATGACGATGTCGTTGACCGGGCTCTCGTCGATGAAGGGGAACAGGACCGGATTGCCCATGAAGCCGCCGTCCCAGTAGTGGTTGCCCTCGATCTCCACCGCCTTGAACATCAGCGGCAGGCAGGCGGAGGCGAGGACGCTGTCCCGCGTAACTTCCTCGCGCTTGAAGACCCGCACGCGGCCGGTCTCGACATTCGTGGCCGAC
>JBCBKL010000069.1:0-614 GCA_038521825.1 Pseudomonadota bacterium | reverse complement strand
CCCGGGTTTCGGACCAGACAGGGTGCGGCAGCGCCATGAGCGGGTTCAGGACACCGTCTTGGAACACGGGCGCCGCCCCGCCCGGGCGCAAGGTTCCCTCGGCCTCAAGCCTGGTCAGGTCAAGGATCTGGTCACCGATGGCCACGCCAACGCGGCGGGCGGCGTTGTCGGTTGAGAATACACCGAAGGGCAAGTTCTGGATTGGAAAATCGCCATCCGAGTCATTGGCACTGTCCACCCAACTGCGCCGTGCGGGATCATGTGTGCTGTTCAGTCCTGCCACGACCCCTCCCCGATGCGTGCCCTGCGCCTTCGACATGGCGCGGATCGCACGCGAGTGTCCAGCGTTATTGGGCAAGGAGGCCTGGCGAAAGGCCCCCTACCCCATCCGCTTGACGTCGCGCGCCCTGCCGCCATTGGCAATCCGGCGCAGCGTGGCCAGATCGATCAGCTCGATCTTGTCCTCGTCCATGCGGCTTTCGCGGATCAGGTCGGCATCGCGCAGCTTGCGCATGGCCCGGCTCAGCGTTTCGGGTTTCATCCCAGCATAGGCCGCGATGTGCTTGCGCAAAAGCGGCAGCACCAGTTGCGGCGTTGGCCCGAGGCAAGTGCGG
>JBCBKL010000068.1:0-650 GCA_038521825.1 Pseudomonadota bacterium | reverse complement strand
ATCTCGCCGTGTGGGACGTGCGCCACCCGGCCGAGCTCTCCTACCGCATCGGGTTCAACCCGCTTCACCTGCGCCTTTTCAATGGGGTGCAATGACGGTCGTCCTGGCACCCGGCGCGGCGACGCTCGACCAGCTCTACGCCGTTTGGCACGGGGGACAGCCGGCCGAACTGGCCGCCGACACGGCGCCGAGGATCGAGGCCGCGGCGGCCCTGGTGGCCCAGGCGGCGGCCGGCGAGGCGGCGGTCTACGGCGTCAACACGGGCTTCGGGAAACTTGCGAGCGTCAAGATCGCGCCGGAGAACACCGCTGCCCTGCAACGCAATCTGGTCCTGTCCCATTGCTGCGGCGTCGGTGAGCCGCTGGACACGGCGACCGCGCGGCTGATGCTCGCGCTCAAGCTTCTGTCGCTGGGGCGGGGGGCCTCCGGCGTGGCGCTGTCCACGGTCCGGCTGATCGAAGCGATGCTGGCCAAGGACGTCACCCCGGTCATCCCGTCCCAAGGGTCCGTCGGCGCCTCTGGCGACCTCGCGCCCCTTGCCCATATGGCCGCGTCGATGATTGGTGAGGGCGAGGCGCTTTACGACGGCCAGCGCCTGCCCTCCGCCGAGGCGCTGGCGCGCGCCGGCCTTAGCCCCGACGGGGCTAAGG
>JBCBKL010000067.1:0-669 GCA_038521825.1 Pseudomonadota bacterium | reverse complement strand
CGCGATCAGTTGCAGGGCCCCGTCGGGGACGAGGCCACTCTCTAGCATGATCCGAACACAGGCTTCGGTGATCTGGCAGGTCGCGGTTGCAGGCTTCACGATGGCTGGCATCCCGGCCAGCCATGTCGGCGCCAGTTTCTCCAGCATCCCCCAAACAGGGAAGTTGAACGCGTTGATATGCAGCGCGGTGCCCAGGAGCGGGGTGCAGATATGCTGGCCGAGGAACTGGCCATCCCGCCCCAGCTGTTCGGGCGCGCCGTCGCGCAGGACATGGGCGTCGATCCGCCCGCCGCCCGGCAACGTCGCCGATACGGAGACCTGCCACACCCCAGAGGGTGCCGGGCGCCGGCCGCTCTGCCCCGCATCCGTGGGGGCGAGGGCAATGAAGATCCGCTGCGCCCCGCCCTCACGCGTATCCAGGCTGGCCTGTGCGATCACCTGGCCATCCCCTTCCAGCGCCTGAGGGACGTCGACCGCCAGCGGCACGGCCTCTGCTGTCCCGCCCGGACCCGCCACCTTCAGCGTCGCACCCCTGGCGCCCGCCGGCAGCCAGAACTCGAGGTAGCTCGACGTCATGTCGCCGGGCTGCTCGCGCCCCGGCACCGTCAGCGTTGTCTTGCCCTTGGCCGCCGCCGCAGCGGTCGCGTGCCCCTGCGCCTGCCGGCGGTT
>JBCBKL010000066.1:0-686 GCA_038521825.1 Pseudomonadota bacterium | reverse complement strand
CGCCAGCGCTCATACTCGTCTACGCCTGAGAAGCGCCGCCAGCTCGAGCCGTCGCAAAGCTCGAAGGGACGATACGCGATCTTGTAGTGCATCTTCGGCGAGCCGGCGACCCAGTAGCCCAGATAGACGAAGGGCAGCCCCATCTCCTTGGCGATCCGGATGTGATCCATGATCATAAAGGCGCCAAGGCTGCGGTGCTGGTCGATGGGATCGAAGAACGAATACACCATCGACAGCCCATCTTCGAGGATGTCCGACAGACAACAGGCGATCAGGCGTGACTGCGGCTCTTGCCCGTTCGCGCCATTGTTGTCGTCGGCTAGGCTGTACTCGACCACCGCGGAATTCACCGGTGTCTCGTCGACCATGGCCGCATAGTCGAAGGCATCCATGTCGGCCATGCCGCCATCGGCGTGGCGATCGTCAAGATAGCGGCGGAACAGCGAGAACTGCGCCTCAGTGGCCCAGGCTTCACAGGTACGGACCTTCAGATCGCCGTTTCGCTTGATGAGCCGGCGCTGGGTGCGGCTCGGCTCGAAATCGGCCACGGGAATGCGGATCGACATGCACGCCGAACAGCCGACACAGGCTGGCCGGTAGATGACCGACTGGGACCGGCGAAACCCCTTCAGAGAAAGCGCGTTATTGACGCCGACGGCATTGGGTCCTTGGAGGGTGGTGAAGAC
>JBCBKL010000065.1:0-695 GCA_038521825.1 Pseudomonadota bacterium | reverse complement strand
GGCGTAGACTTCGTACGGATCTTTCATGGTGCCCTGTCCTGGAGGAGCGGCGCCGCCCGGCGCCATCATCTATCGCGAGTCCTAGTCATGGCCCGGCGGCGCTGCAAGGCAACGCGCCGTTGCAGATCGTAACCATGCGGACCGCACCGACCGCGCACGGAGGCGTCGGAAAGGATTAGGCCGGAGACTAGGCCCGGGAACGATCACGTGAGGGATCAGGCGTTGTCTTCCTGGTCCAGGGCCTCGAGTTCCTCCTGCAGCGCTTCCTTGCTGACCGGCAAATCGGTGAGGTTGGCGCCGGCGAGGATCACGTCGATGACCTTCTCCTCGAACAGGGGTGCGCGGATCTGCTCCAGCGCCTCGCGGTTCTGCTGCACGAACTCGAAGAACTGACGCTCCTGGCCCGGGTATTGCCGGGCCTGCATCATCACCGCCTGGGTGAGTTCCTGCTGGGTGACCTCGACCGCCTCGCGCGTGCCGATGTCTGCCAGCAGAAGCCCGAGGCGCACGCGCCGCTGCGCCAGGCCCTGATGCTCGTCGTTCGGCTCAAGCTCCGGGGGCTGCTGGCCCTGGGCCTCCGGGTTCTCCTCGGTCCAGAGCTGATAGGCGACCTGCTTGGCCTCCATCTCCACCATGGTGGGCGGCAGGTCGAAGCTGACCATCTCGTCCAACTGATCGAGCAGCCGCCGCTTCAG
>JBCBKL010000064.1:0-827 GCA_038521825.1 Pseudomonadota bacterium | reverse complement strand
TCCCCATCAGGGTCGTGGTAGACCACCACGTCGATAGGCCGGAGATGTAAGCGCAGCAATGCGCTCAGTTGACCGGTACTAATAACCCAATTGGCTTGACCCGGCCCGGTAGACGCCGCGCGCACAAAATCGGATCCCAAAACAGTTGCAGCAATCCAAACACATCAACCCAGACAAAAAACAAATCAACCCAAACAAAAACGCCACACCCGGCCAGCGCCTGAACCCGACAAAACCGGAAAACCAGGCCCTGACCAGGTCTGGTGGTCTGGCGGCGACCGACTCTCCCACGTCTGGAGACGCAGTACCATCGGCGCTGCGGGTCTTATCGTCCGAGTTCGGGATGGGATCGGGTGTTTCCCTCGTGCTGTGACCACCAGACCATGAGGGGGCCCGGATGGGCCCCCTCATGGTCTGGTGGAGTTTTTTGTGCGCTACCGCTTCGCTACTTGAGCGCAGCTTGACCCATGGCTTAGCCATCGGCCCTGCGTCGGCAGGCACGAACTCCACAGATCCGTGCGGGCATTGCTGCCCGGCGGATTGACCTCAGAGGTGAGACTGTCTTTCCAAGTCTGTGGCACTGACCGTTTGGTCTGCGCGCCTGCGAGCCCGCGGAGCGGGCGAGACCCGCCGACCGGCGGGCGCGCGTGGCGCGAACGTCGGTGCGCAGCACCGACAACCAAATAAACCGGAAGAAGGGGGTGCCCCCCTTCTTCTGGATCGGATCAAGCCGATCGAGCGATTAGTACCGGTCGACTGAGCATGTTGCCATGCGTACATCTCCGGCCTATCGACGTGGTGGTCTTCCACGGCTCTCGGGGAGACCT
>JBCBKL010000063.1:0-904 GCA_038521825.1 Pseudomonadota bacterium | reverse complement strand
GAGCCAGAGCAGCGCGATACCGCCGAGGCGAAGATCCGCGGCCTCGCCCAGGATCGCCAGGCTGGCCGCATAGTCTCGCGGATCGGCACCGCGCAGGGCGGGCCAGGCCTCGGCCAGCAGCAGCACGGCGATGGCGACAAGCTGCGCCGTCGTCTTCCACTTCGCCAGCCGCGTGACGGCAAGCGGCACCCCGGCGAGATACTCCCGCAGGCCGGAGACAAGGACCTCGCGCAGCATGATCAGGAGCGCCGGGATCGCGAGGGCGAGGGCATGCGGTTGGGTGACCGTCCAGAGACCATCGCCCATCTGGACCGTGCCTGGGACCGTACCGGGGGCCGTGCTGGCGATCAGGGCGGCGAGGACGAGGATCGCCATGGCCTTGTCCGCGATGGGATCGAGCATGGCGCCAAGGCGGCTCATCTGGTCGAAGCGCCGCGCGATCCAGCCATCGAGAAAATCGGTCAGCGCTGCGACGACGAAGAGGACGAGCGCCGCGATGGCACCGGCGTCGCCGGCGAAGACGACCAGCAGGGCCACCACGGGCGCCGCCACGATCCGCGCCACGGTCAGCAGATTGGGGATCGTCCACATGCGCGCGGTTAGAGCAGCGCTCGGGTACAGGGGCAAGCGCGGGCTACTCCGCCGGGTCGGCGAAGACCTGCGGCCAGCCCTTGCGGAAGTAGTCGATGGCCGACCAGACGGTGACGGCGGTGGCGAGCCAGAGGCACGCGAGACCCGCGATCACGAGTTCGTCCTGATAGGGCGGGTCGGCGGTCAGGAACAGATGCGGCGGGATCCCGCCGGTGCCGCGGGAGAGCACGATCTCGAGGGCCGGTAGGGCATGAACCAGGAGCAGCAGGAAGACCGCGATGAGCTGCAAGGCCGCCTTGGCGCGCGCGAGCGG
>JBCBKL010000062.1:0-1438 GCA_038521825.1 Pseudomonadota bacterium | reverse complement strand
AATGCATTGAGTATGGTACTAAATTGGATCACGCCGTCGGCAGCAGAACGCAAGCTCTGGGGGCCGATCATGACGGTCATGTTTGTCTTGGCCTTCGCGGTAGTGTCTTCATGAAAGTGGGTCGAACCCAGTTGGTTTCGATGGAGCCTGTGTCAGTGACTAACCGCTAAGCGGTACCAGACTGTGACATTCGTATGTAATGGAATATTTATCACTTTGGGCTCATAAGCGCCCCAGCAGGGACAGCCCTTTGCGGCCACTGACCGATGTCAGGTGCCGCTTCGGTTCGGCCCATCGAACCCGCCGTTCGCTGCACGCGCCAAATCAAGGATTTGGTGAATTTACAGATCGCGGGACAGAGCCAGCTTTCGTTGTTACTACGCAAACGGCTGCTTTTGGGGACTGTTCAAAGATGGTAGTTTAGATAAGTATTGCCGACCTCAACTCTCATTCCCTGTGAAGCCTACGCTGAGCTTTGTCGGTCTCCGAAGCAAGAAAAACAAATGAAATACGACCCCCTGCAATGCCCCGACGATTGGGTCGACCCTCGCGAAAACCGGCAGAATTACGATGATAGCAAGGTCCCGCATTATGTCGAACCCGATGGGCTCGAGCATTGGTTTGATATAAAAACGAACGTCATTCGGACAAACGACCCTAGTATATACCTTTCATTCCACAGTTATTACGCACGGGAATACCAAGGACACTCTTATGCGAAGCTATTCTTTAGCGGTTCTTTTGTCACGATAACGCAGGAAGGCAAGTTCCCAGGAGATGTTTCCTTCTCTCCTAACCATCGAGAGAAAACTGACGCGGGCGAACAGATCTGGCATGTCGACCATATTTTTAGGGATCTCACTCTGCCAGACAGTGAAAGTTTCCCCTAGGTGAATTTGGCTTGGGGAAGCTTACCACGCATCAACATCAAGGGCCTGGACCATTTCAAGGATCAGGATCAGCAAGACCGGTTTACCTACCTTATTACCACTTTGTTGTCCCGCCAAGACGGGTTGGTCGAACTGGCGCGCGTAGGCAAAAAGGCCAAGGGGAAAGTGATCTTTGGCGACAAGTTACTGCGCTCTTTTGAAACTGGAGAACTGATCCACCGACTTTCCCGCAGGAGTGCTCAACGGTGCAAAAAGTGCCCTGTTAGATAACTCTCGGCAAAACGGCGGCGTCTGATTGCAGACATTCGCTGTTTCGCGGCAACCTTGAAGTATGGGCTCAGATCCGGCGTTCTTTCTCCGCGCCCCCGCCCGGTGCGCGCCGAAGGCGCAGGGTGGGCGATTGTCTGCAATAGGGCTCAGAGCGTACGGATACTGCTGGTGCGCAAGCCTTCTACCTCAGGATCGGCGGTTTCGCGGGGTCTGACCCCGGCGCTGCTCGTTCGGCGGCCGCCGCCTTTTCCGGCTGGGGCAAGTCAAAACGCAATCCG
>JBCBKL010000061.1:0-3449 GCA_038521825.1 Pseudomonadota bacterium | reverse complement strand
CGCATCAGGCACTCAACATGCGGCCACCAGTCCCAGAAACTGTCTTAGAGAAGATGCCGATTAGTGGCCCAGAGATAAGGGGCTAGACACAACCTTCTGAGCAAAGCCGCAAAGCAAGAGCTCTCCCAAATCCAGAACTTGCACCGGTTACCCATGCGACGCCACGATGTGCTTCATTTGTCTTCGACATTAGATTCACGCTTACTATTCGTTTCTTTGGAATGCGGTTTGATACTTAGGGCATTGAACCGCTCACATTAGCGAACATGGAGCGTCAGTCACCACTGGCAACTCGGCGCGTAGATTTCTTTCTGCGCCGCAATCGCAGTCTCGGCTTAGGTTTCTTCCTGCCGTCGCGAAGCGACCAGAGCGCACGTTGAGAGCAAACAATCCAACGACTGCAAAGTCCGCGACCTGCAAATCCGCCGCTTGATTCATGCTCCGGGGCTGCGCCAATGGCCGTTTCTCTCGCCGCGCGACGGCATTGCGGTTTTCGCTCAGGCCGCATTTCTTGTGCTGCGAGCGCGCGCAGCATAAAATCACAATGGCAGAGTCGGGCTCCGAAGGAGACCTTCGCCGCAAGCGGCATCGATGACTGCAAAGCGGGACGAAGTGTGAATTCGCTGCAACTGTGCCAATGTCTGCTTTTTTGAACTTGTAACATCTCGTTGTAGTTTGATCGCCGGGAGCGACTGACCAACTAGATCAGAGCTCGACATCCATAGCGTCGGCAAGTCAGACATGAAGGAGCGGTGAAGTGCCGCGATAATTCGGTCAAAAGCAGCCCATGTCCTGCATCGTGGGTTACTGATCAAGTGCCAAATGATTGTCTAGCAACGAGTCGGTCGCAATTCACGACTAGATTCATGTTGACGGGTGCTCAGCCTTCGCTAGCAGGCTGCTTAGTTGATTGAATTTTCCGCTGTTGATTTGTATCCGAGCCGGGTTAACAGACCAAGTCCGGCAACCAGCATAATCCATGAGCCAGGCAAAGGAATAGGCGAAGAGGTTGGCCCAGCCGTCCGGGCGACCACGTTGTCCAAAATGACGTTTCCAGCAAAGACACTATTGAAATTTATGTCGAAGGTCACCGAACTAACCGCATCAAACCCCGGTGTGAAAACTGTGCCTAGGAAGCCATTCGAAGGGGTCAACAAGGATTGCCCGTCTGACCCCAAAACCGTCATTATCGGATTGATCGCGGGATTTCGGTCCTTCACCGGCTGACTAAACACTAGTTCAAAACTCAGCAAATCGAACAATCCTCCGCTGAAGGTAAGAGTGATTAGATTGTTGACGGGGTTGTTTGCCGCTTCATGAAAGACCAAATGCGGTAGTCCGCCCGGGAATACAGTGTTGGCTGGGCTATCGTTGCTATCGATGTGGTTCCCAGCCGGTGTTGCAAATTGGAATCCACTCTCCGTGTAAGTGTGCCCGGTGGCTGGGAAGGCGTACACGCCGCTTTCGAAGTCGAGGGTTACGGCCTGCGCCGGCAAGGCACAGACCGTAAAAAAGGTGAAAGAATGCGCAATAAGAAAGCGCGCAACAGACAATAAAGTCATGATAGGCCCCTAAAGTTAGATAAAAACTAAGCGCGGGCAGACATGTACCACACTTCTGCATAAATTTATATCTTTTAGCCCACAATTTAATCGCCCTGCCTTGGTTGGCGAAGACCAACCTTCGATGGCATTGCATTGCCGTTCACCAATTGAGCGCTCCGCAGCATAGGGCCGATGTGATTCTTAGGCCTGACATTCGTGCAATGCGCAGCATCTGGCACTATGGGCTCACAGAGCCGCCATTTTCCGCGCCGCAGGGAGGCGCGCGGCCTTAGCGCAGGATTTCGCCCCTATCCGCAACTGACCCCACCACAGGGCGGATGCGGCTCAAGGCGGGGGATATGCTGTACCTGATTGGCAATGCCGAGGCGATGGAGCGCATCGACGCTGATGCGGATATGTTCATGCTTCACAAAACCGAACCGGTGGCCCCGGGGCGGCAGGAAGGTTGGTGCACGCTGTGCGCCCTGACCCTTGCTCTAGGCGTTTCCGCGGCAAATCTGCTGCCGCTCGGCATCTCGCTCATGACTGCGGTTCTGGGCCTCGTTCTGGTGGTGCGATTCACCTGGCGTGATGCTTTTGGGATGGTGTAATGGCCTGTTCTGATCCTGATCGGGGGCATGTCGAGCTTTGGTCTTGCAATGCTTGAGACCGGCACGGCCGACTGGTTGGCTGGTGGCATTCTGAGATACGTGGCGCCCTTTGGCATTACGGCTGTGCTGATCACGCTGTCTATTGTGACGGTCATTCTGACCCAACCGCTTTCGAACGCGGCCGCAGCGCTGACCGTCTTGCCGGTGGCGATTGCTTTGGCCAACAATCTGAGGGTCGATCCCCGATCCATGGCCATTATCATGGCGTTGCCGGCGTCATTGTCTTTTATCGCTCCGCTCGAGCCTGCGTTGCTGCTGGTTTATGGAAAGGCAAATTACCGTTTGTGGGATCTCGTCAGGTCTGGCGCGCCTTTGACGGCGGTGTCCTTGGGGATTGTGCTGTTCTTGGTTCCAAGGATCTGGCCGCTCTGATCCGTCGCGTAGAGTGGCTTGGTTGGGGCTGGCATCGACAAAAAAAGGGGGCCGTGTTGGCCCCCAAAATGATCAGATGTTCCGGTTGTCTATTCGGCCGCCACCGGGGCCCTGGCCAGGTCCCGCAGCACGTAGTGCAGCACGCCGCCATGTTCGATGTATTCGATCTCGATGGCGGTATCGATCCGGCATTTCAGCGTGATCTCTTTGACCATGCCGTCAGCCATAGTGATCGTGCAGGGCACCTCTTGCAGGGGTTGGATCCTGTCGAGGCCGGAGATGCTGACCGTCTCGTCGCCGGTCAGACCAAGCGACTTGCGCGTGTCGCCGCCCGTGAATTCGAAGGGGATGACACCCATACCAACGAGGTTCGAGCGGTGGATGCGTTCGAACGATTCAGCGATGACCGCCTTCACCCCCAAAAGGGCCGTACCTTTGGCTGCCCAGTCGCGCGATGAGCCGGCGCCGTATTGCTCGCCCCCGAAGATGACGAGCGGTGTCCCTGCTTCCTGATAGGCCATGGCGGCATCATAGATCGAAGCCTGCTGACCGTCCGGGCCCTTGGTATAGCCGCCTTCGACGCCATCCAGCATTTCGTTCTTGATGCGGATATTGGCGAAGGTGCCGCGCATCATGATCTCGTGGTTGCCGCGGCGCGATCCGTATGAGTTGAATTCGCGTGGCGCGACCTGCCGCTCCGTCAGGTATTTCCCGGCTGGCGTCGTTTCCTTGAACGAACCGGCGGGCGAGATGTGGTCGGTCGTGATCATGTCACCCAAAAGCGCCAGAACGCGTGCCCCTTCGATGTTGGTGATCACCTCCGGTTCCGGCCCCATGCCCTGGAAATAGGGCGGGTTCTGGA
>JBCBKL010000060.1:0-3783 GCA_038521825.1 Pseudomonadota bacterium | reverse complement strand
CGCTCGCAGCTGAACCGATTTCCGCCGATATCTGGGCCGACAACTGGTTCGAACTGCGCATCAACGGCACGCAGGTGGCCGAAGACAGTGTGCCGATCACCACTGAGCGATCGCTCAGCGCAGAAAGCTTCACGTTTGAGGCCGAACGACCCTTTGTCATCGGCCTCGTCGCTATGGACTTCAAGCAAAACGACACAGGTTTGGGATACATCGGCTCGCGCCGCCAGCAGATGGGCGACGGGGGCGTGATTGTTCAGATCCGGAATGCGTCCGGCAGCATAGTGGCCGTCAGAAATGGCGACTGGCAATGCCTCGTCACGCATGTGGCGCCGCTGGACAAAGCCTGCGGAGGCGTGGCCGAACCGGTTGCGGGCAAGGGCGCTTGCGGCTTCGACATCACTGATCCCCCAAGCGGCTGGGACCGGCCCGCGTTTGATGCCAGCGACTGGCCCGTCGCCACGGTTTATTCAGCGCGGGCGATCGACCCCAAAGGCGGATATGACCGCATCACCTGGGTCAAAGAGGCCGAATTCATCTGGGGCCCCGACCTTGAACAAACCAATACGGTGCTCTGCCGAACAGTGGTGGAATGACGCGCGCTCCGATCTACTGAATTTTCACTTCTGTCACACTCACCATCGTCGCACTGTCGGGTGCGGTCCGCGCGCATGATGACCATTGCAGTGCGATCACCGCCTCGGTGGCCCAAGCAGGCTTCGACGACAGGGTGACCATCAGGTGCACCGACACGCACGCAACGATCACTTCCGACACCTCTCCGAACCACGAAATGATGACGGCAGGGTGAATACCAATGCACCGGTGCCTGTTGCTGCAGACTTCGCCGCTCGCATCATTCTTGAACCGACGCCGGGCACCACCCCGCTCAAACGCGATGCAGCCCTTGGCGTCGCCGTGAACGGCGTGCCCATCTAAGACTACGCCGCTGGCGGAGAGCGGACGCAAGCGGACCTTGCACACCATCAAGCTCGGCACGACACATATCAGACCGACCAGCTTGACGAGTGTGGCGGCCATGCCGGGCGTGGAGACGACTATCACGACCACGTCAAACCGAACTGCATGATCGAACAGATGGACCATGCGGGTGCTGACGCAATGATCGGTTGGGGATTTGATGGCCTTCCGATCTGTGCCGACCACAACCCTGAGGGATCGGCCATTCCCGCTGGGACGCTGGATGTCTGCAACGGTAAAGCCGACGCCACCTTCGGCTATCGTTGCCACACCTCGGCTGACGCGCCTTACATCCTCCAAAGCCTGATGGGTGAGGTTTCCAGCTTTGATCAACTGCCGTGGGTTCGACCCCTGACCAAGGCCCGTTTTCGCCCATACCAATCGAAAGCCGCTGTTCATCCTCGCAGCGGCGAAGGAGGGTGAAGAGCCCAGACCTACCAGATTGCTGCGGCTAGTCGAAAGTCCGCTAAGCGCAGCAGGACTTGCCTTCTTGGATTGGTGGACATGGAACTGTTGCGTAAGAACAGTAGACGCAGCAATCCCCCTCAAGCGGTTTCAAGACGGTCTGACACGACTTGCATTCATAGAACCATTGGCATGCATCAGTCGGCATCGTCTCGGTTTCGACGTGCCCGCAAGTTGGACAGGTGAGAGTAGATTGCAGGACTACTTTTGCGTCTTCTGTCGCCATATCGCGTACCCCGTCAGTATTAGAAATCCTGCCAAAATCGGCAGCAAGACAGCATCGCTGTAGACGACACCAAGCAGGCCTGTCAGGCCAAGCGCTGTCAGCACGACCGGCAAGAGCGGCGTGAAGCAACAGAGGATCGCCAAGATCGTGCCGCCCACCCCGAGCGCCAGTAGTTTGTTCTTCATCGGGTCGACCTCCACAAATCCCACATAAAACGCTGCGCTGACACCTCCCAGAGCGGCGAAGACAGCGCGATTAAAAACGCGGTGGATGCAAGTGATGTCCAGACGATTGCAGACTGCCTGCGCGTTGCACATGGCCTGCGACGCAGCACCCGATACCACGCCCAAACGAGGGCAATCGCGACAGCGCCAAGAATGACCCCTCGGTAAGCGATGAATGGGCCAAGCATGGTCAGCCATGCACCGCCTAGACCCAGTATCGAAAGGCCGATAGGCAAAACACAACACGACGCCGACAACAGCGACAAAAGCGCGGCGAAGGGCATCACTAGGCGGGCAGCGATGCCAGTGTCTGCCATGGGTTGTTGATTTGCATTCATGTCCATTTTGCTTTTTTACTTCCTGTAGCCACTACAGGAGCAAGCGAAATGTTCACCATCGGCAAAGCGTCAGAGCAAAGCGGCGTGAACATCGAAACGATCCGTTACTATGAACGTGAGGGAGTTGTTCCGAAGCCGGGGCGCTCCGCAGGCGGACGTCGGTTATACTCATCCGATGATATCGCCAAACTCAGGTTCGTGCGCCGGTGTCGCGATCTAGGTTTTCCGATCTCGATCATACAGACGTTTCTCTCGCTTACTGCGCAAGGCGACCGATCCTGTGGTGAGGTGAAAGCCATAGCCGAGAACCATTTGGGTGAGATCACAGCCAAGATTGAGAATTTAGTGCGCCTCCGAGAAGCGCTCTTGAGCCTTTCCAAGAACTGCGACGATGGCACTGCGACCTGTCCCATGTTGGACGCCTTGATGAAGGATGGCTTTGGCGACGGCCTACACGAGTAAAGCAGCCGTTAGTTTTGGATTCGCAAACGGTAACTTTGTCCGCAGACTGCGAGTCCGATAATCCGCTGATTTCGCACCTGCAGCGAATGGCAACAACCAGGCTCAACTGCAGAATTGGAAGAATGAAACCAATGGCTGCTTCGGGCCGTCTCATCCGCACGGGGCGGCTCTGGCTGTCGGATGCCGCCCCAACCCCGACGGCGGTGGTGAGAACAGTACGGTTCCGTTTGTTGCAGTGGTCGCTGTCGCATGATCTTCACGCTTCTGTCGTCGAAATGTGAACCCAAAAGGGCGCCTACCAATCTGGTCTGTGTACAAATCAACACTGGGGACTGGGGCGATGACCATCATTTTACCGAAGACTTTCTTACTGATGGAAACCGCATCCGCTACACCGCATGCACGTCGGATCCGCTCTTGGACGTTGCAAACGGCGACTGGTTTTTGGGGTTGTAACCGGGCACACCATTCTTCCTGCGCGGATCGAGTTTCTCGATGGGTTAGGCAACCTCATCACCTCTAGGTTTTACAGTGCCGAAGACACAAACGGCGCGCTGCCGAGTGTTGTCGATACAATCGAATTGACGTGGTCGGGCATTGACATGGCGTCCTTTGAAAACCTGTCTCTTGCCGGCGCGTTCGCCTGAGATGATGACGGCCAAACCAGGGCTGGGATACGGGCAGCTCCGTGATCGTGTCCTACAGCATCGACGGCGGTGCCTTTCAAACCCTGCTGGTATTTGCGTCCGAAGTCGGCCTCGATGGAAACCAGACAAACGAAGTGCCACGGGTCGACACCGATTTTGACGGCGTCGGCGATGGAGCTGAACTTGCCGGGTAAAGCTGACATCTACATGAGCCGGATTAGCCTTGAAGCAATGTCATTTTGAAGGAGGCCCCTTTGGAGATCAGGACTGCACGCGCGCCTGGTGACATCGCCAAAGCCGTCGCGATAGATAAAGCCCACATTGGAACGAACGAACGGTCTGATTACATCATTTCAGATAATGTGCATCTGACGGGTCGTAATGGCATAGCCAAATACAATCAGGTTTGCGACAGCATGTGCCCGGCTACTGAAGTGATGTAA
>JBCBKL010000059.1:0-3926 GCA_038521825.1 Pseudomonadota bacterium | reverse complement strand
GTGACCGAGGGTGTCGCGCGTCGGTCGGCTGGTGTCAGGCTGTTGCGGGACAACGTCGTGATCCTCGAAAGCCATCCCGCATTCCTGACCTGATTGAACCTCGGGTACTTCATCTTTGAAGCGTTTCAGGGTCTTCAACGTGCCTTCGTGGATCACGACGTTGTCCCGCAACAGCCTGACACCAGCCGACCGACGCGCGACACCCTCGGTCACAAGACAACCCGCAACCTTGCCAACGCCCGATACCTTGAAGACCTCTTTGATCTCTGCATAACCGATAAAGTTCTCACGGATTTCAGCGCTGAGCAGCCCGCTGGCCGCCGCCTTTACGTCGTCCACAAGGTCGTAGATGACGGAATAGTACCGGATCTCCACGCCCTTTTGGTTGGCGGTGTTGCGCGCGGTTGCGTTTGCACGGACATTGAAACCAAACACAGGGGCGCCTGACGCTTCGGCCAAACCGACATCTGTTTCAGTGATCGCACCAACGCCCGAGTGCAGCACACGCACACGAACTTCGTCGTTGCCGATCTTATCCATCGCCTGAACAATTGCTTCGGCCGAACCTTGCACGTCCGCCTTAACCAAGATGGGCAGTTCGCTAACATTCTCATCCGCCTTGGCATTTGCCATCAGCTGTTCGAGGGTCGTAGCAGCACCAGCCGCGGCGCGTTTGTCTTTCGCGACCTGCTCACGATAGGCCGCGATCTCCCGGGCTTGCGCTTCGGTTTCGGTGACGTTCAGAACGTCGCCCGCTTCGGGCGTACCATTCAGGCCAAGCACCTCGACTGGCACCGATGGGCCCGCTTCCTTGACCCGCTCGCCCTTGTCGTTGATGAGAGCACGCACCTTACCGTACTGCTCACCCACGACGAAGATATCACCTTGTTTCAACGTGCCTTTCTGAACGAGGACCGTGGCAACCGGGCCGCGGCCAACGTCAAGCTGCGCTTCGATCACGGCACCTTGCGCGGCCCGGTCGGGATTGGCCTTGAGTTCAAGGATCTCAGCCTGCAGCGCAATCGCCTCCAGCAGTTCGTCAAGGCCTTGCCCGGTAATCGCGGAAACCTCAACATCCTGCACCTCGCCCGACATCTTTTCGACGATGACTTCGTGCTGCAGAAGTTCCGAGCGTACCTTGTCGGGGGTCGCATCGGGTTTGTCCATCTTGTTGATCGCAACGATCATCGGCACTTCGGCCGCCTTGGCGTGATTGATCGCCTCGATGGTCTGGGGCATCACCGAGTCATCGGCAGCAACAACAAGCACGACTACATCTGTGACCTGCGCGCCGCGTGACCGCATGGACGTAAAGGCAGCGTGGCCCGGTGTATCGAGGAACGTCAGTGTGGTCCCGGCGTCCGTTTTGACCTGATAGGCGCCGATATGTTGCGTGATCCCACCAGCTTCGCCCGCGACGACCTTCGCGTCCCGGATCGCGTCAAGCAGCGAAGTCTTACCGTGGTCTACGTGACCCATGATCGTAATGACCGGCGGACGCGGTTGCATGTCTTTTTCAGACTCTTCGGTATCGGAAATGACGTCCTCGACGTCAGCGTCCGAGACCCGCTGAACCTTGTGGCCGAATTCCTCGATGATGAGCTCGGCCGTGTCCGCATCGACGGTCTGGTTCTGTGTGACCATCATGCCCATCTTCATGAGCTCTTTGACCACGTCGGCAACGCGCTCTGACATACGGTTCGCCAGTTCCGAGACCATAATCGCCTCTGGTAATTGCACGGTACGGACGACCTTTTCGCGGTCTTGGCTGCCGCCCATGGCTTTCTGGCGCGCGCGCTCTTGCTTGCGCTTCATCGCAGCCATCGACAGCTGCCTGCCTCCTTCGCGGCCCGAAAGGGCCTGGTTCAGAGTCAGTTTGCCCGAACGCCGGCCCTCATCGCCCTTGCCGCGGTTGGTACGCTGCTGCTCCCGCTCGCGATCCTGTTTCCTAGGCTGTGCGCTTGACGGCGCAGGTCTTGCCGATGTGTCGCGTTTGGGCTCCGGGGCGGGCGGTGCCGCCGCGCGCTTAGCAGCCTCTTCGGACTCGCGCTTCTTGCGGGCCTCTTCCTCTTGCCGAGCCTTAAGTGCCTCCTCGCGCTCGCGTTCGGCACGTTCTTTTGCCTCCTGCTCTGCGCGGCGGCGCTCGCGATCTTCTTCGCGGGCTTTCTCTTCGGCAGCGCGTTTGGCGGTCTCTTCCGCTTCACGGGCCTTCGCAGCCTGAACAGCCTTCAGCCGCCGTTCCATTTCAGAGTCGGAAATCCCGCCCGGCCGTTTGCCAGAGCCACCGGCGGGCGCGCTCGCACCACTTTTGGGCGCACCGGGCTTCGGTACGACAACGCGCTTGCGCTTGGTCTCGACGACGACATTCTTGGTCCGCCCGTGGCTGAAACTCTGTTTCACATTGCCCGGACGTGCGCCGCTGCGCAGGCCAAGTGTCTTTTTACCGTCTGTATCGCTCATTAAGCTCGTCTATCCTTCCCGATGGCCCTTGCCACCGTAAACTTCGCGTATGCCCTTTAGACGTTTGGCTTCCTCTACAACACGTTTTGTGAGTCCACCAGAGCCGAGGGCCCCATGTACCGCAGTTTGGCGTCCAAACGCCATACCCAGCTCGTCTGCCGTCAACCAACCGATATACGTTCCGAAATGGGGCGTACTCAGCTTTGACTTGCCGCGTTCCGATCCGTCGCTGGCCTGGATCAGAACCTCCGCTTCTTCCTTCATGAGCCAATCCTTGACACGCTCATAGCCTGTCACGGCCTGCCCCGATTTCCGCGCGAGTGAAATCAGATCAACCACGCGACGCGCCAACTGGCGTTCCACCTCGTTAACCAAACCCTCAGTAACCTCGACCGGTTGCCGCGCCGCTCTTGCAAAGAGCTTCTTGCCAACCGCCTTGTCCAAGGCAGCCCGGTCTGCGGCCACATAAATGCCCCGACCAGGAAGTTTGCCCGCAAGATCGGGCACAAGCTGGTCATTGGGCCCAACGACGAAACGGATCAGCCCGTACTTCGGCTGAACCTCACCCGTCGCAATGCACTTACGTTCCGGCCCATCGGCCCGATCCTTGGTCGCTCCACCGCGCCCCATTTCGACGACCCGAGGCCTGAAATCAGGCCTCGGCCTCCTCTTCCTCGGTTTCTTCCGATGCTTCCTTGGCCTCGAGTTCTGCCGGGTCGACCCACCCCAATTGGATACGGGCCGTCATAATCAGATTTTGCGCCTCTTCCAGAGAAACGTCAAATGGCTCCAGAACACCGTCATCCTTGACACGCTCGCCGTCGACAGTCGTCCAGCCACCGGCCAGTTCCCAATCCGCACAGGTTGCAAAGTCTTCCAGCGTCTTGACGTCATCCTTGGCCAAGGCTTCGATCATTTGGGGTGTCAGGCCCTCAAATTCAACCAGGCTGTCCTCGACACCAAGCGCGCGGGCATTATCAAGCGCCTCTTTCGCCTGCGCCTCCAGAACATCGCGCGCCCGCGCCTGAAGCTCTTGGGCAGTGCCTTCGTCGACACCGTCGATCACCAGAAGCTCATCAAGCTCGACATAAGCAACCTCTTCAAGGTTTGTGAAACCTTCGGAGACCAGCAATTGGGCAAAAAACTCATCAAGATCGAGCGCGTCCATGAACAGCTTGGTGCGCTGTTCGAACTCTGCCTGACGACGCGCCGATTCCTCGGCCTCGGTCATGATGTCGATGTCGAGATTGGTCAGCTGCGATGCGAGGCGCACGTTCTGACCGCGACGGCCGATGGCCAGCGAAAGTTGCTCTTCGGGGACGACGACTTCGATCTTTCCGGCTTCTTCGTCCAGCACAACCTTGCTCACCTCGGCGGGCTGCAACGCGTTCACAAGGAAGGTCGGCTGATCCTCGTTCCACGGGATGATGTCGATCTTTTCACCCTGCAGTTCGTTGACGACCGCC
>JBCBKL010000058.1:0-3996 GCA_038521825.1 Pseudomonadota bacterium | reverse complement strand
GGCGATGCCAACGCGTTGCTTCATGCCGCCGGATAGCTGAGACGGCTTCTTGTTCTCCGACCCGGTCAGATGCACGAGATCGATGTATTTCTGGCACTGGTCATGAACCTTCGCCTTGCTCCATCTTGGCCAACGGGACTCGACCGCGAAGGCGATGTTGCCGAGCGCGGTCATCCAAGGCATCAGCGCGTGGCCCTGGAAGATCACGGCGCGGTCGAGGCTCGGTGCGGTCACCTCTCGGCCGTCCGCGAACACATGGCCTGACGTCGGATTGTCCAGCCCGGCCAGGATGTTCAGAAGCGTCGTTTTCCCAGCGCCCGAATGGCCAATAAGGCAGACGAACTCCCCTTGGTGAACCGTGAAGTTCACCTCTCCGAAGATCTGGGTCTGATCCTTGCCGTCCGGGTTCGGAAAGCACCGTTCCAAGCTTTCAACTTGGATCATTTCCCGCGCGGACTGTTGGGCCGGATCGGACATTGGTTCTCCTTCGGGGAGGTGAGCTGGGCCGGAGGCGGCGAGGCGGGGGAAGGTCCGGGACATGGCGGTCCTAGTCCGAATAGGCGACGAGCTTCGACGCACGCGCCAGCAGCAGATCGAGCAACATCCCGACGATGCCAATGATCAGGATCGCGACAATCATCTTGTCGAGGCGCAGCCCATTCCACTCGTTCCACACCACATACCCGATGCCCGTGCCTCCCACGAGCATCTCAGCGGCAACGATCACAAGCCACGCAATCCCGATGGAGATCCGCATGCCTGTCAGGATGGTCGGCGCGGCTGCGGGCAGGATCACCCGTATCGCGGTGCGCAATGACCCGACCTCAAGCGTTTTGGCGACGTTCAGCCACTCCTTCCGCACGCTCGCGACACCGAATGCCGTGTTGATCAGCATGGGCCAGAGCGAACAGATGAAAATGACGAAGATCGATGAGATTTCGCTGTCGCCGATGGTGAAGAGGGCGATCGGCATCCATGCGAGCGGAGAAATCGGCTTCAGAACCTGGATGTAGGGATCAAACGCTCGGTAGATCAGCGGCGACATACCGATGGCAAAGCCCAACGGAATGGCGACGACGGCGGCCAGCAGGTACCCGATAGCCACCCGGACCAACGAGTACCCCATCTGAATGCCCAGACCCATGTCATTGGTCCCCGCGACATAGAAGGGGTCCGAGACCGCCTCCCACAGCGCAACGCCGATCTGCATGGGAGACGGGAACAAGGACCCCGGCGCAGGTTCAGAAGCCTCGCTGACAGCGGAGATACCTAAGGCTTGGATCCCGCCGGCGGCTTCGATCACCTCTCGAGACAGCCCAAGACCGGCAATCTGCTTCAGCTGCGCGAACGCGATCCCGAAACTTGCATAGTGGTCGATATCCGCATCGCTCATCCCCTGGGAGGAGAGTTCACCACGCTCGGTCGTCGACAGAGATGTCGCGACCGGACCGGTGTTGGGATTGTAGGTGACGACATGCCAAGCCAGGATCCCACCGACAAACAGGGCGATCGACAAAAGGGCGCTTTTGGCGTTGAGGCTGAGAGACATCCTGTGCGGCCCACCTGACTGGAGCTGTCGGAGATAAACGGGAGCGCACGGCCGACTTCCCTTCGGCCGTGCGTGTGTGTGGTAGGCTCAGGTCCGGGTGATGGGCGCGGTGTCGATGTACTCTTGCGCGCCTGCCGGATCGAAGGTCCGATCCTGAACTTGGACCGGGGCAAAGACATCCTGGTCGACATCGGAGAAGACGACGTCGCTCTTGGCCATCATGCCGCGCATGATGTCGCCCGTCTGCGTGGTGAGCACCAGTTCCTTGGCCAGGTCGCCGTACTGGGCGTCGCTCTCGATATAGCCCCAACGGCGCATCTGAGAGAGCACCCACACACCCATCGTCTGCGTCGGCAGCGGCATGAACGAGATCCGGTCCGGCACGGACTTGATGTTGCCGAGGCCATCCGGGAACACGCCGGTCAGAATCTGACGCAGGATTTCCACCGGTTGATTGAGATAGTTGGCCGGCGCCATAGACTCGGCGAAGGCGACCCGGCCCGCGGGCTTCTCCGCCGCCGCCGTCGCGTCGAGGATTGCCGTCGTCACCGCCATAAAGGTGTTCGGGTTCTCCTGGATGAACTTTTCGGAGAGGCCGAACACACAGCAGGGGTGCTGCTTCCAGAGATCCAGGGTCAGCTTGTAGATGAACCCCACGCCGTCATAGACGGCACGCTGGCAGAACGGGTCCGGCGCCAGATAGCCATCGACATTGCCTGCGCGGAGGTTCGCGACCATCTCGGGCGGCGGCGTCACGCGGATTTGGATGTCCTTATCGGGGTCGAGACCGGCCCGGGCCACATAGGTCCGCAGCAGGAGATTGTGCATCGAGTACTCGAACGGCACGGCGAACTTGAAGCCCTTCCACTGCTTGGGATCCAGCTTGTCCGAGTGCTTCGAGGCAAGGACGATGGCCTGCCCGTTCGTGTTGACGTTGGTCACCACGCGCCAGGGCTGTGCGGTCGACCCAATGCCCATGGACATCGCCAGCGGCATCGGGAACAGCAAGTGCGAGCCGTCATACTCGCCGTTCAGACATTTGTCGCGCGCCACAGCCCAGCCCGCCGTCTTCACGATATCGACGTCGAGACCATACCGGCTGTAGAACCCCAGCGCGTGGCCGCCAATGATCGGTGTGGCGCAGGTAATGGGCACGAAGCCCAAAGTGAGCTTCGTCTTCTCGAGGTTCTTCAGCGCGTCTTCCGCCATTGCCTGGAGCGAGCCGAGCGGAAACATGTTACCGACCGCGCCAAGAGCTGTCGCAACACCGACCCCGCGCAAGAAGCCGCGGCGGGACACATCGGTCTTGAAGAGGCCCTGCAGCACCGAGCTTTCAAGGACACGCGCCATATTGGTTTCTGGCGTAAGCGCCTCCGCAGCGCGCTTGCGCAGGACCGCCTCGTCCTCCGGGGTCAGGCCAGCATAGGGGTTAGCGATGTCTTCGCTGGCCTCGCCGCATTCATTCCAAATGTCGATGTTCGGATTGAATGGGTCTTTGAAGTGCGTCATGCGATCTCTCCTCTGCACCGCCGTCTGTCGATCTCTGTCGGATGCTAGGCTACTGGTAGCAAACCGCGTGCCACGGGCGCGCCCATCTGATTTTTGTTTTTTGTCAGAGGGTTGAGCAGCATACGGGAGATTGCGTGGAATCTGAGAAAAGTATAATTTACGAATTTTCGTTAGGTTCTTACGATTTTTCGTAACAAGCTGTTGGCAATGCCTTGAACGCGGGTCTAGCGTTGCCGCCTACGCCGCGACCCAACGATGAGGAGTGACCATGTCGCGTCCACCGCTTCCCCCTTTCACGGCCGAAACCGCGCGCCAAAAGGTCCGGATGGCTGAGAACGCCTGGAACGACAGGGATCCGGCCAAGGTCAGCCTCGCCTACACCGAAGACAGCGTCTGGCGGAACCGGTCTGAGTTCCTCCAGGGGCGGGATGCGATCGTCGAGTTCCTGACGCGAAAGTGGGAGAAGGAACTCGAATACCGTCTTATCAAAGATCTCCATGCCTTTACGGACAACCACATCGCCGTCCGGTTCCGATACGAATGGCACGATGACGCGGGACATTGGTGGCGGTCCTACGGAAATGAGAACTGGGAGTTCGATGAGAGCGGCCTCATGTCCCGGCGCGAAGCCAGCATCAACGATGTCGCCATCTCAGAAGAAAACCGGCGCTTCCATTGGCCTGCCCCCGGGCCGAGGCCCGACGATGTCCCCACCTTCGAGACCAACCCGTTCTGACGGCTAAAAAACCAACAGGATCGCAGGATAGATGACAGGCTTCGACGCGCCGATGGCCATCACATCGGAGCATGCCCACGACATCACTGAGATCGCAGCCCAGGCGCTGCCGATCGCGCTGTTCCGAGAGGCCGAATTCGGCCTGCTAGTCCTCGACCCCGTCGACAACCGGATAGTCCATGCGACCCCCTATGCAGCAAGA
>JBCBKL010000057.1:0-4287 GCA_038521825.1 Pseudomonadota bacterium | reverse complement strand
GGCCTCTTTCTGGGACCAGCGCTGATGGTGGTTGCTGTTGTCGCTGTTCAACGGGGGTTCGTTTTCGCACCGTCGAAGCTCGAGCCAAAGCTTTCGCGCATCTCTATTCTCCAAAATGCAAAGCAAAAATTTGGCAGGAATGGGCTTTTCGAGTTCGCAAAAAGCTTCACGAAGTTACTCGTCTATTCCCTCGTTCTATCAATCTTCCTCCGATCTAACATCGAAGAAATTGTGGTTTCGATACAGACGGGTCCGACGGCTTCTATTCGGTTTCTAGCTGAGCTTTGCTCGAAATTTCTCATAATCGTAGTGCTTGTCGCTATCATAATCGGCGCGATCGACTACATGTGGCAACACGCCGAGCATCTGCGCAAAAACCGGATGTCGCGCAAAGAGATCATGGACGAAACCAAAGATGCTGAGGGCGACCCGTATCTCAAGCAAGAGCGGCGAAGCCGCGCGCAGGCCATCGCTGCGGCGCAGATGATGGTCGACGTCCCTAATGCCGATGTCATCATCGTCAACCCGACCCACTATGCGGTGGCATTGAAATGGCAACGGGAACCTGGAACGGCACCCGTCTGTGTCGCGAAAGGTGTCGATGAGATCGCGCACAAGATCAGGGAGATCGCGAACGAGGCCGCCGTGCCAATTCATAGCGATCCACCAACGGCGCGAGCGGTGCACGAGTTGGTCGATGTCGGCGAGGAAATTCGGGCAGAGCACTATCAGGCGGTCGCCGCTGCAATTCGGTTTGCTGATCTTATGCGCGAAAAAGTGCGTAGAGGAGTTTGAATTTGGAGAAGTTACTCGCGATCAAAGGACTTGCGGCCCTGCAGTTCGAGAATGCTCAATCCAAGATCAAGGGGATCATGGACGAAGAGCAACGGTTAAGGGCGCAGTTGGCAAAGCTCGACCGACACGCGGCCGTCGTGCTGATGCATGAGCCAGAGCAGGGTACGATGCGCGCTCTTGGGGCAGATATCGCTTGGCTGCATTGGCTGGACAGGTCGCGCACTTCGCTCAACACCCGACTTGCGCAAGTTCTTGCCCGGAAAGAGCAGTACATGGCTGAGCTCCGGCGTCTGCGAGGACGCAAAGAGGTTGCCCAGAAGCTCGTGGACGAGACCAGCCTCAGCAATCGAAAGAAAGCGGCCAAGCGCCTACTTGACGACGCGGTTCAACGAGTAGTGCGTTTCTGATCGTCAGTAATCCTGCCGGGCGATATCGAGAATAAGCACATCCGCGATCACATCACCCAGATCGCGCTGCGCAATTTCCAGCAGCGCGCGGCGCAAAATATCTAAGTTGTTTGCATCGGTGAACTCTCCGTCGAAGCCACCGACATTCGCATGATCAAATAATATTCGAAGAAATGAATCTCTTAGCTTTGGTTCTTTCAAATATATTTTCTCTTTATTTCCGGCCATGACCTCGATGCTCAAGGAAAGAACGATAAGGGCTGAAACGCGCTCTTTTTTGACAATAGGCACAACAAATTGATTGCTCAACTTCATATACTCATAGTCAGCTGAGGCTTCTTCCTCTTTCGTTTTCGCTTTCTTCTTTTGTTCTTTGGAGGCCTCTTCGGTGGCCGCCTCAGGGACGGGTTCGGGTGCCGGACGCAAGAAAACTCCAGCACCGACGCCCGCGCCGGCCCCAATAAGCAAAAGAATAAGCGGCAGTAACTTCTTCACGGTTTCGGTCTCCTAGAACGGCAGAACAGAGTCGAGAACTTGCTGACCTATCCGCGGCTGTTGGACATCGGTGATTTGGCCACGCCCTCCGTAGGACACTCGCGCCGAGGCGATTTTGTCATAGGTGATTTCGTTCTGCCGCGAGATGTCTTCCGGTCTGACGTAACCGGTGACCAAAAGCTCTCGCATCTCGAAGTTGACCCGCAGTTCTTGTGATCCGGCAATCGACAGCACTCCGTTGGGCAGAACATCAACCACTGTTGCGGCAACGCGAAGCGTCAGCTTTTCCTTCCTCTTAACCGAACCGTCACCTGATGCATTGCTGGATGAGTTGATCGATACCAAGTCAGACGAGCTGGCGCCCTCGGGGAGCTTGCTGTCCAGACGTTGGGGAAGACCAAGCAGTTGAGGCAGTTGTAGGCTTTCGCTGCCGGAACGCGATCGATCCGTGGCGTTTGAGATCTCTGCCTTTTCGTCGATTTCGATAACAACAGTCATGATATCCCCGCGTTGCACCGCGCGACGATCACCAAGCAACGATCCGCGATTTCCGCTCCAGAGGGAGGCGCGATCAATGACGCCTTGCTGGGGTGCTATGGCTTGCAGGCCAGGCGCCATCATTGCAGCATGCTCTCTCGTCTCGAATGGGGAGCTAAACGACGGCTCTTTTCCAAGATGATCGGTATCGACACATGCCATCATCACCAGAGGTGCGGCAAAGACGTATTTCTTCCGAGACCACATACGTTATGACCCTACTTGACGATAATGGAGCCGTCGGGGCGGACAAAGCCGTAGACGACGGTGCGTGATGACAGGTTCATCAGCCGGATCCGGTCTCCGATCCCGCCCCGCTGCAAAGCGCGCGCATCCGTAGTGATGAAGATGCCGCGTCCAGCATAAAGGAGAGGCACGATCTGGTTGCGCGTGATGACAGCGGGCGCGCCGATCGCTTCGAACGGGATGGGCCGGCTGGGATAAAGCGCAAGCCGCGCCTCCTGACCGACGACGTCATTCAAACGGTCAAAGCTGCCCGCATTCGAACCTTCAACGACCTGGACATCCCCCGCTTTGATGATGTGTCCGGGCCGGATCGTTCGTGTTGGTACGACCAAGTCGGCGACTGCAGTGGTCGCCAGAACCAAACAAATCCCTGCGACGGCCAGGCGATGCATTATCGGACCTGCGTCGTTGCACCCATCATCTCATCGACGGCGGAGATGACTTTTGCATTCATTTCATACCCACGTTGGGCCTCGATCAGTTCAGTAATTTCCTGGACCGCATCGACGGAACTGTCTTCGAGAAAGCCTTGGCGCAGGGTTCCCAAACCGTCGATCCCCGGTGTCGAGACCAAAGCGGGGCCAGACGCTTCTGTCTCGACAAACAGGTTGCCGCCAATCGCCTCAAGACCCTTGGCATTGGTAAAACTTGCGAGGGTGAACTGACCAAGCAGCTGCGCTTCGGTAGCATCCGCGAAATAGGCGTAGAGCTCTCCTTCTCCATTGATCGATATACTTCGCGCGTCGGCCGGGATCACGATTTCGGGCGCGACGGCGAACCCTTCCGATGTAACGACCAACCCGTCACCTGTTCGTTTCAAAGCACCATCGCGGGTGTAAGCCGTCTGACCGGATGGCAGCGTAACCTCGAAGTAGCCATTCCCGTCGATAGCAACATCCAGATCAGACCCCGTTGCCGATAGTCCACCTTGCTGAAGGTGCACTGACACCGCCGAAGGACGTACGCCGAGACCCAATTGGACCCCCGTCGGAAGAACGGTGCCGTCCGAGGCGTTTACTGAACCCGGCCTCGCAAGCTGCTGGTAGTGAAGATCCGCGAACTCAGCGCGCCGGGCATTGTACCCCGTCGTGCTCATGTTCGCGAGGTTGTTCGATATCGTTTCGACCCGCATCTGTTGTGCAGTCATGCCGGTCGCGGCAATTTGGAGGGCACGCATAATGTCTACCTCAGCTTGATTTTGTTAGGGATTGCAGGGCGTTGCGCAATCGCTCGTCTTCGGCGTCCAAGAAGCTCTGACCCAACTCATACGCCCTTTGGATCTCGATCATTCTGCTCAATTGCGTAATGGCCTCTACGTTAGACCGCTCGACAAAGCCCTGCAGGATGCGTCCGTTTTCGCTCGGCTCATATCCCTCGTCCGCACGAAACAGAACTCCGGTCTCGCGCCGCATGGATTGGGGATCGGTTGGAACGACAAGCCCGATTTGGCCCAGTAAGGTGCCATCGACGCTGAGCGTTCCATCCGCCGCGACAGTGACCGACTTAACCCCCGGCGGAACGAATACCGGTGCACCGCCTTGGTCGAGAACGCGATAGCCATCCATCGTCACGAGTTCGCCCTCGCCATTTGGCGTGAAAGCACCGGCTCTTGTGAGCCGCTCGCCGTTCGGTGTTTCGATCAGAAAAAACCCATCGCCCTCAATGGCAAAGTCAAAGGTTCCATTCGTCTCTGCGACTGCCCCTTGATTGAAGGAAGTCTGCCGAACATTTCCATTTCCCATCGAGAGTGAGGCATCACCATTGATGTTCTGAACATATTCTGAAAAAATAACACCCTCTTGGCGAT
>JBCBKL010000056.1:0-5870 GCA_038521825.1 Pseudomonadota bacterium | reverse complement strand
AGTTCGCTCGGGGGGCGACCAACGGGTCTTCTACGCGTTGCGGCGCCGACGACCTTCTCGAGACTGCACCTGACGGGAACATTGCCCAAGTTCCTGGCGGAACACCCGGAAATCCGCCTCGATATCGCGTACTCCGACACATACGTCGATGTGGTCGAGGAGCGGATCGACGTCGCGATCAGGATCGGGCGTCTAGCCGACACCAGTCTGCGCGCCCGCTATCTCGCCCCGAACACGCGTCGGCTTGTCGCTGCCCCCTCGTATTTGGCCGAGGCGCCGCCGCTTCGCACGCCCGAGGATTTGTCTAGGCATCGACTGCTTCACTTCTCCCACCTCAAGGGTGGTGATGCGTGGTCGCTCGAGCGCGACGGCACGGAACACCGGGTGCCGGTGGCGCCATGGCTTCGATCGAACGACGCCTTCGTGCTCTATGAAGCGGCGCTCGCGGGCCAAGGGGTGGCGCTCCTCGCCGATTTCGTCGCCGCCGACGGTCTTCGCGGCGGAAAGCTCGTCCCCGTCTTGCCCGAATGGCCAGTGCCAGAGACCGGCATCTATGCCCTCTACGCCGGCGCCACCCTTCCGCCGAAAGCTCGCGTCTTCATAGACTTCCTCGTCGACATCATGCGGCCATCGGTACCTTGGTCCCAAGACATCCCGAACTCAAACTGATCGCGTGCTGGCTGTCACCACACCCGGAAGTGCACTTATCTACCCGACGAGCTAATCGCTAAGAACGCGAGACCGTCAGGCAGTGGTCGATTACGATCGATGCTGCAGGCCAAGCCAACGTCCGGTCTGGAGCGCTGCATCTGCGAAGCGTCGGCGTCCAGCAGACGACTGCTTTGGGCCGAGACCGCCGCGGTCGCGGCGAACCGTGAGCTTCGTTGCTGCGTCGCCACATAACCCCCTCTAGCTCATTGTGGTCATGTCGAACGGGACTTGTGCTGAATGACTGGATTGAGCGCAGGGCTGCAACTCAAGGAGCGAACGCTTGGGATCGACGTTCATCCAGGGAAATCCGTGGTAGCGCGAACCACGGGGCAGACTTGACTGAGGCCTAGAGCGATAGGACCATTCGAACTCAAGTGGTCTACACCGCGCCCCCACGGGAGACCTCAAGAATTCAAACGGGGGGACATCCTCGGGAGGAATAGAATGAAGTCGAAACTTGTAGGTGCAGTGGCCCTCAGTGCCCTGCTCACATCGCCGCTCATTGCCCAGGACAACATGGAGCGGCTGTCCAACATGCAGCGGACGGACGCCACCTTTACCTTCATTGATCAGGACGGCGATCGCGCTGAGGCCCTCCGCAACATTATACCGCACATCAACGTGCCCGAGGGTTTCGATGTGAGCCTTTACGCAGTGGTGCCGGATGCGCGGTCCATGTCGATGGCACCCCAGGGAACAGTGCTCTTCGCCGGGACACGGAAGGACAAGGTCTGGTCGATTGTCGATCGGGACCGCAACCGTGTAGCCGATGAGGTCAAGGACTTTGCGCCATCCGTGACGTTCGACATTCCGAACGGGCCGTGCTTCTCGCCGGACGGCTTCCTATACATTGCGGAGCGAAACCGCGTGCTCGTCTTCCCCGCGGCGGAGTTCTTCTTTGAAAGCCCCGACATCGCGCTCGGCGTCGTCGTGCCCCAGGGCGAACTCATCCCCGTCGAAGAGGAGAGCTTCAACCACTCCGCGCGGGTCTGCGATATCGGCCCGGACGGCAAGCTCTACATCTCGCTCGGCCAGCCACACAATGTCCAGCCGGTCGACAAGATCGCGCTGTACGACCAGATTGGTATCGGCGGCATCATCCGGATAAACACAGACGGCTCGGGTCGCGAGGTCTACACGCGCGGTGTGCGCAACTCTGTCGGACAGGATTTCAACCCCGCTACGGGCGAGCTCTGGTGGACTGACAACCAGGTCGATGGGATGGGCGACAGTATCCCGCCCGGTGAACTGAACAGGCAGACTGAGGCCGGCGAGCACTTCGGCTTCCCCTGGACGAACGCTCGGGTCGAGATCGTCTCGGAAGCCGAGTTCCCGCGTCCTGAGGGTGTGCAGTTTATCGAACCGCAGCTCGAGCTTACCGCCCATGCCGCCGACCTCGGGATGCGCTTCTACCACGATGAGAGCTTCCCTGAAGAGTACCATGGCGGCATCTTCTGGGCGCAGCATGGCTCGTGGAACCGCACCACACCGGTTGGGGCGCGGGTGATGTTCACGGCTCTCGACCCCGAGACGGGTGACGCGGTCGGCGCGCAGGTCTTCGCCGATGGGTGGTTGAACGAGGATACAGGCGAGTATCGCGGCCGTCCGATGGATATCGAGTTCTTGCCTGATGGTTCGATGCTCGTGTCCGACGACTTCGCCGGTGCGATCTGGCGGATCGCGTACAACCCCACCGCGGCCGAATGAGATCGTTCATCGCGGCAACTCTCGGCGGGCTCGCGCTCGCCGTGGGTATCTGCAGCTTGGGGATGGCGGGCGATCCGGCAGAAGGCCGGAAGATCGCCAACAGTTGTCGAACCTGTCATGGGATCGACGGCTACGCTCAAGTGCCAATCGCACCCCACATCGGGGGAGAGCCGAAGGAGTACCTTGAAGCGCAGCTGATGGCCTATAGAACGGGGGACCGTCAGCACGAGATGATGAGCGTGGTCGCGGCGGGTCTCAGCGCGCAGCAGATCGCCGACGTAGCGGCATGGTATGCGTCGCACACTGCGATCGCGATGTTACCCGACGGCCAGTCCGCAGAAGGCGCGCCTCAGGCCTGCGTGTCTTGCCACGGCGCAGACGGCATCTCGAAGCTGCTCGATGCGCCAAACCTCGCCGGCGAAAGCAATATCTATCTTGATACCCAGCTCAAGATGTTCAAACGGGGGCAGCGACAGCACGATGTGATGTCAGAGGTCGCCGCGGCTCTTTCTGATGCGGAGATCCGAGAGATCGCCAATTGGTACGCGTCCATCGCGCTGGAGATCGTGAGTTCTGACTAGCATGAGGATGGCACCTGTTGCGCAATGGCGCTGTCGTGTGTGGACGGCTCCGGTTGTGCAAGGCATCTGTCAGAGAAACCCAGCTTGCGCTGAGGGAGGGCGCCCCGGTCCTGTCAGAAGAACCCGGCTTGCGCTGAGGGCCATGTCCCTTACCCTTCCAGCATGCCCAATCTGAGCCCGTTCCGCCACTTCAAAACCAGCCCCGAGGTCATCAACCTGGCGGTGATGCTCTACGTCCGGCTTGCGCTCTCGCTGAGGAACGTCAAGGACCTGCTGCACGAGCGCGGCATCGACGTCAGCCACGAGACCGTGCGGTTCTGGTGGCACCGGTTTGGTTCGATGTTCGCCGCGTAGATCCGGAAACGACGGATCCAGGGCATGCGATCGAGCCACTGGCGGTGGCATCTCGACGAGGTCTTCGTGAAGATCAACGGCGAGAGGCAATACCTGTGGCGCGCCGTCGATCACGAAGGCGAGGTCCTGGAGAGCGTCGTCACCAAGACGCGCGACAAGAAGGCGGCTTTAAAGTTCCCAAGAAATTCAATGCGGAAGCATGGACGACCCGAGGCCATCGTCACCGACAAGCTAAGGTCCTACGGCGCCGCCCTGAAGGAGATTGGCGCCGGCGCTCGGCAGGTGACAGGCGCTGGGCGAACAATCGGGCGGAGAACCCACATCTGCCGTTCCGACGAAGGGAACGGGCGATGCTTCGCTTCAGAAGAACGCGAACGCTGCAGAATTTCGCCGCCGTCCACGCCTCCGTCTTCAACCACGTCAACCGGGAACGCAGCCTCGCCACCCGGAGCCTCTTCAAGCGAGGGCGCACCACCGCCCTTGCTGAGTGGCGTCAGCTCGGTGCCGCCTGAAGGATCCCCGCCCCGGCAAACTGAGACCGGTTCGCATTTGTCTGACAGCACCGCGCTATCCACACACGGCAGCTCTGGGCCGCAAGTGACGCCTGCCGCCATCAGCCGGCCAGGACCTCTTACGCTGCGGAGGAGGTCGGCTCAGAGTCCCGAAGGCGAAACTGATTGATGCCGCAGCCATGGGCAAATTGGTCGTCCGTTGCGCGGATAGTAAGCGCCTGCTTTCTCCCAGAGAAAGGACCGCATCGGCATGAGCTTCAGTGTTGGAGCCGTCCGTGGGCATTCTCTTTCGCTATCTTGAGGTACTACTTATAGAAGAATGCCGATATTTTGCTGAAACTTCAGCTCTTGTAATGGCGAGCATCTAGCCCGAGCCGTTTGATCCTGGCATAGAGCGTTGTGGGCTTCATATCGAGGATCTCGGCTGCCCCAGCCTGTCCAGAAACGCGCCCTTTGCTCTGTCGCAGGGCGTCGGTGATCGCCTCCCTCTCAATCTGTTTCAGCTCGCTTCTCTTGGTTATTGATCGCCCACCCGTGTCGCTCGATGGTGGCCCAGAGGGTGCAACCCCGCTGCTGTCAGCTGCTGGAGAAGGGCCGCTCCGATCCTTCGGAAGATCAAATCCGAGGCGGCCGTCCTGGGACACGATCACCGCCCGCTCGATCACATTCTCAAGCTCTCGGATGTTGCCCGGCCAATGGTAGTTTTGCAGTGTTTCTATGTTTGCCACGCTCAGTCGTGGAGCGATCGATCGGTTCGTGCGGGAGATCGCGCGCTCCAAGAAGAGATAGGCAAGGGCCGGGACATCGTCTGTTCGGTCTCGAAGCGGGGGGGAGTGGATTGGGAAGACTGCAAGCCGGAAATAGAGATCCTCACGGAACTTTTTCCGGAGAATCTCATCGCGGAGGTCCCGGTTCGTTGCAGCGATGATGCGCACATCGACGCGCACGGTTTTGTTGTCGCCGACCCGCTCAAACTGCTGCTCCTGTATAACGCGAAGAAGTTTACCTTGTTGCTCGAGCGGTAGCTCGCCGACCTCGTCGAGAAACAGTGTTCCCCCATCGGCCAGCTCAAATCTGCCCGTTCGGTCGGCCACGGCACCTGTAAAAGAGCCCTTCACATGCCCGAAGAACTCACTTTCAAAGAGCTCAGCGGGAATCGCAGCACAATTCACACGTATAAGAGGGCGGTCACGGCGATCGCTAGCATTGTGAATTGCACCTGCAATCAATTCTTTTCCCGTCCCCGACTCCCCGGTTATCAGGACAGTGGCTACCGTCGGGGCGACCAAGTCAATTTGCTGTATTATTTGTGAGATCGCCGCGCTATTTCCAACAATTTCATGTCGATTATGGCGTTTTTCAAGTTCATCAAGAAGGTAGGCTTTCTCCATTTCAAGCCGTGTGCGGAGATTCTCAACTTGCGACAGGGCTTGATGAAGAGCGGTTTCTTGTTCCTTGCGTTTCGAGACATCTCGAAACACAACAACTGCGCCGACAAGTTTGCCTTCGTCTTCGATCGGCGTCGACGTGTACTCGACCGGAAACGAGCTTCCATCTTTACGCCAGAACACCTCATCGCGCACTTCATGGACTTCGCCGTCCCGGAAGGCCGCGTATATGGGGCAATCATGGACCGGGTAAGCGTCGCCACACTCATGTGTGTGGTGGATGATGTCGTGGGCGATTTGGCCAACGAGCTCCTCTGCCCGCCAGCCCAGCATCCGTTCTGCCGCGGGGTTCACAAATGTCGTCTCGCCATGCTTGTTCACGCCGTAGATCCCTTCGCCCACCGCGTTCAAGATCAGGCGATTTCCTCGTTCGAGATCCCGGAACAGGGTGTCGGTCTGAGAGAGGCTGACCGGGTCGCCTCGATAGAGTGCGGCCAATTCCGCTTTGGCCTGTCTTCGCCGCAGACGCCTTGCATCGAACAGCGCGAGCAAGACGCACTGATCCGCGTAGCCGTCCGCCCGCGCAGCATGGCACTCGAGGAGCACGTGCCCGCGGC
>JBCBKL010000055.1:0-5971 GCA_038521825.1 Pseudomonadota bacterium | reverse complement strand
CGGAACATCGCGGCCCGCGCGCTGTCGCCGGAGGTCGCGATGCTGTCCCACGCATCTTTCGGCACGCCAAAATGATCGAGCTGCTCCTCGACGCCTGCGCGGGGCCGGGGCGAGTTCGTCACGAGGATCACCTTGCCCCCCTGACCCCGATAGGCCTGCAGCGCCGCCACCGCTTCGGGGAGGGCGTGGACCCCGTTGTGAACGCAGCCCCACAGGTCGACGAACATGGCGTCGTACCGGCTGGAAACCTCGGAGAGGGCAGAGATGATCTGGGTCATGAAGAGCGTCCTGTTGGCGGCGTTGCCTCCTCCTAGCGGGGTGGATCAACAGGCGCAATCGCGGCATGTCGCAAGGCACGGATCGAGATCGAGCCGCCCAAAGCCGATGAATTCGCCACATTGGGCGCAATAGCCGAATTCGCCCTCATCCATCCGCAACAGCGCCGCCGCGATGGCCCGCCCCCGATTGGCGCGGCGCATCTGCTGTGCGGTGGCCATGGCCTGTTGTTGCAGGGCGTCCTGGCGGGACAGGCGCCCGATGCTTTGCTGGTCCAGCTCCACCGGTCGGCGGGCCTCCCGCGTTTCCGCCGACGCTGTGGCAAGCGCTACCTCTTCGTCCAGCAGTCGCGCTCTGTATCGCGCGATCAGCTGTGCTTCCGTCGGGTCGGTCATGGGCGATTGATGGGCCGGTCGAGGGTCCAGTCGTAAAGGCCGCTGTCCCGCTCGCGCACGGCCTGTTTCCAGCCAACCTCTTCGCTGCGCCGCTTGAAGTTCAGCCCCTCGGGCGAATGCCGCGTGACGCCATCAAAGACGGTTGCCAGCCGCTGGGCCTGCTGGATCTGGGCCTCGGCCACCTGGTTGATGACCATCTTGTTCATGGCGAGCTGGTTGATCGGTACGGTCGACATGCGATCGGCCAACGCTTCGACTTCGTCATCGAGATCGGCCTTCGGGACGGCTTTCAGCACAAGCCCCATCTCTGCCGCTTCGGTCCCTGTTACGGTGTCGCCCGTCAGCAGCATCCGCTTGGCTTTTTCCGGGCCGAGGCGGAAGGTCCACATCGCGGTTGTCGGGCAGCCCCAGACGCGGGCGGGCATGTAACCGATGCGGGCCGCGTCCTCTATGATCACGATGTCGGAACACAGCGCGATGTCCGATCCGCCCGCCACAGCATAGCTGTGCACCTTGCATATCACTGGTTTCATCGCCCGGAAGAGCGACATGAAACGCTGGGTGTTGGCCCACATGAACTGGAAATCCTGCAGCGGATCCCACGGCATGTCCTGGGTTATGGGGTTGTCGGGATCCTGCGCATAATGGGCCAGATCGTAGCCAGCGCAGAACGCATCGCCCGCACCGGACAGCACCATCACATGCACATCGCGATCGGCATCGGCGGTTTCGACCGCGTGCTGCAGATCGCGTGGCAGGGCGTCGTCGATGGCATTCAGCCGCTCCGGCCGGTTCAGCGTAATCCGGCCGATCCGCCCTGATTTTTCAAACGTTACCGTGGTCATTCGTCCCCTCCCTACTACCAATAGACTAGCAGGAAGAATTTGCTGAATCCCAGTTCTTGCCGTTACGTTAACGGGATGAGGCAGGGCGGAAACCATTGAGCATCAGCTGAAAAGGGAGGATCAGCTTATGGATGTGGCATCGCCGCTGGGGCGCGTTGATACGTGGCTCGCTAAGTTCAGTGACGCGCTTGAAGCGCAGGATATCGAGGCCATCAAGGGGTTGTTCGCACCGGATTGTTACTGGCGCGATCTGGTATCATTTACGTGGAATATCAAGACGATGGAGGGGCGTGATGCCATTGGCGAGATGGCCGAGGCCTGCCTGCCCGACGTCCGTCCGACGAACTGGAAGATCGACGGCGATGCGACCGAGGCCGATGGCATCACCGAAGCCTGGGTGACATTCGAGACCGATGCGGTGCGCGGCCGTGGCCATGTCCGTCTGAACGACGAGGGCTGCTGGACCCTACTGACTACCGCGCAGGAGCTTGCCGATTACCCGGAGCAAAAGGGCCGGACCCGTCCCTATGGCGTTCAGCACGGCGCATTCAAGGATCGCGAAACCTATGCCGAAGCCCGCGAACGCGAGGCGAAGGAGTTGGGTTATTCCAAGCAGCCCTATGTCGTCATCGTTGGCGGCGGGCAGGGCGGTATTGCCCTTGGCGCCCGCCTGCGCCGTCAGAACGTGCCGACCATCATTATCGAAAAGAACGACCGGCCCGGCGACAGTTGGCGCAAGCGGTACAAATCACTCTGCCTGCATGATCCGGTCTGGTACGATCATCTGCCCTATCTGCCCTTCCCGGAAGATTGGCCCGTTTTCAGCCCCAAGGACAAGATCGGGGATTGGCTGGAAAGCTATACCAAGATCATGGAGCTGAATTACTGGACCAGAACCACCTGCAAGTCGGCCAATTACGATGAGGCGAGCGGTGAATGGACCGTTACGGTGGACCGCGACGGCGAAGAGGTTGTCCTGCGCCCCAAGCAGCTTGTGCTGGCCACAGGCATGTCAGGCGTGCCGAACCTGCCGGATCTGCCGGGGGCGGATACGTTCAAGGGCGAAATCCAGCATTCCTCGCAACATCCGGGGCCCGACGCCTATGCGGGCAAGAAAGTGGTCGTCGTGGGATCCAACAACTCGTCCCACGACATCTGCGCCGCATTGTGGGAGGCCGGAACGGACGTGACGATGGTGCAGCGGTCTTCGACCCATATCGTCAAATCCGATACTCTCATGGAACTGGCCCTCGGCGCGCTTTACTCAGAGGATGCGGTGGCCAACGGGATCACGACTGATGTGGCCGACCTGATCTTTGCCTCGATCCCTTACAAGGTTCTGCCTGCGATCCAGAAACCGCAATGCGACCAGACCCGCGAACGCGACTCCGATTTCTATAAGCGGCTTGAGGATGCGGGGTTTAACCTGGATTTCGGCGCCGATGACACCGGGCTCTTTATGAAGTACCTGCGGCGCGGATCGGGATACTACATCGATGTGGGAGCGTCGGAACTGGTTGCCGATGGCAAGATCAAGCTGGCCCACGGGCAGGCCGTGCGGTTCACCGAGAATACGCTTGTGCTGGAGGACGGGACCGAACTGCCCGCTGATCTGGTCGTTTTCGCCACCGGTTACGGGTCGATGAACGGCTGGGCGGCGCAACTGATCAGCCAAGAGGTTGCTGACAAGGTCGGCAAGTGCTGGGGTCTTGGGTCGGATACGCCCAAGGATCCGGGCCCGTGGGAGGGTGAGCTGCGCAACATGTGGAAGCCAACCCAGCAAGAAGCGCTGTGGTTCCACGGCGGCAACCTGCACCAGTCACGGCACTATTCGCAGTTCCTTGCCCTGCAACTGAAAGCCCGGGCTGAAGGGGTGCCAACCCCGGTTTACGGGCTGCAGGAGGTGCACCACAAGGGCTGACGGGCAAGGCCCAGTCACCGTTCGGCATCCGGGCTGCTTGCGCAACAGCGCCCCGGATGCCGTATTGTCCGCGCCGCACAAAGCTGGACCGTGACGATGAAGACGCAGGACCGATTGCTGGATGAGATGAGCGGCTATGTCCGCCGCTGGGCAGTTATGTACCGCGTCTGGATCGCCTGCCATTTCCTCCTGGGCGGGCTGGCAGTTCTGGCTCCGCTGGTTCTGACCACGGATGTGCTGGATCAGACCAGCCTGACGCCAAGTGTTGTTGCGCTCGTCGCTGCTTGCGCGGCGGGTCTGGTGACCTTCTTGCGCCCCGACCGTTATGCCAACGGATACTTCGCCGCCTTCAGCACGCTGGAGATCGCGCTGAAGCGGTGCCGGTTCGGAGCCGAGGGCACGTGGTGCGAAGATGATCTGATCGATGCCTTCGAGACGTCACGTGCCCATATCGGAAAGATGCAGCCCGTTCAGCCGATCATCCGTCGGGTTTAGAGCGAATTCGATTTCTGCTTTAGACTGCCAGAACAGGGATGATCTGCTTTTTGCGGCTCATCACACCGGGCAGGACGACCGTGTCGCCGCTGGCCGTCGCGCCAAAGCTTTTCTCCGCAACCGATTTGACGAAATCGTTCGGCACCAGCAGCGTCGCCTCTTCGTTCAGAATGTCGACGACGAAGAGCAGAACCTGATCGGCACCGTCCTCCTTGGCCACGTCCTCCATGGCGCTCATCAGGCTGTCCTTGCGGTCAAGGATCAGCTTGGGCGCTGTGGTTTCAAGAACCGAGACGCGGAATTGCTTGCCGCCGACTTCGTATTCCTTGGAATCCATCCGCAGCAGCTCGGCATCGGAAAAGGCGCTCACATCCGATTTCGCTTCGAACATCTGCGCCGCGTAATCGGCGATATCGACGCCCAGATTCTTGGCCAGATCGTGGGCGATGGCCCTATCTTCCTGCTTCGTTGTCGGCGAGCGGAATTCTAGCGTGTCGGACAGGATGCAGGACAGCATCGCGCCCTTGATGCTTTCAGGGGCCTGCGCCATGTCCTTGCCGATCATTTTCCACATGATGGTGGCGGTGCAGGCCAGCGGTTCGATTCGGATGTCGATCGGGCCCTTGGTTTCCAGCCCGCCCACCAGCTTGTGGTGATCGATGATGCTGCGGATGTCGCAGTCGTTGATGCCGTCGGGCAGCTCGGCTGGGTTGTTCGTATCGACGATCACGACGGGCGTTTCAGCGGCCACTTCGCTGACGATTTCCGGTTTGTCGAGGTTCCAGCGGTCCAGTACGAAGGCCGCTTCGGTATTGGGTTCGCCCAGCAGGACAGGCTTGGCCGCTTCGCCCTTGATCTGGTTGAGATACCAGGCCCAGATGATCGGGCTGCCGGTGGAGTCGGTATCAGGCGATTTGTGGCCGAAAACGAGAGTGGTCATGAATACGGGTCCTTGCAGGGAAAAACTGGAATCGGCGCCCTTATAGCAAGGCCGCGCGCCGTGTCACGGGGGCGGAGAAGACTGGCTTCTTATGCCGCACTTGCCGAGGGTGAGGGTGGGTGGCTGCAACGCCACAGCGCTTTGTTGGCAAGGCAGCGGAGCTGACTGCAGATCAATACGGGATAATACGTGACTCGTCCGGGGCGGATTGCGGCAACGCGGACACTGGCGCACAGCGTCTGCTGAATGGTTTTTGTGTTGCCCACTGTCCGGATCATTAAAGAACCGATAGCGCCAACGCCAGAGCTGCACTGGGGTCGTTACCTATTGCCCGCTGATCCGATGCCTGCCCAACTTGAGCATGCAAATATTGTGCAGCCAGTTCCATCGAAGTGTCGCCCGACCATTCTCCCGATGTCCACCCTTCTGCAGTTACCCTTGAGAATGCTTTTTAGGCCATGCTTTCGATCCGAGCGATCAATGCTTGGGTCTTAGGGCCCAATTGTGCCTTCGTGGCGCGTGGTCTGCTACCATCGGGTGGTCCGGTTTGACGGTTAGTGCATCGTCGGTCTCTGGTTCATCGCAACGATGCTTACGGGCGCACAACCTGCGTCAAAGATTTCCGTTTCTCTCTGCCAAACTAGCGACCACCGCGATGAACGCTACCGGATTGGCGCGCTGACATCTACAGCCGCGCCTGCTGGATCACGCAGCATCAAACGCCGCTGACCGTAGGGCAGTTCAGTCGGTTTCTCGATGATCTCGGCGTCCATTTTTAGCGCGCGGGCATAGATCTCTTCCACATCCTCAACGACAAATGTGGAAATGAAACCCTGAGGAGCTGCAGAAACGCCATTTGGGATTGTGTCATGGTCGCGCTCCAGAATGCCGAGCTCGAAGTGGGGCATTGTTTCGTGGGACAAGATGACAAACCAGCCGAAGTCGCCCGTTCGTCTCATTCCAAGCAGCTCTTGGTAAAACTGCGCGGTGGCTGCGACGTCTTCAGTCAAGATGTTCACGAAGGCACGATTCATTTTTGTCTCCCTTCTTGCAGATACATACACTTATGTATGTTGATTACGGAATACACTTATGTATG
>JBCBKL010000054.1:0-6653 GCA_038521825.1 Pseudomonadota bacterium | reverse complement strand
GGGATGATTGCCCAGGGGCTTGCTGTAAAGCGACTGGATCTGCTACGCGCTGTCGTTCTGTCGAATACAGGTGCCAAGATCGGCACAACTGATATGTGGGGCGATCGGATCCGCGCGGTCGAAAAAGGCGGGATCGAAGCGCTTGCCGATGCGGTGATGGAGCGGTGGTTCACCCGTGACTTCCGCGACGGGCCGGACCTTGAGCTTTGGCGCAACATGCTCGTTCGGCAGGAAGATGCTGGCTATGCCGGATGTTCCGCGGCGATTTCAGGAACGGACTTTTACAGCACGACCGCATCGCTGCGCCTGCCCGCTCTTGGCATTGCCGGGTCGGATGATGGGTCGACCCCGCCCGATCTGGTGCGCGAAACGATCGACCTCATCCCCGGCAGCCGCTTTCACCTGATCCGCAAGGCGGGGCATCTGCCCTGTGTTGAGCAGCCCGAGGAATACGCAAGAGTCCTGTCCGAATTCCTGCGCGATGTAGGGCACATCTGATCCATGGCGGCCTCGGTCTTTTCCAGCACGCTTTATGGTCAGCTCTTTCCGACCGGGGCCACCGGTCGTCTGTGTGCCGACAGTGCCGAGATCCGCGCCATGCTCCTGGTTGAGGGCGCGCTGGCCAAGGCCCAGGGGCAATTGGGTATCATTCCCGAAATCAGCGCGGCCGCCATCGACCGGGCAGCCCGCGAGGTTCAAGTCGACCCGGGCGCATTGGCTGTTGCTATGGGCCAGAATGGGGTCAGCGTTCCGGGCTTGGTCGCAGCCTTCCGCAAAGCGATGGAGGCGCCGGAGCATGCGCAATACGTGCATTGGGGCGCCACCAGCCAGGATATCATCGACACAGGGCTGATGCTTCGGCTGCGGCAGGCGCTCATGCTAGCAGAGGATGATCTAAAATCCATACTCTCCATGCTTGGTGCGGCGTCAGACAAATTCGCGGAAATGCCAATGGCCGCTCGAACTTATGGACAGCATGCAACACCAACCAGTTGGGGGGCGGTTGTGGCACAATGGGGCACACCGCTGGCCGATTATCTAGAAACACTCAATGATGTGAGATCGCGGTCTCTCTGGGTCTCGCTCAGCGGTGCCGCCGGGACTAGCGCAGCGCTTGGAGCCCAGTCTGCGGCGCTTCGCGCCAAGTTGGCCGATCTGCTGGAGTTATCAGATCCTGAGCGGAGCTGGCACACCGACCGAGGACCGGTCTTGCGGATCGCGTCGTGGCTTTGCGATGTGACCATGGCGCTGGCCGGGATAGGTCGGAACCTCGTGACACTTGCATCCAGCGATGTTGGCGAGATCAGTTTGTCTGGCGCTGGCGCATCGTCGACCATGCCACAAAAACAAAATCCCGTGGGCCCTTCGATCCTTGTGGCATTGGGCATCCAGTCGACCGGATTGCGTGCGGCGCTTCAATCCGCATCCACGCATGAACATCAACGGGACGGCAGCGCGTGGTTCGCCGAGTGGAGCGTCCTGCCCCAAATCATGCTGAATGCGGCCTGCGGTCTTCAGACCGCGCGTGCTGTCATTCCGATGATCGAACCCGATACCAAGCGGATGGCGGCTAACCTCGCCCGTTCGAACGGGTTGATCCACGCTGAGGCGCTCAGCTTCGCGCTGGCGGCCACGATGCCGCGGCCCGAGGCGCAAGCGCTAACGAAGAAACTATGCCTCGAAGCCACCGAGACGGGTGCTCCCCTTGCAGAACTGGCGCGGGCCGCCGACCCGACCCTGCCCGCCTCGATTTTTGACCCGACCGCACAGATGGGAGAGGCACCAGCCATCGCGCGGGCCTTTGCGGCCCGCGTTCACACCATGGTTGAGGGCTAATGCGGCTGCCGGTCGTCTTCATTCTGATCACGGTGGTGCTCGACGCTATGGGGATCGGGCTCATTATCCCCGTGATGCCGGATCTCATCAAAGAGGTTGGCAACGTCAACCTGTCGAATGCGGCACTCTGGGGTGGGGTTCTGTCGACGACGTTCGCGGTTATGCAGTTCCTGTTCGGACCAGTCATCGGCAACCTCTCAGACCGCTATGGTCGGCGGCCCATCCTGCTGGTGTCGCTTGTGGTGATGGCGCTCGACTACCTCGTGATGGCGGTGGCCGGCGCGATGTGGCTGTTGCTGTTGGGGCGGGTCGTCGGAGGTATCACGGCAGCGACGCAATCGACCGCGGCGGCCTACATGGCCGATATCTCGACACCCGAAAAGAAAGCCGAGAATTTCGGCCTGATCGGCGCGGCCTTCGGGATCGGCTTTGTGCTGGGGCCGCTTGTCGGCGGTTTGCTGGGAGAATTCGGCACGCGTGCGCCTTTCTATGCGGCTGCAGCCTTGGCCGCACTCAACGCCGCCTTCGGTTGGTTCGTGCTGAAAGAAACGGTCACCGACAAGATCCGGCGCCCGTTTTCATGGGCTCGCGCCAACCCGGTCGGGACATTGCGGGTACTTGGGAAGTTACCGGACGTTGGCCCGCTGCTTCTTGTCTTTTTCCTCTATCAGGTTGCTTTCACCGTCTATCCGGCGGTCTGGAGCTATTTTGGACAGGCCCGGTTTGGATGGTCTCCGGCAACGATCGGGCTGTCACTCGCGCTGTTCGGGATCGCGATGGCCATCGTTCAGGGCGGACTAATCCGGTACGTCCTTCGATGGTTGGGCGAGCGGGGCACCGTGATCTACGGCCATGTTTTTGACGTGGCCATTTTTCTTGCCATCGCCACCGTTACCTCCGGGACGGTCGCGCTGATCCTGACCCCGATCGCGGCATTGGCCGGGGTCATCACCCCCGCACTTCAGGCTATCATGTCAAAGGCCGTTGGCGATGACCAACAGGGCGAATTGCAGGGCGCGCTGACCAGCGTCTCGGCCCTTGCCATGATCCTTTCGCCGATGCTTATGACTTCGACCTTTGCAGCGTTCACGTCCCCAACCGCACCGTTCTACATGCCGGGCGCGCCGTTCGTATTGTCCGCGATCCTGATTGTTCTCGGCCTTCTCGCTTTTTCCCGGTCCGCCACACGCGCGGCGTTGTCCTAGCGTCAAACGTCGTTTTCGCGCTTGCCACGTCGCGGAAATTCCAGTGAGGCTGCGCGGAACATCTGATGAGCAGTCCAAGCGCGGCGGGAGTACGGGGACATGCAAAAGATCAAAGCTGCGGTGTGTCACGAGTTCGGCAAGCCGCTGGTCGTCGAGGACATCCATCTGCGGGCTCCGATTACTGGCGAGGTTGAGGTCAAGGTCGCGGCCTGCGCCATCTGCCACTCTGACATCTCTTATGCCGATGGCGCCTGGGGCGGCTACGTCCCGGCTGTTTACGGACATGAGGCAGCCGGGACCGTTACGGCAATTGGGCCGGGCGTGCAGGGTTTCGCGGTCGGTGACAGCGTTGTCGTCACCCTGATCCGCTCCTGTGGCACCTGCCCCTCCTGCGCGAGCGGCAAACCAACCGTATGCGAAACCCGATATGACAACTGCACCGGCCCTATCAGCACGGTGGATGGCCAAGCCATCGAGCATGCGATGGCGTCCAGCGCGTTTGCCGAAAAGGTCGTCGTCGATCAGCGCCAGATCGTCAAAATCCCTACGGACATCTCGAAGGAGGCCGCCTGCCTCATCGGGTGCGGCGTCATTACCGGGGTCGGCGCGGTGGTCAACGCAGCCGGCCTGCGGGCCGGGCAGGATGTCGTCATAATCGGGGCGGGCGGCGTGGGCCTGAACGCGATTCAGGGCGCGCGTATCGCCGGGGCACGGCGGATCGTGGCCGTCGATATCTCGGAAGAAAAACTTGAGGACGCAGAGGCATTCGGCGCAACCCATACCGTCCTCGCCTCAAAGCCAAGCCCGTGGCGCGCGTCCTACAAAGCCCTCGGCGGTCGTGGCGCAGATGCGGTTATCGTCACCGTTGGCGCAATCCCGGCGATCGAGGATGCGCCCAAATATTTAGGCCGCTCGGGCAAAGTCATCATGATCGGGATGCCGCATAGCGGCGCCAAGGCAGCAATGGAACCGGTGATCCTCGCCGCTTTGGGCCAGGGCATGATCGGATCAAAGATGGGTGACGTGGTCATCCAGCGCGACATCCCGTGGATGGTCGATCTTTATCGCCAAGGGCGGCTAAAGCTTGATGAACTGATCTCAGGCCGCTGGTCGCTCGACCAGATCAACGAGGCCATCGCCGACACCAAGTCTGGCAAGGCGCGGCGGAACGTGATTGTGTTCCCCGACGACTGACGCTGGCTGACAGCTTCGGCAAGGAGAGATCGGCATGAAGCTTCAGGACCTCGACATCATCGTGACCGCCCCCCCTGCGCCAGGATGGGGCGGGCGCTACTGGATCCTCGTCAAGGTTACCGCAGACAACGGCATCGTCGGCTGGGGCGAATGCTATGCCTCCTCCGTCGGGCCCGAGGCGATGAAAGCGGTCATCGCGGATGTCTTTGAGCGGCATATGCAGGGCGAAAATCCGGAGAATATCGAGCTGATGTTCCGCCGCATCTATTCCAGTGGTTTCACGCAACGGCCCGATCTCACCGTGATCGGGGCATGGTCGGGATTGGAGATCGCCTGCTGGGACATTCTTGGCAAGTACCGCGAGCGGCCCGTTCACGCGCTGATCGGTGGGCGGATGAACGACCGGATCCGCGCATACACCTATCTCTACCCGCTGCCGCATCACGACATCACGAAATTCTGGGTCTCGCCCGAAATGGCCGCCGAGGCCGCGCTCGCTTGCGTCGAGGCGGGATACACAGCTGTGAAGTTTGATCCGGCCGGCCCCTACACGATGCGCGGCGGGCATATGCCGGGGATGCGCGACATCAGCCTCTCGGTCGCGTTCTGCAAGGCGATCCGCGAGGCAATCGGTGACAGCGCCGACCTGCTGTTTGGCACCCACGGGCAATTCACGACCGCTGGCGCTATCCGTCTGGGACGGGCGTTGGAGCCTTACGATCCACTGTGGTTCGAAGAGCCCATTCCCCCCGATGCAGTCGATCAGATGGCACAGGTCGCCAGCGCGGTTCGAATCCCGGTTGCGACGGGCGAGCGGCTGACCACCAAGGCCGAATTCGCGCCCATCCTGCGGGCCGGCGCTGCTGCCATCCTGCAACCGGCCTTGGGGCGTTCAGGCGGGATTTGGGAAACCAAGAAAATCGCCGCCTTGGCCGAAGTCTACAACGCGCAAATGGCTCCGCACCTCTATGCTGGACCGGTCGAATGGGCCGCAAACATCCAGCTGGCGACCTCGATCCCAAACATCCTGATGTGCGAAACCATCGAAACGCCGTTCCACGCTGCACTGATCATGGGATCGATCACTGTCGAAGATGGCTTTATCCGCCCACCCTGCGCACCCGGTCTGGGCATCGAGGTTAATGAAGACTTGGCGCGGTCGCATCCCTATGACGGTGACAACCTGCATCTCGAAATGCAGGAAGACCCCTGCAACTACGAGACCGGCAATTGGTTCGCCGGAGGTGCGCCGCCCAAATCGTAAAGATCCGCGGTGCTCTGGACCCGGGCTGCCACCAACTTTATGCTGCGCCGCAACAGGCGGAGGCTTCCATGAAACTGATCGTCGGCTTGGGCAATCCCGGCCCGAAATACGCGCGGCACCGCCACAATATCGGCTTCATGGTTCTGGACCGGATTGCAGCCGATCATGGCTTTCCAACCTGGAAGTCCAAACATCAGGGAAGTGTTTCAGAGGGCCGTTTCGGGTCAGATCGGGCCATTCTGCTGAAACCCGAAACCTACATGAACAAGTCCGGCGACAGCGTCGGGGCTGCGATGCGGTTCTACAAGCTCGAACCGCAGGACGTCATCGTCTTTCACGACGAGATCGACCTGAGCCCTGGCAAGGTGCGCGTCAAGGATGGCGGCGGTCATGCGGGGCATAACGGGCTGCGGTCGGTGCATGCCCATATCGGGCCCGATTACCAGCGCGTGCGGCTGGGTGTAGGACATCCCGGTCACAAGGATCGTGTTCCGTCCTATGTTCTCAACGACTTTGCGAAAGCGGATCAGGAGTGGCTGGAGGATGTTATCCGCGGCTGTTCGGACGGGATCACGCATCTGGTCGCGAGCGATCCGGGGCGGTTCATGAATGCCGTTGCGTTGCGCACCGCGCCGCCCCGTTCGGGCAATGGTAGCCATGCCAAACCAAACCCTGAAACAAAGGACGAGAAGGTGCCCGAACCCGAAGGTACCGACACAAGATCGCCCCTGCAAAAACTCGTAGACCGGTTTCGCTGATGCTGTTGGATGCCTTCGAGAACCAGGCGATCTCGTGCCGGAGGCTCGACTCGCCTTTCATGGGTCGCCTGTTCGAGACGTTGGGCGCGATTTGGCCAAACGGCACCGCGCTGGCCAGGAAGTTGGCCAGGTTCGAGGGTGATATCGGCCCCTCCGGCCACTCGCTTCCACTGCGACTCGCCGGCGGATTGCATGCCCTCGTCTTGAATGGCGCTGATCCCGCGCTTGGCCAGATCTACCCGCCCAACGAACCCGACGAAGAGACATTCGCGGCCGGGATCCTGTCTGCCTTGGCCCGAAACGAGGCCTTCCTGCTCGACTGGGTCGACAGCCCGCCGCAGACAAACGAGGTTCGGCGGAGCGCCGTCCTGATTGCGGGTGCAAACGTGGCGGCCA
>JBCBKL010000053.1:0-6672 GCA_038521825.1 Pseudomonadota bacterium | reverse complement strand
GTTTTTGCGCCTATTGCGGTTATGGCTGTGCTCATTGTTCGACGGCCCTTACCCGCATTTGTTCTAGAGCTCTTGGCCGGACCGACACTGACATCGGTGATGGTTTTGCTTTTTGCGTTGTCAGTGGCCGTGTCCCGAAAGGCATCGAAAAACAAAACTCATGCATCTCGCTGAATTCAACATTGGCACTCTGAGATACGACTGGGATGATCCGCGCTTGGCGGACTTTGCCGACAATCTCGACCGGGTTTATGACATCGCGCGGCGCAGCCCGGGTTATGTCTGGCATATGGAAGACGAGGATATGGAGGTCGCGCAACTTGACCCCGACGGCCCGCTTGGGGGCAATCCGCGCACGGCTTCGACCCTTTCTGTCTGGGAAGACGCGGAAAGCCTGCGCCGTTTCACCTTCGACACGGTGCACAAGCAATTCTACGACCGCCGCGCGGAATGGTACGACCCGGCGGAGCAGGGCATGCGTCTGGTCATGTGGCGGATCAATCCCGGCCACCGGCCCAGTATCCTTGAGGCGACAGAACGTCTGGCCCATCTCGCCCGCCACGGCGACACTGATCATGCCTTTGGATGGCGGCACCTCCGCACGGTTGCATAACACCCCGCTAACCCCGGCACCGTAGAACTCCCGCCAGTCGACTCGCGGGGTTGACACCTCGCGCCATATGGACGAACCGGCACCGGCCGGCCCCATTCAAGGGGGCAGGACCCACGCGCGCGTTTGACCTTTGGAGGGCTTGGCATCCCTTCACGGCCCGTCCCGCCACTCAACAGGACATCGACGCATCAGCTGTCGCAGCCCGGCGCCCAAGTTGGCGACCCGGGCCATCGGTGCATCCGATCGTGGATATTGCCGATTGCTGCCGGGCCCCATTGCGCCGGCCCTCACAGGGACCGATAACAAACCGGACACCGTTTGACCCATCGAAAGCCTGACCATGAAAACCCGCCATCTTGCCGAGCTCAACATCGGGCGCCTCATCGCCCCAAACGACGACCCGCGCGTGAAGGAGTTCATGGACAATCTCGACCGCGTGAACGGGCTGGGCAAGCGGATGCCTGGCTTTGTGTGGATGATGGAAGGGTCGGGCGCGCCGGGGACGGGCAATACCGAGAACAACATCGGCGATGATCCGCAATTCGTGGCGAACCTGACCGTCTGGCAGGATGCCCGCAGCCTTGAACGTTTTGTCTGGGGCACGATCCACAAGCAGTTCTATGACCGCCGCGCGGAATGGTTCGAAGTTCTGGGCGCAATGCATTTCGTCATGTGGTGGGTCCCCGAGGGTCATCAACCCACCCTTGAAGAAGGCCTCGAACGGTTAGAACATCTGAAACTTCATGGCGATACGGATCACGCATTCGGATGGTCCCACTTGAAAGCCGCGCAGATGTGGCGCACACACCGGTGCCAGGAATTAGCGGCGGAGTAACGTCATGAAACGGCCTGCAAACCAGCCTCGCACCCGCGTCATAGCGGCGGCGCGCAGTACCTCATCCACGGCGTTCCTCTGGACGGCCCTGATCGTGGCGGCATTGATCCTGACCGCGTGCGGCCAGCGCCGGGAACAGATCACCTTTGACGGTCAGGCGTTCCGCGCCAACCTCAACCGGGTGGACGGGTTGCGCGATACCTTCACGATCGAGGTCAGCCCGGCCTCTGCAAGCATCGCAGGCGCGCGCGAGGCGGGCCGGTACGAGTCGACCGTTTACTGCATCGATCAATACGGAACGTCGGACGTCGAATGGGTTCTTGGCCCGGATGATCCCGACGAAGAACTGCAGATCGAAAACGACCGTCTCATCCTGCAGGGAACCTGCGCGCCTTGAGCGAAAAAGATGGCGACATTTTGCACGCTGCCCTTGGCCCCGGTCTCTTGATATTGCATAGCAGCATCGGACTGTCCCTTGTGCGTCCTTTGTGCTGCACGACAGGAGAGACGGAATGCGCGCGCTTGGAATAGCCCTGATGGTTAGTTTTATTGCCGGGACTGTACTGGCGAAGCCTCCCTTGCGGGAAGTGACCAAAATCGACAACGAGCTCTACTACATCGCCTTGGCCGACGAGATTTCGAAGAAATGTGATGAATTGTCGGGCCGTCGTCTCAAGGCGGTGAACAAGATGTGGTCGCTTCGGTCACATGCGAACGAACTTGGCTATTCAGACGCGGAAATTCGCGCTTATGTTGAGTCCGATACCGAAAAAGACCGGATGCGCGCGAAGGGCGACGCGTTTCTTGCCGCCAAGGGCGTCAGCAAGGGCGATCCGAAAACATACTGCGCCGTCGGCCGCGCGGAAATTGCACGAAACAGCGCCATTGGCGTTTATCTGAGGGCGAAATAGAGCATGTCTGATCTCCGCAAGATTGTCATCGACGACCAGGAAGTCGAAGTTCCCGGGGCCATGACGCTGATCCAGGCTTGTGAAGAGGCGGGGATCGAGATCCCGCGCTTCTGCTATCACGAGCGGCTGTCGATTGCGGGGAACTGCAGGATGTGCCTTGTCGAGGTCGTCGGTGGCCCGCCAAAACCCGCTGCCTCTTGCGCGATGCAGGTCAAGGACCTGCGGCCGGGGCCGGAAGGGCAGCCACCGGTCGTGAAGACCAACAGCCCCATGGTCAAGAAGGCGCGCGAAGGCGTGATGGAGTTCCTGCTGATCAACCACCCGCTTGACTGCCCGATCTGCGATCAGGGCGGTGAGTGCGATCTGCAGGATCAAGCGATGGCCTACGGGGTCGATTTCAGCCGTTTCCGCGAACCCAAGCGCGCGGTCGATGATCTGGATCTCGGGCCGCTGGTCGAAACACATATGACCCGCTGCATTTCGTGCACCCGTTGCGTCCGCTTCACGACCGAGGTCGCCGGCATCACACAGATGGGCCAGACGGGCCGGGGCGAAGATTCGGAAATCACCGCCTATCTGGGCGAAACGCTCGACAGTAACCTTCAGGGCAACATTATCGATCTCTGCCCGGTCGGTGCGCTCACCTCGAAACCTTACGCCTTCACCGCACGGCCCTGGGAGCTGACCAAGACGGAAAGCATCGATGTGATGGACGCGCTCGGCTCGAACATCCGGGTTGATACGAAGGGCCGCGAGGTTATGCGCTTTCTGCCTCGCAATCATGATGGAGTGAACGAGGAATGGATTTCTGACAAGACACGCTTTGTCTGGGACGGTTTGCGCCGCCAGCGGCTGGACAAGCCCTATATCCGCGAAAACGGCAAGTTGCGCCCGGCCACGTGGCCCGAGGCCTTGGGCAAGGCGTCCGAGGCGATCAAGGACGCGACGGCTTTGGCTGGTCTGGTTGGCGATCTGGTGCCGGTCGAAGCGGCCTATGCTCTCAAAGACCTGGTTGAGGGGCAGGGTGGCATTGTCGAGTGTCGCACCGATGGGGCCAAGCTGCCCAGCGGCAACCGCGCGGCCTATGTGGGCACGGCGGCCGTTGAGGACATTGATGCCAGCAACTCGATCCTGTTGATCGGGACCGACCCGCGCACCGAGGCTGCGGTGCTGAACGCGCGCATCCGCAGGGCCTGGAGCCGCGGTGCGACTGTCGGCGTGATCGGTCCAAAGGTCGATCTGACCTTTGAGTACACCCACATCGGCACCGACCGCGCCGCGTTGGAAAAGGCGCTTGGCAATTGCGAGCGGTTCGCGCCCGAGGGCTCAAACCCGGTGATCATCGTGGGCCAGGCTGCGCTGCAAGGCGATGATGGTGCGGCTGTTCTGGCCTTTGTGCAAAAGATGTGTGCCGTGTCTCAGGCCCGGCTGCTGGTGCTGCACACGGCGGCCTCGCGTGTCGGGGCCATGGATGTTGGGGCCACCAACCCGGACGGCATGGCCGCTATCGGGCAAGCCGATGTGATCTACAACCTAGGCGCGGACGAGATCGACATCGCCGATGGCGCTTTTGTCATCTACCAGGGCAGCCACGGTGATCGCGGCGCGCATCGGGCCGATGTGATCCTGCCAGGGGCCGCCTATACCGAGGAACAGGGGCTGTTCGTCAACACCGAGGGCCGCCCGCAACTGGCATTGCGTGCCGGGTTCCCACCGGGTGAGGCCAAGGAGAACTGGGCGATCCTGCGGGCGCTTTCGGCCGAGATCGGCGCGACGCAGCCATGGGACAGTCTCGCCGCCTTGCGTCAGGCGCTGGTCAAGGATGTGCCGCACCTTGCAGAAATTGATGAGGTGCCTGAAAACGAATGGCATGCCCTGCCCGCGGGTGATCTGGGCAGCGGGGCGTTCCAGTACGCGATTGCGGATTTCTACCTGACGAACCCGGTTGCCCGGGCGAGCGCGCTGATGGCGGAACTCAGCGCCAACGCCAAGGCGCGGGACGGCCGGGCACTGGCGGCAGAGTGAAGTTGGTGGCGCTGATCCCCCTTATCCCTCTTGCCGCCTGCGGGCCCAGTGTCCCGTTAGCCGAGGATTTCATACCGGATTACAGGCGCATCGAGACGACCCGGCTGTCTGCCGAAATCGTGCAGGTCGAGGTCGAGATGACCAACGCGTTGACCGCTGAAAACGTTAAGGATTACGGCGATTGCGCGGCCGCTGGTTACGCTTTGTCAATCGATGGCGGCTACGCGCGGCATTTACGCACAAAAGTCGATGAAGACTCTGGCGTCTGGACGGCGGATGCTGTTTACACCATCTCGCGCGACCGGCCCTCTGGGCTGGAAGTGATCGACGCCGAAAAGCAGGTCGAGAACTGCGCAACAAGGGGCATACCGACGGTTTGAGGACCTGATGGCTGATTTCTTTACCACACCGGGCGGCATCGCCCTTATCATCCTGGCGCAGTGTCTTGCTGTTGTTGCCTTCGTGATGATTTCGCTTCTGTTCCTCGTCTATGGTGACCGCAAGATCTGGGCGGCTGTCCAGATGCGGCGCGGGCCAAATGTCGTGGGTGCCTACGGCCTTTTGCAGACCGTGGCGGATGCGCTGAAATACATCGTCAAAGAGGTCGTTGTTCCAGCCGGGGCTGACAAGACGGTCTTCATGCTCGCGCCGATGTTGTCGTTCGTTCTGGCGCTGATCGCCTGGGCGGTGATCCCATTCAACGACACCTGGGTGCTAAGCGATATCAACGTCGCGATCCTCTATGTCTTCGCCATCTCTTCGCTCGAGGTTTATGGCGTCATCATGGGGGGCTGGGCGTCGAACTCGAAATACCCGTTCCTCGGCTCGCTGCGCTCCGCGGCGCAGATGATCTCGTACGAGGTGTCCATCGGTCTGATCATCATCGGTGTAATCATCTCCACCGGGTCGATGAATTTCGGTCAGATCGTACAGGCGCAGGACGGATCCTTTGGGTTCTTCTCGTGGTACTGGCTACCACACTTGCCGATGGTGTTCCTGTTCTTCATCTCGGCCCTCGCTGAAACCAACAGACCGCCCTTTGACCTGCCGGAAGCGGAATCAGAGCTGGTTGCGGGCTATCAGGTCGAATACTCGTCCACGCCCTTCCTGCTGTTCATGGCCGGTGAATACATAGCGATCTTCCTGATGTGCGCATTGATGAGCCTGCTATTCTTTGGCGGCTGGCTGTCACCCATTCCGGGCTTGCCCGATGGGGCGCTGTGGATGGTGGCCAAGATGGCGTTCTTCTTCTTCCTCTTCGCCATGGTCAAGGCGATCACGCCCCGCTACCGCTATGACCAGCTGATGCGGCTGGGTTGGAAAGTCTTCCTGCCGTTCAGCCTTGTCTGGGTCGTGTTTGTGGCCTTTGCGGCCAAGTTTGACTGGTTCTGGGGCAGCTATGCCCGCTGGGCCATGGGGGGCTGATGAAACTGGCCCAATCCATATCCGAAGCCGATGCGCATCAGCTTAAGGATCTCGCGGCCTTCCTTGTGGCTGAGCTGCAGATGCAGTCGCTCGACGTGACGACGGGCGAAATGGTGGATGTGGTGCCCGAGGACCTGAGCAAAGCCATGGCCGCCTGGGCCTTTATGCAAACCAACACGAAGGATGCCGACTTATGACGCAGATCGACTATACTCGCGCCGCTAAGTATTTCCTTTTGCAGGACTTCTGGCAAGGGATGAAGCTGGGCCTGAAATACTTTTTTGCGCCGAAGGCGACGTTGAACTACCCGCACGAAAAGGGGCCGCTCAGCCCGCGTTTCCGGGGCGAACACGCCCTGCGCCGCTATCCCAATGGCGAAGAACGCTGCATCGCCTGCAAACTGTGCGAGGCGATCTGCCCGGCGCAGGCCATCACCATCGACGCCGAACCGCGCGAGGATGGCAGCCGCCGCACGACCCGGTACGACATCGACATGACCAAGTGCATCTATTGCGGCTTCTGCCAGGAAGCCTGCCCGGTCGATGCGATTGTCGAAGGCCCGAATTTCGAATTCTCGACCGAAACGCGCGAGGAGCTTTACTACGACAAGGAAAAGCTGCTGGAGAACGGCGAACGCTGGGAGGCCGAAATCGCCCGCAATCTGGAAATCGACGCGCCATACAGATGACCACGCCGGGTACGGATATTATTGCCCAAGGCAAGGCGCTGGCGGACCAGGTCAATCCGGGTGTGCATGATGCCTTGCTGCAGCGCTACGAAGACAAGGTGCCCGGCCTTGCCGACTATGTTGTCGGTACGGCCTACGGTCAGATTTACAATCGCCCCGGCCTTGATCTGAAGAC
>JBCBKL010000052.1:0-7464 GCA_038521825.1 Pseudomonadota bacterium | reverse complement strand
CAGAGTGCCGCTTCCTCGCCATTCAATGTCCCCCTTCTATGCCAAGTGTAATGGCCCAGTTTTACGGGGGAAGGACACCGGACGGTTTCATGAGCGGTTGCATATATCGACCCGGCAGTACGCACGTATCGTCCGTGACTGGGTGACATCAATTGGATTAGAAGCGACAGCTTACGGAACCCACTCGATGCGCCGGACGAAGGTGACGCAGATCTATAAAAAGACTGGCAATTTGCGTGCTGTTCAGCTCCTCTTGGGTCACACAAATGGACAGCACAGTTCGATATCTGGGCGTTGAGCTTGAAGACGCCCTGGCGATCGCGGAAGCTATCGAAATCTAAAGATATGGGCCGCCATTATGGGCGGCCCAGAGCTGCCGTTCACTGGGGATGCCGGATGCTGTAGTGCGGCCAGTTAAAGCAGCCGTTCGCTGCGACTGAAAATTGCAATTAGGCTACCTGCGAGAGCAGTCGAAACACCGGCATGATTTGACAAAAAAGTCCGGTCGCTCTCTTTACGAAGTTCGGTTTAGTTACGAATGTCGGGTCCGCCACGTCAATCCAGACCGCAAAGCCTTTGCGGCGCAGCGCCTCCCCATGAGGATGATCCTTGTTGAAGCCAGAAGGCACGCGTTTCAGTTCTGGTTCTCCCACGCGGAAACCAGCCGCGCGGAAGTCGGTTGTAAGTTGGATCAGCTCTGCTCCTCTCGGCCCAGCCATAGCGGATCGGAAGGCAACCAGCGCTTCCTTGTCATACTGAAACACGCCGCAACCAAGAGAAAGCTTTTTAGGTGACAGACCAAAGAACCACATTGGCTGTTGGCCCGCTTGTTCCTTCGGCATGAACGCCACGTGGAAGTGCGCATTGTAGGGTGTTTTGTCCTTTGAGAAACGCACATCGCGATGAATCCGGAAAACCTTGCTGTCGTGCTCACAGGCCGAGATATCGCGCAAGGCCAACGACATTGCATCCGCGAATTGCTTGCCTGGCTCCTTCAAGTGAATATCGTAAGTCGCTTTATTCGTCGCAAACCAATCTTTCGTGTTGTTGGTCTTCAGATCGCTCAGGAAGCTCAATGCTTCGGGCGAGAAACTGTCGAATGATGCCATCACATCCTCCATTCAATCCTTGGCGGGCAAGGCCGCAGCGTGTGCAAGGCAAAGCTGCAGCCATCGTTGCAAAGCAGCTTCATCGCAATCGCCTTCATCCACCCGGACAAACCCACCCAGTTTGCGGGTGCCATGTATCACTGCATATGCGGTTGGATCGGCCAGCGACGTTGTCTCTTGCGCTTTGCCCACCCGGAACATGAAGCGTCCGACTCCATCTTTGTGACGCCGCGCACCACTCAGCATGTTGCCATTCAAAAAGAAGCAGGTCCCGCCCATCATCCGTTTTTCAGAGATACCCACATGCGCGGCCAATGCATCACGCATGCGGGCAGTCAGGGCCTCATCCACTGGCATCAGATAGCAGTGCCGAGCTGCCAGAGGATCGCGAGGGCAAGGACCAGCATTGTCGCATTTGTAAGCCCTGCGCCAATTGGCCGGCCTTTGCTGTCGGCTGCCGCACGCAACCCGAAGAAGTGGATTATGCGTGCAATAAGCAAGACACCACCACAGATGGCGACAAGCCATGGGGCAGCACCGGCAACCTCGGCCGCTGCGAGGGCCAGAATGGCAAGCGGGACGTATTCGATGAAGTTCCCGTGTGCCCGCATCAGGCGTAGCAGGGCTTCATCATCGCCATGAAGCAACAAAATCCCGGTCTTGGCCCGACGCACACCAACAGAAATTGCCATTGGAATGCTCATCAACACAAATACTGCCGTCACGATGAGCGTGATTTGGGGAAGCTGTTCCATCTGATCCCTCCAGGCTCAAGGCGCCTAAGACGCCATGCTTTCATATGTGATCAGCGCAAAACGCGCGCCTTGCGGATCGGTCAGCGTGGCCATGCGACCCACTCCTGGCATGGCCATCGCCGGTTGAATAACCGTGGCACCCTTGGCTTCAGCTTCGGCAACGCTCAGGTCGACGTCCGCCACAGTGAAGTAAATTGTCCAACTGCCGTGGTTTTCGGGCATTGGGGAAAAGCCTCCGATGGCGGTCTCACCGACGACAGCAGCCGAATAGTTCGATCCGTCCTGCATAGGCATATTGTTAATGCTCCAGCCGAGCACGTCCTGGTAAAAGGCTTTGGCCTCGCCCTGATCAGGACCGGAGTGCCCGATCCAGCCGGAATTGCCGATCGTGGTCATTTCAAGAATACTCATGTGTCTCTCCCTTGGTTCCGCCCGCCACATGCGGGTCTGAACCAAGGACGCATGAGAAGGTGTCTTCCCTACAATCCCCGCAATTCTTTTTCGCTGGCCGCGATTTTGTCATTGACTGCAACGCGCTCTGGCGTGGTTGGGGAAAGAGTCAGCACAGTTTCGAATGCCGCGATGGCCGCTTGATGATGACCCGCCTCTTGCAGCAGGCCGCCACGCATTGCGTGAAACCAGCGGTAGGTTGACAGGTCGGCGGCCAGTTCTTCCATCGCATTTAGGGCATGGCCCGGTCCGTGCAGCTTGGCCTGCGCTGCAATCTGATTGAGCCGGACGACAGGCGTAGGTTGGAGTGCATAGAGCGCCGCATAGTGGCTTTCGATAAGCTCCCAATCGGTCTCAGATTGAGAGGCCGCGCGGGCATGGGCCGCCGCAATCGCAGCCTGAATGATATAAACGCCGCAATGCCCGATCCGTTCGGCCTTTTGTAAGAGGACGATCGCTTCTGCGATCTCATCGCCGTCCCACAGACTGCGATCTTGATCGTCGAGCGCTACAAGTTTGCCATCTTCGTCCATCCGTGCGTGCCGCCGCGCGTGCTGCAACAGGAGCAGCGCGAGCAATGCCACTTGTTCCCCCATTGCCGGGAACAGCGCGACCAAGAGGCGGGCAAGACGGATTGCTTCTTTGCACAAGGTCAGCTTCATCTGGTCAGGCCCAGCTGAAGTCGACCAGCCTTCACTGAACATCAGATAGATCATCAGGGACACTTCGCCTAAGCGCGCGCCACGCTCCTTCGGACTGGGCGTTTCAAAGGCTACAGGATTACTTGCGATCTTCTTCTTTGCACGGGTGATCCGCTGCTCCATTGTCTTGGACTTCACAAGAAAGCCACTGGCGATCTCTTCCACGCTCAACCCGACCACCACGCGCAATGCGATGGCGATTTGATCACGCCGATCGAGTTCGGGGTGGCAGCAGATGAACAAGAGCCGAAGGACGTCATCGCGCATCTCGTCTGGATCAGGTGTTTCGGCAGGCACCGGCTGAAACTCCTCCGTGTGACGTGAGAGGATTGCTGCCTGGCGTTTTGACTTACGGAAGTTGTCGAGGCCTGCGTTCCGGGCCGTCGTCAGAAGCCAGGCCAATGGATCGCGTGGCGCACCGTTGATAGGCCAGGCGGTCAAAGCCTTGAGGCAGGCATCGGCAAATGCTTCTTCCGCAGTGTCGATATCGCGAAACACACGCGTCAGGGCAGCGATCGCGCGCGGACGGTGTTGGGCAATAGTGGCTTCCAGCCAGTCCGACATGCTCTATTCCGATGAAATGGCTCCCCCAGCCCAGGCAACAGGCCGCACCTCAAGCCGCGCAATGGGGGAGGATATCATCTTGACATACTCCAGCGCCTCATCAAGGTCTTTGAAGTCAGCAGCGTAAAAGCCCAGAAAGTTCTCCTTGGTATCAGCAAAAGGTCCATCGGTAATAAGGGGTGCTGCACCTTCGCTCTTGGCAGGCTCAACCATCACGGCAGAGGTCGGCGGCATCAGTTTCATGGTCACAAACTCACCTCTGGCCTTGAGTGCCTCTTGTAAAGCACCGTGACCCGACATGACCTCGTCTTGACGCTCCTTGGGCAGCGCCTCAAAGACACCCGGTTCCCCATAAATTGTAATTGCATAGATCATCTGATCGCCTCCGCAGGATTATCACATGCTGCAAGGACGCGCGAAGACTTGCAAATCCGACACGGCCCATACGAGACATTCGGCACCGATCTGGCTTTCTGCAGTCGCAGCCCGCAAAGCCGCCATTCGCTGCTGAAGCGCAATCTTAGAACGGTCAAACTCACAGTCGGCGGGACAAGGACGAAGCCGCTGCCGCGGCAGGGGTGCTTGTGGTGAGGGCGGCGCGATGATCTGAGCGCCGGTATTTTGGGAATGGGCGTGTCTGTCTGACGAATGAGATCTCTCAATCAACAGACAGGAGGGTCCCATGGCGGACACCAAGACCACACCGCTGCGCGCGCGGATGATCGAAGATATGCGGATTAAGGGGCTGGGCGAGAGTTCCCAGAAAGCGCACATCAGAGCGGTCAGGTACCTTGCCGAGTTCCTTGGGCGGTCGCCGGATACAGCCACGGCCGAAGACTTGCGCGCCTATCAGCTTCACATGGTCGATACGAACGTCACCCCATCGACCTACAACGCGCGTCTCGTCGGGCTGCGGTTCTTTTTCGAGACCACGTGCAAGCGCCCCGAGATGAAGGACTGCCTGCATTTCCGGACTGAGCCAAGAAAGCTCCCGGTCGTTTTCAGCGCCGAGGAGGTGTTTGAGATCCTCAGGGTCGCGCCGGGAGCGGGGCTGAAGTATCGGGCGGCACTCAGTATTTCCTATGGCACCGGGCTCCGCGCGTCAGAAGTTTGCAATCTGAAGGTCAGCGATATCGATAGCGACCGGATGCTCATCCATGTCGACCGGGGCAAGGGCGGCAAAGATCGCAAGGTGATGCTGTCTCCTGGCCTTTTGGAACTTCTGCGTGACTATTGGCGAGAGGCGCGGCCCGATGGCTGGCTCTTTCCAGGCAAGCCCCGGATCAACCCAATGTCACCGCGGCAATTGCATCGTGCCTTCAGCGCGGCCAAGCATCTTGCCGGGATTAAGACGCCGCGCAGCACGCTGCACACATTGCGTCACAGCTTCGCGACCCACCTCTTGGAGGCTGGGACGGATGTGCGGGTAATCCAGGTTTTGCTCGGGCATGCCAAGCTCAGCACCACCGCGCAATATACCCATGTCGCCTCCAAGCTGATCCGCGACACCGACAGCCCCTACGAGTTGCTGGCGCAGTTGCGGGACCGAAGGTCGGAGTGACCGGCGCTGGCGGTGCCACGCTCAAAGCTGGAGGTTGCTGATATCTTTCGAACGCACGGTCCTGCCTTTCGGCGGGCCAATGCTGGGCATTTGAACCTGAGCCAGCACAGAGTGATGTCAGCGATTGAGGCCTGCCGAACGGAGGCGCACGGTGGGCATGTGGCGGCCTGCACCAAGTGCAACCATCAGCACATTGCCTATAACTCATGCAAAAACCGGCACTGTCCAAAATGCCTGGCACCAGCAGCGCGTGACTGGATGGCGGCCCGCGCAGAGGACCTGCTGCCGGTCGAGTACTTCCATGTGGTCTTCACTCTACCGGCGGAGATCGCGCGACTTGCACTTTGGAACAAGAGTGCCGTTTACCGCCTGCTGTTCAAAGCATCGACAGAGACGGTGGCGACCATTGCAGCCGATCCCAAACGCCTTGGTGCCCGCGTCGGCATGACCAGCGTTCTCCATACTTGGGGCTCGGCGCTGACCCATCATCCGCACATCCACATGATCGTTCCAGGGGGTGGGCTGCCCCCGGATGGCACCCGGTGGGTCGCCTGCAAGTCTGGGTTCTTTTTGCATGTGCGCGTGCCGTCGCGGCTGTTCAGGCGGTTATTTTTGGAAGGCCTCATGGCTTTGCACCACACAGGACAGTTGAGGTTCTTCGGTGACCTTGCCGCATTGGCAGATGCCAGCGCCTTCGCCAAACGGCTCGCGCCGTTCCGCAAAACTGACTGGGTGGTTTATGCCAAACCGCCATTTGGTGGGCCCGAGGCAGTACTCGCGTATCTGTCCCTCTATACCCACCGTGTCGCTATCTCAAACCATCGCTTGGTCAGTGCTGACGCCGACACCGTGGCGTTCAAGTGGAAGGATTGCAGGATCAAGCGCGGGGACCGCATGAAGACCATGCGCCTTCCGACCTTCGAGTTCATCCGGCGCTTTCTGATGCACGTCCTGCCGGATCGCTTCCACCGCATCCGCCAGCACGGGTTCCTCGCAGGCAGCGGTCGTAAAGAGAAAGTCGCCTGGATCCGGGCGCTTCTCGGACGGGCGACCTCTGGTGAAACAGACCAGCTCGAAGATGTCCCCAAGGAGCCCCTCACATTGCGCGAGCCATGCCCCTGCTGCGGTGGCCAGATGCGCATTGTCGAGACTTTCCGGCGCGGACAGAGACCCCGAACCCGAGCGCCACCCAGAAAGCAGGCCGCATGATGAACAGCCCGTCTCATACTCGTTCACCGGTCCGAAGTTCAACGCGCCGGTCAAAGGGAGGTATTGCTTCAATGCCATCCATGCATCGCAACGCGAGCCTTACCAAAGCCAAAAGACTTACAAAGACGCCCGATTGTAACCCAAAGACCGCGCAACCAACCCTTCAAAACACAACCTGCCCAAACTCAAACCGACATCAGGAACATACGCCAGCGCTTTCCCATAGCGCTGCGCACGCATCCCGCAGCTTCCACCTTGTCAGATTTGTCAACGCGGGCCACACCGCCCGACACAAACCTAACGCATTGGCCTGCGTCAAAAAATCTTAGACAAAACTACCGTTCGCTTTGCTTCGTCCAATGTCCGCTCTCCGCCTCAAGCAACTCCAGTCGCTACTTGATGCTCGTTGCTCCATTGCCGTGGTGATTGCCCCTACATTCGTTTGAACTCCCGGCGGAATTTTGACGGGCTGACATATCCAACGTCCATTGCCGCCTCGTTCACGGTCATCCCACCGGCAATCTTCATAGCGGCGGTGTCCCCGGCCAGGCGCTTCTTGCCGGCTTCAAGGAACTCCTTGGACCAGCTGTAGTGCAGGCTCGTCGCGATCCCCTCACACCGGCGCAGCTCGGCGATGCTCATCTCGCCACGAAGGCCCTCCAGCACGATACGGATCTTCTCCTCCGCTGAGTGATGCTTGCGGGTGCGTCGGCGAATGTCTTTCACGACCTTCTCGGCCGACGGCTTCTAAGGTCTGGGTTCCTGTCTCATCTCCACTCCTTGGCGGTTACGATGAGCCAGAAACCCTCCATTCCGAAATCAAGTCAGATGTCCCATAGGCGCTGATGCCGGACAGTTCAGCATATACCATGTCCCTCAAAGCGCTGTAGGACGAAATCCGCAACGGCTCGGGGCGAGTGGGCGCGTTGCACGCTCGGTCCCAATGACCGTCAGCCACTCCGCCGGCCAAGTCGGATCAACGATGATCCAGTCAGACGAAGGCCATGGAGCAAGCCAACTGCGCTCCAATGCGTGCCTACGGGCGCGCGCATAGGGGACCTGGAAGCAGGCCTTCGAGATGAGCGATCCGCCTGTCGCCGGCTCTCCCGGGCAGC
>JBCBKL010000051.1:0-7500 GCA_038521825.1 Pseudomonadota bacterium | reverse complement strand
TCAATAACTAAGAAGGTCGCAAAGTTCGCTCATGCGCTATGAAGACGTTCAGGGCGTAGCTGCCGTGATCACTCGCTCATGCCCTTTGACGCTAGATATTGGGTTATCCACAGGCCTGTCCCCAATACTGTCCAGAGACTCGGTCAAATTGGGAGGAATCGACAGACTCAGGCGGCGATCCGACTCGGCCTGTGAATCGCTCTGACACCGATCAGTACCGATACAATGGTCAGATAGACGAGCGGCTCCAACTGAAAGCCCTTCGCCAGCCATACGTAATGAAGCGCCCCCAACAGGGCGACCGCATAGGTCAACCTATGCAGCCGACGCCATGCCGGGCCCAACTTGCGCACTGACCAGTTGTTCGACGTAATAGCGAGCGGCAGCATTAGAACGAAGCCAGCCATGCCGATGGTGATGTATGGCCGTTTAATGATGTCGGCCCAAACCCGATCGAGCGTCTGCACATCAAGAAAGGTCCAGACCGCGAGGTGAAGGGCGACATATACGAATGCCAACACCCCGATTGCTCGCCGGAATTTGATGAGGTTGAGGCCAACGAACCGACGCAGCGGAGACATGCACAGCCCAACGATCAAAAGCTGTAGTGCAAATTCACCCAACTGGTGCTCAAGCGCTTTGACAGGGTCGCGCCCCAAACCGCCGTTCATGGCAGCATACAGCAGCACAGGGATTGGTGTCAGGCACGCCGCGTAAACCAGCCATTCCGGCACTCGCCGCGCAGCCTCGTTTATCCGCTGGACCAACATCAGTAGAACTTGGAAAGGTCCATCCCTGCGTACAGCGCCGCGACCTCATCTTCGTATCCGTTGAACATCAGTGTCGGCTGCCGACGGGCAAAAAGGCCGCCACCAATCAGCCGCTCTGATGCTTGTGACCAGCGCGGATGATCGACCTCTGGGTTCACATTGCTATAGAAGCCGTATTCGCGCGGCGCCGAGCGGTTCCAACTGGTGGGCGGCTCGTCATCGGTCAGCGTGATGCGTACAATCGATTTGATCGACTTGAACCCATACTTCCACGGCACGACCAGACGGATAGGTGCGCCGTTCTGATTTGGGATATCGCGGCCATAGATGCCCGTCGCCATCATGGTCAAAGGATGAGCAGCCTCGTCCAGTCTCAGGCCTTCGACATAGGGCCAGTCCAGCACGGGATACCGGACACCCGGCATCTCATCCGGACGCAGCAGGGTCTCGAACGCTACATACCGCGCCTCGGGCTTCACACCGACCAACTCAAGAAGGTCGGCCAGCTCAAAACCATTCCAAGGGATGACCATCGACCAAGCCTCGACACAGCGGAACCGATAAATCCGTTCTTCGATGGTCATCTGAGAGAGAATGTCTTCGATGGCATAGTCGCCCGGTTTTTCGACCAGTCCGTCGATCTTGATGCTCCACGGTGAGGTGGTCATCGCCCCGGCATAGCGAACCGGGTCGTCCTTGCGGGTGCCAAACTCGTAGAAGTTATTGTACTGTGTGATGTCTTCCCAAGGGTTGGGTTCCAATTGCTCTTGAGCAACAGCTGTCCGCGAACCAATCAAACCAAGTGCCGCGACTCCGGCGATAAGCTTACGACGAGTGAGGTATGCGGCCTCGGGCGTCACGTCCGCATGCGACAGATCATTCGTCCAACGGTTGGCCATCTTGAGTTCCTTCGCGCACTTACAACAGCTTAGAAATAGAGCGTAGTACGGAACGACCCAATAAAATGCTACTCACGTCTCGTTCATCTGGCTGTAACTTGGGAAAAGCCTGTCCATTGGAATAGTGCGGCCATTATCCTGCATAATCCGGACATGGCGCCGCCGCATCTGCCGAGGCTCTGAGACGCCAACCGAATGTGCGATCGTTTCCACCTCCTTAATGATGCCAGCGGCGTAACTGGCTACCCGCTTGTATTTGTCCTCGACGACTAAACCCTGTTGAAACCGCTTCTGATGGGTGGTGATGCCGGTCGGGCAGGTGTTCTTGTTGCATTTGAGCGCTTGAATACACCCAAGGCTGAACATGAACCCTCGAGCCGATGTGACAAAGTCCGCACCAGCGGCCAAGGCCCAAGCAATGTCACCCGGATTAACCAGTTTGCCGCTGGCCACCAACCTGATGCGATCCTTGAGACCCGCCTGATTGCGTAGATCGGCAACCAGGGGCAGCGCCTCGCGGATCGACATCCCGACCAAGTCCATCAGCGGCATCGGCGCGGCGCCGGTTCCGCCCTCACCGCCATCAATCGTAATGAAATCCGGCGCGCTTTCAGCCCCGCGACGGTTGATCGCCGCAAAAAACTCTGAAAGCGGTTCTTCGGCACCAACAACTGTCTTGATACCGACGGGCTTGCCCGACACGCGGCGAACACGGTCAATGAGGTCAAGAAGGTCGTCCCAGTCATCAACTTCTGCGTGACGATTGGGTGAAATTCCGTCCTGCCCCACTTTCAACCCGCGGATGGCCGCGATCTCTTCACTGACCTTGGCGCCGGGCAGGATACCGCCTTTTCCGGGTTTGGCGCCTTGCGCCAACTTGATCTCGAACATCCTGACTGCATCATGGGCCGCAACCTCCCGCAACTTGTCCTCGCTCAGGTTGCCCGCCTCGTCCCGAACACCAAATTTGGCCGTGCCGATCTGAAAGACGATGTCGCATCCGCCTTCAAGATGAAACGGGCTGAGCCCGCCCTCGCCGGTATTGAGCCATATGCCCGCCTCTTTCGCACCCCTGCTAAGACTGCGAACCGCCGGTTTCGATATCGCGCCATAACTCATACCGGAAATGTTAAAAAGCGACGGTGCAAGATAAGGGTGCCGCGCACCCGGGCCAATTAACAGCGGCTCGGTTCGAGCGAATTGGTTGTCGAGCGGCGGAAAGGCGGCGTTCACAAATACCGGTGTGCCAACGATGCTCAGGTTTCGGGTGGATCCGAACGCGATTGTGTTGCTTTCACCATCCGAGGCGCGCTTGACCCATTCCCGTTGCGCCCGATTGAAGGGCAACTCCTCCCGGTCCATTGCAAAGAAGTACTGGCGGAAGAATTCGCCCAATGAACTGAAGAGGTGCCGGAACCGTCCGATCACCGGATAGTTGCGTCGGATCGCGTCAGCAGTTTGTGTACGATCGATCAGAAAGAAGACGATCACCACTGCCACAATGATCCCGATGATCATTACAAACCCAAGCGCCAGAATCTCTAACGCCGCCATCGCAAAGCCCATGTCAGTCTCCTATCCCAGCGAACACGCCGGTTCGGCAATCATCTACGCCTGTCCATGTGTGGCACTCAATAACACTTTGGTGACTTGAAAAGAGAAACAGCATTGGCTTAGGCAAGCGCGCCCAATGGTCAAATGCAGTCGGCGGAATCCCCCGATGAACCAAACGCTTCGCCCGTGCGTTTTCCTTTCACTGCTGGTGATCCCCACCGGCACTCTTAGGGAGCGCAACATGAAGAACGTTACACTCATTGCCGCTGCAGTTGCGGCATTCGTTGGAACTTCAGCTGCACATGCGGGCAGCGCAAAAGACATCGTCGACACCGCGGCAGCCAATGCCGACTTCGAAACGCTGGTCGCTGCAGTTCAGGCAGCTGACCTTGTTGACACGCTGAAAAGCGAAGGCCCGTTCACAGTCTTCGCACCAACCGATGCGGCATTTGATGCACTGCCCGCCGGCACTGTTGAAGAGTTGCTGAAGCCAGAGAACAAGGACCAGCTTATCGCGGTTCTCACCTACCACGTTGTGCCGGGCAAAGTGATGTCTGGCGATCTGGTTGACGACATGAAGGCCGCAACGGTTCAGGGCGGCGAAATCAGCGTCGATCTTGATAGCGGCGTGATGATCAATGACGCCACTGTTGTGGCGGCGGATATCGAAACGTCGAATGGTGTGATCCACGTTATCGACAAGGTTATTCTGCCGAACTCGTAGGCGCGAAGCAATCGAGTGAAAGGCGGCTCACTGAGGGCCGCCTTTTTTTGTCAGCCTCTGGTAATGATGACGAGTGTCAGGAAACAGAAGGGCACCAGGCAAACCATCGGCAGGTAAAGTGCGGGCAAACCCCATGCCATAATCGCCATAACCCAGCAGGACAGAACACCGGCGATGGCGTAGTAAATGTTGTCCTTGCTGCCGAACGCGACATCTCGGGCCATCCACCCGATAACCGGAACTGAATAAAACAGCCGCTTGTACCACGGCAACGAAGGCGGGATCTGGGTCAGAATGCTCATGACCCCGATATTGTGTCAAACTGGCCAGCTGCAGCGCGGCACGCGGTCGCGGGTCAAAGAGGGGGCCGCCAAGCCCCCTTGATACTTAGTGAATGACCGCCTCATCCGGTTTCGGTCGGTTTGAATGGGCAATCCGGTCACCTATAATCAAACCTTCGGGTCCCGCGCTCACCTTGACCATGTCACCGTCGGCGAGGTCACCAGCCAGGATCATCTCGGCCAGGGCGTTCTGCAGCGCAGTCTGGATGACTCGCTTCAAAGGCCGGGCACCAAAGACAGGATCATATCCCTCGTCCGCCAGCCACTTCCGCGCGCCGTCATCGAGATCAAGCTCTATCTTGCGGGCCGCAAGCCGCTTGATCAGACGCGCCAGTTGGATATCCACGATGCCATCCATGTCGTCGCGCGTGAGACGATCAAAGACAACCATGTCATCCAGCCGGTTCAGGAACTCGGGTCGGAAATGAGCCCGCACCGCATCCATCACGTCACGCTTGGCAGCACCGGCGTCGGCACCATCGGGTAGCTGGCTCAGCGCCTGCGAACCAAGGTTTGAAGTCAGCACGATCAGCGTCTGCTTGAAATCGACCGTCCGGCCCTGACCGTCGGTCAGAATGCCATCGTCCAATACTTGCAGCAGTACGTTGAAGACCTCCGGGTGGGCCTTTTCAACCTCGTCGAACAAGATGACCTGATAGGGACGGCGCCGGACCGCTTCGGTCAGAACGCCCCCTTCGTCATAGCCGACATAACCCGGAGGGGCACCGATCAGACGGGCGACGGAGTGTTTCTCCATGAACTCGGACATATCGATCCGTACCATTGCGCTATCGTCATCGAACAGGAATTCGGCCAGCGCCTTGGTCAACTCGGTCTTACCGACACCTGTTGGCCCAAGGAACAGGAACGAGCCAAGAGGCCGGTTCTCATCCTGCAATCCGGCCCTCGCCCTGCGAACCGCGTTTGAGACAGCCGTGATCGCGACTTTCTGGCCGATCACACGATGTCCAAGCTCGTCCTCCATGCGCAAGAGCTTCTCGCGCTCGCCCTCAAGCATCTTCGACATCGGTATGCCGGTCCAACGCTCGACAACTGCTGCGATCTGCTCGGGTCGTACCGCTTCTTCAACCATCACGTCGCCTTCCGCGGCTTCGGCAGCTTCAAGGTTCTTCTCCAACTCGGGAATGACGCCGTAGGAAAGCTCGCCCGCCTTGGCTAGGTTGCCCTCGCGCTTGGCGATCTCCAGGTCAGCGCGGGCGCGATCCAGCTGCTCTTTGATGTCCCGTGCTGACGCAAGCTTGTCCCGTTCCGCCTGCCAGCGGGCCGTCATCTCAGCCGACTTCTGTTGCAGTTCAGAGAGGTCTTTTTCAAGCACCCCAAGCCGATCCTTCGACGCCTGATCATCTTCCAGACGCAGCGCCTCGGCCTCGATCTGCAACTGGAGGATCTGGCGATCGAGCGCATCCAGCTCTTCCGGTTTCGAGTCGACCTGCATCCGCAGACGGCTTGCCGCCTCATCGACCAGGTCGATAGCTTTGTCCGGCAGGAACCGATCCGTGATGTAACGGTTGCTGAGCGTCGCGGCAGAGACCAGCGCGCTGTCAGAGATCCTGACACCGTGGTGCAGCTCGTACTTCTCTTTGATACCGCGGAGGATCGAAATCGTGTCCTCCACCGTCGGCTCATCGACAAAGACCGGCTGGAACCGGCGGGCCAGGGCCGCATCCTTTTCCACGTACTTCCGATATTCGTCGAGGGTGGTCGCGCCGACGCAGTGCAATTCGCCACGGGCCAAGGCGGGTTTGATCAGGTTGGCCGCATCCATTGCGCCGTCCGCCTTGCCCGCGCCAACAAGTGTATGCATCTCGTCGATGAAAAGGATCACCTCGCCCGCTGCTTCTGTCACCTCAGTGAGGACTGCCTTGAGGCGTTCCTCAAACTCGCCGCGATATTTCGCGCCAGCAATCAAAGCGCCCATATCGAGGGCCAGCAAACGCTTGTTTCGCAACGATTCCGGGACATCGCCGTTCACGATTCGCAGGGCCAGACCTTCGGCAATGGCAGTCTTACCCACGCCGGGCTCACCTATTAGAACAGGGTTATTCTTGGTGCGGCGGCTCAAGACCTGCATCGTGCGGCGAATTTCCTCGTCGCGGCCAATGATAGGGTCGATCTTACCCTCCTCAGCACGCTCTGTCAGGTCCATCGCGTATTTCTTGAGAGCGTCATATCCCTCCTCGGCACTGGCGGTATCAGCTGTGCGGCCTTTGCGGATATCGTTGATCGCCGTATTCAGCGCCTGCGGATTGACCCTGCCCGCCTCAAGCGCATCTTTCGCGGGGGACCGGACCATGCCAAGCGCCATCAAGAGACGCTCAACCGGCACAAAACTGTCACCAGACTTTTCCGCCAGATCCTCGGCGGTCGTTAGCACCTTGGCCATCGATTGATCCAGATAGGTCTGGGCCGCATCGCCGGTCACAGTCGGCATCTTGGCGAGGCTTTGCTCGACATGAGAAAGCACACGGGCTGGATCGCCACCGGCGCTTTTGATCAGGTTGCTTGCAAGCCCCTGGTCGTCATCCATCACTGCTTTGAGAAGGTGCTCAGGCGCGAGCCTTTGGTGGCTCTCACGTGTGGCGATCGCTTGCGCTGCCTGAATAAAACCACGCGACCGCTCGGTGAACTTGGTCAAGTCCATCGTTTTCTCCTTACATAAGCGCCCCTTGATCGCCCACGCCCAGCCTTAGGCACGCGGACATTTGGAGCCTTCTAGGAAAAGATGGGTAAGAATCTGGTCTACACAAGCCCGTGATGCGCGCAATTCTCAATATCGCTATGGACGGACAAGTGGCCGGACCCTATCACACCCCGAATTCAGGAGAGTAGCATGGCCGACGAACGCCTTATCGTGGCACTTGATGTGCCAAACGCGCTGCCCGGTCTGGAACTTGCTCAAAGGCTGGGCAGTTCGGTCGGCTTTTACAAGATCGGCCTTGGAATGCTGACAGGCGGCGGGCTGGCGCTTGCCAACGAATTGAAACAGGATCATGGCAAGCGGATTTTTCTTGACATGAAGCTCTTCGACATTGGTGCCACGGTCGAAGCGGCGGTCCGCGGTCTAGCGCAGTTTGACCTCGATTTCCTGACGGTCCATGGCGATCCGCATGTGGTCCGTGCCGCGATGGAGGGCGCGTCTGGATCATCGCTGAAGATCCTTGCGGTCACGGTTCTGACCTCGCTTGATCGGG
>JBCBKL010000050.1:0-9803 GCA_038521825.1 Pseudomonadota bacterium | reverse complement strand
GTTCCGGTGAGGTTGTGGGGACGAGGATTGATGGCAATCTGACCGTCCTTATGGACGACGATCTCGAAGGATTGGCGCATGGCGATCGGGCCGTTCTGATAGAGCCTCGAGGGATCTTCCCGCACGCGTCTTGGCTGGGTCGGATCATCGATCCTAACGGCCGACCGATGGATGGCCGTCCCTTGCGCAAGGGGCTCGAAGTCAGACATCTTCTTTCCGCCCCTCCTTCGCCGATCAGTCGGGGCCGGCTTGGATCCCGCTTCGCGACGGGGCTTGCCGTCTTTGACACGATGTTGCCGATCGTCCGCGGCCAGCGTGTTGGGGTTTTCGCTGGATCAGGTGTCGGCAAATCTACCCTGATGGGAGATTTTGCCAGAAAGATCTCTGCGGACGTGGCCGTGATCGCCATGGTCGGCGAGCGCGGGCGCGAGCTGAAGCAGTTCACCGAGGATACTCTGGGGCCGGCTGGTCTTGCACGTTCGGTTATCGTCGCCGCCACGTCCGATGCGTCCGCACTAACGAGACGGCGGTGTGCATGGACTGCCATGGCAGTCGCCGAGCATTTTAGGGATGCGGGGTGCTCGGTCCTTTTGATTGCGGATTCGATCACGAGATTCGCCGAGGCACATCGTGAGGTTGCCGCCGCAGCTGGCGAGGCCCCCGTTCTTCGTGGATTTCCTCCATCCACGGCCCACATCATCGCATCTCTGTGCGAGCGTGCAGGTCCCGGCCCCGTCGATAGCGGCAGCATAACCGGCATCTTCAGCGTTTTGGTTGCGGGCTCGGATATGGATGAACCAATCGCCGACGTCTTGCGTGGGGTCCTCGACGGTCACGTTGTTCTTGATCGGGGAATTGCGGAGCGCGGTCGTTTTCCGGCGGTTGACGTGCTGCGATCCGTCTCGCGCAGCCTCCCTGCAGCGGCAACTGAGAGCGAAAACGACCTGATCGCTCGTGCCCGACGTCTGCTGGGTGTTTACTCGGAGAATGAAATGATGCTGACTTCCGGCCTTTATTCTCAAGGCGGAAATGCCGAAATCGATTGTGCACGTGAGGCATATCCGCACCTTGATACATTCTTCGGCAGGCGCCATGAACAAGGTATCGACCATAGTTTTGAGCTGCTGGAGTTGACGCTGCGCCGGGCCGGTGACTTACCGCGAAAAGGTGCAGTATGATCGGTCTGGTCTTCGACAAGCTCCGATCGCAAGTAAACGCGCCGGATCTACGTTTGTAGAAGGGTTAGCGCGATTGACGCGGATGAGTTAAGGCTGCCGAATTCGTTGATCTGAGATCGAGCAAGGTACTTGTTGATAAGATCTTCGCGGATCTCATCTTCAAGAAAAATGGCCGGATCATCGCTGCCGAAGATCGCAGAGGCCCTGTCTTTGAAGACGCTTAGTTGTTGGTCGATGTCCGCCTGCCCAAAGCCTTGCGGCAGGCCCAAGGCTGTCTCAAAAAGGGACCGCAGCGGCGGCTGACCCATGATACTGAACCATTTTGCATTCTCTGAGACATCTTCGCCCACGGTCTCGTTTAGACTGCGCTCGGCATAGAGCGCGATGCGCATCGACTCGTTCTGTTCACCCACTGCCGCCTCGAAACGTTGTGCCTGGAATTTCGCTATGATTTCCTCAGCAAATGACTCTCGAAGGTTGCCTGGTATCTCGGTGGGTCCGAAGCCGAATGCAGCGGAGAAATCCTTGTATCGCTCATCAGTGAAGCGGTTGGCGAGGCTGTCTTCTGCTGTGGTGCCTTCTTCCAACATCTTTTTGATGAAGTATGTGTTGTTGATGTCGTCTTCGAGACCAAAAGCCCCGAGCGCAACCGTTAGCAGCCGACGGTCAGACACCAGCTCTTCTGCTGTTCTTACGTTTTCAATTTCCTGTTCAAAGTAGTCCGTGTCGCGCTTTAGCTGTGCGGAAGTGTTAAAGCTCTTGACCTGCCGATCATAGGTTGCCTGCAGAAACTGCCAGCCAGCAATACCGCTTGATATGACGACCGGTTGAAACATCAGCACTTGGACGCCAGAAGGCGTTCCTCGCGAGGAAGAAGTGATCGCAGTGCCTTCAGGCAACGGTAGTGATCGCCGGCGATCAGGGAATGCGATGCAAGATCAAGGTGTCTTCGGCTGTCAGGATCAACGAAAACCTGGCTTAGCTCTTCTATATTTCTCAGCAGCGGCATGTGCGTGTCACCCGCGCTACTGTCCCCTGACAGAATGAGCTGAACGGCGTAGCAGACCCGTCTGACCGGTGTTTTCGCATCTTCCGGATGTATGGCGTCACGCAACCGCAAGATTTTTGCATCGGGCGTCATAATTGCCAATCGGCTGCGGCGGTCACCATTCTCGATTACAGCACTGTTAATCAGCACTCTTTCTTTCGGGCTAAGCTTGAGTATCAGTCCGCTCATTGAAAACTCGCCTCAGATTTTAGGCCGCGCATAATCGCGACATTGATCTCTAGCAAAGGCATTACCGAAGCCTTTTGTCCTAAGATCTTGCTGGTGTATTGATTGGTGAATTCAGCCAAATAGAAAACACGAGCCCGCAGTTCGTCAGGCAACTGATTTTCTGCATCTGCCACATCGACGGCCAGTGCATTCCAAAGTCGTCTGTTATCGTTCAGAGCCGCCGCATATGCCGCAAAGTCGGTTTTCGCATTTTGCGCTGTTTTTCTAAGCCGCTGTGTCACGTGAGCAATCACGTCATATTCGGAACGGCGGCCCGTCTGAACTGTGAGGCTCGTTGCGGCATATTTCTGCCGTGCCATTAATTGAGGGTTCACGCGACGACCTTTACGCAGCTAGAGGGACTGACCTATCGGAGCGAGGGGCGCGCCAGAGCGCGCCCCAAACGACTGTCTTACCGGAACAGCGACAGGATCGACTGCGGTGCCTGGTTGGCGATGGAGAGAGCCTGAACGCCAAGCTGCTGCTGCGTTTGCAACGCCTGAAGACGTGCAGACGCCTCTTCCATGTCGGCGTCAACCAAGGCGCCGATACCCGACTTCATCGCATCGGTGAGTTTACCGACAAAATCACCCTGCGCATCGATGCGTTTTGCTGATGCACCGAGAGACGCAGCGCCCTCGACCGCTGTCTGCAAGAAGCCTTCGATTTCGGTCAGGGCTGTCGCCGCGGTTGCTGAGTCGGCGATTGCCGTACGGCCAGCGACGTTCAGGTTCGTCTGAAAGTCGACTGTTGCCACATCGATCGTGGAGACTACTGGTGCGTTGCCATTCGTGCTATCGTTCTGACCGGAACGATCGAGAGACGACAGAACCGACAGGGTGGTCGTACCAGCGCCGCTACCGTCGATATCGGTAGCAAGAAGGTTGACCCCATTGAACTGAGACGCACCGACGATTGACTCGATCTGTGCTTGCTTCTCAGCCATGTCGGCTTCGATCTTTGCAAAGTCAGCGGTTTCACTTGTCGCCGCGACCGCCAGCTCCTTCATGTCCTTAAGGACGTCGACGATTTGTTCGGCACCAGCCGAGGCAACCGCAACAGTTGACTCACCGACCGCCAGTGAGTCCGAGATTGCCTTGAAACCGGAAACGTCAGATTCCATCACTTTCGAGATGGCCCAAATCGCCGAGTTGTCCTTGGCAGTTGCAACTTCTTTGCCGGTCGAGATTTGATTCTGGACCATGCCCAGATCTTTGTTGATCGATTTCAGCGTTTGCAGCGCAACCATTGCGCCGTTGTTTGTAAGAATGCTCGACATTTGCATTTCCCTTATGTCGTGACGCTTCGCGCCAGTTTACACCCCCGCCCCCCGGCGGGACGGAACACGCTGCCGTTCTGACAAATGCAACTACCCTTGGTGGGTTATGCGCCACTCAATTTCGAGTGCAGGGAGTACATCGCACCGCAATAGCTAATGGCGTCCTAACAGCGAAATTTCCTTGCGGTGCTTTTGAATCAAAAACCATCAGGCCCGCTTCTCGACCGACACTGAATGCTTCATTTCGATACTCTTCTTTCGGCCCGAAGAATCGTATGTCTGCAAAGAGGTGCGGGTTTCCCTGACCTCGGCCAGTCGTTGGGCAACAGACCTGATGCCATCCAATGCTGAATCCAGCAAGTCCTGGTTGCGGCTTGCCTTCTTGTTTAAGGCCTGTAGGCGCCCAATGTCCTCACGTTCCATTTCGCTTAGTGTGTCGATCAACTCTAGCTTACGTTCATAAAGACGGGCAATCCTCTCAAGGTCCCCGTCCAGCAATGCGGCTTTCTCCTGATCAAGCAGATCGTCGAGTGCATCGAATGTATCTTGAACTGCGTCAGTCATTGAGATCACGTTCCTTCATTGCATTGAATAGCGTTTCGGCAAGCCCGATCCCGCCGGCTTCTGCCATTTCGTGCGCCTGCGCCTCGACAAGGAAAGAGGCAAATTGATCCTCGCCGACGCCACCGAATGCCTTGGACGTTTCTCCGAGGCCTGCCGACTTCAGCATCTCGGCCAAAAAGCTTGCCTCAAGACTCTGAGCGGCCTGCATCAGCTTCTTGTCCCGTTCGGACTGGGTTGCGATCTGGCCGGATAGGTGGGGGCTGATGGCTTCTGTCACGATGTGATCCTCACAATTGGAACGATTTTCACCAAGATGGCGTGCGAGCGGTAAAGAACTGGTAACTGTCTTGGACCCATAGTCGCGACAACCTGGAAGAAATCCCGGAGACTATGGTGCAAATCGCATTCCTCGCAGGCGTTAAGTCGCCTTCATCCGAAGCTGCAACCGCTAAGTCGGGTAACGCGCCGGATCAGACCGCCTCCCGCGATGATGATTTCGAGACGGCATTCAAATCGGCCGACTCTAAAGAAGACAGTCAATCGGGAGACACCGCTACAGCAACTGAACCTGATCAGGAACCGGAAGGCGCTGTGAACGAGTCAATTGATGAAGCTGATCCTGAGACCCATGCCGACAAGGACGGGGCGACCTCCGAACCCGAGTTCGACTTGCCTTCTGCTGAGGTAATTGTCGATCACGATGCCTTCGTTTTTCATGGTGAAGAAACCGCTATCGTCGAAAAACTAGCTACCTATCCCGACACGGTGTTCGAGGATGAAACGCCCAATGCCAAAAACACCGTTACGCAAGTCTCCGAACCGGTAACCTTTCCTTTTTGGGAAACTGCGGTGACACAAAAGACGGTTGCGGTTGCTGGTACTGTCGAACAGATCAAACCTGTTAATCCTCCACCGACAACGCCGATAGCAGAAAGCTCCGGCGCTACGACTGCAACGGTGGCATCTGTTTCGCCTCTGCTGAGCAATGGCGCTCCCGCGGTTCGAACGAACGTAGAGAGTCCAACCCGGTCACCTGAGCTGGGAAAGGTAGCAAAGTCCATTGATGGCAGTGCTGCGAACCTGACGACAAACGAAGTGCTCGCAGACGATCCGACGTTGGAGCCTGGTGCTTGGACCCGATCGGAAAAGCCGGTCAGTCGGTCTGATCTCGTGTCTGCGGACAAGTCCGTAACCGCCAATCCAACCACAAGAGTCGCCGCCGAGTCGGCTCCAGCCACAGCTTTGAGCGGCTCGACCAAAGTCGCGGAAGGTGCTGCCTTGGATACGGCATCCTTGGCGTCAGGCCCCGCCGGTGAGCCCGAGATCGTCTGGGACCTTCGATCGAACGCGACAGTCACCGTGGACAACAAGCTGCAACCTAGACTGGAGCTCCCGCAACTTGTTGCGCGGCAACTGGCCGAGGCGTTGCATCGTGGGCCCGATGGACGTGTTGAACTCTCTATGAACCCGGCTGAACTGGGTCGCGTACGCATGAGCATCTCGGCTGCTGAGACCGGTGTTACCGTCCTGGTAGCGACGGAACGGGTGGAAACACTGGAATTGATGCGGAGGAATATCGAGACGCTTGGACGCGAGTTTGCTGAGCTTGGATACGAGCAGATCTCATTTTCGTTCGCCGACAGCGGCCAATCGTTTGAGAACGCCGAACAGGAAGACGGCCAGCGGCCTACAAATGATTCAAATCTGCTCGAATTGGTTGATGAACCATTGCCAGTTGGACCAGTTTCCACGCCCTTAGGTCCGCTTAATTGGGCCGCGGGTGGTGTTGATGTGAGGATCTAAGCCAAATGGAACCTATCGCGAGTAATCAGACGACAACCACACCGACCGTGAAGGTCGCCACTGAGGACAATGGTGCCGCAATTGCCTCGGACTTTGAAACCTTTTTGACTATGTTGACCGCGCAGGCCAAGTACCAGGATCCGCTCGATCCCATTGATTCAGCTGAGTACGCCGCTCAGCTTGCCCAATTTTCCATGGTGGAACAGCAGGTGCAGACCAACGAGTTGATGCAGGAGCTGATCACGTCACTCGGTCAGAATGGCTTTGCTGGCCTCTCGTCATGGATCGGCAAGGATGCCCTCTCGACCGCCCCAGCCCGATTTGACGAATCGCCGGTCACTCTGTTTGCAGATCCACCCGCGACTGCCGACGAAATGATCTTGGTTGTCCGTGATGAAAGCGGTGCCGAGGTTCAGCGCCAGGTCCTCACGCCGACAACCGATCAAATCACATGGGCCGGCGTGGATGCGGCCGGAAATCCCTTGCCGACCGGAACGTACGCGTTTGAGTTTGAGTTTCGCGCTGCCGGAGAAGAGCTGGCGACACAGACCGCACGCGCCTATTCGACTGTTACAGAGGCAAGGGTCGAGGGAGATGAGACCTTTGTGATACTCGACAGCGGTCACAAGATCCCTGCGTCCAGTGTGGTCGGTCTGCGAGATCCGGACAACGCCTGATTCAGGCCAGCCGATCAAGACACCGAAGTAAACCATAGGCCGGCGGCATAAGCGCGCGCCGCCAACGGCCCAGCGGAAATGCCTTCAGCGGCGAGTTCATGACAGCGGGGGTGTCGAGAGCGCCTGTGCCGGATAGACGATCGGCCAAGAGTGCCCCTGCGTAGGTCGCCATCGCAACCCCGTTGCCGTGATAGCAGAGCGCTGCCGAGATGCGACGGCTTCCGTGCAATAGACCGACAAAGGGGAAGAGCTTGCGGGACAGGCAAGCAAAGCCCGACCACGCGTACTCGATCTCTACCTTGGACCAGGCGGGAAAGCATGATCGGAAATGCCCTTCGGTCGCCCGCCGGGCGCCTTGTTCTGCCCTTGCAGATGAAAAGAGACCGCCACGCATGCCGAACAGAAACCGGCTATCTGGCATGAGCCGAAAGTAGTGCAGCAAGTTCAGGCTGTCGTAGCACATCTGCTGGGTGGTCCAGCCCTGCCGCTCTAGTTCTGGATCAGACAGCGGACGCGTCACCAGAACGTTCGACTGGACCGGCATGTACTGCCCGGCCATTTGCCGAGGCACGTTCTCGCTTGAATATCCATTGGTCGCGATTACGACTTGATCGGCATGCAAGTTGCCGGACGGCGTCTCTAGTTGAACCTTCCCAGCAGTTTCTTCGACCATGATCACCGGACTGAGTGAAAAGATCCGTGCACCGGCCTGCTGGGCGGCGTTTGCCAAACCAAGAAGGTATTTGCGTGGGTTCAGGGCAAAACCAACTGGTACCGTAAGTCCGCCATGAAACGATCCATCCATCCCATGACGTGCGAGATCGCGGCCCTCGATCAATATCGGCCGCATGCCGTAGTTCTCTTCTGCCCGTCTCGCTTCGGTCTCGAACGCGCGGGCGGTTCGAGCCGAATGGGCAAGCCGGGTTTCCCCTTTCGAATGCCGATCCACATCGATATCCAGCCGCTCGATGAGATCAGAAACAAGACTGACCGCGGCCTTCTCTGTCCGCCGCCATGCCAGGCGGTCATGCTTTGAAAACTTCCGGTCGATCAAATCGTCCGAGGCCATCGATCCGCCCAGGCAGCAAAAACCGCCGTTTCGACCCGACGCGCCCCAGCCAACTGTCTCAGCCTCGAGAACCACCACCTCTGCGCCCAGTTCGGCAAGGTGAAGCGCTGCGGAGATACCGGTGAATCCCGCGCCAACTATGGCAACATCGGCGCGGACCTCTGAGTCGAGTGCCGGCAGATCAAGCGGTTCGATTGTCTGATCCCACCAGCAGCCATTTCGTGGCCCCGAGCCATACGCATAGGCCGGAAAGATCCGTTTCATTGCAGGCGGAAGGCGGCTTGCTCGTCTGCGCGTTGCCTAAGGGCGCTGCGTTTCGATGCAAGCGACGCCGCAATGACACCGATTGCGACCAGGGCGATCAGGATGGTGCTTAGCGCATTAATTTCCGGACTCACGCCAAGGCGCACCGATGACCAGATCTTCATCGGTAACGTCGTGGCTGACGGTCCGGACGTGAACGAGGCGATGACCAGATCATCGAGGCTGAGCGTAAAGGCAAGGAGCCAGCCAGACGCGACGGCGGGCGCAATGATGGGCAACGTGACCAGCCGGAATGTCTCGAACGGCGAAGCCCCAAGGTCAAGTGCCGCTTCTTCGAGCGAGCGGTCGAAGGTTACCAACCGGGATGACACCACTACCGAGACAAAACACATGGAAAACGTCGTATGGGCAAGAATGATCGTGAATAGGCCCCGGTCCAATCCGATGCCGATAAACAAGAGCAGCAAGGAAAGCCCGGTGATCACCTCGGGCATGACGAGCGGCGCATAGATCATGCCGGAAAAGAGCGTGCGCCCCAAAAACCGGCCTCCACGGATGAGCGCGTAGGCCGCCATGGTGCCAAGTATCGTTGCGATCGTCGACGACACCAAAGCAACACGCAGGGTGACCCAGGCGGCATCCAGAAAGGCCTCGTTTCGAAAAAGTTCCCCATACCATTTGGTCGAGAACCCGGCCCAGACGGTCACGAGTTTGGATTCGTTGAAGCTGTAGACGATCAGCAGAAGGATCGGCAGATAAAGAAATGCAAAGCCGAAAGTCAGAGAAACCAGATTGAACGGGCTGAGCCGGTTCATTGCCCTGCCTCCTGTTGGCGTTGCTGGTTTCGTTGAAAAAGGATGATGGGCACGATCAGAATGATAAGTAGGATGATCGCCACGGCGCTGGCGACGGGCCAGTCCCTGTTCGAGAAGAACTCTTCGAACAGAACCTTCCCAATCATGAGCGTTCCGGAGCCGCCTAAGAGCGACGGGATGACAAATTCACCAAGGGCCGGAATGAAAACAAGGAAACAGCCTGCGATGATGCCGTTTCGTGACAGCGGTATCGTTACGAGCCAGAAGGCCACCGTGCGGGAACAGCCAAGATCTTCGGCGGCTTCGATCAGCGATCCGTCGAGCCGATCGAGTGCCGCGTAAATTGGCAGGACCATGAAAGGCAAATAGGTGTAGACGATGCCGATATAGACGGCAGTGTTTGTGTTCAGGATCGTAAGGGGCGCGTCGATAAATCCGAGCCCGACTAAAACCTGATTCAGATAACCCTCACTGCTCAGTATACCGACCCAGGCGTAAACCCGGATCAAAAAGCTGCTCCAGAACGGCAGGATGATCAGCATCATCAAAAGCGGTCGCCAGTCCTCGGGTGCCCGGGCGATCCCATAAGCGACCGGATAACCGACCAGCAGCGTCAACACTGTCGAGACCGATGCGATCAGCAACGAACTGAGGTAGGCTTTCCAATACAGATCATCTTCTGTCAGAAAGACGAAATTCTCGAAATCAAGCTGCTGCACCATCGACCACAATCCGTCATCGAAAGTGGGTGTGTAGGGCGGTATCGCCAATGCGATATCGGACAGCGCGATTTTGAGAACTATGCCAAACGGTACAAGGAATAGAGCCAGTAGCCAGGCGTAGGGCACCGCTATGACGACAAGTTTCCTCATTGACTG
>JBCBKL010000049.1:0-10216 GCA_038521825.1 Pseudomonadota bacterium | reverse complement strand
GGTCATGCCCGCCAGCTTGTCCCGGGCCGGTCATCGCGCAGAATGACAGCGAGGTCGTTGCCGATGAACAAAGCCAGCTTTGCGCCCATCACATCCGTGGTCATTCCCTGCCTCGCTCGCTAATATGAGGCCCTGATATCACGTGTGATCGTCATGCCCAGCCTTTGCCGCGACTGCCTTTACGATTTCGAAGATGCGAAACGTTGCCCCAAATGCGGATCGCCGCGTTGTCTCAGCCATCCTGAACTCTTCGATCTTTCCATCGCTCACATGGATTGTGACGCATTTTATGCGTCGGTGGAAAAGCGGGACGATCCGGCGCTCGAAGAAAAGCCTGTTATCATCGGGGGCGGACGTCGCGGGGTCGTGTCGACAGCGTGTTATGTCGCACGTATCCGAGGTGTCCGTTCAGCCATGCCAATGTTCCAGGCGCTCAAGCTTTGCCCCGATGCGGTCGTGGTCAAGCCGCGCATCGACGCCTATGCCGAGGCGTCGCGGGCCATCCGGTCAATGATGGAAGACCTAACGCCCTCGATCGAACCGCTATCACTTGACGAGGCGTTCCTTGATCTGACCGGCACGGAACGGCTGCACGGTGCACCTCCGGCGGTTATGCTCGCGGGTCTGGTCAAGAGGATGCGAGACGAATTGGGCCTCACGGGCTCCATCGGGCTGTCGCATAACAAGTTCCTGGCCAAGGTTGCCTCCGACCTTGAGAAACCAGACGGGTTTTCGATCATTGGCAAGGCCGAGACGGTGGAGTTCCTAGAGGACAAACCCGTCAGGCTGATCTGGGGTGTCGGCGAAGCAGGGCAGGTGTCGCTGAACAAAGCCGGAATCCGGACATTTGCAGACCTACGCCGATGGGACAAGGAAGAGCTTTCCGCGCGCTTTGGCGCCATGGGCGAACGATTGTGGCATCTCGCCCGGGGCGAAGACCGGAGGCGGGTATCACGCAACGCGCCGGTCAAATCGATCAGCAACGAAACAACCTTTGGCGAAGACACCGCATCGCTGGACATCCTTGACGGGCACATCTGGCGCATGGCGGAAAAGGTAAGCGACCGGGCCAAGGCCAAGGACATAGCAGGCCGAACAGTCACGCTGAAGGTCAAACGCAGTGACTTCAAACTGTTGACCCGCCGCACCAGTCTGCGAGAACCCACGCAGCTTGCTGACAAGGTATACCGGACCGCCCGTGCGCTTTTTGACCAGATCGCAGATCAAGGTCCTTTCCGGTTGCTGGGCTGCGGATTGTCGGATCTGAGCACGGCAAACGGCGCCGATCTGTCCGGTGATCTTCTTGATCCCGATGCTGCACAGCGCACGGCCGCAGAGCGGGCAACCGACAAGATCAGGGCGCGGTTCGGCTCAGAGGCGATCGTGAAAGGCCGCGCGCTTCGGTAGGTCGGGAAAGGCGGGCTTACTCCGCCGCGACCCGCATGGGCACCTGGCCGATCTGGCTGATTTCCCCAACCACGTCGCGCAGCGCACTCCGAACCACGTCGAAATTCGCATTCGGCTTGATCCGACGCTCATCCATATAGAGAGAGCGGTCGATCTCGACCTGAATGGCGTGCTGTTTGCGGGAAGGTCGGCCATAGGTTTGCGTGATGTATGCACCCGCGAACGGCGCATTCCGCGTCACCGTGAAGCCAGCCGATGCAAATGCCGCCTCGACCCCCTCCATGATCTCTGGGTCAGCGGCCGCGCCAAAGCGGTCACCGAGTACGACGTCAGGCCGTTTGGCCCCGTTCCGCGCGACGCCGTCCATTGCTTCGTGAGGCATCGAGTGGCAGTCAATCAGAATGGCCTGGCCATGCCGTGCATGGGCGGCGTCCAGTAGTGCAGTCAGTTGGTCATGGTAAGGTTGCCAATACCCGCTTATTCGGCGCTCGGCTTCGCGAAGCGAAATCTTACCGCTGTAGATCGCGCGACCGTTTGCGACCACTCGGGGAATCACGCCAAGGCCGCTGGCCACCCGCGGATTGTGTCCGTTTCTGCGAATACCCTCGATCAGCGCCGGATCAAGCTCTTCCTGGCTGCGATTCAGATCGACAAAGGCTCGTGGCGCCCCTGCACACAAAAACGCAGCGCCAAAATTAGGCGCGGAATCAAAGAGCTGATCCACATATGCGTCTTCGGAGGAGCGGATGGCTTTTTCGTCGAGGATGGATCTGCGCAGAAAGCTCCACGGGTACGCGCGACCGCTGTGCGGCGACGCAAACACCACACATGAACTAGATAGTTCTGGTAACGATACGTGATAGGCGTGTTCAGGCATCAACGATCCTCCGAGGCTCAACATAGCTCAGGAAAGGTCATTGCCAAAAGCCCTTGATCCCACCTGCGACTCTATTTATACGACCCGCTACCGGCGCGGCTTTCCGCGCCCCATTTCTTTGGTGGGGTCGCGAAATTCGGGTCAAAAATCGGACGATTAGCTCAGCGGTAGAGCACTTCGTTGACATCGAAGGGGTCACTGGTTCGATCCCAGTATCGTCCACCATAAATTCGCCAGCGGCTCGCCGCTATGACCCGCAACAAGGCGCTGGTTCGCGCCAAGATCAGGAGAGAGCCATGAAGGTTCGCAATTCGCTCCGCTCGCTGAAGAACCGGCACCGTGACTGCCGGGTCGTGCGTCGCAAGGGCCGTGTCTATGTGATCAACAAGACGCAGCGCCGGTTCAAAGCGCGCCAAGGCTGAGAAAGCCCAGCCCAATTCAAAAAGCCGCCTAGTCGGGCGGCTTTTTCAGTTCTAGCCGGGGCTCAACCCGCGTAATCTCTCAGACCGACGACGCAACAGCTCGACACTGGCCAACAGCGCGATCGAGACCACCACGAGGATCGTCGCCACCGCCAGGATCGTCGGCGATATCTGCTCGCGCAGCCCAATGAACATCTGCCACGGCAATGTTTTCTGTGCGGCCGAACCAACAAAAAGCACCACAACCACCTCATCAAACGAGGTGATGAAGGCGAACAATCCACCGGAAATCACCCCAGGCAAAATCAGGGGCATCTGCACCCGGAAAAACGTCGTCACCGGGCTGGCCCCCATGCTCGCAGCCGCGCGAGTGAGGCTGCGGTCAAAGCCCACCAAGGTCGCAGTCACCGTGATTATGACAAATGGGATACCCAGCACGGCGTGGGCCAGGATCACCTTGATGTAACCCACAAACCCTTTCGACAGGCCCAGCGATGCCTCAAGCCAGTTGCCCAGAGATGAGTAGAAAAAGAACATGCCCGTCGCCGAAATGATCAGGGGCACGATCATCGGTGAGATCAGCGTCGCCATGATCGCCGATTTGAACGGTATATGGCTTTGACTCAGTCCGATGGCTGCAAGTGTCCCGAGGCTGACTGAAATGACTGTCGCGACTGGTGCGATGATCAACGAGTTCTGAAGGGCCAGTTGCCACTGCGGGTTTGTGAAGAAATCGCGATAGTGTTTCAGCGAATACCCATCGGGATCCAGTCGCAGCATCTCGGGCGTAAAGGTAAAGAAATCCTGGGCGTTGAAGCTGAGTGGGATAATCACGAGAATTGGGAAGATCAGAAACAGAAAGATCAACCCGCAGATCACGCGAAAGCTGTAGTACCAGATGCGCTGCGCCGGGGTGGCGTATGTCGGAAGGCTCATCAGCTTACCCCAGCTTCACGTTGTCGATGCCCACGATCCGGTCATAGGCCCAGTAGAGGATCAGAACCGCCACCAGCAGGATCGTTCCAAGCGCGGCCGCGAGCCCCCAGTTCAGCGAGGACGAGATGTGGAACGCGATCCGGTTGGAGATGAAGACACCCTTGGTCCCGCCCACGATCTCGGGCGTGATGTAGTAGCCGATGGCCAGAATGAAGACGAGGATGCTGCCCGCCCCGATGCCCGGCACGCTTTGGGGGAAGTAGACCCGCCAGAAAGCTGTCCAATTCGTGGCACCCAAAGACTTGGCCGCGCGCAAGTAGCTGGGCTGGATCGTCTGCATCACCGAGTACATCGGCAGGATCATGAACGGCAGCAGGATATGGGTCATCGCAACGATCGTGCCGAATTGGTTATTGATCATGACGAACCGGTTTGCATCATCCACAAGACCAATCCAGACAAGCGTGTCGTTGATCACACCCTGTTGTTGCAGCAGCACCTTCCACGCCGACGTTCTGACCAACAGCGACGTCCAGAAAGGTAACAGCACGAGTATGAGCAAAACGTTGGCCTTGCGCGTCGGCAGGTTCGCCAGCAGCCATGCGACGGGATAGCCAAGGATCACGCAGGTCGCCGTAATAACGAGCGACATCCAGAGCGTGCGCCCGAAAAGAGTAACGTAGATCCTCTCGTTTTGCGGTCGGGTTTCCACGCCCTCGAACCCCTGCTTGAGATCCACCGCGTTCAGGAAATAGCCCGCCGTGTAGGGTGGTGTGTAGGTCTTGAGCGTTCGCCAGATGTCGAGATCAGCCCAATCCTTATCCGCATCCTCGAAGGCTGCCAGCAGATCGACCGTACCGAATGCCGGTGCGACCTCTGCCGCAGATTGAACGATGGGCAAGGCCGCGCTGAAATCCCCGCCCCGGAGCAAATCCGCGTGGAGGGCAGCAAAGAGGAAATCTTCGACATCTTCTTCGAGCGGATCATCGCCCTCGATCTCGAGATAGTCGATCCATCGGTCCCAGGTGCGGGCTGTGAGCGGCAGAGCGGCCGCAGAAGCGGCATCATCCGTGACCTGCATCCAAGTCTGGGGCGCTTCCCAAGCCGCGTCAGCGGTAACGAACTGTTCGGTGTATTCGTCGGTGTCGAACCGGCCGACACGCCGCCCCGATTTTCGGAAAAGCGAGGATGCGCCGGACAATTCGTAGTTCAGGCGCGACCCAAGCCGGGTGTGCAGCTTTTGCGCCTCGGCGAGCCACAGGTCGATGTACAATGCGTTAAAGGTTTCACCATCTGGCAACCCCGCTTCGGGTTCCCAGCCACGGAGGGCGCGCACAGTTTCGGGCAGCGTGTTCGCGACGATCTGGTTCTCGACAGACCGGAACAGCATGCTGCCAATGGGTATGACAAAGGTGATCAGGACAAAAATGAGGAGCGGCGTGACCAATGCAAGCGCTCGCAGTTTCTGACGACGCAGCGCCCGCGCCAGACTGCGTTTCAGCGGCGTACCGTCAGCCGCTCGCATCACCCCGGATTGATCTGTCATTCAGCGCCTTCGACAACCAGGATGACGCTTTCGGCTGTCCGATGCCGGATCTTCATTACCTCTTGGTATTCGGGATCGTTGTAGGCATCGAGGGCAGCTTGATAGCTCGGGAACTCTATAACAACGTGACGATCGAGCACCTTGCCCTCCATCACCTGAGATTGCCCGCCACGAATTATGAATTTGCCACCACGGGCCAGCAGGATTGGCGTGTCTTTTTCGACGTATTCCTTATACGCTTCCGGATCTTTGACCGTGATGTGGCCGACGATGTAGCCTTTTGGCATAGCAACCCCCAGAGTTGGAAAAAGGCGGGCCAAAGACCCGCCTTTCAGACTTATTGCGCGAGCCACGCCTGGAATTTTGCGTCCAGATCGTCGCGGTAATCAGCCCACCATTCGTAGTTGTTGTAGAAGGTGTTCTGAGCGTTCGACGGTTCGGTCGGCATGTGAGGAGCCATATCAATGCCAAGCTCGGCGTGTTTGCCAACCAGTGGCGCCGAAGACGCGCGCGCGGGGCCATAGCTGATATATTTGGCCTGGTCTGCAAGGCGCTGCGTGTCTGTGGCGAATTTGACGAAGTCCATAACGCGCGCCAGCCGATCTTCGGGCAGACCTGCTGGGATCACCCAGCCATCAAGGTCGAACATCTGCCAGTTCCAGGCCATGCCTATGGGCTGGTCTTGCTCTTCGATGGCAGCAAAAAGACGGCCGTTATAGGTCGAGCCCATGAAGATCTCGCCATCGGCCAGAAGTTGCGGTGTCTGTGCACCCGCTGTCCACCAGATCGTCTCGTCCTTGATCGTGTCGAGTTTGGCAAAGGCGCGGGCCTGACCATCTTCTGTTTCGAGCAGGTCATAGACGTCTTCGTACGCTACGCCATCGCACAGCAGCGCCCATTCCATATTGGCGATCGGGTTCTTGTTCAACGCGCGCTTACCCGGATAAGTTTCGAGGTCAAAGACATCGCAAGCACCAGTCGGCGGCTCGACCCCAGCAGGTACCATGTCGGTGCGGTATCCGAAGGTGGTCGAAAACACGATCTGCGGGATAAAACAGTCAGCGGCGATGGCCTCGCCGAAATCGTCTGTGGCCGACGTGCCGTCCGGTGCTGCAGCGAGCACCTCGTCGTGATCGATTTCCATCGCCAGGCCCTCGTCACACAAGCGGATTGCATCGGCCGCTTCGGCATCGACTAGATCCCAGGTGATGTTGCCCGCCTCGGCCTGAGCGCGCAGTTTTGCCACCGCTTCGGATGAACTTTCGTCCCAAACCGCGCTGACACCGGGGTTGCCCGCCAGATAAGGCTCAACATACGCTTTCTGCTGGCTGGCCTGGTACGCGCCGCCCCAGCTTACCAAGACCATTTCGCTGGCCATATGGCCACCGGCATGGGCAAAGGTCGCGGCCATGGTGAGGGCCGTCGTAACCGTCAAGGACTTACTGAATTTCATAGGTGTCTCCCATGTTGTTGCCTGAGTTACTTGTTTGGGTTCGCCACTCAGGCTGCAGCAAACCCGATTTCGTCAAGCGTCCAGCGCGCGGCAATCCTGCGGCAACCAGCCTATCTGGATCTCTTCGCCCCGAGACAGACGACGCTGATCCGGCGCGTTGCGACACTTCATGATAAAGTCGTCGCGACCGGCAACGTTCAGACGCGTCCGGAACGTATCGCCCATATAGATAAATTCCTCGACCCGGGCGGTCAGCAGATGGGCATCTGGCGAAAGGCGTTCCGCCTTGAACTCCACCCGCTCTGGCCGGATCGACACCTTGGTCCGCTCACCCTTGGCCGTTATATTCACGGGTCGCGCGTCGATCACCTCGCCATGATCCAGCCTTACGGTGCAAACGTCGCCAGCGATTTCTTCGACCACACCCTCAAGCGTATTGTTCTCGCCTATGAACTGCGCCACGAAACTGTTTTCCGGCTCTTCATAAAGCGTGTCGGGTGGTGCCAATTGCTGAATGCGACCATCATCAAAGACAGCGACCCGATCCGACATCGTGAGTGCCTCGGTTTGATCGTGGGTCACATAGACGGTGGTGATCCCCAGATTGTGCGCGAGGTTCGTGATCTCGAATTGCATATGCTCGCGCAACTGCTTGTCAAGCGCGCCGAGCGGTTCGTCCATAAGAACGAGTTCTGGCTCAAAGACCAATGCGCGGGCGAGGGCGATGCGCTGCTGCTGCCCACCCGAAAGCTGCGCGGGCCGACGGCCTCCGAACTCACCCATCTGGACCATTTCCAGCGCGCGCTTGATCTTGGCCTCTCGGTCCGCCTTGCTCATTTTCCGGACTTCGAGCGGGAAGGCCAGGTTCTCCGCGACTGTCATGTGCGGGAAGAGCGCATAGTTCTGAAAGACCATGCCGATGCCGCGCTTGTGCGGCGGGATGTTGTTAATTGACTGACCGTTCAAGCGGATATCACCATGCGTGGCCGTCTCAAACCCGGCAAGCATCATCAGGCATGTTGTTTTGCCCGATCCTGATGGGCCCAGCATGGTGAGAAATTCACCCTTGGGGAGCGACAGGTTGAGATCCTTCACGACAAGCGTTTCGCCGTCATAGCTTTTTTGCACATGCTCGAATTCGACGAAGGCATCGTCGTTTTGCAGTGTGGCCAAATTCAGCTCCCCGTTTGCGCCTAAGCGCTTGTTGTTGCGCAACATCTAAAACTGACCTTTAGCCGGGGATCAACCATGGATGTTGATGCACGCTTCGATTGACCCCTGAACCAGGCGACCGTATGCACGCTATTCAGGCGGCTTGAAGCAGGTCTTGCTGTCTCAGGATGTCGAAAGTCTCATCCAGCGCCTTGCGTGCTCGTTGCCGCAGGGTCTCGATCTCCTCGGGTTGGATAATCAGTGGCGGGGCAATGATCATCCGATCGCCGACATGCCGCATGACCAGGTTGTTGGCAAAACACCGTTCGCGACAAATATAGCCAACCGTCCCTGCATCAGCCGCGAATTTGGCCCGGCTGGCCTTATCGGGGGTCAATGCGATCGATCCCATCAGCCCCACCAGCGCTGCCTCGCCCACAATCGGGTGATCCGTCAGAGATTGCATCGCATCGCTCAGGGCTGGCGCCGCTGTTGAACGCACGTGCTTGATCATTCCCTCTTCTTCGATGATCCGCAGATTTTCGAGCGCGACAGCCGCGGCCACCGGGTGGCCCGAATAGGTGTAACCGTGATTGAACTCAGTCCCGGCAATGACTTCAGCAATGTCGTCATGGATGATCGATCCGCCGATTGGCTGGTAGCCGGATGAAAGGCCTTTGGCGATTGTCATGATGTTCGGGCGGATCGACAGCGTCTGGCTCCCGAACCAGTTGCCGGTTCGCCCAAAGCCGCAGATCACCTCGTCTGCGATCAGCAGAATTTCGTGGGCATCACAAATCCTCTGGATCTCCGGCCAATAGGTATCCGGTGCAACTATTACGCCGCCGGCACCCTGAACCGGTTCGGCGATGAAGGCTGCGATCCGGCCTTCGCCGTAGTGCTTGATTGCGTCTTCCAACTCGCGCGCACGAGCCAGCCCGAATTCTTCCGGCGACATATCCCCACCTTCTGCCCACCAGTTGGGTTGATTGATGTGGTGAACATCCGGGATCGGCATGCCACCCTGCGCGTGCATGCCTGCCATGCCACCCAGCGATGCCGAACCGACGGACGAGCCGTGATAGGCGTTCTTACGGCTGAGAATGATCGTTTTTTCCGGCTTCCCCATCTCCGCCCAGTAGGTGCGGACCAGGCGGATATTGGTGTCATTCGCTTCCGAACCCGAGCCGGCAAAAAAGACCTGGTTTAACCCTTCCGGGGCAAGCCGCGCGATGCGTTCGGCCAGCGCTATAGCGGGCACATGGGTCGTTTGAAAGAACGTGTTGTAATAAGGAAGTTCGCGCATCTGCCGCGCGGCAGCTTCGACCAGTTCCTCGCGGCCATAACCGATGTTCACACACCAGAGACCCGACATACCATCAAGCATCTGGTTGCCATCGCTGTCCGTCAGATAGACGCCCTTGGCCCGTGTGATCACCCGAGCGCCCTTCCCCGCAAGCTCTTGTCCCTTCGTGAAGGGATGCATGTGGTGCGCGGCATCAAGCGCCTGCAATTCTGCCGTTGGAAGGTGGTTGGTGATGGCCGGCATCGGATCCTCGATTGTCGTCGGAGTAACGCGCCGAGAATATGGGCAACACGAGCGGCGTCAATGACATGCGTTCAAACGTTCTTGCTGCGAACCACAAAAGTTGTTTTCATAACGCCTGACCGGAAAAATCCGGCTGACCTATAGGGGAGCTATCATGAAAAACCTGATGTTCGGCACCACAGCCGTTCTTGCGCTGTTGAACAGCGCAGCCGTTGCCGAGGAAGTGCGTGTTTACAACTGGTCCGACTACATCGACGAAGAGCTGCTCACGAAATTCGAGGAAGAAACAGGGATCAAGCTGATCTACGACGTCTTCGACAGCAACGAGGTTCTGGAAACCAAGATGCTGGCAGGTGGTTCTGGCTATGACATCGTGGTGCCTTCGGGAACGTTCCTCCAGCGTCAGATCTCCGCCGGGGCGTTTCAGCAGCTCGACATGGCAAAGCTGCCGAACGCCGAAAACTTGTGGGATGTCGTCAAGGATCGTACGGCGCAATACGATCCGGGCAACGCCTATTCCATCAACTACATGTGGGGCACGACGGGCATCGGGGTGAACGTCGGCAAAGTGACTGAGATCTTGGGCGAGGACGCCCCGCTGGGGTCCCTGGAACTAATTTTCAACCCCGAGAACATGGAAAAACTGGCCGCTTGCGGCGTTCATTTCCTCGATGCGCCGACCGAGATGATACCAGCGGCGCTCAAATACATCGGTGAGGACCCAGATAGCCAGGATCCCGAGGTGATTGCAAAGACCGAGGCCGTGTTCAACGCCGTCCGGCCCCACGTCCAGAAGTTCCACAACTCGGAATACATCAACGCGCTTGCCAACGGTGACATCTGCGTGGCTTTCGGGTGGTCGGGTGACGTCTTG
>JBCBKL010000048.1:0-11207 GCA_038521825.1 Pseudomonadota bacterium | reverse complement strand
CGCGATGTGCAGTTGTTCCCTATACGAGGGGCGAGGCGGATCTTTTGCTTCAATCCTCACGTGATGGGGGATCTCTGAATGCGCGGGCTTGGAACGCAACACACCGGCGGTCTGATGATCTGCCCCGGGGCAACCGCCGAAAGTGAGGCTGCCAAAGACGCCACGGAACGCAGGTCTCACGAATAAGGCCCAACGACAATACCCACCGCATCAAACACCAGAGCAGCCAATGTTAATGAACAGGAACGGCCCATGATCAGCACGACCTTCTATTCGAACTGCCTTACCCTCGGGCTTCTCACGGCGGAGGCCCAAGCCGTCGTTACAATGCGCGTTCTCGGCATGGCCGGGCTGTGGCCCGTCACCGAGGCCGAGAACCGCCGCATGTTCAGCGAAAAGTCGACGGCGCTTGTTGCCGCTCAGGTCGGAATGACCAAGGCCGCGATGTCCGGCCACCCTCCGTCTGACGTGGTGGCCGCCGGTTTGCGACCGTTCCGCCAAAAGACCCGCTCGAATGCGCGGCGCCTGACACGCCGGGCCACTAAGAGCGCCTGAAAAGGAAGACCAGATGCCTACCCAGATCCGCCGCTCAGACTATGCCGCGATGTTCGGCCCCACCACCGGTGACAAAGTTCGCCTGGCCGATACGGACCTGATTATCGAGGTCGAGCGCGACCACACGACCTATGGCGAAGAGGTCAAGTTCGGCGGCGGCAAGGTGATCCGCGACGGGATGGGGCAAAGCCAGATCACGCGCGCCGAAGGTGCGGTCGATACGGTCATTACCAATGCTCTGATTATCGACTGGACGGGGATCTACAAGGCCGATGTGGGTCTGCTCGACGGTCGCATCGCTGCGATCGGCAAGGCGGGCAATCCCGACACCCAACCAGATGTCGATATCATCATAGGCCCCGGGACCGAGGCCATCGCGGGTGAAGGCAAAATCCTGACGGCGGGCGGTTTTGACAGCCACATCCACTTTATCTGCCCTCAGCAAATCGAAGACGCGCTGCATTCGGGGATCACGACGATGCTGGGTGGCGGGACCGGTCCGGCTCATGGCACGCTCGCCACCACCTGTACGCCCGGCCCCTGGCACATTGGCCGCATGCTTCAGGCGCTAGACGCATTCCCTATGAATTTCGGCCTGTCGAGCAAGGGCAACGCCTCTCAACCCGCCGCTTTGATCGAAATGGTCAAGGGCGGCGCCTGCGCAATGAAACTGCACGAGGATTGGGGCACCACCCCCGGCGCCATCGACTGCTGCCTGTCGGTGGCCGACGACATGGATGTGCAGGTGATGATCCACACCGACACGCTGAACGAAAGTGGCTTCGTGGAAAACACCGTGGCGGCGATGAAAGGGCGGACAATCCACGCTTTTCACACCGAGGGCGCAGGTGGCGGCCACGCCCCGGACATCATCAAGATCTGTGGCGAGGATCACGTTCTGCCCTCATCCACCAACCCGACGCGCCCTTTTACGGTCAACACGCTCGAAGAACATCTCGACATGCTGATGGTCTGCCACCACCTCGACAAGTCGATTCCCGAAGACGTGGCGTTTGCTGAAAGCCGCATCCGGCGCGAGACCATCGCCGCCGAGGATATCCTGCACGATATGGGGGCGTTTTCTATCATCGCCTCCGACAGTCAGGCCATGGGCCGGGTCGGCGAGGTGATCATCCGCACTTGGCAGACTGCGGACAAGATGAGGAAGCAGCGCGGCAGGTTGTCCGATGAGACTGGTGAAAACGACAACATGCGTGTCCGCCGCTATATTGCGAAGTACACCATCAACCCGGCTATCGCACATGGTATGGCCCACGAGATCGGCAGCATCGAGATCGGCAAGCGGGCAGATCTGTGCCTTTGGAACCCCGCGTTTTTCGGTGTGAAGCCCGAGATGGTTCTGCTGGGCGGGTCAATCGCCTGTGCGCAGATGGGTGATCCGAACGCATCGATCCCGACGCCGCAGCCTGTCTATACCCGCCCGATGTTCGGTGCATTCGGCCGGTCGGTTGAGCGATCAGCGGTGACGTTTGTGTCGGAAGCAGCACAGGCGGAGGCGCTTGGCGCATCGCTTGGACTGGCCAAGGACACCCTTGCCGTCAAAGGCACTCGAAACATCGGTAAGAAAGACCTGAAACTGAACGACGCGACACCGCAGGTTGAGGTGCATCCGGAGACCTATGAGGTGCGGGCGAATGGTGAATTGCTGACCTGTGAACCGGCAAGCGAGCTTCCGATGGCGCAGCGGTATTTTCTGTTTTGAGCGGCACAGGCAAAAGATATCACGAAACAGTCTTGTCTGACGTCGATGCCGCGCCCCGAGTTTGGCCCGACGATCTTGAAAGACTATCCTCAAAAAGCCACCTGTCCACATCAGCGTCGCTGCTGATTGCTTGCACCCGCGAACTTGCTTTCAAATGGAGGTTGATCACAACGGAAGCGATTGCGGAACCGGATGCACACAACAAGGTCCGGCGGCACGCCGGGCAGCCCCCGACCACCCCCATGGGTGGGGGCTTTCACCCTTACCCGCGGCCGGGGACCGCCCTCAGTTCTGAAGACCGATGTTAACCGCCCAGACCTACCACCCGCACACCCATGGCTCGCCCCAGGATCATGTTGCTCTAACCTACGAGGACCGGTTTCTGCGGCGCAAAGTGCTGACTCTTGCTTCGGGAACGCAGTTGCTGGTCGACCTGCCACAGACAACATCGCTCGACCATCACGGGGCTCTTCTGACGACCGGAGGCACCGAGATCCGCATCGACGCGGCGCCCGAACCCCTGCTCGAAGTGAGGGGCGACAACCTGCCTCGCATCGCCTGGCATATCGGCAACCGTCACACGCCCTGTCAGATCGAAGACAACCGGCTACTGATCCGGGCCGATCACGTGATGGCCGACATGCTGGCCAAGATCGGAGCGACCACCCGCCCGGTGACCGAACCCTTCACCCCCGAAGGCGGCGCATATGGGCATGGGCGTACCCACTCGCACAGCCATGACTGACCCGCTTCTCACCCTTGCGCAGTGGATGTCGCCGGCCTTTCCCGTGGGGGCGTTTGCCTATTCGCACGGGTTGGAGCAATGCATTGCGGACGGTCTTGTTCATGATGCGGAAAGCCTAACGCTCTGGCTGACCGACATCATTGAGACAGGCGGCGGCCAAAGCGATGTCGTCCTGCTGGCTGCGGCGTATCAATCAGAGGAATTGGAGCGCGTTGATGCGACGGCCCGCGCGCTTTGTCCAAGCACGGAACGGTTGCTTGAGAGCGATCTACAGGGATCGGCATTCTGCAAAACGGTTCAGTCGGTCTGGAACATCCCGATTGACGGCCTGATATACCCGATTGCCGTGGGTGCGGCGGCGCGGGCGATGGACCTGCCGCTGGAAAAAGCGGCCTCGCTCTACTTACAGGCTTTGGTGTCAAACCTTATTTCGGCCGCCATTCGCCTGATCCCCCTCGGCCAGACGGAAGGCCAGCGGGTACTATTGCAACTGACGCCGGTCATCGAAGAAACTGCTCTAGCAGCGATCAAAACATCGCTTGACCGCATTGGTTCAGCCAGTTTCGCGGCAGATGTCGCTTCGATGAGACATGAAACCCTTCAGCCAAGGATATTCCGAACATGACCCAAATGAACGGCCCTTTGCGGATCGGGATCGGTGGCCCTGTCGGTGCTGGAAAAACCACGCTGACGGCCGCACTGGCCCAGGCATTGAAAGATGATCATTCGATCGGCGTCATCACGAATGACATCTATACGCGGGAAGACGCGGAGGAATTGATGCGTCGGCAGATCCTGCCCCAGGACCGCATCATCGGTGTCGAGACAGGGGGATGCCCTCACACAGCCATCAGAGAAGACGCATCGATCAACCTCGCCGCCGTGGCCGAGATGCGCAAGCGGCACCCGGAGGTCGAAGCGATCCTGATCGAAAGCGGTGGTGACAACCTGTCAGCAACGTTCAGCCCGGAACTGGCCGACATCACCCTTTATGTGATCGACGTGGCCGCAGGTGAGGAAATCCCGCGAAAGGGCGGGCCGGCGATCACCAAGTCGGACCTTCTGATCATCAACAAGACTGATCTGGCGCCGCATGTTGGTGCCTCGTTGGCAGTCATGGATCGCGACGCCAAGAAGATGCGGGCGGGCAGACCCTTTGTCTTTGCCGCGTTGCGTCACGGTGAAGGAGTTCCCGATATCGTGACGCATATTCGCGCCCTGTCGGGCCTTGGGTTGGAGGCGGTGTAAAGATCGCCTCCGCCAGCGTCACACGAACGCGATGTGCTTGTTGAACGGCATTTCACGAATGCGCTGACCTGTTGCGGCAAAGATCGCATTGCCAAGCGCCGGCGCTGCTGGCGGAACGGGTGGCTCGCCAATGCCACGAATCTTGGTCTGGTTCTGCAGCGCCCGGACCTCGATTTCGGGAACCTGATACATCCGCATGGCTTCGTATGCGTAGTAATTGTCCTGCTCGATCTTCCCGTCGGAAAAGGTGACCTCGCAGTTCATCGCGTGGCCCAGGCCAAAGATTACCCCACCCTTGACCAGATTGTCGAAATTGATCGGATCAAGCACGCGGCCCACATCTGTCGCGACCCAGACCCGGTCTATCCGGATGCCATCATCGGTGTTGGTGACCTCGACCACCTCGGCCACAAGCGCGCCAAACGACATGCAGTAGGCCACGCCACGTCCCTTGCCAGGTGCCAGATCGCTGCCCCAGTTCGACATCTCACCAACAGCCTCCAGCACCTTGCGCGAGGGTTCGTGCTGCATCAATCGGATCCGCTCTTCGAGCGGGTCGGCACCCGCCGCATGGATCAATTCATCGAGAAAGCATTCATGAAAGAACCCGTTCTGCGACGCGCCAACCGAACGCCAGGAACTGACCGGCGCCAGGCCCGGCGTCTTATAGCCAGTGACACGGTAATTCGGAATCCCATAGGGCTGATCCCACGCGGCCTGGACAATCGTCACATCAGGACCTGCCACTGGTAAGCCCTGTCGGTCCGCCATCTGGCTTGCCAGTACCGAAGGTGCCGCAAGGTGCAGGTCACACGCAGTAACCTGACCATTCGCGACAGACCCCTTCATGCGACCCATGGCGATCGGCCGCAGGAAGTCCTGCGTCATGTCCTCTTCGCGGCTGTAGGTCAGCTTGACGGGTGTGCCCTTCATCTCTTTGGCCAGTTCCGCGCACCGCTTGACTACGTCATCTTCCAGACGATGGCCGAAACTGCCGCCCATCATCAGCACATGAACATGCACGTTATCTTTATCGACGCCCGTGATTTCGGCGACGTTGTTCTGCACGAAGCGCGGGATCTGGGTGCCGGTCCAGACGTCGACACGATCATCTTCGACCAGAACGGTGGCATTGATTGGTTCGAGAGGGGCATGGGCCAGATAAGGCGCGCGATATTCGACCTCGACGGGAGTGTCACCAAAATTGGCCTCGACATCCCCGTCGTTGCGCATGCGGCCGTCCTGAAACTCATCGGTGAAGCTGTCGCTCAGGGCCTGCCAATGTCCCTCCATCTCGGCCGGATACGGCGCCAGGCCCCAACCGGCTCCGACAGCATTCGCGGCCTGAATCGCGCGCCAGGTGTTGTTGGCGATGACCCCGACTCCGCCTGTGACCGGGATGATCTTTTGAACACCAGGCATCGCTTCGGCAGCTGACGCGTCATAGCTGTTGACTGGGCCGCCCAGCCGCGGATTCAGCTTGATGGCGGCGTGCACCATGCCCTCGATCTCAAAATCGATACCGTATTGTTGTGTCCCGGTTGATTTCGCGAGAACGTCGAGGCGCTGCATCTCTTTGCCAATCATACGCCACTGGGACGGGTCTCGCAGGGCGACGCGATCCACGGGTTCGAGCGCGGCCGCCACGGGAGCAAGCTCGACATAAGTGAGTTCGGATCCGTCCGGCAACTGAACGGCACCGCGCGCCGTATTCAGGTCGTTGACCGCGACACCTGAAACCTGTGCGGCGGCCAGCTTGAGCGTTTCGCGGGCCACTGCACCAGCAAGACGGAGTTTTTCGAAACCGTCCGGCACGGTGGTTGAACCACCGGTGATCTGCATTCCGATGAACTTCATCACTGCATCGCCGACATCGCGCATCGTCTCGGCAACCATGCCCGTTTCCGTAGCCGGGAACGGCACCACGTCACCTGCAAGAGCGGTGTTATAATAGGCCGGGCTGGGCGGGCCCGGGTCAACCGTCACCTGATCCAGTTCAACGTCCAGCTCCTCCGCGATCAAGGCGGCCTGTATATGATAGGCCCCCTGCCCCAGATCAGCGCGCGGCGTGATCAGCGTGATGCCCGACGCGTCGATCTTGACGTACGGGGTCAGCGCGGCCTCGCCCTCTGCCAGATCGCCCGTCAGTGGGTTCTTGGCCGGGCGGTGATAGGCGTAATATCCGAATGCAACGCCGCCCACGATGGCGGCTGACCCGATCAGGAACGTGCGGCGGGCGATTTTTCCTATTCTACTCATGGGCTTACACTCCGCTCAGCTTGATCGCCGCGGTCTTAACCGCTGCCTGAATGCGGGGATATGTCCCGCAACGGCAGAGGTTGCCGCTCATGGCTTCGTCGATGTCCGCATCGGTCGGGCTCGGCACTTCGGCCAGCAGCGCCGCAGCCTGCATGATCTGGCCGGACTGGCAATATCCGCATTGGGCAACCTGATGCTCCACCCATGCCTCTTGGACAGCGTGCAGCGCCTCGGGCGCACCTAGCCCCTCGATGGTCGTCACCGGGCCCCAGACATCACCCGCCGGAGTTTGGCAGGACCGAACTGCCTGGCCGTCGATATGAACCGTGCATGCCCCGCATTGGGCCACACCGCATCCATACTTCACGCCCTTGATCTTAAGTTCATCCCGCAGGACCCAAAGAAGCGGCATGTCATTCTCGACATCCACATCGTAGTCAGTGCCATCTACAGTGAGTTTCATCGAAGCCTCCGCTCATGCCATTTTCTATGATATGCCGATTGCGCCACGACTTCACTCGCCGATTGTGCCAAACTGACAACAAATCGTGACACCAGCATATTTTGCCCATCTGCCGATCCAAGCGGCAATGATACCACTGCGCCCAGGTAAGATCGCCAGCGGAGGTTCCCCCTTTTCTAGCGCGAGGCCCCGTGACACTGTGCCCCCAAAACGCGGGGGACATGATGCGGATCACGACATGTGTTTTTGATGCCTACGGCACGCTTTTCGACGTCGCGGCCGCGGCCAGGCAGGCGGCCGTAGAACCCGCATTCGCGTCGATCAAGGACACCTGGCCCCAGCTGGCCGAATTCTGGCGGCAAAAACAGCTTCAATACACATGGCTAAGAGCGATCACCGGCGCCCACACAGACTTTTGGGGCGTGACGCAAGACGGGCTCGATTGGGCATTGGAGCGCATGGGGCAAGATGGCGACGCAGCCCTCCGGCAGCGGCTTCTGGATCTTTACTGGGAGCTGCAGGCCTATCCTGAGGTTCCCGATATGCTCCGTGCGCTCAAAAATGGCGGGATGCAAACGGCCGTTCTTTCGAACGGATCACCCGCTATGCTTGAGGCGGCAATGAAATCAGCAGGCATTGCAGAGCTTCTTGATGATTGCCTTTCGGTTGAAAGCGTCGGGATCTTCAAGCCGGACAGCCGGGTTTATGACTTGGTAGCAAATCGGTTTGGCTGCGCGAGGGATGAGGTCCTTTTTGCCTCATCCAATGGCTGGGATGCGGCGGGAGCCAGTGGCTACGGTTTCACCACAGTTTGGGTGAACAGAGCCAAGGAGCCTGTTGACCGCCTGCCTTGGCAGCCCGCCCATCAGATGGCGGACCTGACCGGCATCCCGGCACTGGTTGGCGTTTAGAATGCCGCGGTTCACGACCGACGACGGGTTATCCCTTCATTTCGAAGACGACGGAGGGGGGCTGCCCCTTCTCTGCCTTGCAGGCCTGGCACGGAACAGCCGTGATTTCGAGCCGTTGATGGAGAACTTTGCCAACCGCGTCCGGATCATCCGCATCGATGCGAGGGGACGCGGCGACAGCGATTACGACCCGGATTATCAGAACTACAACGTGATCCGCGAAGGGTCCGACGCCATAGCCCTGCTTGATCATCTGGGTCTCGAACAGGCGGCGGTGCTGGGCACATCGCGGGGCGGATTGATCGCCATGACACTCGCCATCGGACATGCAAAGCGCCTGCTGGGGGTGATGTTGAACGATGTGGGCCCGGTGATCGAAACGGCGGGGCTGGCCTATATCATGGATTACATTGGCAAGCGCCCCGCGGATCGGGACTACGACTCAGCAGCGGAAAGACTGGAACGCGTTATGCCACCGGTGTTCACAGGAGTCAGTCGGGCGGAATGGCGCCGCTATGCCGAACGGTTGTGGGTCGAAAAACCAGGCGGGCTGGATAACCGCTATGACGCGGCACTGCGCCGTGCCGTGCTGGAACAATCCGCATCGGGCGCAGCCCCCGATCTCTGGCCGATGTTCAATGCCGTCGCGAAGCTGCCACACGGGCTGATCCGGGGCGCAAACTCAAACATCTTGTCGGCCAAAACAGCGGCAGAAATGCAATCAGAGGCCCCTGGGATGGTCTATGCCGAGGTTCCGGGCCGGGGCCATGTCCCCTTCCTGAACGAACCCGAAGCGATTTCGGCCCTGAACACTTGGATGGAGCAGATGCAGTGAATATCGACATGATCCGGTCGGCGGCCGCGCGGCTGAAGGGGCACGCACAAAGAACGCCGCTTTTGTCGTCGGACTTCATCAACGAGAAGGCTGGACGCCGGGTGTGGATCAAGCCGGAATGTCTGCAACATACAGGTAGCTTCAAATTCCGCGGGGCATGGTCGGCGATTTCGGGTTTATCCGAAACGGATCGGCAACGCGGCGTGTTGGCCTATTCAAGCGGCAACCACGCGCAGGGTGTTGCTTTGGCAGCCCGGCGTCACGGGGTCGCCGCAGTCATCGTGATGCCATCGGATGCCCCCAATCTGAAGATCGACAACACTCGCGCCATGGGGGCGGAAGTTGTCCTGTACGACAGAGCGACGGAGGACAGGGACCAGATCGGCTCGCGTCTTGCCGAGGATCGTAGCCTGACGCTGATCCGTCCGTTTGACGAACCGCTGGTCATTGCCGGACAGGGCACAACGGGACTGGAGATCGCTGAACAGGTCGCTGATGTCGGGCTCAGTGAAGCCGACGTTCTGATCTGCTGTGGGGGCGGAGGACTGACCTCGGGCATAGCCCTGGCACTGGAGGCCGAAGCACCGGGCCTGCGCGCCCGTCCGGTCGAGCCCGAAGGATTTGACGACGTTGCCCGGTCGCTGCGCTCCGGCGGAATCGAACGGAACAACCGAACCTCCGGCAGCCTTTGCGATGCAATCATCACCCCCAGCCCGGGCAAGATCACCTTTCCGATCATGCAGCGCCTGTGTGGCCCCGGTCTTGTCGTTACCGAAGATGAGGCTATGCGCGCCGTGGCTCAGGCATTCCTGCGGCTGAAGGTCGTGGCCGAACCGGGCGGCGCAGTGGCCCTTGCTGCTGCCCTTTTCCGGCAGGACGACATCTTAGGAGATGACGTTATCGTCGTCATCAGTGGGGGCAATATAGACCCGGATGTGTTCACACAGGCCCTTACGACGCTGGAGGCAGAACAATGACGGAGCTCACAATCGCCAGTTTCAACGTGAAAAACCTGATTGGGCCGGATCAGGAATACTACAAGTTCCAGAGCTACACGCCCGAAGAGTTTGCCTGGAAAAAGGATTGGCTGAGCGAGCAGGTCCAGGCGCTTGACGCCGATGTTGTCGGCTTTCAGGAGATCTTTGACAAAGCGGTTCTGGAAGAGGTCATCGCCGATGCCGACGCCGAAGGCATCGCGGCCAACGCCCAGAACATACCGGGCGAGGACAAAAGGTACCGAAAAAAGGCTATCTTTCGAAAGCTGGCATACCGGCCCTACACGAACGCGGCCCTTGCCGTTGCCCCAAACCTGAACGACACGGGCGAGCCCGGAAAACGCCGCCCCGGCGTGGCGATCTTGTCGCGTCTCGGCTTTGCCGACGAGCCGATGATGCTGCAGGAATTGGCCGAACCGCTCGACATCGGGTTTGGCCCGATGGGCGAGGATGGTGGCGGTTCCTTTCGGCTGACCCGCCTCAGCCGCCCGATCCTGAGGGTACGCATACCGGTCGCGGGGCATGTGGTGACTGTGTTCAACTGCCACCTCAAATCAAAGCTGGGCGAATACCCCCCGATGCCGGACGGAAGCCCGCCGCGAGAAATCGACCTTACGCAATACGACGCGACCGGTCGTGCTTTGGGCAGCTTGCGGGCTGCGCTCAGGCGTATGGCAGAGGCATGGGCGCTGCGGCGCGAAATCGTGTCAGAACTAGAGGCCGGTCGGCCTGTGCTCTGCCTTGGGGATTTCAACGATGCTGAGCACGCCGTAAGTTCCGAAATTATCAGCGGTGAGCACCCGTTCAAAAACTACGCATGGATGCTGCGGCACGACGCTGAACATCGGTCCGACCGGTATACCGAAGAGGAAGACGCCCAGATCCGAGAGGCCATCGAGGCGGTACGCCTACATTCGGCCGAAAAGCAGTTCGTGCGGAAGTCGGCGCGCGACATGGTCTATACGGCGGCGTTCGGGGGCGTGTACGAAAGCATCGATCAGATCTATATGTCGCGGCACTTCCTGCCAGAGGCCCCGGCAAGCATCGGAGAGATGGAGTATTTCAGCGTGTTCAACGACCATCTGACCGATGGCAGCCATCCGGAGGCACCGTATAACAAACTGGCCTCTGACCACGGTCAGATCATGGCTCATTTTCGTTTGAAGGATGCTGGAGGTTCCGATGCATCTCACTGATCTGGGTGATGTCCGCCTGCATTACCGCATCGACGGGCCGGGCGATGGCGCGCCAGTTGTTTTTGCCAATTCGCTTGGGACCGATATGCGACTCTGGGATCCGATCCTGCCTTTATTACCGACAGGTCTGCGGATCCTGCGGTATGACAAGCGCGGTCATGGTCTCAGCACATGCCCCCCTGCACCTTACACGATGGGCGCGCTGATCGGTGACGCTGAGCGATTGATGGACCAACTGGGATTTACAGATGCCGTCTTTGTCGGCCTTTCGGTTGGC
>JBCBKL010000047.1:0-11869 GCA_038521825.1 Pseudomonadota bacterium | reverse complement strand
CGATCAAGGGCTTCGCATTGGCCGCCGGGTCCGATAAACACGCAAGAACATGTGGATAACAGGCATAATGAGCAGCAAGATCCTCAAACAGTTCGCAATCGCCGCGGTGGCGGCCGCGTCGCTCGCAATCGGTGCTTCAGCACAGGGCCTTTTCGAACCGGGGGCCCGGGTCAATGACAGCGTCGTCACTGAGTTCGAGATCCAGCAGCGGCTGCGCTTTCTACAGGTCTTGAATGCCCCCGGAGGATCGCGCGCATCTGTACTCGACACGCTGATCGACGACCGCCTGCGGCTGCAAGAGGTGCGCCAGCTGGGGCTGGAGCTCTCGCAGGAAGAGCTCGAAGAAGGCCTGAGCGAATTTGCCGGACGCGCCAATCTGTCGGTCGAGGAATTTACCCAAGCGCTCGCCGCCCAAGGTGTCGATACTGAAACCTTTCGCGACTTCGTGGCGACCGGCCTTGCATGGCGCAACCTAATCCGCGCCCGGTTCGCGGCCCGCGTCCAGATTTCCGAGGCCGAGATCGACCGGGCCCTGGCAGCCAGCGCAGGCGGGTCCGGCATTCGGGTCCTGCTGTCCGAAATCATCATCCCTGCGCCGCCCGAGCGGCGTGCCGAGGTGCAGGCGCTGGCCGAGCGGATCGCGCAGGCCGAAAGTATCGGAGAGTTCGCATCCTTCGCCCGCCAGCATTCGGCAACCCGGACGCGGGGCGCAGGCGGCCGCCTGCCCTGGACCCCGATCAACCAACTGCCCGCGACTCTTCGGCCGATCGTCCTGGGTCTTTCCGTTGGTGAAATCACCGACCCCCTGCCCATTACCAATGCCGTGGCATTGTTTCAGCTGCGCGCGATCGAAGAAACCGGGGATCCGACGCCGGAATTCGCGGCAATCGAATACGCGGCCTATTATATTGATGGTGGACGGACCGAGGCGGCCCTGAACCGCGCCGAATCCATCCGACACCGTGTCGACGTCTGCGATGATCTCTACGGCATTGCGCAGGGCCAACCCGAAGAGGTGCTTGACCGCGGCAGCCTGCCGCCTTCCGAAATCCCCGATGACATCGCGATCGAGCTGGCCAAGCTCGACCCCGGCGAAGTCTCGACCACGCTGACGCGGGCCAATGGTCAGACCCTCGTCTTCCTTATGCTTTGCGGACGTACTCCGGCGCTCGAAGAGGAAATCGACCGTCAGGCCGTCGCGAACCGTCTGCGCAATCAGCGGCTGCAGGGTCTGGCTGACAGTCTCTTGGCCGAACGCCGCGCCAATGCCCGGATCTGGCGCGCGGAATGACTGCGCCCATTGCCGTCACCTGCGGTGAACCGGCAGGGATCGGACCGGAAATCGCCGCGGCGGCCTGGCAAAGTCTTCGAACCGAAGTGCCGTTCTTTTGGATCGGCGACCCGCGGCATCTGCCGAACGATGTGCCTGTCGCACTGATCGCCGACCCCGCCGAGGTTTTGTCGGTCATCCAAAGCGCCCTGCCCGTCATTGAGCAAAAATTTCCGGAACCAGTCAGGCCGGGGCATCCAACCGGCGCGAATGCACAGGCGGTCATCGATGTGATCGCATCTGGGGTCGCCTTCGCACGATCCGGTTCTGCATCCGCCATCTGCACGGCGCCGATTCACAAGAAGGTCCTTATGGATGGGGCCAATTTCGCCTATCCCGGCCATACAGAATACCTTGCATCCCTTGGGGGCAAGGACCGGGCGGTGATGATGCTGGCCTGCGATGCATTGCGCGTGGTGCCCACGACCATTCACATCGCACTGGAAGAGGTGCCGTCGGCCCTGACGCCCGCGCTGTTGCGCGAGACGATCGAGATCACCCATGCCGGCCTATGCGACCAGTTCGGCATTGCGCATCCCCGGCTTTCCGTCGCAGGGCTCAACCCCCATTCGGGTGAGGGTGGCGCCATGGGCCGACAAGAGATTGACTGGATCGCAGACCTGATACGCGACATCGCCACTACCGGTATCAATGTGAGCGGCCCTTGGCCTGCCGACACGATGTTCCATGCCGCCGCTCGTGCACGATACGATGCCGCAATCTGCATGTACCACGATCAGGCGCTGATCCCGATCAAGACGCTCGACTTCGATCTTGGGGTGAACGTGACGCTTGGGCTGCCCTTCATCCGCACGTCGCCGGACCACGGGACGGCGTTTGACATCGCGGGCAAGGGCATCGCGCGACCCACCAGCATGATCGAGGCGATAAAGCTGGCGTGGCGGATGGCGCAGTCAAAGGGATGAGCCAGATCGACGGTCTGCCGCCCCTGCGCGAGGTCATCGCGACGCACGGGCTTTCTGCAAAAAAGGCGCTTGGGCAAAACTTTTTGCTGGATCTCAACCTCACGGCCAAGATCGCGCGGCAGGCTGGCGATCTGACAGAGTGTGACGTGCTCGAAATCGGCCCCGGTCCCGGCGGTCTAACCCGCGGGCTGCTGGCCGAGGGCGCACGCAAGGTGCTGGTCATCGAAAAGGACCCGCGCTGTCTGCCCGCCTTGCAGGAGATTGCCGCGGCCTATCCCGGACGGCTGGAGATCCTCGAAGGCGACGCGCTCAGGATCGATCCGCTTGCGCATCTGACGCAACCTATCCGGGTGGCCGCTAACCTGCCCTACAATGTCGGCACCGAGCTTTTGGTGCGGTGGCTCACGCCGGACATCTGGCCGCCCTTCTGGCAAAGCCTGACGCTCATGTTCCAGCGCGAGGTGGCCGAACGGATCGTCGCACGGCCTGGCAGCAAGACCTATGGCCGCCTCGCTGTCCTGGCGCAATGGCGGTCCGACGCACAGATCGTCATGCAGCTTCCGCCCGAAGCGTTCACGCCGCCGCCCAAAGTCTCGAGCGCGGTTGTGCATCTCACCGCTCTGCCCGGCCCCCGGTTCGAGGCCAATCCGGCCACCCTTTCGCGCATCGTCGCTGCCGCGTTCAATCAGCGGCGCAAGATGCTGCGCGCGGCCCTCAAGGGTCAGGCCCCGGATATCGAGGATCGTTTGCGCGACGCGGGGATTGCCCCCACCGAACGGGCCGAGCAGGTGAGCCTGGAGGCGTTCTGCGCGCTCGCCCGCGCGGTTGACAGGTCGTAAAAGCCTGCCACACTGACGCTATTTAGGAACAAGGGCATTGGAGAACCGCATGGAATCCGTCGACGACCCTTCTGGCTTTATCGCGCAATGCGTCAGGGATCTGCTTCAAGTCGGCTTTGATGCCAGCGCCTTTGAGACGGCGAAATGGGCAGGTCTTGCGTGTCTGATTGTTCTTGCGCTTCTGATCACTGCAGCGTTCGTAGCTCGGTTCTTCAAAACCGAAGACATGCCACCGCCCGTGACCGAGAACCAGTTTAAATGGGTCCTGATCGTCGGCGCGGTCCTGATCGCCCTGCCCGTCGTGGCAAAGGTGACCAGCGACCAATTCGAGGTCAATTTTGCCTCGGACGACCGGACATTCGCCCAGCGGATTTGTGAAGAGCAATTGGAAGCCACCGCGCAAACCGCAGAGGTCGACGCGCTCGAAACGCGGCTGAACGCTCTTGTTGATCAGATCGCCGCGCTGACGGCGCGCGGCCTGCCGGAAAACGGCGAAGGGCTCGAGGCGCCGGTGATCGTTGCGCCGCGCTCGCAGAACGCAGACCTTCTGGGGCAGGCAGTATCCGTGTTCTACCGACCGGCGCAGGAATCGCGTGCGCAAGAAGTATCTGCTCTGCTTAAGGCGAACGGTGCAGGCGTGGGGCTTCGGGAGACGGACCTGACGAATACAAACTTCGCTGAAAGCGCGCTATCAGGCGAAGTCTATCTGCTGTATGACAACCGGGCTTTCGATGCGGAACAGGCGATCCGCGAAACGCTGGAAGAGGCAGGCATCGTCCTGCGAGATGCGCGCAATGTCAGCACCTTGAAAGGCAACGCGCTTCAGATCCTGATCTTCTAGGCGGCTATTACTCCGCCGCCTCCTGAGGCTCGTCCGGCGTCGCATCGTCCGAAGAAGCATCATCCGACGACGGTTCAGCGGCCTGCTCAGCCCTAGGTTTGCGGCTGCGGCGCTTTTGTTTGGGCTTTGGCTGGCTTTCCGGGGTCTCGACCAGATTGGTGTCGTCGTCCGAATCCGCGTCGATGACGACGTCCGGCTGCGGTTCCTGACCCGGGTCCATGGCGGGGGCCGTCTGCTGATCCTGACGAGCGGCGCGTTCCCGGTCACGCTCGGCCTGGCGTTCACGGTTCTGGCGCTCCTGCTCCTCGCGGCGGGCATCCACTTCGCGCTGCGCTTCGCTGAGCAGGCGCAGGTAGTGTTCTGCGTGCTGCTGAAAGTTCTCAGCCGCCACGCGGTCATTCGATAATTGCGCGTCGCGGGCCAACTGATTGTACTTGTCGATAATCTGCTGCGGCGTGCCGCGCACCTTGCCCTCAGGACCGGAACTGTCGAAGACGCGGTTGATTACGTTGCCGCCGCCACCCGACCGGTTGCGATTGCTCTTAGAGCGTGACCGTGATCTCGATGATTTCATGAACTCAATATTGCTTTCGTGCAGGTTGCGACGCTCACCTGACGGCATGTCGATCAGACAGCGGGGTCGGGTTCGCTTTTGGCTTGGCCAGCGCAGAGTGTTACAAAACGTCTCTGTGCGATAAACCCGAATATGCACGCAAAACCTGCGGGGGCAAGTCCGAATTAGCCATTTTCTGGCATTTTAGCCAAGTTACGGCGCGATCAGGCGGGGTTTTGCGCGGCGATCACACGGTCGTGGCCACCCATATCCTTCAACACATTGACGCGGCTCCAGCCCAAAGCCTCGAACATCGCGGCGACGGCACGTCCCTGCTGCCAGCCAATCTCGACCAGAACCCGGCCCCCGGCCTCCAGAAAAGCGGGCGCTTCCTGCGCGATGACCCGATAGGCCCCAAGGCCGTCGCCCTCATCCGTCAGCGCCATGCGCGGCTCATGTTCGCGCAGTTCCGGCGAGGCGGTTTCGTATTCGGTCAGGGCCAGATACGGTGGGTTCGACACAATGAGGTCAAAGCGGCCCTCGACGGTCTGAAACCAGTTCGAGAGATCGATCTCCGCCCGATCTTGCACACCATGCATTACTGCGTTGGCGCCCGCCTGCAGGCATGCCGCCTCGCTCAGATCGACGCCAAGGCCCGTCGCGCCCGTCCGCTCGGCCAGCAGCGTCACAAGAATACAGCCCGATCCGGTGCCAAGGTCCAGCAGGCGCTCGAACGGTTCCGACAGGGCCGCCTCGATCAGGGTCTCGGTTTCGGGGCGCGGGTCCAGCACATCCCGGCTGATCTTGAAGGGACGGCCATAGAATTCCCGCTCACCAATCAGTTGCGATACCGGAACCCGGACGGCACGCAGCGACACCAGCCGATCATACCGCTCTTCTATTTCGGGCGCGATGTCTTCTGGCGCGATCAGCGTGATCCGCGTCGCATCGACCTGCGCGGCATGCGCCAGCAGCAGGCGCGCATCCCGCGCCGGGTCAGGCACCCCCGCAGCGCGCAATCGGGCCGTTGCAGCAACCATCGCCTCCGCCGCGGTCACAGGCCCATCTCCGCCAACTTGCGCGCCTGATCATCGGCCGTCAGCGCATTGACGATTTCGTCCAGATCACCGGCCATCACCTGATCAAGCCGATAGAGGGTCAGGTTGATGCGGTGATCCGTCATGCGGCCCTGGGGGAAGTTATAGGTCCGGATCCGTTCCGACCGGTCGCCCGACCCCACCTGCGACGCGCGATCCGCTGACCGCTCGGTATCGATGCGTTGACGCTCGGCATCGTAGAGACGGGCGCGCAGAACCTGCATCGCAATCTCGCGGTTGCGATGCTGCGATTTCTCGGACGACGTGACCACGATCCCGGTTGGGACATGGGTGATGCGTACGGCGGAATCGGTCGTGTTCACGTGTTGACCACCGGCACCCGAGGCGCGCATCGTATCGATGCGCAGATCGTTCTGATCAATCTTGATGTCCACATCTTCTGCTTCGGGCAGGACCGCAACAGTCGCGGCAGAGGTATGGATCCGGCCACCGCTTTCCGTCTCAGGAACCCGCTGAACGCGATGCACCCCGGATTCGTACTTGAGACGGGCAAAGACATTCTCGCCCTTGATATGAACCACGACCTCCTTGATGCCGCCCAACTCGGTCGCCTGCTCCTCGACGATGTCGAACTTCCAGCCCTTCGCCTCGGCATAGCGCTGGTACATCCGCAAAAGGTCCCCGGCAAAAAGCGCCGCCTCGTCGCCCCCCGTCCCCGGCCGGATTTCCAGCATCGCCGGGCGGGCATCGGCGGCATCGTTGGGCAGCAAGGCGAGTTGCAGCGCGTGCTCGGCATCAGGCAAGGCGGCCTTGATGCGCGGCAGCTCTTCCTCGGCCAGTTCAGCCATGTCGGGATCCGACAGCATCACCTCGGCCTCTTCCAGATCGGCCCGCAGCTGCCGGTAGGTCGCGATCTGATCCACGACCGGCCTGAGATCCGAATACTCCTTGGCCAGCGCCGCGATATCCGCGCCATCCGCACCCTCGGCCATCGCCGCTTCAAGATACTGAAAGCGCTGCGTGATCTGGTGTAGTCTCTCTTCGGGGATCATGGACATGCTTTGAGGGAAGCGCGGACTTTGGTCAAGGCCAAGGTCATGCTATCATCGCCCTCATGCTCAGAACGATCCTTGCATTTGCGATGATATCCGGAACGGCCCTGGCCGACGTGACCGGGCCCGGCGGTAAGACGGTGGAATGCTATTGCACCGATTCAAAAGGGCTGCGCATCGAGCTGGGGCAAACCATCTGCCTTCAGGTCGACGGGCGCATGTTTATGGCGCAATGCCAGATGTCGCTCAACGTTCCAATGTGGCGCGAAGTGCAAAAAGGTTGCCTGAGTTCATCCCTTGGTGAAGGGCAAGAGCTGCTCCAATCGAGCGCGGTTGACGCCAAAATCTGACCGGCCGAAACGCAGCCGCGCATACATCCGCACCTGATCCCCGTCCTGCTCGACCGTCGTATAGTCGGGGAAACCCATCCATTTTGACCGGGTAACATAGGTGATGCGGCCCTCATCGACAGTGCCCGCCAACACCTCGGTGCGCTGAAGCGTCCGCGCCGCCGCATCGACCCGCGCCAGCGCGCCGTCATCGGCGATGGTGACCCGCACGGCCCCGCCAGCGTAATCTGCGTCCTGCGCCGGGCCGATCGGCTGATGCCAGCGGGCCACCTCGTGCGGAGCCAGACGAATATAGGCAAGACCCGCGACGACGACCACGACCAACACCCACCAGATCATCGTGCGCACTCCCCTGCCCAGGCTTTGGGTTTCACTGTTCCACAAATGCTCAGATCCCACATCGGCTATCTGTATTTCACACCCGGTAATACGCACAAAAGCTCAAAAAGGATGTTTGCCGCCGTCAAAGCGGTGTTTCCGCTCGGATCATAGGGCGGGGATACCTCCACCAGATCGCAGCCCACGATGTTGAGGCCCCGCAATCCACGGATCAACTGCATCACCTGTGATGTTGTCAGTCCGCCAATCTCGGGCGTCCCAGTACCCGGCGCATAGGCCGGATCAAGGCTGTCGATGTCAAAGCTGACATAGACGGGCACGTCCGTGCCGATATCCCGTCTGATCTCTCCGCCAAGGGTATCCAGGGGACGGTGCCACAGGTCGGCCGCCAGCCACTGCTGAAAGCCCCAGCCAAGCGCCTCTGTGAAATCCTCGGCTGAATACCCCGTGCCACGCAATCCGATCTGGTATGTTTTCTGAGGGTTTATGAGGCCATCTTCATGTGCGCGTCGAAACACAGTGCCATGTGTCTCCTTCTCACCAAACATCTCTTCGTTGACGTCAGCGTGGGCGTCGACATGAATCAGCGCCACCGGACCATAGCGTTTGGCCATGGCGCGCAGGATCGGCAGAGTCATCGAATGGTCGCCACCAATTGCCATCGGCATCACGTCGTAGTTGAGGATCTGATCGTAACTGTTCTGAATGACCTTCAGCGATTCCGACAGCGAGAAGGTGTTGATCGCCAGATCTCCGATATCGGCGCATTGCAGCGAATCAAACGGCGCGGCCCCGGTCTGGATATGATAAGGCCGGATCATCGCGCTTTCGGACCGCACCTGCTTGGGCCCCATTCGCGTGCCTGATCGCCACGACGTGCCGATATCGATGGGAACACCCAGAAAGCAGACGTCCAGGCCTTTGAGGTCGTTCACCGCAGGCAAACGCATAAAGGTGTTCGGTCCTGAAAAGCGGGCCAGATCGTTACCGGAAATAGGCTGGTTCTTAGGCGCCACCACGCAATCTCCATCCAAGCAGGCAACACAGTTCCGTCGCCACATGTGCGCCTGCAATAGCGGTTGCTCCGGTGGTGTCAAAGGGGGGCGAGACCTCGACCACGTCACCGCCCCGAATGTTGATACCGGCAAGGCCGCGCATCAGCGCGGCCGCCTGCGCTGATGACAGCCCACCCCAGACCGGCGTGCCGGTTCCCGGCGCGAATGCCGGGTCCAGCCCATCGATGTCAAAGCTCAGGTAAACCGGATGATCACCGACGATATCCCTCACCCGCGCCGCGATGGCCTCGGGCCCGATCCGGTGGCATTCGGGGGCATCGATGATGTTCACGCCCAACGTGTCGGCGTTTGTTGTCCGGATCCCGATCTGGACCGACCGCGCCGGATCGACGATCCCCGACTTCACCGCCTTGTAGAACATCGTGCCGTGATCGATCCGCTCCATATCGTCGTCCGGCCAGGTATCGGTATGGGCATCGATCTGGATCAGGCTCATGGGGCCGAATTTCTCGGCATAGGCGCGCAGGATCGGAAAGCTGATGTAGTGGTCGCCCCCTAGAGCAACGCACGCGGCACCGACATCGAGAATAGTTGAGATATGATCCGTAAGCGTCTGTGGAAATTCGGAAACCTTTGCGTAGTCAAAGGCGAGATCGCCATAATCGATGATCGCCCGCTCGCTCATCACATCGAAGGGCCAGCCATAGGGCGGATCGGGGGCCTGCAGCGTGCTGGCTTCGCGGATCGCCCGCGGGCCCAGCCGTGCGCCGGGCCGATTCGTGGTTGCCTGATCGAAGGGCACACCGGTCACCGCAATATCCACGCCCGTCAGATCCTTGGTGTAACGGCGCCGCAGAAACGACGTGGCGCCCCCAAAGGTCAGCTCGAAACTCGGGCCGCGCAGGTCGTCGCGGGTAAAGGCCATGTCGATTTGTTCTCTTGCGTCTTCGAGCGCCATGTCCGTCTTCCATCCCTGTGCGGCGTCTTTCCGGCCGGTTCGACCAGCTTGCACCGGTGCACCGGCAATGCCAATCGCTTCTGTGCTTTTCAGAACGGGCGCATCTGTGCCATATCATCCCCGAGCATCTGACGATGGCGTCGTCAGGGTGGTTTTCACCCGCTCTCATTCGATCCTGAACGCCGGGACTTTCCATCGGGAGATTTGGAGGGTCCCTCCGGCTCCCCAGAGTTGGAGGTCACCATGACCCAGGCCAGTGGGGCGGATCGCCCCGATTTCTTTATTTGCCACAACGGCAAAAAAGCGCACCTGCCCTTTAGCCATGCCGAATTTGACCAGCGCCTTGCCGGGCTGCGGTCCATCCTGACGGAACACGATCTTGACGCTGCCCTCATCACTTCAATGCATGGCATCGCCTATTATTCGGGCTTTCTCTACTGCGCGTTCGGGCGGCCCTACGCCTGCATCGTCACGCAGGACCGCTGCGTGACCGTTTCGGCCAATATCGACTATGGCCAGCCATGGCGGCGGTCGGTGGACGAGAATGTTGTCTACACCGATTGGCGCCGCGACAATTTCTGGCGCGCAGTACGCGACATCCTTAAGGGTGGTAAGCACATCGGGATCGAGGGCGATCACATGACGCTGGTACAAAACGCCAAGCTCGCCGAATTCCTCGATGTTCAGACCACCGACATCGCCGCCGCCACGATGGCCCAGCGGATGGTCAAATCAGAAGAGGAAATCGCCCTGATCCGCGAAGGGGCCCGCATTGCCGATATCGGCGGGGTGGCGATCCGCGACGCGATCCGCGTTGGCACTCGGGAAATCGACGTCGCGATGGCCGGGCGCGACGCGATGGAGGCCGAGATCGCACGCAGCCATCCCGACAGCGAATTGCGCGACACTTGGGTCTGGTTCCAATCCGGCCTCGACACCGATGGCGCCCACAACCCGGTCACGACACGGCAGTTGGAGGCGGGCGATATTCTCAGCCTCAACGCCTTTCCAATGATTTCGGGCTATTACACGGCGCTTGAACGCACGCTCTTTGTCGGTGAACCGGACGCGGCCTCGCTCAAGATCTGGGAGGCAAACGTCGCCGCGCATGAGCTTGGCCTTTCCCTGATCCGGCAGGGTGCCACCTGTTCCGGCATTTGCGCCGAGATCAACGCCTTTTTCGCCGAACGAGACCTGCTGCAATACCGCAGCTTCGGCTACGGGCATTCCTTCGGTGTTCTGTCGCACTACTACGGCCGCGAGGCGGGTTTGGAGTTGCGCGAAGACATTGATACGGAACTGGTGACCGGCATGGTCGTGTCGATGGAACCGATGCTGACCTTGCCCAACGGTATGCCCGGAGCTGGCGGCTACCGCGAACATGACATCGTGGTGCTAACGCCCGACGGGCCCGAAAACATCACCGGTTTCCCATACGGCCCCGAACACAACATCATGGCAGGTTAGCGCGGGATCCATTCGGTTCGAAAAGGTCCCTTGCTGACCTTCAAGCTTCGGATCTCAGCACGGAATCAAGGCCGAAGGCCGCCGCGCCATCGCCAGCCCGGGGGGCAGGTATGGTGATGGCGCGGCTTCGGTTTCAGCTGGTCCTACGTCCGCTCTGAGCCGATTGAGTTAGACATTCGGTTCTTGGTCGCAAACCCAAACTCAATGGGATGAGACGGAAAATCGCTTGGCCGATACATTTAGTCGGCCCCATGCGCTCATGGGTATCCAGGTCTCGGTCAGACTATCTCGGACAGACCAAGATATGTCGTCCAGCATAAGCTTGATCGGGTGGACCGTTTGTTCCGCCAGAGTGGCAAAGCGAAGGCGGACGATGGTCCCGGCATGGACGGCATGTGCCATCGCGCGGATGCGCGCGTCATCCACTGCGCCATCTCTTTTCAGTCTAAACTGGCCGGCTGCGGCTTTCGCTGTGCGCCTTGTCTTGTCAGGAAGGCTCTCGATCAGTTTTGCTTGCGCGCGTTTTGCGGCATTTTCCAAACCCAAGGCCGATACCATCGGCGTCTCAGCGTTTAGAATAAGACCAAGTGCCGTCGCTTCGTCCCGTGCAAGACCCGTCAACCGTGTCCGATAGTTGAAACCCAATTCAATCCCGCCGCCACTCCCCTGGTGAACAATGATCGGCAAACCTGCTTCCGTCATCGCATCGACATCGCGCAGGATCGTGCGGGGCGCGACTTCGAGTTCTTCAGCCAGTTGCACCGAGGTCTGTCGGCCCCGGTTCTGCAGAAGCAACAGAATTTGAAGAAGTCGTGCTGCGCGCATGATGCCCCCAAACATGACAGTAGATGTCAGGTTACTTCATCTATCGCTTCTCCTGTCAATGAGAGGCAAAGAATGAAAACCCACTCTACATCCACTCAAATCAACGCTCCTCCGAAACGGGTTTGGTCGGTGTTGACCGAAGACTTGAAGCGTGATCCGGAACCGTTTGGCATTCTTCGGATTGAAGGAGCGATCGCTCCAGGCTCCCGTATTAAACTTTGGTCCGAGGTCGATCCGAAACGCGCCTTTGCCCTTAAGGTCACTGTCCTGGAAGCGCCCTCTAGAATGATCTGGCATGGTGGTATGCCGATTGGG
>JBCBKL010000046.1:0-11984 GCA_038521825.1 Pseudomonadota bacterium | reverse complement strand
CTGCTTTTGGTCTTTTTTTCTTTCTAGGACAGAGTGCGGCGCGAACCAAGAGACTGTGGCTCAGTCACGGCCTGAGATCATCTTGCTGGCCCATTGTACCGCGCTCAGGATCAGAAAGGCGGCAACGGCCCAGATGATCAGCTCAAACGGTGCCGCGTCGGTACCGCGCAACCATCGGCCCAGCAGCCCGCCCTGCGGCGGCAAGGCTTCGCTGCCAAAAAGCCCGGGCCGCCCCCAGAGGCTGAGATACCAAAAGCGCGATGCGTAGAACAGGATGAAGCCTATGACAGCGACACCAATAAGGGATAGCACGCGGGTCATCGGATCACCTTAATCGTCGCAGGATCGATGGCAAAGACCAGCAAGCTGCCCCGCCGTGTGATGTCGCCCTCGACCGTGATGTATTGCGCCACCGCATCATAGGCGGCGTCTGGCAGGCGGGTTCCGTCTGGTCCGGTTACCAGCAGGAATTCCTCACCATCGACGGGTTGTGTCGAGACAAAGACGGGTGGCACATCGCCCAGAAGGCACAGATTGGCACAGGCCTTATGGGCCAGCCCGCGCCCCGGCCGCATGGCCCCTGCAAGGCATTTGCCATCGCAGATTTCACCCGCCAATCGCCACCTGCCCAGAGGTTGCGGTTCGGGGATCGCGCCCGTGCCTTCTTCGGCCCGAAGACCGGCACCACCGCCACGCAGTTGCAGCATGTTCAGGTCACCCCGCTCAAGCACCACACCGGACACGCGGGCAAGCTGCCCTTCGAGCGGCGCGGCGCGGCTGTCGACGCCCGCCTTGCCGCCCGCCGTCATCATGAACGTTTCGCCCGGCTTGATCCGGTCGTTGCCTTCGGTGACGTGGACCAGCGGATAGGGAGTGAGCTCGATAACACCCGTTACCGTTTGTCGCCCATAGTCGAACCGAACGGCACCCGGCCCCGGATCATCCTGTGCCGTCCCGGCGAGATATCCCGCCGCGGCGAAGCCGCCCATCAGCAGGGCGCCAATGGCCAGAAGGAAACGGCGCAGCGCGATGGGAGCGGGAAGAAAGCCAATGAAAAATGGTTTGTCACTCATGCCGGTGCCTCCTCGACCGATTTGTCGGGCGGCCGTCCGAAATGCGGCAAGGCAATGGGTTCAACATAGGTGCCGGGCGGGTTCGGATCGGGATGTACCTCGATCATTGGACCAACCAACCGCAACCGGTAGGTCGGGACTTTCTCGGTGAAAGGGGCGGGGGATGCACCCGACCGGACATCGTATTGAAATCCATGCCAGGGGCAGGTCACGAGGCAATCAACGATGCGCCCTTCTCCCAATGGACCATTCTGATGGGCGCAGGCATTGCCGATAGCAGAAAGCTGGCCTTTGTGAAGGAACACCGCGACCCTGTCCCCGCTGGGTAGCGTGACGATGCGGGCGCGTCCCTCTTCCATCCCATCGGCCATGCCGACCTCGATCCACGCGCCATCGCAGGCGGCTTCGCCTTTCCGGTCCTGAATGGCGACGGCTACATGCAGGGCCAAAACGACACCGGCGCAAGCCATGAAGAAGGCCGTCAACGCATGGTTCTGTTGTTCTTGCAGGATGCCAAGGGCCACGTGGGCCACAACTGCGAAATACGCAAGGTAGATCAGATAGTGCAGCCGCTTCCAAACCGGCGGGGTCAGGAACTTGAGCCAGAAGTCGTGGCTGGTTGCCGCGAGGATCAGCAGCGCGATAAGCGCCACAATCCCGAATGCCTCGAACGGAAAGCCGGCGATCTGCCCATAGCTGGTATTGGCACCCAGCAGCCCTAGGATTTTGTCCTGCCCGGTGAAGGCAAAGTACCAGTTCAGGATGTAGCCGGCGTGGGTCAGGGCCACGAAGGCCGTCATCACTCCGAAATGGCGGCGGTTGTAGAGCAGGGGCAGAAACCGGGTGTCTAGCCGAGCGAGCGGGCCGACGCACAGGATGATCGTCAGCATGAGGAATGCGCAGATCCCAAAAGCGCGGGCATTGTAGATCTGCGGATTGATGGGCTGCTCATGCCCCAGCACATCAGGGGCTACATACAGGAAAATCCACAGAAAAAGGACCACGCCAGCCAGCATGATCGCGTCGTAGAACCACTTGTTCACGTTCCACTGAACGGGAATATATTTGACGCTCATTGGGTCTCGCTCAGTTGGATTGGGGCGATGTCAGCGGGCCAGTCCTGACGCACGGCAAGCCCCAGGGCGAAGACAAGGATGATGGCCGCGCTCATGACCGCGACCAGCGGGCCGTGGACCATTGCCGGTTGATACCGCGCAAGCCATGGCGCGTCCTGAGCTTCGATCTGCCACCAGCGCCACAGCACAATGGGCCAGATCAGAAGGATGCCGGGGATCAGCAAAAGCCGGAAGACGTAAGCACCGCGCGCATCCTCATCTATCCGGTCGATGCCCCATATCAGGAAGGGGACCGCAACAATGGCACCGATTGCGCCCCAAATGCGCATAAGGCCCACAAGAAACTCCGGCACAGTCATTCATCCCCCCCGCGATGACAGCGTTCGGGGGCAACCTAGCAGGCGGTTTCAGAACGGCAAAGATGGCACGCGTTCACGATTTTCGCCCGCTGCCGGGCATCAGCGTCGCTTCGCCGGTAGGAGGCCAAGAGGCGTCAAATCCTGTTGGATGCGAACACGAGAGCGATGCTTGCAAAACCCGCCCCGCGGCAGAACGTCGAACTATTCAATCAGATCCCCGATGTGAGCGGCGACATCCACGACCGATTTCACCTCGCTGATATCGGTATCGTCCAGGACGCTCTCACCTTCCAGGACGGATTTGAGAATGCCAAAGATCTCGGCTGCCCTGTTTACCAGTGGCGTGTCTGCGTTCTTTAAAACAGTGGTCTCGGCCTTTGCCAGATCCACCGACAGTTTCATCAGATCGATGCGTTGGGCAACGTTCAGCATTTGATCGCTCGCTTGATTGGGTTTGCGGCATGCTACGCTTTCCCGCACGCGCGCCAGAGTGAGTCACCGTGAACGCGCGCGGGTCCTAGATGGCCCCGACGGCCTTCAGACCCGCCTCAATTCTCTTGGCAAGATCCTCTGGCACCTGCCATGTTCCCAAGAGGGATCCAATATATTCGTCCGGGTGCGGAACCTTACCGTGGAAACGCGCGACCAGTTCGGCGATGTCTGAACTGTCCTCTGTCTCAACCAGATGGCCGAGGCACATCAGCACAAGCGCTTCTGATCCGTTCCACATCCCGTTCCCGATCCGCCGGGCCGCGGCAAGCGCTGTGTCGTAGTCTTCCAACCGGAAGTGCAGCAGGCAGGTGCCAGCATGATACCAACCGGGTGGATCCGGGCACAGCTCGATAGCCCGGGCGTTGAGTGCCAATCCTTGTTGGACATCCCCTCTGAGACCTTCACAGACGGATAGGTCGGCCAGCATATCGGCGTAATTCGGATTTGCTTTCAGGGCCTTATCGGCGGCGTCCCGGTAGCCTTCGAACTCTCCGAGATGAAAGCGGGTCAGGAACAGGGCATGTTGACCGGTCGCATTGAAAGGATCGAGCTTTACCGATCTTTCTGCCGCCTCAAGGGCGCGAACCATCGCCGGCGGGTCCGATCTGACGTTGAAGCCGCCACGCACCTCATCACCGTAAACGATCGCGAGCATGCCCCAGGCGCCGGCGTAATCCGGGTCAATCTGAACAGCGCGTTCCAGCAACTCCCGGACACGCGCATGCTGCGTTGCCGTGGGGTGCCGCCAGTATTCAGTCGCCAGCAAACGGCATTGATAGGCGTCGAATGCGCGGGTTCCGGCCTTGCGTTCGGCTGTGCCGGTGCGATGGACGACGCCGTGCGGGTCGGCGATCTCGGTTGCGATCCGGGCGGCCACGTCTTCCTGGACGGCAAAGAGGTTTTCGGCGCTGAGGTCCCGATCGTAGGTTTCCGCAAAGACCTGTTCGCCCGAATCCGCATCGACCAGCTGGGCGACTACCCGAAGGTTCCCATCCCAGTGGCGAATGCTGCCCTCGACGAGATAACTGACATTGAGTTCCCGTCCCACATCGCGGGGGTCTCGTGCCCGGCCGCTGTAGCGGTATGTTACATGGCGCGAGAGGACACTGACTTCGCGAAAGCGGGCGATGGCGGCGATCAGTTCTTCGGTCAATCCGCTTGCCATGAATTCCTGGCCGGGATCACCGCTGAGGTTGTCAAACGGCATGACGGCAAGGGACGCCCGCTTCTTACCCTTCGGTGCGGACGTTGCGGGCGCGTCTTGTGCTTTCGGATCGAAGGCAATTTCGAACACCGGCGCGTACGACCCCTTGGGAACGTGAATGCGCACGGGGTCCTCGCGCCCCTCATGGCTGTAGTAGAGATCGAGCCGCACGCGCAGTTTGTTCGCCTGAACGCGCACGATCGTGTCAAGCCCCGGATTAAAGTCGTCGGGTTTGTCAAAAACATCGACTCCGAGAGCGTAGCCCTTCAACTCGTCTGAGCGACCGGCAAGAGCCTCGTTCACGAGGTGCGACAGGAACCGCTTCATCCGTGTTGTTTCCGCGAAATGAGGGCTGGCCAACACGCGCTTGAGCTGTTCCGCAATCACGCTGGGTTCAATGGATGACGTAATCGCCGCTGGCACGGATCGGTCTCCTTTGCCCTGAAACTCTAGGGGGCCATCACTGGATAACGCAAGTTTACCGTGACTCACTTAGGTGGAGCATCCCGTCCTGTCAGGTTGGCGATGTGGCCCGATGCCTTGGGCCCGGAACCAAACTCAAACCTGACAAAGGAACACACCATGACCACTTTTTCCGAGTTTATCCAGCAAGCCAAGGACGACTATCACCGCGTTGAGGCTGAGCTTAAGGCAACCGAACAAAAGATCCGGGATGCCGGTGAAGCGGCCGACAAATGGACAACCGATCAGGCCGCGAAACTGAAGGCCGATCTGGCCGACGCTAAGAAGAAGGTTACCGATCTTGCCGAGCGCCTGGACCGCGAAGGCGAAGAAGCAGTCGCGGATGCGCATGATCAGGCAAAGCGCCATTGGGATGCCTTGCATGCTGCCGTTGCCGCTTATCGCGAACACGTGGCCAAATCGGTCGACGTCTGACCCATCGGAATAGGGAGAAACACGATGAGGAATATCTTCATTACATGTGCCGCGCTGCTCACCGCAGCGCCCGCGTTCGCCGAAAACACTGTACCTGTAGCAGGCCAGACCGTTCTTGGCGTCGAGGTCAATGTCGCGACCATCAACGCCAACGGGCACAGCGCCAACAAGCTGATTGGCGCGGACGTTCACAACAGCGACGATCAGGTGGTTGGTTCGGTCCATGACCTGATCGTCGGCGTCGAAGGAGAGGTTAGCCTCGCCATTCTCGAGGTTGGGGGCTTTCTTGGCATCGGGTCGAAATGGGTCGCCGTGCCGGCGCATCTTTTTGAGGCCGATGGCAACAGCAAAGTCATTCTTGCCGATGCCAGCGAGGCGGCACTCAAGGCGATGTCGCCGTTCAGCTATGCCAACTGACGCACCTACGGAGGACACGCAAATGACTACCGCAGATACAAAGATCGAAGGCGATGATGCCGCCTTCGCCATGACCGTGCAAGGCATTCGACCCGGATGGATGATCGCTCTTGGACTTCTGACCATCCTGACCGGGATGACGGCCATCGCGTTCCCGTTCGCATCCACCCTTGCTGTCGAAGTCATGACCGGCATGCTGTTCCTGGCCGTTGGGCTATTCACCACGGTTCACGCCGTGGTGGAGCGCAAGGCCGATGGCATGTGGTGGGAGTTGCTGACCGGGCTACTCTACGTCGTGGCTGGCGTGGTGTTTCTGGCAAATCCGCTGGGTGGCATCCTCGCCATGACTGTGATGCTTGGAGCAACGTTTGTTGCGGAGGGTGTGTTGCGGATCGTTATGGCAACGCAGATGGAGCGATCCCGGCAGCTATTCCTCTTGATCGCTTCGGGTGCCATGTCGCTGCTGTTGGGTCTGCTGGTTTTCGCCGGGTTGGCAAACGGGGCTTCGCTGATGCTGATCGGTGTCCTGCTTGGCGTAAACTTCATCTTTTCCGGCATGGCGGCGACGGCGGTCGGCATCGCGGGCCTGAATGCCAATGACAAACCTGCGGCCACTTGATGGTTGCCCGACAATGCAAAGGGGAGCGCCCGGCGTTTCCTTTTGCAGCCATGTGCGGCGCCCAAGACGATTGATTTTCGAGTCGGTTTTTCGGCGGCTTCTGCAAACCCGCGATCGCCGGCTCGCCTAATCCTTGCCCTTACGTCATACGGCGATGTATGGTTTTCAGGCAGACTTTGAATTGGAGCGCCATCTTATGGGGTTAATGATGTGAAGGCTTTGTGTTTCGTCGCCGCCTGCGCCATTGGCATCCCGTGGGTGCCGGCAGCTCAGGCTCGGGACGTTGCCGTTGGCGAGGCGCTCTACAAGAAAGAATGTCGCGGTTGCCACGGGCCCACGGCGAAAGGCCTGGCGAGCTATCCCCGACTTGTCGGCCAGACTTCCGACTATCTCATTGACCGGTTGGAGCGCTACCGCAAAGGTGAGAAGTTCGGCCCGAATACGATGCTGATGGCGCCCCGCGCCAAGAAACTTTCGGACGACGACATCGTCAATATCGTCAATTTCATCGCGTCGCTAGAGGGCTGAACAGCGCTGACGCGTAGGATGTGAGGCAGCTGTTACGAGTGACCAGAACCTTTCGAGTGGCAAATATGCTTGGGAGGAGCAAAATGACTACTTTGAAATGCCTTTGGACATTCGCCTTGGCGACCAGCGCTATGATCGGTGCTGCGCCCGTTCTGGCGCAAAACACGACGAGTCTCACGCATACGCTGGTGCTCGAAAATCTCGAAAACCCCTGGGACATGGCGTTTCTGGATGACGGGACGATGTTCTACACCGAGAAATGCAAAGGGCTCTCGGTGCTTATGCCATCTGGTGAAACCAAGGCCCTTCTGGGCATGGGGGGTGTCGATGGCTATGCGTCCACTGCCGACGACCTCTTTTGCGACGGTCAGGCCGGGATGATGGGGGTCGCGGTTGACCCGGACTTTGGCGATAACCGGCGCATATACGTCTATTCGACGTCGAACATGTCGACCCCGCACACCAACCGGCTGATGCGTCTCGAGGTCAGCGATGACTTTTCTAACGTGTCCGCTAGGACCGACATCGTTGATGACGTGCCTTACAAAATGAAGCCCACCGACCATCCATTTGGCGGATCGGGCGCGCATAACGGCGGTCGTGTCCGGTTCAATCCGGCCGACGGCTATCTATATCTGACCACCGGTGACACCCATAATGGTGAGGTTCCGCAAAGCCCGACCATGATGGGAAGCAAGGTCATTCGGATCGATACCGATGGCACGCCCGCGGCTGAAAACACCCCGCCGGTTGGCTTTGACAAACGGACCTACACCTATGGCCACCGGAACGTGCAGGGCATCGCCTTCAACCCTGCGACGGGTGCGGCGATTGCGGCTGAACATGGTCCATGGCACTCGGACGAGATCACGGTGCTGCGGAACGGCGGGAACGCCGGCTGGGATCCGCGCCCGAACATGGCAGGTCGCGGGGCGTGCCCCGACAATTACTGCGGTTACAGCCCCAATCAGATGGTGGGCGAGAACCGGTTTGCCCGCGCGTCGTGGATGCCGATGACCGACTTTGCCACCTATCCGGACGCGATGCCGCCGATCTGGAACAACAACGGCTGGTCACAGGGCACGTCCTCAAATGTGTTCCTTGAAGGTGACGCGTGGGGTGAATGGAACGGCAGCATGGTCGTTGGCCTGATGGGCATCGGCTTTGGCGGGACGCCACTTGGTCAGCGCATCGACGTCATTCAGCTGACCGAGGATGGGACAGAGGTGCTCGACGTGACCGAGATGACTTTGCCGATGGAGCCGGGCCGGTTCCGGTCTTTGGTTCTGGGCCCTGACGGAAGCCTTTATGCTGCGGTCGACGAAGGCATGATTCACAAGATAACACCTTGATCATGAAAACTGGCTGCACTGCCTGAGGGTGGTGCGGCCATTTCGCCGAAAGCGGCATCAATCGCCGAACACCAGCGTGTCGGGAAGCTCGTAACGTTGGTCATCGACGCGCAGATGGTGAACCGCGTTTTCCAGCCGCCAATCGATGTCGGTGCCGACGCCTGACATCGTCGCGCTGGCCCGCACGAACTCTCCGTGAACAAAAAACAGCCTGCGTGCGAACCCGGTTGGAAAGGTCACCACGACGGTCGCGTCGCCACCGACACCGCGCGCGACAGCCGCATCGCATCGGCCCATGGCCTGACCCTTGTCTTGCGCGCAGGCGATCTGGCCCACTGCATCAAAATCGCGTTTGCGGGCACGTTGCTTACTGGAGTCGGCGCCAGTAGGGATTGCGCCGTCCGGTCCCTTGGCCGGCCGAAGCGATCCACCTTCGGCAAAGCCCCGCGCGCCACCGCGAAAGGGGCGGACCTGACACCAGATCTGGCCGCCGTCTTCCGTACATCCAAGGTTGGTTAGGATCGCGCCGGCAGGGAACACGTTGATTACCTCGGCATCCTTGGACGGTGCCACATAAACGGACAGCTCGCCGTCGATGACTTCCCAACGTCTGGGCTCGCCTTCTGCAGGTGTTTGCGCAGTTGAAATCGTGCCGATGATGGCAAGTGCGCCTGCACAACCAAGCACGGAAGCACGGACAATTGGGCGAGGTGAGGAATGCATGATTTTGCCCCTTCACCAGATAATGCGCCAACTTCGCGCATACCGCAAAGGCCGGATTCCGGTTGCTCTGCCAGCTTCTTGCATCTGGGAAGAAGTCGGATTTTGTTAACGAGGATGCAGTTCGCAAGGCAAATCCAGACCAAACGGCTCTTGCTGCGTCCCGTATGCGCGCGGGATTTCTGGTTCTTCTGCAGCTTGGTCGGAAACAGCGAGGTCCGCCGTCATCTTGGCGGCCCCGTGCACTGGACAGACTGGTATTCACGCTTCCTGCGGTATCTGTCGCCCTCGGCCGAAGTGGGCGTTTGGGTGGTGGTTTCAGTCGAAAGGGGTCGGGCGATCGGTCTGGTCGAAATGGGTCCGCACAAGGACGGGCAGGATTACGAGGTTTCCTATCAGTTTCATCCAACGGCGTGGGGTCGTGGATTTGCCAGCGAGGCTGTTGGGGCTGCGATAAGCGATGCACTGCGAGGCGGGCGACTGGAGCGGATCATAGCGGAAACGCAGAGCGCCAACACAGTCTCGTGTCGCCTGTTGAAAGGCCTGGGAATGGTCGAGACGCAGCGGATCACCAGATTTGGAGCGGAGCAGATCCTCTTTGCAACAAAGTGAAAGGCTGGCTCGGCGGCGGCACTGGCTGGAGAAGTGGTGGCGGACGCAGTCTTCAGCGAACCGGTCTTTGGTGGGGATTTCCTGTTTGCAGGGAATTAATAGGCACAGGCACTGATTTTGCTTTGATTTTTGGCGCGAATCGGAGGTTTGGCCCCTCATATTGGGCGTGATTACAGCTGGTTAGCCCTAATTTCCCTGTTGTTCGGCTAACAGGGAATTTTCGCGTTTGGATCAGGGAGTTTCCTGACGAGATCAGGGAAGTTCCTCGATGTTTCTGGGAATCCGCCGAGTGCCTAAGTCAGCGAGGCAGGGCTTGTTGCCGGGCGGTCGATGTATTGGTTCGTGCGCGGCGTTTAGGTTCATTTTGCTGAAAAACGGCGTTCTTGATATGTTCCTGTCGAGTCATTCCGCTTATGCAGCAGCGTCGCTCCGCATGGAAAACTTGCCCAAAGGCGCCCTCCTGTAAGGACAGCCGCTGGCAAGCAGGTTCCGCGCGTGGATAACCTGCCGAGACCAGTCGCCGCCGACGAGGCCGCGTCATCCTGAGGCCGGGACCCGGCAAGACCACGCTCCGATAGGACCACGGCAACGTTCATTCGACATAGAACGCCAGTTTGGCGACCGAAAACGCCAGGTCATTTCGAAGACCCTACAGCAAGAGGAGCAAGTAAATGACTTGCGTTATCGAGCATATCGCAATCCACGCTCTCAAACCTTGGGCCCGGAATGCAAGGACACGTTCGAAGAAACAGGTTCGTCAGATTGCAGACGGCATCAAGACCTTCGGGTTTACCAACCCGGTGTTGATTGATGAGCGGCGCGCGATCCTCGCGGGTCATGGCCGTGTGGAAGTGGCGAAGCTCCTCGGCTTGAACGGGCGCCGTGTCTTCGGCTGGACTACGTGAGCGAAGACGAAAAGTGGGCCTACGTGCTGGCTGACAACAAGCTGGCGCTGAATGCCGGCTGGGATGAAGATCTTCTGGCCGCGGAGCTTGGGCCGCTCATGTCAGCAGATTTCGAGTTCGACGTCTCGTAGCAGGCCTTTCCATCCCGGAGATCGACAGCTTGCTGGAAACCGTGGCGCCGGAAGACACGGGCGATCCTGACGACGATATTGTTCTGGAACTGGCGCCGGTCGGATGCAGCCGGGCGATATGTGGCATTTGGGTCGGCATCGCCTGATTTGCGGTGACGTCCTGAACGCGGATGTGGTTTCCTTCCTAATGAAGGGTGAAACCGCCCGGATGGTGTTCATCGATCCGCCGTACGGCGTACCAGCCGATGGACATGTCGGCGACCCTGGCAAGATCCAGCACCGCGAGTTCGCTATGGCTTCGGGTGAGATGAGCTAATCCGAATTTACCGCCTTCTCGGAAACTGCATTTAGCAATCTTGCAGACCACCGGGTTGATGGCTCGATCCACTACATCTGTATGGATTGGCGTCACATGTCGGAACTGTTGGGCTCGGGGCAGTGTGTTCACACGGATCAGTTCTCAGTGACAATCAACACCCAGGGCAGGTTTTGGCTTGCGGTAAGTCTTCTCGCCAGGGTCGCATATTCTGCCTTAATCTGGCCCCACTCGTGACCTGGCAAATTAATTAGAGAGCGGTGTATATAGAGAAATTCTTGGGAATACGAAAGCATAAGTATACTAATCAGCATTATTGAGCTTGCAGTGGGTTTGTGATGATTGGTCACGACCAAGGTGGATATGAAGTTTCTGAAAATCGATACGTTTGGTTTAGCAAGAAATTTTTTAAAGAGGGATTACATTGTTGGGATACAAAAAGAAATAGAGAACTATTTTCTTGATAAATATATAACAACAGTGACAAGTTCAGAAAGAGGGGAGTGCCTAGTCGCACAAGATTATCCTCAAAAAATTTGCTTAAACCCTCGCGAGAGGTTCAGATCAGACCTGCCTTTCTTCAGCTTAGGTGGCGCATAGGTAGTGAACAAGTAGTTTGCTAGCATCTTGCAGAAATTCGATCTCGGAAAGAGCTCGTTATTTCCTGTTGAGATTCGCAAATCCGACAGGAAGACACCCGTTGATGGAAACATGTCGTTTTTTAATATATGTGAACACAAAACCGCTTTTTCCCCCAAATTTTCCAAGGGCATTGAAAAAGCTTATGATGATGATCGCGATTTATGGGAACCTAAGCATCTTCTCCAGAAAGATGAGATCGCAGTCACCGCTCAAGCGCTGAATGGCCCTGATGTTTGGGTTGACCCCCGGCTTTTATGGTCAGGTTTCTTCTTGAGTGATCGCCTTGTTGCGGCCGTTCGAGAAGCGCGGATTGACAAGCCGCTATGTCTTTATCGTTGTCGCGTCCTTCTGGAGAATTGAACTAGGTATAAAAATGGCAAACGCATATTTTACGTTTTAATTCAAAATTCACCATGTCTTGCCATCTCATCTATTTGACAGCGCCGAATTCAAGGCTGAATTAAACAGGCTTTTTTTAGCGAGGATGCAAAAGGCAATGAAATCGCGTTATTTACCGATCGCGACGTTGCTGAGGCCGTGCGGGGTATGATTTCTCTTCTGCCCAGAGCCAGTTGTTGGAGGTACGAGAGTCCGCCTCCAATCACCCCAGAATGTGTACGAGGTTGATAGGTGACGGAACA
>JBCBKL010000045.1:0-12785 GCA_038521825.1 Pseudomonadota bacterium | reverse complement strand
CATCGGTGGACCCTGGGCCAGTCGGTGACTTTTTTCGACGACGATTTTGCGGGGCGCATCGCGCAAAAGCAGATGCAGACGGCACGAGCGGTGACCGATGTAGTGGTCGAGATGATCAACGTCGTGGCCTTTGCGCTAGCGTCGCTGGCGGGGTCGATCATACTGCTGACCACGATCGACGGGCGGGTTACTGCAATCTTTCTTTTGTGGCTGATCGGGTATTTCGCGTTGATCAAATGGTTTCTGCCCCGCATTCGGTCACGGTCGGCTGCGCGCGCTGGGGCTCGCGCCCAGGTGTCGGGGCAGGTAGTTGATACAATTACCAATATTAAAACCGTCAAACTGTTCGCCCATGCCGACCATGAAGACCGGGCTGCGCTGGGCGCGATGAGCCTGTTCCGCGACCGTGCGTTGGACTTTGGCTATATAGCTGCGGGGTTCCGGTTTTGCCTGATGGCGTTGGCCGGATTGTTGCCGGTTTTGCTGATGGGCAGCACCTTGCTGTTCTGGCAGGCAGGTCAGGCAAGTGCCGGGGACATCGTCGCCGCCGGTGCCGTGGCCATTCGCATCTCGCAGATGACAGGTTGGGTTAGTTTCACGCTGATGGCGATCTATTCCAATATCGGTGAGGTCGAAGATGGCATCCGCACACTGACCCCGCCAATTCGCGTGCAAAATGATGAAGATGCCAGGGATCTAACGGTTCCGCGTGGAGAAATTTCGTTCGACGACGTCAGCTTTGCTTATGGTCGCGATATTGGCGGCGTGCAGGGGATCACCCTGACCATCGCGCCGGGTGAGAAGTTGGGCATTGTCGGCGCGTCGGGTGCAGGGAAATCTACGCTCGTCTCATTGCTGCTGCGGCTCTATTCAGGCGAAAGTGGGCAGATCAGGATCGATGGCCAGGATATCGAGCGGGTCACACAGGAAAGTCTGCGCCGCCAGATAGGAATGGTCACGCAGGAAACTGCGATGTTCAACCGCTCGGCCCGTGACAACATCCTTTACGGCCGTCCCGACGCGACTGAGGACGATATGATCGCCGCCGCGCGCAAAGCCGAAGCGCATGACTTCATCACCGATATGCAGGATCACAAAGGGCGCAACGGCTACGATGCCCATCTGGGTGAGCGTGGCGTGAAGCTATCTGGTGGTCAGCGGCAGCGAATCGCGCTTGCCCGGGCTCTCTTAAAAGACGCACCAGTCCTCATACTTGACGAAGCGACCAGCGCCTTGGACAGCGAGGTCGAGGCGTCGATACAGTCGGCCTTGCGCCGCGCCATGGATGGCAAAACGGTGCTGGCCATCGCGCACCGGCTTTCAACGCTGACCGAAATGGACCGGATCGTCGTTATGGATCGGGGTCAGATCGTCGAAGAGGGAAGCCATGAAGAGCTTCTTGCCCGCAATGGTCTCTACGCGCGCTATTGGCAACGGCAATCTGGCGGATTTCTTCGGGCCGAGGCTGCGGAATAACCCTTGCCGTTTCGGGGTATCCGAATAGACCCCTCTGCATGACGGATTACACGATCGAAAAGCTGGGCTTTCAGGGCGATGGCGTTGCAGCCGGGCCAATCTACGCGCCCCGAACGGTTCCTGGTGACACGGTTGTGGGTCGCCTGGATGGCCAGACGCTCAAAGACGTCAAGATTGTGAAACCGTCCGGCGATCGCGTAAAACCACCCTGCCCTCGTTTCAGATCCTGCGGTGGTTGTCAGCTTCAGCATATCTCGGACGACTTCGTTGCGGCTTGGAAAGCCGATGTCATTCGCGCCGCGCTGGCCAGTCACGATCTCAGCCCTGAAATCCTGCCGACCTTGACGTCACCCCCGTCTTCGCGCCGTCGCGCGACGTTTAGTGCGAGGCGCACCAAAAAGGGTGCGCGGGCCGGCTTTCATGCGCTTGGATCCGATGTGATTATCGAAATCCCCAACTGCACTCTGATTACGCAGGATCTGCTTGGATCGTTAGAGGTTTGCGAAGATCTGTCAGTGGTCGGTGCCAGCAGAAAAGGCAGCCTTTCAGTTACCGCAACCGCGTCGACTGCTGGGCTGGACATTTCTGCGACGGGTGGCAAGCCGCTCGATCAGGAGATGAGGCTCGCCCTGGCTGGGTTGGCTGAGCGTCGTGACCTTGCTCGCTTAGTTTGGGAGGGTGAACTTATCGCGCAGCGTCGTCTGCCATACCAGGTCTTTGGTGGGATCAAGATAGGGCCTCCGCCGGGAGCATTTCTTCAGGCAACAAAGCACGGTGAGCAGGCTCTGCAGTCGCTTGTCATGCAAACCCTCGAGGGTCGTTCTAACATCCTTGATCTGTTTGCGGGTTGTGGCACCTTTGCCTTGCCATTGGCCCGCAGAGCGCAGGTTCATGCGGTGGAAGGGTCGAAACAGATGGTTGAGGCGCTGGATCGGGCATGGCGTGATGCCGAAGCGCTCAAACATGTCAGCGTAGAGGCGCGAGATCTGTTTCGTCGACCGATGGATAAGAGCGAATTGGGCCAGTTTGATGGTGTCGCGATCGACCCGCCGCGCGCTGGCGCAATCGCGCAGGTTCGGGAACTCGCCCGTTCCAAAATTCCTTCGATTGCCTATGTGTCCTGCAATCCGACGACATTTGCGCGAGATGCCAAAATACTTGTCGAAGGTGGGTACGAATTGACCTGGGTACAGCCGGTCGATCAATTTCGGTGGTCGACGCATGTCGAGTTGGCCGCAGAGTTCGTGAGGGCAGGATAGAAATTTGCAAAACGAGGTACGAATGGACTTCCGGAAGTCTCTTGACGAGTGGCTGAACCAGCCAAGCGTTTCGAATACGATCGTGGGCGTCATCATCCTAAACGCGATCGTTCTGGGGCTCGAAACGTCCGAGACCGTGATGGCGGAGTTTGGGCCGCTGATACTGACTCTCGACCGTATCTGTCTGTTGATCTTTGTTGTCGAAATTGTCCTGAAACTGATTGCGCGCGGTCTTGGGTTTTTCCGCAGCGGTTGGAATATCTTTGACTTCCTAATCGTCGGGATCGCATTGGTCCCCACCACTGCCGGCCTGTCCGTCCTGCGGGCATTGCGCATCTTGCGCGTCTTGCGGGTGATATCGGCGGCCCCTCGTCTGCGGCGGGTGGTCGAGGGGTTTGTGACTGCGCTGCCTGGTATGGGTAGTGTTTTTCTGCTTATGGCGATCATCTTCTATATTGGTGCTGTGGTCGCCACCAAACTCTTTGCTGCGTCATTTCCCGAATGGTTCGGCGATCTGGGGCTTTCGGCCTACACGCTCTTTCAAATCATGACGCTGGAGTCGTGGTCGATGGGCATCGTGCGGCCCGTCATGGATGTCTATCCCTATGCCTGGGTTTTTTTTGTGCCTTTCATCATGGTCACGACCTTTGCCGTCGTGAACCTTCTGGTCGGTCTGATCGTGAATTCCATGCAGGACGCTCATGCGGAGGAGTCCAATGCCGCAACGGATACCTATCGCGATGAGGTTCTCAGACGTTTGGAAGCGATCGAGGAGCGTTTGCGCGAGAATTCGACAAAGCGCGGCTGAGCCATTGCCAATCGGCAGTCGTAGGGTCATGGGTGCTGGATGGATCGCCCGCAGACGCAGAACAAGCCAGCCCTCGCCATTGGGCTGAAGCTGACGGCGATTCTTCTTTTCGTCTCTATGGCTGGTTTCGTCAAAGCAGCGACTGAAACCGTGCCCCCGGGTCAGGCGGTCTTTTTCCGATCTCTCTTTGCCTTGCCGGTCATTCTGGCATGGATCTCGTTGCGCGGAGAACTGCGCGAGGCGCTCGTCCCGCAAAATCTGATGGGACATGTCTGGCGCGGGTTGTTTGGCACGTCTGCTATGGCGCTGACATTCGCCGGTCTCGGTTTGCTGCCCTTGCCCGAAGTCACTGCGATCGGCTTTGCGACACCAATTTTTACGGTTCTCTTTGCTGCTGTTTTTCTGGGTGAGACGATCCGTGTCTTTCGGCTGACAGCGGTTGGTCTGGGTCTCATCGGTGTCGCTATCGTAATCTGGCCGCGATTGACCATCGAGGCTGGCGAAATTACGCAAGCCGCGTCTCTTGGGGCTTTGATGGTCCTGACTGCGTCGATCCTTCGGTCTGTCGTGCAGATCCACGTTCGGCAGTTGGTCAAAACCGAGCACACGGCGGCAATCGTCTTTTACTTTTCGATAACAGCAACCCTGCTTTCGCTTCTCACTGTGCCTTTTGGCTGGGTCGTTCCAGGAATACGGGCTGCGATTTATCTGGTGACCGCCGGGTTGATGGGGGGCGTCGCCCAGATCCTGATAACATCCAGCTTTCGTTATGGCGCCGCGTCGATGCTTGCCCCTTTTGATTATTCTTCACTGATCTTCGCCAGCCTGATTGGGTACGTGTTTTTTACCGAAGTACCCACATGGACCATGGGCATTGGCGCCAGCCTTGTCGTGGCCGGAGGTGTAATCATCCTTTGGCGCGAACAGCGGTTGGGGCTGGAACGGGCAAAAGCGCGCTCGGTCTCGGACCCGAAAGCATAACCTGTGATAGTGTTCTGATTGACGCGCCGGAATCGCGTCTGAGGGAGGACACTATGAAAGCATTTCTTCTAGTCAGTGTTGTTGGCATTTTTTCAGCTGGCATGACCCTTGCGAATTGCACCCAGTCGAAATGGGGTGCTGATGATCAGATCGGGTCGGCAAATCTGATAACGCCTGAGAGGACGCTTGCCGCGACGAAACTGATCAGGCGGGGCAAGTCCCATCCGCTGGGTATTGTCATCGGTCCCGAAACCCCGGCGTTTCCGCCCCGTTCGCTCAGTCTGCAGGTGGTTCAGCCCAACCAGCAGGGTGGCCAAAAGCTGAGCGCCTTTGGCTATGAGGGGAACTACAACGATGACCTGCTCCAGACTTGGATCGGGATCGGATCACAGCTCGATGGTTTGGGGCACCTCGGTGAGGGCGGCCTGTACTACAATTGCATTGATGAGAAAGAGATTGGTGCGATCACCGGTCTGACCAAGCTGGGGACACACGCGGTGCCGCCATTGGTGGGCCGTGCCGTCATCCTGGATATGACAGGGGACAAGGAAGCGCTTGCAGCTGGCGAGCATTTTGGTGAGGCTGAGATCAAAGCGGTTGTCGAGGCGCAGGGAACCGCGATTGGCGAAGGCGACATCATCCTGTTCCACACCGGTTGGACGGAAACGATGCTGGAGAGTGATCCCAAGGCCTGGGTTTCGGGTGAGCCTGGCCTCAATAACCAAGGCGCTGCATATGTAGCCTCGCTTGATCCCATGGCGGTCGGTGCGGACACGTGGGGGCTGGAGCCCATACCAGCACCCGAGGGCGACAAAGTATTTTATGGCCACGTTATATTTCTGAAGAATGAGGGCATCTATATTCTTGAAACGATGGATACCGGCCCGCTGGTTCGCGAGGGTGTCTATGAGTTCATGTTCGTGCTCGGCCAGCCACGAATCCGCGGGACTGTCCAAGCGATGATCAACCCGGTGGCCTTGTACTGAGCCTTTCTAATGAAAGAGGCGGGCCAGTGCCCGCCTCAATACTGTCAGCTTTCAGACTGGTTTAGTCAGTCAATCATAGGCAGCAGCTTGTCTAGCGAAGCCTTGGCATCGCCATAGAACATCCGCGTGTTTTCCTTGAAGAACAGCGGATTTTCAATGCCCGAATAGCCGGTACCCTGACCGCGCTTCGAGACAAAAACCTGCTTTGCCTTCCACACTTCCAGAACTGGCATACCCGCAATCGGTGAGTTCGGGTCATCCTGTGCGGCGGGGTTCACGATGTCGTTCGACCCGATGACGATAGCAACGTCGGTGCTGGGGAAGTCGTCGTTTATCTCGTCCATCTCCAGCACGATGTCGTAGGGCACCTTTGCCTCGGCCAGCAGCACGTTCATATGCCCCGGCAGACGCCCGGCCACGGGGTGGATCGCGAAACGCACCTCTTTGCCCTGAGCCCGCAGTTTGCGCACCAGTTCTGAAACGCTTTGCTGGGCCTGCGCGACCGCCATTCCGTATCCTGGTACGATGACCACGCTGTCTGCATCCGTAAGCGCCGCAGCGACACCATCGGCTTCGATGGCGATCTGCTCACCTTCGACTGCCATCTGCTCGCCAGTGGTCCCGCCGAACCCGCCCAGGATCACGCTAATGAACGACCGGTTCATCGCCTTGCACATGATGTAAGACAGGATCGCACCGGATGATCCTACCAGCGCGCCTACAACGATCAAAAGATCATTCCCCAGCGAGAAGCCGATGGCCGCAGCTGCCCAGCCAGAATAGCTGTTCAGCATCGAGACCACGACAGGCATGTCCGCCCCACCGATGCCCATGATCAGGTGGTACCCGATAAAGAAAGAGGCGAGTGATAGCAGTACAAGCGTCCATGACCCCGAGCCTGACAGGTACATGATGAGCAGGACCAGCGACAACGCCGCCGCCGTTGCGTTCAGCATATGACCACCCGGCAGTTGCTTGGCCGAGGTATCGATCTTGAAAGGCAATAGGCTCGAATTGCCGGAAAGCTTGCCGTAGGCCACGACCGATCCGGTGAAGGTGACCGCTCCGATCCAGATGCCAAGCGCTAGTTCGATGCGCAGGATACCGATCTCCACGCCTGACTTCTTTGCCACCAGTTGGCCGAAGGCTGAGAGAGTCTCGTGAACCTCCTTTGGCAAGCCGATAGCGGTCAGGCCGTCTTCGCCAACAGCCCCCAACACGCCGCCGTTTTCTGTATAAAGCGCCGAAACGGTATTGATCATGATGTCTGCGTTAAAGCCGACAAAGACTGCGGCGAGACCGACGAGCGAGTGCATGATCGCCACCAGTTCGGGCATTTGCGTCATCTGGACGCGCGTCGCTAGTTGGTGACCAACCGCTGCGCCGCCTGCAATCAGGATCAGCGAGGCCAGCCAAAGACCCGATCCAGGGCCGATCAACGTTGCCAGAACGGCAACCGCCATGCCGACGATGCCATACCATACCGCGCGCTTTGCGCTTTCCTGTCCCGAAAGCCCCCCCAGCGAGAGGATGAAGAGAACAGCCGCAACCACGTAGGCTGCAATCGTAAAGCCGAATTCCATGTCCTCTTCTCCTTACGACTTCTGGAACATGGCGAGCATGCGCCGTGTCACGAGGAACCCACCGAAGATGTTGATTGCGGCCATAAAGACCCCAAGGGCGGCAAGTAATATGATGAGCGGGTTGCTTGACCCAATCTGGATCAATGCGCCGAGGATGATAATGGAGGAAATAGCGTTGGTGACCGCCATGAGCGGTGTGTGGAGCGAATGACTGACATTCCAGATCACCTGGAAGCCGACAAACACGCTCAGTACAAATACGATGAAATGCTGCATAAAGCTGGCCGGCATGCCCGGGATCGCGCCAACACCCAGGATCAGAACCGCGCCGATGGCAAGCAGGGTCACCTGACTGCGCGTCTGCTCTTTGAACGCGGCCAGTTCCTGTGCTTTCTTTTCTTCGGGCGTCAGTTCTTTTGCAGGCTCTTTCCTGGGTGCTGCGGCGATGGCCGCCACCTTGGGCGCCGGCGGCGGATAGGTCACTTCGCCGCCGTGGGTTACCGTGGCACCCCGAATAACGTCGTCTTCCATGTTCTGATTGATTATGCCGTCTTTTTCTGGCGTCAGATCGGTCAGCATATGGCGGACGTTCGTGGCATAAAGGCTGGACGATTGTGCCGCCATTCGGCTTGGAAAGTCGGTATAACCAACGATAGTGACGCCGTTGTCGCTGACGATCTTTTCATCAGGAACGGTCAGTTCGCAATTGCCGCCACGCTCTGCCGCCAGATCGATGATGACCGAACCCGGTTTCATCATCTCGACCATGTCCTTGGTCCACAGCACCGGCGCGTCGCGGTTTGGGATCAGCGCCGTACAGATAACGATATCAATGTCCGGCGCCATTTCGCGGAACTTTTCGAGTTGCTTCTCGCGAAATTCTGGGCTCGACGGGGCGGCATAACCACCCGTCGCGGCACTGTCCTGCGTCTGTTCGAATTCAAGGAAGACAAACTCGGCCCCCATGGATTCAATCTGTTCAGCCACCTCGGGGCGCACGTCGAATGCGTAGGTGATAGCACCCAGCGAGGTCGATGTTCCGATCGCGGCAAGACCAGCAACGCCTGCGCCGATGACGAGTACCTTTGCAGGGGGCACTTTACCGGCGGCAGTCACTTGGCCTGTAAAGAAACGGCCAAAATTGTTGCCCGCTTCGATCACTGCACGATAGCCTGCGATGTTCGCCATGGACGACAGCGCATCCATCTTTTGTGCGCGGCTGATCCGCGGCACCATATCCATCGCGATGACGGTTGAGCCTGCCTCGGCCGCTTTGGCCATCATTTCTTCGTTCGCGACCGGATAAAAAAACGAAATGAGCGTCTGGCCATCGCGCAGCCTCTTCATTTCAGTCGAATTGGGTGGGCGCACCTTGGCGACCACATCGGCAGATTTCCAAAGCGCCGCCGCCGTCTTTGCAAACTCGACGCCAGCATCGGCATAGGCCTTGTCAGAGAATCCGGCGGCCACGCCGGCCCCAGTCTCGATAACGCATTCATGACCGAGCTTCTGAAGCTGCAGCGCACTTTCCGGGGTCATAGCCACACGCGCTTCGCCCTCGAATGTCTCTTTAGGTGTTCCGATCTTCAACGATCCGCTCCCAGTTCTCGTTCCAATCCGGCAAAATGGACCTCGTTACATCGTTGTCCACTAACGCTGCACTGCAACAGTTACAAGTTGGCTCGCTACGTCACGCGCGAAAGATTGGAAAAGAATCAGAGCCACCGGCGCACTTTTTGTTCGTACTGGGCAAACTTGGCGCGAAACGTCCGTCGCATCCGATTTTCTTCGGAGATGATGAATCGTCTTTCGATCAGCCAAACGAAGACTGGCAGCAGGACAAGCGATAGAACCGCGTCGAAACGCAGGATCAGGCCGCCAAGTATCAGCGCGTCACCTAGGTAGATCGGGTTGCGGGATCGCGCGAAGACGCCGGTCTGGATCAGCTTGTTGGGGGTCTGATGCGGGATAATCGTAGTCTTGTGTTTCCGGAACTCGAGCACCGCGAGAACAAAGAGGACTAGGCCAGCCCCGATCATAATACCGGCCACCAGCTGGATGATCGGAAAGCCGAGACTGAGGCCGAGGTCGAAGTACTGGCTTTGCAGCCACGCAAGAACGATGAAGGCGACAAGCCAAACCGGGGGTGTGTCAATCGCCTCACGCCATGTCATTCCCATTCCATCTCCTCAAAAACCCGGCCCGCGTTGCGGGTGGCGAGTTGTTCGAATGTATCAAGGTGCGACCACCGTGATTGATCCACATAATAGGCGTCAGCGAGATCACCGCCGGCCTCAATATGGGCACCAATCTTTTCCCTGAGATCAACCAGGTAGTCGTACGTATAGCGTCGAACCTGTGCCAGGTTCGTAGGATGACCGTGGCCGGGGATGATGTATGTGGGGCTCATAGGTTCGAATGCCGTTTCCCACGTTTCCAGCCAACATGACGTGCAGGTGTGTTCAAAGATCGGCAACATGCGTTCGTGGAAAGCCAGATCGCCCGTCATCATGATGGACCATTCCGGGACCCAGACTTGTAAATCGCCCGGGTCATGTGCCGGTCCCAGATGCAGCACCTGGATTTCAACACCACCAAACGAGATGTCGTAGCGGTCTTCGAAGGTCAGGTTTGCATGGTGGACTCTGCTGCCTTCGGCCCGGTCCTGATTGTACGCTCTCATGCGCTGAATGATAAAGTCACCGTTCTCTTGAGTCTCGGTCACTGCATCGACATGGGCCAAGATATCGATGCCCTGATCGGCCCAATAGCCGTTACCAAGCATCGCGTGGCCCTGGCCGTTTTCATTGATCACTAGGACGACCGGCTGATCCGTGACGGCCTTGATCTCGTTATGCAATGCTTCGGCCAGCCGGCTTGATGCCCCGGCATTTACCACGACCACCCCTTCGTTGGTGACGATGAAGCTGAGATTGTTGTTATGACCAGCATTCTCGTAAGTGGGCGGTGCTGTTGCACCTATGGCGCTAAAGACGTTGGGGATGACCTCAACCGGCTTTGAATAAAGCTCAGAGGCGGGGTACTGATCAGGTATGTCTTCGCTGGCCCCCGACGCGGTTGCTAAGAAGAAAAACCCCAGTGTTGAATATCGCATTGCAAAGCTCCCTTTCCATCACATTCATTTAATTGAATACGATTGTAAAGCGTTGCACTGAACCGGTCAGGGCAGCAGGATCGAAAAAAAGGAGGAGTGACCCGATGAGCCTCAGCGGAAAACATGCCTTTGTCACTGGTGGTGGCACGGGCATTGGTCTTGGGATCGCACGAATGTTGGCAGAACAAGGCGCGCAGGTCACTATCACTGGCCGGCGACAGGATATTCTGGACGAAGTTGCTGGTGATATTATGACCGGGATGGGTATGGATGTACGCAACGAGGCCGAGATCACCCAAACCGTCGCCAAGGCAGTCGAGGCACGAGGCCCCATTCAGATCTGTGTTCCAAATGCGGGAATCGCCGAGGGCAAGGCGCTGCACAAGACCAGCCTCGAATTGTGGCGGAACATAATGGCGACCAATCTTGACGGAGCATTTCTGACAATCCGGGAATGTTTGACATCCATGAAGGAAACCGACTGGGGCCGGGTGATCTGCGTTGCATCCATCGCCGGGCTGCGGGGGCTTCCGGGTGCGGGGGCATATTCAGCATCAAAGCACGGGATGATCGGCATGGTCCGATCCTTTTCCGAGGAGTATGTTGGAACGCCCTACACGTTCAATGCGCTGTGTCCCGGCTATGTTGATACTCCGATTGTGACCCGGAACCAGGAAAGCATCGCCGCGAGGATGGGCATCAACGAAGAAGAAGCGCGCCAGATGATGGTCAGCTCCAACCGGCACAAGCGCCTGATCGACGTCGAAGAAGTTGCTGCTGCGGCTGCATGGCTTATCGGTCCTGGCTCGGGCAGTATCAATGGTCAGTGCATCGAGATTGCGGGCGGACAGGTGAGCTAACCGGAGATTAACGAGTCCGGCAATAGATCAGGGGTATGACCATTGCCTTTGATGATTCTCGACCCGTTAGATCCTTTTTCTTTACGGTCCGCCTTGCCGATCCGAACAGCGCCGCACTTGTCGAAGAGGTAGATCTCCTGCGCCGCGTCACACGGCAGACAATGAACCGCTTTCCCTTTCAGATTGACGAGATCGTGGTGCTGCCGAATACCCTGCACACGATCTGGACCCTCCCGGCGGGCGATATTGATTACGCCAAACGTTGGCGAATGCTGAAGAGCCTGTTTTCGCGTGCTTTGCCCGAACCGGTCAAGCGGCATCCGGTTGCTGTTCGCCGAAAGGAAAAAGGGATTTGGCAGCGCAGGTTCTGGGATTATCATCTTTCCGATGCAGCAGACTATGAGATCCATCGTCGGATGATTTATGCAGCACCGCTTCAGAATGGACTGGCCGTGACACCGGAAGACTGGGTTCACTCGTCAATCCACCGTGCGATCCGGAATGGATCTTGGCCCGATCGGCAGAAAGCGACGCCAGCTTTCAGGGGCAGAGTGACGTCTGAGCAGCCTATGCTGTCTTTAGCATAGGACGGGGCCTGCGCCCTTCGGCCCAATCGCGGGTGGCTCGACCGAATGATTCGAAGAGGGGGCGGGAAACTGGATCGTTCGCGGCATTCCATTCCGGGTGCCATTGAACAGACAGCGTAAAGCCGGGTGCATCCTTTATGTAAATCGCTTCGGGTGTGCCATCTGGTGCGTGGCCATCGATAACGATCCGTTCTCCCGGCGTACTGATCCCCTGCCCATGCAACGTGTTTGTCAGCACGGTTTGCCTGCCCATAAGCCGATGAAACACACCGCCTTCGCTGAATGTGACTTCGTGCCGGAGCGCAAACTTTTCCTCTAGCGTGCCGTCCGGCGGCATGCGGTGGTTGTCGCGGCCGGGTAGTTCCCGGATCTCGGGGTGGAGTGTACCGCCCATGGCGACATTGACCTCTTGGAAGCCGCGGCAAATTCCAAGGAAGGGCTGACCGCGCTCAACCAGCGTACGGATCAGTGGCAGGGCAAGCGCATCGCGATCCCTGTCAAATGCGCCATGGGCCTCGGTCTCCTCTTCGCCGTACTCTTCCGGGTGGACGTTTGGGCGCCCGCCGGTAAAGACAAAGCCGGCAAAGTGCTCCAGAAGGTCTTCCAGTCTTGCGTGCTTCGGGTCCGCCGGGATGAGAACTGGCATCCCATCCGCAACCTCCGAAACCGCCGAGGTATTGATCAGACCTCCACCATGTATTCGGTATTCATCGTTAATGACGTGAAGATTACTGATGATGCCGATTGCAGGACGGGGCATGCAGACCTCTGACAGACAAATGCACTTGCTGGTATAGTGCGGCAACTATGCGATTAGAAGTCTGAGGAACTTACAAGTCAATTTTGGCAGGGGTAAGGAACGCGGCGCATCCGCTATCCGCACAATTGATGGGCGTGGGGGCGGCGCGAGCCGCCCCAGAGCATCGGATCAGATTGCTACACCCTTAGGATCGAGCGTCACCGAGTAGAGCTCGGTATCTGCCCGATCCATCAGGCGCACGGTCAATTGCTGCGTCTCGCCATCGATATCCACGAGACCAAAGAACTGTAGGCCCATGGATGGCGGCAGGTTTACGCCTTGCCATTCGGTCCAGAGGTCAGGTTCGTCAAAGCGCCGACCGAAGGGCAAG
>JBCBKL010000044.1:0-14697 GCA_038521825.1 Pseudomonadota bacterium | reverse complement strand
CATCTCGGGCTTTCGAAACTGGCACCAAATCCCGTTTCTCAACGCGATGCCAGATCGCGGCCAGTACCGGGATGAAATAACCTACCACTTCTTTGGCGACAAAAACTATGCGGCAGTGACCGGATGGCCCAACATGATCCAGACGCTCAGCGGCGATGGCTGGATGGGCATCGCCCCGGCAGGAACACGCATCACGATGAAATCGCTCGACTTCTGGCGCGTCGAAAACGGAAAGATCCGCGAAAACTGGGTGCTGGTGGATCTTCTTGACGCCTACAGGCAGCTTGGCGTTGATGTCTTTGCCCGGCTTCACGAATTCAACAAGGCCCGAAACCTCGGTGCCATAACGATCCCAGACGGAACGACTTTATGACCGAACTGCCCCGGACCCCTTCGATGAACCTCTCCGGCAAGCTGGCGCTTGTGACCGGGGCGTCATCAGGCATCGGGCAGGGATGCGCTGTGGCCCTCGCGGAGGCAGGAGCGCATGTTATCTGCGCTGCGCGCGGTCGCGAACGCCTTGAAGAAACCGTTGACGCCCTCCGAAAGAACGGATGGCGGGCCGAAATCGCGCCTCTCGACCAGGCCGATCTGGGAGCCATCGAGGCTTTGATCGACACGTACGCTTTCGACATCATCGTGAATTCCGCCGGTCTGGCCCGCCACGGACCGGCCCTCGAAACGACGCCCGAAGACTATGACGCCGTGGCCGATCTTAACCTTCGATCGGCTTATTTCCTATCCACGTATGCTGCCAGATCCATGATCAAGACGAACAAGCCAGGGTCGATCATCCACATCTCAAGCCAGATGGGCCATGTCGGCGGCGTCGACCGCGCGGTTTATTGCGCGACGAAACACGGGCTTGAAGGTATGATCAAAGCCATGGCCATCGAATGGGGCCAGCACAAGATCCGCATCAACACCATTTGCCCGACGTTTATACGGACCCCCCTGACGCAACCTACCTTCGACAATCCGGAACGGGCGGCGTGGATCCTCGACAAGATCAAGCTGGGGCGCGTCGGCGAGGTCGAGGATATTATGGGTTCAGTGGTGTACCTTGCTTCGGATGCATCGGCGCTTGTGACCGGAACCTCCCTGATCATCGATGGTGGCTGGACAGCAGACTGATGGCGGAAAAAGTCACATCGCTACAGGTTGCCGATCGGGCCGGCGTCAGCCAATCGGCCGTGAGCCGCGTCTTTACGCCCGGCGCCTCGGTGTCAAAAAAGACCGCCGACAAGGTGCGCAAGGCGGCAGCGGAGTTGGGATACCGCCCCAACGTCCTTGCCCGCGCCATGGTGTCTGGTCGCAGCCGGATCATCGGTTTGGTGGTCGCGTATCTCGAGAACCACTTTTATCCCGAGGCATTGGAAAAGCTGTCAAACGCGCTGCAAGAACGCGGCTATCACGTCTTGATCTTCATGGCTGCCCAAACGGCCGGAAACATCGATAGCGTGATGGAGGAGATCCTCGACTACCAGGTCGACGGGATCGTGATGGCGTCGGTTGCGATGTCATCCGACATTGCATCCCGGTGTCGGCAGGCGGGCGTCCCCGTTGTTCTCTTTAACCGCTCGCAGGATATCGGCGGCATCACGACGGTCACATCAGACAACTATGCTGGCGGCCGTAAGGTCGCGGAATTCCTCGTTGCCGGCGGCCATGAACGGATCTCCTATATCGCCGGTTGGGAGGGCGCATCGACACAGCGCGATCGCGAAGCGGGATTCCGCGCAGCGCTTGCCGAGGCCCATGTACATTTGCATGCGCGTGAAGTTGGCGACTTCCGAAGCGACCGCGCAGCGGAGGCGGCCAGACGCCTTTTTGATGTATCTGAGAGCACCCGTCCGGACGCCGTGTTCGTCGCGAACGATCATATGGCATTCGCAGTGATGGACGTTCTTCGGTTTGAACTGGGTTTGCTGGTGCCTGACGATGTGTCAGTCGTTGGATATGACGATGTACCACCCGCGGCCTGGCCCGCCTACGACCTCACCACAATGCGGCAACGCGCCAATCTGATGGTCGAAGAAACTGTCTTGGCCCTGCTCGACCAGATCGAAAACCCCAAGGCGCAACCGCCCCGGCAGATCTCGATCGATTGCCCCTTTGTCATACGCGGATCCGCCCGCCTGCCAAAAGCCGAACTGAATTGGGACACTGCATGAAAGGGTTCGATCCGAAATTCAAAGACTTCCCGGACTACATCATCGGGATCACCAAAGAAATCTGGGAAGATCGGGGAATTGCGACCCTCCACCAATACTACAGTCCGGATATCGTGGTGCGCTCACCCGGCTCGGTCGTGATCGGTAACCAGAATGTCATAGGCGCAACCATGGCGACGCTGGCCGAGTTTCCGGACCGCCGACTGTTGGGAGAAGACGTGATATGGTCCGGCACACCTGATCAGGGGATGCTCAGTTCCCACCGCATTCTGTCGACCGCGACCCATCTGTCGGATGGCGTTTATGGCAGGGCGAGCGGCAAGACTCTGCGTTACCGTATCATAGCAGACTGCCACGCCATCGCGAACCAGATCGACGATGAATGGCTGATCCGGGATCAGGGTGCAATTGTGCGGCAGCTCGGATGGGAACCGCGCGACTATGCCGCCGATCTGATTGCCAAAGAGGGTGGCCCGAATACCTGCGTCAGACCTTTGACACCCGAGACAGATCAGCAAGGTCCCTATACCGGCACTGGCAATGACAACGAATGGGGGCAGCGGTACGCGAATGTGCTGACGCGGATTATGGGCGCGGATATGGCCGCTATCCCCAATACCTACGACAGGGCGGTTCAGTCAGAGTATCCTGGCGGCACAACAGGATATTCCCACGACGCAGCTGACCGTTTCTGGATGGGTCTGCGGGCAAGCTTTCCCGACGCTGCCTTCACGATCCACCACCAGATCGGCCAAGACGAACCAATGATGCCGCCTCGGGCCGCGATCCGGTGGAGCCTTTGGGGCAAACACGACGGATGGGGTAGCTTTGGGCCGCCCACCGGCGCCGAGGTCTATGTGCTGGGCATTTCTCATGCGGAGTTCGGGCCAAGGGGCCTGCGCCGCGAGTACACGCTGTTCGACGAGACGGCCATCTGGAAGCAAATCCGGCTCAAGACCGGTTGACGGAGGCGTCTAAAGGAGGTGCATGTGGCAAAACAGACCATTCCGTCCCGTGTCGGTCGGCAAGGCAAATTAATGCTCCGCAAATCGGTTTTTCTTGCGACTCCCGCCGAAAGCCGTGCGGTTGAAGCGGTTGCGACCGGCAAGATCGGCCCTTACCGGGTCCAGGTAACCGATGATCCGGCGGGCACGATCTGGATTAAAACGATTTGACAAACCAAGGCACCGAATGACCAAGATACTGACAACCCATGTGGGCTCCCTTCCTCGCAGCCAGGCCGTCGTTGATTATATTTTTGCCCGTGAAAGATCCGAGGCCTACGACCCCGATGCATTCGACGCCTGCATGTCTTCAGCCGTTTCCGAAACAGTCAGACTGCAACGTGAGGCCCGCATCGATGTCGTCAGCGACGGCGAGACCTCGAAAATCTCCTACGCGACATATGTCAAAGACCGCTACACCGGCTTTTCGGGCGACAGCCCGCGTAATCCACCCGCTGATCTGAAGATGTTTCCAAACTTTTTGAAACGGCTCGCCGACGACGGCGGAACGCCGAAATACGCGCGGCCCATGTGTACTGGTGAAGTGAAATCCAAGGGCCAGGACGAGCTTAAAAAAGACATTGCCAACCTGAAGTCGGCGATGGCCGAACATGGCACGGATCGGGGCTTTATGAATGCCGCCTCGCCGGGTGTGATTTCGCTTTTCCTCCAGAACCAGCATTATCCGACGCGCGAGGCCTACCTCGGTGCCCTAGCTGACGCGATGAAGGCGGAATACGAAACCATTGTCGCTGCTGGGCTCTACCTCCAACTCGATTGCCCTGATCTAGCGCTTTCGCGCCATATGCTTTTTGCCGACCTAAGTGATAACGAATTCCTCAAAGTGGCCGCGATGCATGTCGAGGCACTGAACCACGCGCTTGAAAACGTGCCTCAGGACAAGGTCAGGGTTCATATCTGCTGGGGAAATTACGAAGGCCCCCATTGCTGCGACATACCCATGAATCAGGTCTTTGGCACCCTTATGGCGACCAAATCGCGCTATGTCCTGTTCGAAACCTCCAACCCGCGACATGCGCATGAGTGGGAGGTCTTTCAGGAGCGGAAGTCAGAAATTCCGGATGACAAGGTGCTGGTCCCCGGCGTCGTGGATACGACTACCAACTTTATCGAACATCCACGGCTGGTTGCCCAACGGATTCAACGGTTCGTCGACATCGTCGGTGCCGACCGCATCATCGCAGGCAGTGATTGCGGTTTCGGCACTTTCGCAGGCTTTGGATCCGTGGATCCGGACATCGCTTACGCCAAGCTGAACAGCCTTTCAGAAGGGGCAGCGTTGGTCAGCGCCAAAACCTGAACGCAGCGAACTTTGCCTTTTGGTTCAAGGTTTTCGTCGCTTTGTCTGTCGGCCTTAGCCATCTCGTTGTTGTCACAGATGACAACGAGGCGACATTGACATCTTGAAGCGAGAGATCGGCCAGTTATTTTCCGCGCACTTGAAAAAACGCGGGCGCACGGCCCGCGTTTTCGTTCGGCTTGAACACCGCTATTCGATCTTCGCCACTTCGTCCTTGATCGCCGCAACCGCATCGTCGAGCGAGATTTGATCATCGATGTATTCGCGGATGATCCGATTGTAGACCAGGCTCGACACGATCTTTGAGGCGCGGTTGAGCTCGTTTTCCTTGAGGCCCCAGCGGTCGCCCGTCGCCAGACCGGCAACGATGTTGTCGATTACATCCTGAGGATAGATGTCGGCCAGCGATGCCTTGCGATCGACGCCGACAGGCAACGAGGCCCACTCGGCCACAAACTTTTCAGGATCGTCTGCCGTGCCGCGACGGACCGGGAACTTGCCCTCAGGCGCAATGCGCAGAATGTAGCCATAGCCTTCGTCCATAACAAAGTTCACGAACTCGATGGCCGCATCGGTATCGGCATCCGTCGTTACGCCCATATAGCGGATATCGGCATATCCCGCCCCATCCGGGTTCGAGGGACCAGCGATTTGTGTCACGAACCCGGTCTTGCCCGCCAATTCGCGAGACGTCGGATCATCATTGATCGTCGGCGGCGCGCTGTCCCGCAATCCGGCCAATTCATCCATGATGAATGGTGACCAGATGATCATCGCGGTCTTGCCGGCAAAATAAAGCTCTCGCGACTGCTTCCAGTACAACTCGCCAGCCGGCGATGCGTCGGCGGTCGCCTTGAACAGCTCAAGCGTTTCCTTCAGCTTCTGGTCGCTCGCATCGCCTACCGGCGAATACCCGTTGGCGAGCAGCAGATGCTCAAGCACCTGCATCATGTACGTCTCGTCAATCTTGGTTGCCGTCGTAAAGGCGAACATCTCGGGCGGATTGTGAAGTGCGTCAATCGCCGCCTTGATGGCCTCGAAGGTCGTTGGCGCTGCCAATCCTTTTTCTTCGAATAGGTCCTTCCGATAGACGACCATCTGCGTCCATCCGTCGACCGGTACGGTGGACCATTCCCCATCACCAACCGACGCGATGTTCATCGGTCCGGGTGCGAAGGTTTCGGCTCCAAGGTTTTCGATCACCTCGGTTGCCGCAAATGTGTCAAGGATCCCGGCTTCAGCCCATGGTTGAACGTACTGAATCGAATGGTACACCACATCTGGCAGGTCCCCGGCCGCGAAGGCTGCGGTCATTCTCGTTCCCAGTTCCTTTTCAGTAACTGGGATCACTTCGACATCGTGACCCGTCTTTGCCTTGAACGCCGCCGCCATCTCTTCCTGAATGGCCAGCCGCTCGGGCTGTTCTTCCGGTGTCCAGAATGTGATCGTGTCTGACCAGGCTGCATTGGCTGCAATTATTAACCCAGCAGCGACGGTACTTAGCCGCTTCAGCATGTTGTTCCTCCCTAATTCCGTGTCGCCAATCAGAGCGCCAGAATCGCGTCAGGGGGCAACACTTGCTCGAATGTTCGATATAACGTTACATCAAGTCAAGAAAATTCAGGCATTTTCCCAATTGTGCTAGCACCCATACGCTTTCTAATATCAAACCCATTGACATCGGTACATGATGTAACGTTACATCAAGATACGCATTTTGGGAGGATTGCGTGTTCATTGCATTAAACACCGCCGCAATAGTCCGTGGAATGGCAACATGGCCCGCTCGCAAAGGCATCCGTTCGTTTCGCGACCGCTGCGTGACTGGGCAAGGAACCATAACCGTCAGCGCAGCCCGGACGGATTCGAGTGCCGGTGATGCATGTGCCGCCCGCAACAAACGAGCCTCAGAATGAGCGGGCGCCCGACCATACGAACGGTCGCACGGGCGGCAGGTGTATCGACATCGACGGTCAGCCAGGTCCTGCGCGGCAGCGGTCGCATATCCGAGGAAACGCGGCGCAAGGTTCTGCAGGCCGCGAAGACGGTAAATTACGTTCAGGACCGGCGGGCCTCGGCCATGCGATCGGGGCAAAGCCGCGATATCGGCCTGCTGATCAACAAGATCGGCAACCCCTTCAATGCCGAGGTGGTGGGCGGCGTGAACGAGTCGCTCGAAGAGCACGGGTATCTTGTCTATGTCCTCGACAGCCATGATGATCCGGCGCGGCAGGAACGATATTTGCATACCATGATTGGTGGAGGGCTGGGCGGTCTTCTCTGGGTTCCGGCGATCGGGACTTCGCAGGATACGGTCGATTGGGTGATGGCAAACAGCCCCATCACCGTCACGCTCCTGCGGCAATTCGCAGACCAGGTTTTTGATCACGTCGGAATCGATTCAGCCTATGGAACAAATCTCGCAACCAAGCATCTCATTGAACTTGGGCATCGACGGATCGGATTCCTGGGCGGCGAATTGGACGGTGCCACACTCGACCAGCGCATTGGCGGCTATGTCACCGCTCTGATTGGCGCAAAATGCAACAACCCGATCGTACGCAAGTGCGATGAAACCAAGACCGCCGCCAAGAAAGCCGCCATTGATCTTCATCGCGAACATCCGGACATCACCGGCTTCATCTGCAACTGCGATGTCGTGGCAGCAGGGGCGACGCTTGGCTTCGCCGAGTTGGGTTTGGAGGTGGGCAAGGACGTCTCGGTCGTAGGCTTTGACGACATCGAAGACTCGCGGCTCTGGGTGCCGCCGCTCACGTCCGTCGCAGTCGATCCAAAAGGCATCGGTCAACAGCTTGCCGAGACGTTCCTCGCCCGAAAAGCAAATATCGACGCCCCGGTGAGAACGATCAGCCTGCCGGTTCGACTGAAGACGCGGGCATCAAGCGGCCCACCGGCACGGGGAGGGAAAAGTGGCAAAAGCAACAGCTGAAGAGCTTGAAGCGGCACGGAAAAGGATTGGCCCTATTGAGCGAAGGGAAATGCGGCTCGCCTTCGGAATGCTGGCACCCACGGTCATCGCGGTTTTGCTGATCGTGATGATCCCGGTCTTTGCCAACTTCTGGATTTCGGTCAAACCGGTGGAACTTGCGGACCTTCGGGCCGCCAAGGCCCTGGTGAGGGAGCGCGTCAGCGGCGAGGTCACGCAGGCCGGGGATCAGTTCAATATCGAGTTCCAGATCAGGTCGAGTTCGCCCCAAGAGCCGGTCTTCGATGCCGTCCTGACCGACACCATACCGGAGGGTCTGAAGGTCGTAAGCATCGACGAACCCTGCGTCGTAGATGACAGCACGATCCGCTGCGATCTGGGCACGCTGGAACCGCGCGAGCGGACGCGGATCAAGGGCGTCCTCGAGGCGACCGCCGACTATGCCGGCGCGGCACCGAGGGATACTGAAGTGATCGTTACGGGGCGGTCGCAGAACGTTCTGACCAGTCTCGAATTTACTTTCGACAATTTCCGAAGGGTGTTTGACGCGTCGGAATTCTGGGGGGTTCTCTGGGTTTCGATCGTCTACACAATCGGCGGCACCGGAGGCGCGCTGATCCTTGGGCTGTTTGCCGCGCAGCTCTTGATGACAGCGTTCCCGGGCCGGTCCTTGTTGCGCGGCCTGTTCCTGTTTCCCTACGTCTCGCCCGTTATTGCGGTCGCTTTTACATGGATCTTCCTGCTCGATCCGTTCTCGGGCACCGTGAATGCCATTTTGCTGAACACCGGCGTGACGAGCGGGACGATCAACTTCCTCGGCACGCGGGGCATCGCGCTATGGACCGTGATCGCTTTCGAGGCCTGGCGCTATTTTCCCTTGGCCTTCCTGTTCATCCTGGCCCGCATGCAATCGCTATCGGCCGATCTGAACGAAGCAGCAGAGATGGACGGCGCGACACCGTTTCAAACCTTCTGGTACATCTCGCTGCCGCAACTCATCGGGATCATTTCAACGCTGTTCCTGCTGCGCTTCATTTGGACCTTCAACAAGTTCGACGATATCTTTCTGTTGACCGGCGGCGCGTCAGGCACGCGGACCCTCACGGTCAATGTCTATGAACAGGCTTTCGCGCTGTCGAACCTCGGTGCAGGCGCTGCGGTGGCCGTCGTCATCTTCTTCATGCTCGCGATATTCGTCTGGTTCTACTTCAAGTTCGTGCCGAAAGAGGAGGGGATGTAATGCGGAGGGGTATCATTCTTGCCACGGCGCTCGGCGCTATTTGGGGTTTCGTTGTCTCGGTCGTATTCGGGGTTGGCATCACGTTGGTTTTCGGGACGGAGGCTGCGATGACGCCACTTACCGCGACGCTGGCCGGGATTGCCGGCGCGTTCGGCTGGCTTTTAGCGGACCAGATACGAAATGACCTGACAGGCCGCTGGATGATCGGTGGCGGGGCCTACGTGGTCGTCACGCTATTGCTCACGTTCTTCGCGCCCCTCGGCATCTCCTTCGGTGCGCGGCCGATCACGGGCCTGCTTGTCCTCGTTGCACTCACAGGGCTGACTGTCGGCGCTGTCGCGCTCGCTTTCCGCAAGCGGGACTGGCGGACACTCAACCGGTATCGCAGCGAAGAAGTTTTGGGCCGCGCGCTCAAAGGCCTTGGCTTTGTTTTTTTCACCACCATCGTGTTGCTGCCTTTCTACGCGATGCTGATGACGAGCTTCAAAAAGCAGGCGGAGTTGCTGCAGAACCCGCTCGACTACTCGATCAACATCAACCAGGGCTTTTTCGAGCTTTTCAGCTCCTACATCGAGCTTTTCACGACATTCGATTTCGGGCGGTACATTCTCGTCTCAACATTTGTCTCGGTGGTTACGGTGCTGTTGACACTGGCCGCATCTATCCCGGGCGCATATGCGATTTCGCGGCTGAAGTTTCCGGGGCGGCAAACATTCTCCCGCTCGATCTTGCTGATCTACATGGTACCAGCCATCGTTCTGGTCATCCCGCTCTACGCCGTCTTCAGCCAGCTTGGGCTGCGGGACAGCCTGCTGGGGCTCGTCATCATCTACCCGGCAACGACCATCCCCGTCGCGCTTTACATGCTGCAGGGCTACTTTCGCGGGCTTCCAGCAGAACTTGAAGAGGCCGGTATGATGGATGGGTGTTCGCGTCTTGCAGTCATCTGGAAAATTACGCTGCCATTATCCCTGCCCGCCATAGCCTCTGTCGCGCTCTACGTCTTTATGATCGCCTGGAACGAGTTCCTTTTCGCGTTTATGTTCCTCGACAGTCCGGAAATCTTCACCCTGCCGCGGGCTGTCGTCTCATTAAATTCGTCCGAAGTGCCACGCCAGCACCTCATGGCCGGGGCCGTGATCGTGACCCTGCCGGTGCTCGCTATTTTCTTGTGGTTCGAACGGTTCCTCGTGACCGGCCTGACAGCCGGATCCGTGAAAGGCTGATATGGAAGATCTCAACGAAAAGGCCCGCCAGATTCTGCGGAACAACGACCGCGGCGGCTATACGGTGCCGACCGACGGGCTTTATCCCTACCAATGGAACTGGGATTCAGTTTTTGTCGCCCTCGGCTTTGCGACGTTTGATCGCGAGCGGGCTTGGCAAGAACTTGACACTTTGTTCGAAGCGCAATGGCCCGACGGCATGGTGCCTCACATCGTTTTTCGCGTTGATGAGCCAACGTACTACCCCGGCCCCTCGGTCTGGAAAGCGAATAACGGACCGATCCCCAGCTCTGGCATCACGCAGCCCCCGGTCGCGGCGATCGTGATCGAGGAATTGGGTCGCGAGGACCCCGCCCGCGCGACCGGATTTGTAGAGGCGCTCGACCGATGGCACCAATGGTTCCACGACGCACGGGACCCCGACGAGCTGGGGGTCATCGCCGTGACCCATCCCTGGGAAAGTGGCCGCGACAACCTTCCCGACTGGGACCGACCCGGCGATGCTATCGATGTATCGAATGTTGGCGAATACACACGACGCGATACTTCCCTGATCAACACTGAGATGCGCCCCAAGAAAGCCGACTACGATCGGTACCTTGCCCTTGTCCAGTTTGGCAGCGCCTGCGGCTGGGACCAGCGCAAGATTGCAGCCGAATGCCCATTCTTCGTGGCAGATCCGGGGATCACTTCGATCTTGTTGCGAGCCGAAAAGTCGATTCACGCCATGCTGCAACGAGCAGGTCAACCGGCAGACCATGTCGCGGAACGGATCGCACGGTTGGAGGCCGGAATGGAACGGCTATGGAACGACGACGCCAATGCCTACGTCACGTTGGATCTGCGCAGCGGCCAGCAGGCTGATGGTGTCACCTCGGCCTCGTTCCTGCCGCTTTTTGCCGGGGTGACCGCACACAAGGATTCGCTGACAAATACGCTAGCCGCCATCGCAAAACACGTGACCCATCTGGTGCCCAGCTTTGACCCGCGCAGCCCACACTTTGATCACGTGCGGTACTGGCGCGGCCCGGCATGGGCCATGGTCAATTACATGATCGCCCAGGGTTTTGCCGAAAGCGGTGAAGAGGCATGGGCCAGCCGCATCCGATCCGACACAGCAAAGCTGATGAGAACAGGCGGGTTTGCCGAATACTTCAGCCCCATTGATGGCCAGGGCTGTGGTGGTGGCACATTTTCCTGGACCGCGGCGATATGGCTCGCATGGGGCTTGCAGGAACTGGGGGAGGAGTAATCGAAAATGGGTGAGATCAAACTCAACGATATCCACAAATTCTTCGGGTCCGTTCACGTCATCAAGGGCGTGGACCTCGACATTCGGGAAGGCGAGTTCGTCGTTTTCGTCGGCCCATCGGGATGCGGAAAGTCGACGATGTTGCGACTGATCTCCGGCCTCGAGGAGATCACATCGGGTCATATCGAGATTGAAGGCCACGATGTCAGCCATCTTGGTGCGGCTGAACGGGGCCTAGCGATGGTGTTCCAGTCCTATGCGCTCTACCCCCACATGACGGTCCGCGAAAACATGGGTTTTGGTCTCAAAGTAGGTGGTACCGACAAGCCGGGTATTGATGCGGCGGTGGATCGGGCTGCGGACATCCTGCAACTCGGGCCGCTCATGGAACGCAAACCAAAGGAGATGTCGGGCGGCCAGCGCCAGCGTGTAGCCATCGGGCGCGCCATAGTCCGGGAACCAGCGGCGTTTCTGTTCGACGAGCCACTTTCGAACCTCGACGCCGCCCTGCGGGTCCAGATGCGGATCGAAATCGCGCGGTTGCACAAGCGGCTTGGCAAGACGATGATCTATGTCACCCATGACCAGGTCGAGGCGATGACGCTGGCAGACCGGATCGTCGTCTTCAACGCCGGCGTGATCCAGCAGGAGGGCCCGCCGCTCGAGCTGTATCGCAACCCGTCCAACCTTTTCGTAGCGACGTTCATCGGGTCACCCAAGATGAACATCATCGGGTGCCAGCCCGCTGCCGGTGGCGTAACGCTCGCTGACGGCAGCCATGTCGCGATCGCGGGGTTGCAGGGCCAACCAGGGTATTTTGGTGTAAGGCCCGAACACATCACCCTCTGCGCACCCGAAGAGGGGATCCTTAAAGGCACCGTCGGCGTCGCGGAACATCTGGGGGGCGACAGTTTTGCCTATGTTGACGTACCCGGTCACGATGAACCTGTGAATGTCCGCATTGCAGGCGGCTCAGGCATTCAGGAAGACGAAACCGTTGGTCTGACGTTCGATATGGCTGACGTGCGCCTGTTCGGCGAAGATGAATTGCGGATCGCGGTCTGAGGCAAGTCTTAGACCTTAGTCCAATTTGGTCGCCCTGCCCGCGCGCCTACGCTCTGCCCATGAACGGGAGGACAATCGTGTTGCGCATCCTCGCAGCCATGCTGTGTTGGATCGGTGGGTTTGTCACGGCCTTGGCCGACCCGTTGGGTCGTGACGACATCGAACCCTTCATTGTCGCCCCCATGGCGTTGGGCGAACAGGTCAGCGAAGACGGCGTTTGGGAGCTCCTGAATTCTGGCGGGGCGCCTGCCGGTTACGTTTTTGAAACCGAACCGATGGCCCCCCTGCCAGGCTTTTCAGGCGCTCCAATCAACCTGCTGGTCATCCTCGACCGCGATGGCCGCTTCCTGGACGTCAAGCTGATCTCGCACAACGAACCGATCTTTGTGTCGGGACTGGGTGAGGCGGCATTCCATGCGTTTTTTGAGCAGTACCGGGGCCACAGCATCTCGGACACACTCGTGGTGGGCACACCCTATGGTGACGGCTCTGATGGCAGCGCTCTAGTCTATCTCGACGGGGTAACCAAGGCCACGGCATCGGTGCGCATAGCCCATGAATCGATCCTTGCCGCTACCATCAAGGTTGCCCGCGAAAAGATGCAGGGCGTCAGCACCGGCCCGCCTGCCTATCCCAACCCCGACTACGTCGAAGACCTGACGTGGGACAAGGTTGTCGAAACCGGCCTCGTCAGCCGGCTGCAGGTCAAGAACGCCCAGATGAACAGAGCCTTTGCCGGCACGCTTTGGGAAACCGATGACCCCGAAGCGCAGGCCGATCCTGATGGTACTTATCTCGACCTGTGGGTGGTCGATCTTGGGCCGCCCTCCATCGCCCGTGCCGTATTGTCAGATAACGGTTTTGCGGAACTTCAGGAGTTTCTTTCGATCTCGACCTCCGACGAACCGATCCTCGTGGTCGAAACAGGCCGACACGGTCTTGTTTCCGAAGAGTTCATTCGCAACACCGCACCTGATTGGGTGAGCGCCGACCAGGGTGGATTTCCCGTCGCGCTGCGCGATGCCGACCTGCTTATCGAGCTTAACGACAACGTACCAGATGCCCTGCACGAGGCCGTCGATCTTGGCACTGCGCTGATCCTGCGGACGGACCGTCGTCTGGGGTTCGACCCCACACAGGAATGGACGCTGCAGGTGAAGGCGATCCGCGAACATGGCGTCTTTCAGCCCGAGCTTGGATCGGTCACGCTGAAGGTCAACCACGTGACGGACGAACGGTTTTATCTCAGACCGGAAGTCGTCAAACCCGCTCCTCCCTGGCTGGAGGCGCTGCGTAACCGGGCCAATGACCTGATTGTTCTCTGCCTGTTTCTGGCGCTCTTGTTGATCCTTCTGGGACCCAACCTCAACCGCCTTGCGGGACATCCTCAATTCACGCCAATCCGACTGGGTATACTTGCTTTCGTCACTGGCTTCATTGGATGGTGGGGACAGGGGCAGCTATCAGTGGTTACGCCACTCGGTGTGGCGCGCACGGCGATCGAGGGCGGGTCCTATGCTTTCCTGCTTTATGATCCGTTTTCACTGGTGATCTGGGGTGTAACGATAGTCGGGTTTGTCCTATGGGGTCGCGGTCTTTTCTGCGGATGGCTTTGCCCGTTCGGTGCAATGCAGGAATTCGCGCACCACATCGCCCGGTTCTTTCGCATCCCGCAGATCGAACTCTCCGACATCTGGGATCGGCGCCTGAAATGGGTGAAATATGGGGTGCTTTTCGCACTGATCGCCATCATGTTCACAGCGCCCGCAAGGTTGGACAAAGCGGTCGAGGTCGAACCCTTCAAAACCGCGATAACCACCTTCTTCATGCGCGAATGGTATTATGTGGTTTACGCCGCCGGGCTGCTTTTGCTGTCGATGGTCCTGTTCAAAGGGTTCTGCCGCTACGTCTGTCCGCTTGGGGCCGTAATGGCCATTGGCGGTCTTGTGCGCGGCCGTGACTGGATTAACCGGCGGGATGAATGCGGATCGCCCTGTCAGCTATGTAAGGTCAAGTGCAAGTACGGTGCGATCGAGCGATCGGGCAAAATCCAGTATTCAGAGTGCTTCCAGTGTCTCGACTGTGTCACGATCCACGATGACGAAGCACAATGCGTGCCCCTGATCCTCCGTGCCCGTGAAAACCGTCGAAACGGACACAAGGCGGCAGCCGAATGATGCGGCGGCGGCGTTTCCTCAGCATAGCGGCGGCGATGGCGGCAACACCAACCCTCGGCGCAACAACCCATCGTTGGAGTGGCCAGGCGCTCGGGGCCGATGTCGAAATCGCATTGCTGGCATCGCCCGATCAGGCTTCAGCCGCAATCAAGGAGGCGCGGGCCATCATTCAAAAAATGGAGGCGCTCTTCTCTCTCTACCGACCCTCGTCCGATCTCGTGCGTCTTAACACCATGGGGGAAGTGCGGCATCCATCCGTCGAGTTTCTAGCCCTGTTCGAGATTGCCGACG
>JBCBKL010000043.1:0-16125 GCA_038521825.1 Pseudomonadota bacterium | reverse complement strand
GCCATCGCTTCGCGTTGATCATGCGTAATGTAGAGCGTAGTCACTTCTGAGCGATCGTGGAAGGCTCGAAGCTCGCCCTCCATGCTTCCGCGCAAGTGCGGGTCGAGGTTGGCTAGAGGTTCGTCCATCAAGATCGTTCGCGCATCGCTCGCGAGGCACCGCGCCAGCGCCACCCGCTGACGCTGTCCGCCGGACAATGCCTCGGGCCTACGGTCTGCAAACTCGGTCAGTGCAACACGTTCAAGATGTTCGGCTGTGCGCTCGGCAGCGTGGGTCGCCGAGACCCCCTGCGCCTCGTATGGAAATGCGACGTTTTTTGCGACACTCAGATGCGGCCAGAGCGCATAGGACTGAAAGACAACTCCAACCTTTCTGTCTTCGGGAGGAACGTTCACATCCGCTCCAAAGACCTCGCGACCCGAAAGGTTGATCTGGCCCGTGTCCGGCGTTTCTAGTCCGGCAATCAAACGCAGGAGCGTGCTTTTCCCACATCCCGATGCGCCGACAACGCAAAAGAACGCATTTTCTGGTACTTCAAACGTCAAGCCGTCGATGGCCCTTTGATTTGAGAATGTCTTCTGCAAATCAGTGACGCGTATGCTCATCCAGATGCCAACTTTGGTTTTCAGCTATTTCGGTGCTTTGTACTCTATCGTTAGCAGTCTTGCAGCTAACGTGAAGCGTTCTCTTCGTATGAGGTAGATCAACTTAGGCACTGAATGTGACCGCCACATTTCGTTGGCAGTGTTCGCAAATCTCAATCGCCCAACTGACGATCTATGTAAGATGAGTGAATGTCCGCAATGCGGGCTGCGCGCGCAGAAACTGAACGATAGGTCAAGGGGCAGCTTTGGGCCGTCTTATCCGAGATATGTGGGCATATCAGTCCAGATACGGTGCTGCACCATAGGTCGCCTCTGAGCCCAAATTGGCCTACTTTCTGCAAGTCAGCGCTTCAGGACCGTTGCGTGTCATCTGAGGCCTGTCGCCCCTTGCCGGTTAAGAGTGTCTTTCGGTGCTTAAGAACTACGATTTTGGTGGAAGTTTGCCGCCAAACTGCCGCAGGGCGCGAACCACCGGTTTCATTTCTTCACCGAGTTTCGTGAGCGAATAGATGGTCCGTGGCGGATGTGAATTCAAAACCTCACGCTTAACTATCCCATTTTCTTGCAACGACTTGAGGCGCGCCGAGAGCGTCGTCGGGCTGATGCCCGGTAGAGCGTTGGCAAAGTCCTGAAACCGATGGGGGCCGTCAAGCGCGAGATTCCTGATGACCAGAATGCTCCATTTATCCCCCACGATGTCAAGACTGCGGGCAACGGGGCAATGCTCTCGTGTGTTGATTTCCATTACTAAGATGTACCGACACTTGGCGTGTTTGACAATCAGATCAATAGTTACTACAAAAAATGTATCAGCTACGAAAGGTGGATATTGTGACCGTTCCCTCATACGCAGTGCTCCTCGTGTTCTGCACCCTGATTTTCATGGCTTTGACATTGTCGGCGATGTTCACGTTTGCATTGAGCAATGCAGACATCAGCAATCGCCAGCGGCAAAGCGTAGCGCTAAGGGTCTCGGCCTACGTGACTCTTTGGATATCGCTGGCGCTGGGGCTTGCCTATTCGAACATCCTGGTGCCGTCGGCGGATCAGCGGATTCCACTGCTTGGCATTTTGATCCTTGGGTCAGCTATCCTTGGCAATGTCCTGCTAACAAGAAGCAAGACACTCACGCTGATCGTTGATGCAACGCCCTTGCATTGGCTGGCAGCCGTTCAGATTTATCGGGTCATTGGGGTTGTGTTCTTGTTGCTTGAAGCAGATGGCTACTTGTCTTCTTACTTTGCCAGATCAACAGGATGGGGTGATATCCTTGTTGGTTTGACCGCACCAATTGTCGGTTATCTGATGTGGAAAGATGCGCGCAGGTATTATTCCGTCGGACTAATTTGGTGCGCTGCGGGTATCATAGACCTTCTGCTTGTCTTGTACAAGGCGCTCAACTCCGCCCCTGGCCCGTTTCAAACAACGGCCTTCGACGTGCCGACGGTGGTTATCGGCTACTTTCCGTTTCCGCTTGTCCCGCTGATCGTCGTGCCGATATCATTGATTTTGCACGTGCAAATGGCACGAAAGATTCTGAATATCGACAGAACAAGGCTGGCTCTTTCGGGGACTTAACCCCGCCGGAGACGTCAGCAAAGCGAACCTCGAAGACATATGTAGAAAAGACCGCGATGTCCGCGTTCTTCCAGTTCGTGATCTGCGCGGCGAAGGCTACCGACGAGCCCAGTGTGACGGATGTTGTAGGAGGCACGAATGGCCGCCTGTTTTCAATGATACTCTGTCAACAGCTCGTACTACATAGCAATTGGCGCCTGCAAAACCTGCTTCGCGAGGTCAAGAAGGAGTGGGTCGTTAGAGTCTTCGCCGCGCATTGCGATCGCACATTCCAGCTTGAGTGGGTGCTTGCTGAGCGCACTGGAGGACAGCGTGCTGCGCGGCTCCCGGACGAGCCCAAATGGCAAAAGTGCGACGCCAACCCCTGTAGCGGCCATAACCTGTGCTGCGGCCCAACTTCCGGCCTCAGCGACGATGTGCGGCACGCATCCGACCCGTTCGGCTTGGGCAAAAAGCGCCGCGCTCAGACGAGGTGCGCGATGGTGCGGGTGCCAGATGATCGGATGTTCAAGAACGTCGGGCAGGTGGACATCATGCCCCAACCCAAACGTGCCCGCGTTGAAAACGGCTTCAAGCGGCTTCGGCTTAAGCGCATTCAGTGCAAGGTCACTCCGGTCAAGCGGCGGATGCAAAAGCGCCAAGTCGATCTCGCGGCGACCGAGCGCGCTTTCGGCTTCTACGGTGCCCATCTCCTCGACGAACAGTTTGGTTTGCGGATGTATCGCGCGGAAGGCAGCAAGCGCGTTTGGCAGCTCCAACAGGTACGCCGGTGTGAACGAGATGCGGACGGTTCTGTCGCCTCCGGCAACAAAGTGTTTGGCCGCAAGTTTGGCTTGCGCCAGCCTATCCAGCGCTGCGCGTGCTTCCGTACGGAACGCAGTTCCCAACTGGGTTAGAGCGACATTGCGCGTGGTGCGTGTGAAGAGCGCTCCGCCAAGCTCGTCTTCCAACCGCTTCAGCTGTTCGGTCAGCACCGAGGGCGTCACATCGCAGCGTGCTGCGGCGCGGCGAAAGTGCAGCTCATCCGCAAGCGCAAGAAACAGTTGTAAGCGGCGATACTCCAAAACAATGACCCCTAATATTCGTGCCAGACGAACAATAGTCCGAAAGTTACGAATTCAAAAGCGGCCAAAGCGACCCACTTGAAGCGGGACAGGCGGCCATAAACGCCGCTAGTCAGTCAATCATTTAATCAACGGAGATATCATGCCAATCCTGTCTTCCCGCCCCGCATCCGCGCAACCGCAACGGCGGTTGGCTCCCTGTTTTTGTTTACCAGCCCAGTCCTCGCCGACGGGCATTCTGTAACTGCATCGGCCGTGCCGGGCATTGAGGGTCGCGCGCTCGTGTCAATTCATGATGGCGACATGTTGGCCTCCGCCTACGTTACCCGACAATTGGGTGCGCCTGAAACGCCTGACGCCCTGACAGTTCTGTCGCTGGCCGATATGTCCGTTGCGCAGATCGAGGTTTCTAATTCCGTGGCCGGTGCACCGACGGCAGTTGCCGTGACGCCGGATGGACGCTTTGCTGTCGTCTCCGAAAGCTTCGGTCCACGTGCCGAAGGCGGCACGTCATTTGGGGATCTGACCGCAGGCGGGTCGCTGACTCTGATCGATATCTCTGATCTGGCTGCCCCAACTGTAGCCGGCGAGGTTGAGGTGGGTTCGCGTCCTGACGGGTTGTCCATCAGCGCGGATGGCACAATGGTTGCCGTCGCCTTGCATCAATCTGACGGACGCGGAATTGCACTCGTTCCCCTGAACGACGGCACCCTCGGTGAAGTGAGTCACGCAAGTCCGCCAGCCATGGACCCATCGCAGCGCGTCAGCCACGTCGAGTGGCATCCGACTGAAGACATCATGGCAATCCATATGGTCGATCAGGCCGTGATCCACTTTGCAAGCGTCGTGCGCGACGGCGGCTCCGTTACGCTAGAGCCTTACGGCAATACAGTCCTGACCTGGAAGTATCCGTTCATGGGCCGTTTCTCCCCCGATGGCACGCTTTACCTGACCTCGAACCTGTACTGGGGTCCGGATATCGGTGGCATCTGGACCGAAGCGCCCGAAGGCGATGTAACGACGATCCGCTTGGGCCAAGCGTCAGGCGATAACACCCCGCGTCACGTGATCGTGGACCGGGCTATGACGGCCCGCTCGCCGGAAGGCATTGCGATCTCACCCGATGGCGAATGGGCGGTGACGACAAATCTGGAAGTATCTTATGCCCCAGCGGATGACCCTCGGCACACGCTCTATTCGTCGCTCACCCTGATCGATCTCGACCCCGCAACCGGCATGATGGAAACGGTGGGAACCTACGCCTATGACGGTATCCTGCCCGAGGCTGCAGCGTTCGACGCGTCCGGCGACTACGTTATGGTCGTGAACTATGACCAGTTTGAGGGCGGGTCCGACGGCGGCTCCATCGACTTCTGGCGCCTTGTGGAGGGTGACCGCCCAAAGCTGGTGCAAACACGCACTAGCATTCCCGTACCACACGGTCCGCACTCAACCACCTTGGTGAATTAGCGCTTGTCCCGAACACAGTCCAACCGCAGGCAACGGGCGATTAATGCACTGTTGCCTGCAGGTGCTTGAGATAAGAAGCAGGCATTGGTTTTGCGTCATCGAACGACCTCTTCGTCCCGCACACGCGCCATAGCCTTCTGCACTCTGGCGTGGGGTCACTGCCGAAGGCCATGGCTCATTGATGTGCGTCTTGGTGTCTGATCGCGTTTCGAGAAGTAACGGGATCACTTGCTCCCTGCCTCTGCCTCTGATGGACCGCGAGACGGGATCCGCTGATGTCCCAGATCTGTCTCGAAGGCTTTGGGCCAAAGTCGGATTTGCGTGGTTCTGGCGCCCGATATTGCCAAGCCGTTTACCGGTTTGAGGGTTACCCTGCGCATGCGCCTTTGCCGGGTTGATCAAGCGATGCGTCTAAACCACCACCTCTAGCCGTTCCTGCTCGCCCACGCCGAACACCCGTTTGTACCGCTTCACCTCGTCGGCTGGCCCCATGGCCTTGTTGGGGTTGTCGCTGAGCTTGACCGTGGGCCGCCCGTTGGCCGACACCGCCTTGCATACCAGCGAGAACGGGGCGAGCGCGTCGCCTTCGGCCAGCCCTTTGAAGTCGTTCGTCAGCATCGTCCCCCAGCCGAAGCTGACCTTGACCCGCCCGGCGAACTGCTCGTGCAGCGCGATGATCTTGTCCGCATCCAGCCCGTCGGAGAAGATGACGAGCTTTTCGCGCGGATCCTCCCCCCGCTCTTTCCACCAGCGGATGGCGATCTCGGCCCCCTTTGCCGGGTCGCCGCTGTCGATCCGGATCCCTGTCCAGCCCGCCAGCCAGTCGGGCGCATTGGCGAGGAACCCTTCGGTCCCGTATGTGTCGGGCAGGATGATCCGCAGGTTGCCGTCATGCTCTTCATGCCAGTCCCTGAGTACGTCATAGGGGGCGTCGGCCAGAGCCGGGTCGCTTTGAGCCAGTGCTGCATAGACCATGGGCAGTTCGTGGGCGTTGGTCCCGATCGCTTCGAGGTCCCGGTTCTTGGCGATGAGGCAGTTGGAGGTGCCCACGAAGCGCTCTCTCAGCCCTTCTTGCATGGCCTGCACCGCCCAGTCTTGCCAGAGGAAGGAATGCCGCCGCCGGGTCCCGAAATCGGCGACCCGCAGGTCGTCGATGGGTCTTAGCGCTTCGATCTTTTCCCAGAGTTTGGTCATGGCGCGTGCGTAGAGCACCTGCAGTTCGAACCGGCCCATGCGATTGAGCACGGCCCGCCCCCGAAGCTCCATCAAAACGGAGAGCGCGGGGATTTCCCAGAGCATGACCTCTGGCCAAGGCCCTTCGAAGGTCAGTTCGTATTGGTCGCCGCGCCGTTCAAGGTGGTAGGGGGGGAGCGTCAGCGCCTCAAACCATTCCATGAATTCTGGCGTGAACATCTGCCTTTTGCCGTAGAAGGTATTGCCGCGGAGCCAGGTGGATTCTCCCCGGCTGAGCGACAGGGACCGGATGTGGTCGAGTTGTTCGCGCAGTTCTCCCTCGTCGATCAGCGTGGCGAGCGGGATGTGCGTCGACCGGTTGATGAGCGAAAAGGTGACGGTTGTGTCGGGCCGGTTCCGGAAAATCGACTGACACATCAGCAGCTTGTAAAAGTCCGTGTCGATGAGCGAGCGGACGATCGGATCAATCTTCCATTTGTGGTTCCAGACGCGGGTTGCGATATCGACCATCCGCACATCTCCGGTTTGACGTTGTCTATGGCGTTTCTTTTGCGGTCTGCGCTTTGTGCCAAGGCGCCACCGCAGGGGCAAGGGCAGGTTTGGGAAGAGGGCGCGCGTCGGCTAGACTCAGCGAGGCCGATACTGAGGGCCAGCTGGAAGCATTTCAGCCCTCGAGCGTGACGCCCGCTGCTTGCATGCCGTCACGCGCGGCGCCCAAAGATCCATCGAGATCAATCGCCCGGCAAAGATCCTCGCGCACCTTCACCCCGAACCCCAGCCTGGCCGCGTCCACCGCTGAGAAGTTGACGCAGAAGTCGGTCGCGAGCCCCACCATCGTGAGCTCTGAGATCCCGCGCGTCTTGAGATATCCCTCCAGCCCCGTCGGGGTCGTTTGATCGTTTTCGAAGAACGCAGAATAGCTGTCGATGGTTGGATTGTAACCCTTGCGGATGATCAGATCCGCCCGGTCGGTGTTCAGCGCGGGGTGGAAGGCGGCTCCGTCCGTTCCCTGAATGCAGTGATCGGGCCACAGAATCTGTGGCCCATAGGGCATTTCGGTCATGTCGTAGGGGTTCTTGCCCGCATGCGACGAGGCAAACGATGAATGTCCGGCCGGGTGCCAATCCTGTGTCAGGATCACCGCGGCAAAGTCGGCCATGAGCGCGTTGATCCCCGGCACGATTTGGTCGCCGTCCGGAACGGCGAGTGCTCCGCCAGGGCAGAAATCATTCTGGACGTCGATGACGATGAGGGCTTTGGTCATTGGGGCCTCCGCTATTGGGGCACTGGGTAAGCGTCCGGCTGTCTGCCGTCAACGCGATGGCTTGAATGGCGCCGTTCCTCTGCGTAGATGGCAGCCCATGTATACGATCGCTGCTCTTTATCACTTCACCCGCTTTGACGCCCCGGAGGCCATCAAGGGCCCCTTGGCGGCGCTTTGTTGTGCCGAGGGCGTTCAGGGGACGCTGTTGCTGGCTCACGAGGGTATCAATGGGACGATCGCGGGACCGCGTGGCGGTGTCGACAAGGTGCTGGCCCATATCCGTGCGCTGCCAGGCTGCTCGGACCTCGAGTGGAAGGAGGCCCAAAGCGAAACGCCTCCGTTCAACCGTATGAAAGTCCGCCTCAAGAAAGAGATCGTGACGATGGGCCAACCCGATGTCGATCCGCGCGCGCGGGTCGGGCACTATGTGGAGGCTGCGGATTGGAACGGGCTGATCCAGAACCCTGACGTCGCCGTCATCGACACCCGCAATGATTATGAGGTCGCAATCGGGACTTTTGACGGTGCAATCGACCCCCAGACCCAGAGCTTTGGTGACTTTCCCGCCTGGTGGGAGGCCAACAAGGGCCGCTTTCACAACAAACGGATAGCCATGTTCTGCACAGGCGGAATTCGTTGTGAAAAATCAACAAACTATTTGCTGAGTCAGGGCGTCGAGGATGTCTATCACCTTAAGGGCGGCATCCTGAAGTACCTCGAAGAGGTGCCAGAGGACGACAGCACCTGGAACGGCGAGTGTTTCGTGTTCGATGCGCGCGTCAGCGTCGGTCATGGCCTGGAGGAAGGCCCGCATGTTCTGTGTCACGCCTGTCGTCGGCCGCTGTTGCCGACTGATACGCAACGCCCCGAATTCGAGCAGGGCGTGAGCTGTCATCAGTGCATCGACGAAACGGACGAGGCCGACAAGGCCCGCTTTCGAGAGCGGCAAAAGCAGATCGCGCTGTCAAAGGCGCGGGGAGAGCTGCATATGGGCCCGGCATCAGGCAAGCCCGGTGGGCGCTAATCCCCTAAAATTGCAATTGTTAACGGCAGAGTAATCGCGCGGCCCTACACCCGAAGCTGGGTGAATGAGAGGTGTGGTTATGGGGGCGCAGTCCAACGCGCGGCCGATTATTATCAAGCGCAAGAAGAAGGGCGGCGGTGATGGGCATCACGGCGGCGCCTGGAAAGTAGCCTATGCGGACTTTGTGACCGCGATGATGGCATTCTTCATGCTGATGTGGTTGCTGAACGCGACGACCGAAAAGCAACGCAAGGGGATCGCCGACTATTTCTCTCCGACAATCCCGATAAACCGCATATCCGGTGGTGGTGACGGATCCTTTGGCGGCAAGAGTGTGTTCAGTGAAGAAACGCTGCCCCAGAACGGGACAGGCGCGTCAGCTCAGCGGCCGACTGAGTCCAACAAGGCCCGGGGCGAAACCGGAACAAGCGACAATGGCGATGATGACGGGAAGGCTGATGAGGTCTTCAAATCGGTCGAGGCCAAGCTTCTTGGGAAGGGTGGCGAATCCAAGGTTCTCGAAAATGATCTCGAAAACATCATAACGCGGGTGACCGATGAGGGTCTGATTATCGAAATCTTCTCGCGCCCCGGTGCAGAGATATTCGAAGAGGATGGCGTGCGGCCCACGGCGTTGTTGCGTCGTATCACCGGGTTGATCGTCGAGACGACGCGCCCGGTTACGAATCAATTCGCGATCGCCAGTCATGTTCCGGCAAGACCGGTCGTCTTGGCCGATCAATCGGCCTGGGATTTATCGGCGGACCGGGCGACTGCGATGCGGAAGCTATTGGAACGATCTGGTCTGGCGCCGTCGCGGGTTCAGCGGGTGACCGGCTATGCTGACCGCGAACCGGCCAATTCGGACCCGATGGCGGTGCGGAACAGTCGTATCGAGATCGTCCTGCTACGCCGCTGAGGGAATTGAAGCGCATTTTATCTGTTAGCGCGTCGTTAAGTCGGCAGGCCTAAGTGTTCGGTCAACACGGGTTGATACAGCAGAAAGGCTTGTTCATGACTATTTCCTCGTCGCTGAATGCAGGTGTTGCCGGATTGCAGTCGAACGCGACCCGGCTGGCCTCGATCGCTGACAACGTGGCGAACTCTTCGACCTACGGCTACAAGCGGGTGGAGACCGATTTTCATTCGATGGTCGCGGCATCATCGGGTGCGACCTATTCGGCCGGCGGCGTGCGGGCGACCACCACGCGCATGATCGATCAGGGCGGCTCTCTTGTCTCGACCGGCAATGCGACCGATCTGGCCGTGAGCGGACGTGGCATGCTTCCGGTGGCACAAGCCGCCGAGGTTGCGGTCGACAACGGCGAAATCCAGATGCACCTGACGACAACGGGTTCGTTCAGAACCAATGCCGACGGCTACCTGTCGACAGAGAATGGCCTTTATCTCATGGGATGGCCCGCTGATCCTGACGGTACAGTGGCAAGCTTTTCCCGCGATACTACGTCCGGTCTTGAACCGATCCGCATTAATGTGAACGAGTTTTCCGGTCAGCCGACCACCAGGATGAATATCGGGGTGAACCTGCCTGCAACAGACACCGACGCATCAAGCGCGGGTCTGCCGCACTCACTCTCGGTTGAATATTTCAACAACCTCGGGACGGCCGAGAATATCGACGTCACATTTACCCCGATAGTTCCGGCAACGGGATCATCGAACGAATGGACGATGACGTTGTTGGACTCGGCCAGTGGTGGAACCGTCATCGGCGAGTATGTCATGACATTCAGCGACACCCGGACAGGTGGCGGGACCTTGGCATCTGTCAGCACAGTGAGCGGCGGTGCTTATGATCCGTCAACCGGCACTTTGCTGGTGACGGCAGACAGCGGCCCGATTGAAATCGATATCGGTGTTCTTGGCGACAAGAGCGGGATGACCCAGCTTTCCTACAGTTTCGCGCCGGTTTCGATCACCAAGGATGGGTCGCCAGCTGGCAACATCTCCGGCATTGACGTCGATGCGAACGGATACATCCGGGCGTTGTTCGACACCGGCATCTCGCGTGTGATCTACAAGGTTCCACTGGTCGATCTGCCCAACCCAAATGGGATGTTCGCATTGGATGACCAGACATACCTGCCGTCGCCTGAAAGCGGCAGCTATTTCCTCTGGGATGCCGGCGACGGACCGACCGGTGACGTCGTCTCATTCGCGCGCGAGGAATCTTCGGTCGATGTGGCTGGTGAGCTTACGTCGATGATCCAGACGCAGCGCGCTTATTCATCGAATGCGAAGGTGATTCAGACCGTCGATGAGATGTTGCAGGAAACGACGAATATCAAACGGTAACCAGCGCACCATCTGAGCAGGCGAGGATGAGATGACGATATCGAGTGCAATCAACGGTGCCTTGTCTGGTTTGAAGGCAGCGTCTCGGGCGACACAGGTTGTGTCATCCAATCTGGCAAATGCGACGACGCCCGGTTACGGCGTACGCGAACTGGCGCAAAGCGCGTCGCGGCTCGGCGGTGTAACGGTCGATGGCGTCGTGCGAAATTCGGATCCGCAACTGCTGTCGGACCGACGCGCGGCTCAGGCGGAATATGGTAACAAATCGACCCTCAACACGTTTCTGAACCGGATGGAGACATCGTTCGGGACGCCGGACGAGGCTGGATCGCTGTCTGCCATGATCGCGGATTTCGAAGGCGCGCTTATTACCGCATCCAGTCGGCCAGAAGCGACCGAAAGACTGTCGACAACCGCGGATGCGGCTCGCGACCTGGCCAATGGGCTTAAGAACGCATCGAGAGATATCCAGACCGCCCGATCGCAGGCCGATCGCGAAATCGGGATGCAGGTCGATCAACTGAATGCATCCCTGGAACAAGTCCGATCACTCAATGTCAAGATCGCATCGTTCACGGTGAACGGACAGGACACTTCTGCCCTCATCGATCAGCGTCAAAACGCGATAGATGAGATCAACGAGATCGTCCCGCTACAAATCCTGCCTCGGGACGTCGGTGGAGTCGCCCTTTATTCCAAAGGGGGTGCATTGCTGCTGGACGGCAAAGCCGCGACCCTCGAATTCGAGTCTGTTCAACAGGTATCGCCCTACATGACGATCGAGGGGGGCGCCCTCTCGGGACTGTCGATCAATGGAGTCAGCGTTGACGTGTCCGTTGACCGAAGCCCGCTGCGAGGTGGAACCCTCGCCGCGCAGTTCGAGATCCGAGATTCTCTGGGTGTCGAAGCGCAGAAGCAGCTGGATGCGGTCGCCCGGGATCTTATCGAGCGCTTTCAGGATCCAGCGGTCGATCCAACTCTCGCACCGGGCGATCCCGGCTTGTTCACTGACCTCGGAAACGCATTTGACCCGCTTGACGAGGCAGGAATTGCTTCTCGTATATCGCTCAACGCTCTCGCCGATCCCCATCAGGGTGGCGAGACCTGGCGGCTGAGGGATGGGCTAGGTGCAGCGGCACCCGGCGATGAAGGCGATGCCCGCATTCTGCAGGCTTTCGGAGACGCCCTGAATACCCAGAGATCGCCATCTTCCGGCGATTTCGGGCCTGGCAGTTTTTCCTTCTCGGAGCTGAATGCCACCATGAATTCCTTGCTGACGTCGAAACGTTTGAACTCTGACAAAAAGCTCAGTTTTGCCTCTACCCAGTTGAATGAGCTACGAGAGCGCGAGGCCGAACTGGGCGTTGACAGCGACGCCGAAATCCAACGTCTGGTTTTGATCGAGAATGCCTATGCAGCAAATGCGCGGGTGATCGAAGCTGCGAATGAAATGCTCGGGCAATTGTTGAGTATCAGATAATGAACGCATCCTCTGTCGGCGATCTCGCAAACTTCTACATGCTGCGGCGCAGAACCACTGAAACGAAGCAGAATATCGACCAGCTGACGCAAGAGTTGTCGTCCGGCATGGTTGCTGACACCAAGGCGGTGCTGGGTGGTAACGTAGGTTATCTCACTGAAATCGAGCGCGATATGCGCAGCCTCAGCAGCTTCGACATCAGCACAACGGAGGCAGGTCAATTTACCTCTGTCATGCAGCAAACACTTGGCAGCTTTCAGGATACCTCCGCCGAATTCTCAAGCCGACTCTACAGCTCGCTGACCGGGCAAAGCAGTGCGAACCTTGACGATCTGGCCGAACAGGCCCGCGACGAGCTCAACGTGATGATCTCACTCCTGAACGGTGAAGCGGCCGGGCGCAGTCTCTTTGCCGGGGCGGCGACGAACACCACGCCGTTGATCTCGTCCGACGACCTGCTGACCGAACTGAGGACAGTCGCGGCCGGCGCGACCACGGCTGCTGATCTTGATGCCGCCGTCACCGCATGGTTCGATGATCCGGCGGGGTTTGCGGCGGTGGCTTATCAGGGATCAGGCAACAGCCTTGCTCCGATGAACCTGTCCGAGACCGAGCGGGTCAGGGTCGAGATAAAGGCGGATGATCAAGTATTCCGTGATGTTCTGCGCACAACCGCGCTGGCTGCGCTGGCGGATGACCCCACCTTCGCGCTTTCGACGGCCGACAAGTCTGAAATCATTACGGCGACTGCCGGGGCCCTGCTTGCATCCCAAGATGACATAATTCGCGTACGAGGCCTGTTGGGTGCCACGGAAGAGCGGATCGAAGAGATCAAGACTAGAAACGCGGCCCATCGGAGTTCGTTGGAGGTCGCGAAAAGCGCTCTGCTTGGAGCGGATCCTTTTGAGACGGCGACCCGCCTTGAAGAGGCGCAATTTCAACTCGAAAGCCTCTACTCCGTCACCGTCCGCATGTCGAATCTCAAACTGGTGAACTTCCTGCGATGACATTAATCCGACTGTTTTTTGCGATCTTTGTTCTATCCTCGTCTGCGTTGGCCGGCCCGGTGCGGATCAAGGATCTCGTCGAATTTGATGGTGTCCGGGGCAATGACCTTGTCGGCTACGGGCTTGTTGTTGGTTTGAACGGAACGGGCGATGGACTTCGCAACGCACCATTCACCGAAGAGATCATGACGAACATTCTCGAGCGGCTGGGTGTCAACGTGACCGGCGAACAGTTTCGCCCCAAGAACGTTGCAGCTGTGTTCGTGACGGCCAGCCTGCCTCCGTTTGCCCGGGCGGGATCACAGATCGATGTGACCGTTTCTGCCATCGGCGATGCAAAAAGCCTGCTTGGCGGTACGTTGGTTATGACCCCGCTCAATGCGGCCGATGGTGAGATTTATGCCGTTTCCCAAGGGACGATCATCGCGGGTGGCGTTGCCGCGGTAGGGGACGGGGCGAACGTGACCCAAGGTGTGCCAACATCCGGGGTCATCCCATCGGGTGCCCGGATTGAGCGGGAGATCGACTTTCGCCTTGATGATCTAACAGACCTTCGGCTCGCGCTCAGGGACGCGGATTTCACGACAGCTGCCCGGATCGAGGCGGCTATCAACGAAGAATTTCGGCGCCCGGTCGCGCTCATGTTGGATTCGGGCACGGTATCGCTCGACGTCCCGAATACAGGCGCACGGTCTGTAGCGCACGCCCTTGGCCAGATCGAGAATATCGTTGTTGAACCCGAACGAAAGGCGCGGGTCGTCGTCGACCAGCGGTCTGGCACGATAGTCATGGGTGAGGATGTTCGCATTTCGAGGGTCGCGGTATCCCAGGGGAACCTGACCTTGCGCGTTGAAGAGGCGCCACTCGTCGTTCAGCCCAATCCGTTCGCCGAGGGTGAGACGGTCGTGGTGCCCCGTACGAATGCCCAGATCGAGGAAGAGGACGGTACGGGCCTTGCCGAAATCAGGGAAGGTGCGTCGTTGTCGGAAGTGATTGCCGGGTTGAACGCCTTGGGCGTTTCGCCACGCGACATGATTGACATTCTCAAGAGCATCAAGGCTGCTGGCGCATTGCATGCCGAGTTTGTAGTTCGCTGATCCACGCGGGCTCGATCCCTCAACGCAGCCTTTCGCTACCAAACAACTCCTAGTGTGTTCTCGCCCGCACCGCACTTGCCGCGTGGTTTGGGTCTGATGCCAATCGACCCCGCTGCGCCGCCCATTAGGCTTGCAGAACCATCATTTGCCGACCGCAATGCAGGAGCGGGGTTGGAGCCCGGCATGCCGCGGTACTGAAGTCTCAGTCGATGGAGCGCGGAACCTAGAAGTAACTGCGAACGAGGCTGCCCGCTATCAGGCTCCAGCCGTCGGCGACCACGAAGAATGCCAGCTTAAAAGGTAGAGAAACGATGGCCGGAGGAACCATCATCATCCCCATCGACATCAAGACGGCCGCGACCACGAGGTCGATGATCAGGAATGGGAGGAATACAAGGAAGCCAACCTGAAACGCCCGCGAAATCTCGGATAGCATGAAGCTTGGGATCAGGACGGATAAGGGCGCGTCGGCCGCTGGCTCGAGCCCGACCGTATCAGGCCGCAAATCCGCCATGGCCACGAATGTATCCGCATCGACCCGAGCTGCCATGAATACACGGAAAGGCCCGAGCGTGCGTTCGAATGCTTCTTCAACTTCGATTTGCTCATCGGTTAGTGGCTTCAGCCCATCGTTCCAGGCCGCAGTGAACACCGGCTCCATCACGAAATAGGTGAGAAAGAGCGCGAGGCTCACGATCAGCATGTTGGGTGGTGATTGCTGCAGCCCGAGGGCCTGCCGCAAAATCGCGAGGACCGTCACGATGAAAGGAAAACAGGTGATCATGATCGCGAGCCCAGGGGCGAGACTGAGCACGGTTATCAGGGCAAAGAGCTGTAACGTCCGGGCGCTGAGCGAAGAATCGTCGCCAAACGAGATCGAAAAGTCCTGTGCGAACAGGAGGTTCGGCACCACCCCGAGAACAAGTACGAATAGCGCGAGACGCATGAGCGGAGCGTCCTAAAGATGCTTTGACAGATCGAGGACTTCCACGAGACGAACGACCAGCTTGCCGTCATCTGCTCCCTCTGCTTCTTCGAGGACGCCCCGCGCGATCAGTTTGTCCCCAACGAAGAGATCCACCGGATCATCGACCCGCTTGTCCAGCGTCAAGACGGCGTTGGTGCCCAATGTCACCAGATCACGCACCAAGGGCCGCGCACGACCGACCGAGACATTGATTTCGATCGGGACTGACGTGAATGGGTTGCTGACGTCGGCTGCCGGATCTTTGACATCCTCTTGTTCGCTCATTGGTTCACTCCTTTCTCGCGTCTTCAAAGAACGACGCGACGGCGTCGCCAATTTCCGCAATGGCTGTGTCGAGGTTCACTTCCCGCTCCTCGTCATCGACCCGCAGGAACACCTGGCCGTCCGACAGCTGCGGATCGGACACCAGTTGGAACGGCGCTTGCAACGAGGCGCTGAGAAGCTTTTTGATCGCAGGTTGGTTGCTGGCTGAAACCACCACCTCGATCCTTCGATCCAACTGATCACGTGCAAGACCTTTGATCTGTTCGACAACATGCTGTGCGACCACGTTCCGGGCCAAAGAAGGCAGGAGCTGTTCGATGATCGGAACGAACACGTGCTCAAGCGTCTTGGTCAGGGCCGTCCGCGCCTCATGGAACGCAAAGGATGCCTCCTGCAAACCACTCTCGAAGTCTTTCGAAATGTGTGAATTGATGTCTTTTTGCGCCCGCATCGCGTCCTCCCAACCGGCCTGGTAGCCATCTTCGTATGACTGGAGCCTGAGTTCCTCGACCTTCTCATTCAGGACAAACTCGCCCCCTTCTTGTCCGACGCCGGCGGTCAGGCTGAAGTCGGTGAGAAGCCGTGAGAGCAACATCAATTGGTGCCCTCTTTCTCTTCGAGCCAGCCACGCAGTATCTCGACCGTCTCTTCCTGTCGTTCGCCGATCATGGACCGTAATCTGTCGACCGGATCATCGGAGACTGCATTACCAAATTGCGCGTCGGGCAGTTCGGTGAGGCTGGGCAATTCTTCACCGACGACACCCCCTTGCTG
>JBCBKL010000042.1:0-16304 GCA_038521825.1 Pseudomonadota bacterium | reverse complement strand
ACGGAATCCGAGATAGGCCTCCTCAAGCGTCGTCGCGCCTGTATCGCCTGTATCAAAGGCGTCTGTCCCCCATGTGTAGGACGAGACGGCAGAGAGCTTGCCATAAAAAACAGACCCGGAATCAAGCTGAGTCTCGAAACTCAAGCCGGGCTTGATGTAGCCTTCCAGCCACTCGGTGTCCGGGTCAAAACCACTGCCCGGTGCCGTTGTTGCCGCGAGGTCCCAAAACAGATTGTCTTCAACGACAGCATTCAAGCCAAACTGCAAATGTCCACGCACGGTTGTCCCGTTAGCATCATAAAGTAGCATCGGGTCGCGGTCTTGCGCAAACGAGGCACTCGCCAACGCGCTGACAAGGAACGTATATCCGAATATCCAGTTGAAGCCACCGTGTGTTCGGCGGGCATTCCCTGCAACAATTTGCATCACGACCACTCCAAGAAGAATTGTAAAAGATGAGATCCCCAAAACAGATTCAGTGGGACGATCAGGTCGAGACAAACTCGGATGTATCACGATACCCCTCAGATGGCACATGTTCTTGCGAATTTGCAGGTTTGCGAGGCGGAAATCTGCCACGTGGCGAACGCGGGAGGGGGCGAGGCAACCGTGTTCGATGGCAGTGGTGCGGCCCGCCGCGTGAGCGCGAGGACCCGGTGCCGTCGAAGGAGGTTGCCCGAGGGGCGAGGGCCGCGCCCTCCCCCTGATACCGGCTGTCTGCGCCCAACCCTTTGGGCAAGTTGAAGTCAATAATATACGATTGCTAATCTTGATGAATTTCGGCACAAAGAGATAACTCCCGTTTCTTCAAGAGCATCCGATGACCGCGACTATAGAGATCGAACCAAATGTGACCACCGAACAAGGCCTTCGCGCGCTTGCCGAAGAGGGCCATACAGTCGAGGTGCTCTGCAAGGTCGATCCGGAACGCAAAGGGCCAAGCTGGCATGGCCTCTGGATCATGCGGACGGTTGGGAGTGACGGTCAGGAGAAAATTCTTGTCACCGCAAGGACGCGCCTGACGCAGAATGCAATCAAGGTGCGCGAGTTCAAGACTGCGACCGGTGTGATTTCATTCCTTGTTGGCGTCGGGTTCTCTCAAGCGAGCATTCCCATGAAGAACGGGGAAACGAGTTCTCATCGCCTCGTCAGTGACTGAGACCTGGATCACGGTCGATGTCACGATCCTTCTCGACCTCCTGCTCCTTCTCCTGGTCGCGCTCGTCCTCGATCTCCAGCCGCTCACGCGGCTTGTTCAGCACGTCTTTCAGGCGCTCGTTCACGGAGGGCTTGCGGTCCTCGCGCCCAGTATCACCTGCAAGCTCAGATTCGCTGTGACCGTCCAGCTTGTGAACCGCCGCCTGACCGTCGCGACCGGCATCCTTTTCCATGATCTCCTTCAGCCGCTCCCGAGCATAATTGCGGCCTTCCGGTTTCGGCGTGTCGTCCTGGTCCCGTGACCTGTCCACGACACGCGCGAGACGCTCCCGGAAGTCATTCGGGTTTCGGTCGCGGTCGCGATCTTTTGCAGTTGCAGCCCTGAGTGCTGCCAGACCGGCGGACACGCGCCCCTGCCCTGCATCCCGCTCCGCCCCATAGGTCTCCCGCGCGATATCCAGACGCTCGCGCATCTCGCGGAAAGCGGCGCGGGCCTGGCGAGCGGCATGGACGACAGCACCACGTTCGGTGACCGGGACGTATTCCCGTCCCTGGCGCTCGGCCATCGCCTTGGCCCGGCGCTCCATGGAATTTGCCGCCGGTCCCAGCTTCAGCTCTGGGTCACGATCCAGCTCCTCGGCTGAGAGTTGATCGCCCCGCTCCAGCGCCGCCGCGCGCTGCGCTTCGAGCGACCGGTGATCGACGCGCTCCACCTCCCCTGCCCGCTCCAGGGCACGGTTCTGCAACTCGGCCCAGAGGCCGCGCATCTGATCGATCTCGACGCCGCCGGTTTTCGCGGAATCGAGTACGCGGGTTTTGGTCGTGAAGCCCTCCGGCTCAAGCTTGCGGGTGGAGGTCAGGACATGGGCATGGTGGTTGCGCTGATCGCCCTCGCGGTGCGGCGAATGTATAGCCACATCGACGGCCACGCCGTAGCGGCTGACCAGTTCCTGGGCGAAGTCGCGGGTGATCTGCGACCGGGCCTCGGCGCTGATCTCGGACGGCAGGGCCAGTTCCCACTCGCGGGCGGTGACGGAGTTGCGGCGGGTCTCGCTGGCCTCGACCTCGTTCCAGAGGCGGGACCGATCCTGCGCCCAGTCCGGGGCGTCCTTCGGTGCCAGGATGAAGGTCTCCTCGATGCCCTGCTTGCGGGTGTAATCGTGGACACGGCCTTCGCGCTGGCACTCGATGCGCTCACCGACACGGTAGGCCGCGGCTGCAGTGGCAGAGCGCCCGGCGCTGCGTTTGATCGTTTTCACAGAGAGGTGGTAGCTGGCCATGCGCCCTCCTCTCCAGAAGACACCAACAGCGACCGCAGTGCGCGTCCGCACCGCCGCTGCGCCGCGCCAGGCACATCCGTGCCGACCGGCTCTTGGCCCGTGATAAGAGCCGGGGTGCTGGCGCAGGATAGGAGGTGAGCTGGTCCTGTCACCCTCGTGGACGGGACCGGCTTCAACCTCCCTGTTGGGCGAAAGCCGGGGGCTTCGGAACATCGCGTTCCGGATCCGTCGGGGTAGCGCGCAACCGTCTTTTTCCCGGAGGCCCGCGCCACAGAACGCTGGGGCCGGAGGGGAAAAGACAGCCCGCCCGAAGCTGCCCGAAGGGTGGTTGAGGCGCGGGCTTGCCGATGCGTTCCACCAATCTTCCCAGCCTTATGGTTGGCGGGAGATTGGCGGGGCACATCGGCGGTTTGCCATCGGCAAACCCGGCAAGGAAGGACAGGCCCGCGACTGTCATTCCGCGCAGTCCGCAAGTGCGACACCCCTGACGATCCAGCCCCGGCCATGGCGCACAGGATGCCGTCAGGGGATCGCATTGCGGAACGCCATCCAACCGCGCAGGTTGGTCGTAGAGGGTTTGGGAGAGGCGATGCCGTCTCCCATTTCGATGCGCGCCGCATCGAATGGGTCTGCCATCGGCTGGGGCTTTGCCCCAAAGAGATCGCACGCAAATCTCGAAACCACAGGTGGAAAGTTTGCATAAGTGCGCCCTTCACTAATCCTCAGCTCAGGGTTCGCGCTGCCTTTGGGTATTTCAAGAACAGGTCGTGCACCCTGCTCTTCTTCGCGGACCTCTGCCGATCCGCACCGTGTCATCCGCCATGTTCCGCCGAAAGGCAAGCATGGTCCTGGATGACCCTTGTTATCTTAGGTGGATGGTCGAGTCTCTCAACCATGACGTGAACATTTGAGCGGATGGTTTGTGAGATGGCCGAGACAGAACTGGAACGTGCCGAGAAGCGATACGCCCAGGCCAAGGCCCGGCTTCAGGCCTTGCGCAATCGGGAAGCCACGAAACAGCGCAAGCTGGACACCAGGCGCAAGGTGATCCTGGGCGGGGCGCTGATGGACCTAGCGGAACGGGATTCCAAGGCTGCCGCTATGCTCGACCGGCTGATCCGCAACCTGTCCCGCGAACAGGATCGTAAGGCCTTTGCAGAATGGGATGCTCCCTCCTCTGCTCCTACCGATGATGGCGCGTCCTAATGCGGAGCGTGATGCTCGTCTTCGGGGGCCTGTTCCGCTTCTTCGGTCGGTTGATCTTCACGCCAATCCTACTCGGATGGTTGATAGGCGCGATGGCCTTCGGGGCGATGCTTGGCTCTCTGGTGGCCACGCCGTTCATCTTCGCTTTCTTCGATCAGACGCCGGGCGAAAGCGCCTGGCAGTGGCTGGTCTTCGGTCCCTTCATGTTTGTGGGGGCTGTCTTCGGGTTCCAGTACTGGCGCATGGCCTCCGGGGCCGATGCCTATTTTGGGCTCACGGGTGACAGCCACGGGTCGGCGCGGTTTGCGAACCGCAAGGAGTTGAAGAAGCTGGAGCGCGGCAAAGGACGCGAAGAGGCCGGTCTTCTGATCGGGCGCAATCCGCACACCGGGCGGCTCTTGCGCTATGACGGCCCGGCCCATCTGATCACCCTCGCCCCGACACGGGCGGGGAAAGGCGTCGGCACCGTGATCCCGAACCTGCTGGCAGCGGAACGCTCGGTTCTGGTCATTGACCCCAAGGGCGAGAATGCCCGGATCGCTGGGGAAGCCCGGCGGCGCTTCGGGACGGCCCATGTTCTCGATCCATTCGAAGTCAGCGGCCATCCCTCTGCCGCCTACAACCCGCTCGACCGGCTGACCCCGGACAGCCTCGATCTGGGCGAGGATGCTGCCTCCCTGACAGAGGCGCTGGTCATGGACCCGCCGGGCCAGGTGACGGAAGCTCACTGGAACGAGGAAGCTAAGGCCATCCTCGGCGGGCTGATCATGTTTTGTGTCTGCCACGAGGATCGCGCCCGCCGGTCCCTTGCCACCGTCCGGGAATATCTCACCCTGCCCCCGAAAAAACTCCGGGCGCTGTTGGAGCTGATGCAGGACAGCGACGAGGCAGGTGGGCTGATCGCCCGCGCCGCCAACCGCTTCCTCGGCAAGGCGGATCGGGAAGCGGCTTCCGTGCTGTCGAACGCGCAACGCCATACGCACTTTCTGGACTCGCCCCGGATCGCAAAGTGTCTGGCGCGCTCAGACTTCGCCTTCTCCGATCTGCGCCACCGTATCACCTCTGTCTTCCTGGTCCTGCCACCCAATCGCATGGACGCCTACAGCCGCTGGCTGCGCCTTCTGGTCTCCCAGGCCCTTCAGGACATCGCACGGGATGCTGAGGCCCTGACGGCTACCACAGGCGCTCTGAACGCCTCTCAGCGGCTCAACAGCCCTACCCTCTTCCTTCTGGACGAATTTGCCGCCTTGGGCCGTCTGGAGGCCGTCGAGCGCGCTATGGGGCTGATGGCAGGCTACGGGCTTCAGCTCTGGCCGATCCTGCAGGACATGAGCCAGCTCAAGGACCTCTATGGCGACCGGGCAAACACGTTCATAGCCAATGCCGGGGTGCAACAAGTCTTCGGGGTGAACGATTTCGAGACGGCCAAATGGCTGAGCCAGATGATCGGTCAGGAAACCGCCGGGTTCCAGACCGACAGTTTCAAGCCCGGTGATGGCCCCAGCTTCTCGAACAACCTCACGGGCCGCGATCTGCTGACCCCCGATGAAATCATGCAGCTTCCCCCGGATCGTCAGCTCCTGCGCGTCCAGGGACAGGCCACCGCCGTCGCGCAAAAACTGCGTTACTACGCCGATCCTGAATTTGCCGGGCTGTTCACGCCTGAAGCCCGATAACCCGAAAGCAATCCGCCATGTCTGACACACCCGCCTCCCCTGCCCCGCTCTCAGACGACGATCTGCGCGAAACGCTCGATCTCTTGGCGACGGCTGTCGCCAGCATCTCGGATCGGGTGGATGATCAGACGCGGGTGCTCGACCGGGTGAACAAGACGGCGACGGAAGCGCGCTCTGCTGCTTTCGCCGCTCAAAAGCAAACCAACCCGGAACACTATGGCGAGATTGTCGGCGCGACCATCGACGGCAGGATCGGTGATACCCTAAACCGTGTTGGCCAGATGGCAGGTGATTTGCTCCGGGCGTCCAACCATACCCAGGAAGTTCTCAGGAAGGTCGAGGATGCTAGGTCAGACACCATGCGTCAGCTTTGGGAACGGGAACAGAAGCTGGAGCAATTCAAGAGCCGTCTTCCATGGTTCGGTCTGGGTGCTGTCGTTCTGGCTCTTGTCCTGACGGTGACGCTTCCTCGTTTCTTAGTCAGCAACGCTTCCATGTGCGCTGTCCTCGGAGCGTCTTGGACCACTACAACCACGGGTGTCGATGCTTGCGTGTTCTATCAGCGGTGAGAAATGATTTGCTGATGGTAATCCGTTCTGCCTGAGAAGCTGGGTGTTATATATGTGTTAGAATCTGTGTTACGCTGCGAGTGATGCTAGCTTCATCTAATGATTTCAGTCACTTGTGGAGACGGGGTGCAGCTAATATCCCGATGGAATGCAGGTATTATCCAGAAAAGTGCAGCCGTTATCCCGATAGCTCTTGTGGTGCAGCTAATATCCCGATAGCAATAGCATTGCAGCTGTTATCCCGATAGGTGATTCATGGATGAAGATCATCGACCCCTCCTCCCGGATCGCCATCCCCAGGCCAATCTGTTCATCTGTGATGTGGCCGATGCTGTCATCAAAAGCGACATGGCGTCCATGGAGCACCCGATCTTCACGTTGTCAAAGAAGCCAATCCGGGACGTTAAAAGATACGAGCATGGGGATGTTGTCTTGGAGGTTACTCCTGGTCCCAAGGGCATTGCCAACATCTATGACAAGGACATTCTGATCTTCGCAATCAGCCAAATCATGGCGGCACGCAACGAAGGTCGCCCCTACTCGCGTGAAATCCAGTTCCAAGCACAGGACTTCTTGGAGTTCAGCAACCGCCACACCGGTGGCCACGACTACGATCTGTTGCGTGACTCCCTTGACCGGCTGGATAGCACTCGTCTCAGAACGACAATCAAGACGGGCGGCGAAGAGACGTGGGAGGCTTTCGGCCTAATCGAGGGCGCGAAGATCAAGCGCAAACGACATGATGGCCGAGTCACCGAATGGGGTCTTAAGCTATCAGAGTGGCTCTTCAAGGCGATCGAGGCCAATGAGGTTCTGACCCTTCACCCGGATTATTTTCGCCTTCGCAAGCCAATCGAGCGCCGGATTTACGAAATCGCCCGAAAGCACTGCGGCTCGAAGGATTCTTGGCAGATTGGCTTGAAAAAGCTGCAAAAGAAGTGCGGGTCGAGCGATGCTATTCGCAACTTCCGAATGGCCGTTCGCGCACTGTGCGATTTTGACCACCTACCCGACTATTCGGTGAGCATGGAAGACGACATGGTGTCGTTCCGCAGTCGTGTTTCACAACCGTTGATTTCTGGCACAGGTTTCACTGCCAAACTGATGCCAGAAACCTATGAAGCCGCTCGGCAAGCTGCACCTGGTTGGGATGTCTACGTGATCGAGCAGGAATGGCGGGTATGGGTCATGAGTCTTCTTGAGCAAAGCATGGAGCCACCGCGCAACCCTGACAGCGCGTTCATTGGGTTTTGCCGGAAGTGGGCCGCCCGGCAACAGCAATAGGATATTTTTTATGCCGTAGAATTTTATATGCCATAAAATATACCGCACATAAAAAATATCGTGACATATTTTGTAGCACGTCACATAAATGAGAAAAAACAACGAGCAGACAAATGATTGTAAGCGTCCTCTCACCCAAGGGTGGTTGTGGGAAATCCACTGCAACACTCACTTTGGCGTCTGTCTTCGCCAAGAACGAAGACCTCTCGATTGCTGTGGTAGACGCTGATCCACGGCAGAGCATTGCACGCGTCTGGCTGGGGAAACGCAATGAAGAGAACCTTGGGGATGCACCTTTCACGGTGATCTCAGACCCTTCTGACAGCACCATTCTCGACACGCTGGAGGCGGCGGACGATGACCACGACTTGGTGTTCGTTGACCTCGAAGGTGTGGCGGGCCTAATGGCGTCCTATGCTGCTTCGGCTTCTGATCTCTGCATTATTCCAATGCGCCCGAGTGCATTGGACGGCGATGCAGCGGGTGCGGCACTCAAAATGATCCGAGACGCTGGGCGAGCTGCCAGGCGAACGGTGCCAGCTCGCATTCTGATCACGCAGACGGACGCTGCAATCGTCACCAAATCTCACAAAGAACTGTTGGCTGAGCTGGACGGGGCAGGGGTGGAGCGCTTGCAAACTGAACTCATGCGGCGCGCGCCCTTCGAGAGAGTCATGGCCGAGGGCCGCACCCTTTTCGAACTGCAAGACAGCCAGTCTGTGAAGAGCGCGATCAGCAACACAGCGCGGCTTGGCAAAGAGCTGGCAGAGGTACTGGAGGCAAACTAATGGCAGGAACATTCCTCAACTTGAGCGATGAAGATCAAGAAGAAGCCGTGGCGCCGAAAATTGGGGCGGGACTGAAGCGCAAGAAGAAAATCTCTCGTCCTAGAGCCGACGCTGAAGCTGTTGCCGCCGCAGGACGTGCCAATGGCTTCAATCGTTCCACTGGCACTGCTGAACCGTCGCCGACTCCTAGGCGTGGGCGGCCGCCGCTAAATGAAGACATGACGTACTGGCGTATTTACGTCTCAAGCAAGCTTCGTGATGACTTGAATACTCTGCGCGACGAAGAGGGCAGGCGGCTAAATGACGTTTTGGAGGACATGTTAGCGGCTTACAGAAGCGCCAGTACTTAACGACCACCGTTAGCCGAAGTGAAGGGTCGATTTATCAACATTTTCTGGGGGTTTTGGAAATACGATCGACATCTCTGAAACTATGACTTAAACATTGGAAACAATATGAGCAGGGACTACGCATGAGACCAATCGGAATCGATCTATTTGCAGGAGCAGGGGGGCTAAGCCTTGGCTTCGAGCAAGCAGGCTTCGATATAAAAGCTGCGATCGAGATCGACCCCGTACATTGTGCCGTTCACGAGTTCAATTTCCCTGAAACAACAGTAATTCCAGCCTCGGTTGCCGAGCTTACCGGCGATGAGGTCAGGCAACGTGCAGGCCTTGAGGGGAAGAAGATCGATTGCGTGTTCGGCGGCGCGCCTTGCCAGGGCTTTTCTCTGATTGGTCACAGGGCGCTTGACGACCCCCGTAACCAGCTCGTTCTTGATTTTGTGCGCCTCGTGCATGAGCTCGACGCTGAGAGTTTTGTATTTGAAAATGTCAAAGGTCTCACGGTTGGCAAACACAAGGCTTTCCTGGGAGAGCTAGTCGAGGCCTTTGATCGGGTCGGTTACGAATGCCGCTTGCCTTGGCAGGTACTCAACGCTGGACATTACGGTACACCACAATCGCGAGAACGCTTCATCCTCCTGGGAATGAAGAAGGGTAGGGCTCTTCCAGAGTACCCTACACCTACAACCAACATCGCCGGTCGTCCAAAGCACTTTCCGGAGCTCAACTTTGGCCCATCTTGCGCTGAGGCAATCGGGGATCTTCCCGATGCCGATACCTTTGAGACTCTAAACGCAAGCGATGCGGTTAGAACGAGCCGTTTTGGCGATCCGTCCGACTATGCGGCGGAGCTGCGCGGCCTCAAAAACGACACTTGGCATTTCGGTTATGTGCGTGATTGGAATCCAAACGTGCTCACTTCGAGCGCGCGCACTGATCACACTGAGATTTCGCGTCGACGTTTCCGTCAAACGGAAGAGGGGGCGGTCGAGCCGATCAGCCGTTTTTTCAAACTTCCACAAGGCGGTGTTTCAAACACACTTCGCGCCGGAACGGACGGCGCAAGAGGAGCATTCACTAGCCCGCGCCCGATCCATTATCGTCATGCGCGTTGCATCACCGTACGCGAAATGGCGCGCTTGCACGGCTTCCCAGATTGGTTTCGACTTAACGCGACCAAGTGGCATGGCGCGCGGCAGATCGGCAATGCGGTGCCGCCGCCTTTGGCCAGGGCGATCGCCACAAAGATGATTGAAGCCCTGGGCATCGAACCAATCAGGCCCCAAGAAACCCTATCACTTGGCGATCCAAGGCTCTTAACACTCGATCTTTCGCAGGCATCACGCCGGTTTGGCATCACGCCGCCGCCAAGCAAGCGTGACCGAAAGAGCGGCGCGAAAAAGCGCAAGCAGGAAGAGATCGAGGAAGAGATCAACGCTAGGAGGGTGGCCTATGGCTAAATCGCCTAACCGCTATCAAGCGACAATCCAGAAAATCTTCTTCGATCACTTTGAGACGGGCGCGACTGAATTCGAGTTCGACAGAGCGGAGCTTGAAGAAAGCTATGTCGCACTTGGATTTCCGCGCATTAAGAATATCGGCGATATCCCGTATTCATTTCGGTACAGGAATGCCTTGCCTGACAGCATTCTCGAAACCCAGCCAGAGGGATTAGAGTGGATCATCGAAGGCGCAGGGAAGGGGCGCTATCGCTTCAAGCTGGTCAAACATACCAGGATTGCACCCAGGGATGACCTCATCTGCACTGACATTCCGGACGCCACACCAGAACTCATTCGAGCTTACGCCCTAGACGATGAGCAAGCACTGTTGGCGATCGTGCGTTACAATAGGCTCATAGACACGTTTTTGGGGCTGACGACGTACAGCCTGCAAAACCACCTGCGAACCACCGTGCAGGATATCGGGCAGATCGAGATCGACGAACTCTACATAGGCTTGGACAAACGAGGGTGTCACTACGTGATTCCAGTCCAAGCGAAAGGCGGAAAAGATCAAATAGGGATCGTTCAAACGAGCCAGGACATTAGGTTCGTAGAAGATAGATTCCCCGGCATGCGGTGCCGTGCGATCGCCGCACAGTTTATGCAAGACGAGGTTGTCGCTCTCTTCGAGCTGACCTTGCAGGATGACGCGATCAAGGTTGTTGAGGAGCGACATTATCGGCTTGTTCCTGCTGAGAAACTTGATCAGTCCGCTATTCGCGATTACCGCGATTAGGAACGCAAGATGTATACGGTCCATGATCTGGAGGAAGCCCGCGCCAATCTCAAAAGTTGGGAGGACCGGTTTGATCGATACTCAGGAAACAACCCAGACAAGTATCAGGCCGATATCAAGGCAGCTCGCAGAAAGGTAACAGCGATCTCGAATGCTCTTAAAGAATCTGGCCAAATACCTCTTACAGAGAAAGAAATCTTAGAAAAGGCTCTGGATGCAGCTTTTCCCAACGCCAAGAGCAAGCAAATCGTAGAGTTCCAAGGAAGGCGTTTTCAAAGGCGTTTTTGGCCGATTGAGAAAAGCCGTTCAGGCAAGACAGTGATCGACTGGGGGCGGGGTTGGACAGAGTTGAGTGATCCACCCTAACCGCCGATAGCCTCATACATCTACTCGCCAATCAAAAAAGCGCGCTCATGAAAATGAGACGCGCCTAAGTTTTGGAAACGAGGGAGGTTTTCCGGGCGATCAACGCCCCAGCCGGTTGTTAAACCGGGTCATGCTGTTTGCATCGCCTTCGAGTTCAAAACCCTTGTGGGTTTTACGAACGCGGACGCCTGAGGAAGTCGCTGCTTGCCGCACTTTGCGCTCGATCTCGTTGTTGAAGTCCCGTGTCATGGCGTTCGCAAGAGAACGGCCATTGGTGAAAGTTCTGCCTTTGTATTTCATCTTGATCATTGTTCAGCCTTTCGGGGGATAGGGATCGTTGCCGTAGCTCCAGGCTTCGCGGAACTGCCCGTTCTCGCCTTGGATACGCAGCTCGGCACCCTGATTGCGGGCAATATCGCGCCCGTAGTCGATAGCTTCGTACTGAGTATCGAAGCTCTTAGTCAGACGTTCGTTGCCTTCGCCGCGAACGCCCCATTTGTCGCCATTGCGAACGACATACTGGTTCTTGGACATTTCTGTCTCCGTTTGACACGGCCCCACTATTGGTGACCGATATTGTATCATATCACCTTACGACTTGATTTGTCAAGTTAACTGACACATGATAATATCATTGCATCTTACGGCGCGCTCCTCTAAGAGCTGCGCCGCTTTGATTCAGGGAGAGAGCCATGTCATTTGCAGTCCGTCTGAACGAACTCAGGGTAAAAAAGAAAAAATCTTTGCAGGAAGTAGCTGACGCACTTGGGGTTTCAAAAACTCATATCTGGGAGCTTGAAAAAGGCAGGGCGGACAATCCATCTCTTGAGTTGCTTACTAAGATTGCGGACTATTTCAAAGTATCCATCAAGCACCTCGTAGGTGAAGATTTTGAAAGCGACCAAAACGATGAAATGGCTCGGATGTTCCGGCAGGTCGGGGACTTAGAGGAAAATGATCGGGCGATCATTGACGACATGATCCAGTCGTTGCGGAACCGCCGAAAGGGGGCAGATGGTACAAATTGACCGCATGGAAATTGACGATGCCGGAAGCGATCCGAAGAAGCTTGCAAAGGCAATCCTAGAGCAGCTTCCAGACGGCACAGTGAAGATACCTGTCAGAGAGATCGCAAAAGCAATCGACATTTACGAGATTAGAGAGGCCCGGCTAAGTGGCTTGGAAGGCGCGCTCATTGTTCCGCGCGACAAGTCGGAAGGAGCTATCCTGATCAATGGAGATCGCCACGAGAACCGGAAGCGATACACTATTGCCCATGAAATAGGGCATTACGTTCATCCTTTTCATCGTGCGAACAGCCCCGACGGTTTTCGCTGCCGCGCAAAGGACCTTGCGGTAGAGAAAGCAAAACCAAACGATCAGCACTCTCGCATGGAACAGCAAGCCAACGAGTTCGCAGCCGAACTGCTGATGCCCGCCAGATCAGTAGCGGAATTCATACGAGCAAGCGGAGACGCTGATTTGGCAAACATTCTGGAGCTGGCTCAGCGACACGAAGTCAGCAGAGAAGCCGCTGCGAGACGTTACATTCCACGCATCGGTGATCCCGCCGCCGTGGTTTTCTCCAAAGCGGGCGTTGTTCGTTATGCGAGATGCAATGAGTTCTTTCCGGGATTGTCTGTGGCGCGCGGCCAACCGGTCCCGCAAAACAGTGTGTCTGCTCTGTCGAACGCCGATATCGGTGAAGTGACGGACAGCATCGAGGTTGATGGCTTAGCCTGGCTGAATGATGCGGCGGGAGTTTGTTTGTTCGAGCAAACCTTGGCACAGAAAAATGGGTTCCGGATGACATTGCTGACTGCCGAACTCGATGACACCGATGAAGAATGGGATGCCCCTGCATTCTACGGGCGGCGTTAAACCCGACGTACCGTCCGCTCACTGACCTTGAACAAGCGCGCGATCTCCGCGACGGCGCGCTGTTCACCATCCCGCATCCGGCGTACTTCGTCTTTCTGATCGGCTGAGAGGGCAGGGGGTCTGCCCCCAATCCGGCCACGTTTACGTGCTGAGGCCAGCCCTTCCCTGGTCCGCTCAGAAATCCGCTCGCGCTCAAACTGGGCGATGGAAGCGAAGACATGAAACACCAGACGGCCTGCCGGTGTCGTAGTGTCGATGTCCTCGGCCAGGGACCGAAAGCCGGCACCGCGCTCGCGGATCGTCTCGACAATCTCCAGAAGGTCTTTCAGCGACCGAGCCAAGCGGTCGTATTTGGTCACGGTCACCACGTCACCGTCGCGGAGCTGCTCCAGCATACGGTCCAGCTCCGGCCTTTCGCGCTTCGATCCACTGATCTTGTCAGCGAACAGCTTGCCTGCTCCTGCCGCTGTCAGCGCATCGGTTTGGGTATCAAGGCTTTGGTCGTCAGTACTGACGCGGGCATATCCGATAATCATGTCTCACTGTGACAAAAACCTGCCAAAACCGCAAAGGTTTTGCCGTGGGTTTTTGTCCAACCTAAGCGGTTGATATGTCGCGGGGCAGAGTAGGGCGGCAAAAAGGACCGTTTTTGGCGCATGGATTAGTCGGGATGAGGGTTTGTGTGAATGCGAGAGCACTAAGCGCGCTTGTACGGACTGCGCACTTGATCGAAACGAACTTACTATCTTCGGTAAGCCCGAATTTTTTCTTCGCTTGCCGAGGTAAGAAGAAGCGCACCGCTTTTGTCTATTGTGTATCGCTCGACCGCCCCAAGAGCTTCCAGGAGTTTCCGCTCCTGTGTCATCAAGGCATCGGGGCAGGCCATCATAGTGACGCCTGCCGGTGTTACCGTGAGCGACATGCCATCTAAGGAATACTGACCGATCAGTTTGTTGCAGCTGGCATTCCCCGCAAGCCGCCCTCCTCGCAGAAAGATCAGGCTGGCGGGGCTGTTGTCCACGACGCCACGGCCTGCGATGTCCTCGATAACCCACTCAGCACCAACCAACCTCGTCAGCTAATTCTCTGCCATCAGATGATCCGCCACGGCCTGATAGGCTGGCAGTGAGGTGGGATCGATGAACCCATTTTGCGCTTGGGGGAACGACGAGAGCCGCACCAGCACCATCCGCGCCGTCGGATCGACATAGATCGTCTGGCCGTGGACGCCGCGCGCGGCAAAGGCCCCATTGTCGTTGTTGAAAACCCACCATTGGCTGGTGTAGCTGCCGCCCGGAATCGTGGGGAAGCCCGCGAATTTGGTTGGGTCACCCCCTGCTCTGATCTTGTCGACAACAGCGGACGAGAATAGCCGCTCGCCATTGATGACACCGCCATTCAACATCAGGAGCCCGAGACGCCCAAGATCGCGCAACCCCGCACTGATCCCTCCGCCTGCAAACGGCACGCCTTTCCCATCGACGGTCTGATAGGCGTCTTGTTCAGCCCCCATGCTCCGCCAAAGCCTCTCCGAGGCCAGATCGGTAACCGACTTGCCGGTCACGCGGCTGATCATCCACCCAAGCATATCGGAATTGATTGTCTTGTAGTGGAACTGGGCACCATGTTCGCCCTCGGGTTGCACCTGCTGAAGATACTCCCAGTACCCGTCGGGCCCCGTGTACCCTTCGGCTTTTGGCAGGGGGCTGGCGGCAGCTGAATAGAGCCAGATATCGGCATTCGGGTTCGAGTAATCCTCGGAATACTGAACGCCCGTGGTCATATCCATGACTTCGCGAACTGTCGCGCTGCCAAAGGCGCTGTCGCCAATCTCGGGGATCACGTCGCGGACCAGAAGCGTGTCGTCGAGAACGCCTTCCTCGACCAGGATTTCGCCCAGAAGACCGGTGACCGACTTGGTCATCGACATGATGGCATGTTTGCCGTCTTCCTTGAGGCACCCGAAATAGCGCTCATAGACCACCCGTCCTTCGTGAAGGATGAGCATCCCATCGGTGTAGTTGGCGTAGAGCGACTCTTCCCAGGTCATCTCTTCTTCGCCATCCATCGGCATGAAGGTCAGAGCGTCGATCTCTTGCCGCATGTCGGCGAATTCGGCGGGCGGCAGATAGTCCAGCGGGACCGGCGCTCCAATACCGCGGCTAATCTCCTCCGTGGGTAGAAACTCGCGCAGATGGCAAACCGACCAGCGCAGCCTAGGAAAGCTGAAATAAACCGAATCCGGCTGTGTAATGATCTTGTCTGGCGGCGGCGGGAAACCCTGCATCCAGCCCATAACATTGGGATCGGAGTCCTGTGCCGAAAGCGGCGCGGATTGCGCGAATGCGCCAGATGGTGCGCCAAGTGCCATAGCAATCCCCGTAGCCAGTGCGATGAAATTAGAAGTTGACGACGACATTGATGAATCCTCCGGTCCAGGGGTCTGCGTCTCCGCCGACCACGTTGTCGATCCCCGCGCCAGGAAACGAAACCGAGACACCGGCTGTCAGGAATGTGTTTCGGTTGATGATGCGGCTGTATTCAAGGAACAGATCGTCGGCGAGATGCGCATCCGTGACGCCCGAAACCACATTCCCATTGATATCCACGCGGGTTGCCTGGCCGAACTGGACCGGGCTGTTCAACTCGTTGGCCCGGATATGGGAGTATCTCAAAGTCAAAGTGTCCTTTTTGGTTGGTTGCACACGAAGCGCCAATGAAAGGGCATTCACGTTCGAGTTGATGAATGTCGATGCGGATTTCGATCCGGTCGCCCAGGCACTCGGACTGCCCTGGTAATAGAGCGGATCAAACCGTTCGAGTTTCGCTGTGTTGGGATCGTCACCTGAGAAAGTCTGATAACCCAGTGTGAAGGTCGGCGACCAGGCTGCATTTGCAAACGTATATCCTGCCGTTACACGGCCAGCCCAAGCTTCCAAGTCGATCCTGTCGTTCCATTGATAGGCAACTTCACCGGTGAACTCCCAATTCTCCAGTGCACCGGCGAACGGGTTAGTTTTTCCGTAGAGACCAAGCGTATTGGTGCCCTCACGTGCGCCCGGCGTCACCGTCGGAGCACCAATCCCGCCAGGGGCCGCCTGCGGATAGGGCGAGCCCGAGTTGAGCACATTCACGAATGTCGCGCCAAGGTATCCGCCAGCCGGATCGTCAAACCGGATATCCAGACCGGCAAGCTCGTTGTTTCCGTCCGTAGAAGGCAGTTCGTTGGGGTCCAGGTAGAAGGCTGTCCCGGTAACATTCCCGAAGGACAAGCGTCCGATGGCGGCCATCTCCCAAGCTTTGCGCGGGCCCAACTTCAGCGCGCCCCGCTCGAAGCCACTTGTGGCACCATTTGCGATCAGCATCCCCGTGCCAAGCGTCAACTCACGCGGCCCCAGCGATAGATCGTATGACAAGCCGCCTCCCAAATCGCTACGGAATCCGAGATAGGCCTCCTCAAGCGTCGTCGCGCCTGTATCGCCTGTATCAAAGGCGTCTGTCCCCCATGTGT
>JBCBKL010000041.1:0-19654 GCA_038521825.1 Pseudomonadota bacterium | reverse complement strand
ATCGCACTCACCCAAACCTACTTCGCGCGCGCAGCACTTCTTTTGGGAAAAGGCTTTTCGATTTTCATCCACCGCGTCCCAGGGATTTCCCTTCGGCTGAGCATCTCGGCCGAGATGGCATTTTTTGAATTTCTTGCCAGAGCCGCACCAGCACGGGGCATTTCGGTCTCTGCCCTTCATCGCTTGAATTTCAGGTGAACTATGGGTCCGATTTCATTCATGATGTGCATTATGAGAGTTGTCTTCTAGTCTAGCCAATACCCATTTGCTCAGATTGCAGCCGCTCATGCAACGCGCATCATCAGTGACATTGGGCTCACAGCCGCCATTCGCGACAAAGAAGGGGGTGCGTGCTTGCCAGCGCTTCCCAAATCTCACCAAAGCCCTAATACCCCCAGACAATCATTAACCTTACCAAATCCTGAACCCACCGCACGCGCATGCCGCGCCGCGGAAAACGTACATTCTCACGACCAAATCGTACGATTTGGTCAGAACACCCGGAAATAGGTCTTCTTCTGGACCGGCCAAAGCGTACATTTTCGCATCGAAACCGTACGCTTTGTGGTGCAACCCCCATCGGGCGGAGCGTTTACCCGGGGCCCCGTCACTCGTCGGGGTTAACCTTTCTGCGCTGCAGCTTAACACTTCCCCGGGCTTTCTTTGTGTCGACACGTCTGCGCTTGGATGCGAGCGTGGGGCGCGTGGCGATCCGTCGTTTGGGCGTGACAGAAGCCTTTAGGATCAACTCCTTAAGCCGTTCCCGTGCGATCTCCCGGTTCCGTGCCTGGCTTCGGGTTTCGTCGCATTGGATGACAATCGCGCCATCCTTCGTCCATTTCCGCCCGGCCAGCTTTTTCAGCCGTGTTTTCAGCGCCTTAGGCAGACTTGGCGAGCGCTCAGCCTCGAATCTCAGCTCAACGGCCGTCGAAACCTTGTTAACGTTCTGCCCGCCCGGCCCCGAAGCCCGCACAAAGCTCTCCGTCAACTCCCAATCGGCGATCTCGATTTCTTGGTTCACACGTAACATCTTGTTATCCAACGAAAAGGGCCGCCCAACAGAGCGGCCCTTCGAAAGTTTCGGAGGCGGGGCCGGTTCAGGCCGTAGCCAACGTGATCGTCTTCCCTAAAGGGTTGCCTTTAAAGGAAAATCCCCCACGCTGTCCCGACACCTCTCTCCAACATCTTTCTCGACACTGGATCACCTCCTTTCAGTTGTTGAACTCAATTAAAGGATGACAACGCCGCGCCAAAAGTCAAGAAGTCAGGCCGTCTGACCCCGATCTGCGGTGATAATCCGGAACGGAATGAGTGCAATCAAGGCAAGCGAAAGCTTAACGCCCCAGTCCGCCACCGCCAAAGAAACCCAAAGCGGCACCACCGGCCCAAATCCGAGCAGGGGCAGTGCTTCGTTGGCCCAGGCGACATCGGTGGCTGGGTCGACAAAACTGAGACTGGCGGAAAAGGCGATCGAGAAGAACAGGATTGTATCGACCGAGCTTCCGACGATGGTCGATACGAGCGGAGCACGCCACCAGGCTCCACGCCGCAGAGCCGAGAAGATCCCGACGTCAAGCAACTGGGCGGTCAAGAATGCGATGCCTGATCCAACTGCGATGCGGAACGTGACCAGGGGCCCGAATTCGCCCATGATCTGGGTTCCGATAAGCGAACAGAACACCCCAACGACGAAACCGGCAAACACGACACTGCGCGCCGGACCAGCCCCATAAACGCGGTTCATGATATCCGTGACAAGGAACGCCAGCGGGTAGGTGAACGCTCCCCAAGTCAGCCACTGGCCGAAGAGAAACTGGACGAGGATGTTCGAGGCCAGCACGATGGCGGCCATGGCGATGATGCCGGGAAGATGTTCGCGTGTCATTTTGGTGCCCGTTTTATCAAGGTTGCGGCGACTTGGCCCGACAACATGCCGGACTGGCGCGTCATAGTGACCTCTAAGCAGACATTCAACCTAATCGTTCAGGACATACTCAACGATTTCGCGGTGCTGAATCCGGAGGAAGTTGTTGTCCGACACCATGGTGATCCTCGTCTGACCTTGACCATCCTTCCATACAGAGATGCCCTCAAGGTTATCGTGCAAACCAAGGCGGGTTTCCAGCACAGGCATAACAGGGCCATCGGAAACCTCGGGGTCAAACCGGCGGATCCGACTGCGAAAACCCAGTGGCGATGCTGCCCGTTCCAAGAGATACAATAGTCCATCAGGGCCGAAGTCCGCCCCGACCGGGTAATATGCTTCATCTATCGGCAGTTCGCGTGAGACATCCCAGACCCCGTTGCGATACCGATACACCCGCAACGTGCTGGCATGAGCCAGCGGCCGCTCGGGGACCACGTAGGCATCACCGGCAGGTGAGATCGCCAACGCTTCCAGCGATCGATTAGAGCCCAACATGGCAAAGTCTTCATGGCTCGCCACGCAGTGGAACCGATAATTCATCAGCTTGACGAGAGACGCAGGACCTTCGTGCGAGACGTATAGCGTGCCATCGGGTGCGATCGCCACACCCTCGGAGTCGCCGCCCGGACGCGGCCACTCGATTCTTTTGGCCGTCGCGGCGCGCAGATCATCGTTTTCATCTCTGGTGAGCTGAAGTTCAAACAGCCAGCCCTTATCGTTCAATGCGATTGCCCAGCGCCCATAAGCATCGACTTCGATCCCAGAGATGCCGTTAAAGGCGCGGTTGCCGCCGCCAGGCAGCTGGAGCACCTGGCTGAGCACTGCGCCGCCCTCCGCCAGCGCCAGCTGCGAGGGCAAAACTAGCGCGACTGCAAGACGCCAGAGCATTGCTGGGGTAGATCCGCTAGAACGTATTCGCGCCTTTTGACCGGTTTCGCCGGCTTCGGAGCGGGCGGCGGCGGATTCAGAATGTCGCGCACCCAGCGGCGCGCTTCCGCGCAGCCGTCGCCAGCGGGTGGCGGTGCCTGGTTCACGCAGCCCCGCGCGCCGCGGGGACAGGCCAACCGGACGTGAAAATGATAGTGATGCCCCCACCACGGGCGAACTTTTCGCAGCCAGTCACGGTTGCCGGTTTCATCTTCGCACATCTGAACCTTGGCGCCCGGAAACACAAAGATGCGAGCTGTGCGCCGATCCTTGGCGGCGGCGCGAATGATCTTGTGATGGGCGCGCGTCCAGCTGCCATTGACATAAGCACCCTTGGCCCGGCGCATGGAAATCGATGAGATGTTCTCGCGGGCACGTGCACTGAGCGACAGATCGTTAGCAGGCCGCATCCAGATATCGATATCAAGCCCGATTTGGTGGCTGCGATGTCCGGTCAACATTGGCCCGCCGCGCGGTTGGCTAATATCGCCGATGTAAAGCCCGTTCCAACCGCGCTGCCGTGATGCAAAACCCGATAGATCCTCGATAAAGTCGATGGTTTCAGGGTGGCCCCAATTCCGATTTCGGCTGAGACGCATGGCCTGCCAAGTCGGCCCGGTTTCCAGCAGTTCGACAGCTCCGGCGATGCAGCCCTTTGCATAGCCGCCGAAGGGGGCCGGGGATTGCACTGATCCCCGCGCTTTGGCGCCAAACAATTCTTTGGCCAGCGGCTGAGCCTGAACGCTAGATAAGCCTGCCAACAGCCACGCGAGAATGAAGAACAACCTCATGATGTGCCCTCGCCCGTATCTCCATCTGCCTTAACCCAGAGTAGCAAGATCAGACCCAAAAGGAAAAGCACAACAAGGGGCAAAACGCCAAGTCGCTGACTGCCTGTCATTTGACTGGTCACACCGATCAGCAGCGGCGCAAGAAATGTGGTCGCTTTTCCCGATAGCGCGTAAAGCCCGAAAGCTTCGGTCATCCGCTCGGCCTTGCCCTGCCGGGTCAGCATGTTGCGTGATGAAGACTGTAACGTTCCGCCTGCACCGCCAACCAGCGCACCCGCGACAAAGAACATTGTATCGGGCAGTGATGAACCAGCGACCACTGGGATGCCGATGATGGATGTTGGCGTCAGTGAGATGATAAAGGCCGCGGTCAACATCAGAACAACGCATGAACCGACAATGACCGGCTTGGGTCCAAAGGCGCGGTCAAGCCGCCCACCGACGACGCAGAACGCGGCACCGCTGATGGCCCCGATGATGCCAAAAATGCCCACTTGGACGATGGACCATCCCAAGACGCCGAGCGCATAGATACCACCGAACGTGTAAAGCCCATTCAGCGCATCACGGTACAGCATCGACGACCCGAGATAGGCAAAAAACGACCGCCGTTTTGGTAGGGATTTGATCGTGCCCAAGAGCTCTCGAAGGCTGTCGGATAGGCCGCGCGAACCCGATGCTACGACCGGTATATCGCGCACATAGAGAAAGAACGGCACCATGAAGACCACGTACCAAAGCGCGGTGAATGGTCCGACGACACGAGTGTCGGCCCGTGTCTCGGTACTGAGGCCAAAAAGGGGATCGAACCCCGCAATTGTCTTTCCAAAGTCTGTAGCCTGAAAGAAAGCAAGCATGATAACGAGTGCTGCGACGCCGCCGAGATAGCCGAATGCCCAACCATCTCCGGATATGCGACCGGATTCCTCCTTGTCGGCAAGGCTGGGCAGGAACGCATTGGTGAAGATTGTGGCGAACTCCATCCCGATCATGCCGATGCCGAAGAACACCAACGCCCAGATGACGGAAAAGTCTGCGGGGGCAGTCCACCACAGACCGGCAGCGCCGACGATATAGAGCGCGGAAAAGAGCCGCACCCACGGCATCCGTCTTCCGGTGTTGTCGGAAACAGCGCCCAGGATCGGCGCGAGTAAGGCGATTACAATCCCGGCAGCGGTCAGGCCGTACCCCCAATAAGCTTGCGCATTGGCCCGTGCCACCTCAGGATCCGCGCCCGCCGCCACCATCTGACCGGCCGCAACCTGTGCGAAGTAGGGCCCGAAGATAAAGGTCAAAAGCAGCGTGCTATAGGGCTGACTGGCCCAATCGAAAAAGTACCAGCCCCAGATCCGTTTCCGGACCGGTATCCCGGTGACATCGCCTGCAAGGTCCACCATTCTCCGCCCACCCTTCTTGTTAAGAAAGTTGAAACAGGCCCGCGGCCATGACGCAAGGTGTGGAATCCCGGCAATAACCTGCTCCGACACCGTCTCTTGCGGGCGGCGTCCCCGCGTTCTAGGTAAACGACCACCAAGGAAGGGACCCTTATGCAATCGCTCTATATGATCCTGACATTGCTACTGGATGTCGTTTGGTTCTTCATCATCGCCCATGTGATCATGAGCTGGCTGATCCAGTTCCAGGTGCTCAATCCCTACCAGCCGCTGGTATCTCAAATCTGGAATGGGCTGACCCGATTGATGGAGCCGCTTTACGGTCCCGTGCGTCGTATCCTGCCACCGATGTCCGGCATCGATCTCGCACCGCTTGTCGTTCTTTTGGGCGTGGCGATCCTGCGCATCATCCTTGCCAACAACGCTGGCGCTTTCGTCTAGCAAAAACGCTTGTTCATGCTTTGGCAGTGTGTGAGTCTGTAGTTAACGAGCAGACGACACAAACAGGCGAACCTCATGAACGACGCAACGACGTTGCTGCGCGACGTTTTTGGATTTGACGATTTTCGCCCCGGCCAGCAAGAGATCGTCGAGGCCGTGGCCGCCGGACAGGACGTTTTGGCGATCATGCCAACGGGCGGTGGCAAGTCCCTTTGCTATCAGCTGCCCGCCCTTATCCGTGAGGGTCTGACGCTGGTCGTTTCTCCGCTCATCGCACTGATGCGGGATCAGGTTCATTCACTTCGGGCCGCAGGTGTTGCTGCAGGTGCCCTGACTTCAGGTAACTCCGAAGCCGAGAATGATGCGGTTCTGTCATCCCTGCGCGATGGCACGCTCAAGCTCCTTTATCTCGCCCCCGAGCGTCTGGGAGCATCCGGCCTGATCACGATGCTGCGGCAGTCCAACGTATCCCTCATTGCCGTGGACGAGGCGCATTGCGTCAGTCAATGGGGCCACGACTTCAGACCCGACTACCTGCGGATCGGCACGCTCAAATCGGCGATTGGAGTACCTCTTGCCGCGTTTACAGCAACCGCTGACGCCGAAAGCCGAGACGAAATCGTCGCCAAACTCTTTGGTGGAGCCGATCCTACGCGGTTCCTGCGCGGCTTTGATCGCCCCAACATCCATCTGTCATTTGCAGCAAAAGATCAGCCACGAAAGCAGATCCTCGGGATTGCGCAGGCACGACGCGGTCAGTCGGGGATCGTCTATTGCGGCACGCGAGCCAAGACCGAGACACTGGCCGCCGCACTCAGAGAGGCCGGTCATAACGCCTGCTGTTACCATGGCGGCATGGATCGCGACGCCAGGAGAGCGACCGAGCGGCGTTTTCAGCAAGAAGACGGGCTGATCGTTGTTGCGACGGTGGCGTTTGGAATGGGTATCGACAAACCGGATATCCGTTGGGTGGCCCACGCCGACCTGCCGAAATCGGTGGAGGCCTACTATCAGGAAATCGGACGGGCCGGCCGGGATGGCGATCCGGCCGAGGCCCTTACGCTGTTCGGGCCCGAAGACATTCGTTTGCGCCGCCTGCAAATTGACGAAAGCGCAGCGCCGCCTGACCGGCGCGCGGCGGATCACGTACGGTTGAACGCCTTGCTCGGCATTGCGGAAACGCTGGCATGCCGACGAACCGCGTTGTTGTCCTACTTTGGCGACGACGACACCGATTGCGGAAACTGTGACGTCTGCCAGTCACCACCCGAACGGTTCGATGGCACAACCGCGGTACGCAAGGCGCTTTCGGCGATTTTGCGAACCAACGAAACATTCGGGGCGGGTCACCTGACTGACATCCTGTGCGGTGCCCAAACTGACAAGGTGCGTCAGAACGGTCACCACACACTGCCGACCTTTGGGGTTGGGCAGGATCTGGATCGTCGGGAATGGCAGGCCGTCTTTCGCCAGATGATGGGGCATGATCTGGTCCGGCCCGATCCGACACGCCATGGGGCGTTGCGCTTGACCGACAAAGCACTGCCGATCCTTCGGGATCAGCAGGGGATCATGTTGCGCAAAGACACGATCCAGACGGCAGCACGCCAGCCCGTGGTCCGTACACAAGTATCGGAAGAGGATGCGCCATTGCTTTCAACACTGAAAGCCAAGCGACGCGCGCTGGCCGAAGAAGCGCGGGTACCGGCCTATGTGATCTTCAATGACCGTACGCTGATCGAAATGGCACAGAAACGTCCCCAGACGCTTGATCAATTGGCCACGGTCAACGGAATTGGCGCAAAAAAGCTGAAGACCTATGGCGACGCGTTTTTGGCTGTCATCGCGGGCGAGGCGCCGCGGGTTCATCCGCAACGGCGCAGCCTTGCAGGGAAAGCGGCAGGATCGCTTTACGACAAATTGCTGGAAGTTCAGGCACAGCTTGCGCGCGGACCCGGTGGGTTTGACAAACCGCTTAGTTGCTCGGCCTCGCTGCTGGCAAAGGTCGCCCAGGTTCGTCCCGATACCGAGGCCGCGATGTCGCGCTTGTTGGGCGATAAGCGGGCTGAACGTTTTGGCGCGGCCTTCCTGGACGTTCTGAGGGCCGCGAACTAGTTCGTGAGCAACAAGATTTGGCAGGAGGGGATCAATGCTCGTTGTTATTTCACCCGCAAAGCGGCTCGATTGGAACGAGCGTCCCGAGGTCATGACCAAGCCCGAGATGGTCGGAGACGCGGCGCGGCTCGCAAGAACCGCTCGCAATCTGACGCTTGGCCAGTTGAAAGGCCTTATGGGTTTGTCCGACGATCTTGCCCGCCTGAACCGCGACCGGTTCCAGAGCTTTGCTGCAGATCCCGCTGAACAGCACCTGCGCCCCGCCCTCTATGCTTTTGCAGGCGATACCTATCAGGGCCTCGATGCGGCCAGTCTGGATGACGATGACGTGGCATATGCCCAGGATCATCTCAGGATACTTTCCGGTCTCTATGGTCTTCTGCGGCCCCTGGACGGCATTCAGCCCTACAGGCTCGAGATGGGATCGAGGCTCAAGACGCGCCGCGGCCAGTCACTGTATGATTATTGGCGGGATCAGTTGTCGAGAACCTTGAACCAGCAGGCGGCCTCGGTTGAGACCGATACGCTTCTGAATTGCGCAAGCCAGGAGTATTTTGGCGCCGTCGCACCCAAAGCGCTCAAGCTACGCGTTATCACGCCGGTCTTTATGGAGGAAAAGGGCGACGAGCCAAAGATCGTCAGCTTTTTTGCCAAAAGGGCGAGAGGGGCGATGGCCCGTTTTGTCGTTCAGAACAAGATACGGTCTGCCGATGCGCTGAGTGAGTTTGACTTATGTGGCTATCGCTTCCGGGAAGACTTGTCAGGTGAGGGAAGACCGGTTTTCACGCGGCCCTATGGTCAAACCGGCACCGGATCAGAAGCGGCCTAGTCGCCAATCTAACGATGTCAGGCGACCTGCGCGTCTGTCTCAAGAGCACGTGTGCCTTCTGGCCGGGCATCTTCGATCTTTTGCACGATCTCAGGTTTGCGGAGCGGCTTGGTCAGATAGTGGTCAAGACCTGCTTCCAAGATTGCGTGGCCATCCCCTTCCAGCGCATGCGCTGTAAGGGCGACGATGGTCACGTGCCGCCCATTTTCTTTCTCGATGTCTCTGATCTTTCGCGTCGCCTCTTTGCCGTCCATCTGCGGCATCGAGATATCCATGAAAATCAGATCGGGTTGGAAGGACTTATACTTCTCGACCGCCTCAAACCCATTATTGGCAAATTCAAGATCCAGATTGAGAGCTTTGACCATCTTCCTGAAAACAAGCTGGTTGGTCTTGTTGTCTTCGGCGGCAAGGACCCGCATTAGCCGAGTGGGCACGGGCGCATGAGATGTGGGAGTTTGTTGATCTACGTCAAGTTCCAGTGGCTCGGTTTCGCTTCGCCGCGACAAGAAGCCGACGGGTGTTTCCGCCTGATCAGCTGCCTTGTCTGATGATTTCATGTCCTCCTGAGCCGGAGGTGACTGTCGCTTGGATGAGAAACCGATCGAAACTGCGGCGCTCTCTTCATCCGGTGGCGCACTCTGGATAGGCTCGACATTCTGCTCTTGCGGTACCCTTTCACTGTGTTTGACGTCCTCTGCCGCTTCGACCCGTGCGATTTCTTCATCCCAACCTAGGGACTGAACCGATCCGTCAGGTCCTCTCTCGCTCAGATTGGCCGTGACCGCCTCCAGCGTCATGAACAGTTCTTTTCTCGGTACCGGCTTCTGCAAAACCCCGGCCAAGAGCGGACGCACGGGATGATCATCAGGGATGCCAGGCCCTGAGCTCAGCAGAAGGATTGGGGCCTTGTGACTGCCTGAGCTGATCGCAGCAGCAAGCTCAAGACCATCCACGTCGGGCATATTGTGATCGGTCAGCACCAGATCGACAGTCTCGTCAAGCCGCTGCAAGGCCTGCTCCGCATTCGAACAGCAAATAACGCCCAGCCCCAGTTGTTGAAGCTGACGCTCTAGGATGATCCGGTTGGCGTGAATATCATCGACGACAAGCACGTTGCGCAGCCCTGCGGGAATCACCGGATGAACCGTTGGTGCGGCATCCTTGATTTCCATCTCGATCTTGAAGGCGAAACAGGATCCGACGCCTTCTTCGGAATTGACCCAGATCTCGCCTCCCATCAACTCGACAAGCCGCCGACAGATCGCAAGGCCAAGCCCAGTGCCGTCAAACTTGCGGTTCCGTTCGTTTTCGACCTGATTGAATTCGCCAAAGATGTGATCGATCATATCGGGCGATATACCAATCCCGGTGTCGTCGATCGCCACCGTAACGCTGGCAACGCCTCGCTCGTGATCCGGGACACCTGTCACCCGCACCAGAACGTGACCCTCGGACGTGAATTTGACCGCGTTCCCAAGCAGATTGGTCAGAACCTGCCTCAGCCTGCCAGCATCGCCCAGATAGGTTGTCGGAAGGAAAAGATCGAAATCCATCAACAGCTGCAGACCCTTTTCACGAGCCCCGGGCTGCAACAGCGTTATGACTTCGTGGACGGCGCGCTCAAGATCGAAGTGTTCCAGATGAAGCTGCATCTTGTCAGCTTCGATCTTTGAGTAATCCAGAACATCGTTAATGATGACGAGCAACGCCTCCCCGGAATTCTTGATGGTCTCGACGTAAAGTCTTTGTTCGCTGTCGAGGGTGGAATCCGCCAGCAAGTCCGCCATGCCGACTACTCCGTTCATGGGCGTGCGGATCTCGTGGCTCATGTTGGCAAGGAAAGCCGATTTTGCACGGTTCGCCGCTTCGGCATCTTCACGCGCTCTCTTGAGCTTCATCTCGTATTCGACGGTATCCGTTATGTTGAGGGCCAGAGAGACGATATCGCCATCCTCGCCGCGCCTGTCGAGCAACCGGATGTATTGATCGTTCCAGAGGCGGATGACGACAGGATCCGGGCTTTTCTGCATCCACCGTTCGGTCATCATGTGCCGCCACTCATCCGGCTTGAGCTTGCCGGTGTTGACGATCCCCTCATCCGTCATTGCCTGCAGAACAGAAACATAATTGACGCCCGGCCTGATCATTTCGAGATCGTCAAAGATCACGAGCCAGGACCGGTTGGCGATCAGCAGCTCGTCATCCTGATTGAAGATTGCGAAGCCATCGGAAATCGTCTCGATAGATTGCCAAAGGCGCCTTTCCGCGATTTCTACCTTCTGATTGGCGACCCGAACCTCCTTGTGGGCGTGACCAAGCTCGGTTTTCACCCGCTTGTTTTCATCGCGGACGTTCGCAACTTCGGCGCGGCGCTCAACCACCTCGCCCTGCAACGCCAAGGCCCGCTGACCAAGCTTGCGGTTCGCTGCATAAAGCTCCGCTTGTTTGAGTTCTAGCATGCGTTCCGCCGCAAGGCGCCCTCGGCGCTCTTCAGCAAGCTTGCTCGCCAGACTCATTCCATACCGCTCCGCGACAGATGTACGGAATCGGGTATTTCATGATCAGCGTGAAGATAGTCTTAAATGACGGCGAAACTGAGGGCTCAGCGGCGGCCTTCGCGCAGCCATGCTCCGATTATGAAGCCCGCCGCGAGCAGCAGAACCAGCCATGGGGGCAACAGCGCCATCTGGCGGACATCACTGGTTTCGTATGCGTTTCGCTCGACCAGTCCTATCCAGCCGCGTCCCGCAGACGGGCGTCCCTCGCGGACACTCCGAATGCTTGGCAGCCCGTCCTCAAGCCGAATGATACCACCCCGCGTCTGGCCGACAAGATCAGCAAGGACGTCACCGGTTGCTATCGTTTCCTCAAACTCGCGGGGCGCTGCCGGACCAAGGCCGATGACGGTGGTCTGATCACCATTGACAAGGCGATAAAGACCAATCTCCGGCCCTTCGAACGTTGTCTCGAATTGCCCCGGCGCGGTGTTTTCAAGCGCAAGCTCGGTGACCGTTCCGTCCGGTCCTGTGATCGTGACCGGTGGTACCGAGTCGCCGAGAGTGCGGCGCACGATCCGCATGGTCTGCCCGCTAGCCGACGCGGTCAGCGCTTCTTCCTCAAGCTCGGGTTCTTTCATCATCCAATGCGCCAAACGGCGAAGCAATTCGAGCTGGGGCCCGCCACCCTCATAGCCACGCCCCCAAAGCCAGGCATGATCCGACGCCAGCAGCGCCACCCGCCCCTCCTCAACCCGGTCGAGGATCAATAGTGGGCGGTCATCCAGACCGGTCATAACAGCAGTGCCCGAGGTGGCATCAACATCGATCTGCCGAAGCCAGCGACCCCAGTCTCCGGCGGCTGGCAAATCCGTTGTAACGGGATGCCGCTCGCCGATTTCGGAGACGATCGGCCGATAGGCTTCTTCCAGAACCCGCGCTGTCGGCTGCGCCGGTACAACCTCGCCTAGTGGCGAACGGTAGAGGCTGTCGGCCCCGGCAAAATCCGGGCCTGCTGCAACCAGAACCGCTCCGCCCTCGCGGATGTAGTTTGCCACGTTGTCCAGATAAATCGCGGGCAGGATCCCGCGCCGTTTGTAGCGATCGAAAATGATCAGGTCGAAATCATGGATCTTTTCAAGGAAAAGCTCGCGGGTTGGAAATGCGATTAGGCTAAGTTCGTCGACGGGCACGCCATCCTGCTTTTCGGGAGGTCGAAGGATGGTAAAGTGAACAAGGTCGACCGAGCTGTCGGATTTCAGCAGGTTCCGCCAGGTCCGGCCACCGGCATGCGGCTCGCCCGACACCAGAAGAACGCGCAGGCGGTCCCTCACTCCGTTCATCTGGATAAGCGCGGTGTTATTGCGATCGGTCAGCTCGCCGTCTTCGGTCGGAACAGTGAACTGTATCACGTTGCGACCGCCATGGGGTAAGGTCAGCGGCAGCTCGATGTCCTCACCGATACGAACGTTGAATCCAAGCGGCGCGCCACCGTCGACCGATATCTGAAGGGGCACCATGACCGCATCAGGCGGCGCCGCCCCGCGGTCTTCGACACGTATCGTGAGCGTCACGGGTTCATCAATGATCGCAAAGGCTGGCGCGTTTCGAACGATAAGCCGTCTGTCCCAATCGGTATCCCGTCCCGAAAGCAAAAGATGCAGCGGTGCGGGCAACTCGACCGGATCTTCTGCATCATGAACCTGCCCGTCGCTCAGGGCGATGATCCCGGAAACCCGGGCGCGCGGTTCTTCGGCCAGCGCATCCGCAATCACCCCCATTAATTGGGTCCCGCTGTCGTCCTGACCGTCGCGGACCGTCAGACGGCGCAGCTCGGTGCCTTCCCGCGCCGCGATCCGCGCTGCGATCTCATCCGCGGCGTTTGCAGTTTGCTCCTCACGGTCCGACAGGCGCTGCGACGCGCTCTTATCCTCAACCAGCAGCACGATATCTGACAGTGGCGCGCGATCTTCTTCCTGATATGTGGGCCCAGTCAGCGCGATGACCACGATGAGGCCGGCGATCCCGCGTAGGGCCCAGCCGCTCAGACCTCGGACTGCGGCAAGTGCCACACCCGTTACCACCGCCACCGCGAGGATGGCGATTAGCACCCATGGCAGCAAAGGGTCAAAGATCAGACTTGCCGTCATTGTCCCAGCCGATCCAGCAAAGCAGGGACGTGGACCTGATCGCTTTTGTAGTTTCCTGTCAAAACATGCATCACGAGGTTTACACCAAACCTGAAAGCAAGCTCACGCTGCCGCTCTCCGCCAAAACCGCGACCCACGGGCACCATGGGCATTCCTGTGGGCGTCACGGCCCAAGCGGCGGCCCAATCGTTGCCCCCAATCACGACCGGGGTAACGCCATCGTTGAGATTGCGAAACGGCATCCCGTCGACCTGTTCGGCCCCGGGAGGCGCTGCTTCGACCCACACTTCCTGGCCCGAATGACGGCCGGGGAAATCCTGCAATAGATAGAAGGTTCGCGTCAGGACGTGATCGCGCGGCACTGGCTCGAGCGCCGGTATGTCCAAGGGTGCCGCCAACTGCTGCAACTTGCGTCCGTTCGGGCTTGCCGCGCCGAAACCGGCCACGTTCGAATCCCGGGTGTCGAACATGATCAAGCCACCGGTCCTGAGATATTCGTTCAGTTTCGAATAGGCATCTTGCGAAGGCCGCGGTTGGTCGGGCGTAATGGGCCAATAAAGGATCGGAAAGAAAGCCAGTTCATCTGTTTCAAGATCGATGCCAATCGGTTCCGACGGCTCGACCGAGGTGCGGAAATACAGTGTGTTGGAAAGGCCTCGCAGCCCTGCCTCTGCAATCGAATCGACATCGCGGTTACCGGTAATGACAAAGGCCAAGACCACTTCTGAGGCCGACTCGATTGCAAACCGGTCCGCTGCTCCCTGCGCGTCAGCACTCGTTGGCACAACCGGCATCGCCAGCAGCAAACCGGCGGCGACGCCCCGCCCCGAAGCTGAAATCAGGCGCCCCGACAAGAACAGAGAGGCGATCACATCCGCCACTAACAGGGCCAGAGCAATGCCGAGCAAGGGTCCGCCAAGCCGCCGTTCGCTGGCGACCGCCAAACCCGAAACCGGGATACCGGCTGGCCATTCCGCACGTTCCAAAACGCTGTCAGCGCGCAGGACGTTGCGGGCCAGTTGTCGGTCATCGGACGTATATATACCAGGCGGAAAGTTGGGGCCCGGCCCCTCTGTCAAAAGCGCGGCACCGTCCACACCGGGAAGTGCGCCAGCATCGCTCATTTCTCCGAACGCGTCCATCACCACTTCAGGTGTCCAGATCGTTCCCTCAAGATCCTCAACGTTCGGGTTTGGATTGGCCGACGAGATCGCAAGCCGCTCAAGCATCTCGACGAACAGGCCGGAAAGCGGGAGGCTCGACCATTCGGCATTTGCCGTGACGTGGAAAAGGACAATCTGCCCTTGTTCCAACTTCTTTCGCGTGACCAATGGGGTTCCGTCGGTGAGCTCGGCGATGACACGCTCCGAAAGTGTCGGATCTGGTTGCGCCATGACTTGGGCAGTGACCTCAACGTCATCAGGTATCGCCAGACCGTAGAAGGGTGACTCCTCTCCAAATGGTGCAAGAGTTTTGGGTTGTCCCCAGCTCATTGCACCACCCACGCTCCGGCCCCCGGAGCGGAGCCGGACGGGCATGAGCGGATCCTCTTGACGGCGGCTCACATCGCTTGCCGCGACCCTTGGCCCAGCAAAGCGGACCAGCAAGCCGCCCTTTTCAACCCATGAGATGACGCGTTCGGCCTCGCCATCGCTCAAGGTTGCCACGTCTGCCAGAATAATAGCGTCGGGATTGGCAAGCAGCACATCGCTGAGCGTGCCCGTCAGCACTTCAGCGGTGTCGACAAGCGCCTGTTGGAGGTAGTGGAGGGGCGCCAGCAACTCAAGACCCTCGCGCCCAGATCGGCCTGCAATCAGCGCGACCTCACGCCGCCGCAGACTGTCGTCGACAAGCGTGGTGGCCCCGGCCGATCGAATACCAACGGTTTCAAAACGTGTAATCCGCCCCCGGATTTCAGCGGGTAAGGACAATTCTGCGCTGCTGATCGTTTCGCCGGCAGCAAATGTCGCGGTCGCTCGAGCCAGCGCGCGTTCTGTTCCGCCCGGATCCTTGCCCTGAGCACTGATCATCGCCTCTGCCTCGGGCCCGGCTGTTGCACGAATGGCTTCAACAGCGACGATTCCGTCGTCATAAACAGCTGGTCTCAGCCCGATGGATCGCGCACCCGCCTCGAAGACATGAACATTCCCGATACTCGTCAAGGCGGCCAGCAAATCGCCGCGGCCAGCGTAGTCGAGGCCATCGCTGAACCAGATCGTGTCAAAATCATCTTGCTCCGCGATTACCCGCTGCGCCTGTTCCAGTTGATCTGGCGTCGGTTGCCATGGTGCGGGTGAAAAGCCGACCATTCGCGACTGAACAGCCGCTGCAGACTGGAAAGCGATCGGTGTAGGATCGGTCAGTTTCAAAACCGAGACCGGACGACTCTGGGCGCCCGCCCGCGAAAGCTCTTCCTCGACCGCATCCAGAATCCGGGTCCAGCGGTTCGCGCCGCCCCAGCTCGCGTCGATAACGATCAACAGGGGCGCATTGCCGCTGGTTTCGTCGGTTCTGGGGTTGAGTACAGGCCCGGCTAACCCTGTGATGATGGCCGCAACAGCCACCATTCGCAGCAGCAGCAACCACCACGGCGTCCTGTCCGAAACACTGTCATCATCTGTCAAACCCAGTAGAAGCGCAACGCCCGGGAAAAGCCGCTTGATAGGTGCGGGTGGAATGGCCCTGAGGATCAACCACAGCAATGGAAGCGCAACCAATGCAATAAGCAGCCATGGCGCTGCGAACCCGATGCCCCCGATGACTGTCATCGCCAATACCCTCCGCCATCAAGGGCGCGCCACATCCACAGAAGCGCGGATTGTGCCGAGGTGCCGGTATGATGGACGGCATAGCGCCATCCGGCAACATCACAGAGGCGGCTCAGCTCCTCTTTTCTATTGGCGAGGCGCTGCAGATACCGATCACGCAAGTCCCCTGCCTTCAGCGTTTCGTGGCTGAGCGTGCCGCCGACGCTTTCGAAAATGGTGCGGCCCTTGAATGGAAAAGCTTCTTCGCTAGGATCGAGTACGTGGTAGAGGATCCCCCGGACGCCACGGTCAGCGGCCTTGGTCAGCGCCAATTTCACATCCGAGATGTCACCCATGAAATCGGAAATGAACAGCGCACGTGCATGCGGGATCATGGCGCGATGTTCGGGTGGGCTGTAATCCTCCGGGGCATCTTCTGAAAACATCTGCGCTAGACGGATGATCTGGGCATTTCCGCGCCGTGGCGGTAGCCGCGTTCCCGTGAGCCCGACCCGCTCGCCGCCCCGGACCAGAAGAATTGCAAGAGCCAGTGCCAGGACGCGTGCTCGATCGCCCTTGGTCGGGAGACTGTCATCGCTTGAAAAACGCATCGATGCGCCCTGATCCACCCACAGCATAACGGATTGTGCGATCTGCCATTCCCGTTCCCGCACATATTGCTGGTCACCCATGGCGCTGCGCCGGTGGTCGATCATCCTGCGGCTATCCCCAGGCTGCGCGGGGCGATACTGCCAGAAATCATCGCCCATACCCGATCGTCTGCGGCCGTGCTCGCCCAGCAAGACGGCCCCCGCCAGATGTTCCGCACGGGCCAAAAGGGCCGGGAGGCCCGCTGCCTCTTTCTCGGCGGCTTCGCGCAGGACAAGGGGTTGGTTCATGCAGCCGCCTCACGCCGGTCGATACCGGCAGCAATCGTGTCGATTAGGTCGTTCAGGCTGTCGCCACGAGCCCGAGCGGCAAAGTTGAGGGCCATCCGGTGGGACAAGACAGGGCGTGCCATGTCGATTACGTCTTCGGCTGACGGGGCCAGCCGCTCTTGCAACAGCGCGCGGGCGCGAACCGCCAACATGAGCGCCTGAGCGGCACGCGGGCCAGGGCCCCAGGCTACAGTGTCGCGCACTCGTTCGCCTGCGTCCGGTTCATTCGGACGGAACGCACGCACTAGATCGAGGATCAGCTCGACAACACTTTCGCCAACCGGCATGCGGCGCAGCAGGGTTTGTGCCGCCAGCAGCTCCTCCACGGAAAAGACCTGACTTGCCTCTGCTTCCTCAACGCCAGTGGTCGAAAGCAGGATATCCCGTTCGGTATCCCGGTCCGGATACAGAACATCGATCTGCACCAGGAACCGGTCAAGCTGCGCCTCGGGCAAGGGATAGGTGCCTTCCTGTTCGATCGGGTTTTGGGTCGCAAGAACGTGGAATGGCACCCCAAGCGACCTGTCTTCGCCTGCAACTGTCACTGTGCGTTCCTGCATGGCCTGCAACAAAGCCGACTGCGTACGTGGCGAGGCGCGGTTGATTTCGTCCGCCATCAGCAATTGACAGAAGATCGGCCCCTTGATGAAGCGAAACGATCGAGACCCGTCTTCGGATGTATCAAGCACCTCTGATCCCAGGATGTCGGATGGCATCAGGTCCGGGGTAAACTGGATTCGGTTGCCATTAAGGCCCATGACCGTGCTCAGCGTCTCGACAAGCCGCGTCTTACCCAAACCCGGAAGACCAATCAAAAGGCCATGGCCGCCGCAGAGCAATGCTGTCAGGGTCAATTCGACGACCCGTTCTTGCCCGATAAAGCGCTTGGTGATCGAATCCTTGGCTTCGTGGAGTTTGTGACCCAGTGCTTCAATCTCTGTGACCAGGTCGTCAGCGTTTGTCATGACATCTCACTTTCACGGAATATACTCCTGTTAAGTTATCGTCCCAAGCGGAAATGGCAAAACAGATGAGCGCACAAAAAACCGTGACACCCAACGCTGACAGCCTTGTCGCATCGATCAACGCTGCGAAAACACGCGGTTTGCCGCCCGTTCACCTGTGGAATCCGCCCTTTTGTGGCGATTTGGACATGCGGATCGCCCGTGACGGGACTTGGTTTTATCAAGGCACACCAATTGGGCGGCCAGCGTTGGTTAGGCTATTTTCATCAATTTTAAAGCGCGAGAACGGCGAATACTATCTCGTGACACCGGTCGAGAAGGTGGGAATCACCGTCGATGACGCCCCCTTTGTCGCAATCGATTTCGACCTCGAAGACTCCGACGATGGTATCAACCTCAGCTTTCTTACCCATGTCGACGACAGAGTGACTGCCGGGCCGGAAAACCCTATCCGCGTCGATCGCGACCCCGAAACCGGTGAACCCTCGCCCTACATTCTGATCCGGTCAGACCTTTGGGCCTTGATCGATCGCAAGAGTTTCTATCGGCTGGTCGACATCGGGACCCATCACGACGATTGGTTCGGGGTCTGGTCCGGTGGGGCTTTCTTTCCGATAATCCCATCAGCCGAACTGGCCGCGACGGAGGATAAATCATGAGCATCGCTGTTATCATCGGGGCGGGTTCTGGTCTTTCGGCTTCGCTGGCCCGCAAGCTCGCCGCACGCGGGCATGGGTTGGTTCTAGCCGCCCGAAACACCGACAAGCTGGCCGATCTCGTGAACGAGACATCTGCAACCGCTGTCACACTTGACGGAAGCGATCCGGATGCAATGGCTCGGGTTTTTGCCGATCTGCCGGGGCCGTGTCGCGTTGCGATCTACAATCCCTCCGCCCGCCAGCGGGGACCACTGACTGACCTCGATCCGGAAGCAGTGCGGCGCGCGATCGACGTAACGGCCTTTGGATCATTCTTGATGGGTCAGGCAGCCGCCCGAGCGATGCTTGGGAACGAGCCGCAGAATGATCGGCTGGGCACCATCCTGTTCACTGGGGCGTCGGCGGGCGATAAAGGTTTTGCCCAATCCGCACCGTTCGCCATGGGGAAATTCGCGCAGCGCGGGCTCGCGCAATCCATGTCACGCGAATTGCATCCCAAGGGCATCCACGTCGCATGGGTGAATATCGACGGCGCGATTGCGAGCGAAGAGCGATATGGGGTTGAGGATGGATCCGACGCGCGGCTCGATCCCGACGCTATCGCCGAAACCTACATGCATCTCATCGACCAGCACCGATCAGCATGGTCTCACGAAGTGGCCGTGAGGCCATGGGTCGAACGGTTCTAGACCAATCCTGAATGCTTGCTCCTACGAGACCGAACGACTACGGATCGTCATCTTATCAGCATAGGTCGAGACCATGATCCCCGCCCGCTATGCCCATATTGCTTTTGGCCTGATCCTAAGCGGCATGATGTCATTCGTTGTATCAGGCATAGCAACGTTCCGTGCAGTTGGTTCTGTCCCAGATTTTGTAACGCTGTGGCTCGGGGCTTGGTTTTTTAGCTGGGCTGTCGCGTTCCCCGCTGTTCTAATCGCCGCGCCAATCGCCCGGCGGTTGGTCGCCAAGCTGGTTCGGCCGGAACCAACGTGAATTATCGACCACCAGGATTGGTCAATGCGCCTCGGCCCAGTTTTGCCCCTGCCCCGCGTCGACCGTCAGCTTTACGTCCAGATGCACAACGGGATCGGCCGCGCCCTCCATTATACTGCGCGCTGTTTGAATAAGCGGGTCGATGGCGGCGTCGTCCACCTCAAAGAGCAGCTCATCGTGAACCTGCAGCAGCATCTGCGCTGGCAGGTCGTCGATCGCTGCTGGCATGCGGATCATGGCCCGGCGAATGACATCCGCTGCCGTTCCCTGAATGGGC
>JBCBKL010000040.1:0-20136 GCA_038521825.1 Pseudomonadota bacterium | reverse complement strand
CCCGCGACTACGGAACGAAACGGTGCTGTGGCGCAGATGGCCGCTGCGAGATCGAGGATGTCGATGAGGGTCAGGTAGAGAACTTCTGCGTCAAAGCTGGCGTCGTTAAAGGGCAGGTTCTCGGCGCGTCCGGCCACATAAGTTCCGCCGGGATGAACGACGCAAGCTTGCTCGCGCAGTGCCTCGGTTGGCTCCAACCCGACCGAGTCCAAACCCCGATCGTGGATCATTCGGCAAAACCGGCCCTCGCCGCAGCCGATATCCAGAACACGCCCCGTCGCAGGCAGCGCGTCCAGCATCGGCTCATCCAGAACATGGCCGCAGGTGTCATCGCCTGCAGAGCCCATGACTTCCATGACTTCCATGGCTTCGATCCAACCCGGCGCCGATTGATCCCAGCCTAGTATCATGCCGGATCTCCGGGACGGGGCGCCGATCGCTCTCCGCGATCGTATGCTTCCCAACCCTGGCCATCGAATAGATCGACGCCCAGTTGCGCCGCGACATGAGCAAAGTCGACATTGACCCAGTTGTCGACGATCTTGCCGTCGACGACTTTCCAGAAGTCCATGTACCGGATCTCGACCCGCTTACCCGTCGGTGCGATCCCCAGAAACTCACCGGAATGGGTTGCTTCCTGCCGCCCGAATGCCGCCGCCCACTCGCCCATGAAAAGGCGTGCCTCGTCGATGCAAACCTTGTCGGAAAAGGCAGCCTGAAAGGGGCGCTGCCAGTTGTCTTGAAACTCGCGAAGTCCGGTCTTGGTCCCGCAGCCTTGGTTGCCCATCCAGCGAAAGGTGTCGGCAAAAAATTCGCCGATGTCATCAATCCGGTGGTCGTTCAGCCCGTCAACCATTCCTTCAATCACGGCCCGGGTTTCGTCCGTCTTGGAAAGATCCGTGTTCTTGGTCAGGGCCGCCTGCTCTGGTCTGGTGCCTTTCATCGCTGATAAACCTGTCGGGGTTTGGTAGCGCGCATGCGATCTATCCTTTGACCGCGCCGGCGGTGAGGCCGCTCACGATCTGGCGCTGGAAAACCATGACGAGGAAGAACAGAGGCGCGGTGATTGACACCGCGGCGGCGACTGCCACGACCTGATCGGTGGTTGTTGTTTCCCGGTTGAACATCCCCGCAATCGCCGGAACCATCGTCTGGTTCTGCGCATCGAGCAAAAGCGACGTAACCAGAAAATCATTGTAGGCCAGCAGAAAGCTGAAAAGCCCCGTCGTGATCACCCCGGGCCACATCACCGGCATGATCACCCGCCGGAAGGCCTGGAAGTGATTGCAGCCATCAACCCGCGCGGCTTCGTCGAGTTCGGCTGGGATGTTTTGAAAGAACGACCGCAACATCCAGATTGTGAATGGCTGATTGATCGCAACGAGAACCGCGATCACCGCCCAAGGCTTGCCATAGAGCGTCGGTGCGTTTTCCCCAAGAATGGGGGAGAGCCATTCAGCCGAGCTGATGAAAACCGGAAGATAACCCGCCACAAGAACGGAATGGGGCAGGGCCCGAAAGACAAGCGCGATGATGAGGATCCAAAATGCGAGGTTCGATCCCGACCGGGCCAGCCCATACCCCGCCAAAGTTCCCACCGTCAGGGAAACGGTCACCACACCAGCAGTCACGATCAGCGAGTTCCGGAAGTTGTTTGAAAATCCACGATCGATCCAGACCGTCTGGTAGTGCTCGGTCGTTAGCCCGATGATGTCTCGTCCAAGCGCGCCCACGAGCGGATTAAGAAAGCTCAGGACCGCCGGCAAAAAGGCAAACAATACCAGGATCAATCCCAGAACAAGAGCACCGACTCCGATCAGCCAGCCAATCCACTGCCTCTCGGCGGGGGCATAGCTGCTCACCATCTCGGGAAGTGTCTTTGATCCCAGACGAATTGCGAGCCAGATTACCCCGATCCCGGCGAGCAGATCGAGCAATGAAAGCCCTTTACCCGCCGCCCTTGTCTCTGGTCCGAAGATGACGTTCAGCGCATTGGCGTCAAAAGCGTCTACAGGTGATTTGAAGCTCATCGCCAGGATCCAGAAGATCGGGAAGGCGGCGATGAGGCACCACAAGGTGAGAAACGCGGCCGAAGACAGCTTGAGGCCAATCGGTTGACGCATTGCGCGCGAAGCCATGTCAGTGCACCCCTTTGTGGTCGCGCCAAGTCCGACGGAGTGGTGCTATGAGCAAAAGAACGATCCCGATCATCGTGAGCATGGCGCTTGCCGATGCGCGGCTGATCGACCGGTTCCCGGCCTCATCCGGAACGAGGAAGTCATAGGTGAGCCATTGAAGGCTGATGACGTGGCCTTGGCTTGAGAAGCCAATGATCTCTTCAAACACCCGATAGCTGTCCATGAGGTGGATCATGCTGACAAAGATGATCAACGGCATCAGATGCGGAACGACGATGAAACGCAGGCGCTGCCAGCGGCTTGCCCCGTCGATAATCGCGCTTTCCAGGCTGTCCTGATTGACCGTCTGCAGGCCCGCATAGAACACGATCGCCGCGAAGGGCGCGACGTGCCACACGCGGTAGAACATCATCAGGATCTCGATCGTCCAAGCCTGGGCGAACATCGCGATGTCACGGGCCAGCCACCATTCCAGCGTTGCCGTCAAGATGCCGTCTCCGCGGAAAAGCCAGTTGATGGACAGAGCCCCAATGACCGGGGTGATTATGAAGGGCAGCAGGGACACAAAGATAACCGGCCCCCGTATGGCCTTCGTCGCATTGTTGATGACCAGCGCGATCAACAGGCCCATGACGATGACCAACGGCAGGGTGATAAGCGTGAAGGTGAGCGTAAATCGAAGGGCCTTCCAGAAGTCGATCGTCTGGAAGGCCGACCAGCTTCCCGCGCGGATGGCCGCTGCGGCGCGTTCAAGCTCCAACACGTTTCTATAACTCTGTAGTCCGACAAAAATCGTTTTCGTCAAGATCTCGCCGTCCTCATCGAGGACCGGAACGGGCTTTTCGTCGGTCACGCATGTCTGGGTTAGAAAGCCCGGCGTGCAGGTTTCGACGGTGACGGTCTCGTAAATTGTTTGGGTGACGTAAAAGCTCTGCGAAAATACGCTGACAAGCGGAAATGCGATAAAGAGCAGCATCATGAAAACGGATGGGCCGACAAAGGCGGCAAACGTACTGAATTTCATCGCTCAGCCCTTCCGTTGATGCCAGGAAGCATGGGAGGACGGGCGCCCTCCCATCCGTTGTTTTCCAGCTTAGTTGATCAAGCCTGCTTCTTTCGCCGCGGTCACATAATCCGCTTCGATATCGGCAAGTGTGGTCGCGGCGTCTTTCGCGCCAGTCAGGTAAGCAGCGATGCCATTGCCAAGTGCGGTGTGCATGATCCCCATTGGTCCCGAGGCGGGATATGGCGCGGCACCTGCCGCCGCTGATGCCGCGGCACCAGTGGCAAGCTTGCCAGGTTCATAGCCCGGGATCAGCCATACAGCTGCATCGTTGTTGGCTTGCACCATTTCGGTGTCCATTCCTTCCATCGCGACTCGGAAGGCTGCCTCAGCCTCTTCGTCGCTCATGTTGGCAGCCAGCACGATTCCGTCCCACCACAGGGATGTCGCGGGTGCCGCCGAGCCCATCGGTGCCCCCGCCATAGTGACCTTGCCAACCACCTGGCTTTCCGCGGCATCGTCCATCGCTGCTGCGCGTGACGCCCAAAGGTTCGCCATCGCAATTTTGCCCTGCTGGAATTGCTGTTGGACGTAGGTCGAGTCTGAAACCAGATACTCCGGATCCATGTAGGTCGTCATCGCCTTCATGACCTCAAGCGCCCTGATGCCTTTTTCGTTGTTGATGCTGGGCATGTTGCCCTCACCAACAAAGGCGCCGCCTTCGCCGAGGTAGAGGTTCACGAACTCTTCGCCGAGGTTCCACCCGGTCTTGAAGGTGCCCCCAAGCGGATAGTCAACGACACCGGCGGCCTTGATTTTCTCCGCCGCCGCAAGAACCTCATCCCAGGTCGTGGGCTCTGCGATGCCGAGATCTGCAAGGATGTCGCTGCGGTACATCAGGTGCTGGGCGTTCACCATCATGGCAATTGCCATGGTCTTGCCGTCCACTTTAATCAGTTGGTTCGGCGTCAGGTTCTGACCGTATTTGGCGACAAGATCGTCAAGCGGGCGGATCGTACCCGCATTCAACAGCGGGATCATGGTGCCATTCGCCACGCCACCAATCTGATAAAGCGACGGGTTGGCTGCAAAAGCCTCTGGCTGCTTTTCCCGGAATTCCTGATCAAGCGACGCGCTGAAGTTTCCGCATTCGGCCATGGCGTCCGTGACCGCCTTCCATGCCTCAAAACCCGCCGAAAGCGACTTCAGTGGGACGCTGTTCTCGAAGGAGCAACTCCATGCCGCCGTGGTTGCCAGCGACATCGCGCCCGCTATCACCAGAGCTTTAATTTTCATTTCTTCTCTCCCTGTGTCGTTCCGGTCTGATGTCGACTTTCAGACCGGTCATGCCCTTTCCGGGCGGTTGTTGGGGTCAGCCCCCGATACGCGCACCGCTTCGATCTGCGAAGAGATGGCAAATGTCCGTCGGTACCGAGAAGGCGACAGTGTCTCCGATTTCGGCCCGGAATGTCTTATCGGCCTTGACCGATACAAGCGCACCACCCACTCGAACCGAGATCATCGTGGCGTCACCTAATAGTTCGAGCGTGTAAATCGGCGCAGTGATTTCGCCCGTTTCATCGGTGGCGAGGCCTGCGTCCTCTGCGCGGAACCCAAGCATGACAGGCCCGTCCGGCGCGCTTATGCCGCCGATCCGCACATTTTCGGCCTCAAAGACACCGTTTGTTACTTGCCCGTCCATCAGGTTCATCGCTGGCGACCCGATAAAGCTGGCGACAAACGAGTTGGCGGGCTTGTCATAGATCTCGGTGGGTGAGCCGACCTGCTGCACAACGCCATTTTTCATCACCACCACCCGGTCGGCCAGTGTCATGGCTTCGATCTGGTCGTGGGTCACGTAAATCGTGGTGACGGCCAATTCATGACTGAGGTTCTTAATCTGCGCCCTGGTCGACACGCGGAGCTTGGCATCGAGGTTGGAAAGCGGCTCGTCCATCAGGAACACGTTGGGCTCACGCACAATGGCGCGAGCCAACGCAACACGCTGTCTTTGTCCCCCCGACAATTCTGCCGGCTTTCGATGCAGGAACTCGTCCAGTTCGACCATCGCACTCGCCCGGCGCACTTTTTCGTCATGGCTGCCCGAATCGATCCCCCGGACTTTGAGCGGAAAACGGATGTTTTCGTAAACATTCATGTTGGGGTAGAGGGCGTAGCTTTGAAAAACCATTGCCACGTCACGATCCTTGGGCTCCAGGTCGTTCACGATCTTCCCGTCGATGAGTATATCACCCTCGGTCACGTCCTCGAGACCTGCGATCATACGCATTGTCGTGGTTTTTCCGCAACCGGACGGTCCAAGCAGGACAAGAAATTCCCGATTGGCGATTGTCAGGTCAAAATTGTCGACGCCGACAAATGATCCCCAACGTTTTCCGACATTGCGCAGCTGTATCTCTGCCATAATGGCCCCCCGGGCACAAGAATCGCGCATTGAATACGTTTTCAACAAGCGTAGTCAGAGTCTTCTTCTTCTGGCAAGACAAGTTTGCATATGTATGCAAAAACGATTTTCATGCGATGATTCCTTAATCACGAAGACGAATAAACAGCCGAAGGGCAGAGGGACGGGGTCGCGGGATGGCGGACTTTCAGCTGGAGAAACGGAGGGTTAAGTCCTTCTACGATGACCTCGATACGGCAGAGATATCAGATCTGTCGCATGCGATTGGTCGTCATTGTGCCGTCGATCTGAGGTGGTGTGGTTTTTCGCCCTTCGACCGGATCGACGGGGCCGAGCCGGTCGCCCGGCAATTCTGGACCCCCTTGCGTAGCAGTCTCTCGTCAATGCGTCGTCGGATCGACGTGTTTATGGCAGGCGAGAACTTCATCGCCGATACTGGCGGGATATGGGTTGCCTCGATGGGGCATCTTATGGGGCTCTTCGACCAGCCATGGCTGGGCATTCCGCCCACGGGCAAGATGGCCTTTCTGCGCTATTCAGCCTTTCACAGGGTTCAGGATGACAGGATCGTCGAAACGGCCATGTATTTCGATATCCCACACCTGATGTTGCAAGCGGGTCTAAAGCCATTTCCCGAACAAACGGGCGCGCATCTTGTTCAGCCCGGCCCACAAACCCATGATGGTGTGATGTTCGACAATCAGGCATCCGAGGCCGGCGAACAGACCATGAAGGTCATGAACCAGATGATCGCGGACCTCGGCCAGTGGAAAAGCGGTTTGCCCCTGACCGACGAACTGCGGCGGACCTGGCACGAAGACATGATTTGGTGGGGACCAGCCGGAATTGGTGCGACCTTCACGATCGACCGCTATGCGCTGCAACATGCAGGGCCTTTCCGGGCGTCCTTTGATCAGCGATCACCGACGCAGCATCGCTGCCGCATCGCCGAGGGGCATTTCAGTGGCTTTTTCGGCTGGCCCAACTTCACCGCTGTCCCGATTGGCGGTTTCATGGGCATGCCTGCAACGGGCCGCCCCGGCGAGTTTCGTGTGATCGACATCTACCGGCGTGAGGGCGACAAGCTGGCCGAGAACTGGATTTTCATCGACCTGCTTCATTTCTGGAAGATGCAGGGTGTCGATATCCTCAAAAGAACAACCGAGATCGGCCATCCATGAAGATCGACGCGCACCACCATCTTTGGGATTTGCAAGCCGTCAGCTATCCTTGGCTGATGGACAAGGGGACCAAGCGGTTTTTTGGTGATCCGGCACCGATCCGGCGTGACTACCTGCTTGCAGAGTTTTCCGGGGATGCGTCAAGCACTGGGGTGGGGGCGTCGGTTCATATCCAGGTTGGTGCTGCCGACAGCTGGGCAGAGGCACAATGGGTGCAAGCGGTTGCGGATAAGAACCAGGAATGGCCCCTCGTCCAGGTCGCGTTCTGTGATCTGACCAAGCCCGATTTTGCTGAACAGCTTGAGCGGTATAAGGCACTGTCGACCGTCAGGGGCGTGCGTCAGATCGTAGGGCGTGCGCCTGGCGAGGATGCGCATACGGGGACAAACGCCTTGCTTGATGATCCGGCGTTCCGCGCAGGATTGCGGCGCCTACCGGAATTTGGTCTGTCCTATGACCTGCAGTTGCTGCCGGAATTGATGAAAAAGACCGCCCGGGTTCTGGAGAAGTGTCCGGAAACCAAAGTCGCTCTCTGTCATGCCGGATCGCCGCATGATCGCAGCCCGGCTGGCATTGCGGCTTGGAAAAACGAACTGCGGCATCTGTCGGCCTTGTCGAATGTCACATGCAAGCTGTCGGGGTTGGGAATGTTCGATCATCATTGGACGGCCCAGAGCATCAAGCCAATCGTCGAGATTTGCCTCGAGCAGTTCGGCCCTGACCGCTGCATGTTCGGATCGAACTTTCCGGTCGACAGCCTTTATTCGGACTATGCCAAGCTCATGACCGCCTATGAAACGCTGATACCTGAGCAGGACAAGCCGGCCGTGTTCTTTGAGACAGCGCGCCAGTTTTATGTGATGGATGTCGCGGCCTAGAAAACCCCTGCGCCCTACCAATCAAATTCTTCTGGTAGCCAGAAACATCGAAGCCGACGCGCGTGATGCGTCGGCTTCTCTCAATTTACGAAGCGAACTGGCTGATCAGGCCGCCAGATCGAACCGATCCAGGTCCATCACTTTCGACCATGCCGCCGCGAATTTATGTGCGAACGCCGCCTTGGCATCTTCCTGCGCATAGACCTCCGCCAGAGCCCGCAGTTGCGAGTTCGAACCAAAAATCAGATCGACACGGGTGGCTGTCCATTTGAGATCGCCCGACGCGCGGTCGCGGCCTTCAAACTCGGTTTCAGACTCCGAAGTGGGCTTCCACTCGGTTGCCATGTCGAGAACGTTGACGAAAAAGTCGTTGGTCAGCGCATCGGTCTTGTCGGTGAAGACGCCATGCTTTGACCCGCCAACGTTCGCGCCCAAGACCCGAAGGCCGCCCAACAGAACTGACATTTCCGGTGCGGTCAGCGTCAGCAACTGTGCCCGGTCGATCAGCAACTCTTCGGCAGACACGGTGTACTCGGCCTTCTGATAGTTGCGGAACCCATCGGCGGCGGGCTCAAGCACGTCGAACGAGTCGGCGTCCGTTTCCTCTTCGGTCGCGTCGCCCCGTCCCGGTGTGAACGGCACTTCGATGTCCTGACCTGCGTTCTTGGCCGCTTGTTCGACCGCCGCACAACCGCCCAGAACGATCAGGTCGGCAAGGGAAATCGCCTTGCCGTTCGACTGGCCGGTGTTGAACTTGGTCTGAATGTCCTCAAGGGTTTCGAGCACCCTGGCCAGTTGCGCGGGTTGGTTTACGTCCCAATCCTTTTGCGGCGCAAGACGGATGCGGGCGCCGTTGGCTCCACCCCTTTTGTCCGAACCACGGAAGGTCGCAGCCGACGCCCACGCGGTCGACACCAGTTCCGAGATCGAGAGGTCGGAACCAAGGATTTCCGACTTCAGCGCAGCGATGTCGTCCGCATCGACCAGATGGTGTGTGACCGCCGGAACCGGATCCTGCCAGATCAGGTCTTCATCAGGCACCTCCTCGCCCAAATAACGGACTTTGGGGCCCATATCCCGGTGTGTCAGCTTGAACCACGCCCGCGCAAATGCATCGGCGAATTCGTCCGGGTTCTCTTGGAAATGGCGCGAAACTTTTTCGTATTCCGGGTCCATGCGCATCGCCATGTCGGCGGTGGTCATGAAGATCGGCACTTTCTTCGATGGATCTTCGGGATCGGGTGCCATGTCCTCTTCCTTAAGGTCCTTTGGTGTCCAGATCCACGCCCCAGCCGGGGTTTTCGTCAGTTCCCAGTCATATTTGAACAGAACGTCGAAGTAGCCCATGTCCCACTGGATCGGGTTCGGTGTCCAAGCACCTTCGAGACCGCTGGTGATGGCATCGCGCCCCTTGCCGCTGCCATAGGTGCTTAGCCATCCCAGACCCATGGCATGGATCGGCGCGCCTTCGGGTTCGGGGCCGACATGGGCTTCGTCTCCCGCACCATGCATTTTGCCGAATGTGTGGCCACCTGCCGTGAGTGCCACCGTTTCGTAATCATTCATCGCCATGCGCGCGAAGGTCAGCCGGATGTCATGGGCCGAGGCGAGCGGATCGGGGTTGCCATCGGGCCCTTGCGGATTGACGTAGATAAGGCCCATCTGCACTGCGGCTAAAGGGTTTTCCAGTGTCGCTGCACTGCTTTCGCCGGTCTCCAGGTCGCGGGCCCCACCATAGCGGCTGTTGGGGTTGTCGCTGACCGCGAGCCACTCGTTTTCGGTGCCCCAGTACACATCTTCTTCGGGCTCCCAGACGTCCGGGCGCCCACCACCAAATCCAAACGTCTTGCCGCCCATGGATTCAATCGCACAGTTACCGGCAAGGATCATCAGATCGGCCCACGAGATCTTGTTGCCGTACTTTTGCTTGATCGGCCACAGCAGGCGACGCGCCTTGTCGAGGTTTCCGTTATCCGGCCAGCTGTTCAGCGGGGCAAAGCGTTGCATGCCGGATCCGGCGCCGCCACGTCCGTCAGCGATCCGGTAGGTCCCGGCGCTGTGCCATGCCATTCGGATGAAAAGGCCGCCGTAGTGACCGTAATCGGCAGGCCACCAGTCTTGCGAGTCGGTCATCAGCGCATAAAGATCTTCCTTCAGCGCTTTCAGATCGAGCGATTTGAATGCCTCGGCATAGTCAAAGTCGTCGCCGATCGGATCCAGCTCTGCGGTGTTCTGGTGCAGGATTTTTAGGTTAAGCTGGTTCGGCCACCAATCTTTGTTGGAGCGGACCCCGAATGTCGCGTGCAGAACCGGGCATCGGCCCTTCGTTTCAACGTTGTTACCGTCCATTGTGATCTCCCGTTTGTGTTGTGGCCTGAAGGGGCGAGCGCGTCGCGTTTGATTGCATGTGGTTGTGAAACGCCGGTGTGTCTAGCCGACGATTCCAACGCTTGCGCGAAGGTTCGCCGCCCCATTCTCGTAGTCAAGATAGCACAGCATCGCCATTGGTATAAGTTGTGTTTTTTAATGCCTGCGATAGGTTCAAGTTATGGCGGATATCACTCTCAGACAGTTGCGCTACTTTGAAGCACTGGCCCGGCAAGGGCATTTTGGGCGTGCTGCGGACATATGCGCGGTGTCGCAGCCCGCTCTGTCTGTTCAGATCAAGGATCTCGAAGAAACGCTTGGAACCCCGCTGTTCGAACGCCGCCCGAAACAAGTGGAGCTGACAGCCTTTGGTCGTGATTTTGCACCGAGGGTCAGGGCAATTCTTCAATCTGTCGAAGAGCTCGACGATATGGCCCGCGCCGCGCGCGAGGGTTTTTTGGGTCGGCTGCGCCTTGGGATCATTCCGACGATAGCGCCGTATCTGTTGCCTAACCTCATAGCCGAACTGTCGGAAGTCTATCCTGACCTTGACGTTCACATCCGGGAAACGCTGACCGAGCGGCTGATTGAAGAATTATCGGCTGGACAGATTGATGCCGCCATCGTGGCGTTGCCAATATCGGAGGCCGCGTTCGAAGAATTGCCCCTGTTCGAAGAGGAATTGGTCTTGGTTCGTCCGGCGGATCAGGGCGGTGAGCCAACGCCGGGCAAGGAAGCACTACGCGAGATGCGCTTGCTTCTTTTGGAAGAGGGGCACTGTTTTCGCGATCAGGCCTTGTCTTTTTGCGACCTCCGCACCGGTTTTCCGCGCAAGGGGCTCGATGGCAGCTCACTCTCGACGCTTGTTCAGATGGTCGGTGCTGGAATCGGTGTGACCCTCATCCCCGAAATGGCAGTCCCGGTTGAGGCCCGGTCGGCAAAGGTGGCTGTCGGACGATTTGAGACGCCTGCACCCAAACGAACGGTGGGAATGGTGTGGCGGCGGACCAGCCCACTTGGCCCACAGCTGTCCGAGCTGTCCGAGATTGTGTGTCGGTCCGCAGATAGGGCTGGCGAGCCGTTTCCGGCTCACCTCATTCGCTAGAGAAGACTTTATGCCAAACCGTGTTTGGTGAAGGGCAATTCGCGGATCCGCGTTCCGGTTGCGGCAAAGACCGCATTGGCCACCGCTGGTCCGATCGGGGGTGTGCCGGGCTCACCAATACCAGTCGGCGCTTCGGTCGAATTCACGATATGCACCTCGACCTCAGGCATGTCGGTGATGCGCAGCGGCGTGTAGTCAGGATAGTTGAACTGATCCACTTCGCCGCCGGTCAGCGTGATTTCTTCGCGTAGGATCGCCGACAGGCCATAGCCCAAGCCACCCTCGATCTGCGCGACGATGTTGTCGGGATTGATCGGCACACCGCAATCCACAGCACAGGTCACCTTTTCGACTTTCACGGTACCGTCGTCACGCATGCGGATGTCGGCAACCTCGGCCACATAGCTGTTGAAGCTCTTGTGAACGGCCACACCGCGATGAAGACCATCGGCAGGCGCCGTTCCCGCTTTCTCTGCAGCCAAGGAAAGCACACCAGCCAATCGCGCATCCTGATCAAGATGTGCTAGGCGAAATTCGATGGGATCTCGGCCGGCTGCCTGAGCAAGCTCGTCCATCATCGTTTCCATGACATAGGCCGTGTGGGTATGGCCAACGGAACGCCACCATAGAACAGGGATACCGACGTCGGGGTGATGCACATCCACTGCCATATCCGGCAAGCTGTAGGTCGTGTCCGCCACGCCCTCTATCGCCGAATTGTCGATCCCGTCCTGAACGCCGAAGGCTTCGAACGGGGTGCCAATCAGAATGCCCTGGCAAACTACACGATGTTCCCAGCCCGAGACGTTGCCGTCAGCATCAAGACCCGCGCGGACGCGGTGGAGGGCCAACGGGCGATAGTATCCACCCTTGATATCGTCCTCGCGGCTGTAGACCAGCTTGATCGGACGGGCCTCGCCACCTTGGTCGAGCCATGCCTTACCGATCGTGGCCGCTTCGGCAACGAGATGTGCGTCCGCTGTTGCCCGGCGTCCAAAGGATCCGCCGCCCCACACGGTGTTGATCTCGATCTGCGACATGTCGAGGCCCAGAACAGCCGCGGCGGTTCCGTGATCGATCGTCTGTATCTGTGACCCGCCCCAAAACGCGGCGCTCGACCCGTCATAAAGAACGGTCATGTCCAGCGGCTCCATCGTCGCGTGGGCAAGGAAAGGAAAGACGTAGTCGGCCTCGATCACCTGCGCCGCCTCGGCCAGTTTTGCCGCTGCATCGCCGCGGACGGGTGCGGATGTGCCCTGTTCATCGAGCAGATTGCGGTACTCGGCCAGCAACTCTTCGCTGCCTCGCGTCTCGCCACTGCCTTCTGTCCATTCGATGGCTAGCAAGTCGCGCGCTTGCATCGCCGTCCAAGTGTTACTGGCAATCACCGCCACGCCCTGCGGGATCTCGATCACGGCTTCGACACCCTCGATCGCCAGTGCCTCGGTGGCATCGACGGATGCCAGTGTCGCGCCGAACCGGGGTGGTCGGGCTGTCACGGCGATCAAGCCAGTCTCGGGTTGATGATCCATGCCGAACAGACCAACGCTGCCTTTGGTCTTTTGCGGCAACTCCGTTCGGGGCATCGACTTACCGATGTAAACCCATTGATCAGGTGACTTGAGTACGACCTCTCCGGGCACGCTCTCGGTCGATGCGGCGCTGGCAAGATCTCCGAACGGCGCCGAGTTTCCGCCGCCCGAGACAACCCCGTTCGCGACGGTGATCTGATCCGGAGGGATGCCCCACGTTTTGGCGGCCGCGTTCACCATCATGGCACGTGCGGTCGCACCAGCCTGGCGATATTGATCGAAGGAATTCGCCATTGCCGTCGACCCACCTGTCCCCTGTACGCCGAACAGCAGGTTGGCATAGACTTCGGGATTGGACGGAGCGAATTCGACCTCGATCTGACCGGGTGCGGCGTCAAGCTCCTCGGCGATCAGTGTTGCGAGGCCTGTTGCAGCACCCTGACCTTTATCTAGGTGCTTGCTCAGAACCACGACCCGATTGTCGGGGGTAATGTGAACGAATGGCGTCACCAAGGCATCGCTGGACCCTGAAGCAGTCGCGGCAGCGATCGAGCGATGCGGAACAACTAGGCCAATCAGGAGCCCGCCTGCGGCACCCGCCGACATGGCGAGGAATTGGCGGCGGGTGGGCGCAGGGGCCGGCAGCTTTTTGTTAAGATAATGTAGCATCTCAGACCTCCATCATCTCGGCCGCACGGTGGATAGCTTTGCGAATGCGCGCGTAGCTCGCGCAGCGGCAAAGGTTTCCCTCCATCGCGAAGTCGATGTCTTCGTCCGTTGGTTTGGGTGTTTCCGACAAAAGCGCTGCCGCCGACATAATCTGGCCCGACTGGCAGTATCCGCATTGGGGAACTTGTAGCTCGACCCACGCCGCCTGAATGGCCTGGGCTTGTGGCGTTTCGATGCCTTCGATTGTGGTAATCTCCGCGCCTTCAAGATCGCCCAAAAATGACTGGCACGAACGTGATGGTACCCCATCGATATGGACGGTGCACGCGCCGCATGACGCCACACCGCACCCGAACTTCGTGCCGGTCATGTTCAATTCGTCGCGCAGCACCCAAAGCAATGGCATGTCTGGATCGGCGTCTACCTGTTTGGTCTCGCCGTTGAGTGTGAATTCGACCATGGTCCTCTCCGTTGGTTTGTTTCCGTCCCCGGGGAAAGGCCGGTTTGTCCGACCGTTATAGATATAACACTTAGGGTAGAAGATTTCGGATTCATCGGCTGTCCGGGCAGGCAAAAGGTTTTTTTGTTTGAATGCGATTGCCGAAGTCCCTGACTGCACAAAAAATCAGTCGATTGATTGCCGCCATTCAACAAGTCGAGTGGGGGTGACTTGCATAATGCGAAAGCGCCTTGCATGCTCTAACAAACAAAAATTTGGGGAGAATAAGATGAACCGATTTAGCAAATCTATGCTGGCGGCCAGTGTCCTTGCGCTTTGCGCAGGTGCGGTATCGGCCGAAACATTACGCTGGGCGCGTGCGGGCGACAGCCTGACCCTCGACCCGCATGCGCAAAACGAAGGTCCGACTTCGGCCCTTGCGCATCAGATCATGGAGCCGCTGGTCATGCGGGACATGACCGGGGCAATCGTACCGGCGCTCGCAACCGAGTGGGCGCCATCTGCCGACGACCCGAATGTGTGGGTCTTCAAGCTGCGCGAGGGCGTGACGTTCCACGACGGTGCCGAATTCGACAGCGAAGACGCCAAGTTCAGCCTGGATCGGGCGATGACACCGGATTCGGATTACAAGGAGCTGCTTGCCTCAGTCGTCGAGGTGCGGACCCCCGACAAATACACCGTGGAAATCGTCACGAACGGCCCAAACCCGATCATGCCCAACAACCTGACCAACATGTTCATGATGGACAAAGGCTGGGCCGAGGCAAACAACGCGGTCAAGGTGCAGGATTACGAAGGGGGCGAAGACACTTTTGCAGCCAAAAATGCAAATGGTACAGGCCCGTACAAGCTGGTCAGCCGTGAGCCTGACGTCAAAACCGTTCTCACTCTGAACGACGCGTACTGGGGCAAGGACGAGTTTCCCATGGACGTGACCGAGATCATCTACACGCCGATCCAGAATGCGGCGACCCGGGTCGCTGCGCTGCTGTCGGGTGAGGTCGATTTCATTCAGGACGTACCAGTGCAGGATCTGCAGCGCGTCGCGGCAGCCGACGGTTTGGACGTGCGGACTGCGCCGCAGAACCGCGTGATCTTTTTCGGTATGAACATGGGCGATGCCGATCTGTCCAACGACAGCGTTTCCGGTGCCAACCCGCTGTCCGATGTTCGTGTGCGCCGCGCCATGTCGATGTCGATCAACCGAGACGCGATCAAGCAGGTCGTGATGCGGGGCCAATCGCAGCCTGCGGGCATGATCGCGCCGCCCTTCGTAAACGGGTGGGACGCAGAGCTGGATGCGTCATCGAAAACCGATATCGAGGCGGCCAAGGCTTTGATGGAAGAGGCAGGCTATGCCGATGGGTTCTCGATCCAGCTTGATTGCCCGAATGACCGCTACATCAATGATGAAGGCATTTGTCAGGCGGCAGTCGGCATGCTGGCCCAGATCGGGATCACGGTGAACCTCGATGCCAAGCCCAAGGCCCAGCACTTCCCGCTCATTAACAATCTGGAAACGGATTTTTACATGCTGGGCTGGGGCGTGCCGACCTATGATAGTGAATACATCTTCAACTTCCTCGTTCACACGAAGGGTGAGAAGTATGGGTCTTGGAATGGGACCCGGTTTGGCGACACCGCTCTCGACGCACAAATCGAGGCGCTGGCCAGCGAGACGGATCTGACCAAGCGCAACGAGATGATTGCTGATATCTGGGCCGTCGTACAGGAACGGCAGCTCTATATTCCGATCCACCACCAGGTGCTGAACTGGGGCATGGCCTCTGGCATCGACACCGTGGTGGCACCCGACGACACGGCGAAGTTCAAGTATTTCAAGTTGAACTAAGCTGACAATCGCGCCCCGGCCTTTCATGCTGGGGCGCATTCGTTTCAGGCAATGCGACCGGCAAATGCCGCTCGGTTTACTTGAATGGTCGGCTCGAACCAGAGCGGTCAAATTGGGGAATGCCATGAAAGCCAAGATCATTTCGACCATCGCCGCCGCCCTTTGGGCCCAGGTGTCGTTCGCAGAAGAGTTCCGTTGGGCGGGCACCACGGATCCTGCAACTCTGGACCCCCACGCGGTGAACTCCGCTCCGGTTTTGGGCTTTCTCAACAACGTCTACGAAGGTCTTGTTCGACGTGGCAAGGACATGACGATTGAACCTGCGCTTGCGACGTCGTGGGCGCCGATCGAAGGCGGCGCCGGATGGCGCTTCACGCTGCGAGAAGGGGTTGTCTTTCATGACGGCAGCACGTTCGATGCCGCAGATGTTCTGTTTTCCTACGAACGCGCCGCAAGCGAGGCATCGGATACGCGCAGCTGGTTCGCACCGGTCTCGGACGTCAAGATCGTCGATGACTATACGGTCGACATCCTGACCGCTGCGCCCAACCCGATCTTCCCGGACAGTATCGCCAACTGGATGATCATGGATGCAGATTGGGCGACTTTGAATAACGCCGCACTGCCTGACAAGGAAAGCGGCAATTTCGCCACGCTGAATGCAAATGGCACCGGGGCGTTCCGCGTCGCGACGCGAGAGCCCGGCCTGCGCACTGTCCTTGAGCCGCATGGAGATTGGTGGGGCGACGTCGAGCACAACATCACTCGCGCCGAATTCACCCCGATCCAGAACCCGGCGACTGCCGTTGCCGCGCTGCTATCGGGCGATGTCGATATGATCAACCCGGTACCCATCCAGGACGCAGCACGGCTTTCCGAGAGCGATGCGGTGACAGTGATTCAGGGGATCGAAGCGCGGGTCATCATGCTGGGCTTTCCGCACGAGGCGAATGCACTGAAGTATGGCGCCGACAGCGGCGCGCCCAACCCTTTTCGCGATGTCCGCGTGCGCGAGGCAGTGGCTAAGGCCGTCAACGTTCCGGCGATCTTGCAGACCATCATGCGTGGCAGCGCGGAACAGGCCAGCCAGTTGGTCAGCCCTGCCATGCGCGGCTATTCCACCCAACACGCGGCGGGATACGAATATGACCCCGATGAGGCCAAATCGCTGCTGGCAGAGGCCGGGTATCCGGACGGTTTCACGTTCGGCCTCAAATGCCCGAATAACCGCTATCTGAACGACGAAGCGGTTTGTCAGGCCGTCACATCCATGTTGGCGCAGGTCGGGATGCGGCCGGAACTCGATGCAATGCCGGTGCAGAACTATTGGCCCGAACTTCGGGCCGATAACTACGACATGTACCTGTTGGGCTGGTCGCCGGGGACGTTCGATGCTGAGCATCCGATCCGCTTTCTTGCCTCAACGCCCAATGAAGAGAAAAAGCTGGGATCGTGGAACTTTGGTGGATACTCGAACGCCCGCATCGATGAGATGCTGCCCCAGATCCAGTCAGAGATTGACGAGAGTAAGCGCCAGATGATGCTGGATGAAACCGCGTCGATCTTGCAGGAACAGGTTGCCTATGTGCCACTTTATGTCCAGCCGTTGGTCTGGGGCACCGGTGCGAATATCGATCTCACGCAACGACCGGATAACTTCTTTATCCTTCGATGGGTTACCGTTAACTGATGCATTCCGGGCGCAGTCTGATGGTCGCGACCGCTTGCTTTGAAAGCCGCAAAAGATGCTAGCCTATGTCCTAAGACGCGTTTTTCAGTCCGCCATCGTTCTGCTTGTGGTCGGTCTGGTCGCGTTCTCGATGTTCCGCTTTGTTGGCGATCCCATCGACAACATGCTTGGCCAGGAACGGACGCAGGCCGACATCGAAAGGTTGCGCACGCAGCTTGGGCTCGATCAACCGTTTCCGGTGCAATACTGGAAGTTTCTAAGCAATGCGGTTGAGGGCAATTTTGGCGTGTCCTATCGGCAAGGGCGGCCAGTGGCGGACATTCTGTTGGAACGGGCGCCTGCGACGCTGGAATTGGCCGCCGTCTCGGCTCTTTTTGCCATCCTCGTCGGCATTGCGCTTGGCGTCTATACAGCGATCCGACGAGACGGCTGGCTTTCTCATGTTATCATGACCGTCTCGCTCATCGGGGTATCACTGCCAACCTTTCTGATCGGCATCCTGCTGATCTACGTCTTTTCGGTCGAATTGGACTGGCTCCCCAGCTTTGGGCGCGGTGAGACCGTGCAGGTTGGCGGCTGGTCCACCGGTTTTCTGACCCAGAGCGGGCTTGTTGCGCTGATCCTGCCCGCAATCACGCTCGGTCTCTACCAGATGACCCTTATCATGCGGCTGGTGCGATCCGAGATGCTGGAGGTACTTCGGCAAGACTATATCCGTTTTGCCCGGGCCCGCGGGCTGAGAGAGCGTGCGGTAAACTTCCGGCACGCACTCAAGAACACTTTGGTGCCGGTTATCACGGTTACGGGTCTGCAACTTGGCAGCATCATCGCCTTCGCCATCATCACTGAGACGGTGTTTCAGTGGCCCGGTGTCGGTCTTTTGTTCATCAACGCCATCCAGTTCGTCGATATCCCCGTGATGGCAGCGTATCTGATGCTGATCTCGGTGATGTTCGTGGGGATCAATCTGATTGTCGATCTTCTCTATTTTGCAATTGACCCCCGTTTGCGGGCCGACAGGGCGGGGGCGCATTGATGGCTGAAGTAAGCGTCGAACAGCCTGCCGAAAACACACCATCGTCGCTGCAACGCGCGTTGCAGTCGGACTTCGCGTGGAAATTTCGGCATTCGGCCGTCGCGATGATTTCGTTCGGGGTGCTGAGCCTTTTGGTTCTCTGTGCGGTCTTTGCGCCGCTCATTGCACCGTACAACCCATTTGATCCGGCGACGCTAAACCTTATGAACGGGTTTAGCGCGCCGATGCAGCCCAATGCCTTTACGGGTGAGACATTCTGGCTGGGCACCGATGATCAGGGGCGCGATGTTTTCTCAACGATCCTCTATGGGATGCGTATCTCGCTTTTTGTGGGTTTCGCGGCCGTTCTCTTCGCCACGATCCTTGGTGTCACACTGGGTCTTGTTGCCGGCTACCTCGGGGGTTGGACGGAAACCATCATCATGCGGGTGGCAGATGTTCAGCTGACCTTTCCGGCCATCCTCGTCGCCATGCTGATTTTCGGGATCGCCAAGGGTATCACCCCGATTGAATATCGCGATCAGATGGCGATCTGGGTGCTGATCCTTGCCATCGGCCTCTCGGATTGGGTGCAGTTCGCGCGTGTCGTGCGAGGAGCGACGCTGGTCGAGAAGAACAAGGAGTACGTGCAGGCAGCGCGTCTCATCGGGCGGGGCAAGGTTGCGATCATGGTACGTCACATACTGCCGAATGTCCTTTCACCCGTGTTGGTGATCGCAACCATTTCGCTGGCACTGGCCATCATTGCCGAAGCGACGCTGTCTTTCCTTGGGGTCGGCGCGCCACCCACCCAGCCATCGCTTGGCACCCTCATCCGGATCGGGCAAGGGTTCTTGTTCTCAGGCGAATGGTGGATCCTGCTCTTTCCTGCCGCGACACTTCTGGCGCTTGCCTTGTCGGTCAATCTTCTGGGTGACTGGCTGCGCGATGCGCTGAACCCCAGGCTGCGTTAATGGAAGATCCTGTTCTGTCCGTCCGCGATCTTGTCGTGGAAATTCCGACACGCGGCGCGACCCTGCGACCGGTCGATCACGTGTCGTGGGATATCGCTGCTGGTGAAATCCTTGGTGTCGTCGGCGAAAGCGGCGCGGGCAAGTCGATGACTGGCAACGCCGTGATCGGCCTTCTTGATCGCCCGGCCCATGTCGCAGGTGGTGAGATCTGGTTGAACGGAAGCCGCATCGACAACCTCTCCGCCGATGCGATGCGCCGGGTGCGGGGCAAGGAAATCGGCATGGTCTTTCAGGATCCGCTGACATCGCTGAATCCGCTGATCCCGATTGGCGACCAACTGGCCGAAACCATGCTGGAGCATCTTGGCATCACCCAGTCAGAAGCCCGGCAGCGCGCAGTGGCCGCGTTGGCAGAGGTCGGTATCCCGGGGGCCGCTCAGCGGATTGACAGTTATCCTCATGAGTTTTCGGGCGGGATGCGTCAGCGGGTGGTTATCGCCTTGGCCCTGTGCGCCGAACCGTCCTTGGTGATAGCCGACGAACCGACAACGGCGCTCGATGTGAGCGTTCAGGCCCAGATCATCGCCCTGCTAAAACGACTGTGCCGCGAGCGGGGAACGGCTGTCATGCTGGTCACCCACGACATGGGCGTGATTGCTGAGGCCGCAAATCGGGTGGCGGTGATGTATGCTGGCCGCCTTGCCGAGATCGGAGCTGTCGAAGACGTCCTTGCCCGACCGATGCATCCCTATACCGACGGCCTTATGGGCTCGACACCGCTGGCGTCGATCGGGCAGTCCCGATTGCGGCAGATCCCCGGTGCGATGCCGCGTCTGGGTCAGTTGCC
>JBCBKL010000039.1:0-21214 GCA_038521825.1 Pseudomonadota bacterium | reverse complement strand
TTCAGACTTTCCTTGAGAATGAGCTTGTCCAGTTCAAGCTCCGCGACGATCTTCTTCAGCCGCGCGTTCTCTTTCTCCAGGCTCTTCATCTCCGACAACTGCGCGCGTCCCATCCCGCCAAACCGCTTCCGCCAGTTGTAGTAGGTCGCATCACTGATCCCGACGCTCCGACACGCGGATGCCACGTCATCGCCCGAAGCCAGCTTCAGCTCGATCTCACGCAGCAGCTTCAAGATGTCTTCGTCAGAGTGCCGCTTCCTCGCCATTCAATGTCCCCCTTCTATGCCAAGTGTAATGGCCCAGTTTTACGGGGGAAGGACAAGTTGCGACATCGCCAGTCCAGAATTGGAGATAGTCGTCGCGGATATTCGTGGAAGGCAAAGTGTGGTCGATCGGAAGGCCGTTTGCACCGCGTCCAATGACGCGAATTTTCACCTCATCTCGCAATCTTCCGCTGCCGCGTTCCGTTGTGATGTGTTTGGCGTGCAAGTAGTCGAAATAGAGCCGTGCGCCAATTGGCTCATCGGAGCCGTTTGCATGAGCGGAAGAAATCGCTGCACAGGTTGCCATTGGGAATAGCACCAGTTTGGATAGCCAATGCTGCGAATGCGGTTTCACTTTTGTGTTTGCGGGGACGTATGTGTTGTCAGATTTGAGTTTCATGGTATTCTCTACCTTATGTTGAATATGATGGTGCTGGGTCCAGGCTTGAACCCAGCCCGATTTGTGGGAAGTCATTGAAAGGCAAGGCTGACGATGGGTCCCGCGACCGCGATCAGAAAGGTGAGCACGACGAGTGCCAAACCAGTGACCTTAACTTTTGCGCTGTGTTCGCCAATTTTGATGCGCGCTACAAAGATCCCAAGCAGGTTCGTAACTTCTTTTATTGCGCCCATTTCATTCTCCTTTTTATAGATTTCAATTGTTGGGCGCCTCCGCAGTTTTGGTGCGGCGGCAGGAAAATTTTGCAATGAAAACAAGTAGTAATGTAGCTTACATGCGGCTACCGGACGCCTACTGGGCAACTACGATCTGAGACTCTCCACTACATCTTGGAGGTAAGTATGAACGACTTTGATTTGAGTGAGCCGCAACCGTCGCTTTCGACAAGTCTGCGAATCTGTATGTCCAAAGGCGTCGGGCAAAATGGAACGGCCTGGACGCAAGGAACACTAGCCAAAGTGATATCGTCCAAGGAGGCCACGTGCTCAGCCGGTGCGGTTGGTCATTGGGCGACTGGTCACCGAGTCGTCGACAAACAACGTGCGACGCGGCTTTTTCGGGCTTTTGCGCTCGGTACGAGAAAAGAGATCTCGCATGAAGCGGTCGATATCGAGCGGCTGAAAATGCTTGGTCGAGCACTCACAATACATGTCGCCGATTTCGATGATGAAGCGATCAAGAAATCTTCCTTGGAAGCGCTCGAGTTGTGCGATGCGCCCGGAGTTTGGCTTGAAGCACAACGCGCCCAGATGAAATTGACAGCGCGTGCAGCAGTCTTTTGGGCATATCGAGATCTACCTACCAATGATGACGAATCTGACTCGCCATCGACGCGCAGCAGAGTGTCATCCTCTTTCAACTTTGGCTCTGCCTCGGTACCAAACACTGAATTTGATGTTTTTGTTTCTTTTGCATCGAACGATGATCTTCCCAACAATTTAGCCCGAAACGGATGGGTCACAGAATTTGTGCATGCTCTTGAAGCGGCGGTTCGGCAACGACTTGGATCGGCTAATCAACCGCGGGTGTTTTTTGCCAAGCGTGATCTCAAATCCAACCAAGGGGCCAAAGAAGCGCTCGCGGCTATGGATTGCAGCGCTTGCGTGGTTGCTCTTTGCTCACCAAGTTACTTGCAAGATGCGCAAGCCAAGAAAGAGTGTCTGCGCCTCGCGCGAGAAAGCGAAAGCCCTCGACGTCTCTTTGTGGTCGATGTTTTGCCAGTATCAGATGAAGAAACACTACCCGACATGCTGGCGAGCAAACGGCGTATGCCTTTCTACGCCCGACCTAATGCGACGTCTTCTGTAGCGATGTCATTCACCCCGGAGATGTCTGAGTTTCACAATCTCATTCACGATCTGGCCGAACAAATCCGCAGCCAGATCAAGGCCATGCAAACTGTGCACGAGTTTTCCGACGCAGCGCGCTATGTTCGTGACGCAGCCATCGGCAAGAAACACGTGCTTCTGGCGCAGGTAACAGAAGACATTGAAGACCAACGCGAGGATGTGCGTCGATATCTAGAGCAGTTTGGCCACCGTGTGCTTCCTTACGAGTCCTATAGGCAAGACGGCGCAACTTTCCAAAAGCAGATTGCGGCCGATCTGGCCAAATCGGATCTGTTCGTGCAACTCCTCGGCCCCAATCAGGGTAGATGTCCGCCTGACTTGCCCGTCGGCTACGTCAGAGCTCAGGCAGCGATGGCGTTTGACGCACAGGTCGAGACTTGTCAGTGGCGTGTTACGTCGTTGGATCCGGACAACGTTCAAAACCCGGATTATCGGGACCTTCTGACCTCAGCGACCGTAATGGCCAGCGGGCTAGAGGCATTCAAAGCTTCATTGCGCGACAAACTTGATGCTCCAGTGTCTACAGAGAAGAACGAAGGCGACCGCGCGCTTCAAACCGTTTTCATAAACGCCGATGAATCCGATCTCGAATATGCAAAAACCGTGCGTGATGAATTTGTGCGGAATGGATTTCTGGCCGCAACACCGGCTGCCAACCCGAAGCCAGATCTCTTGAAGGAACATTTGGTTGATTGCGATGCTCTTGTTCTTCTTTACGGGAACGCTTCACATGTTTGGGCAGACCGGAATCTACGCCTCTTCAACAAACTTCGTGCCCGCCGTGATCGACCCCCGAAGGTTGTTGCCGTTTTGCTCGGTCCCCCGCCCGAGAAGGCTGACGACTTAACAATTAGCATGCCCGGCCTCAAAATACTTGGCGACCGTAAAGGCTGGAATGAAGCTCATTTGAGTGACGTAATAAAGGAGATGCGCGATGCCGACGCATGATCGCACGCCCTATCCTGGACTGAGAGCTTTTGAACCACAAGAATCTGATCTCTTCTTCGGCCGCGATGGCTGCGTAGACGAGATGTTGCATACTTTGTGCGCCACCAAGTTTTTGGCTGTGCTCGGCACGTCTGGTAGTGGCAAATCATCTCTTGTACGAACAGGTCTTTTTGATGCGCTCGAACTCGGATTTCTGGAAGGCCAGGGCCACAAATGGCAAATTGTTGACATGCACCCCGGCGGACGTCCGCTGCAAAACTTGACTAATGCACTTCTTCCCAAAGAGGCAGGTGATCTAGACCGTAACCTGCTACACAGTTTCTTGCGACGCGGACCGCGTAGCCTGGTCCAATGGTGCGAGGACGGAAATCTGAGCGAGGGGACCGGCCTTCTCCTCCTTGTCGATCAGTTTGAAGAACTGTTCCGCTATCAGGACTACGCGGGCCGTGAAACCGCAGAGGCTTTCGTCTCACTTCTGCTGGAAAGCCATCAGTCTGACCTGCCGATCTTTATCGTCGTCACGATGCGCTCTGAATATCTGGGTGCCTGCGCGCTGATGCCCGGTCTCGCTGAGCAAATCAACAAGAGCCTTTACTTGACCCGTCGGATGACGCGCGAGGAATGCCGCGAGGCCATAGAAGGCCCGGCGAAAGTTTGCGGGTTTGAGATAGAGCCGAGACTGGTGACGCGTGTTCTGAATGATCTATCCAGCCTGGCGCCGTGGGAAAGCGAAAGTGAGGGCAACTCGCTGTCGCAACTTGCAAAGCGCGCCGACCAACTACCATTGATGCAACATGTTCTAAACCGTCTATGGCAATCGGCGCGCGATCGGTCAGATGATGCGCCGACCATCCTGACTTACGAGGTCTACGAAGAACTAGGCGGCCTGCGCGGCGCGCTTGATGCCCACGCGAACAGCGTAGTTGAAACACTGCTGGACGAGTGGAAGCCCGCGCTAGAACAGGTGTTTCGCTCACTTCTGCTTGGCAACAACGTGAACGATGCAGTGCGCAACCCAAGGCGTCTATCGGAAATCATAGCACTGGTCGAAGAAGAAGCTACTGCACGCGGAATCGTCGATGCTTTTCGTTCTGAAGACTGCAGTTTCCTTCGCCCCCCGGCTGATCAGCCAATCGACTCCGATACGATAATAGATTTCAGCCACGAGAGCATCATCCGGCAATGGTCTGCCATGGAAGGGTGGCTTCAGAACGAAGTCAGATCGACTGCTGTCTGGCGCCGCCTGGTCTCTTCGGCTGAAGCACATGCTGCAGGCGAAGGCGACCTCTTGAGCGGGCTCGACCTCGCCAATGCACGCGATTGGTTTGAGCGCGAACAGCCTAAAGAAAGCTGGGCTTCGACAAAAGGGGGAGACTTTGAGACGGCCAACGCCTTCCTCAAGCAAAGCATAGACGTGGAAGAGAAAAGACAAGCTTCCGTTGCCGCGGCGCAGCTTCGCGAACGAACCGTCCTTCGGATGCGAGCAGGCGCTTACCTTGTGGCCGCTGTCCTGTCGGTTGGTGCTGCAATTTTTGCCTTCAATGCTCGGCACCAAGCAGTTCAGGATCGCGAGATAGCGGAAACTGCGAAGGACAGAGCCGAACGCAGCGAAGCGCTTATGATTCAGTCGGCGGATCATTTTCTGATCGACTTTGCATCGCGCCTGCAAACTTCGATTGGTGTGCCGAAATCGGACGTCGAAGAACTGTTTCTGAATGCAGACGAATTCATTGCCGATCTCAAAGACTCTGCGACCGACACGTCGGAAATCTATCGTATCGAAGCAGCCTTGGCGCTGGAAAAGTCGGAGTATTCCGCGGACAGAAATGAACTGGACTTAGCGCTGGTCGAGGCGCTGGCGGCGCAAACGATCCTTGAGAACGCAAAGGCAGAGAACGATTACACAAGCGACGATGTCGAACTTTTGCTGCGCACTCGTTCGCAAGAGGCATGGCAGACATTCCGGCAAGGCAAAACAGACAAGGCGCGCGAGATCGCCACGACCATTACGACAGCATTGGAGCGTCATCAAAACCTGATCGCGCCGGAACGGCAAAGCTACTGGCGAGCGGTGACACTCAATTATTCTTCGGCCTTCGCATCGGAGGAGGATCGCTGGGACGCTGCCCTGCTTCATGCAGAAAGATGTCTCCATAGGCTTGCCGAGGCGGGTGAAGGGACAAATTCAATCAGCCGCGTGAAGCTCAGTTGCACCTCGCGGGTGCTTTCATATGCGGGGGAAAACGACAAAGCGACGCCAGAAATGGTCACGGATCTTGAGACGGCCATCACGTTGATCGACCCCGCCGATCGCACTCGGGGCGACTGGAGCCGGTGGGTTTGGGCGCGCAATACGCTTGCAGCTTATTGGAGCGATCAGATCGGAGACCACGAGCGCGCGCGAAATATTCTGGAAGGCAATGTAACGCGGATGGAGGAACTCGCCGCTGTCGAACCCGACGACTATGGGTGGCAAAGCGAACTCGCGCGCGCCGTCGGCAATGTAGGCGTGACGACTCGGAAAATGGAGGATAATGAGAGCGCCTATCAATCTGTGCTACAGGCCATCGACATTCTGCGCCCCTTCAAAGATACGCATGATAAGCACCCCCACCGCGCAGAAGAACTGCAAACCCAAGTCAGTCGCGCGCAGACCTATGGCGACGCCTTGTTGTTGCGATCCAGAGACGCGGAACTGCCCCGGAAACTCGCTGATATCGCATTGCTGGAACACGAATTATTGGAATTCCTTGTCGCAGAAGGGAAAAAGCCAGACTGTGAAGCGTGCACCTTGCAACCCATTTCAAATGCAATCGTTTTCCTACAGGCGGCACTTGAAAAGGGTGATCTGGGCGCGGCGGAGGATATGTTTGCCGCATACGACAAGCTGTTATCGCTCGCTGAACCCTATCTCGATGAAAATGACATGTCGCGCTCGGCGATTATCGCGCGCCAGAATCTCTTTAACAGGGTCCACTTAGCATTCTTAATACCGCCGCATGGCGGCGATGCCGAGCCGATCGCGGCCCTTACCAGGATTCTCGAACAAACCGAAAGACGACAGGATGCGGCGCGAAAACGGTACCCGCGGTATCAAGTGCTTCACCATTGGCACAGCCGGACTCTTGCCCAACTCGCAAAGCTGCACATGTCTGCCGGCCGATCAGAAGAAGCACTTGCCGCCCTTGAACGCGGCCGCGCGCCCCTGATGCGCCCAGTGGCCCTGCTGGAAGCCGACTGGTACCGCTTTGGAAATGGTCCGCATGGCATCGACCTTGGCGAGGCGGAGAGGCTGGAAGCATTAATCGCGGACATCCCTCATGAGGGTTTTATTGTTACTTTGACAGCCGATCCACTGTGGACGGCAGAATACGACGAAAGGCCATTCAGGATTGTCGTTTGGGGTGGACACGACAGGGCAAAATCGACCCTAGACGATATCGCTTGGCTGTTAAGGTACGGTAGGGGACTGGAATTGTCAGAGTCGTCACTGGCCTTTCTGAGTGAGGAAGAGATTAACGCACGGGAGATCGACCGTGATTTCGGCGTGCATATGGCCAAAATGACCATGGACGTAGATTTTTCTTCATTTGGGAACGTTCGCGCAAGCGTTGCTGCGTTCCGCGAGGCGCTGCAATCACGCGACGACCCTGAAGATTTTTCTGATGCGAGTACGTTACTGTCCATGCCGTTTGTTAATCCTGGGCACGAAGACGTTGGGATTGCGGTCATCAGGCGGATGCTCGCGGAATCCGACCATCCGCTTTACGACGACGGTATCGAGGCGGTGTTGCAAACGGTTTCCTCGGTCTCGGCTGCGCGGGCAGAAAATACACCGTATAGTGAATTGTTTGGTGCGTTTCTACGAAACGCGGAACGTTTGATACAACAGGAGTTAACAGCGGACCTGGCCGGCTTGGAGGCTGATGAGCTTGCGCGGTACTTCGGATGGCGAGGTGGGGCGCTGCTTGGTACTGGTGACGCGAATCTGGAATACGAAGCCATTAGAGATTTGCTCACGTCAGTTGTTTTGGCCCCCGACGATCCGCTGATGCTTGCCACACTGGGCCGTTTCTGGGCTGAGGATGACATTCTTTATCCCCACGCGCACCGATTGCTGACCAAAGCGGAAAAGACCATGGATCCCGACTCCGAGCACTATGCCGGGACACTTGGTGATCTCGCGCTGACAACATCCCTTACCGGCGATCCAGAAGGCGCGCTTGACCTGATCGACAGGGCGATCGGCGTTGCAGAAGACAACACCTCACTAATGCAACTAAATCGCGCGTTGATCCTGCATGCGCTTGAAAGGCAAGAACAGGCGTTGGCCTCCTTCGATCTGGCTGTTGCACTTGTGCCCGGGCCGTACCTTGAGGACAAAGTCGACAGGGTTCGCAAACTGCTTGAGCCATTCCGACCTCAAGACACTGAAACACGCGAAGCGGTCCAAGCCATGTTGGCCGAGATCAAAGGGCAGACGTTATCCCCACGATTGGCCAGCGCGGATAAGGTTGGTATCGCGATCCAAGGCTATGACCCGGTTGCGTACCATCTAAATGACGCGGCAACGAAAGGTTCACCGGAACACTACGTCGTTTGGAACGACGCAATCTGGCTGTTTTCCAACGAAAAGAACCAGTCACTCTTTAAAGAAAGCGCGGAGGACTTCGCGCCGCAGTTCGGCGGTTACGAAGGACTTCACTACGGCGCCATGAGTGACCCTCGCGTTCACGGCTCGCCCATCATCTGGTCCCTACGTGATGACAAGCTTTATTTCTTTGAAGACGAAGAGGCTCGCGACGAATTTATGGAGTTGCCGGATGAAACGCTGAGGTCCCAACTGTTGCAATGGCAGAGTTCCGCGAAGGACGGTGACTATCAGCCAGCACCACTTTCACACGTTTCGACACTGATAGAGAAACTCCAGGGGGAGAAGAGTCAGTAGTCTTGGCATGAGTGATATTATCAAAGGCGATCTGAAACCCCGCCATTGCGGCGAACCAATGAGTAGTCGGGTCTTAACCGAAGCAAATGATACAATTGGTCGAGGAGTCCGCGCGCTCGTTGCAAATGTCCTTGGTTAATATCTAGCGATACCCCATCCGACGCATGTCGAATGGTAGGTCGTCTTTTGGTTCAACCATTCTTATTGTATGCACGCTGTCAACGCCGAAATAAAAAGGGCTAAAGCCAGATGCGGAAAGTCAAATTTACCAATAAGTGAATTCCAAGAATCGTACGCCCGCATCGGCGGGTTGCTTTGCGCGGTCCAATGAATCTTTCTGCAATGACGAAGGCGAGCTAGGCTGGCGCAAGCCGGGTCGCTCAAGGTAGGCTTGGTTCCATCTCTTGTATTCGGGCGACACGCATTAATTGCAGTTCAGGATCTTGGGTTTGCTACAGGCATGAAAGGCCGGTTCGATGATCTGAGCGGCAGCGCAGCAAAATCGTTGCCGCAAGTGCCAACAGATGCTGCGTCAGCGAGGGCGGAAAATCCAAAGTCCGGATTGTCCCGCTTTGCAGTCATCGATGCCGCTTGCGGCGAAGGTCTCCTTCGGAGCCCAATTTGACCGATGCTGCAGAATGTTCGAAGGTCCACAATGTGCAATCTAGCTTTGGAGAGGAATCATTTTGTGAGTTTGAACATTCACCTTCGATGTAAAGTTCTTGCTGTGATTGCAATAGTTGCGCATACGCTAATTAATTCAAATGCTTGGGCGGAAACTGGCAAAAGATCTTCGTACGATCATGTATTTAGAGTGACCGCTTTGCTGGAGTTCGACGGGCAATCCATCAAGGTAGACGATCTGATCGACTGCAGAACCAACTACACTGGCCCCGCTAACCGTGCCGTCACACTTCCGTTTGAAACATCACGCTGGCAATTGCCCTATGCCACCGATGGCGCTGGTGTATTGATTATAAACATCATGCCCAACACATGCGGAGCCTATGCTAAAAAATGGTCGGGGGTTGCAGACGTTGACGCAGTGTTCCCCGACGGTTGGGTGCCGTTCATGCATTGGTATAACACGCGAGACCCGCTTAAGGCGACGTTTGGCGAGTATTTTTGGAGCCAAACGGCGCTTGAAGCACCGTCTGGCCGCCTGAAGATCGTCGAGAATTTTCAGATCCTTTATCCAGACCAGTCGGATGAGACCAACGCCATGGCGGCGCGACAAGTGGTTGAGCGCGATGTTTGGACCGGCGAGAAACCACGGCTGAACAGTGCGCTTTTTCTGCCCAAGATGCCGGTTTACTATCGTCTGCCGCGCGCTCTTTGGGCGAATGAGCCAGCGTACCAAGCTGCCCCAGATCGACTGAGTGATGTTGCAGGGTTGCGCGCCTTTCTTGATCAGCAGCCCAAAGGTGATGGCTTGGTCTATCTGGGTGAGGACATCACTGCGAATAAGGCATGGGCCTTTTCTGTCGATGACCATTTGTGGGGCCGCAGGGGCGGATCAACCGACGGCTGGCATGGTGTGCCCCATGGTGATCAGCCGAGATGGGCGATGTTCTTAAGCAAGCGCGGGTTTGAGAAAGTCCAGACCAGACGGCAGCGCGTCGCGTTTAGCGATGCCTGGGTTCCAACCGAGCTTGTGGATGGAACGCTTACACTGCGGCCCGAAAAAACGGGGACGGCCCTTCTGGGGTCTGGCTATGGAGATTGGTATCGCGCTGGTGCGCGCCAGTTCAAATTCATGGACAAGTCGTTTGTGAATGGCCCGTATTCAGCGGTGAGTTCGCTATACATTTTCGATTTGGAAACGCGAGACCTCTGGGTTCAAGATTAGTAAAGCGCTTGCAACGATGGGACTGGATGATAGCAGTTCTTCCAACACCAGAGGCTAGTCGGCTGCATCGAAAAGCGGACTTTGAATTGACAATTGTCTACGGCAGAAAGTCCGCTACTGCTGACCTTCACTGTCCCAACTGAACTACTGTTTGTCTTGGTCAAAAACGCTGCCATGCAGATCAAAGGCTTACTGGGTGAGCTATCCTGCAAGTTCAAGTGGGACAGAAGCCCCAAATTTCGTCAGCGCAGGATTTCGCCCCTATCCGCAACTGACCCTTTTGGTGGCTGCCCGCTCATAGCCTGAGCGTTTCAGCCCGAGCACAGACATATCGGGCGAGAGTTTTGACGCATACGCGCGACGCTCATCCCGATCCACCGCGATCCGGGAAGAAGGATTGCCTGGGCAGCGATACGAAGCTCATTTGTTTCTTCCGCACCATCCAGTTCAAAACGCGGGTCATCAAGAAGCCCTGTCAAAACGGGCCCGGGAGCATGCAAAATGATCCGGTCGCCCTAGTGCACTTTCCGGCTGGGGTGCGCCGCCAGACGGCCTTGGGTCGTGTCGATGGCGATCGGAGTTGCCCCCAATTCTCGCAGACCAAGGCCGTCAAGCGCGGTGGCTTCGGCTTTGGAGCCGACAGGGATCGCCAGCCGGGCAAGAAACAGATCTCTCCTTTGATCCGTTGTTTCCGCTGCTCCCTCCGCTCGAACGATCCGCTCTCCAAGTATCAGCATCGTCGCTATGCCGGCGATCACCACAGGCAGGCCGATCCAGAAAACTCGAACAGGTTGAAAGGCTCAAGACCCGCACGGATGACCGCTCCGTTGACAGCCATGTTGGTGGATGTGCCGACCAACGTGGCAGAACCGCCCATGATCGATGCAAAAGCCATCGGCATGAGGAACCGCGCAGGATCCAGCTTGGCTCTGCGCGCCGCGGCCATCGCAACGGGCATCATCACAGCAGCCGTGCTGGCGTTGCTGACAATCATCGAAAGAGCGGCCGTGCTGCCCATCAGCCGAGCAGAGATCACCGAAGGTAGCGTTTTGACCTGCCTAACAAGGCGCGTCGACAGGCCGATCAATACCCCGGAATCCGAAAGCCGCTGGGACAACACCATCACGCAGGCCAGCGCGACGATCGACTCGCTTGCGAATCCCTGAAGCGCCTCCTCCGCCGTTATCAATCCTGTTCCAGCGAGAACAACAACGAGACCCAGTGCGCCAACCTCGGGCGGAACGATCTCGGTTGCGAGCAGAACAAAGACCGCCACAAGGATGAAGAGTACAAACGCAACTTCCGATGACACGAACAAAGGCAGGTCCATAGGGCCACTCTTATCAACACTTTGCGAAGATAGGCCACGATCCGCGAATTCCGCGCCGAAAAACGGCTCACCGCAAATCCGGTGACGTGGATGCCAGGCATTGTGCAACCCATGGATCGCATTACGTTAATCCGAACGGATCCCTTGAAAAACGCAAGCGGAGGCAACCATGGCACCAGTTGCTCTGATCACGGGCGGAACACGCGGTATCGGTCGTGGGATCGTCGCGCAATTCGTTGCGGATCATGACGTGGCCCTGACATGGCGGAGCACTCCGCCGGATGACTCGCTGGCAGAGCGGGCATACTGCATTCAGGCCGACCTCAGCGACCCCGGCTGCGCATCTGATATCGCGACCGAGGTTATCAATCAGTTCGGGCGCCTTGATGTCATCGTTAACAACGCGGGCATCGTGACGATGACGCCGAAAGACACATTCGACGCGGCACCGCACCACGATATGATGAATGTGAACGTTCTGGCCCCACAGGCGTTGCTCGCAGCGGCCCTGCCCCACCTGAAACCCGGCGCGGCAATCGTCAACATCTCCTCGATGAACGCCGATCTGCCGCCCCGCGACGCGGCCACTTACGGCGCCAGCAAGGCCGCGCTGAACCTCTGGACCCGCGCCATGGCGAAAGAGCTGGGGCCATTGGGCATCCGCGTGAACGCCGTCGCACCCGGTGCCATCGAACGGCCCGAAGCACCCCGACCGGCTGAGCTGATCGAAAAGTTCGTGGCCGATACCGCGCTTGGCCGACCTGGAACACCGGACGATATCGCCGCCGCCGTGCGGTTTCTGGCGTCCGAGCGCGCCGGCTTTATCACTGGCGAGATACTCACCGTGTCAGGTGGTTATCGGCTCTGAGGCAATAAGCCCGGGCAAAACCAGCGCTATGCTGCGTCCCGCAAAAATTTTTCTCCGAATACGCGAATAATTCGTCGCCCCAAGGCGTACCCCTTTCGCGATTACAACTTTGGAGAGTTAATCATGCGCTTTGTTCACACTTTTATGGTCTGCACGGCCTGCCTATTCCCCGGGCTGGGGTATGCCGCAGCCATTCAGTCCGACGTTTCCGTCAATTTCGACACGCCGGCCGAGCTTCAATCGACCGTCGATCAGTTTCGGGATGATCTGGGTGCCAACAACGGGAATGCGCCGGTAAACGGCGATCCCAACGGACGTCGCCAGATCGACTGGGACGGAGCACCCGACGCGATATCGGACCCGAACCCTTTTCCGGGCGACTTTTTCAACTTCAACGCCGCCCCTCGCGCCCGCGGGATCGAGTTCAAGGAAAGCGGCGATACGACCGGCTTTGAGCTGAGCGCGACCGAAGCGTCAGGCACACCACCCGTATTCGGGCAGCCAAACGACTTCGTGGCATTCAGCCCAGAGCGCTTGTTCACGCCCGTCGGTGGAACCACGTTCGACGTTCACTTCTTCGACCCGGCTGATCAGGTCACGCCGGCCCTGTCGCGCGGCCTCGGCGTCGTGTTTTCGGATGTCGAAGAAGCGAACATAACATCCATGACCTTCTACGACATCGACGACAACGTGTTGGCCAAACGCTACGCCAAGGCGGGCAAGAACCAGTCGCTGTCGTTTCTGGGCGTGATCTTCGATGAGGCCGTGATTGCCAGCGTCTCGTTCGAGGTGGGGTCAAGCGTCTTTGATGGTGAGGGGTTCCTCGATCCCGGAGACAAGGTGGTGATGGACGACTTCATCTTTGGTGAACCCGTGCCAATCGACCTGGCCCCGGTGCCGCTGCCCGCAGGTGCCGTGCTGCTGCTGACAGGGGTCGCTGCCCTGGGCTGGCGGCGCAAGGTGCAAAAGAGCTGATCATAGAACAGATGTGTATCCCGCGACCGGCAGGAACCGGGATACACTACCCTCCCGTTGCTCCGGGTATTTCGGATGCACCCGGTCGAGGCTAGTTGGCGCGCGCCTTTTCGAACTCCGGCAAGAACCGCTGCCGATAGTCCGAGCCTACAAGCGGCCCCTGAAAGCGGAACAGGACTGTGCCGTCACGATCGAGGATGAATGTCTCGGGCGGCGCGGTCACACCCCAGTCGATGGCGGTGCGCCCTTCTGGATCAAAGGCAACGCCCACGAACGGGCTGCCGTCATCATCGAGATACCCCTTGGCCGCCCCCTGCTTATCCCGGAAGTTGATACCGATGATCGGAACGCCCTCCGCCGCCATTTCCAGCAGCTTCGGATGCTCTGCGCGGCATGGCGGGCACCAGCTCGCCCAGAAGTTCACCAGCGTGACTTCACCCCTGGCCAGATCAGCCGCGGTAACGCCCGGATACCCCTCCAAAACCGCCTCGGTCACGGGCGGCGCTGGCTGCCCGATGCGGGTCGACGGCAACGCGGTCGTGTCGCCCCGAAAAAGGCCCACGGCCGCCAGCCCGGCAAACGCCGCGAAAATCGCGGGCGGAGCGATCATCAGCCAGTTAACGCGGGCCATCGCGCCCCTTCCGCTGCTCGACCTTCTGCATCTCGGACCGGACCTTGCGGCCCTGTGCGAGCGTCATCCACACAAGCCCCGCCAGAACAACCAGCGACACCCCATAGGCCGACAAAACCGATACCGCGTATTTTCCCAAATCAGGCAAGACGTGCCTCCCGTGCCACCAAAGCGCGCGTCCGCCGCCGCCTGATTTCCGTCCCGGTCCGGTACAGAACCAGCGCAAGGAACAGCATTACGAAACCACCGATCGAAAAAAGCAGCGGCTGATAGAACACGTCGGCCACGTTCTTTTCCGCATCAAGGCTGAGCGACGCCCCCTGGTGCAGCCCCTGGTTCCAGAAATTGACCGCATAGCGGCTCAACACCGCAAAGACCGATCCTACGATACAAAGGACCGATGTCAGATCTGCGGCGGTGTCGGGGTCTTCGACCGCTTCCCACAAGGCCACGTAGCCGAGGTAAAAGAGGAACAGGATCAGGAACGACGTCAGCCGCGGGTCCCATGCCCACCAGGTGCCCCACATAGGCTGGCCCCAGATGGCCCCAGTCAACAGGGCGATAACCGTCATTGCAATCCCCACCGGTGCCGCCGCCTTGGCAGCAAGCGCGCTGACATGATGCCGTCGGACCAGCCAGATGAGCGAGGCCACCAGCATCATGAACCATGCATTGATGGCCATCAGCGCCGAGGGCACGTGCAGATAGATGATCTTGACCGTTGATCCCTGCCGGAAATCATCCGGCGTAAAGAAAAAACCCCAGATCAACCCGATGGCGAGGCCAAGGGCGGCTAGGACCCAGCAGGCCGGCAAAATCCGCTCGGAAAAGCGCAAGAATTTGACCGGATTGGCGTATTCCCAAATCGACATGGCCGGAATGTAGGCAGCTTCTGAGCGGGCCACAATGCAAAAGAGCGTCAGCGCAGATTGACACGCAAAACGGCAGCCGAAGCGAAGGGCATCAGCGCGATGACCCCTGCCGTGATGCCCCCTAGCATCAGGAATGGCGTGCTGACCTCCATGCCCGCCAGCCCGCGTCGGGCAACCTCTGCCCCAAAGATCAGGGTGGGGACATAAAGCGGCAGAACCAGTAGCGATAAAAGCAGCCCGCCCCGTTTGAGCCCCACGGTGACGGCAGCACCAAAGACCCCAATGGCCGACAGGGCCGGCGTGCCTGCAAGCAGCGAGCCGACGAGCCACAGAAACCCCTGCGCCGGCAGGTTCAGCAGCACCGCAAAAACCGGCGCGGCCACCACCAGCGGTAAACCCGTCGTCAGCCAGTGCGCCAGCGCCTTGATGCTTAGCGCCGCCTCCAGCGGCAGCGGGGCGGTTGCGAGCAGATCAAGGCTCCCGTCGTCCCAGTCGAGGGCCAAGAGCCGGTCCAGAGATAAGAGGCAGGCCAGCAAGGCACCCAGCCAAAGGATGCCGGGCGCGATCCGACCCAGCAACGCGGGTTCCGGCCCGACAGCGAAAGGCACAAGCGTGACGACGATCAGAAAAAACGCGAGGCCAAGGCCAAAACCGCCCCCCGCCCGAAATGCCAGGCGCAGATCCCGCAGCAACAGGGCCTTCATAAAAACGCCTCGTCGCTGGATCCGATCCGCTGGTCCGGAACGGCCCGGAATGGCGTCACATCGAGCGTCTCGGCCTCGGCCAGCCCGAGATCGATATGGGTCGCGATCAGGGCCAAACCGCCTGATCCCAGATGGCGCCGCACCGCCTCGACGAACAAGGCGACGGAGGCGGTATCGAGCGACACGGTCGGCTCATCCAGCACCCAGATCGGGCGACCGGTCACCAAAAGCCGGGCCAGTCCAAGGCGTCGTTTCTGCCCGGCAGACAGGGCCCCCGCCCTCCGATCGACCAGGTGCACCAGATCAAAAGCCTCAAGCGCCGCCTCAACCCCACTTTGGCCAAAGACCGCAGCCCAGAATTCGAGGTTTTCCCGAACCGTCAGCATCGCCTTCAGCCCGTCTGCATGCGCCGCATAGGCCACCTGATCTTCCGCACCGGTAACGGAGCCGGTAACAGGTGGCTGCAAACCCGCGACCGTCCGCAGCAGCGTCGTCTTGCCAACGCCATTCGGGCCCCGCAGGATCAGCGCGCGGCCTGACGCCACGCTGAACGACACCCCTGCCAAGACCGGCACGCCCCCTCGGGCCACGGCCAAATCGCGCACGACCAATTCCATGAAACCGCCCTAACCGATTGTGACGGCGAACAAAACCGCCTCGTACCGTATCGTCGAGCTTCGGCGTGCAGCAACCACAGGCTGCCTCCGGAGGCAGACCGGCCCGCTGATCAAACCGCCAGCATCGCCAATGCGATCCGGCGCCCTTCGCTCAGAAGCACATTGTATGTCCGCGCAGCCGCGGGCGATGACATCGCCTCAACCCCCAGACCCGCCTCTTCCAGCCGGGCACGGAACGCCGCGGGTGGATGGGCAATATCTGCGCCAGTGCCCACGAACAGAACATCGATCTCACCGGCAAGGGCCAGCAGCGGCTCCACATCCTCATAGCCGCCCCATTCCGCCGGACCCTTGGGCCCGGTCAGAACCGGCCCATGAATGACCTGCCCGCCAATCCGGAAGAAACCCGGGCCATAACCCTCGACGGGTTCTGCATCGGTATAAGTGACTTCGTTCAGACGCATCGCAGGCTCCTCAATCCAGAATGGGCAGACCCGATACCACGGCCAAGGCAATCACCGCATAGGCCACGATCCGATAGGCTTTCTCGTAAGCCGGGTCAAAAAAGGCCTGACCCACCAACGTGGCCAATAGATATGGCACGATCAGGACAAGGCCAAGCCACAGCATCGACCGGCCCACAAGGCCGCTGATCAGAAGGTTGGCGATGATGACCGCGTCGAGGGCCGCAAGAAACAGGATGATGTTGGCACGAACAGCGGCGGCAGACCGGGCATTGGCCAGATAGAACATGATGACGACGGGGCCTGTCAGCCCGGTCATCCCGCCCACGATACCCGCCGATCCGCCAACCGATCCCAGACCAGCTGCTCCCAGCCGCCCCCGCCACTGCCACCCGGTGACGATGGCGATCAGGGTGATCGACGCGATGACCGCGACCATCCACCGGATTACAAGATCATCGATCTGGGTCAAGAGCCACAGGCCAAGCGGAACGGTCAAAACCGTCGCTGCGGCGAGTGTTGCAACCTCGCGCTTGTCCGCAACCGGCCATGCCGTGGGCGCCAGCGTCAAAAGGCTCGCCACGCCGGTAATCGCCATGAGCAGAATGACATCGGCCGCCGGCAGAAACTGTCCCGCCACCGGGACAAAGATCAGGGCGGTGCCGAAACCGGCGAAGCCCCGAACGACCCCCGCAATCCCGATTGTCAGAACCAGCCAGAGCAGCCCCGGTGCGGCCAAGGCGGCCCAGAGGGCGTCAGGCATCGATATGGGCGTACTGGTTGCCTGCGTTCGCGTCGGGCTTCGACCAGTCACGCTTGACCCCCAGGTAAAGCAGCACCGCAGAGGCCACAAAGACCGATGAATAGGTGCCAACGATCACGCCCCAGATCATCGCAAAGACAAAGCCCCGGATCACGTCACCCCCCAGAACGAAGAGCGAGATCAACGCAAGCAGCGTGGTCACCGATGTCATGACCGTGCGGCTGAGGGTCTCGTTAATCGAAATGTTGAGCACTTCGGACAGCGGCTTTTTCTTGTATTTCCGCAGGTTCTCCCGCACGCGGTCGAACACGACCACCGTATCGTTCAGCGAGTAACCGACGATGGTCAGCAAGGCCGCGATGATGGCCAGATCGAACTTGATCTGCAGCTCTGAAAAGACCCCGATGGTCAGGATCACATCGTGGATCAGGGCAGCAACAGCCCCAAGCGCGAACTGCCATTCAAAGCGCAGCCAGATATAGACAAGCACCGCCGCGATAGCGAGCACCACGGCAATCGCCGCTGTCTGGATCAATTCGCCGGATACCTTCGGGCCGACTGATTCGACCGAGACGAATTTCACATCCGCCACGGCACCTCTGAGTGCGGCCTGCACCTCGCGGATCGTCTCCGGCGTGACCGCCTCCTGCCCCTCCTGGGCCTGAATACGGATCATCGTGACGTTCTGTTCAGGGCCGAAGGTCGGATCGAACACTTCGGTGATCGACACATCGCCCAACTCCAGCACCGCCATCGCATCCCGGTAGACAGCGATATCAACCGGCTGCGCGCTTTCGGTCCGCACCGTGGTGCCGCCACGGAAGTCGATGCCGAAGTTCAGGCCCTGGATCATGAACGAGATGAACGCCACGACCATGAGCATGCCCGATATACCCAGCCACAGTTTCCATCGGCTGAAGAAATCGAAATTCGTGCCCTGTTTAACCAGCTTCAGGCGCATGTTCGGCCCCCCCATTGGGCTGCAAGCGACAGCGCCCTGCCCAACCTCGGGTGGGCCGCCTCCCGCTGATCTGCGTGGTCACTCAAAATCCTAGAGGTCAGTCCCGCTTCACACGACATCTCCGAACGCACTGCCATGGGAAAGGTCGGGCATGGCGCTGTCGCGCCTTCACTGCGGATTGGATGTGCATGCATCATCACACCTCGATCGTCCGCGGCCGCCGCCGCTCGAACCAGATCACGATCATCACCCGCGTCACGAAGATCGCCGTAAAGACCGATGTCAGGATGCCCAGACCCAGCGTGATGGCAAAGCCCCGCACGGGCCCCGACCCCATGGCGAACAGGATCACCGCAGTGATGAATGTCGTGATATTGGCGTCCAAAATGGCCGAGAGCGCGCGTTCATACCCAAGCTCGATGGCGCGCGCGGGCCCTTTGGCCGATTTCAGCTCTTCCCGGATCCGTTCAAAGACCAGCACATTGGCGTCAACGGCCATACCGACCGTCAGCACGATGCCAGCGATGCCGGGCAAGGTCAGGGTCGCGCCCACAAGACTGAGCAGGCCAAAGATCAGGCCGATATTGATAATGAGGGCGATGTTGGCAAACAGACCGAACAGGCCATAGCTGAGACCCATGAAGACCAGCACCGCGGCAAAGGCCACCATCGTCGCAACCCGCCCGGCATCGATGCTGTCCTGCCCCAGCTCCGGCCCGATGGTCCGTTCTTCGAGAAAGGTGAGTTCGGCCGGCAAGGCACCCGCCCGCAGAAGGACGGCAAGGTTTGTCGATTCCTCGATGGTAAAGCGGCCAGTGATGATGCCCGACCCGCCCGGGATGTGATCCTGAATGACGGGGGCGCTGATCACCTCGTCGTCGAGAACGATCGCGAAGGGGCTGCCGATGTTATCAGCCGTGTAGTCGCCGAACTTTCGCGCACCCGTCGTGTTGAAGCGGAAGTTCACCGCCGGGTTGCCGTTTTGGTCGAAAGCGGGTTGCGCGTCGACCAGTTCCTCGCCCGTCACAACCGGGGCGGCCTCGATAATATAAAACGTCCCCTCTTCATCCAGCGAAGGAGCAAGCTTGTTGCCAACACCGGGGGCCTGATCTGGATCGGTCGTGCGGGTAACCACCGGGCTGAACGTCAGCTGCGCCGTTGTCCCGATGATTTCCTTCAGCTCCGATGCAGAGCCGATCCCGGGCACCTGGATCAGTATACGATCAGCACCCTGGCGCTGGATTGTCGGCTCGCGCGTGCCCACCTCGTCGATACGGCGGCGCACGATCTCAAGGGATTGCTGTACGGTGCGTTCATCGGTGGCGACCTTTTCCGCCTCGCTCAGCTCGATCACGATAACGGGGCCCTCGGCACGGGCCACGATGTCCGTCTCGGTCACACCGGTCAGGGTCTGAACCGGACGAGCAAGGCCCCGAACCACCTCAAGGGCGCGGGGCATGCCCGCCTCTTCGCTGATGCGAATACGCAGAACGCCCGGATCCGAGGGCTGCAGCCGGATCGTCCCGACGGTTGCGCGCTCGGGGCGCAGCGCGTCCCGGATCTCGGGCCATGCAGCATCCATCCGGCTGGCATACACATCGGCGACCTGCACTTCGGCCAGCAAATGGGCCCCACCCCGCAGATCGAGGCCGAGGTTCACAAGGCCCGACGGCATCCAGCCTGGCCATTGCGCGGCAATGGCCTGGTTCTCGGGCGTATCCGCGCCCAGCTCAATCGCCGCCACGGCGTCATTGCTCTGCTCGACACGGGTATAAAACCCGTTGGGCGCCGCAAGGATCAGACCAAGGGCACACAGGGCCCAGATCAGTACACGTTTCCAGGTATCGATCTGCAGCATCGGCTACTTTGCCGGTTCGGTTTTGTTGAGAACCTGTGCGATGGTGCTTTGAACCACGCGGACCTTCACGCCATCGGCCACCTCGAGCTCTAGCTCGTTGTCTTCCTTGACCTTCACGACCTTGCCGATCAGCCCGCCCTGCGTGACAACCTGGTCGCCCCGGCGCAATGCGGACACCATGGCCTGATGCTCTTTGACCTTCTTCTGCTGCGGGCGGATCAGCAGGAAATACATGATCGCAAAGATCAGGATCAGGGGCACAAATTGCGCGAAGGCTTCCATCCGGGTCGGGTCCTTTTCTTGGCTCGGGCCCACCGGCCCGAAGACTTTGACGTTACCTAGGCGGTGGCGCATTGGCGTGCAAGCCGCAAAAACCGTGTAAAAGCGCTGGCCAATGGCACACCGATCCATACATTCGGCTCATGACGATTTTGCGGAGCCTCATCCTGCTGATCTTCGGCACGGCCGCGTGGGCCGAACTGCCGGCGCTTGAGCCGCGCGCTGGCGGGGCCTGGGATGCAGTCGGGCGGATCAACCGGGCCGGTATGGTCAACCGGGGCATGTGCAGCGGTACCCTGATCGCGCCCAGCGTCGTGCTGACGGCCGCCCATTGCACGCCGCAGGGGGATCTGAGCGAAAGCCTCCAGACCCGGATGTTCGTCGCGGGCTGGGCGCAGGGGGACTTTGCCGATGCCGCGCGGATCGTGGGCGGGGTGCGGCACCCGGCCTACGGGATCGGGCGGGATCACGACCCCAGGTTCGATCTGGGGCTCATCTTCCTCGAACGGCCCCTCGAAGGGGTCACGCCGCTTACCCTTACCCTGCCGATCGACGCGCCCTTTGCCCTGCTCGGATATCACCGCGGGCGGCCCCACATGCTCAGCGGATCGCTCGACTGCCCGCTGATCCGCGAAACGACAGATCTCTTCAATCTCGACTGCCCCGTGGTTTCCGGCAATTCGGGCGGCCCCGTGCTGCAACAGGACGGCGAGGGCAACTGGGGCGTCGTCGCCGTGGTCAGCTCGCAGGTGGTGAAAACCGCGCTGGCGGTCAAGATCGCCAACTGGGTGCGCGAAACGGTCGAGGCGCACCGGGCCAAAGCCCCTTCCCCCTGACGCCAATGCGCGGCAGAGTGGCCGCACAAGGGGTAAGGCTATGACGGAATTGCAAAACCACCTGGGCAATGGGCTGGCCTTTCTCGCCGTCCTCGCGGGCCTCGTGCTTTTCGCCGCCATGCTCGGGGCGCTTGCCGACCTGATCCTGAAACAGAACCTGCGCGAACGGATGGGCCTGACGGCATTGCCCCCCGCCTTGTTCGGCGTGGCGGCGGTGCTTTACGGCCTCATCGCCTTCA
>JBCBKL010000038.1:0-24399 GCA_038521825.1 Pseudomonadota bacterium | reverse complement strand
TGACCGGGCTTTTTTCCGAAAGGTTTGGGATTTCGCCCTTCGATTTTCATCGGCTGTGGCGATATGCTGGCCGCACAGGCTTTCGAGCTTCTTGAGGTCAAACCGCGCCGGGCTCTTCCCGATACCGTTGAAATCAAACCATTCTTTGGCCTGTTCATCGTCAAAGAATTCGTCGTCCCCGTGGCTCCAGCCGAGCCGCGCCAGATAATTTCGCATGCCCGCTGCCGGATATCCCATGGCCTGATATTCTTGCGCACCAAGGGCTCCATGCCGCTTTGACAGCTTTTTCCCGTCAGGCCCGTGGATCAGGGGAATATGCGCCCAGACAGGTACGTCCCATCCCATGGCCTCATAAATCATCATCTGCCGCGCCGCATTGTTCAGGTGATCGTCCCCCCGGATCACGTGCGTGACGCCCATGTCGTGATCGTCGACCACCACGGCCAGCATGTAGACCGGCGTGCCGTCCGAGCGCAGCAGGACCATGTCGTCAAGCTGATCGTTGCGGATGGTGACATCGCCCTGAACCTGATCGCGGATCACGGTCTGGTCGTCCTGAGGGGCCTTGATGCGAACCACGTATGGTCCATTCGGATGATCGGTCCGATCACGCCATGGCGAACGGAACAAGGTTGATTTGCCCTCGGCCCGTGCCATTTCGCGGAAAGCGGCGATTTCCTCTTGTGTGGCAAAGCATTTATAGGCCTTGCCCTGGGCCAGAAGCTGGTGCGCAACCTCAGCATGGCGGTCGGCGCGCGCGAACTGGCTGATCGGTTCGCCGTCCCAATCAAGGCCCAGCCATGTCAGGCCTTTGAGAATCGCCTCAGTCGCTTCCGGGGTCGACCGCTCCCGGTCCGTGTCCTCGATGCGCAACAGGAACTTGCCGCCGCGACCCCGCGCATAAAGCCAATTGAAGAGCGCCGTGCGCGCGCCGCCAATGTGCAGATAGCCTGTGGGAGAGGGGGCAAACCGGGTGACAACCTGATCGGACATCGTGCGAATTAACCTTTCGGAAACCATGCGGTGCGTACACCTTGGGCCTCTACTATCCAGCGGGGCCGACAGGGGCAAGCATGCGTGTCTCGGCCGCAATCGAAGCCGTCATTCTCGAACAGCGGGGGCATCTTTTCCCCTGGCTGCCCGTCGCGATGGCCTGCGGGATCGGTCTTTTCTTTGCCCTCACGTTCGAACCGTCGGTCCTGCTTCTATACGGGATGGCTGGTGCTGGCGCTCTGTGCCTGCTGATCGCGCCGCGCCTTGGAGAGGGGTTTTCTCCATTCGCCGTTCTGATCGCGATGACTGCAATCGGGTTTGCGCTTGCCGGATACCGGGCCCACAGCGTCGCCGGTCCGGTTCTGGACTGGCGCTATTACGGCCCGGTCGAGGGGCGGGTCATTGGGATTGACCGAAGCGCTTCGGACGCCATGCGGCTGACGCTCGACCAGGTGGTGCTGTCGCGGGTTGGCCCGCAAAAGACACCTGAACGGGTCCGGGTTTCGCTGCATGGCATTGCGGCCGACGGTGATAGGCCGCGACCCGGCCAGAAGGTGATGACAACGGCGCATCTGTCCCCGCCCGGCGGCCCGGTTGAACCTGGCGGCTTTGATTTCCAGCGTCATGCCTGGTTCGGAAAGCTGGGCGCGGTCGGCTATACCCGCGTTCCCGTCCTTGCAATCGAAGAGGCCGAACCGGGCATCGGCCTTGCGATTTTCCGGGTGCGCATGGCTATCTCGGCGCATGTGCGGGGCGCGTTGCCCGGGGATGTCGGCGGTTTTGCCGCTGCCGTCACAACCGGAGACCGGAGCGGCATGTCCGCTGACGCGCTGGAGGCCCTTAGGGCGTCCAACACAGCGCACCTGCTGGCCATCTCCGGGCTGCATATGGGACTGCTCAGCGCCTTCGTCTTCGGATTGCTACGATACAGTTTCGCGCTGATGCCCTGGGTCGCGCTGCGATGGCCGACGCGCAACCTGTCTGCCATCGGAGCGTTGATCGTCGCGGCGGGATACCTGATGCTGTCCGGCGGCAATGTGGCGACCGAACGGGCCTTTGTCATGGCCGCCGTGGCGCTGACCGCCATCGTGGTGAACCGCCGTGCGCTCAGCATCCGGGCGGTCGCCATCGCTGCGCTAATCGTCCTGACCATGCGGCCCGAAACCCTGCTGGCGCCGGGATTTCAGATGTCGTTCGCGGCAACTACTGCACTGGTGGCGGTCTTTGGCTGGATGCGCGACGCCAAGTTCCGGGCAGGACCGGACTGGCTGCAGCCGGTAATCGGGGTCGTGGTGTCCTCGGCGGTGGCCGGGCTTGCCACGGCGCCCATCGGGGCCGCGCATTTCAACGCGATTGCGCATTATGGGCTCTTGGCGAACCTGCTCAGCGTGCCGCTGATGGGGCTGCTTGTTGTGCCTGCAGCTGTCTTGGCCGCACTGCTGGCGCCGGTTGGTCTGCAATTCATCGGGTTGTGGCTCATGGGGCTGGGCCTGCGATGGATCCTGTTGGTCGCCGAAACCGTCGCCGCACTTGACGGTGCGCGCAGCTTTGTCGCGGGGCCTCCCTCTGCGGTGCTGCCGCTAGTCGCTCTTGGGTTGCTCTTTGTCATTCTGTGGCAGGGCCGCGCACGCTGGATCGGGGTTGCCCCGGCCTTCATCGGCATGGCCCTCTGGCAGGTCGAAACACGGCCAGCAATCCTGATCGCAGAAACGGGTGGCCTTGTGGGTGTCATGACGGCAGAGGGCAGGGCGATCAGTAAGGCGCGCGGTGCCGGGTTCATCGCCTCGAATTGGCTGGAGAACGACGGTGACAGCAGCACCCAAGCCCAAGCCGCGGAGAGATGGCCGTCGTCAGAGCAGCCAGCGAGGATCATGGTCGGAGAGACCGAGATCATTCACCTCAGTGGGAAAAAGGCGGTACGGGCCTTCAAATCCTGCCGACCCGGTCAGCTGATCGTGGCGAGCGTCCCGCTTGAGCGGACAGGCTGTGTGGTTCTCGATCCTGACGCTCTGCGTCGGACCGGCGCCATCGCAATCGACAGTCAGGTCGGAAGGCTGGTGTGGCTCACCACCCGTGCGGTGACCGGCACGCGCCTATGGTCCCGCTGGCCGGAGGAAACCGGCAAGCGGTTGGCGCGGGCCAGCGGCCCTTGAGCGATCAGTAGGTTCGGATCAGGCCAACAAGACGACCCTGAACCTTGACCGCGCCTTCGGGGAATACCCGCGTCTCGTAGGCCGAGTTCGCGGCCTCTAGGGCGATGGTGTTGCCGCGCTTGAAATAGCGTTTCAGCGTCGCCTCGTGATCCTCGACAAGGGCAACGACGATATCGCCGTTTTCCGCCGATGCGGTCTCCCGGATCACCACCACATCGCCGTCATTGATGCCTGCGTCGATCATCGAGTCACCTTTGACCTCAAGCGCATAATGCTCGCCCTGACCCGAAAGCATCTGGCCGGGGACGGCAACCGAGTGTGACACTTCGGAAATGGCCGAGATCGGAACACCGGCGGCAATGCGGCCCATGACTGGCAATTCGATGGCATGCGCGGCCTCGACCGGGCGGGCGCTGCCGGGTTGTGGACTGCTGGGTTTGTCGCCGTCAATCACGCGGGGCTGGAAGCCCGAAGGCTCGCCGCCCAGGCTTTCCGGCAGGCGCACAACTTCGATCGCTCGGGCCCGATGGGCCAGGCGGCGGATGAATCCACGCTCTTCCAGCGCCGTGATCAACCTGTGGATGCCAGATTTCGACCGCAGGTCGAGGGCTTCCTTCATTTCGTCAAAGCTGGGGGGTACCCCGTCGCGTTGGACACGCTTGTGGATAAAGTTCAACAAATCCAACTGCTTTTTGGTCAACATGCTCGATCCTCCGACCCGGTTGGTTCGGGTTTGTTCTAGACATGTTCATGATTTGTGTCAACTTTTCCACAAATCCCGGTAGGAACTGCGTCTTTCGTGCCAACCGTGCCACCACCTTTGGGCGGAAATGGTTACCAACGGCTTTACGCCCAGCGGATCAAACCGATGATGGCCGAACTTGCATAGAAGACCTGGAGCAAAAGAAACGTCCACCGCCGGTCGATCACGGCCCATACGGCGAAAAGACAGGCCGAAACCAGCAAGAGCATGAAGCCGAGGAGTTCGTTGCCCGTGTTCGAGGCGATGAGAAGGGCATAGGCCATCGCGAGAACGGAGCCCGAGATTTCAAAGACCGTTGTCAATTTTCTATGGTTCACGCCGGTTCCTCATTGGTGTTTGGCCATCGGTGCCCTGCCGGACCTGCAGGTGCAAGAGCCGCAGTGACTGTGGATTTGAGAAGGGGCCAAAAAATCCGAACCGGTGACGCAGGTCACAGGTCCGGAACACAGAATCGCCTAATTTGAAACAATCTTGAAGGAGAGAGATTATGACTAAGTTCTTATCAATCGCCTCTGTTAGCGTTCTTGCCGTTCAACTGATTGTGGCCATGTCGGCTGTCTCTGCGACGTCGGCGATGGCGCAGTGGTCGGCGCCGCTCCCGACCCTTTCATTTCCAACCGCTGATGCCAATTTTGGCTGTTCGGCAAAGGCCAATTGTTCTGGCAAACCACAAGTGACCCGTAACCAGTAAAGCGTTAAACCACGCCCCACTTCTGTGCTCGCCCATAGCCGGCGTGCGCGAAGTGGGGCGAAATTCTTGTTCAGTCGATGCACTGATTTAGTCCTGAGACTCAGCGTCGGGCGAAACTGTCTTCCAGACCGTCGATCTACCGCAAATCAATCAGTTCCACGGATTGGCCTGCTTCACGGGCCGGGTCATGGGGCGGCCGCACGATCAGGGCGTTCGCGTCGGCCAGCACACTTAACAGCGAACTGTCCTGTGATCCCGCATCCTGAACCCCGTTAGCCGAGATGATCGCGCGCATGTAGTGTTCCCGCGGGCCGTTCGGGCCAAGCGGCGCCGAAAGGGGCAGGGTGATCCGGGGAACCGGCGCGGTGCCCAGCCCCAGCATCTTGCGGATCACAGGGCTGACAAAGATTGTCCCGCACACCATGGCCGAAACCGGGTTGCCGGGCAGACCGATCATGGGCGTGCCGTTGATCCGCCCGGCCATCAGCGGCTTTCCTGGCCGCATCGCGACCTTGTAAAAGCTCTGCTGCAGGCCAAGTCCGCCCGCTACTTGGCCGACCAGATCATGATCGCCAACGGAGGCACCACCAATCGTGATGATCAGATCGGCCCCCTTTGCCAGCCCGAGCGCATGCGTGATCGATGCTGCGCTGTCCCGAGCAATCGGCAACACGCGAGGGTTGGCCCCCAGATCGTCCAGCATCGCCGCAAGGCCGAACGTATTTGACGCGATGATCTGATCCGGGCCGGGGTTTTCGCCGGGCATGACCAACTCGTCCCCGGTCGAGATCAGCGCGATGGTCGGGCGCTTGGCGACAGGCAACTCGACCACGTTCATTGCGGCAAGCAGGGCGATGTCTCCGGGCCCCAATCGGCGCGGCGCTGAAATTGGATCGCCTTCACCGAAATCGATACCGGCGGGGCGGATATTGGGCTTGTCTCCGGGATCTCCGCTGATCGTGATCAGGTCGTCGCGGCGCGTGACATCCTCTTGAATGATGACGAAGTCTGCGCCGTCAGGGACCGGCGCTCCGGTAAAGATGCGAACGGCCTGCCCGGGCCGGACCTTGCCGGTCCAGCCATGCCCCGCAGCGGCCTCGCCCACGACCTTGAAGAGCGCGTCGCGTTCGACCTCAGTTCGTTTGACGGCGTAGCCATCCATCGAAGAGGCATCAAAGGGCGGCTGGGTTCGGCGCGCTGCGACAGGCTCGGCCAGTATCCGGTTCGCGGCGCCGCGCAGTGGCACCATTTCGGTCGGCATCGGGTCGGCAAGGTCAAAGAGATGGCCAAGGGCCTCATCGACCGAGATCATGGGGCCTCGTACCGGCCGGATTTGCCCCCATCCTTCAGGATCACATGAACCCCGCCGATTTCCATGCCTTTGTCGATGGCCTTGGTCATATCGTAAACGGTCAGCGCCGCGACAGATGCGGCCGTCAGCGCCTCCATCTCGACACCGGTCTGTCCCGTCGTCTTGACGGTGGCCTCGATCCGGATGCCGGGCAGATCGAAATCCGGGGCCAGTTCGACGGCGACCTTGGTCACGGGCAGAGGGTGACAAAGTGGGATGAGATCGGGCGTTCGCTTGGCCGCCATGATCCCGGCCAGCCGGGCGACGCCCAGAACATCGCCTTTTTTGGCCTCACCTTTGGTAATAACATCGAGCGTTTCCGGGCGCATCTTGATGTAACCTGCCGCAGTGGCGATCCGGGCGGTCACTGCCTTATCCGACACATCGACCATATGCGCATCGCCCTTGCCGTCAAAATGGGTCAGGCTCATCACATGCCCCCGGCAGTCAGCGGATTGGCGAGCAAAGTCCGGGTGGCTGCGGCGACATCCTCTTGCCGCATCAGACTTTCGCCGATCAGAAAGCACCGTGCGCCGTACATGGCGATATCGGCAAGGTCCTGCGGTGTGGAGAGTCCCGATTCCGATACGATGGTCCGGTCCACAGGCACCTGTTTGGACAGGCGGCGCGTTACATCGAGCGAGGTCTCGAACGTGTTCAGATCGCGGTTGTTGATCCCGATCAGGGTGCCTTTGAGGGCGGCGGCGCGGCGCAGCTCGTCCTCGTCATGGACCTCAATCAGTACGTCCATGCCCCATTCGATGGCCGTGGCTTCAAGCTCTGCCGCCTGTCCGTCATCCACGCTGGCCATGATGATCAGGATACAGTCGGCGCCAAGAGCGCGCGCCTCGACCACCTGATAGGGGTCGTACATGAAATCCTTACGCAGCGTGGGCAGGGCGCAGGCCTCCCGCGCTTCGGTCAGGAAGGATTTGGCGCCCTGAAAGCTGGGTGTGTCCGTCAAGACAGACAGGCACGCAGCGCCGCCCGTCTCATAGGCCTGGGCCAGAGAAGCAGGGTCAAAATCCTCGCGAATGAGCCCCTTGGACGGGCTCGCCTTCTTGATTTCGGCAATCAGGCCATAGCCCTGCCGCGAAACAAGCTGCAAGGCGTCGGCGAACGGGCGCACCGGCGACGCGGCCCGGGCAAGCGCCTCTACCTCTTCCAGCGGAGCCTCGGCCTTGTCGGCGGCGATCTCTTCAAGCTTGTAGGCCTTGATGCGGTCCAGAATGGTCTCGGTCATATCAGGCGGCCTCTTGGGTGATGCGGGCAACTGCCGCGATCTTGTTGCGGGCCGATCCGTTGTCGATGCTCGCGGCCGCCATTTCGACGCCGGATTTCAGATCGCTGACCGCATCGGCCACAACGAGCGCCGCAGCCGCGTTGAGAAGAACGGCGTCGCGATACGCCGATGGCGCACCGTCTAGAAGTGCTGCAAAGGCTTTTGCGTTATCTTCGGGCGAGCCGCCGAGGATCGCTTCGAACGGATGGACAGGCAGACCGGCCTCTTCGGGGTGCAGCTCAAAATCGCTTACCCCGTCTGCCCCGAGCGCGCTGACCCAGCTGATGCCGGTGATCGTCAGTTCGTCGGTGCCGTCCGATCCGTGGACCAGCCAGGCCTTTTCCGACCCCAAGGCCCCAAGGGTTTCGGCCATCGGCCGGATCAGGTCCCTTGAAAACGCACCCGTCAGCTGACGTTTGACGCCTGCCGGATTGGTCAACGGGCCCAGGATATTGAAGATCGTGCGCGTTCCCAGCTCAGCCCGTGTGGGCATCACGTGGGCGATAGCGGGGTGGTGCATCGGGGCCATCATAAAGCCGATCCCGGCCTCCTTGAGCGCCCGTTCCACGACGCTGGGGCCGACCATCACGTTCAGACCCATCTGCGTCAGCGCATCGGCGGCGCCGGATTTCGAGCTCAGGTTCCGGTTGCCATGCTTGGCGACCGGCACACCAGCCCCGGCGACAACGAAAGCCGTCGCGGTCGAGATGTTCAGCGTGCCCTTACCGTCACCACCTGTGCCAACGATGTCGATGGCCCCTTCGGGCGCTTCGACGGCGTTGCACTTGGCGCGCATCACAGCGGCGGCGGCGGCGTACTCGTCGACCGTCTCTCCCCGGGTGCGCAACGCCATCAGAAAGCCGCCAATCTGGCTGGGTGTCGCTTCGCCCTCGAACAGGATGGCAAAGGCGGCTTCGGCTTCGACACGGCTGAGCGGCCCGCTGGCGGCAGCTTCGATCAGGGGCTTCAGGGCGGAACTCATGCGGGCATCGGGACCGTGTCGAGGAAGTTCTTGAGCAGGGCGTGGCCGTGCTCGGTCCGGATCGATTCCGGATGGAATTGCACACCGTGGATGGGCAGATCGTGATGGCGCAGGCCCATGATCGTACCGTCCCCAAGCCACGCATTGACGGCCAGCGCATCTGGCAGGCTCTCGCGCTCGACTACGAGGGAATGATAGCGCGTCGCGTCAAATGCCTCGGGCAGGCCGGCGAAAACACCGCTGTTATCGTGATGCATCCGGCCCAGCTTGCCGTGAACGATCTGGCTGGCTTGCACCACCTTGCCGCCAAAGACCTGTCCGATGGTCTGATGCCCAAGACAGACACCTAGAAGCGGGGTTCTGGTCTCGGCGGCGGCCTGGGTCAGAGCGAGGCAGATGCCTGCCTGATTGGGGGTGCAGGGGCCGGGTGACAGGATGATGCCGCTCGGTTTCAGCCCCATGGCGGTCTGAACATCGATGGCATCGTTGCGATGAACGACGACATCGGCGCCCAACTCTCCGAGAAAGTGGACGAGATTATAGGTAAAGCTGTCGTAGTTGTCGATCAGCAGCAGCATTGGCAAACCGTTAATTGCAGGCTGGTGAGCAACCCGTTCATCCCTTATTAGTGGGTCCATACATGTTCAGGGTTGCCGGGTATCGTCAAGGGACGATCGGGCAGCCCAACAGAGACAAAAAAGAACAAAGTCGACACAGAGGTCGGAGGGCAGAACAGTGGCGGGAGAGTTTCTCAAGGGTGCGATCCTTGGATCGTTTGTTGGGCTGTGCGGGGCCGCGGCGGCCTCGCTGGTTACAGACGCACCGCAGCAGCCGTCGGTGGCCGCGCAGGTGCCGCTGAATTCGGCCGCGCCCGAACCGCAGGTCCGCACGCAGGAAACGACGCGCCGCGATGCAGACCTCGTACGCGATGGCGATGCCCCGCAGGTTCCCAGCCCCGATACCGAAACGATCGAGGCCGCCATCTCGGCGGGTTCCGACACTTTGCAACAGCCTGCGACGGGTGGGCCAAGCCCGCTTGAAGTGCCTGCAACCGAAACGCCGCGCGCCGATCTCAGCGCTGTGCAGGATGCGACGGCCAAACCGCTACAACCCGCAGCCCGACCCACGCTGCCCGAAACTGCACCGCAGGTGACCCTGTCCGAAGATGTGGCCGTGCCACCAACGCAGCAGCAGGCCGGATTGAGTGTGGCGGACGAACAGGCGCCCCAGCCACCCGCAGCGTCGGAAGCGGCCGAAACACCAGCGGGCCCTGAAACCGAAAGTGTCGCCGGAACCGGTGGGGGGGTGATCGAATTCGAGCGGCCCGATGTTGAAGCAGAGGTCAAGCCCGAAGCCGATCCCCCAGCATCCGAAGAACTGGCGGTGCTCGATACGGCAGAGGAAACAGCCCCAAGCAGCGAAGCGGGTGAAACGCTCCTCGCTCAGGCGGAGCGTCCGGCCGTAGGCAAGCCCGCCACATCGATCATCAACCGGTTCGAGCCTGAGACGGAAACCGAAGAACCCGTCCCGGAAGAACAGCCAAGCGCCATCCCGCTCGATGCATATGCCGCTGAGTTCGAGAACGCCGAGGGCAAGCCCCTCATGTCGATCATCCTGATCGACAATGGGGTCAATCTGACCGGTGCAGAGATTGGCGTGGCGGCCTTGGGCAGCTTTCCCTATCCGCTGACCTTTGCGGTGAATGCTGCTCTTCCCGATGCTGCGGCGCGGGCGCAGGCTTATCGCAAAGAGGGTTTCGAGGTTCTGGCTATGATCGACCTGCCTGCTGGTGCAACCGCGGCGGACGCCGAGGTTCTGCTATCGGCATCGCTCGATGCGGTACCGCAGGCGGTTGGGGTGATCGAGGGCACCGGCACGGGTCTGCAGAATTCGCGCGACGGGGCGGAACAGATCGCGCAGGCACTTTTGCAATCGGGTCACGGCTATGTCTTGCAGGATAGCGGGTTGAACACGGTCCAGAAGCTCGCTGCCCGCGACGGCGTCGCTGCTGCGACGATTTTCCGTGATGTCGATAGTGCTGATCAAACGCCCAGCGTCATCCGCCGGTTCCTTGATCAGGCTGCGTTCCGCGCGGCGCAGGAGGGCGGGGTGATCATGCTGGGACGAATCCGGCCTGACACGATCTCGGCTCTCTTGGTTTGGGGGTTGCAGGATCGCGCGACGCGGGTTGCCCTTGCGCCCGTATCGGCGGTTCTGAAGCAGAGTCAGCAGTAATCAGCCGCAGTTCAAGGTCTTGGGGTCAGGCGTTTCCGTCACCGCGAAACCGCGCCGCATCCGCTGCCGCGCGGCGTATGGCGTTCGACTTGTGGACCGTCTCCATGTATTCGGCCTCGGGATCGCTGTCGTAGACCACACCGCCGCCCGCCTGGATATAGAGCGTTTCGTCTTGCACCACCGCCGTGCGCAGCGCGATGCACATATCCATATCGCCACCCGCGCTGAAATAGCCGACGCCGCCGCCATAGATGCCGCGCTTTTCCGGCTCCAGCTCGTCGATGATCTCCATCGCGCGGACCTTTGGCGCCCCTGACACCGTGCCTGCTGGCATGCCCGCAAAAAAGGCGTCGAGCGCGTCTTTGCCCTCGGCCAGCTCTCCCACCACGTTCGACACGATATGCATGACATGGCTGTAGCGCTCGACGATGAATTCCTCGGTGGGGCGCACGGTTCCGATCTTGGCCACCCGGCCTACGTCGTTCCGCCCCAGATCCAGCAGCATCAGATGCTCGGCCAGCTCCTTCTGGTCGGCCAGAAGATCCGCCTCAAGCGCGCGGTCCTCGTCCGGGGTCGCACCTCTGCGCCGCGTGCCCGCAATGGGGCGGATCGTAACTTCGCTGCCGAAGACCCGCACCAGAATCTCAGGACTGGCGCCAATGACCTGAAAACCGCCGAAGTTGAAATAGAACATGAACGGTGACGGGTTGGTCCGACGCAATGAACGGTAGAGTGAAAAGGGCGGCAGCCGAAAGGGCTGTGACCAGCGCTGCGCCGGGACGACCTGAAAGATGTCACCGGCCCGGATGTAGTCCTTGGCCTTTTCGACGGCAGCTTTGTAGCCCTCGTGGCTGAAATTGCTGACCGGCTCACTGGGCGTTTCTGCCTCGCCCAGATCGCGGCTTTGACCCGGCACGCCCCGTTCCAGATCGCGGACCGCATCCATGACCCGCTCAGCGGCTTGGGCATAGGCGGCGCGAGCGGTCTGACCGTCGCTGACCCATGCGGGCGAAACGACCGTGACCTCGCCTTTCACACCGTCGAGCACCGCAATGACCGATGGACGGATCAGGATGGCGTCGGGCAGGCCCATCGGATCGGGGTTGATGTCCGGCAGGTGTTCGACCAGCCGCACCATGTCATAGCCCAGATAGCCAAACAGCCCAGCAGAGGCCTGGGGCAGATCGGAGGGTAGGTCGATACGGCTCTCCTCGATCAGGCCGCGTAGGGTATTGAGCGGGTTGCCCGGCACTTCCTCAAATGCCTCAGCATCATAACGGGCCGCCCGGTTTATGGCCGATGCTTCGCCATCGCAGCGCCAGATCAAATCGGGCTTCATCCCGATGATCGAATACCGGCCCCGCACTTCGCCCCCCGTCACGGATTCGAGCATGAAGGCGTCCTTTTGGGCATCCGTCAGCTTGAGCATCAGCGACACTGGTGTATCAAGGTCGGCCGCAAGGCGCGCGTATACAACCTGGTTCTGCCCGGCCTCATAGGCGCGGGCGAACGTATCAAAGTCCGGGGTCAGGGCCATTGGTTACTGGAAGTTCGCGTTCACCGCCTCAACGGCGCGCATGTCGATATTCGGTCCTGCCCGCAGCGTGGTGTCTGCCGAATAAAGGTTCAGCACATCGCGGGCGAGCGACTGGCTCAGCTGTTCGGTGATCTGGGTCAGCGCGGTCTCTGCATCGGGGTTCTCGGCGGCGTCCGTGATCTTGTCGAGCCGCGCAATCAGGATTGCACCGAACCCTTCAAACCGACGCACCTCGCCGACCTCCATCTCGAAGATCTGCGGCATGAGATCCTCAGGTGCACCAACAAGAAACGATTGCCTGTCGCGCGCGGTCTCAACGGTCGCTTCAAGTTCGAGGGCGGCAAATTCTTCGCCCGTTTCCAGCCGGGGCAGCAGGACGTTCGCCTGCTCGCCCAGACGTCGTTCTGTTTCTCGGGCTTCCCAGTCGGTCTCGACCTGTTCGGCAACCTCTTCGAAGGACGAGTCGCGAGGCGGCAGCACTTCATCAAGCCTGAGGGCAATCAGGCCGCCATCATCAAGATTTTCGATCTGCGGGAAATCATCGGTCGTGATCTGGATCGCCAGATCCTGAAACCGTTCATAGGCCGCAACGCCGTCGCCGTAATTGGCGTACCAGTCGATCTGGCCCAGCGTCATGTCGGTCTCTGCCGTCAGATCTTCCAGGGTCGCGCCCCCGGCCAGAAGATCGTCATAATTCTGGGCCTGAGCCTCTACCAGACGGCGGGCGCGGCCAAAGGCAAGCGCGTTGCGCAATTCGTGCTGGGCGTCCTCGAAGCTGATCGATTGGGCAGGCAGGATACCGTTGACGCGGAAAAGGGCAGGGCCGAGCGCGGACGGGAAGGGGCCAACCACATCACCTACGGAGGCAGCAAAAACACCTTCACCTGCTTCACCCAGCGCACCGACGGGCAAATCGCCTAAATCGACATCGGCCAGCGCGAGGCCGCGGTTTTCGACCAGCGCCTCAAACGTCGTGCCATTAACGTCAAGTTGGGCGGCGGCGGCGTTGGCCTCTTCGTCCGAGGAAAAGACCAGGCGTTCGACAAGACGGCGCTCTGGCTGGTTGTACCGGTCCGATTGCTCTTCGTATGCGGCGCGCAGCTCGTCGTCGGACAGCGTTACTTCGCTCAGCATCATGTCGGGCAGCAAAAGCGCATAGGTGATGCGTTTCGTTTCGGGCAGCTGATAGTTTGCGATGTTGTCGATATGAAAGGCCCGCAACGTGGCCTCATCGGGTTCGGGCAGGGCTTCGGCCAGGTTGGTGAAGTCGAGACGGGCCCAGGTGAAATCCCGGGTTTCGCCCAGATAGTTCACCATGGTCTGGGCGTAGGTATCCGGCATGATAACACCGGCGGTGACGGCGCTTTGCAGGATGGTGCGGGCGCTTTCCTCGCGCACCTGCTCTTCAAAGGCAGATTCAGTCAGACCCGCTTGCTCGAGCGCAAACCGGTATCCGTCGCGATCGAAATTGCCATCGATCCCCTGAAAACTGGGGATATCGATGATCTGGTCGCGCAGGCGCGCGTCGCCGATCGACAGCCCCATTTCGGCTGCTTCGTGATCGAGGGCGCGGGCGCGGACGAGGCGGGCCAGCACGGCCTGGTCAAGCCCCAATTGACGGGCCTGTTCGAAGGTCACGCGCTGACCGCTCTGCGCTTCGAAGGCACGCAATTCCTGCTGCAATTGACGGGCATATTGGTTCACGTCGATATACTTGTTGCCGACGCTGCCGATGGTGCGCAGGTTGCCCGAGAGGTTGGTCGCGCCAAAGCCCGCAAGGCCAAGGATCAGAAGCGCAAGCAGGATCCATACGGCGGTCTTGCTCAGGCTGTTTTCGCTTTTTGCCATTCGACTATGCTGCCCTTATTGGTGGCTTTTTGTTCTGGTCGCGCCTGAATAGCCCCGGGCGGGCGGGGCGGCAAGGGTCAGAGCCGCAGCTGTGACAGCCTTTTGAACAGCGTGGCGATCCCGTCTGCGTCGAGGTTGGCAAAGGCGATGCGCAGATGACGCTGACCCGCGGGGTCGTCTTTGGGAAAAAACATCGTTCCGGGCAGGCAAAGGATGCCAGCCTCGCGCACGAGCGCAGGAGCCAGTTCGGCCGACGACATCGCGAAGGGATGTTCAAGATAGGCAAAATACGCGCCTAGTCCCAGAAGCGACCAACCCTGATCGGCCAATGCGGGAAAGCCAGCCTCGATCGCGGCGCGCCGGGCCAAGATTTCATCCCGTTCGCCCGCAACCCATTGCGAGAGGTTCTCGATGCCCCAAAGCGCGGCGTACTGGCCCACCTGGCTGGGGCAGATCGCGACCGTGTCGAGAAATTTCTCGGCCTCGGCCAGCAAGGCCGGGGATGAGATCATGGCACCCACCCGGTGCCCGGTCAGCCGGTAGGCCTTGGAGAATGAATAGAGATGTACCAGGGTGTCCTGCCAGCCGGGCTGCTGGAAGAGGGTATGCGGCGGGCCTGAGCGGCTGTCGAAATCGCGGTAGGTCTCGTCGACGATGAGGCGCAGACCCCGCTCGCGCGCCAGATCGAAGAAGGCGCCGACCAGATCGGCCGGGTATTCCACGCCGCCAGGGTTGTTGGGGGTCACCAAAGCCACGGCGCGGGTTCGGTCGGTAATGAGCCGGGCGGCAGTCTCGGGGTCGGGCAGCAGATCGGGGCCCGTCGGCAGCGGTATGGACCGTACCCCGGACATATCCAGCCACATTTTATGATTGAAATACCATGGGGTTGGAATGATTACTTCATCCGCCTCTTCGCAGAGCGTCGCGATGGCGGCGGCAAAAGCCTGATTGCAGCCAGAGGTGATGGCAACCTGTTCCGAAGCGATTTCTGCGCCGTAATGCCGCCTGGATTGGGCGGCGAGAGCCGCACGCAGGTCGGGGTGGCCAAGAACAGGGCCATAAAGATGCGCTGCGTCCTGATCGAGGATCGCGTCCGCCATGGCTTGCCGCAAGCCTGCTGGGGGAGGGTCGACCGGGGCCGCCTGGCTGACATTGATGAGGGGACGTTCGGGCGGAAAGGTCACTCCCTCAATCCAGCGGCGCGCCTCCATCACGGGCGGGGCAAAGGTGGTCGCTGTGCGGCTGGTCATGGCTGTTTCCAAATAGCGCGCCTGCGGCGCATTCGATTATTGGTTTGGCGCGTCGCTCGGGAAGTATCGCGGTATGATTGATGTCGGCGGTGGCTCAAGCTCACCAGATCAGCAGGTCCGGAGCCGCTCTCGATCTCGGTTCTGTCTGCCGGACGCGGTTCGCCCGCCCAAGTCAAATAGCCGTATGCCCGCAGGCGGGGCGTCGCGGCGATTTGGATTGACCGCGCACCCGTCATCCGGCGGCCAAACCTCAAGCGAGAGCGGCTCCGGACCAGCAGGTGGGGCACGGGATCAATCCTTGCCCCGGTAGGGTTCGACATATTGCAGCGCCATGTCCCACGGAAAGAAGATCCAGGTGTCCTGGCTGACCTCGGTGATGAAGGTATCGACCTGGGGTCTGCCCTTGGGCTTTGCGTAGACCGTGGCGAAATGGGCCTTGGGATACATGTCGCGCACCACTTCGAGCGTTTTGCCGCTGTCGACGAGATCGTCGATGATGAGAATGCCCGTGCCGTCGCGCATCAGCTCCGCATCCGGGGTTTTCAGGACGTTGGCATCGGCCTGCGTCTGATGGTCGTAGGATTTGATGCTGATCGTGTCGACCGTCCGGATATCAAGCTCGCGGCTGACGATCATCGCGGGCGCCATACCGCCGCGCGTGATTGCGACCACGGCCCGCCATGCACCATTATCGGGGCCCTGGCCGTCAAGCCGCCACGCCAGCGCTCGGCTGTCGCGGTGGATCTGGTCCCAGCTGATGTGAAAGCCTTTTTCATGGGGCAGGCGGTCGTTCATGGCTTACCTCTCGATCAAAAGCCGCAGCCCAAGTGCGCCAAGCAGCGTCGCGGCCAGACGGTCGAACAGGGGTTTCAGGCCCAGATACCCGCGGCGGGCGGGCGGCGCGCTCAGCAAGACCGCAAAGACAGCGTAGCACACAATCTCGAGCACCCAATGGTTGAGGGTGATTAAGGCGATCTCGCGCGCCTGCAGACCGTGCGGAAAGACGACAACGATCACGGCGGCGGCGAAGAGCATGGATTTCGGATTGCCGATATTGACGACGAACCCGGAGAGGATTGTCCGGCCTTGCGAGACCGGGGCGTCCGGGAGAGGAGCGCGCGCGTCCCGCCAGGTAAGATAGGCGATCCAGAGCAGATAGCAGGCACCACCGATCTTGAGGATCGTGTAAGTCCATGGAAATAAAGCAAAAAGACTTTCAAGTCCCAGAAGAGCGGCGAGGGTCCACGCGGCGGCGGCGGTTGCAAGGCCAAGGCCCGTGGCCAGCCCTGCCGCGCGCCCTGACGCGACCGTGGTTCTGATGAAGAAAAGCAGCGCCGCACCGGGGCTTAGGATCGCGGCCAGCAGCACGGCGTTGAACGCAAGCAGGCTTTCCCAGGTCATGCCTTGCTCATATCCGGGGCGTCGACCGCCTTCATGCCAACGACGTGATAGCCCGCGTCGACATGCAGGCACTCGCCCGTCACACCCGCCCCCAAATCCGACAGCAGGTACAGCGCCGACCCGCCCACATCGTCGATCGTCACGTTGCGGCGCAGGGGAGAGTTGTATTCGTTCCACTTCATGATGTAGCGGAAATCGCCGATGCCGGAGGCGGCGAGCGTCTTGATCGGCCCGGCGCTGATCGCGTTGACACGGATGCTGTCCTTGCCGAGGTCTTCGGCCAGATAGCGGACCGATGCCTCAAGCGCTGCCTTGGCCACGCCCATGACATTGTAGTGCGGCATCACCCGCTCGGCCCCGTAATAAGTGAGTGTCAGGGCGCTGCCGCCATTGGTCATCATCTTCTCGGCGCGTTGCATGACGGCCGTGAAGGAATAGACCGATATATCCATCGACATCTGAAAGTTCGCGCGGCTGGTATCGACATAGCGACCACGAAGTTCATTTTTATCAGAAAAACCAATAGCATGAACAATGAAATCAATGCTGCCCCAATGGTCGGAAAGCCCTGAAAAAAGGGCGTCGATCGATGCCTCGTCACCAACATCGCAGGGCAACACGATCGCGCTGCCGAGCTGGGCGGCCAAGGGATCGACCCGCTTTTTCAGTGCCTCGCCCTGGTAGGAAAAGGCCAGCTCGGCCCCGGCATCGCCCAAGGCTTTTGCAATGCCCCACGCAATGGATTTGTCGTTTGCCAAGCCCATGATGAGGCCGCGTTTTCCGGCCATCAGCCCCGTCGCCATACTTGTCCCTCGGCTTGTGATCTGACGCTCAGCTTTATGGCATTGCCCATGCGCCTGCAAGAGAGGGGGTGTCCGACCGGCGCCGCCGCGTTATGTCTGCGCTCAGTGCACAATGAAGGGCCGAAAATGGACTGGGATGACAAGTTCGCGGGCGACAACCCGTTCGATATCGTACGCCGCTGGATGGCAGAGGCTGAGGGCGCTGAAATGAACGACCCAAATGCCATTGCCTTGGCCACCGTCGACGCGGATGGATTGCCCAATGCGCGGATGGTCCTATTGAAAGATGTCGAAGATGGTGCCTTCGTTTTCTACACCAATTACGAAAGCGCAAAGGCCGCGGAATTAGATCAATCCGGCAAAGCGGCGTTCGTGATGCATTGGAAATCGCTGCGTCGCCAAATAAGAGTTCGCGGTATGGTTGAAAAAGAGGATGGTCCCCAAGCCGATGATTACTACCGTTCGCGATCGCTTAAAAGTCGCCTCGGCGCGTGGGCCTCGAAGCAAAGCCAGCCTCTGCAAAGCAGGGCCCATCTCATGGCAGAAGTGGCCAAAATCACGGCGCGCGAAGGTACCGATCCAGCGCGCCCGCCGTTCTGGGGCGGCTACCGTCTCACACCGGTCGAGATCGAGTTCTGGGCTGATGGGGCGTTTCGTCTTCACGACAGGTTCTGTTGGCGCCGGGCCAGTGTTGAGGCACAGTGGACAATCACTCGACTCAACCCTTGAATGTTTTTTGGGGACTAGAGGGCGAAACCGGTGGATACAACCGGGGTTTCTACTTGAAATGGTCCCTAAGAAACCGCAAGACTGTAACAGTGTTATAAACCGAAAGTATATTTCGTGACGGAAGAGCCTCAAAATGCGACCGTGATTGACGGCACGGTCAAATGGTTCGACCCCGTTAAGGGTTTTGGTTTCGTCGTGGCTGATACTGGCGGACCGGATATTCTGCTGCACGTGAACGTTCTCCGCAATTACGGACAAAGTTCAGTCGCAGATGGGTCTCGGCTTCAGGTCAGGATACAGATGACTGCCCGCGGTGCGCAGGCGGTCGAGGTGCTTAGCCTCGAACCACCCGCGATGAACGGGTCAACCACGCTGACGGATATTGCCGACCTCGACGATGAAAAGGTGGCCGAAGCGCCGCTTGAGCCGGGTCGTGTCAAATGGTTCGACAAGGGCAAGGGATTTGGCTTTGCCAACATATTCGGACGATCCGAAGATGTCTTTTTGCATATCGAGGTGTTGCGCCGCTCGGGCCTTGCTGACTTGCAGCCAGGCGAGGCGCTGGCGCTGCGGGTGATCGAGGGCAAGCGCGGACAGATGGCGGCCGAGGTCCACGCGTGGGAAGCGGCTATCGAAAAACCCGAGGGATGATCCGGACCATACTGGCCGTCATGGCGATCTGGATCGGATTGCCGCTTTTGGCGTGCTCAGAAGGGCAGGTTTTTGTCCGCGGCTCCTTTGGCGAGGTTCGGTTCAACGTCGAGATCGCCGACGACCCGCAGGAACGCTCGCAGGGCTTGATGTTTCGTGAAACCTTGCCGCGGTCCTCGGGCATGCTGTTCATCTATGATCGGCCGCAGCGCCTGTCGTTCTGGATGCGCAATACGCTCATTCCGCTCGATATCATCTTTGTGGATCCCACTGGCGTCGTGCGGCACATCCATCATGAAGCCGTGCCGCTCGATGAAACGCCAATCACCGGGGGGGACGGGCTCATCGCGGTTCTGGAAATCAACGGCGGGCTGGCCCGCGCGCTTGGTATAGATGTGGGCGACGAATTGCGGCACCCGGCCTTTGCAGACGGACCAGCTGCATGGGCCTGTTAGGGCTTTTCAATCCCGAAAGACATGGCTAAAGAGGCGCTCACGGTCGGGGTGTGGCGCAGCCTGGTAGCGCACCTGTTTTGGGTACAGGGGGTCGTGAGTTCGAATCTCGCCGCCCCGACCACTTTCTTACCAGAGTTCTAGGCGTCCAATTCGCGACGGTCGGTCGGTACGCCGCCCGCGGCTTCCAGCATCCTGTCAACGAGACTGTCGAGGCGACGCTGTTGGAAGTAAACGCGGCGCGCGGCGCCTGATTTCTGCGTGATCTCGGCGAAATACGACATCTCGACCAGATACCGGCCATCGGCCTGGGTGGTGCGCTTTTGCATGACGAGGATGGGCGCCTCGAGCGCGCCGTCGAATTCAAGCAGCAGAAAGGCCGCCAGGTCGGGGGACGGCAGGATCCGACATTGAACGATGCCGCGCGACATCATGCGGATCGTATCTCCGGGTGAGTCGCAGGCCGCGCGGAATGCGTCGTCCAACGGATCGGGTTGGCTTTCGAACAGCGCCAGCCTCACGGGCACATCTAGTTCCGAGGTCGCGATACGCTCTTCATATTGTGGCGCGCATGCACCAAGAGCGAGGATGAAGGGAACGAAAATGCGCATCAGGCTCCGCCAGTAAGGTTGCCGGATCAGGTCATCATACTTTCGCGGACGCAGCAACTCATTCCTCGGTTATCCCCACGGTCCGTGGGATAACTTAAGACCGCGATGCAGAAAATACGCATAAGTGCTTGGCATCCTTCTCAAAACCCAACTGGGGGGCGGTGGATGAATGATTGGATGGTCCCAAAGGTTAAGAGCGGTGAATCAGCCCCAGCGCGCCGTCATCGGTGCGTTGAGAGCGGTCAAGAAGAATTATGACGGAAAAATGTCAAAAAATTCATTGACGGGTCGAGGGTCTATACGTCAGTTTGTGCTGGCCAATGCGGACTGCCACAAGATGTAGTGTTAACGCCTACTGGTAGATCGCGGGACCGAGGGACAAAAACAAACCCGCCGAAAAAGGCTGAAAACGGGGCGCCGCCCCCGAACAGGGAACGTTTGTCTAGATCCGGGCGTGACAATGACGGGCATCGCAATGACGGGGCCCGAAAAGACCAAATGCTGGAAACGAGGCAGCGCGATGAAGATTGAAAGAAAGTTTACCACTGCAGGGCAAAACGCCTATGCCGACCTGGATTTCGTGACCACGGCATCCGAAATCCGCAACCCCGACGGAACGGTCGTGTTCCGGCTGGAAAATGTCGAGGTTCCCACGTCATGGAGCCAGGTGGCCAGCGACGTCATCGCGCAAAAATATTTCAGGAAAGCGGGCGTTCCAACTGCCGTGGACCGTGTCGAGGAAGAAGACGTACCCGAATTCCTGTGGCGTTCGGTCCCGGCAGAAGGAGCCGACATGGGGGGCGAGACGTCGTCCAAGCAGGTCTTCGACCGGCTGGCTGGGGCATGGGCCTACTGGGGCTGGAAGGGCGGCTATTTCACGGATGAAGAGGATGCGCGCGCCTATTTCGACGAGATGCGCTATATGCTGGCCTCGCAGCGGGCCGCGCCGAACTCGCCACAATGGTTTAACACGGGCCTGCACTGGGCCTACGGGATCGACGGGCCCAGCCAGGGGCACCACTATGTCGACTACAAAACCGGCAAGCTGACGAAATCCGCCTCGGCCTACGAGCATCCCCAACCGCATGCCTGCTTTATCCAGTCGGTCAAGGACGATCTGGTGAACGATGGCGGTATCATGGATCTGTGGGTCCGCGAGGCGCGCCTCTTCAAATACGGATCGGGCACGGGCACGAACTTCAGCTCGCTTCGGGGCGAGGGCGAGTCGCTGTCGGGCGGGGGAAAGTCTTCGGGTCTTATGGGCTTTCTCAAGATCGGCGACCGTGCTGCGGGCGCGATCAAGTCGGGCGGCACCACGCGCCGGGCGGCCAAGATGGTCATTGTCGATGCTGATCACCCGGATATCGAGGATTTCATCAACTGGAAGGTCATCGAAGAGCAAAAAGTGGCGTGCATCGTTGCCGGCTCCAAGATGCATGAGCAGAAACTGAACGCGATCTTCGACGCGATCCGGACGTGGGACGGGGCCGAGGCGGACGCCTATGACCCCAAGGCAAACGGGGCGTTGAAGGACGCGGTGCGGGAAGCGAAAAAAGTCGCGATCCCAGAGACTTATGTCAAGCGGGTGCTGGATTATGCGCGGCAGGGCCACACCAGCATTGAATTCCCGACATACGACACCGATTGGGACAGCGAAGCCTATAGCTCGGTCTCGGGCCAGAACTCCAACAACTCGATACGGGTGACAAACGCGTTCCTGACAGCGATCGAGAAAGACGCTGATTGGGAACTGATCAGCCGCGTGAACGGCGAGGTGACCAAGACGGTCAAAGCGCGCGCATTGTGGGAGCAGATCGGCCATGCGGCCTGGGCCTGTGCCGATCCGGGCATCCAGTTCCACGATACCGTCAACGACTGGCACACATGCCCGGCAGACGGACAGATCCGCGGCTCGAACCCCTGCTCTGAATACATGTTCCTCGACGATACGGCCTGTAACCTCGCCTCGATGAACCTGCTGACGTTCCTTAAGGACGGACAGTTTCAGGTCGAGGATTACATGCACGCCTCGCGGCTTTGGACCGTGACGCTGGAGATCAGCGTGATGATGGCCCAATTTCCTTCGAAGGAAATTGCCCGCCGCTCATACGACTTCCGCACCTTGGGCCTCGGATACGCGAATATCGGTGGGCTCCTTATGAATATGGGTCTCGGCTATGACAGCGACGAGGGCCGGGCGCTGACCGGTGCTTTGACAGCGATCATGACCGGCGTCGCCTATGCCACATCGGCAGAGATGGCGGGTGAGTTGGGCCCGTTCCCAGGCTACAAGAAGAATGCGGACAACATGTTGCGGGTTATCCGCAATCACCGCACCGCCGCCTACGGCGCCGAGGACGGATACGAGGGCCTGTCCGTCAAACCGGTCCCGCTTGATCACGCCAACTGCCCGGATGCGGCGCTTGTTTCTGTTGCGATGTCCTGCTGGGACGAGGCGCTGAAACTGGGCGAACAGCACGGCTATCGCAACGCTCAGGCCACCGTCATCGCGCCGACTGGCACGATTGGGCTGGTGATGGATTGCGACACGACCGGGATCGAACCGGATTTCGCCCTTGTGAAGTTCAAGAAGCTGGCCGGTGGCGGATACTTCAAGATTATCAATCGGTCGGTTCCGGCTGCGCTTGAAAAGCTCGGTTATGGCTCGGCCCAGATCGAAGAGATCGTGAGCTATGCCGTGGGCCACGGCTCCATCGGCAACGCGCCGGGCATCAACCACACCACACTGACGGCCAAGGGTTTTGGTCCTGGAGAACTGGAAAAGGTCGAGGCTGCGCTCGAAAGCGCCTTCGACATACGGTTCGTCTTCAACCAGTGGACGCTGGGGGAAGAGTTCTGCACCCAAACCCTCGGTATCCCGGCGGAAAAGCTGAACGATCCGACCTTTGATCTTTTGAAGCATCTCGGCTTTGCAAAGGCGGATGTCGACGCGGCCAACGACCATGTTTGCGGAACGATGACGCTGGAAGGGGCTCCGCATCTGAAGGAAGACCACTACCACATCTTCGATTGCGCCAATCCCTGCGGCAAGAAAGGCAAGCGGTTCCTGTCGGTCCAAAGCCACATCACAGCGATGGCAGCGGCGCAAAGCTTCATCTCGGGCGCGATCTCGAAGACGATCAATATGCCCAACGACGCGACGATCGAGGATTGCCAGCGCGCCTATGAACTGAGCTGGTCATTGGGGGTCAAGGCCAATGCGCTGTACCGCGACGGCTCGAAGCTCTCGCAGCCTCTGGCGTCGGCGCTTGTCGAGGATGACGAGGACGCCCAAGAGGTGCTCGAAAGCGGCTCGGCCCATGAAAAGGCGGCTGTGCTGGCTGAAAAGGTCATCGAGAAGGTCGTGGTCAAGGAACTGGTCCGGAATCACCGTGAAAAGATGCCAGAGCGGCGCAAGGGCTATACCCAAAAGGCGATCGTGGGCGGCCACAAGGTCTATCTGCGGACGGGCGAGTACCAGGACGGCTCGCTGGGCGAGATTTTCATCGACATGCACAAGGAAGGCGCGGGCTTCCGTGCGATGATGAACAACTTCGCCATTGCCGTGTCGGTGGGCCTGCAATACGGCGTGCCGCTCGAGGAGTTTGTCGACGCCTTCACCTTCACCAAGTTCGAACCGGCGGGGATGGTACAGGGCAACGACAGCATCAAGAATGCGACCTCGATCCTTGACTACATCTTCCGTGAGCTCGCCGTGTCGTATCTCGACCGGACGGATCTGGCGCATGTGAAACCCGAAGGCGCCACCTTCGACGACCTTGGTATGGGCGAGGACGAAGAGGGTGTGTCGAACCTCGCCGAGCTTAGCGAAACCGCGGCATCGAAATCGCTCGAAGTGCTGAAACAGGTCGCCTCGACCGGTTATCTGCGCAAGCGGGCGCCTCAAGATCTGGTGGTCTTGAACGGTGGGCTGAATGAAACCGGGCGACTGCCGAATGCATCGGCAGCACTCGAGGCGCTGGTGCCCGAAGTGGCCGTTGCGAGCGCCACGATGGTCTCTGCCACCGCTACGGCGACGGCCATGGATGCGCGGACGAAAGCCAAAATGCAGGGCTATGAGGGCGAGGCCTGCGGCGAATGCGGAAACTATACGCTTGTGCGGAACGGCACCTGCATGAAGTGCAACACCTGCGGCGCAACGAGCGGGTGTAGCTGAGGAGTAGAGCGCGCACGATGCAGCGGTGCGCGTAGGGGACCGGCCCGAAACCCAAGGCGATCCGGTCCCCGCCGAAACAGGGCAGGGCGCGTTCCGCGCGCGCTGCCGACAGACAGGGTGGGGGCGGACTATTTGTCCTTGCCCATCCTTACCGGGGGCGGGTGCGCTCGCCCTTGACGACGTTCAGGCCGCAGGCAGAAAAATACCGAGCGGTTAACAAGATGAGCCTGAACGGCGAAACTCCACGGGGTCCTTCGGGGCCCCGTCTTTCTTTTGCACCGCTCCGACCACCGCCCGCCCTCTTTCGCCTTCGTTAACCTCGGGGCCCTAGAACCCATCCCCGGTTAACCACCGCGCCCCCTCAAGGCGCGAACCAAGGAAAACAGGTGTGAAGAGCGTGTCCATATGGGGGGCACGCCTTGTCAGACACCCGCGCTGGAGCCTCGCAGCAGAGGCGATGATTGGGCCGGCATGAACCCCCCGGCACACC
>JBCBKL010000037.1:0-26219 GCA_038521825.1 Pseudomonadota bacterium | reverse complement strand
TCCAAAATCACCGAGTAAGCGCCACAGACGCAACGCGTCACATACCAACAACAAAGGCGGGCAACAATGCCCGTCTTTTTTGTCGGTCACGGCTTCTTGTTGTTTTGTCTCTCCAAATCCCGGCGTCGCTGCACTAGCCTAGCCCGCGCATCTGATGACTAAAGGGGGGACTGATGCTTACGTGGATCTTGTTAGGCCTTGTCGTTTACACGCTGGGCCTTTTCTTACCGTCGTTTTTTACTGTCTCGGAGATGGGGCTTGGCGGCTATCTCGGCAGCCGGGATGATGAACCTGACGCACAGGCCATGCACGGTCGAGCGGCCCGGGCACACCGCAACTTTTCAGAAAGCCTCGCGCCGTTTCTCGCCCTTGGGATTCTGGCGATGGTCGTCGAAGGCGCGGATCAATCGCTTGCTCTGCTGGGCGCGCAGCTCTTTGTCGTGGCCCGGATCGCCTATATCCCGCTTTATATGCTCGCCGTGCCGGTTGTCAGGTCGGGGGCCTGGATTGCGGGTTTTGTCGGCATGATCATGATGGCTTATGCGCTGCTTTAGAACATCCGGAGAGTGGGCCTGAGGGCGGTTCGCCGCTGATCCCGGCTCATTCTCCTCACTGATTCAGACCGATTTCTGTCTCGCTGCACCTGCGAAATGATCTTGGGAAAACATCGCGTTTTCAAAGGGCATCAATTTTTCGCGACTGCAGCAATGGCTTTGATGTATACGACGGTATTCAGCTAAGCCATTAAAAACGCTTGATTTTTTTTGATTTCCCCTCATCCTCCTGCAATTATCGCGGGAGGAGACAATGGACCAAATTAACCTGACAGCGTGGGAAGGCCGCACGGGTTGTGAGGTCGGTGGCGTCTCTGCACAACTTGCCGCTCAGTTACACGCGACCCTCGGAAGCGGCGATTCTGTACCCGCCTTTGGTGATCCGATCGCGCCCTCTTGGCACTGGTGTGCCTTTCCACCACTCAGTCCGATGACAGAATTGTCGCGCGACGGTCACCCCCGGCTTGGAGGTTTGTTGCCACCGGTTCGACTCGACCGGAGAATGTGGGCGGGCGGCGCACTTCGCATCCGCTCGGCGATACGCGTGGGTGAGCGGCTGGAGCGCCGCTCATCCGTTCGCAGCATCGTAGAGAAAAATGGCGCTGCCGGACCGATGGTATTGGTGACAGTTGATCACGCCATCTATGGCGCGTCCGGGCTCGCCGTCGAAGAACGGCAGGACATCGTCTATCTTGAAATGCCAAAAACATATGTGCCGCCCAAGAAACGGCCCCTACCTGACAGTTGCGAGACCGTCCCGGTGACCGAGCCGCTGCTGTTTCGTTATTCGGCGCTGACCTTCAATGCCCATCGGATCCACTATGACCTGCCCTATGCGCGGGACGTGGAGCACTATCCCGGTTTGGTGGTTCACGGCCCTCTGCAAGCCTCACTATTGCTGCGCGCCGCGGCGCGGCACAAAGGCCGCGCGCCCGATCATTTCCATTTCCGTAGCGTGCACCCGCTTTTCTGCGGCACGGATTTGCAGATCGCGATGGTTGAGGAAGAGGGCGGCCTGTCGCTCTTTGCCGGGCAGGACGGACATCAGGGCATGCAGGCCACAGCTATCTGGGAGGAGACCGTATGACTGTTCTAGAAGGGATGCGCGTTGTCGAGGGGTCAGCCTTTGTCGCCGTACCTCTCGCTGGGATGACACTGGCGCAAATGGGGGCCGAGGTGATCCGCTTTGATCGCATCGGTGGCGGTCTTGATGCGGGGCGCTGGCCGCTGGCGCCCAACGGTCATAGCCTGTTCTGGGCCGGCATGAACAAGGGCAAGAAATCGATCGCGGTGAACATGAAATCGCCGGAGGGACGGGAACTGATCACCCGGGTCGTGACAGCGCCGGGCAAAGATGCGGGTCTTTTCCTGACCAACCTGCGTGTCCGCGGGTGGATGGACTACGAGAGCCTCAGTGCGCATCGCAAAGACCTGATCATGGTCACCCTCAACGGCGATCGTCACGGTCGCCCGCAGGTGGACTATACAGTCAATCCTGCTTTGGGCATTCCGCACATCACTGGCGAGACCGGCTCGACTGAGCCTGTCGCCCACGCTCTGCCAGCATGGGATCTGATCGCCGGCAACATGTGTGTTTCGGCCCTGCTCGCGGCGGAGCGGCAGAGATTGCGCGAAGGAACAGGGCAGGAGGTCGAGATTGCGCTCAAGGATGTTGCCGCGGCGGCGGTCGGTCATCTCGGGATGATTGCCGATGCCGCGCTTAGTCCAACAGATCGCACGAAGTCGGGCAATGCACTCTATGGAGCCTACGGACAAGATTTTCTGTGTGCTGACGGGCGTCGTGTCATGGTCATCGGGCTGACAGATCGTCAGTGGCGCGGGTTGGTCTGGGCAACCGGCACAGAAACCCAAATGGCCGCGCTTGAAGCGCGCCATGGTATATCGCTGGCGGACGAGGGCAATCGCTGGCGGTTGCGCCACGAGATCACCGAGATCCTAGCGCCTTGGTTCGCTGCGCGCAGCGTTGCGGATTTTGCGGATGAGTTCAATAATGCGGGGATGACCTGGTCGGAGTTCCGGACAACCCGGCAGGCCATGGCCGAAGACCCGGACATGTCGGTGCAGAACCCGATGTTTAAGCAGGTGCTCCAGCCCGGCGTCGGCTCGTACCCCGTCCCGGGCCATCCCGCGACCTTTTCGGCGCACGAGCGGTTGTCGCCGGCTCCCGCGCCGGCCCTGGGTGCAAATACGGAGGAGGTCTTGGCGGATGTTGCTGGCCTCGACAGCGCCGAAATCGCCGATCTTTTTGACCGGGGTGTGGTGCAGAGCCCAGCCTTCGCCGCTGCCCGAACGGCCGCTTGATTTGCTGCTTGCAAAGCCCCGCTGCCGCGCGTAATCACGGGGCGGCTTTAGGGGTATAGCTCAGCTGGTAGAGCGACGGTCTCCAAAACCGTAGGTCGCGGGTTCGAGCCCTGCTGCCCCTGCCAAAGCTCCGCCTCAATCAAAAAATCGAACGAGAAGCACATCGCGCGAGTGCCTCTGGCAGGGGGTTGGTCGGCTTGAGTCGCCGCCTTCTTTCCGGCACATTTCAACCATAAATTGGTAACATAAGCTTCACATCCGGTGGAAATACGCAAACAGTCCGACGATCAATGACGCTTTATGCATGTATCTGCAACAAAGCCAATTTCTTGCCACATTCCCGCCTTTATACCGTCAAATACCGGCCCCAGCTTTGCCTCACTCCGCCGGGTGGGGGCGGGGTTTGTGTACACCGCATTACCGGTGATGGTTTCTTGGGGGAGTAAACTTTGGGCTATACATTGATGCCGGGCCCGTCCCATTCGATTGGGACCGAGGCTGAAACGCTGGAGCTTGTCAGGACGGTTCTGGTCGAAGACTTTGAAGAGCAGCGGCGCGCTCAGATATTCGCGGATTCGCGCAACCGTAAAGAGGCGATGACTCCCGAGATGCTGCGGGCAGCGTCACATGCGAAATTCGAACCCCTGAAGCATCCGATCGACATTGCCGCCGAAACGCGTTCAGCGCCGCCGGAACGGTATGCATCCTTTATCGCTGTTACCCTGCTGCTGGTCGTTCGCCCGTTGTTTGTCATCGTCCCGGTTCTGTCATTGATCGTGCTGTCGATCTTGACCTTCCGCGTGTTCGGACCCGAGCGGATCTGGCGTTGGACCTCTCGGCGGCTGGACCGCATCGAGCGCCGGAACAAGGCCAAGGCTGCGCACTACCGTCAGAAGCTGGAATTGGCGGCGTATCACTGGGATCGGGTTCTCGATCTCTTCCCGGCGCGCGTGGTTGGTCATTTGTATGTCCCTGATTTCTACGGAAACTCAGCCGACGGTGTGAACAAGACGACGTCCAAGACCGTGTAATTGCCTCTGCACGCGGGAATGACAGTTGAATTGTCGGCCAGCTGTCGTTATCTGCGCAGCATTCGCGATAGCAGAGGACGCGTCATGGCCACCACAAACCCGCTTCAGTTCATCCAGCAGGTCCGTGCTGAGGTGGCGAAGGTTGTCTGGCCGACCCGGCGCGAGGTGTTCCTCACCACTGTCATGGTTTTTATCATGGCGTCGTTGACTGCGGTGTTTTTTGCGCTTGTCGATTTGCTGATCCGCAGCGGCCTTGAAGGCATCCTGACGATCTTTGGCTAGGCGCCGGGATTTCGGCCGTAGACCCTTGCACTTTTCCAGACTGCAGAGTATCCGGCTGTCCTCATGATGGTGGCGTGCGGCGATTCGAGCCTCACGCCCCATTTGTTTAAATTTGGCGGCATCGACACCGCTCAACGATCCAAGGCAAACAAGGGGCCCGAACGACGATGGCAAAACGGTGGTATTCTGTGAGCGTGCTCTCGAACTTCGAGAAAAAGATCGCTGAGCAGATCCGCACTGCCGTGACCGAAAACGGCCTTGAGGATCAGATCGACGAGGTTCTGGTTCCGACTGAAGAGGTCATCGAGGTTCGTCGGGGCAAGAAGGTAACAACTGAACGCCGTTTCATGCCCGGCTATGTGCTGGTGCATATGGAGATGTCGGATCAGGGCTATCACCTCATCAACTCGATTAACCGGGTGACGGGCTTTCTTGGGTCAAAGGGCCGCCCGATGCCAATGCGTGATGCCGAGGTTAATGCGATCCTGAACCGCGTTCAGGAAGGCGAAGAAGCGCCGCGGACCCTGATCCACTTCGAGGTGGGTGAGAAGGTCAAGGTGAACGACGGCCCGTTCGAGGATTTCGATGGCATGGTCGAAGAGGTGGACGACGATAACCAGCGCCTCAAGGTGACGGTTTCGATCTTCGGTCGGGAAACCCCGGTCGAACTGGAATACACTCAGGTTACCAAGCAAATCTGACCGCACCGATCTCCGGGAAAGCATCGGAGCGCACTGCTGGGCAGCCCCGTTTCTCTCAAGGTCGCTGGGCCTCTTACGGGATTGCCCAATCCGGGCAACTGGTCCGTCAGCCATGGATCTGTCTGTAATGCGATTGTTCAGGCGCGGTTTTTGTGCGCCGGCCGACCTTGATTGCTTAACCGACACCGATTTCTCACCGTCGCCGATTAAGAGATCTGCCGCGGCGTCTATTCTGCAAGGGGCCTTGGGCTAGATCCCCATGACGCAAATGGCTGCAGCAGGGGCGCCATGCTTTGGCCAAACCTGGGCAGCCTGATCTGATTGGTCCGGTCTGATTGTTAGTGCATGACTGGCCGTTGGTCTATCGGGACGATGGTTTCTGGTGCCGGTGGCCGGTGGCCCAATGCGCTTTGTGGCCGCTTGGTGTTGTAGTGTTTCCTCCATCCTTCGATGATGATCTGGGCTTCTCTCAGCGAGTAGAAGATTTCCCGGTTCGGTAGCTCGTCGCGGAACCGCGCATTGAAGCTCTCGAGATAGCCATTCTCCAAGGGACTTCCGGGTTCGATGTAGGCCGTCTTGGCGCCGACGGCAGCGATCCATTTGCGGTCGCTCTCGGTGGCACGTCCAGCACCATGTTGCAAAGCCCGCTGACTGGAGAGCGGAAGCTCATTTAGAAGACTGCGAACGTCACGCCGCCGGGTACCCTTGGGACGACGGTGGGTGGTCAGCTCTTGGCGAATTTCCGTTACGACGTGGCGACAGATCTGGTAATTCTGGGCGGAGCGATCATCTGGGCGATGGATGCCGCGTTTTCCCCGCAAGTTGGGACACCATCGCCCGGGACGCTCACGACCACTGCAGGGAGCGGTGTCAATCCGGTCATTCAGCCGATGGTCCCCGGTCGCGTCATGAAACTCAACGCCCGCATCGATGTGCGAGAGCAGATCGATGGAACACTGACCAACCTGCCGCCCATTCGCAATGAGAATGGGATCGATAGCACCAGCTATTCGGCGGATGAAAACGGGCTGGTTGCCGCGATGTAGGTGCCGTCGGTCACGCTGAAGCCGGGCAGCTCTTTTCAACCTCGACCGGTTTTTTTTGGCGAATGCGCTAAGCAATGGGCCGGTCCGCACCGATATCAGCTACAACGTGACCTCAGTGACCGATAACCAGAAAACCGGTCAACTGTCCTTGTTGCTGCCGTCGTCAGTATCGCTTGATCCCTTTTCGAGCGGTCAAAGTCTGTCTTGGATCACTTCTGAACCGGTAACCAACCCGTCTGCCGCGCCTTTGCCAGCCTCGGTGTTCATGCTGAAGGCGGGCATTGCGCTGCTGGGTCCCGGTGTTTGAGCCGGGGCCAGATCAGGCCCCGCAAACCCCTTGCAAAAAGGTGCGCTGCCCGATAATCAGCGCGCCTGCCGTCTTTGATGGCAGAATCCCTTCCGTGGGAGGTCTCGGCATCGCGATGTTTGGGCCGCACCACGTCAACACGAGGCTGCGGAACGCGTTCCAAGGCTGTTTGAACAGGAGATTGGCACATGGCCAAGAAACTCGCTGGCACCATGAAGCTTCAGGTGCCCGCCGGACAAGCGAACCCGTCACCGCCCGTTGGGCCGGCTCTGGGTCAGCGCGGTATCAACATCATGGAATTCTGCAAGGCGTTCAACGCCAAGACCGCAGACATGGAGCCCGGTGCGCCGTGCCCGACCGTGATTACATATTACCAGGACAAATCCTTCACCATGGATATCAAGACGCCGCCCGCGTCTTACTACCTAAAGAAGGCTGCAAAGCTGAAATCGGGTGCGAACAACCCGTCCCGTGAAACGGTGGGCAGCGTTACGGCGGCACAGGTCCGTGAAATTGCCGAGGCCAAGATGAAGGACCTCAACGCGAACGACGTCGATGCGGCAATGCAGATCATTCTGGGATCGGCCCGCTCGATGGGTATCGAGGTGAAAGGATAAGTCATGGCCAAGCTAGGAAAACGCACCAAAGCAGCGCGCGAAGCCTTTGCGGGTAAAAATGACGTATCGGTCGAGGAGGCCGTCGCGCTGGTAAAATCCAACGCAATTGCGAAATTCGACGAAACCATCGAAGTCGCGATGAACCTTGGCGTTGATCCCCGCCACGCTGATCAGATGGTCCGCGGCGTCGTGGGTTTGCCGAACGGCACCGGCAAGACGGTTCGCGTGGCTGTGTTCGCTCGCGGGCCCAAGGCTGAGGAAGCGCAGGCTGCCGGTGCAGACATCGTGGGCGCCGAAGACCTGATGGAAACGGTTCAGGGCGGTACCATCGAATTCGATCGCTGCATCGCCACACCGGACATGATGCCGATCGTTGGCCGTCTTGGTAAGGTTCTGGGGCCCCGCAATCTGATGCCAAACCCCAAAGTGGGCACCGTCACCATGGACGTAGCAGACGCCGTCAAAGCCGCCAAAGGTGGTGAAGTACAGTTCAAGGTTGAGAAAGCCGGTGTTGTTCATGCGGGCGTTGGCAAAGCGTCCTTCGACGAAGCCAAACTGGTAGAGAACGTGCGCGCATTTGTTGGTGCCGTTGCCAAGGCCAAACCAGCTGGTGCCAAGGGCACGTACATGAAAAAGATCGCTCTGAGCTCGACCATGGGTCCGGGCGTCAGCATCAACGTCGCGGACGCTACGGGCGAATAATCATCCGATCATTACAACGGAAGGCGTCCCCTGGGGGCGCCTTTTTTCGTTTCTAAGCTCTTTCTTAGGAAGTTTCGAATTCAATCGGCGCGCAACCAAAACCTAATGGGGATACCGCAATGGGCCTTTTGCGCCGATCTTTCCTTTTTTCCGTTCTGTCACTCTTCGCGACGCCCCTCTGGGCAACAACCCTTCCGCAGCCGGAAGGCACCGTTCTGATCACAGTGTCTGGCAGTATCAGCGCCGACAACGGCGATGGCGTTGTCCAGTTCGACCGGACAATGCTCGAAGACCTGGATTGGCGTGAGGTACGGACATACACGTCCTTCACCACCGGTGAGCAGGTATTTCAGGGACCGACGCTGGCGTCTCTGCTGACTGCAGTTGGTGCCGATGGCGACACGTTGAAGGCCATCGCCATCAATGACTACACGGTCACGATCCCGGCTGCGCACGCGTCGGAGCACGGCGTTATCTTGGCGATGGATCAAAACGGCAGAGCGATGCGCGTGCGCGACAAGGGCCCGATCTGGGTGGTCTACCCTCTGGACGAGACTCAGGCTGGCCAGCAGCTCTTTGATGCCGAGATGATCTGGCAGCTCAACCGCATCGTGGTCGAATAATAGTCAGTCCAACTACAACATGAAAAGACACAGCCAAATCCTGCGGGCAAGCGTCGCGATCGGGCTGTGTGTTGCACTGGTCGGTGCCATGCTGTGGCATCGCGGGGCGCTACGAGACGCCGAAGAGAAACTGGCGCTTGCTCTGATCAGTTCCTCGTGGAAGGCGAGCGAGCTGATTTACGAAGGCGAGCGTGCGGCCAAGCTGGCGATCGCATACCAGGCTGGGGTCGTCGGGTTGAATGAACTTCAGACCCAGTTCGATGTCTTCTGGAGTCGGGTCGATATCGTCAGTCAGCTTGATATGACCGGTCGCCCGATGCTGGCCGGTCATATCGCGGCGCTCGATGACTTTCTGGAAGCGCTTGACCCGCTCCTCTACGGCGATACCCCGCCCGACAGTGCAACGCTGGCAATGTTGACCGACGGGATGGGCCAACGCGTTGTCGAAATACGCCGTGCGTGGATCCTGGAGTACAACCAGTCGCGGCTTGATGTGATCTCGCCCGCAGTCGCGGCGAATACGCGCAAGCTGGTGGCCTACGAATACATCTCTGGCGGCGTCCTTGTTCTGATCGTTTGTTATCTCCTGCTTGAGCTCTACATGGCCGCGCTCGCGCAAAGGCGCGAGCAGGCGTTGACCGAAGCCGCAGAGGCAGCAAGCAAGGCGAAATCCGAATTCATCGCGAATGTGAGTCATGAAGTTCGCACACCGCTGAACGGTGTGTTGGGTATGGCGAATATCTTGTCCGGTACTAATCTGGACGACGAACAGACAGAATGCCTGCGTGTTCTGACCGAATCCGGTGGTCTCTTGCTGTCGACCATCAACGATGTCCTCGATTACTCGAAGATCGAGGCAGGCGAGGTTACAATCGAGTATCGCGACTTCGAGGTCGAGCCGCTGCTCGAAACGGCGCGGGCGCTGTATTCAGATGCGGCGCAGGCAAAAGCGGTGGATCTGAAAATCTCGCTGCCGGATGGTGCACTGCCACCAGTGTCGGGGGATGGACGCAGGTTGCGCCAGGTCGTCCACAACCTCGTATCCAATGCGATCAAGTTCACGGATGAGGGCTCTGTCACGATAGAGGCGCAGTATAGATCGCCGTCTAAGGAGGCGTCGCGTTCGGGTTTGCTCATTTCTGTCATCGATACTGGCTTGGGGATATCGGCCGATGCGCAAGCTCGGATTTTCCAGCCCTTTGGTCAAGCCGACGGCAGCAACACGCGAGAGCATGGCGGTACCGGTCTGGGGCTGACAATCTCGCGTAGCATTTGTGAAGCTATGCAAGGCACGCTAACGGTTCAGAGCGAGCCGGGCAAAGGGTCACGTTTCGAGATTTGTCTGCCCCTTGAGCGTGGAACGCTCAGGCCCACCGAGCCCAAACCGGGTACACCAAAGGATGAAGCAAAGGCAGACTTTTCGCAGCTCGAGATACTTGTTGTCGACGACAACAAGACGAACCGCCTGATCCTTAGGAAGTTCCTGAAACCGTTCAATCCAAAGCTTGCGGAGGCGGATAGCGGGCTTGCCGCGGTCAATGCTGTCAAAGAGAAGACTTTTGACGTAATTCTGATGGATGTGCAGATGCCCGAGATGGATGGGGTAGAGGCGACGCGGGCGATCCATGCGTTCTATGACGACAAGTCCGAAGACTGCCCGATTATCATCGGCGTCACGGCAAATGCCCTGCCACATCAGGTCGAAAGCTACCGCGAGGCCGGAATGGTCGATGTGTTGCGGAAACCGGTTTCAAAAGGTGGTCTGGTCAGCACATTGACCGCATTGGCGCCGGATAAACCGTCGCCGGGCCGGACCGAGGCCGCCTGACACCACCAATTACCAGGCGATTCGAGGTTTGGGGTTGGCATCCCGAACGCTTCGTTCTATGCGGGTGGCCCGAGGGCTCCCGTGCGATTCGCGGTGGCCCTCTATTTCGTCCGAGACGGTGGGTGACCGGAAATGCATCTGGCCATAATTCCTGCCTGAGACGGGAAGAGACATTCCTGCCTGGCTCCCGCGTGTTCCAGGCGTTAGGTGCCGCGACCCGTAAGGACTTGATTGTCAGGCCATCCGGCCTGGCGAATACGAGCCGGAGGGGCAGCACCCCTCCAATAATGGAGTGAAACTGTGGATAGAGCCCAGAAAGAGAAAGTGGTCGATGAACTCGGCCAGATCTTCGAAAGCTCTGGCGTCGTCGTGGTTGCCCACTACGCCGGTCTGACAGTTGCCGAAATGCAGGATCTGCGCGCCAAGGCGCGTGAAGCGGATGCTGCGGTTCGGGTCGCTAAGAACAGGCTCGCCAAAATCGCCCTTGACGGTAAACCTTGCGAATCGATCGCGGATTACCTGACGGGCATGACCGTTCTCACCTTCTCCGAAGATCCCGTGGCTGCGGCCAAGGTCGCGGAGGGTTTCGCCAAGGACAACGACAAGTTTGTCATTCTTGGCGGTGCCATGGGCGAGAACGCTCTGGACCGAGCTGGGGTTACAGCCGTGTCGAAAATGCCGTCGCGCGATGAGCTTATTGCTTCGATCGTCGGCTGTATCGGCGCGCCTGCTTCCAACATCGCCGGGGCCATTGGCGCACCTGCATCGAACATCGCCTCAATCCTCTCAACGATCGAGGAAAAGGCGGCTTAGCGCATTGTCGGAACGGCGCGTGGTTTACCGTTACGCGTTGGAACACACACTAGGAAACGGAAAGAGCTGAAATATGGCTGATCTGAAAAAACTCGCCGAAGAGATCGTTGGTCTGACCCTTCTCGAGGCACAAGAACTGAAGACAATCCTCAAAGACGAATACGGTATCGAGCCTGCTGCTGGCGGCGCTGTCATGATGGCAGGCCCTGCAGGCGGTGACGCCGGTGCGGCAGCTGCCGAGGAGAAATCGGAATTCGACGTCGTTCTCAAGAACGCCGGTGCGTCGAAAATCAACGTCATCAAAGAAGTGCGCGGCATCACCGGCCTTGGTTTGAAAGAAGCCAAAGATCTGGTCGAGGCGGGCGGCAAGATCAAAGAAGGCGTTGCCAAGGAAGAAGCCGAAGAGATCAAAGGCAAGCTGGAAGCAGCGGGCGCCGAGGTCGAGCTGGCCTAAGCCCTCTTGGAGCGCGCCCCGTCGCGCCCTATCTAACGTGGCTGGGCCCGGAAAACCGGGTCCAGCCGAACCTGTCTTGGAAAGGGCTTTTGTCAAAGCCTTTCCCAAGATGCGGTTTACAGGTCGGGAGTTTGCCGGTGGGACGGCAAACATGAATTGGCCTGAACCCTTCCTCTCGACGGGGCAGCGCACAGGCGCCCGACTGTGCAGCTGTCTGGTGAGAAACTGAAAGGTGACATCTAAGATGGCGCAATCCTTCCTTGGTCAGAAACGTCTTCGGAAATACTACGGCAAGATCCGCGAAGTGCTGGAAATGCCGAACCTCATCGAGGTGCAGAAGTCTTCGTACGATTTGTTCCTGAGTTCAGGGGAAGCGGAAATTCCCACGGATGGCGAAGGCATCCACGGCGTTTTCCAGTCAGTCTTCCCAATCAAGGATTTCAACGAAACCAGCGTGCTGGAATACGTCAAGTACGAGCTGGAAAAGCCCAAATACGACGTCGAGGAATGCCAGCAGCGCGACATGACCTATAGCGCGCCGCTCAAGGTCACTCTGCGTCTGATCGTTTTCGATGTCGACGAAGATACCGGCGCAAAATCGGTCAAGGACATCAAGGAACAGGACGTGTTCATGGGCGATATGCCCCTAATGACACCGAATGGTACGTTTATCGTGAACGGGACCGAGCGGGTTATCGTCAGCCAGATGCACCGCAGCCCAGGCGTGTTCTTTGACCACGACAAGGGTAAGACCCATTCCTCGGGCAAGCTGCTTTTTGCTTGCCGCATCATTCCCTATCGCGGCTCGTGGCTGGACTTTGAGTTTGACGCCAAAGACATCGTTTACGCCCGCATCGACCGCCGCCGGAAGCTGCCCGTCACAACCCTGCTTTATGCACTTGGTCTCGACCAGGAAACCATAATGCAGGCTTACTACAACACGGTCACATTCAGCCACAAAAAGGGTCAGGGCTGGGTCGCTCCGTTCTTCCCCGAACGGGTCCGCGGCACGCGTCCAACCTATGACCTTGTAGACGCGGCCACCGGTGACGTGATCGCCGAAGCGGGTAAGAAAGTGACGCCGCGCGCGGTTAAGAAACTGATCGAAGAGGGCACTGTCACCGAGCTGCTGGTCCCGTTCGACCACATTGTCGGCAAATTCGCCGCTCAGGACATCATCAACGAGGAAAACGGCGCGATCTATGTCGAAGCCGGTGATGAGCTTACCCTTGAGTATGACAAGGACGGCACACTGATCGGCGGTTCGGTCAAGGAGTTGCTGGATGCGGGCATAACCGACATTCCGGTTCTCGACATCGATAACGTCAATGTCGGCCCCTACATGCGCAACACGATGGCCCAGGACAAGAACATGAACCGCGAAACCGCGCTCATGGACATCTACCGCGTCATGCGTCCGGGTGAGCCGCCCACTGTCGAAGCGGCGTCGTCACTGTTCGACACGCTGTTCTTCGATAGTGAGCGCTATGATTTGTCGGCGGTCGGTCGCGTTAAGATGAACATGCGTCTGGCGCTTGATGCCGAAGACACAGTGCGCACTCTGCGTCGCGAAGACATCGTGGCCTGCATCAAGGCACTGGTTGAGCTGCGCGATGGAAAGGGTGATATCGACGACATCGACCACTTGGGCAACCGCCGCGTCCGTTCTGTTGGTGAACTGATGGAAAATCAGTATCGCGTTGGCCTTCTCCGGATGGAACGCGCGATCAAGGAGCGTATGTCTTCGGTCGAGATCGACACGGTGATGCCGCAGGATCTCATCAACGCGAAACCGGCGGCTGCCGCCGTCCGTGAATTCTTCGGCTCCTCGCAACTATCACAGTTTATGGACCAGACGAACCCGCTGTCTGAGGTCACCCACAAGCGACGTTTGTCGGCGCTTGGGCCGGGTGGTTTGACGCGTGAACGCGCAGGCTTTGAGGTGCGCGACGTTCACCCGACCCACTATGGCCGGATGTGCCCGATTGAAACGCCGGAAGGGCCGAACATCGGCCTGATCAACTCGCTTGCGACCTTCGCTCGGGTCAACAAATACGGCTTCATCGAAACACCCTACCGGGTCGTGAAAGGGGGCCAGGTCACGGACGAAGTGCACTATATGTCCGCGACCGAGGAAATGCGCCACACCGTGGCGCAGGCCAACGCCAACCTCGATGCAAATGGCAAGTTCGTGAATGACCTGGTTAGCACGCGGCAGTCCGGCGACTATACCCTTGCGCCGAATGAAAGCGTTGACCTGATCGACGTGTCACCAAAGCAGTTGGTTTCGGTCGCCGCCTCGCTGATCCCGTTCCTTGAAAATGACGACGCGAACCGGGCCCTTATGGGTTCGAACATGCAACGTCAGGCGGTGCCACTGTTGCGGGCCGAGGCGCCGCTTGTCGGCACCGGTATCGAAGAAAAGGTTGCCATCGACTCTGGCGCCGCGATCCAGGCGCGCCGTGCAGGTATCATTGACCAGGTCGACGCGCAGCGGATTGTTATCCGGGCGACCGAGGATCTGGAACTGGGTGATGCGGGCGTTGACATCTACCGTCTGCGCAAATTCCAGCGGTCGAACCAGAACACCTGCATCAACCAGCGTCCGCTGGTCAAGGTCGGTGATACGGTCGGCAAGGGCGAGGTCATCGCCGATGGCCCGTCCACCGATTTGGGTGAGCTGGCGCTCGGCAAGAACGTCGTCGTCGCTTTCATGCCTTGGAACGGCTACAATTATGAAGATTCGATCCTGATCTCGGAACGGATCGCGCGGGACGACGTCTTCACCTCGGTTCATATCGAGGAGTTCGAAGTGGCCGCGCGGGATACGAAACTCGGGCCGGAAGAAATCACACGCGATATCCCGAATGTCGGTGAGGAAGCCCTGCGTAACCTCGATGAGGCGGGCATCGTCTATATCGGTGCGGACGTCGAACCCGGTGATATTCTCGTTGGTAAGATCACACCCAAGGGCGAAAGTCCGATGACGCCGGAAGAAAAACTGCTTCGCGCGATCTTCGGTGAGAAAGCATCGGACGTTCGAGACACCTCATTGCGGGTCAAGCCGGGTGATTTCGGTACTGTCGTTGAGGTTCGTGTCTTCAACCGTCACGGCGTCGATAAGGACGAGCGGGCGCTGCAGATCGAGCGGGAAGAAGTTGAGCGTCTGGCCCGTGACCGGGACGACGAACTCGCCATCCTCGACCGCAACATCTATGCGCGTCTCAAGTCGCTCATCCTTGGTAAGGAAGTTGCCAAAGGGCCAAAAGGCATCAAGGCCGGCAGCAATGTCGATGAAGAGATGCTCGAAGCGTTCCCGCGTTCGGCCTGGTGGCAGATTGCCCTCAAGGACGAGGCAGATGCGCAGGTTGTCGAGGCTCTGAACGAGCAATACGAGGCGCAGAAGCGTGCCCTCGATGCCCGGTTCGAGGACAAGGTCGAGAAAGTCCGCCGCGGTGATGATCTACCGCCGGGTGTGATGAAGATGGTCAAAGTCTTCGTCGCGGTGAAGCGCAAGCTGCAGCCGGGCGACAAGATGGCCGGACGTCACGGGAACAAAGGTGTCATCAGCCGCGTGGTTCCAATGGAAGACATGCCATTTCTAGCGGATGGTACGCCGGTCGACTTCTGTCTGAACCCGCTGGGCGTACCTTCGCGTATGAATGTCGGTCAGATCCTCGAAACCCATATGGGCTGGGCCGCGCGTGGTCTGGGCCTCAAGGTTGACGATGCGCTGGACGAATATCGTCGTTCAGGTGATCTGACCCCGGTCCGTGAGGCGATGCGGATCGCCTATGGCGAAGATGTCTATGAAGAGGGCATCGGCGGCATGGACGAGGATCGTCTGGTCGAAGCGGCTGGGAACGTCGCCCGCGGTGTGCCGATTGCGACACCTGTCTTTGACGGGGCCAAGGAAAGCGACGTGAACGATGCGCTTGTCCGCGCTGGTTTCTCGGAAAGCGGTCAGTCGGTGCTGTTCGACGGGCGCACGGGCGAGCAGTTCAGCCGCCCGGTGACCGTGGGCATCAAGTACCTGCTGAAACTGCACCACCTTGTGGACGACAAAATCCACGCCCGTTCGACCGGTCCGTACTCGCTTGTCACACAGCAGCCGCTGGGTGGTAAGGCGCAGTTCGGTGGTCAGCGCTTTGGTGAGATGGAGGTCTGGGCCCTGGAAGCGTACGGCGCCGCCTACACCCTGCAGGAGATGCTGACGGTGAAGTCGGATGACGTGGCGGGCCGGACCAAGGTCTATGAAAGCATCGTGAAGGGCGAGGACAACTTCGAGGCCGGCGTACCGGAATCGTTCAACGTTCTCGTCAAGGAGGTCCGCGGTCTGGGCCTCAACATGGAACTCCTGGATGCGGAGGAAGATGAGTAAGCGATGAATTTGGTTGGGGAGCTTCCGGTTTGGATCGGTGTGCTCGGTGCGATCCTGAGCCTTTCGCTTGTGATCGGAGCATTCCGGAAAGCCCCTGAGAGTGACCCAGCCTTCTTCAATTATCTTCGGCCAAAGCGGCTTCTTTTCGGGATTTTTGCCCTCGCTGCCTCGGTCGATATCATCTTTTTCTAATTCCCCTAAGAAAGGGACTGAATATGAACCAGGAACTGACAAACAACCCGTTCAACCCGCTGACGCCGCCCAAGGTTTTTGACGAGATCAAGGTGTCTTTGGCCTCGCCTGAGCGGATCCTGTCATGGTCCTATGGCGAAATCAAAAAGCCTGAAACCATCAACTACCGGACGTTCAAGCCCGAGCGTGACGGTCTCTTCTGCGCGCGTATCTTTGGCCCGATCAAGGACTACGAATGCCTGTGCGGCAAATACAAGCGCATGAAATATCGCGGCGTTGTCTGCGAGAAATGCGGTGTCGAAGTCACGCTCCAGAAGGTGCGCCGCGAGCGGATGGGGCATATCGAGCTTGCAGCGCCAGTCGCGCATATTTGGTTCCTCAAGTCGCTCCCGTCCCGCATCGGCCTGATGCTGGACATGACGCTGCGCGATCTTGAGCGGGTTCTGTATTTCGAGAACTACGTTGTGATCGAGCCGGGCCTGACCGATCTGACCTATGGCCAGATGCTCTCGGAAGAAGAATATATGGACGCGCAGGATGCCTATGGCATGGACGCGTTCACGGCCAATATCGGTGCCGAAGCGATCCGCGAGATGCTCAGCCAGATTGACCTGGAGGCTGAGGCGGAGCGTCTGCGCGAAGAGCTGAAGGAAGCGACGGGCGAGCTTAAGCCAAAGAAGATCATCAAGCGTCTGAAAGTGGTCGAAAGCTTCCTTGAATCGGGCAACCGCCCGGAATGGATGGTGCTGACCGTGATCCCGGTCATCCCGCCGGAACTGCGCCCGCTGGTGCCGCTGGATGGTGGCCGTTTCGCGACGTCCGATCTCAACGACCTGTATCGCCGGGTCATCAACCGGAACAACCGCCTCAAGCGTCTGATCGAACTACGCGCGCCTGACATCATCGTGCGCAACGAAAAGCGGATGCTGCAGGAATCCGTCGATGCGCTGTTCGACAACGGCCGCCGTGGCCGCGTGATCACGGGTGCAAACAAGCGCCCGCTGAAATCGCTGTCGGATATGCTGAAAGGCAAGCAGGGCCGTTTCCGCCAGAACCTTCTGGGTAAGCGGGTCGACTTCTCGGGTCGTTCGGTCATCGTGACTGGGCCAGAGCTGAAGCTGCATCAATGCGGCTTGCCAAAGAAGATGGCGCTCGAACTCTTCAAGCCGTTCATCTATTCGCGGCTTGAGGCGAAGGGGCTGTCCAGCACCGTCAAGCAGGCCAAAAAGCTGGTGGAAAAGGAACGCCCCGAAGTTTGGGATATCCTAGATGAGGTGATCCGCGAACACCCGGTCATGCTGAACCGCGCACCGACCCTGCACCGTCTTGGCATCCAGGCGTTTGAGCCTGTGCTGATCGAAGGCAAGGCGATCCAGCTTCACCCGCTTGTTTGTTCGGCCTTTAACGCCGATTTTGACGGTGACCAGATGGCCGTTCACGTGCCGCTTTCGCTCGAAGCGCAGCTGGAAGCGCGCGTGCTTATGATGTCGACGAACAACGTTCTGTCGCCGGCAAACGGTGCGCCGATCATTGTTCCGTCTCAGGATATGATCCTGGGTCTTTACTATGTGACGCTGGAGCGTGAGGGGATGCAGGGCGAAGGTATGGTCTTCGGCTCGATCGAAGAGGTCGAGCACGCCCTTGTTTCCGGCGAAGTTCATCTACACGCCAAGATCACGGCCCGTGTGCCGCAGATTGATGAGACCGGGCAGGAAGTCATGATGCGTTTCGAAACGACACCGGGACGGGTTCGTCTTGGTTCGCTTCTGCCACTGAACGCGAAGGCTCCGTTCGATCTGGTTAACCGGCTTCTACGGAAGAAAGAGGTGCAGCAGGTTATCGACACTGTCTATCGTTATTGCGGTCAGAAAGAGTCAGTTATCTTCTGCGATCAGATCATGTCGCTCGGCTTCAAAGAAGCGTTCCGTGCCGGGATCTCCTTCGGTAAGGACGACATGCTGATCCCTGACAACAAGTGGTCGATCGTCGATGAGACGCGCGAGCAGGTCAAGGACTTCGAACAGCAATACATGGATGGTCTGATCACCCAGGGTGAGAAGTACAACAAGGTCGTTGATGCCTGGTCGAAATGCAACGACAAGGTCACGGACGCCATGATGGGCTCGATCTCTGCCACCATGAAGGACGACGAGGGTGCGGATCGCGAACCAAACTCAGTCTACATGATGGCCCATTCGGGTGCGCGGGGCTCGGTCACACAGATGAAGCAGCTGGGCGGCATGCGTGGCCTGATGGCCAAGCCGAACGGTGACATCATCGAGACGCCGATCATCTCGAACTTCAAGGAAGGTCTGACCGTTCTCGAGTACTTCAACTCGACCCACGGCGCGCGTAAGGGTCTGTCGGATACGGCTCTTAAGACCGCGAACTCGGGTTACCTGACCCGTCGTCTGGTTGACGTGGCGCAAGACTGCATTGTGCGGATGCCGGACTGCGGTACCGAGAATGCCATCACTGCCGAAGCGGCCGTGAATGACGGTGAAGTCGTCGCGTCGCTGGCCGAGCGTCTGCTGGGCCGTGTCGCTGCCGAAGATATCCTGCGTCCGGGCACGGACGAGGTCCTGGTGGCAGCAGGTACCCTGATCGACGAACGCATGGCCGATAACATCAACGACGCCGGCGTTCAGTCGGCCCGTATGCGATCGCCGCTGACCTGTGAGGCCGAAGAGGGCGTCTGTGCTATGTGCTATGGTCGCGACCTCGCACGCGGCACGATGGTCAATACCGGTGAGGCTGTCGGTATCATAGCCGCACAATCGATCGGTGAACCGGGCACGCAGTTGACGATGCGGACCTTCCACATCGGTGGCGTCGCGCAGGGCGGTCAGCAATCGTTCCTTGAGGCGAGCCAGGCCGGCAAGATCGTCTTTGATAACGCGCAGACCCTAAAAAACTTGGCGGGTGATATGCTGGTCATGGGCCGGAACATGAAACTGGCGATCCACGATGAAAACGGCGAAGAGCGTGCCAGCCACAAGCTGGGTTATGGCTCCAAACTGTTCGTCACCGACGGTCAGGATGTTGCGCGAGGCGACAAGCTCTTTGAGTGGGATCCCTACACGCTGCCCATTATCGCCGAGAAGGACGGTACGTCGAAATTTGTCGATCTGGTCAGCGGCATCGCCGTTCGCGATGAAACCGACGACGCGACAGGCATGACGCAGAAGATCGTCATCGACTGGCGCACGGCGCCGAAAGGAAATGAGCTCAAGCCTGAGATCATTCTTGTCGGACCCGATGGTGAGCCTGTCCGCAACGATGCTGGCAACCCTGTCACCTATCCGATGTCGGTCGATGCGATCCTTTCTGTCGAGGACGGTCAGGAGGTCAAAGCCGGGGACGTTGTTGCACGTATCCCCCGCGAGGGCGCCAAGACCAAAGACATTACCGGTGGTCTGCCGCGTGTGGCCGAACTCTTTGAGGCGCGTCGCCCCAAAGACCACGCCATTATTGCGGAGATCGATGGGTATGTGCGCTTTGGGAAGGACTACAAGAACAAGCGCCGCATCGCGATCGAGCCCGCTGACGAAACGCTGGACAAGGTCGAGTACATGGTGCCCAAAGGGAAGCACCTTCCCGTTGCCGAAGGCGACTTCGTTCAGAAGGGCGACTACATCATGGACGGCAACCCTGCGCCCCATGACATCCTGTCCATCATGGGTGTCGAGGCGCTGGCTGACTACATGATCGACGAGGTGCAGGACGTCTATCGTCTGCAAGGCGTGAAGATCAACGACAAGCACATCGAAGTGATTGTTCGCCAGATGCTCCAGAAATGGGAGATCCAGGAAAGCGGTGACACCACGCTGTTGAAAGGTGAACACGTCGACAAGCAGGAATTCGACGCGGCCAATGAAAAAGCCCTGTCGAAAGGTGGCCGCCCCGCACAGGGCGAACCCATCCTGCTTGGTATCACTAAGGCGTCGCTGCAGACACGCAGCTTTATCTCGGCTGCGTCCTTCCAGGAAACCACGCGGGTTCTGACCGAGGCCTCGGTTCAGGGCAAGAAAGACAAGCTGGTTGGCCTGAAAGAGAACGTCATCGTTGGCCGCCTTATCCCGGCGGGTACTGGTGGTGCGACGCAGCGGGTTCGCCGCATCGCGCAGGAACGTGACAACGTGGTCATCGAAGCGCGTCGCGAAGAAGCCGAAGCTGCGGCAGCCCTTGCAGCGCCAACGGATGATTTTGTCGGCGCCAGCGCGTTCGATACTGTCATCGATCCGACCGAAGACAGCCGCGAGTAATCGCATCCAGAATGTCAAAAAGCCCCCGTGCTTGCGCGGGGGCATTTTTTGGCCTTTGCACTTCCCTCAAGGTTTGTAATTTTACTTTGCATGCTCCGGTTCGGCGACGACCGGGCTTGAATGATAAAGCGTCGTGGGTGATGGCGACCCGCGGGTATTTGACAGAGGGCAGGGGCAATTGGCCTATACGACGAAGACGATCGGTGTCGTTCGGTTCTCGGTCCTTACAACCACCTACTACACTGAGCAGTTCGACAGCGTTGACGCCATAGCGGAGCACCTTTTCAGCCCCGCCCGGATGGCGCTTCGGTTTGATCTGTTCGAAAAGCTTTGCCTGCCGTCACTTGCACGCCAGACCGATCAGGATTTTGAATGCGTGGTCATCACGTCCTCTCAGATGCCTGCGGCGTATCTGGGTCGCCTCGCAGATCTGCTTGAGCCGCTGCCGAATTTCCATTGCCTCCCGGTCGATGTGGGTGCCCACTATGGCCTGCTGCGCACAGCTTACGATCTCGTTCCGGTTGGTGGATGCTCGCACCGCATTCTGTTCCGTCTCGATGACGACGACGCGGTCGATCTGGAATTTGTCGCGCGGAACACGCGGATCGCAGCGGCGATGCTTGATCTCCAGGGACCAAAGGACCCGACGATCATCGCCTGCAACAAAGGTTTTTATGTGCGCTGGCAGGATGGTGAGAACGAGGTGTTCGATGCCCGCGAACGCGCGCCTCTGTCGACCGGTGCGGCCCTGCTCGCTCCGGCGGACTTTCGCGACAATCCCTATCGCTTCAACCACCGGGCCTTTCCCCAGCACTTCAATACCTATTCCAGCATCTCGGTGCCCGGCTTCATCCGTACCATTCATGGCGACAACAAATCGAACCCGTCGCAGCTTGGCAAAACCCACACCCTGCCACCCGAGCGGATGCGCCGCCAGCTGCGTAGGCACTTCGGGGTGAGCATCGACATGTTGAAGGGCCTCTAGCGCATGTCGCCAAACATACGCGGCGCCTTTCTGATGATGGCTTCGATGGCGTCCTTTACGCTGAACGATGTCTGTATCAAGGCGACTGGTGGTGCCCTTCCGCTTTTCCAACTGCTTACATTGCGGGGCATTCTCGCAACTGCCCTCATCCTCGGGCTGGTCCACGCCATGGGTGGGCTTGATTTGCGGATTGGCAGGCAAGATTGGGTGCTCATAGGTGTCCGCAGCGCGGCCGAGGTCGGGGCGGCCTTCTTTTTCATAACCGCTCTGCTGAAGATGCCGCTGGCGAACGTCACCGCGATCTTGCAGGTCCTGCCGCTGACCGTGACTTTGGGTGCCGCGCTCTTGTTTCGCGAAGCCGTCGGTTGGCGCCGATTTGCCGCGATCCTGTTCGGGTTTGTCGGCGTCGTCTTGATCCTCAGGCCGGGGCCTGAAGGGTTCAATGTCTTCGCGCTTTATGCCCTGGGCGCGGTGCTGTGCGTGACCGTCCGTGACCTCACGACCCGCCGGATGTCGGCGGACGTCCCGTCGATGACAGTCACGCTTGCGGCATCGGTCGGTGTCTTGATCTTCTCCGCCATCGCGACGGTCGCGACTGAAGAATGGGCCCCGCTTGATACCCGTTTGGCATTGCTGGTGGCAGGGTCCTCGTTTCTGATCATCGGCGGGTATTTGTTCAGCGTGCTCGTGATGCGCACTGGCGATATCTCGTTTATCGCGCCGTTCCGATACACCGGACTGCTTTGGGCTTTACTGCTTGGATGGGCTGTATTTGGACACTGGCCCGACCCGCTTACCCTTTTGGGAGCTGGCATTGTCGTGGCCAGTGGCCTCTTCACGTTATATCGTGAGCGGCTGGTCCTACAGGGCTGAAAAGGCTGATCTCACGGCTGCCGCATCAATAGCGAACCGATCGCGAAACAGTTGTTCCTCTTCAACAGTTAATGGTTCCAGTGGGACCGCCTTTACAGGTTTTTGCCGCGAGTCATTGAACTGGTTGTGAGTGCGTACGAACATCGGCGTGTCAGTATAGCTCACGACTGGCATGAATTGGTTGATCTTGTGGTGGGCGAAATTCATGATCGTGTTCCTGTGCCCACCCGCGGCGTGCATCGCCATCGCTGCCACGTCGAGGGACCGCACCACAGATTTCGCGCGGATCCCACGCGCGTCGGCCTCTGCGATGAACCCTCTGTTGAAATCAAAGACGACGCTAGGATGGTTTGCCGTCAACGACCCGCATTCGGCCACGGCCAGACGCAGACGTTCGATGAAATCGACAGCCACTGCATCATCGTCATCCTGTCGAAACTGCAGACAGGGGGCATCAGGTTCGCGACGCGCGGCGTTGAGAACGTCTTTCATCGCGGCGCGGTGGTTCATAGGTGGTCGCGCGACGATACTGACTTGCGGAATGTCTGCGGTCAGCTCGTGCAAACGGTCAAGATGTTCCGCTGGCAGGCTGTCGCCCACCACGATAACCAGGTCGAAATCGGCATCGGTTTGGGCCTTGAGCGCGGGCAGGGTGATCGTCTCGAAACACCGAAACCGTTCCTCTAGCCGCTCCAGCTGGTAGAGGTAGCGGATCCGGTCCTCGATCGTTTCATGCTCGACCTGAAAACCGCCAATGGCTGGATAGGAAAATCGGCAGATGCCAATCACTTGCATGGGATGTGCCTGTCGTTCTTGTCATCGCAGCTTTGCAAGCCCTGGTTGCTGACGCAAGCGTTAAGGGATTGTGTTGACACTGTTCGCGACTCCCCCTATACGCCCGCTATCTCGGACCCGGGGGTCGCCCCGCAACCCGAATTCAGAACTGTAGTGGACACGATCCGGCCCCGCATTGGCCCGATCCTCTGGAAACCTACCGCGTCGTTCCAATCAGGGGCGCATGCGGTTTTTGTGCATTTGTGGACGCATGATTGCACGTTGATATGAAACCGCGGGCCAGCCCCGCACGACACATGTGTTGTTGATACGGGAAAGAACCGGAATGCCAACGATCCAACAGCTGATCCGCAAGCCGCGGCAGCCAAAAGTAAAGCGCTCAAAGTCGATGCACCTCGAGCAGTGCCCCCAAAAACGTGGTGTCTGCACGCGCGTTTACACGACGACCCCGAAAAAGCCGAACTCGGCCATGCGGAAGGTTGCCAAGGTGCGCCTGACCAATGGCTTTGAGGTCATCAGCTATATCCCCGGTGAAAGCCACAACCTGCAGGAACACTCGGTTGTTCTGATCCGCGGCGGCCGTGTGAAAGACCTTCCCGGTGTCCGTTACCACATCCTACGGGGTGTTCTGGATACGCAGGGCGTCAAAGACCGGAAGCAGCGCCGTTCGAAGTACGGCGCGAAGCGTCCGAAGTAAGAGGAAAAATCCATGTCGCGCCGTCACGCCGCAGAAAAACGCCAGGTCCTGCCCGACGCCAAGTTTGGCGATCTCGTACTGACCAAATTCATGAACAACCTGATGATCGACGGCAAAAAGTCGGTCGCAGAGAAGATCGTCTACAACGCACTCGACCGGATCGAGAACAAGATCAAGCGTGCGCCTATCGAGGTCTTCCATGAGGCCCTCGATAACATCAAGCCGTCCGTCGAAGTGCGCTCGCGCCGTGTTGGTGGTGCGACCTATCAGGTACCGGTCGAGGTTCGCCCCGAGCGCCGCGAAGCCTTGGCGATCCGCTGGCTGATCAATGCCTCACGCTCGCGGAACGAAAACACGATGGAAGAACGCCTTGCCGGCGAGCTGCTGGATGCTGTGCAATCCCGCGGATCGGCCGTGAAAAAGCGCGAAGACACCCACAAGATGGCAGAGGCCAACAAGGCCTTCTCGCATTATCGCTGGTAATTAATCTCAGTCTGAGGAAGCAGCCAAATGGCACGCGAATATCCGCTCGAACGCTACCGCAACTTCGGGATCATGGCCCATATCGACGCTGGTAAGACCACCACGTCGGAACGGATCCTGTACTATACGGGTAAGTCTCACAACATCGGTGAGGTCCACGATGGTGCCGCCACGATGGACTGGATGGAGCAGGAGCAGGAACGCGGCATCACCATCACGTCGGCTGCGACAACCACGTTCTGGGAACGCACCGAAGACGGCCAAACGGCGGACACGCCCAAGCACCGCTTTAACATCATCGACACCCCCGGCCACGTTGACTTCACCATCGAAGTTGAGCGTTCGCTGGCCGTTCTCGACGGTGCGGTTGCGGTTCTCGACGCCAACGCCGGTGTTGAGCCTCAGACAGAAACGGTTTGGCGCCAGGCCGACCGTTACAAAGTGCCGCGCATCGTCTTTGTTAACAAAATGGACAAGATCGGCGCCGACTTCTTCAACTGCGTTCACATGATCGAAGACCGGACAGGCGCCATTGCCTGCCCGATCCAGATCCCGATCGGTGCGGAAAACGCGCTCGAAGGCATTGTCGACCTCGTGACTATGAAAGAATGGGTCTGGGCCGGCGAGGACCTGGGTGCCACATGGGAGCAGCGCGAAATTCGCGACGATCTCAAGGCAACCTGCGAAGAATGGCGCGCTAAGCTGGTCGAGAACGCAGTCGAACAAGACGACGATGCGATGGAAGCCTACCTCGAAGGCAACGAGCCTGACGAGGCGACCCTGCGCAAGTTGATACGCAAGGGTACACTCAGCATGTCGTTCGTTCCGGTTCTGGCGGGATCCGCGTTCAAGAACAAAGGCGTCCAGCCATTGCTCAACGCCGTGATCGACTATCTTCCGAGCCCGCTCGACGTTGTCGATTACATGGGCTTCAAGCCGGGCGACGAGGCCGAAGAACGGAACATCGCACGCCGTGCCGACGACGATATGGCCTTCTCGGGCCTGGCGTTCAAAATCATGAATGACCCGTTCGTCGGCTCACTGACCTTTACGCGCATCTATTCGGGCACTCTGACAAAGGGTGGTTCGATGCTGAACTCGACCAAGGGCAAGAAAGAGCGCGTTGGTCGGATGATGATGATGCACTCGAACAACCGCGAAGAAATCGAAGAAGCCTTCGCGGGTGACATCATTGCTCTTGCCGGTCTGAAAGACACGACCACGGGTGACACGCTATGTGATGACAAAGATCCGGTGGTTCTGGAAACGATGACGTTCCCCGATCCGGTGATCGAGATTGCGGTCGAACCCAAGACGAAGAACGACCAAGAGAAGATGTCGCAGGGTCTGGCGCGTCTCGCGGCCGAAGATCCGTCGTTCCGCGTCGAAACCGATCTCGAAAGCGGTCAGACCATTATGAAGGGGATGGGTGAACTTCACCTCGACATCCTCGTCGATCGTCTGAAGCGCGAGTTCAAGGTTGAGGCGAACATCGGTGCGCCGCAAGTGGCTTATCGTGAGACCATCGGTCACGAGATCGAACACACCTACACCCACAAGAAACAGTCGGGTGGTTCGGGTCAGTTCGCCGAAGTGAAGATGATCATCACGCCGACTGGAGCGGGCGAAGGCTATTCGTTCGAGTCCCGGATCGTTGGTGGTGCCGTGCCCAAGGAATACATCCCGGGAGTCGAAAAAGGCATCAACTCGGTCATGGACAGCGGTCCGCTGGCAGGCTTCCCGGTCATCGACTTTAAGGTCGCGCTGATCGACGGCAAGTTCCACGACGTCGACTCCAGCGTTCTGGCCTTTGAAATCGCGGCACGGATGTGCATGCGCGAAGGCATGAAGCGCGCGGGCGCCAAGCTGCTGGAGCCGATCATGAAGGTCGAGGTTGTCACGCCTGAGGAATATACCGGTGGCATCATCGGCGACCTGACATCGCGTCGCGGTCAGGTTCAGGGTCAGGACACACGCGGCAACGCAATCGCCATCGATGCCTTCGTGCCGCTGGCGAATATGTTCGGCTACATCAACACCCTGCGTTCGATGTCTTCGGGCCGCGCGCAGTTCACGATGCAGTTCGATCACTACGATCCGGTACCGCAGAACATCAGCGAAGAGATCCAGGCGAAATACGCATAACCGGGCAGGGGCTTGACCCCGGCGCCCGCACGAGAAGGAGGCCATCATGGCAAAGGAAAAGTTTGAACGCACGAAGCCGCATGTGAACATTGGCACGATTGGTCACGTGGATCATGGCAAGAC
>JBCBKL010000036.1:0-32073 GCA_038521825.1 Pseudomonadota bacterium | reverse complement strand
ATTCCAAAGCGATTCGTCAGCCGCCTTCGCCCGCCGCCTCGGAAAAATGGGTCGAGTTCAATCGGAAGTATTCCGAAATGTGGCCGGTCATCATCACCAAAAAGGATCCGCTGCCCGACGCGGAAGAGCGTGACGGCGAAACCGGCAAGCTGGAAAAACACTTTTCCGAGGCGGCGGGCGAAGGCGGCTGACGAATCGCTTTGGAATTGCAGCGGTTCGCGTTATGATTGCATAAATGAGCCTCAAGTGATTGAATTCACTAGAGGTTAGTCGTGATGACCCGGCGGAACCTTCCGAACGGGCGCATTTTGTGATATACTCCTCAAACAATTGCACACGGATACTGCACGCCCGATCACGCCACCACGATTGGCCACTCGCACCGCTGATTGAAACCGCACCCTGGCAGGGCTCACGCGCTGTCCGATGCGGTTTTGACCGTCTCGCGATGGCGTCCCCAGTTCCCGTCAAAAGAGGACACAGGATGACAAAGAAGAAACACGAATTCCGGCCGAACGAATACGTGGTGTACCCCGCCCACGGTGTCGGCCAGATTGTGTCAATCGAAGAACAAGAGGTTGCAGGCATATCTCTCGAGCTGTTCGTCATCTCCTTCGAAAAGGACAAGATGACCCTTCGCGTTCCGACCAACAAGGCCACCGAAGTGGGCATGCGGGCGCTTTCCAGCCCCGATGTTATCAGCCAGGCCATGAAAACCCTAAGGGGCAAGGCCAAGGTCAAGCGGGCCATGTGGTCGCGCCGGGCGCAGGAATATGAACAAAAGATCAACTCGGGCGATCTGATCGCGATCGCCGAGGTGGTCCGCGATCTGCACCGCACCGACGATCAGCGCGAACAAAGCTATTCCGAACGGCAGCTTTACGAGGCGGCGCTTGAGCGTCTCACCCGTGAGGTTGCCGCCGTTCAGGGTGCTGACGAATTGGCTGCGGCAAAGGAAGTCGGGGACGTGCTGACCAGCCGCGCAGCCTGATCGTTTCCTGATCGATGAATGCCGCGTCCCAATCCTCTGGGGCGCGGTTTTTTCATGCGCTCAGAGCAATCAGGATCGCGACCTCGGTAAGAACCTGCGCCGCGCCGAGAATGTCGCCGGTCTGTCCGCCGATCTTGCTGCGTGCAGTCCGGGCCAGCGCAAAGGCGATCAGCCCCGCGATGGTCATTGCCAAAAGCCCGGCACCCCCGCTCAATACCACGGCGAACACCGCCGCAATCAATAGCCCGATCCCTGCATTCACCGCCGTGGGACGCCCAACATAATGAGACAATCCTGTTGATCTGGCGTGCGGCAAGGCCGCCATCAGCACAGGCATGAATGCCCGAGAGGCCGCGGCAGCAACGATCACATCAGCCCAACCCACCTGGGCAAGCCCGAGCCACCGCAGGCCCAGCACAAGGATCAGAGCCAGAACGCCGTAGGCTCCGATCCGGCTGTCTTTCATGATCTCCAACCGCCGTTCAGGCGTTGGCCCGCCCCATAAGCCATCGGCCGTATCGGCCAGGCCGTCTTCGTGCAGGCCTCCGGTCAGCATGAGCAGCGTGGCCAGCGTCAGCCCCGCGGCGATGCCGGGTGCAAGACCAGCAGACAAGGCCCCGACCATGGCCGCCAACCCTCCGACCACCACGCCAACCAGCGGATAGGCCCAGGCCGTGCGCGCCTGATCATCGAAAGCTGCCTCAGGAACCCTTGGCAAGGGCAGGCGCGTCAAAAGGCTTGCGGCAACGGGAATGTCCCAAAGTGTGCTGGGCATGGTCGGTCCTGACTTGCAGAGCGGTCCGCTTTGGGTAATGACGCCCGGACGACGAGGCAAGGGACCAATTCATGACGTTCAAAACGTTGGAGGATGTCCGGGCGGCGCTGGCGGATTTGCCCGGCCCGGATCATGACGCGGCAAAGCAGGCCGGTGTCCGTAACATGCAACTGACCAAACCCCCGGGCGCCCTGGGCAAGTTGGAAGACCTCGCGATCTGGTATGCGGGCTGGCGCGGGCAGGCCGCCCCTCAGATAACCAAACCACAAGTCATTGTGTTTGCGGGCAATCACGGTGTGGCAGCGCAGGGCGTTTCGGCCTTTCCGCCTGAAGTAACCGAACAGATGGTCGCGAATTTCAACGCAGGTGGTGCGGCCATCAACCAACTGGCCCAGACGTTCGGGGCCCGAATGGACGTGCACGCGCTGACGCTCGACAAACCGACAGCAGATTTCACCCAAGAACCCGCGATGACCGAGGATGAGGTGGTTCAGGCGCTGCAGACCGGCTGGCACGCTGTGGATCAGGCGGCGGATGTACTCATCGTTGGCGAGATGGGCATCGGCAACACCACACCGGCGGCGGCGCTGGCCTGCGCCCTGCTGGGGGGTGAGGCCGCGGATTGGACGGGGCACGGCACTGGGGTTCAGGGCGATGCCTTTGTTAACAAGGTCCGTGTGGTGGCTGAAGGTGTAAAGCTGCATGGCAGTGCGGGGGACGGTCTGGAGACGCTGCGCCGTCTCGGCGGGCGTGAGCTGGCCGCGATGGCGGGGGCGATCCTGCGGGCCCGTAGCCTGAGGATACCAGTCATTCTCGACGGCTTTATCTGCAGCGCCGCGGCGCTCACCCTGCACAAGACTGTTCCGAACGCGCTCGATCATTGCGTTGCAGGACATCGCAGCGCCGAGGGGGCGCATGCGAGGATGTTGCAGGCTTTGGAGAAAGAACCACTGCTGGATCTCGGTCTGCGATTGGGCGAAGGATCGGGTGCCGCCGTGGCGCTTGGCATCTTCAAGGCTGCGGTTGCTTGCCATTCCGGCATGGCGACTTTTGCAGAGGCCGGAGTCGCGGACGGTTAGGCGGGCCGCAGGCCCGCCAGCCCTTACTCCGCCGCGATCTCACCGCTCTCGATCTGCTCGCGCTCGATCGACTCAAAGAGTGCCTTGAAGTTGCCCTCACCAAAGCCATCATCGCCCTTGCGCTGAATGAACTCGAAAAAGATCGGGCCTATGACGGTCTTCGAGAAGATTTGGAGCAAGATCCTTGTTTCGCCTCCATCGACCACGCCTTCGCCGTCGATCAGGATGCCGTGCTTTTTCATCCGGTCGACAGGTTCTTCGTGGCCGATGACCCGGTCATAGCTGAGGTCATAATACGTATCCGGTGGGCCCGGCATGAACTTCAGACCGCGCTCGGCAATCTCGTCGGTCGCATCATAGATGTCACGGGCGCCGACCGCGATGTGCTGGATGCCTTCGCCGTTGTACTTTTTGAGATAAGATACGATCTGTCCCGTCTCGCCACGGTCTTCGTTGATGGGGATGCGGATGCGGCCACAGGGTGAAGTCAGGGCGCGGCTGAGAAGACCGGTATACTTGCCTTCGATGTCGAAGAACCGGATTTCGCGGAAGTTGAACAGGTCGCCATAGAACCTGAACCATGTGTCCATGTTGCCCTTAAAAACATTGTGGGTCAGGTGATCGAGGTAATAGAACCCCACGCCGCGTGGCTTGGACTGTTTCAGCCAATCGTACTCGATGTTGTAGGGCGAGGTGTCATAATACTGATCGACGAAATAGATCAGCGACCCGCCAATGCCGTAGATGGCCGGGACATCCAGCACCTTGCCATCACCCTCATAGGGCTTGGCGCCGAGGCGCACGGCATGATCAAAGGCGTGTCGGGCATCGACAACGCGCCAGCCCATCGACGGCGCGCAGGGGCCGTGCCCGCCCACGAACTTTGCGGCGAATGAGTCCGGATCGGCGTTCAGGATATAGGTGATGTCACCCTGCTGCCAAAGCTCGATGTCCTGGGTCTTGTGCTTTGCGACCTTCTCATACCCCATCTTGGTGAACAGGGCGCGCAGTTCGTCGGGGTCCGGATGGGCGAATTCGACGAACTCAAAGCCGTCGGTCCCGGTCGGATTCTCGGCGGTGATTTCCGATTTCGGGGCGTCGTGCGGGAAGGGGCCCATGCGATCCTCCTGAATGTGCCTAGGGATAATGCAAACATGACGCGCTCCATGCGCGAATAGCACGCATAGTGCATGCCGATCTTTGAAAAATCCGCAGACTTCACGCATACTAGGGCAAATATATGCGAGAAACATGCATACTCTCGATTCGACCGATGCGCGGCTCCTCGCCGCTTTGCAGAAGAACGCCTATTTGACGGCGCAGGAACTGAGCGAGATGCTCAACCTGTCGGCCAGCCAGATCGGGCGACGACGGCAAAGGCTGGAGGCTGAAGGGTTTATCCAAGGCTATACCGCCCGTCTTGACGCCGCCCGGCTTGGTCTGGCTGTTCAGGGGTTCGTGCAGGTCCATCTGGATATGCACGGCCCTGATCATTCGGCGAGTTTCGCGCGCCTGATCCTAACGCGTCCAGAGATAACAAGCGCATGGACCATGACGGGTGACGCGGACTATCTGTTAAGGGTCTATTGTACGGACCTGCCTGCCTTGAACAGCCTCATTCATGAGGTGCTGCTGCCCCATCCCGCGGTCGGGCGCGTGCACAGCCAGATCGTGATGGATCAACTGAAACGTGACGGGCCATTGCCCACCTGAAAGGACCAACGACCCATGGACGGTTTTTTGCTTCAGGCTTCGATCTATCTGGCTGCCGCAGTCATTGCCGTCCCGATTGCGGCGCGGCTGGGCTTCGGGTCTGTGCTGGGTTATCTGGCCGCCGGCATCATAATCGGGCCGGTGCTGGGTTTGGTCGGCTCTGAAACCGAAGACCTGCAGCACTTTGCCGAATTTGGCGTGGTGATGATGCTATTCCTGATTGGGCTGGAACTAGAACCGCGCGCCCTCTGGGACATGCGGGATAAGCTGATCGGCCTTGGCGGGTTGCAGATTGCCCTGTCGACGGTGGCGATCATGGGCGGGGCGATGTTGATCGGCCAGGCATGGGGTCCGGCGCTGGCCATCGGTTTGACCCTCGCTTTAAGTTCAACGGCTATTGTTCTGCAAACACTTGATGAAAAGGGACTTATGCAAACCGGAGGTGGCCGATCTGTATTCTCGGTTCTGCTGACCCAGGACATCGCCGTCATCCCCATCCTCGCATTTCTGCCGCTCCTGGTGGTCGGCCTGCCTATGTCCATATCAGAGGATGGGTCGATCCACCGAGCGGCCGATGATCATGGCGGCGGCGATCCTCACGGCGCGGCGATCAGCCTCGTCGAGGGGCTGCCAGCCTGGGGTGTGACGCTGGTGACAATCGGCGCCATCGCCGCGGTGATCCTGACCGGAGTGTTCCTCACGCGGCCCGTCTTTCGGTTTATTCACGCCGCCAATCTGCGCGAGATGTATACCGCGCTGGCGCTGCTCATTGTGGTCAGCATTTCGTTCCTGATGATGCTCGTGGGGCTGTCGCCCGCGCTTGGTGCGTTTCTTGCCGGGGTGGTACTTGCCTCTTCGGAATTCCGGCACGAGCTTGAAACCGACCTCGAACCCTTCAAGGGGCTGTTGCTCGGACTCTTTTTTATTACGGTCGGTGCGGGGATCAACTTTGCGCTTCTGTTTTCCAACGTCTTCGCAATCGTGGGGCTCGCCGTAGCGGTCATCGTCATCAAGGGGGCGATCCTTTGGGGCCTTGCCACGGTTTTTGGTCTGCGGGGGCGGAATCGCTGGCTTTTCGCTCTCGCGCTGGCACAGGCCGGGGAATTCGGGTTTGTGCTGACGTCGTTCTCGGTTGGGCAGGGTGTTGTCTCGCAATCCGTTGCCGAGACGATGCTGCTGGTGATCGCCCTTTCGATGCTGATCACGCCGCTGCTTTTTATTATGTACGACGTGATCTCGCGCCGGATGGTCGATGTGGTCGAGCAGCCGGAAGAGGATGAGATCGACGAAGAGGGGCCAGTGATCATAGCGGGGATCGGACGCTTTGGTCAGATCGTGAACCGGCTGGTGACCGCGTCGGGCTTCAAGACTGTGGTGCTGGATCACAATATGGAGACGATCGCCCTGATGCGTCGCTTCGGCTACAAGGGTTTTCTGGGTGATCCGACCCGCCCCGACATCCTGCGCGCCGCCGGGATCGATAAGGCGAGCGTGTTGGTCGTGGCGCTGGACGATGTCGAGGCGGCCACGAAACTGGTCGAATACGCTCACAAATTGCGGCCGGACCTACATATCGTGGCGCGGGCCTATGACCGGTTGCACGTCTACCGGCTTTATCAGGCCGGCGCGCGCGACATCGTGCGCGAGATGTTCGACGGTTCGCTTCGGGCCGGGCGCTATGTGCTCGAAAACCTCGGGCTGAGCGATTATGAGGCGTCGCAGGCCGAGAGCGTGTTTTATCAACACGACCGCGACGCTGTCCGGCAGCTTGCTGAATTGTGGGACCCGGACCGGCCGGCCAGCCAGAACAAGGCGTATATCGAGCGGGCCAAAGCTCTGCAGAAAGAGTTGGAGATGCAGTTGGCGGCTCTGGAAGAAGAGGAAGAAGCCAAGCGGGCCTAGGGGTCGCTAGCCGGTGGGCATCCGAAGGACCAGATTGCGACCCCCCTTGCGATAGCGCAGTTCGGAATCGCCGATGGCCGATACGCGGCCGCCGTCCAGCCGATCACCAACCTTGACCTTCTGGTATCGCCCGTTTGACAACCGGACCAGCGCGCGCCGCTCGGACGGTTGGCCGTAAACCCCAATCAGGTTCACGCGGTTCAGGTTGATCGCATTCTTGACCGTTGCCTCACGCGTGACAGAGGTCGACGACGGGATGCGCGGCTGGACAGTGGCGGGCCTGACCGTTCTGCGCCGCTCTTCGCGTGGCGCGGCTTCAGGCCGTGTCTGCGGCGTAGGGGCAGCAACGCCGACACTCCCGCCGGCCGAGCTGTTGTCCTGCGGCAGCGCGCGGCCGACAAGTTCCTCGTAGTTCGATGGCCGTGCCACCGGCCGCGCCACCGGCTCGCCCGCTGGTACGTCCTGCGATAGAGCGACGTCGGTCACGATGGCATCGATTTCGGTCTGGATCTGCCCCGGTCGTTGCTTTGGACGGTAGGAGCGCAGTTCTTCGGCGCTCAACCCGCCCAGCCGCGCACGTTCGTTCTGTTCGACCAGATCGCCGGGACGCGATTGCGGACGGAACGCAGCCAGTTCCAGTAGCGCTGCGTCTGCGTCAGGGTCCGGCGCCTCTTCTACCACTGGACGATCAGGTGGAATGATCTCGGGCCGACCACGATAGACCAGATGACCGTCGGGGCTCAGCGCGCCCTCTGGTGTTGCTTCCACCAGACCATCATCGTCCAGCGTGAACGCTGTTCCCGGTGGGGCCGGTGAGGCGATCGAGGGCAGGTTGCCATCGGTTGAAAACGTGTCTGGCGCGGGCAGTGCGACCGGGTCGGGCCTGACAACGTCGCGGTCAATGCTGGTCTCGTAAATCGCATCATAAGACACCAAATCGGCTTGGCGCGGTGCGGCCGGGACGAACGGCCAGATGCCGGTCACCGGGAACTGGGCCTCGAGCTCGGCGTCGCTCAATTCCGGGGTCGGAGTGGGGAGGGCCGCCTGCGGTTCGGGATCCGGCTGTGGTTCAGGGCGCGGGTTGCGCATTGCATCGAGAACGGCGGCATCCTCATCCGAAAGAGTCGGCGAGATGGCGGCCAGATCGACGGCCTCATCCTCGGTCGTGGCAGGCGCTTCGGCCACGACTTCGGGCGCAGTCACCGTCTGAACCGGTTCGACGCGTCCGGCAAAGAACCTCGCCAGCCCCTCATCAAGGAAGACCGACGCCCAACCGGCGACACCCGCTAGAAAGACTAGGGCAAATGCCGAAATCACCAAGCCGGCCGAGATGCGGGGGCGTTCCGGCACCTGTTCCGCGCGCTTGCGGGCACCAAAAACTGTCAGGCGTTCGGCCTCATCCAAAGGCGGGGCTGGAATGACCGGCGGTTCCTGGATGACTGGCCCGCGCCTGCTTGGGCGCTGGCGGCGGCCGAGGAAAGCCACTGTCCCCGCCGGGGGCACGATCTCGATGATCTCGTCGCCTTGCTCGGCCGCGAATGCAGGCTCGTCCTCGGGTTCTGTTGTCTGCTCTACCTGCTCTTCGATGTCCGGGGCCGGATCGGTCGCAGCCTCGGGCGTCCGGCCAGACCGGCGGCTTGCAAAGGCAATGATCGCTTTATCCTCGTCGGATACAGCCAGCTCTTGTTGCTCTTCGATCTGCTCGGCCTCGGCAGCGGGCTCTTCAATCTCGGGGGCGGTGCGGAACACTGGTGGTGGCGGAGTGTCATCCGGCATCGGAACGGTCGGCGCCGCAACATCCGCATCCATCATCGGCGGATGCTCAAACGGTGTGCTTTCTTCTGAAAGCCCTTCCAGCAGCACGGGCGCGTCCGGCATCTCGGCCGGGCCGATGATAACGACGGCAATGCCATCGGCCTCGACCTTATCGCCTGGGTCGAGGATATCCTGGGAATAATCGGTCGGACCGAAAAACGGCTCGCCCAGAAACGCCTCGTCACCGGGTATGGCGACGCTGGACATGGGGTGAAAGCGATGCTGGACGGCAAACGCCTCGGCTTCGTCGAGGGTCTTTTTGGCCACGGCCGCGATGTGGGTCGTGCCGCCATCGGCGGCGATGTCAAAGGCCAGGTCGCTGACGGTGTAGGGCGTCGCCGCTTCAAGCGCCTTCGCGGCCAGTGCACGCCGTTCATCCAAAGGCACGTCACCCGTTTCGATGCTCATCCAGCGGATCTGGTCGTTTGGTACGATCACCTTGGACCGCAAGCCGCTGCGCGCCAGCGACGTGGCCGTACGCCGCAAGACCGACAGCCGGTCCGCCATATCCGGCGCATCGGTCGGCACTTCGCCAACAAGACGCCAGCCGCCGGCTGCACGATGCAACAGACAGATCCCCTCGACCGAGAGCGACAGAGCGAAATTCGGCTTCATGACCGAGCCCATAACAGTATGACGGGTGCGGCAGAAGCACCCCCACGCAATTCAATAGGATAGAGCAGGTCTTTGCACATGAAAAGGAAAACGGCCGTGAACGGGTTGCAGGCCTTTCGGGCTTCGCTGCATCCTCCCAGCAAAGTTAGGGAGTATGACGATGGGTTTGATTCGACTTTTTGTGATGTGGCTGGCGCTGACAGGGGCCGCATGGGCGGATGATACGGCGCGCACGATAACGGTGACAGGTGAGGGATCGGTAGCCGCAGCGCCCGATATGGCGGTCATTTCGCTGGGTGCGACGCATCAGGATCGTGACGCCCGGGTCGCCATGGATCGGGTCAGCGACGACGTCGCGGCGATCTTTGCCCGGCTCGAAGGTCTTGGGATCGCGCCCTCTGACATGCAGACCGATGGTGTGTCGCTGCAACCGGTCTGGGATCAGGGCTACAGCTCGGGCCAGTCGCGGCGCATCTCCGGGTTCGTTGCGTCGAACACGGTCACCATCCGCGCCCGTGATCTGGAGGCACTGGGCGGATTGCTGAACGCCGTGCTTGAAGATGGCGCGAACCGGTTTGGTGGCCTTCGCTTTGCCGTGCAGGAACCCAAACCCTTGCGCGATGCTGCCCGCGCTGCCGCGGTTGCCGACGCGCTGGACCGCGCGGGTCTGATGGCGTCAGCGGCGGGGGTAACGCTTGGTCCCATCCGCACGATGCGCGAGGGCGGCGGTCATGCGGGGCCGGTCATGATGGAGATGGCAGCGGCGCGCAGTGCCGACGTTCCGATCGCCCCGGGTGAATTGACGATGCAGGCGCAGGTCGAGGTGGTGTTCGACCTGATCGTTGATCAGTGACGCGGCTTGAGATGTTTGATCGACGACTGGATCGTCTCTGGCAGTGACGTATCGACATTGGCCGGTGCAGCATCAAGCGCACTGGCGATGTCCTTGACCAGGATGCCAATTGAGTTGTTCAGGGAATGACCGTCGCGCGAGAACTCGATATTGTCGAAATTCGTGGCGAACCAGTTCTGGCCGGATGAGGTGCTGATAAGCTTCAGCAACGCTTCTTCGTCCATTCCGATCTTGTCGGCCCAGTCCAGCACCAGGCGGGTCATCGCGGTGTTCGTGGCGGCCAGCAGGTTGTTCAGAACCTTGGCCTGCATCCCGGCACCAAACGGGCCCATCCGGTGAAAATGGCGGCCCATGGCGTTGAACATCGGCTGGGCCTCATCGAGCTCCCGGTCCTCTCCTCCAATCATAAAGCTAAGCGATGCGGTTTCGGCCGCAACTTGCGCGCCAGACATCGGCGCGTCGATCAGGCTAATATGTTCCGGTACGCGGTTGTGCAGGCCGATCAGATACCGGGGCGACAGGGTCGAGCAGATGATGATGCGCTTGAGGGCAGGGGCGGTGACAAAGCTTTGGGCACCAAAAAGAACCTCTTCGGTCTGTGCCTGATCCCGGACCACGGTGATCAGGGTCTCGATACCAAGAGCAAAGATGCTGGCATCATCCGTGATCCAGCTTTCCTCCATATCCAGCACGTCAAAGCCACGGGCCTCGAACCCGCCACCGCGCAAGGCGGCGAGCATGGGCTTGCCCATGCGTCCACATCCGGCGACACCGATCATTTGACGATGTGCTCGTCTTTGACGAACATGTTGGCCCATGCCCGGTCGATCAGGTCAGGTGACATCTGGTATGGGATCCCTTCGAAATCACAAATGGCGATCATCTGATCGATAAGAAAGACGGGTTGGTAATTCGCGTAGACGTTGTCGATCGTCGGGTACTTGACCTTTAGCAGGTGCACAAGCGCCCGCTCATCCAGCTGCATCCCCTTCTTTTTGGCGACCAGGGCAAAGATTTTGAGGAAGTTCTCCTGGCTCGGTCCGTCGATCTTGATCTTGAAGAAGATCCGGCGCAGGGCGGCCATGTCAAAGATCTCGTTCGGGTGGAAGTTGGTCGAAAAGATGACGAGCGTGTCGAAGGGCACCTCGAATTTCTCGCCCGATTGCAGGGCCAGGATGTCCTTGGATTCCTCCAGCGGCACGATCCAGCGGTTGACCAGTGACTGTGGTGGCTCGGCCTGACGGCCAAGGTCGTCCACGATAAAGATGCCGCCGGTCGATTTCAGCTGCAGCGGGGCCTGATAGGTCCGCGCCGTCGGGTTGTAGACCAGATCAAGCATCTCGAGGCTGAGTTCACCACCCGTGATCACCGTCGGGCGCTCGCATCTGACATAGCGCGTGTCAAAGCGGTTCGATGAACGGCGCAGCGAATTGGGGTCGTCGACCTGCTCTTCGGCCTGTGAATGGACGATTGGGTCGTAGACGGTGATGACCTGACCGGCATATTCGATGGCGCGGGGCACATAGATCTTGTCGCCCATGGCGTCGCGGATGCCGTTCGAGATCGAAGACTTACCATTACCCGGCGGGCCATACATCAGGATCGAACGACCTGCGCTCACGGCGGGTCCGAGATGGTCGAGCAACTCGTCTGGCAGGATCAGGTGTCCCATGGCGCCGGTCAGCTGGTCGCGCGTGACCTGGATGTTGCGGATCGACTGGCGTTTGACCTGCTCACGGTAAACCTCAAGCGGGACCGGCATCGCGCCGAAATATTCCGATTGCGACAGCGAGTCGAGCGCGCGGGCTTTGCCCGCATCGGTCAGCTGGTAGCCCATCTCGTTGCCGTTGTTGGCGTTCAGCGTGCCGGTCGCCTCGATCAGCTTCTGTTCCCTGCAAAGGTCGACCAGTTCCTGCACGACCGGAATGGGCAGGCACATGGCCTTAGACAGCTCGGACACCATGTCGAGGTTCTTGCGGAACATGGTCTTGAGCGTGATGTCTCGCATCATGACAATGGGCAAACGCATCTCTTCCAGCCGCTTCGGGGCCGGAGGCGCCATCACATTCGTGGTTTCCATGTTCATTGGGTGGCCTCAACGACTGCTTTTTGAAAAGCGGTAGTTCCGCAATCAGTCGAAATTATGGCTGCGATGTGCCAAAAACCATCCCCAGCCCAAGGTAGGCCGCCAGGGTCATTCCAAGGGCCAGACCCATGGGAAATTTCTTGCCTTGTTCCCAGCTTTGCCAATGGGGCGCCAGGTTGCGCAGCCCGGTGGCCCGCGCGATCCGATGGGTGGTAAAGGCTGCCAGCAGAACCCCGGCGAATAGGGCCATCAGGAACCGAAGATCGCCCAAGGCGATATAGGGCGCGGCAGCGGCGAGGAACTTTGCATCGCCCGCACCCATGGCGCCGGCTGCGTTCAGGAATATCCCGGCCATCAGCACAATCACCAGCCCCGCCAGCCGCCAAAGATAGGTGTCGAAAGGCATGATGAAGGGCGCCACAACAACAAAGATCAGGGCCAGTACAATCACCGCCTGGTTGGTGATCCGCATCTCACGCAGGTCTGTAAACGCTACGTAAAGACAGATCGGCAGCGTCAGGGGAAAGAACAGGCGCGCCGCCTCTTGCGCTAGATCCATACTCAGACTTTATCCGCTGCGGCCGCTCTCAAGCGCTTCCAGTGCGGTCACGGCCGCCTCGAAATGCTGGGGGTGGGTTTCGATCGCATCACGCAGCAGGCCCTTGCCGATCTCGACGTCGCTTTGCTTGATCGCCGACAGGGCCATCGTGTGCAAAAGCTGAGCTTGCTCGACCTGATCCATCGGTACGACGGGCAGGGTGTATTTGCGCTGCGCAGCCCGAGCCAGGACATAGTTGTTTTTGGCAGTGAACATGCGGGGATCCTGCCGGATCGCATCGCCAAACAGGCGTTCCGCTCCGGAATAGTCGCCACGGCTCAGCTTGGAATAACCCCAGTTGTTCATCACACCCGCGGGCGTCGTAGTCAGACCGACCGCAGTTTCATAAAAGCTGTCGGCTTTCTTCCACTCTTCGTTGCTGTCGGCGATCATCGCCTCAAGCCGGTAGCGCTTGAAGGTCTCGAATGTGGGGGGCACTGCATCCAGCGTTTCTTCGGCCCGGGACCAGTCGCCCGACCGGATCAAGGCGTCGGCATAATCGACCCGGTCCCCGTTGGTCGCGTCCTCATGATCCACCACCTTTGCAAAGGCCGAGGTTGCTTCGGGATAGCGCTTGGCACGCACCAGACTGATGGCGAGACCCCGACGGAAATCAAGCCGGTCAGGATCGGAGTTGTGCGCCCGCTGGAAATACGACACCGCTTCGTTCGGGTCGGCCACCGTGAGCATGACGTCGTTGAGGTTGCTTTCGTCGACGACGTTCACATCCTGAAACGCCCGTTCGACGGTGGCGTCGGAATTGGTTTCAGAGCATGCGGATACGAGGGATATGCCTGCAATGCAGGTGATCAGGATACCTGGGTGGCGCATTTTTGCGTCCTTTACTGCTCTTGCCTGTTGTCAGATCTCGGTCTGGATCAGGTATTCGCCTGAGCCGCGCCGGATCAGTTTGTAATTCTGCTCGTTGCCGTCACTGATAACAGATTTTTCAGATTTTGCGAGTGCCAAGCGCAGATTGTCCCGGATGTGTGTGCTTTCTCCGTCATCGAGAGCAAAGGCCTTGCGGAAAATCTGGGTCGCCTCGGCTGTTTCGCCCTTTTCCATCAGAACGACGCCAAGGTTGTTCCAAATTTCCGGCCATGCTTCGTAGTCGGTTGTCGCGCGGCGCAGCAACCGCTCGGCCAGGTTCAGGCGGCCAAGGCCCAGGTTGGCGGTGCCCAGACCCGCCAGTATCTCGGCATCGAGCCCGTCCTCCAGCGCCGCACGGTTGAAAGACTTGATGGCCAGTTCGTACTCACCAGCCGCGACCAGCCTGTGACCCACCTCGACCTCGTCGACGGCTTCGGCCCGCCGGTCCACGCCGGGTGCAAAAGGGCTGTCCTTGGATGCGCCGATCCCGCCTGCGTCACAGGCGGCAAGGGTAATGGCCAATCCTAAGGCGGTTGAGGCCCGCCAGATGCCGAGGTTCATTCGGTTCTTTGCCCACGTGGCCCCGTCGGAGGGTACCCGGCTTGGACCGGGTGCCAAAGACCAACGAGGGTCATCAGAAGTTGTTCAGTTGGCCCAGCTGCGTGATGCCGTGCACCGATGGCCCGACGAGGATCACCAGCAGCGGCGGCACCGTCAGCATCATTGTGGCAAGGGTCATCTTGGTTGGCAACTTGTTTGCTGCCTCCTCGGCACGCATCACGCGCTTGTCCCGCATCTCGCCGGCATAAACCCGCAAGGCGTCAGCGATCGATGTACCGAAGCTGGTCGACTGAACCAGAACGGTCACGAAGCTCGATACGTCCTGCACACCGCAGCGCTCACCCATGTCATGCAGAACGGTCACCTTGTCCTTACCCGCCTTCATCTCATAGCTCACGACCATGAATTCCTCGGCAAGGGCGGGGCTTGATGTCTGCAATTCACCGGCGACACGGGTGATCGCCTGATCAAGCGATTGACCCGCTTCCACGCAGACCAGCAGCATATCGAGCGCATCGGGGAAGCCGGACGTGATCTGATCCTTGCGCTCGGTGACGCGCTTGGTGACCCAATATTGTGGCAGATAATACCCAATTCCGCCGGGGGCGATTGTGTACATCATCATCTGCTGCGTCGTCATCGCGTCGCTGCCGCCCGCGATGGTCACATAGGTGACGCCCGCTACGAGGCCGAGGATGGCAAGGGCCATCTGCGCGAAGTGGAAGAGGCGCACAGCGTCACGCGAATGATACCCCGCCTGGCGCAGCTGCAATTGCCGCTTGCTAAGCTCGGCAACGTCTTTCGGTTCAAGAAAACTCGAGAATTTCTCAAGCTGCTGGTTCCTGCTGCCGGTCCGAAGGGTCGCGCGCTGATCGCCAGTCGTTGGTGCCGTCGAACTGCGCTTGAGCTTGTTGAGCGGATCTTCCGGCTCTTTCAGCATCATGATCACGACGATCACGACCATCATGACGCCCAGGACACCGATAATGATGATTGGCCCAAGCGGGCCAAGCAGATCGGTGAGGGTATTCATCAACTGTTCCATCTGCGAAGCCTCAGACCTTGATGTTTGTCAGAATGCGCATGACGTAGAGGTTCAGCGCCAACATGATGCCCACGAAGAAGCAGGCCGGAATAAAGAGCGCGTGGTCACGCACTTCGTCGTAGTAGTTCGGATCGCTCACGTTGATCACGATAAGGGCGACGATGGGAAAGCCCGACAGGAACTTGCCTGACCATTTTGCCTCGGCCGTGATGGCCTTGACACGCCGGAACAGGCGGAACCGAGCCCGGATCACCTTGGCCAGACCGGCGAGGATTTCTGCGAGGTTACCACCCGATTGCTGCTGGATCGTCACCGCAACGGCGAGAAAGCGCAAATCCTGCATGTCCAGACGCTCGGCCATGTCCTTCAGCGCCTCGCCCACGTCGCGGCCAAAAGCGGCTTCGTCGGCGATGACGCCCATTTCGGATGCAAGCGGGTCGGCGACTTCCTTAGCCACAATCTGGATGGCGGATGAGAACGGGTGGCCGACGCGCAGCGAGCGGACCATAAGTTCGATTGCATCGGGCAATTGTTCTTCGATCATGCCAAGGCGCTTGTTGGCCTTCGACGTCACCCAGAAGAATACACCGCCCACGCCTATGCCGACGGACAGCAAGGCACGAACCGGCGGGTCGGTTTCGGTCCCGATGCTTAGGCCGACAAAGGCGACGGCCGACAGAACGGCCATGATCATGATCAACTGCTTGGGGGTAAAGGCGATTGCGGCCTTTTGTGCCCGGTCCGACAGCAGCGAATAAAGCGGTATGGTCTTGGCGCCCATATGCTGCTGCATCTCTTTGCGCAGCTTTTCCAGCACCTCTTCGCGTCGGTCGCCCTTGTTGAGCATCTCGAGGCGACGGTTGACGCGGTTGTTGAGGCTGATCGAGCGGCCAAAGGTTACCAGATAGATCCCTTCGACCAGGACGAGGACCCCTACAAAGATCAGGCCATAGATTATCGGTTCGGCGCTCATGCTCGTAAATCCTTACTGCGTGACGACGGGGTCGTAGATGGATGCGGGCAGGTCATAACCCCACAGGCGGAAGCGTTCGGAAAAGTTCGAACGCACCCCGGTTGCGGTGAAATGGCCGATGATCTTGTTATCGGGCGTCAGGCCCACGCGCTGAAAGCGGAACACTTCCTGCATCGAAATGACGTCGCCTTCCATCCCGGTAATCTCGGTGATGGAGGTCATGCGGCGTGACCCGTCCTGCAGACGGCTGGCCTGCACGATGAGGTTAACCGCCGACGAGATCTGCGAGCGGACCGCCTTGATCGGCATTTCGACCCCGGCCATCGCGATCATGTTTTCCAGACGACTTATGCCGTCACGGGCCGAGTTGGCGTGGATCGTGGTCATCGATCCGTCGTGGCCGGTGTTCATGGCCTGCAACATGTCGATCACCTCTTCGCCCCGCGTCTCGCCCACGATGATGCGGTCGGGACGCATCCGAAGGGCGTTTTTCAGACAGTCTCGCGGGCTGACCTCACCTTTGCCTTCCACGTTGGGCGGGCGGCTTTCCATCCGGCCCACATGGACCTGCTGAAGCTGAAGTTCCGCCGTATCCTCAATCGTCAGGATCCGCTCGGCATTGTCGATGAAGGATGACAGCGCGTTGAGCGTCGTCGTCTTACCGGAACCCGTACCGCCCGAAACGATAATGTTCAGGCGCGTAGCCACGGCGGCCTGCAGATAGGCGGCCATCTCTTCGGTGAAGGCACCGAAGCGCACCAGGTCGTCAATGGCCAGCTTGTCCTTCTTGAACTTCCGGATCGAGACAAGCGATCCGTCAACCGCGACCGGCGGTACCATTGCGTTGAAGCGGGATCCGTCCTTGAGGCGGGCGTCGACATATGGGTTCGATTCATCGACGCGACGGCCAACGGCAGACACGATCTTGTCGATGATCCGCAGCAGGTGACGTTCGTCCTTGAACGTGACGTCCGTCAGTTCCAGCTTACCCGCGCGCTCGACAAAGATCTGCTTGGGACCGTTAACCAAGATATCATTGACGCTGTCGTCTTTCAGAAGCGTCTCGAGCGGGCCAAGACCCGTGACCTCGTCAAAGAGCTCCTGATTGAGGGTCTGGCGGTCCTCACGGTTGAGGATGATGTTCTTTTCTTCAAGAACCTCGCCTGCGATGGCGTTGATTTCCTCCCGCAGGTCCTTTTCGGTCGCGTGTTCGAGGGCTGCGAGGTTCAGGTTGTCGAGCAGGGCGCGGTGCAGTTCGAGCTTGATCTCCTGCATCCGCTCCTTGCGCTTGCGTTCTTTGTCCAGAACGGCGACTTCGGCTGGCTTTGCCGGGGCTGCACGGCGCACGACCTTCGGCGAAGCGTCTGCCGCTGCCTCTTCAACCACTTTGGCCGCTGCTGCTGCCGCGGCCGGTGCTGCTACTGGTTCAGCGGAGCTTTTCTTGTATTTCGAAAACATCGTAACCTCTTAAGTCGATCAGGCCGCCTTTGCCTTGTCGTCGAGCAACTCGTGAATTGACCCGGCCAACTTGGCGATTTCACGGCGCAGCGGACTCTTGGCCGCCGCCGTTGCCAGAGGCACGCCGTGATCGGCGGCCTGCGTGATCGGCTTGCCGCCATCGGGCAACTGAACTTCGATCGCGATATCAAGGCTTTCGGCCAGTTTCTTGACCCTTGCCTTACCATTCAGGTCGGTGAATTTCGGGGCGCGGTTCAGGACGTAGCGCAGCTTTTCGACGGGCAGCTGTTCGGATTGCAGCGCCCGCTTGAAGCGCAGGGTGTTCTGCGCCGAACGCATGTCCATATCCATAGTGACGAAATAGATGTGCGACGACGTCAGAACTGTCTCTGACCACGCCACCAGCGTCGACGGCATGTCGATCACCACGTAATCGAAATGCGCGCGCGCCATTTCGATGACACGCTCGATATCCTCGGCCGATACGAAATCCAGCGGGATCATATCGGCTGGGGCGGTCAGGACCTGCAGCTTCTCCTCGTAGTCAAGCAATGACTGGCCAAAGATCTCTTCGTCCATCGCCTCGGTGTCCGACAACATCTCAAAAACGGCCTCGCGGCGCGGAAGGTCCAGATAGGTCGATGCCGTCCCGAATTGCAGATCGAGATCAAGCAGGCAGACCGATGGCGCACCGTCCTTGTCGATATTGGCAAGTTCCCAGGCCAGGTTGACGGCCAGCGTCGTCGATCCGGTGCCACCGGCAACGCCGTGAGCGACCAGAACCGCGCCCTGACGGTCTTTGCCGGTCTTGAGGCCCGTAGGCGCGCCCCCGCTCGCGGCCGGTGCTGCCATATCTGCCGCTTTCATACGGTCGATGGCCTGCTGCAATTCCCCATCAGGAAGAGGGTAGGGGACAAATTCGTCGGCACCCTGGCGCAACAATTGGTGTAACGCGGCCGGTGTGACGTCTTCGGCGATGAGGACAACCTTGATGCCTCGAACCTTGGCCTGCTTGATGATCTCGCCCATCAGGGTGAGGTTCTCTTCGTCCGCGTCGTCCAGTGCCAGTGCAATGAATTCAAGGGCTTGAGCATCGGGTTGGCCAAAAAAGGCCAGCGCCTCGGCAAAGCCCAGATCGCCCCAGGACTCGCCAAGAATGGCTTCCATGTCTTCAATCAGCAGGTCAAAGTTCTGCACATCGCGGCTGACCGTACAGGCCAGCAGAGGCGCGGTTTCAGGTTGTGGCATTGCACTGCTCATTGCCAAATCGTCCTTTTTTCAAGGGTTTGGCAGGCGATTAACACTGCGATCCGTCGCAAGAACCGTGCCCGCTGCCACCCATGTTTGGCCCTAAAGCCAGAGACACTCGTCCCCTTTCGGGCAAGCTCGCAATAAATTCGGGCGAGATTGCGGCCAAAAAGCTCCAATTGTTGGGTATCTCAGAACGATGGTGCCGCTCAGCAAAGATTGTTCGGCCGGGAACAGGTCCCGGCCGAACAAGAATTCGTGATAGATTTGGAAGGCTGAGCCTAGTTGCTCAGCTGTTCAGACGCGCTTGCAACACCGGTCAGCAGGGTGCGGCCCTGCGCGCTGGTGATATAGTCGCGATACACGATCTGCGCGTATTTCCCGTCCAGCACCAGCGGGTGCGAGCCCACAAAGCCCGTTACCTCGGTCACGGTGCGGCGGTTGCGGCGTTCACGGCCTTCGGTCACGACGACCGGCTGGGTTTCACCGAACGAAGCCACCGCTTCCAGCCTGCTGCGGTTGATCCCCTGGGAAACCAGGAAGTTGACGACTGCATTCGCCCGGCGTTGGCCGAGGCGGCGGTTATAGCCGCGGGAACCGACAAGATCGGTATGGCCATAAACGCGGAAGCGGGCTTCGGGGAACTGCAGAATGAAGTTCGCCTGTTCCATCAGCGCCTGTTGGGAGCCTGCGTCGAGTTGCGCGCTATTGAAGTCGAAGTTGACCGTTGCCGGCACCTCGGCGTTAAAGCGGCTGTTGAGAGTCTGCGCATAGCTGCGTTCGCCCGTCTGGATCAGCGTGTTATCCAGCGTGGCATTTCCAAAGCTGCCGCTGTCGTTGACGGATCCTGCCTCGCGGAAAAACTGGGTGAGGACCCTGTCATTGCTTGAGGTACAGGCTGACACGAGGGCCAATACGCTGACCAGTGACAGTGAAATGATCGGTTTCATGACCCTGATTGCCTTTCGTCAGTCCATTACGTAGCCGTAAGAGCCACTGAAGTCTTGTTTTGCCACTTCCGCTGCCGCGCCCAGCTGAGGCTTGTTATCAGAGGCGACGCGGCCAAAGAGGAACAGATCCTGTTCGGTGGGTGGCTTCACACGGTCGGTCGGCAGGGCAAGAACGTCGCCCCGCGTCGGCTGAACCAGATGAGCCGTGATGATGATGACCAGTTCTGACTGATTACGCTGGTAATCCGCGCTGCGGAAGAGGGCGCCAAGGACCGGGATGTCGCCCAGCCAAGGGATTTGCGCGTTGTTGTCGCGGAAGGTGTCCTGCAAAAGACCCGCGATGGCAAAGCTGTCGCCGTCGCGCAGCTCGACCGTTGTCTCGGTCTCGCGGCGGCTGAAGGCGTCGATTTCGAACGCGTCGATGCGGAAGCCGTTGTTCGGGTCGATCGCCGATACGGCGGCGTTCAACTCGAGGTTGATGATGTCCTGGTCAACAACACGCGGGATAAAGTTGAGTTCGACACCGAAGGGTTTGAACTGAACCGTAACCTCGCCGTTATCCTGGCTGACCGGAACCGGATACTCGCCACCTGCGAGGAACTTTGCCTCCTGGCCCGAAAGGGCGATGAGGTTTGGTTCGGCCAATGTGCGAACAACGCCTTTGGTTTCAAGGGCTTCCAACAGCAGACCAACCTCAAGGTCGCCCGCATTGAAGCCAAACACGATAGCACCGGCATTTTCGTTGGTTGCCGGGATGCTACCGCCCAGAGCGTTCGTAACAGCACCAGACGTGTTCAGCGTACCGGTACCGCTATTGACGCCCAGATCGCCGTCCAGCGTAATGCCGTTCAGGGCCAGAGAGCTGCTGAGCGACTTGGAAACATTGCGCTCCATCTCGGCAAAGCGGACTTTCAGCATGACCTGCTGGATGCCACCGACAACCATCAGGTTGCTAACGCGGCCCTCGGCATAACGTTCGGCCAGATCAAGCGCCCGTTGCAGGCGGGCTGAGCTGGAAACAACGCCCGAAAGCACGATACCATCATTGGCGGTGCGTACTTCGATCTTTTCGCCGGGCAGGATCTGGCGCAGCCGCTCCTTGAACTCCGACACGTCCGCGGCGACGCGGACGTCTACGTTTGTGATCAGCTGGCCGCTGCCATCAAGCAGGGTCAGTGTTGTCAGGCCCGGCGCCTTGCCAAGCACATAGATTGTTCTGTCCGACAATGACGAGATATCAGCGATGCCGGGGTTGGCGATGCTGAGCTCGGCAAAGGGAACGTCGCTTTCAACCACGATTGCGCGGTTGATCGGCACATTCAGTGTGGTTGAAACACCCTGTTCGACGACACGAAGCGTTTCGGCAGAGGCCGGTGTACTCAGTGCGATTGGGCTAACAGCCATAAACAGCCCAGCAAGGGCCGTGGAAAATAGTCCTGCGGTTTTCATGTGACCTGCCTTTTTGATCACGCCTCAATGAGTGGGTCTTTTACGCCCGTCTTGCGTGCACTGTGCTTTGGTTTCAAATTTTTTGCAATAATCAATGGGTTCGGCAGTTTGATTTATGTGGATATCTCGCAACAGCACCCGAAATGAAAAAGGGCCGCGCAACGCGCAGCCCTGACTCAAGCCTTTGTAATTTCGCCTAGTTTGTGCAGGGGATCGGGATCTCGACCACCTCGGCGCCACGGCGTGTACGAACGGTGCAGACCTGTTCCTCGACTGCTTCGACCTGTTCTTCTTCATCGGGCAGGCCCAGCAGACCGCGCTGGTCGACCTCGATCGCCTGAGCGACCGTGTCATCACCGGTGCCTACAAGCGACAGCGATAGACGCCCGGTCGATTGGGCCTGGGCCAGTGCGGCGACCTGCTCCGGGCGCACCGCAACTGTGACCGTCCGGGCGATAAGGGCAGTGTCGCCGTCGATTGTCGCCGTCTGGTCGATTGCAATAAGCTGGACATTGGTTTCGATCAGCTTGGTGAACTCGTCAAGCTGATTGGCGCCGCGCGCCACGCTGCCCGACCAGTAGACGTCGACCCGGTCACCCGGGCGCAAAAAGCCCGAAACACCGCTGGCTACGTCAACCTTGATTGCAAAGGCGCGCATCCCTTTCTGAAGCCGCGAGGTCAGGCCGGCGTCTTCACCCGGCGCGGTAACCTTGACGGCCATGACAGCCTCGTCTTTTTCCATCGCACGCAGAACGTAACGGGGCCGTTCGTTTTCTCCCACGAAAAGGGGGTTTTCTTCTGTGAACGAACCCTCGGGAATCGCATTGACCGGCCACGCGACCGCACGGACATCTTCCGCAGCGAGGATTTCCCCGTATTTCAGCTGCCGTTCTGCAACGTAAACATTAATAGTGGGAACGATCTTTTGGCGTTCTGCGCGTTCTCGCGCCAAAGCCGTCTGATATTGGCCAATATATCCCTTGGCCATATAAACGGCGCCGCCAGCCAGTCCGATCCCCACCAACAGGACCAACCCGAATACCATCCGCATCTTACCACCTCATGCTCGATACATGGACGCGCAAATCATAGCGCATGTCCAATAGTGTAAAAACGCGATGATTGTGGCGTTTTTGTGGGCAAATGACGGAAGAGATGAGAAATGTTCACATCCCAGAAACACAAAGACGCGCTCCGCCATAAGGCAGGCGCGTCACCCACGTCGTCTTTTCGCTACCTCAGCCGACCGTAAAGGCGGCAAGAAAGTTCTGGATAAGCACCGCGAGACTGGTCGACCCGTTCAGGATGCTTGAGAAAATTGCGCCAGCCAAGCCGACTACGGCGGCAGACAAAACGACCCAGTCGACTGTAACGGCGCCGGCCTCGTCGCTGCTGAATTTTGCAATGTACTGTTTCATGGTCACTCGTTCCGCCAAACAAACTTTTGTTGTGGAAAGGGCCGCGTCCAGCGCACTGTCGCGGCCCTATCGCATATTCTCTATACAACTTCCGAAGGTCTAGCTTACGGAGTTGTCGGAACCTGGCCCTGCAGGTACGTGTCAGTACCAGCTGTCAGAGCAGTCGCACCAGTTTCGATCGAGGTGTAGGCTGCAACAGCCAGACCGACAACAGCAGCTGTCAGAACAACCCAGTCAACCGTAACGGCACCGTTTTCGTCTTTGCGGAAGTTTTTGATAAACTTGATCATGTTAGTCCCTCCAAAGGATCACTCACTTACTTGTCTAACCTTGCCGTCCGTACCGGGCTAAACTCTCTCAACGCCCTGTCCGACTTGGTATGCCGATATATAGCCGTTTGATTGGGGCATGAATTTGGCGCGGATTAAGACTTTTTCATCCTTCCCCAAAAAAATCCTAAAAAAAGTGATAAAATACTGTTCTGAAAGGAAAAAAAGTTCTGGATCAGGGGGCGAAGGGGCGAGAATCGATTGTTTCCTTTGAGATTGTGGCGGGATTGCCACGTTATCCGCCCCGATCGTCTGGATCGAAGCGCTGTTTTCTGCGATATAGCCTGCAACCAATAGAAAATCAGGCGCTCGGGCAGGGCCGTCATGACAAAGTGCATTCCTACGCTGGTCCGTCTTGGGCTGGCTGCGACCCTCGCGGCGGGGGCCGCGACGGCCGAGCCGATCAAGTTCGGCGACTTTTCCGCCAAGCGTATCGGGCCGCCCAAGGCAGGTGTGTCCAAGCGCATCACGGTTCAGGTCGATCCCGAAGAGCAGGCGCGCCTTTTGAAGCCGCCAGAGCCCAAACCGAAAGAACCCAAAAACGCCGATCCCGATACCGGGCCCGATATCGTGACGCCGGTTGGCCGGTATGCATGGTTCTGGGACATGGTCGGTCATGGCCGTGTTGTGGCGCCCCAAGACCGGTTCGAGCTGGCCATGCGAAGCATTGCAGGATCCGAGATTGCCGCCGCTCGGCTGACCCAGTTTCAGGCGCTTGCACAGGCGCAGGGCGTCGAAATCCTGAAATCAACGATCGGCACCCGCGTTTCCCCGGCCCTGGTTCTGGCGGTGATGATGGTTGAATCGGCGGGCAAACCGGACGCGATCAGTCACGCCGGCGCGCAAGGTCTCATGCAACTCATGCCCGCAACGGCCGAACGCTTTGGCGTCAGCGACAGTTTCGAGCCCGGGCAGAACATCAAGGGCGGCGTCGCATATCTTGATTGGCTGATGAACCGCTTTGACGGCGATCCTGTGCTCGTTCTGGCGGGCTACAATGCGGGCGAGGGGGCCGTGGACAAATATGAAGGCGTCCCGCCCTATGCCGAAACGCGCGATTACGTGCCAAAGGTGCTTGCCGCCTACCAGGTTGCGCGGGGTCTATGCCTGACGCCGCCCGAACTGGTTTCGGACGGCTGTGTATTTGCAGCGCTCAACTGATCAGACGTTGAAGGCGTCGGCCCAGTCGGGGTGTTTGGCCCGCTGCGCGTTCACGTAAGGACAAAGCGGCACGATCTTCCAGTTTTCCGCGCGGGCATCGGCCACCAGCCGCTCGACCAGTGCCAGACCAGCGCCCGTTCCCCGCAAACCGTCCGGCACGCCCGTATGGTCCGCAATCCGCAGGCCTGGGGACAGGATGGAATAGGTCAGTTCGGCTTCATGACCGTCGCGCTGCAGGACATAGCGGCCCTTGCTGCCGTCCTCTTCGCGCGTGATAGCAAAGTCAGACAATCGCCGCCTCGGTGGCGGCGAGCATTTCCTCACGGCTCACACCTGGTGCGAGTTCCTGAATGTGCAGGCCCTTGTGCGTGACGTCGAGCACGCCGAGGTTGGTGATGATCCGATCGACCACGCCCTTGCCCGTCAAGGGCAGGGTGCATTCCTTCAGAACCTTGCTGTCGCCATGTTTATTGGTGTGATCCATCACGACCACCACGCGCCCGACGCCTGCAACCAGATCCATCGCGCCGCCCATGCCTTTCACCAGCTTGCCGGGGATCATCCAGTTGGCCAGATCGCCGTTCTCCGACACCTCCATCGCGCCAAGGATAGCCATGGCGATCTTGCCGCCCCGGATCATACCAAAGCTCTGGGCGCTGTCGAAATAGGCCGTCTGGGGCAGTTCCGTGATCGTCTGCTTGCCGGCATTGATCAGATCGGCATCGACTTCCTCATCGGTGGGAAAGGGGCCCATGCCCAGCATCCCGTTTTCCGATTGCAGCGTCACCTCGATTCCGTTGGGGATGTAGTTTGACACCAGCGTCGGGATACCGATGCCAAGGTTGACATACATCCCGTCTTCAAGCTCTTGGGCCGCGCGTGCGGCCATATCGTTCCGATCCCATGGCATGGAGAAGTTCCTATTCGTTAACGGATGCGCCCGCTGGCACATCGATCGTGATGAAGGATCCAGCAGCACCGCGGCCCAGTTGCAGCGTGCCCTCGAGCCCTTCGATCAAACCCGAGACGATGCGCCCGCCGACCGTTGTGGGATCAGGCCATGCGCTTTTCGACGGAATGCCGACACCATCGTCCGAGACGGTCAGCCGCAGGCCACCGGCACTCAGCTGTGACATGCGCACCTCCACCAGACCGGTGTCGAGGCGGTCAAAGGCGTGCTGATAGGCATTGGTCATCACTTCCGACAACACGAGGCCCACACGGGTGGCGATCTCGATAGGGACTTCGAGTGGATCGATCAGCAGCGACAGGCGCACACCCGACCGGCCCTCGATATGTGCGATGGCGGCGGCAAGGCGGCTGAGAAAGCTGCCCATCTGGATGGAATCCCGGTTCGACTGGCTATCGCTCAGCTTCATCTCTTCATAAAGCAACTGCAGCGTTTCAAGCCGGCGGGACAGGGCTGCGAAATCCTCCGGCACCGATGTCGTGCCGGATTGCTGGCGGATCATTCCGATGATCATCGACAAATCCGATTTCACCCGGTTCTGTATCTCGACCAGTTGGGTGTTGATCTCTTCTGCGCTGCCCTGGGCCTCGGTCTGGGTGATCTCTTTCTGGATTCCCATGAAATACTGGGTTTTGCCAGCCCGGTCAGTCAGGGGGGTGACGATCAGGCGGTTCAGGAACGGTTCACCGTTGGCCCTGTAGTTCATAATGTCGACGGTAACGCTTTGCTCGGCCTCGATGCCGCTGCGCAGTTTGTCGACATCGGCCTTGTTCGTGTCTTCGCCCTGCAGGAACCGACAGTTACGACCGATCGATGCGCTGCGGGCATAGCCGGTGCTGCGGGTAAAGGCCTGGTTGACGTAGACGATCGGATTGTCTTCGAGATGCGGATTGGTCACGATCATCGAAACCTGCGCTCGGGCGAAGCCTTCGAACGCCTTGTCATCCTGTAGCAGTTCTTCCAGTGTGTCGGGCATTGGCTCTCGCCTTATGCTGCGCGGGTTGTCCGCTGTTCGATACGTTTTTCGTGTTCACCCTGAATGACCCGGTTCACGTAGATGCCGGGAAGGTGGATGTGGTCGGGGTCAAGGCTACCGGTCGGCACGATCTCTTCGACCTCCATCACGCAGACTTTGCCGCACATGGCGGCGGGCGGATTAAAGTTGCGGGCGGTCTTGCGGAAGACCGCATTGCCGGTCTCGTCCGCTTTCCACGCTTTCACGATGGAAAGATCGGCGAAGATGCCCCTTTCCATGATGTAGGTTTCGCCGTCGAAATCCTTGTGTTCCTTGCCCTCGGCAATCACCGTTCCGACGCCGGTCTTTGTATAAAAACCCGGGACACCGCAGCCGCCGGCCCGCATCCGCTCGGCCAGGGTGCCTTGCGGGTTGAATTCCAGTTCCAGCTCGCCCGACAGATACTGCCGCATGAATTCGGCGTTCTCGCCCACATAGGACGAAATCATCTTTTTCACTTGTCGCGTCTGCAACAAGATGCCGATGCCGAAATCGTCGACGCCTGCGTTGTTCGAGGCAAAGGTCAGATCCTTGGTGCCTGCATCCTTGATGGCGTCCAGCAGCAATTCGGGGATGCCGCACAGACCAAAGCCACCGGCAGCGATGAACATCCCGTCAAACAACAGGCCGTCCAATGCCTCAGCGGCAGAACCATACACTTTCTTCATATCACTTCCTGACGCCTGGCGGGCGTTGATTATGTACCGTGACGCGGCGCGTCTGGGCGCCTCGCATCACGGTGTTTTCCCTTGGCAGAATTGATTGCAGAGTTTCTGCACAACTTCAAGAAAATGCAACTGGGATGCATACTATCGTGCACCTTCGGCGGTGGTGGGCCGATCCGCGACTTGCCGCAGATGGCAAAGGTGGGGCGGTTGATGGATGGAGACCGGACTGCCTCACCTCACCTTCCTGATCCTAAGCCCCCGATCTAGCGTACCTCGAATGCCGCCGCCCAGTCGCTAAGCCCTGTTTCCATGAAGGGTGCGAAATCGTCTTCGAGATAGCGTCTGATCGGGCCACGCGCCAGAAAGATCCGGGGCTTGATATTGTAGTTCCACGTGATCCGGATCTGGGACCCTTCCAATTCCTCGAACCCGAAGGTTCCGTAGATGTGATTGATGGCGCGCCCGCTCGCCGTTGAGATGTCCCAGATCTGATAGGTGAATTCGGTATCGCTGTTGGTCAGGACACGTTCATGCGTGTAACCGCCATCCTCAAAGTCGACCCGGCGCAGCGATCCGGGCTGACCCCATACGCCTTCAAGCACTGTTACATTAGCGATGCGCGGGATGCGCCCGGTGGGCTTGAGGAAGTCGGTAACCGGGTTCTCGGCCCAGAAGGCGCGAAACTGGGCGAGGGTTCCGTCAACCACGACGGCTTCGGTGTTTGTCAGATAGCGGGACGGTTCGGCCAACCTGGGCGGCGGCGAGATGTCGTTGGCTGACGCCGATTGGGCTGTGAGCGCGGCCGACAGGATCAGGCCGACGCCCAATATGGCGGCCGCGAGTGAGATGCGGGGCAGGGAAAGTTGTGTCATCGGGCGGCTCCAAGTAGTACGATTTTCGTAGTATATTGGGTGGCCCTCTTGCGGCTTCAACCCCTATGCGCAAGGACAGGGTATGAGCCGTGAACAGGAATTGCTGGATATCGTCCGCACGTTGATGCGCGTGATGCTGGTCAGTGAACGCACGCCGCCCGACCACCAGCACGAGATGCGATATAATGCACTCGACTTTCAGGTGATCGGTCTTGTGCGGGGCAAGCCGGGCATCCACGTCACCGAGATTGTACAGCAGCTGGGAATCGCCCCCACGACCGCCAGCAGCGTTATTGGCCGACTGGTCGAGCGGGATGTGCTGAGCCGGGCGCGCAGTGCGGAAGATCGCCGCGCCTATGCGCTGAGCCTAACGGAAGAAGGACAGATGATTGCCGACACAATCCACGGGCAGGATCTGCGAAACATGGCGCTGTTTCTGTCCACACTGGCGCCGGACGAACAGGCGGAGCTGATCCGCCTGTTGGGCAAGGTGTCTGATCGGGTCAGCGCGCTGGAACGTTAGGCGCTCTTTTTGCGCTTGGTGGTCTTCTTCTTGCCGCTCTTGCCCGCCTTTTCGGCGATGAGTTCAAGCGCCTGTTCCATCGTCACACCGTCAGGTTCGATGCTTTCGGGGAGGGTCGCGTTGATCTTGCCCCATTTGACGTATGGGCCATAACGTCCCTTCATTACGTTCACCGGGCCGCCATCGGGATGCTCGCCCAGTTCCTTGAGTGGGGTCGCGGGGGCCGGTTTGCCGCGCTTGGGTTTGGCCGCAATCACTTCGACCGCGCGGTTCATGCCGATCTCGAACACGTCTTCGATGCTGTCCAGATTGGCATTCGTGCCACCCCGGTCGCTGATACTTTCGGCGTGTTTCAGATAGGGGCCGTAGCGCCCGATATTAGCCCAGATCATAACGCCGTCTTCAGGATGCGGGCCGATCTGGCGGGGCAGGGACAACAGGCGCAGACCCTGTTCCAGCGTCAGTTCCTCTGGGACCCAGCCCTTTGGCACCGATTGGCGGGGCGGTTTAGGCTGTTCCTCGGTCACGGCGCCGCGCTGGACATACGGGCCGAAGCGGCCCTTGAAGATCCGGATTTCGTCGCCCTGATCCTCGCCCAACAATTTTCCATCGGGGGGAATACCCGTCGCCTCGCCATCTTCCGAAGGTGGGCCGAAGGGACGGGTGTACCGGCATTCGGGATAGTTCGAACAGCCGATGAACGCACCGCCTGACCGCGCCGTGCGCATGCTCAGCCGCCCGACCTCGCAATTCGGGCAGAGCCGCGGGTCGCCCCCATCTTCCTTGGGGGGGAAGAGGTGGGGTTCCAGCACTTCGTTGATCTTTTCAAGCACCTCGGTGATGCGCAGATCGGAGGTCTCGGAAATCGCAGCCGAAAAATCGCGCCAGAAGCTGCTGAGAACGTCCTTGTAGTTCCGGCTGCCGGCACTCACGTCGTCGAGTTGCTCTTCCAGATCGGCGGTAAAGCCATAGCCGACATAGCGGCGGAAGTAATTTTCGAGAAACGCGGTCACAAGCCGCCCCTTGTCTTCGGGGAAAAGCCGGTTGCGGTCCTTGCGGACATAGCCGCGGTCCTGGATCGTCGTGACGATGCTGGCATAGGTCGACGGGCGCCCGATGCCCAGCTCTTCCATCCGTTTGACCAGAGTCGCCTCGGTATAGCGGGGCGGGGGCTGGGTGAAGGACTGGGTGGCCAGCACTGCCTCGTCCGCCGACAGAACCGCCGATCCGTTCTTGACCATCTGCCCGGTGTCGCCCGTATCGATCACCGCATCGGTTTTGGCGCCTGCCTTATCGAATTCGGCCCTCAGGCTGTCGCGGGCAAAGGCGGCGGATTCGCCCTGCATGATCTGCGGCAGGCGCTTGTCGTCGTCATCCTCGGCCACATCATCGCGGCCTTCCTCGTAAACCTTGAGAAAGCCCTCGAACATGATCACCTGGCCGGTAGCGCGCAGACCGACCTGTCCGTCGGTGCTGCCGATCTCGATCGTGGTGCGTTCCAGCCGGGCGGCGGCCATCTGACAGGCCAGCGTCCGCTTCCAGATCAGATCGTAGAGTTTGCGCTGGTCGTCATCGGTTGTCTTGATGGCGCCCGCGTCCCGCGCCATGTCGGTGGGGCGGATACATTCGTGCGCCTCTTGGGCGTTCTTGGCCTTGTTCTTGTAGACGCGGGGCTTTTCCGGGACGTATTCGGCGCCATAGCGGTTGGTTATCGCCTCGCGTGCCATGGTGACGGCCTCTGGGGCCATATCGATGCCGTCTGTCCGCATGTAGGTGATGTAGCCTGCCTCATAAAGCCGCTGTGCCGTGCTCATCGTCTGACGCGCGCCCATGCCAAACTTGCGGCTGGCCTCTTGCTGCAGGGTCGATGTCATAAAGGGGGGCGACGGGTTGCGAGTGGCCGGCTTGGCCTCGACCGACTGGATCGTGAGGTCGCGGCTGGTAATGGCCTGCACGGCCATCTCAGCCTGTGTTTCGTTTTCGATGTCGTAACGGTCGAGCTTTTTGCCCGCCAGCATGGTGAGACGGGCCTCGTAGGTCTGGCCACGCGGGGTCTCGAACAGCGCCCTGACCTGCCAGTATTCCCGAGGGCGAAAGGCCTCAATCTCCATCTCGCGCTCGACGATGAGGCGCAGACATACGGACTGGACCCGCCCCGCCGATTTGGCCCCAGGCAGCTTGCGCCACAGCACCGGGGACAGGTTAAAGCCCACAAGATAGTCCAGCGCGCGGCGGGCCAGATAGGCCTCGACCAGCGGCATGTCGACCTCGCGGGGGTTCTGCATCGCTTCGGTGACGGCGGATTTGGTGATGGCGTTAAAGACAACGCGGCTGACGGGTGTGTCTTTCTTGATCGAGCGGCGCTTTGTGAGTGCCTCTTGCAGGTGCCAGCTGATCGCCTCGCCTTCGCGATCGGGGTCAGTGGCGAGGATCAGTTCGCCGTCTTCCTGCAGCGCATCAGCGATGGCCTTGACGTGTTTCTTGCTGTCCGAGCCGACCTCCCACAGCATTTCGAATTCCTGCTCGGGGTCGACGGATCCATCCTTGGGGGGCAGATCGCGGACGTGCCCATAGCTTGCCAGAACGGTGTAGTTGTCGCCGAGATACTTGTTGATCGTTTTGGCTTTGGCCGGGGATTCGACAACTACGACTGGCATGCGGGCAGGGCACCTTACGTTAAATTAACGGCGTCTATGGCGGCGCTTGATGTGCGGTGCAAGTGGGAATTGTCAACCAGTAAGCGAAGGATTGCCTCACCTTGTCCGGGTCAGGAGGCCCCCGGGCTGCCGTTCGATCTGGCCCTCAAGCTCAAGCTCCAGCAGGGCGGGGGTGACCCCTTCGGCGGTGCTTTCGAGATCGCGGATTAGTTGATCCTCGGCCGTGGGTGCGGGGCCCAGCCGGGCAAGGATCTGGCTGTGCAGATTGGCGGTTTCGCGCAAGCTTCGCTTGTCTTTTGGTGGGGTTGGCGGGGGCACTAGTGGCAACTCTGGCGCGGCCTGCGGCGCAATCGGGCTGAGCGCCTCAATCACGTCGTTTGCGTTGCGCACCAGCGTCGCGCCGTCGCGGATCAGCATGTTGCATCCCGCGGCACGGGGATCGATTGGATGACCGGGTACTGCGAGAACGTCGCGTCCGATGTCGAGGGCGTCGCGAGCGGTGATGAGGCTGCCGGATTTTGCGGCAGCCTCGACGACGATCGTGGCCTGCCCGAGGGCAGATATGATCCGGTTGCGCGCCGGGAAATGGCGGGCGATCGGCTGCAGGCCCATGGGTTGTTCCGACAGTCTGAGCCCCTGGGCGGCGATTTCGGCAGCGAGCCCCGTGTTTTCAGCGGGATACATCACGTCGACGCCGCCGGCCTGCACGGCAATCGTGCCGGTGGGCATGGCGGCCTTGTGTGCGGCGGCGTCGATCCCCCTGGCAAGCCCGGATACGACGACAAACCCGGTCTCGCCAAGGTCCCGGGCGAGCCCGCGGGCCATTCGCAGTCCGAGCGATGACGCATTGCGCGCCCCGACGAGGGCAATGGCCGGCTTTTGCAGCAGTTCCGGATCGCCGATCAACCACAGAAAGGGTGGCGCATCCGGCAAATCGTTCAGGGCTTCGGGATAGCCCGGGGCGCCGCGTGCCAGCAAACCGGCACCGGCTTTCGCGCCTGCATTCAGCTCGGCCTCGATGACTGCTTCTGGGCAGATTTCGTAGTTCTCGACGCCGGCGGCGCGCGCTACCTGGGGTAGCGCGGCCAGCGCATTTTGCGCGGTGCCGTGTTCAATCAGCAAACGTTGATACGTCGAAATACCGACCCGGCGAGAGCGCAACAGACGGAGCCGATGAAACATGTCAGCTTCCGAGGTGGGTGGGAGTGGGGGGTGAGTGGAAGAAGGATTTGCATCCTTAACAGTCATCCGCCGCTCCGTCCGTTGCTGTCCTTGTTATAGAATCATGAAGGTTAACAAGTGTTGAACCGATCCGAGAGAAGTTGTGGCAAAGACATCTTTTGGTTGAGCCGCTTTGTCGGAAAACCGGGAGGTATCTTTGGATCATCTGACGTTTCCCAAATTGGGGGCTCTGCCCCCGGCCCCTTGGGCCTCCCCCGGCGTATTGATCGACGAGAAGAAGCGGGCCGTCCTTTGATC
>JBCBKL010000035.1:0-32265 GCA_038521825.1 Pseudomonadota bacterium | reverse complement strand
AGATGCCCGAAGGTCTTCCTGTCAGCCATCGCTCTCGCCGCACCCGTTATTTACTGGCTATGAGGCCTGATCCTAGCTGTCTACTCGATTTTGACGTGACCGTGTCAGCCTTCTCAAAAGACGCATGGGTAGCAAACCGTAGCGACTATTGGCTCGGTCGAGAGATCAAGGGCACTTTCTTACAGCCAGACCGCTTGGGGCGAGAAGCAATCGACAACTTTGCAGGTCAGCACGGTATTCACAAGTTTCTTTGTCGAGGAGGTGATGAACACATCCGAAGAGCGAAGTCTGCTGCTTCAACTGTTGTCGGCGATACCATAGAGTTTTTTTCTGACCGACCGACAGCAATTGAGATTTCACCTGCCCTGTGTTCGAAGCTAAATGGCATAAAAGCCTTGGTGTCTTTTCATAAACACAAGGATGAAGATGTTTGGGTTTTCGGGGATGCAGACAACGACTTGGATATGGTGAACCACTACAAGAACTCCGTCGCCAAGGGAAATGGCTCAAAGACTTTGAAGTCGTCTGCTCGCCATGTCATTGGCTCTAACAATGAACTATCGATATCGAAATTCCTTAGGCACAGCGTGTTACGCTAGAAGGCCCAGGCATCAAGCTAGCGGCGACCATACCTTCGGTTTAGCGAGCGCCCCCAGACAAGAGCCTAAAATGAGCCTAACTTCGTCAAAGAATTCGTCTAACTGTCTGGTTTTTATGGTGCCCCCACACGGACTCGAACCGCGGACCTACTGATTACAAATCAGTTGCTCTACCAGCTGAGCTATAGGGGCACTGCCTTTCGGCTGCTCGCCTATACAAAGCGTTGCGCCACAGGGCAAGAGGGGCAAATCGAAAAAATCGGGAGGTTAGACTTTCCAGAAACAGAAGCCAAGCCAAAGCACCGCCAACCCCAGCGGTGCCCACAGCGGCGGCCCGATCAGCCCCAGCCAGACCAGGAAGATGTAGGCAGATCCCAGCAGCCCGATAAACAGCCGGTCGCCCCGCGTCGTCGTCAACCCAAGGATGCCGTCGCGCTCGTTTCCCCCGGGATGCCGCGCCTCCAGCACCGCCATCACGCCGATGAACCCGAAGACGAAAACAAAAAAGGCAAGCGTCGCCCGCGTCCACGCCATCCAGAAGCCCGAGAACATCGGCTCTGTCCACCACTTCGTCCAAGAGAACGACTCGGGTTGCTCCTGGCCGACATTTCCCCAACCCGCCTGCTGGGCATAGGCCAGTGCGGGCACCATCAGGACCAGATATATCAGCCGGCGCATCACACCCTCCCCAGGGCAAAGCCCTTGGCGATGTAGTTCCGCACGAAATAGATGACGATGGCGCCAGGTACGATGGTCAAAACGCCTGCTGCCGCCAATAGCCCCAATTCGTACCCCGCGCTCGATGCCGTTCGGGTCATGGTGGCCGCGATTGGCTTTGCCTCAACTGCTGTCAGGGTTTTGGCCAGCAGCAGCTCCACCCACGAGAACATGAAGCAGAAAAACGCTGCCACACCCACACCCGCCTTGATCGTGGGAATGAAGATCGTGGCGAAGAACCGGGGGAAGGAATAGCCATCGACATAGGCCGTCTCGTCCAGCTCTTTCGGGACGCCGGACATGAACCCTTCGAGGATCCAGACCGCAAGGGGGATGTTGAAGAGGCAATGCGCCAGTGCCACCGCAAGATGCGTGTCGAAAAGGCCGACCGCCGAATAAAGCTGAAAGAACGGTAGGGCGAACACGGCGGCGGGCGCCATCCGGTTCGTCAGCAGCCAGAAGAACAGGTGCTTGTCGCCCATGAACCGATACCTTGAAAACGCATAGGCGGCGGGCAGGGCGGCGGCGAGCGAGATGATCGTGTTGATCGAAACGTAGAGGATCGAATTGATATAACCCCAGTACCACGTCGGATCGGTAAAGATGGCGCGGTAATTGTCGAGCGTCCAAACCTGCGGGAACAGGCTGAATCCGCCAAGGATCTCGTTCGTGGTTTTGAACGACATCGCCACCAGCCAATAGATAGGCAGCATCAGGAAGAGGATGTAGATGATTGGGACCAGGCTGCGAGGTTTCATTGCTCATCCCTCGTCATCAAGGTGTAGAACAGCCACGACACCGCCAGCGTGATCGCAAAATAGATCAGGCTCATCGCAGCCGCCGGGCCCAGATCGAATTGGCCAAGCGCCACTTTCACGAGGTCGATGGACAGAAGCGTTGTCGAGTTACCCGGACCCCCGCCAGTCAAAACAAAGGGTTCCGTATAGATGTTAAAGCTGTCCATAAAGCGCAGGAGGATCGCGATGGTCAGCACGCGCTTCATCTTGGGCAGCTGGATATAGCGGAAGACGGCCCAGTTCGATGCGCCGTCGATGCGGGCGGCTTGATAATAAGCCTCAGGGATCGAAATCAGCCCCGCATAGGCCAGTAGCACGACCAGCGACGTCCAGTGCCAGACATCCATGACGATGACCGTGATCCAGGCGGCGACGGGGCTTTGCGTCATGTTGTAGTCAATGCCGAGCGTGTTGTTCAGGAAATACCCCAACAGGCCGATATCCGGCAGGGTAAAGATGTTCCACATCGCCCCCACAACGTTCCACGGGATCAAGAGCGGCAGCGCCATAAGGACAAGACAGACCGGCACCCAGAACCCTTTGCGTGGCATGGCCAGCGCGATGGCGACGCCCAGAGGCACCTCGATCAGCAGAATGGTGAAGGTAAAGAACAGCTGCCGGCCCAGGGCCGCGTGAAAGCGTTCAGAGCGCAGGATGTCCTCAAACCACCCTATCCCGTGCCAGAAGAACTGGTTGTTGCCGAAGGTTTCCTGCACCGAATAGTTGACCACGGTCATGAGCGGGACGAGGGCGTTAAAGGCCACTAGCAGAAGAACCGGAAGAACAAACAGCCAGCCGCGTTGGTTTTCGGTCTTCATGACGTGGCCCTTTCGGTTGCGATCCAGCCATCGGCATAGACCCGGGTCTGGCCTTGTTTGAAATCCAGATGCACGGCGCTGCCCGGTTCGGGGACCATGCCGTCAATAACGGCGTTGACGACCGTCTCACCCGCCATCGCTTCCACAACGACATGGCGGCCCACATCGGCGACCTTGCGGATTGTCGCGGGGATACCGGCGTTCGACAGGCGCACATGTTCGGGCCTGACCCCGATCTCGTAGCGCACGCCGTTGCCCGACACCCGGCCTTCGAGCGGGACAGGATGGCCCATGAAACGGGCGGTGCCGCCATCGACTTCGCAGGGCAGGATGTTCATGCCCGGTGAGCCGATGAAATGGCCGACAAACGTGTGTTGCGGCCGTTCGAACAGCTCGACCGGGGTTCCGATCTGGACGATCACGCCGTCCTGCATCACCACAACCTGATCGGCAAAGGTCAGTGCCTCAGTCTGGTCGTGGGTAACATAGATCATCGTGACGGCCGTTTCCTGATGCAGCTCTTTCAACTTCGACCGCAGCTTCCATTTCAGCTCGGGGTCGATCACTGTCAGCGGCTCGTCGAACATGATGACGTTGACGTCTTCCCGCACCAGGCCGCGGCCCATCGAGATCTTTTGCTTGTTGTCGGGTGTAAGATTGGCCGCCCGCGTGGTCAGGCGGTCGTCAAGCTCGAGCATCGCGGCAATCTCGCGCACGCGGGCATCGACGCGGCCGTCATCCACGCCGCGATTGCGCAGGGGGAAGGCCAAATTGTCATAGACGGTCATGGTGTCGTAGATGACCGGAAACTGAAAAACCTGCGCGATGTTGCGCTGATCCGGGGGCAGGGTGGTGACGTCCGCGCCGTCAAAAAGGATGCGACCCTCGCTCGGCATCAGCAGGCCGGAAATGATGTTGAGCAGCGTGGATTTTCCGCAGCCCGATGGCCCCAGCAGAGCATAGGCGCCGCCGTCGTTCCATTCGAGATCAATCTCTTTCAGTGCGTAATCATCCGCACCCTGCGGGTCAGGCAGATAGCTGTGGCGCAGATTTTCCAGCGTGATCCTAGCCATGCCCGACACCCCGCGCCGCCAAGGATCCGTCCGGGCCAAAGTAGTAGCATTGGCTTGGGATCATGTGAAATTCGTGCTCTTCGCCAACACGGTATGGATGCACTCCCGCCGACAGGCTGACCCAGGTGCGACCACCGACCACGAAATGGGCCACGCTTTCCGATCCGCTGAGCTCGGTGATCTGCACCTGGCCCGTAACGGGCACCGACACAGCCTCGGGTGGGGTCGGCGTGACATGGTGCGGGCGGATCGCGACGGTATAGCGACCATCGGCCAGCCCTGCGGCTTCGTCAAAGACGGTCCAGCGGAGATCGTCTCCGATCCGCATCTGATCGCCCTGTTTCTCGCATTCGGCCAGATTGATCGGCGGGTCGGAAAAGACCTGGGCCGCGGTCAGACTTTGGGGCATGCGATAGGTCTGCGGCGTCGGGCCGAACTGCGTGATCCGCCCTTCATGGACAAGCGCGGTATTGCCCCCCAAAAGCAGGGCCTCGGTCGGTTCCGACGTGGCATAAACCACAACTGTTCCGCGTCCGCTCAGCAGATCGGGAAGCTGTTCGCGCAGCTCTTCCCGCAGCTTGTAGTCGAGATTGGCAAGCGGTTCGTCCAGAAAGATCGCCTTTGATTCCTTGACGATAGCGCGGGCGAGCGCGGTGCGCTGCTGCTGACCGCCAGAGAGCTCCTGCGGGCGGCGGCCCAGCATCGGCCCCAATTGAAGGATGTTGGCAGCCTCTTCGACCCGGCCCTCGATTTCGGACCGGGCCATGCCCTTTATGCGCAGCGGAGAGGCGATGTTTTCAAAGACTGTCATGTGTGGGTAGTTGACGAAAAATTGGTGGACGAGGGCGATCTCCCGCTTTTGGGGCGACACGCCGGTGACGTTCTGCCTATCGGCCCAGACCTCGCCGCTTGTGGGGCGCTCAAGGCCCGCCATCAGCTTGATCAGGGTGCTCTTGCCGGCGTTCGTGGCCCCCAGAAGGATGTTAAAGCCACCGATATCCAGCTTTAGCGATGTTGGGTGAATGTGCGTCTCGGTTCCGACCGACTTCGTCACATCTCTTAGTTCAAGCGTCATGAAACCCCGCCGCCGGGCCATACCCTCCCGGCAATCGAAACCAACTGAAGTGGGGGCGCCCCGCAGGGCACCCCCGGTTGGCTTAGTTGTTGGCCCACCGTGCGACGAGTTCGTCGTAATTGACGGTCTCGCCCTGTGGTTTTTCGTTGGCCAGTTTCGCCTTGGGCGCGCCCGGCTGTGACAGCCAGTATTCGGCGTCACGCTCTTCGTTCAGACGTGGGCCGCAGCCGCCGTAGACGTTTGCGCCTTCGTCAGCGGACTGCATCCGGGCCATGACCTGATCCATCTCGCTGGCCAGACGGTCCATAGCTTCCTGCGGCGTGAACGCGCCGGAGTTCACGTCACCGATCTGCTGCCACCAGATCTGCGCCAACTTCGGATAATCCGGAACGTTGATGCCTGTCGGCGACCATGCCACGCGGTCAGGTGAGCGGTAGAACTCGACCAGCCCACCCAGTTTCGGCGCGCGTTCCGTGAACGACTCGTGCCGAACGGTGCTGTCACGGGTGAAAGTCAGACCCACATGGGACTTGCGCACATCCACGGTTTTCGACGTGACGAACTGGGCATAGAGCCATGCGGCCTTGGCCCGATCCTCTGGCGTGGATTTCAGGATCGTCCACGATCCCACATCCTGATAGCCAACCTTCTGGCCTTCGGTCCAATATGGGCCATGCGGGCTGGGCGCCATCCGCCAAAGGGGGGTACCCTCGGCATCTACGGTGTTGTTGCCCTCGGCCTGGCTCTTGACCATGTCCGCGGTAAAGGCGGTGTACCAGAAGATCTGCTGGGCCACGTTGCCTTGGCTGAGTGCAGGCAGCGACTGGTAGAAGTCATAGGACGCCGCACCCGGAGGCGCATAGTTCCGCAGCCATTCATCCCATTTGCGGATCGCATAAACCGCTGCCGGGCCGTTGGCCGCACCGCCGCGCGACACGCTGGCGCCGGTTGGGTTGCATGTGCCAGCCTCCATCCGGATGCCCCATTCGTCAACCGGGATACCGTTCGGCTCGCCCACGTCGCCGGCGCCGGCCATCGAAAGCCATGCGTCGGTCATCCGCCAACCAAGGTCAGGCGCGCGCTTGCCGTAATCCATGTGGCCATAAATTGTCGTGCCGTCGATTTCCTTGACGTCGTTGGTGAAGAATTCGGCGATGTCTTCGTAGGCCGACCAGTTGACCGGCACGCCCAGATCATAGCCGTACTTTTCCTTGAAAGCCGCCTGCAGGTCTTCGCGGTCGAACCAATCCTTGCGGAACCAGTAGAGATTGGCGAATTGCTGGTCGGGCAGCTGATAGAGCTTGCCGTCCGGACCGGTCGTGAACTGGATGCCCATAAAGTCATCCAGATCCAATGTCGGCGATGTGACATCCGCCCAAGGGCCTGCCATCATGTCGGACAGGGGATAGGCCAGTTGCAGGCGCGAATGGGTTCCGATCAGGTCAGAATCGTTGACATAAGCGTCATAAAGGTTCCGCTGGGTCTGCATTTGGGTCTGCACCGCCTGCACGACCTCGCCTTCACCCAGAATCTGGTGATTGACCTTGATGCCCGTGATGTCTTCGAACGCTTTGGTCAGCGTTTCTGATTCGTAGCCGTGGGTCGGAATACCCTCGGACAGAACGTTGACCTCCATGCCCGAAAATGGCTGAGCGGCATCAATAAACCACTGCATCTCGGCTTTTTGTTCGTCGCGGCTGAGTGTCGACGGTTGAAACTCGTCATCGATCCAACGCTCGGCTGCGGCCATATCGGCCCAAACACCGGGCGCGGACACCAGCAGAGCAAGCCCCGCTGTCGCGGAAAGCAGGTAACTACGCATTGTGATCCTCCCTATTGCAGCGGAAATAATTGTTGTCGCTGCACTTTTATGTTTCCGGGAAGATGATCCGCTGTCAACGGATCATCGACAATCGCTCAGGATTGATGCAGCTGCACCGCTTTTAAGCAGGGTGGATCTGGCGGTGTCTTGCTGGCCCGCCTGAGCGAATTCATGTTTCCGTTCAGGGAACTTGTTTACTATAGGAAACAAGGGCGCTATCTGAGATGGCAACAGCATCGGCCGCAGTTCGGACTAGACAGGGGGCTTCACATGAAAGATCTCACGCACCTGCCAAGCTACCAGGACATGCTGGATGCCCATGAACGCATCAAACCTTACATCCACCGCACACCCGTTCTGACATCCGACTATTTCAACGGCCTCAGCGGGGCGCAGCTGTTTTTCAAATGTGAGAATTTTCAGAAGGCCGGGGCCTTCAAGGTGCGCGGGGCGACGAATGCCGTCTTCGGACTGTCCGATGAGGTTGCAGCCAGGGGTGTCGCAACCCACTCATCGGGCAACCACGCACTGTCGCTCTCATACGCCGCCGGTCGGCGCGGCATCCCGTGTCATGTAGTGATGCCCCGCACCGCACCGCAGGCCAAAAAGGATGCGGTGCGTGGCTATGGTGGCATCATCAACGAATGCGAGCCATCGACGTCGTCGCGCGAAGAGGTGTTTGCCCGCGTCCATGCCGAAACAGGCGCCGATTTCGTGCATCCCTACAACGATCCGCGGGTCATTGCGGGGCAGGGGACCTGCTCAAAAGAGCTGGCGGAGCAAGTCGGGGGGCTGGACGCCGTCATCGCGCCGATTGGCGGCGGTGGTATGGTGTCGGGCACCTGTCTGACGCTTTCGACCCTCGCGCCTGAGGTCGCGATTTACGCTGCCGAACCAGAACAGGCCGACGATGCCTATCGCAGCTTCAAGGCGGGGCACATCATCGCCGATGACGCACCCCAGACGGTCGCGGATGGGCTGAAGGTGCCGCTCAAGGAAAACACCTGGCATTTCGTGTCGCACCACGTGACAGACATCTTAACCGCGTCTGAGGACGAGATCATCGACGCGATGAAGATGACGTGGCAGCGCATGAAGATTATGATCGAGGCGAGCTGTGCGGTGCCACTCGCCGTTATTCTACAGAACCCCGACGAGTTCCGCGACAAGCGCGTGGGCGTCATTATCACCGGCGGCAATGTCGATCTCGACACGCTGCCATGGATCAAATGAACCGACAGACCAGAGGCTGAGGCATGAAGGATATCACCGATTTTGACGATTTCGAGGTGGGCTTTGACGTCCCAGCCGTGCCCGGCATGGATGAGGCCGACATCCAGACCCCCTGCCTTGTACTCGACCTCGATGCGCTGGAACGCAACATCACCAAGATGGGGGATTATGCCAAGGCCCATGGCATGCGCCACCGGGTCCATGGCAAGATGCACAAATCGGTCGATGTGGCAAAGCTGCAGGTCGAGCTGGGTGGCGCCTGCGGTGTCTGCTGCCAAAAGGTCAGCGAGGCCGAGGTGTTTGCCCGCGGCGGCATCAAGGATGTCCTGGTATCAAACCAGGTTCGCGATCCGGCCAAGATCGACAGGCTTGCCCGGATGCCCAAACTCGGCGCCCGCACGATCTGTTGCATCGATGACCCGTCCAACGTGGCCGATTTGTCCGCGGCGGCGCAGAAACACGGAACCGAGATCGAATGCCTGGTGGAAATCGATTGCGGGGCGGGGCGTTGCGGCGTGACAACGACGCCGGAGGTCGTTGCCATCGCCAAGGCCATCGATTCCGCCCCGGGTCTCAAGTTTGCCGGGCTGCAGGCCTATCAGGGTGCGATGCAGCACATGGACAGCTATGAAGACCGCAAGGCCAAGGTCGATATCGCCATCGCGATGGTGCGCGATGCGGTCGATGGCCTGAGGGTCGAAGGCCTTGAATGCGACATCGTCGGGGGCGGCGGGACCGGCTCCTATTACTTTGAAAGCAATTCGGGTGTTTACAACGAATTGCAATGTGGGTCCTACGCCTTCCTGGATGCCGATTATGGCCGCATTCTCGACAAGGACGGCAAGCGGATCGATCAGGGCGAATGGGAAAACGCGCTTTTTATCCTGACCAGTGTTATGAGCCATGCCAAGGCCGACAAGGCCATTGTCGATGCGGGGCTCAAGGCGCAGTCGGTCGACAGCGGCCTGCCGGTCATTCACGGGCGGACCGACGTGGAATACGTCAAATGCTCGGACGAGCACGGTGTCGTCGCTGACCCGGATGGCGTGCTGGCCATCAACGAAAAGCTGCGGCTGGTCCCGGGCCACTGCGACCCCACATGCAACGTTCACGATTGGTATGTCGGCGTGCGCGGCGGCAAGGTCGAAACGCTCTGGCCTGTCTCGGCCCGGGGGAAAGCATACTGAATGATTGTCGTACCTGAGGCTGCCGTGGCCGATCTGATCACGGCCGAGGCCAGCTTTGATGCGGTCGAGGCGGTCTTTGCTGCCATGGCCAAGGGCGAGGCACGGAACTTCCCCGTTATCCGTGAGGCGCTTGGGTATGTTGATGCGCTTTATGGTTTCAAGTCGGGCTTTGACCGAGCAGGGATGACGCTTGGCCTGAAATCGGGCGGCTATTGGCCGGGAAACGAGGCGCGGGGGCTGACCAACCATCAATCCTCGGTCTTTTTGTTTGATCCCGATACCGGGCGGCTGCAGGCGGTTGTCGGGGGCAATCTGCTGACGGCACTGCGGACGGCGTCGGCATCCGCGGTGTCGATCAAGCACCTCGCGCGGCCTGATGCCAAAGTGCTTGGCATCATCGGCGCCGGGCATCAGTCGGCCTTTCAGATGCGTGCCGCAGCGGCCACCGGCAGGTTCGAAAAGGTCGTCGCGTGGAACCGGACCTCGGACCGGCTGCAACGTCTTGCCGACGCAGCCAGCGACATCGGCCTGCCATTCGAGGCCGTCGATCTCGGGCAACTGGGGACAGCGGCCGATGTGATCATCTCGATCACGTCCAGCTTTTCACCCATCTTGAAAGATGCAGATGTGCGCCCCGGCACTCACATCGCCTGCATGGGCACCGATACCACCGGCAAGCAGGAGCTTGACCCGGCGATCCTTGCCCGCGCTATCGTCTTTACCGATGAAATTGCGCAATCCGTGACGCTGGGCGAGGCTCAGCACCTGGTCAGCGCGGGTCTGATCGCCGAGGGTGACATCATCAAGATCGGCGCTGTCATCAATGGCGATCATCCCGGTCGGCAGCGACCAGAGGAAGTCACTGTCTTCGACGGCACCGGCGTCGGTTTGCAGGATCTTGCCGTTGCCCGTGCCGTGGTGGATGCCGCCGTCGCCGCAGGGACGGCAATCGAGGTCGACTTCTAACCCAACCTCTGGTTCTCTGCTATCCTGGAGGTGGCGGATGGGCCCGTTGGCAACATTGAAAGTGGTGGAGTTCTCGGGGCTTGGGCCAGCGCCTTTGGCAGGGCAATTGCTTGCGGATCTCGGGGCTGAGGTTATCGCGATCGACCGTGCGTCCGTCGCGCGGGATCCAACCGATATTAACCGGCGCGGCAAGCGGTCGGTGGCGCTGAACCTCAAGACCGAAGCGGGGCGGCAGGCCGCGCTGCGCCTGATCGAAAAGGCGGACGTTCTGATCGAAGGCTTCCGGCCCGGCGTGATGGAAAAGCTGGGGCTTGGCCCAGGCGATTGCCCTGAAAGGCTGATTTATGCTCGGATGACAGGCTGGGGGCAGGAGGGGCCGCTGTCACAGACCGCTGGCCACGATATCTCTTATCTGGCCCTGACCGGCGCGCTGCACATGATGGGCTATGGCGACCGGCCACCACTGCCCCCCATCAACCTCGCTGCAGATTATGGCGGTGGATCGATGTTTTTGATCTTCGGCATTCTTTCGGCCCTGTTCGAACGGGGTGTCTCGGGCAAGGGACAGATTGTCGATGCCGCCATGGTTGACGGTGTTCCTGCGATGATGGGGCTTTTGCACAGCCTGATGGCAAAGGGTTACTGGACCGAGACGCGCGAGGCCAACCTGCTGGATGGCGGCGCGCCGTTCTATCGCTGTTATGAATGCGCCTGCGGTGGCTATCTGGCCGTCGGCGCGCTCGAACCGCAGTTCTTTGCCGAATTCGTGCGGATCGCGGGGCTGCCAGCTGAGGAGTGTGAGACACAAATGGATCGTGCCAAGTGGCCAGAAAAGCGCGCGCGTTACGCAGAACTCATCGGGTCCAAAACGCGTGATCAATGGGCGGCCTTGTTCGAGGGCAGCGACGCCTGTGTGGCACCCATCCTGACGACGGCAGAGGCGGCTGCTCACCCCCACAACATCGCCCGGACCCTCTTCGGGGGCGACGTTCTTCAGGCTGCCCCCGCGCCGCGCTTTTCGCGCAGCACACCCGCCTCATTTCCGGACATCCGCGAGGCCGGGGCCGACACCGAGGTGATCCTGACCGAACTGGGTTATGATGCCGGAGAGATTCAGACAATGCGCAAATCGGGTGTGCTGACATGAAGGCTGTGATCGCTGGCGGTGGCATCGGGGGTCTTGGGGCAGCCATATCGCTGGCCCTTAAAGACTGGGAGGTTTTGGTCCTCGAGCAGGCGCCGGAACTGACCGAGATAGGGGCGGGGCTGCAAATCTCTCCCAATGGCTGGAAGGTGCTCGACGCCATGGGGGTGACCCCGCTGATCGCGGACGCTCTCTTTGAGCCCGAGGCGATCGAAATGCGGGTCGGCAAAAGTGGCCGCACCATTTTCCGGTTGCCCATGCGGGCGGCGGCGCGGCACCGCTGGGGCGCGCCGTACATCCATATCCACCGGGCCGATCTGCATGAAGCCTTGGCCAAGCGCCTGCAGCAACTGCAGCCGGATGCGGTTCAAACGGCAAGCGAGGTCGAAGGTTACAGCCCCATTGGCGAGCAGGTCCGGGTGCGCCTTAAAGGTGGACGGACACGGGATGCCGATCTGCTGGTCGGGGCGGATGGGCTGCATTCGATCATCCGGCATCAGATGCTGGGTGCGGATGCGCCTCACTACACAGGCAACCTGGCATGGCGGGCCGTCGTACCGGCCGAGCGGCTGGGCATCGACGCGCCACCCCCCTCGGCCTGCATCTGGGTGGGCGAGGGCAAACACGCGGTCACAACGCGATTGCGGGGCGGGCATCTCGTGAATTTCGTTGGCATGGTCGAACAATCCGCGCCATCGGAGGAAGGCTGGCGGGTCGAAGGATCCCGCGATGATGCGCGACGCGATTTCGAGGGCTGGCACCCCACGATCGGGATCATCCTCGACAAGGCGGATACGCTGCACCGCTGGGCGCTCTTTGATCGCGAGCCACTGCCTCAGTGGCATGACGGGCGCGTCGTGCTGCTGGGTGACGCCGCGCATCCCATGATGCCCTCGATGGCGCAAGGCGCGGTTCAGGCGCTCGAAGACGGCTGGATGCTGGGCGGGATGCTGGCCCGGTTCGGGACGCTGGCCGAGGGGCTGGCGGCCTTCTACGCCGCCCGTCTGCCGCGTACCGGACGGATCCAGCGGGTGTCAGCAGCGAATGCGCGGATGTTCCACCAGGCGTCATTCCTCGGCAAAACGCTGTTCTACGGACCGATGGCGATTGGGGCGCGTATTCTCCCCGGACTTATCCACAGACGGCAGGATTGGGTCTATGGCTATGACGCTGTTTCTGCAGTCGCATAGTGAATTCCGACTAAATTAGTCAGATACACTTGACGGCGCGCCCGATTTCGGTGATTGACTGTTTTAGTCAGATATTCACCGATGGAGCCATCTATGCGTCATTCAGGACTTCTCGGCCTCGCACTGAGCGTTGCGATCGCCGTGCCCGCTTTCGCCAACGGCGAGCTGAACCTCTATTCCTCGCGCCACTACGACACAGACGAACGGCTCTATTCCGACTTCACCGAGCAGACCGGCATCACGATCAACCGGATCGAAGCCAATGCCGACGAACTGATCGCCCGCATGATCGCCGAGGGCCGGAACTCGCCCGCGGACGTGCTGCTGACCGTTGACACCTCCCGGCTTGAACGGGCGAAGGATGCCGGTGTGCTGCAGGCAGTCGAAAGCGAAGTCCTGGAAAGCCGCATCCCCGCCTATTTGCAGGACAGCGACAATCACTGGTTCGGATTCTCCCAACGGGCCCGGATCATCTTCTACGACAAGGCCGAGGTGAGCGACCCGCCGCAAAGCTATCTGGACCTCGCAGACCCTGCCTACAAAGGGCTCGTCTGCCACCGCTCATCCACGAACGTTTATTCCCAGACGCTGCTGTCATCCATCATCGAAAACCACGGTGAAGAGGCCGCGGCCGATTGGGCGCGCGGCGTTGTCGAGAACTTTGCCCGTGATCCGCAAGGCGGTGACACCGACCAACTGCGCGGCCTTGTGTCGGGCGAATGCGACGTGTCGATCTCGAACACTTACTATTTCGCCCGTGCCCTGCGCCGCGACGTGGACGGGCTGTCGCAAGAGGCGCTGGACGGCATTGGCTGGGTCTTTCCGGCACAGAACGCCGAGGGCGCGCATATGAACCTATCAGGAGGCGGGGTTGCGGCGTTTTCACCCAATCGCGACAACGCGATCCGGTTCCTCGAATACCTCGCCGGCGATCAGGCACAGCAGTATTTCTCAGCCGGCAATGATGAGTACCCGGCGGTGTCGGGCGTCGGGCTCAGCCCGTCGGTTGCGGCACTTGGCCTTTTCAAACCCGATGACGTGAACCTGTCGAGCGTGGCCCGGAATGTTGGCAAGGCGCAACAGATCTTTAACGACGTCGGCTGGGAGTGATCCCGCGACTTATCCACAACCTCTGGTGGCGGCGCGAATGTCCGCCACCGATCTCCGCGGCGCTCAGCTCAGGTATTCCTCGCGCAACTGGCGTCGCAGAACCTTGCCGGACAGGGTCATGGGCACCTCGCTGACAAAAAGCACCTTCTTGGGGATCTTGTAGTTCGTAAGGCTGCCGCGGCACGTTTCGACGACCGCGTCCTCAGTCAGCGTTTCATCGCCACGTACGACAAATGCCATCGGCACTTCGCCTGACCGGTCGTCCGGCACCCCGATCACGCCAACTTGCACCACCTCGGGCATGGCCGAAATTGCATCCTCGATCTCGTTCGGCGATACGTTGAAGCCGGAAACAAGGATCATATCCTTTTTGCGGTCGACGATCTGGACAAAGCCGTCCTCGTCCATCACCCCGATATCGCCGGAATAAAGCCAGCCGTCCTTGATGGTCTCGGCCGTGGCATCGGGCCGGTTGAGATAGCCCTTCATCATGGTCGGGCCGCGCAAAACGACCTCACCGGGCGTGTTAGGGGGCAGCGCGACACCCGCATCATCGACGATCCGCACCTCCATCCCCGGAACCGGTACGCCCACCGTGCCCAGACGGTTGTTGTCCGGCGGGTTCACCGTCAGCACGCCGCAGCATTCGGACATGCCGTAGCCCTCCTTGATGTCGAAGCCGGTCTGTTCTTCCCACTTGCGCGCCACGCCCACGTGCTGCGCTGCGCCACCCGATCCAAAAAAGCGGACATTTTCAAACAGCTTCCGGTCGAACCACGGCTCGGCCAGGAGCGCCGCATAAAGCGTATTGATCCCCGTCACCCATGTGATGCGATGCTTCGTGAGTGCTGCCTTCATGTTGGCGGGCGGGCGCGGGCTGGGGATCAGAACGCCATGACCACCATGCAAGAGGCCCGAGACAAAAAGCAGAACGAAGGCGGTGATGTGGTAGAGGGGCAGGGCGACCAACGCGGTCTCGCCATCCGGGCCCATTGCGCATTCCGCCATCAGCCGTCCCTGCTGCGCGTTCGAGATGATGCCCTGATGGTGCAGCATCGCGCCCTTGCTGCGGCCCGTGGTTCCGCTGGTATATTGATAAAGCGCCGTGTCTGTCGGTGACACATCGACGGTGTACGATCCGATGTCAGCCCCTGCCGCGGCGCGTCGGCCTTCGGCCAATGCCTGTTTCATCGAAACCGCCGGGGTCCGCATCGCGGGGACAACCTTTTTGACCCGCTTCATGATGAAATTGACAAAGGCTCGCTGCGGTGCGGGAAAGAATTCCAGAAGCGACAGGGTGACCACGTGCTCGACGGGTGTCTTGTCGATAACAGCATCCACCTTGTCGCCAAAGAGGTCGATGATCACCAGAACCTTGGCGGCGCTGTCGGTCAGCTGATGCTCCAGCTCGGGCACGGTGTATAGCGGGTTGACGAAGGTCGCGATGCACCCGGCCTTGAAAATCCCCAGGGCCGCGACGCCAAAGCTGTTACAATTCGGGGTCATGACCGCGACCGCATCGCCCGTCTGCAAGCCCAGGACCTCGCGCAGATAGGCCGCGAAATGTTCGGCCTCGCGGTGCAGATCGGCATAGCTCACACTGCCCTGTATCCCGTTGGGCAAGACAGTGGTCATGGCCGGTTTGTCTCCGAACCGCTGGGCCGCCTGATCGATCAGCTGCGGCAATGTCCGGGCATCCATCGAGGCCGGGTCAAAGGCCAAGGCGTTTTCGGAATAGTGCTTCTCCCACGGTCTTTGCATGCCGCGTTCCTCCCGTTGTTGGCGTGGCACCCGGTCTCAACTCTCCCGCGCGTTTTTACGTGTCCGGCGGTGTATCCTGGGTTGGGTTGCCCCTCTGGCGCTTTATAGCATCGCCCGTCCGTGTTGTCCGCATCGCTTTGAGGGGGTTGGCGCGGGCGCGGCCTCGACACTGAAAGATGAGCGAAGGATACGGTTCATTGAGGCAACAGGTTCGAACTCGTGTGCCCGGTGATCACCAGCGCAGCTGCATCAGGCAGCTTTGCCACGGGCGGCTGTTCCTTGTTTCGCAAAGGGGGTACAGCGTCAGGTGCCGAGAGGCGCAAGATCAAGGACGGGGCGGACATGACCACTCAACTCTTCGATTTGCCGGGGCGGTTCTGGCGCGGCAACCTGCACACCCATTCGAATGTCAGCGACGGGGTGCTCGACCCCGAAGAGGTCTGCCGCCGCTACAAGGCCGAAGGGTATGACTTTATTGCCCTGACGGATCATTTCGTTGGTATCTACGATTATCCCATCACCGATACGCAGCCCTTTCGCGACAATCGCTTCACCACAATTCTCGGGGCCGAGCTGCATTCGGGTGCGATGCAAAACGGAGAGCTGTGGCACATCCTCGCCGTCGGCCTACCACAGGATTTCGAACCGCCCCATGCGCCACATTTCCTGCCAGCTGAAGGACAGGAAAGCGGCGCGGAGGTGGCGCAGCGGGCGCGCGAGGCCGGAGCGTTCGTGGCCATTGCGCATCCCGAATGGTCGGGACTGACGACCGAGGATGCGCGCGGGATCAAGGCGGCTCATGCTGTCGAGGTCTATAACCATGGCTGCGCGGTTGGCTGCGACCGGGCGCATGGTTTCTACACCCTGGACCAGCTGCTGACTGAAGGCCGGCAGCTGACGCTGTGCGCCACCGACGACGCGCATTTTTCCGAACCCGATCACTTTGGCGGCTGGGTCATGGTCAAGGCTGAAGCCAATGAGCCCACGGCGCTGTTGGATGCCTTGAAAGGCGGGGCGTATTATTCGTCGACCGGTCCGGATTTTCGCGCCATCGAATGGTCCGACCGGTCCGTGACTGTGGAGTCGAGCGCCGTCTCAGCGGTGATCGTGCAGGGCGCCGGGTCGGCAGCCACGGCGGTGCACGGCACTTCGATGACGCGGACGACCGTCAACCTCGACCGGTTCGCCAATTCGCCATGGATGCGCGTGACCATCGTCGACAAGGCGGGCAAACGCGCTTGGCTCAACCCGTTCTGGCGCTAGGCGCGCCGGCGCGCACCATGCCGGGGGTCATCCCCGTCCAGCCCTGAAATGCCCGGTAAAATGAATTGGGGTCGCGATAGGCCAGCAGATAGCTGATCTCGTCCGTCGAAAGCTCGGTCGTCTCAAGGTAATGCAGCGCCATGCTGCGCCTTGTATCTTCGAGGATGGCCTGAAAGCTCTGGTCTTCGTCCTTGAGCCGTCTTTGCAGGCTGCGACGGCTCAGTCGCATGCGGTCCGCCGCCTCGCCGATGTCTGATGCGCCTGATGGCAGCATTTCGGCAAGCACCGCGTGCAGACGCGACGCCGTGCTTTGGCCAGCGCGCAGCATGTCAAGCTCGCGCCGAAAGGCCGGTTCCATGTTTGCCCACTGCGCCGGGTCACGCGACAGCAGAACGCGGTCTGCATCTTCGGGCGCGAGGGTGAGGGCGGCAGAGCCTTCGATGCGGATGGGGCAGCCCAAAAACATCTCGATCTGGGATCGCGCCGTGACGTCCTGCGGTAAAGTCGCATCGAGCGGTTTGACCGGATAGCCCGTACAGGTACGTATGGCTTCTATTAAGAAGACCAGCTCGGTTGCTGCGAAACTCGCGGGCAGGGGCACGCCGGGGGTGTTTGTCGTCTTGATGATACGCAGGCGGTCTTCGTCACGCGAAAGCATGAGGCTCAGCGGTCCGGTCAGGGGTTTGAAGAGCGCCAGCCGCTCCAGCCCGATGGCAACAGTGGGGCTGCAGGTGAAGGCAAAGAAGGCCGAATTGAACGGCCCCCTCGCGTAGGCCTGACCCAGAAACAGCGGAAAATCGGAGCGGTTCGCCTCTGCCTCGATGGCCAGCCATCCACGAAAGAACTCGTCGACGGTAACGCCGCGCCCCTCGTTTTCGAGAAAGTCTTCGGGCATGCCCATCCGCCGCATCACTGCGGTGGTTTCGATACCCAGCAGGCCGCAAAGCTGCTCGGTTGTACGGGCAATCTTGTATCGAATTGGTTTGTCAGACATGGACCAATAGTGCTGCGGCGGTGGCGCCAAATCCAGGGGTTTGGCGTGTTATGCAAGTCGATTGGCGCGTTTTGCAGCCGCTATGAACTGAATTGACCGTATTGCCCCTGGCTGAAGACCAGGCATTCGCCTGCGCGCGTCGCAACGCCCGTCACTTCACCCAGAATGATTGAATGGTCGCCCGCCGGGTGCCGCGTGTAGTGCTTGCAATCAAAGCGGGCCAGCGAGTCCGGCAGGATCGGGACACCGTTGGCGTCGCCGAACCACTCGAACGCCTCAAAGCCGTCGCCCCGCTGGGAAAAATTCATCGCCAGTGGCAATTGCTGAGCGGACAGCACGTGGATGGCAAAGAACGGGGCGGCTGAGAACACATCGTATCGGCGCGACGTCAGCGCGATCGACCACTGAACCAGAGGCGGATGCAGCGAAACCGATGAAAAAGAATTCGCGGTGAACCCCATCGGCCCATCAGGACCGGGCGCCGTCACCACGGTGATCCCGGTAGCAAATCGGCTCATCGCCTGACGAAAGGCGGGGCCTGTCAGGGGCGGGGTGGGTTCGGGAATGGGCCTGTCCTTCATCACATGCGCCTTTTGATAGCTTATCGCAGATGTAGGCGGGTGCGCAGGCTTATCTAGGGCGAAATTCATTTGATCTGATACACGGTACATCAGTTAACGCGTTGAAATCTTTGATTTCAGGCAGCGTTAACTGATTCAGGTTCATGAATTTCTGCCTTAAGGCTGCGGCAATCTTGCCTTGTGACCGGCGGCACGCGATGGTTCGGGTATGAGGGGGAGTGCCTGACATGACGCCGAAATCAACATTGTCCGTGATGGGTCGCGGGATGGCCTTTGCCGAAATGGGGGAAGGGCGGCCCATCGTCTTTCTGCATGGCAATCCGACGTCGTCGTATCTCTGGCGCGAGGTCATGCCGGAGCTTGCCAGGCTCGGGCGCTGTATCGCGCCCGATCTCATCGGGATGGGAGACAGCGAAAAGCTGCCCGATCCGGGCCCCGACACCTACACGTTCGAGCGCCACAGCCAATTCCTCGCCAGGTTCCTAGACGCGGCAGGGGTCACCAAGGACGCGGTGCTGGTGATCCACGACTGGGGTTCGGCCCTCGGTTTTGACTGGGCCTGCCGCAACGCCGACCGCGTCGCTGGCATCGCCTATATGGAGGGCATCGTCCGCCCGATCGCCGGTTGGGACGAATTCAACAAGGCGGCGGTGCCGGTCTTTCAGGGCATGCGCAGTGCTGCCGGCGAAGAGATGGTGCTCGACAAGAACATCTTTATCGAGCGGATCCTGCCCGGTTCGATCCTGCGGGATCTCAAACCCGAGGAGATGGATGAATACCGGCGCCCCTTTCTCAAACGCGAAGACCGCTGGCCGACGCTCACCTGGCCCCGCCAGATCCCGGTGGCCGGAGAGCCGGCGGATGTGGTTGACCGCGTTGAGGCATATTCAGAGTGGATGGCCGCGAGCGATATGCCCAAGCTCTTCGTCAACGCCGAGCCGGGGGCGATCCTGACCGGCCCTGTCCGAGACTTTTGCCGGTCATGGAAGAACCAGCGCGAAGTCGCCGTCGCGGGCAGCCATTTCATTCAGGAAGACAGCGGGCCGGAGATCGGGCGGGCCATCGCCGCGTGGATGTGCGACACCGGTCTCTGATCCGATGCCGCTCCTCGTCTCGGCTCAGCCGCGGACGGCGGTGATCACGCCACTCAGTGCTTCGGCGATGTCGTCGATGGCGCCTATAGCATCGACACGGCTGAGCGCGCCGCGATCGTCGTAATAGGCGATCAAGGGGGCCGTCTGGCCGTGGTACGCGGCCAACCGTTCGCTGACCGTCTCGGCCTTGTCATCGGTCCGGCGCTTCATCTCGGTGCCGCCGCATTTGTCGCAGACACCCGTGACGGTCGGTTGCTTGAAGCGGTCGTGATAGCCTTCGCCGCAGCCTGCGCAGGTATAGCGGCCCGAAATCCGGTCGACCATCGCGGCGTCATCCACATCAAGGCTGATGGCGGCGTCGATCTTCTGGCCAGTCTCTGCCAGCAGCTTATCCAGCGCCTCGGCCTGTACCGTGGTGCGTGGAAAGCCGTCGAGGATAACCCCTTTTGCCGTATCCGGTTCGGCCAGCCGGTCGCGCAGGATGTTGATGACGATATCGTCGCTAACAAGGCCCCCGGCCTTCATCACCGCATCGGCGGCCTGACCCGCAGGCGTGCCCGCAGCCACGGCGGCGCGCAGCAGATCGCCCGTCGACAACTGAACCAGCCCGAAACGGTCCTGCAGCATCCGTGCCTGCGTGCCTTTGCCCGCGCCGGGAGGCCCCAGCAGGATCAGGACTGCGGGGGCTGTCGGCGTCTTGCTTCCGTCCATGGCGCTATTCCCTGTTCATCCGGTTGTCGATGAGGTCGTCAACCACCGAAGGATCGGCGAGGGTCGATGTATCGCCGAGGGCGCCATAATCGTTTTCCGCGATCTTGCGCAGGATGCGGCGCATGATCTTGCCTGAACGGGTCTTGGGCAGGCCAGGGGCCCACTGGATAAGATCCGGCGACGCAATGGGGCCAATCTCGGTCCGTACCCAGGTCCGCAGCTCCTTGCGCAACTCTTCGGTTGGCTCGACATCGTTCATCAGGGTGACGTAGCAATAGATGCCTTGCCCCTTGATCTTGTGCGGATAGCCGACAACCGCGGCCTCGGCGACGCTGGCATGGGCGACGAGGGCGCTTTCGACCTCGGCGGTGCCCATCCGGTGACCCGAGACATTGATGACGTCATCGACGCGGCCGGTGATCCAGTAATCGCCTTCTTCGTCGCGGCGGCAGCCATCGCCGGTGAAATAATAGCCTTTATAATCGGCAAAATAGGTCTTTTCGAACCGTTCGTGATCACCCCAGACCGTACGCATCTGGCCGGGCCAACTGTCCTTGATGCAAAGCACGCCCTCAACGCCGTTGCCCTCGATCTCGGCACCGCTGGTCGGGTCCAGGACAACAGGTTCGACACCAAAGAACGGCTTTTGCGCGGCCCCCGGTTTTGTCGCATGGGCCCCGGGCAGGGGGGTCATCAAGTGGCCACCCGTTTCGGTCTGCCACCACGTGTCGACGATGGGGCATTTACCCTTGCCGACGACGTCATTGTACCAGTTCCACGCTTCGGGGTTGATGGGCTCACCCACGGTGCCGAGGATCTTGAGGCTGGAGAGGTCACATTTCTCGACGAACTCGTTGCCCTGACCCATGAGGGCTCGGATGGCTGTAGGTGCCGTGTAGAACTGCGCGACGTTGTGCTTTTCGCAGACCTGCCAGAACCGCGAGGCGTCGGGATAGGTCGGCACACCTTCGAACATCAGGGTCGTCGCGCCGTTGGCGAGGGGACCATAGACGATATAGCTGTGGCCGGTGACCCAGCCCACATCAGCCGTGCACCAATAGATGTCGCCATCGTGGTAGTCGAAGGTGATCTCATGGGTCATCGCTGCATAGACCAGATAGCCGCCAGTGGTGTGGACGACGCCCTTGGGCTGACCGGTGGAGCCAGAGGTGTAAAGGACGAACAGCGGATCTTCGGCGTTCATCTCTTCTGCAGGACAATCGGCATCGACCTTTTCGATCTCTTCGTGCAGCCAGAAATCAAGGCCGTCGCGAAACGCGATCTGGCCGCCGGTGCGACGCACGATCAGGCATTTCACCTCGTCGAAATCGTTCAGAAGGGCCTGGTTGACGTTGTCCTTCAGTTTTGTGACGCGGCCGCCGCGCGGCGCCTCGTCGGCTGTAATGACGAGCTTGGCGTCGCATCCGTTGACACGAGCACCAAGCGCGTCGGGGGAGAAACCCGCGAAAACGATGGAATGAATGGCGCCGATCCGCGTGCAGGCGAGCATGGCATAGGCCGCCTCGGGGATCATGGGCAGATAGAGTACGACACGGTCACCCCGGCAGATACCGAGGTTTTTCAGAACGTTGGCCATCTTGCAGACATTGGCGTGCAGTTCGGTGTAGGTGATGTGCTGGGCCGGCTCGTTCGGATCGTCCGGTTCCCAGATGATGGCGGTCTGATCGCCCCGTGTGGCCAAATGCCGGTCGATGCAGTTGGCTGACACGTTCAGGGTGCCGTCCTCGAACCATTTGATCGACACATTGCCGAGATCGTAACTGACATCCTTGACCTTGGTATAGGGCTTGATCCAGTCGATGCGCTTGCCCTGTTCGCTCCAAAAGGCCTCGGGATCTGCGACCGAGGCCGCGTACATCTCTTGGTATTTCGCGGCGTCCACATGTGCATTGGCCGACAATTCGGCCGATGGCGGATAGGTGTGGGTCTGGACGGTGTCAGGCATCTGAGGCTCCTCCCTCTGGCCAATGGTCTTCGTGCGGAGGCCGGGGGCGTGCATGCGCCGCCGTCTTGGTCCTCCTCCCTCGGGCGCAATAATACCGCAGCTTGAAAAGAAAGGAATAAGGCGCGGGAATATAAGGGTTTCGTTGTAAAGGGTTTTCCTTGACCGCCGCACTTTTGTGAATTTTGGGCCCAATCCAGTAAATTACGCCGCGATTCCGCCCGTTTGAGTGTTAACGTCCGGGGACCGGCATGGCGCGCGCTTCGACCAAAGTCTGAGGGTTTGAATCCTGCGCTGAGGGCGCGGTGGTGTGACATTTTGTTTCGCGACGCATCCGGTTGGGCGTACGCGCGGGGCCAGCAGGGAATCACTTGTCCGGATGAGCCCGCGCCGGCGTGATGGTGCGATCCATGTGGTTGGGGTCATGATGAGAGGATTATGAGCTTGGCAAGAGGAGGCGTCGGGATGCCAAAGACGGCGGTGATTGGCGCGGCCCTGATCTGGGCCTTCTGGGTTGTCTGCTCCCATGCCTTCACACCGACCGAAGCCTATGATGTGCGGCGCGTTCATGGCTGGACAATCCTCGTCTCACCCGGCTTCGCCGATGATAAAGACGCCCGCGACGGCGCTTTGGCAGAACTGGACCGGCAGCTTGGCAACATTGCGGGCGCCGTGCCGGAACCGGCGCTCGGATACATCCGCGAGACGCGGATCTGGCTTGAGTACCGAGCCGACCGGCCACGTCGCGCTGTCTATCACCGGTCGGCCGGGTGGCTGGAAAAGAACGGTTACAACCCGGCCAAAGCCAAGGCGGTCGAGGTTGATCAGGGCATCGTCACCCGGCGACAGACAGCCCCATGGTCGATCATACATGAGCTGGCTCATGCCTATTACGACACGGTGCTCAGGCGGCAATCCGCAGCGCTTGATCAAGCCTATGCCGACGCGGTGGCGACGGGCCGGTATGCGGACGTGATGCGAAACTCGGGGCGGCGGCAGGAGGCCTATGCGATCCGCAACGTGTCGGAGTTCTTTGCCGAGCATTCGGAGGCCTACTTTGGAGAGAACGATTTTGAGCCCTTTGACCGGGAACAGCTGCAGGCGTTCGACCCGCAGGCATTCGCTGTGTTGGAGCGACTGTGGCGGCAGTGATCCGATCGCATCAACCTGATTGGCCGACCGGCATTTGCCTTGGCCCCAACATGACTTGGCAGCAGCGGCCGGCCACGCTAGCTTGGATAACAAGTGTGGGCCACGACCCGCGCGTCAAGGGAGAGACATCATGAATAAAATCACGCTGGGGGCCGTCAGCGGCGCCCTGACACTCGCCTTCGCGATGGAGGCAGCGGCGACCGAATGGAACGTGTCGGTCTGGGGCAAGCGCCGGGCTTTTACCGAGCATATCGAAAAGATCGCCGAGCTTGTCAGCGAAAAGACAAACGGCGAATTCACCATGAACGTCAGTTATGGCGGTCTGTCGAAGAACCGCGAAAACCTCGATGGCATCAGTATCGGCGCCTTCGAGATGGCGCAGTTCTGCGCGGGCTATCACCGCGACAAGAACCGGGTGATCACCGTACTCGAATTACCGTTCCTGGGTGTGTCGAACCTCGCCGAGGAGGTGGCGGTGTCGAATGCGGTCTACAGCCACCCCGCTGCCATCGAAGAGATGGCGCAGTGGAACGCCAAGTTGCTGATGACGTCACCTATGCCGCAATACAACATCGTCGGCACCGGTGAGCCGCGCGATGATCTGGCGGACTTTGAAGGGATGCGTGTCCGGGCGACGGGCGGTCTTGGCAAGGCGTTCGAGGCCGTGGGGGGCGTGCCCACATCCGTGACCGCAACCGAGGCCTATCAGGCGATGGAATCAGGTGTGGTTGATACCGTGGCTTTTGCCCAGCACGCGCATCTCAGCTTCGGTACGATCAACCAGGCCGATTGGTGGACGGCAAACCTGAACCCCGGCACTGTGAATTGCCCGGTGGTTGTCAACATCGACGCCTATGAGAGCCTGAGCGACGAACACCGCGCGGCTCTCGACAGCTCGGTCGACGAGGCCATCGCGCATTATCTCGACAATTACGCCGAATTGCTGGCGCGCTGGGACGGCGTTCTGGCCGAGAAAGGCGTTCAGAAGGTCGAGATCAGCGATGACGTGATCGCCGAGTTCCGCACCAAGGCGGCCGATCCGATCCGCGACGCCTGGATCAAGGACATGGAGGCGCAGGGCCTGCCGGGTCAGGAGCTTTATGACCTCGTGGTATCGACGCTGGAACAGGCGCGGGCCAGCAACTAAGAACCCGGGCCGCGCCGCCGCATCGGGCCGGCGCGGCCCCACCATCAAGGGGCGGGTATGGCAACCTCATCGGCCGTGCTGGAGGATTCCAGCCTTCTCAGCCGTCTTGACCGGGCGCTTTTGCCCGTCGAGCGGGTCATGGCCCTGATCAGCGGTCTTGCGATCTTTTCGCTCATGTTCCTCGCAGCCTATTCGGTGACGGGGCGCAAGTTCTTCAACAGCCCGCTGCCCGGATATGTTGACTATATCGAGGCGGCGATGCCCCTGATCGCCATCATGGGTGTCTCTTTCGTCCAGCGCGACGGGACCCATATCCGGATGGACATCGTCGTTTCTGCGCTGAAGGGGCGGGCGCTGTGGCTGTTCGAGCTGATCTCGGTTCTCTTGATCCTGCTGCTGATGATCGCCCTTATATGGGGGGCTTGGTCGCATTTCGACCGCAGCTTTGATTGTGCCCGGCCCCTCTGCAGCCGGGACAGCTCGATCGATATCGGCCTTCCGACATGGCCGTCAAAACTGGTGGTGCCTGTCGCCTTTGGCGTGCTGTGCCTGCGTCTGATGCTGCAGGCCTGGGGCTATGGGCGGGCGCTGGTGCTGGGGCTTGAGAGCCCGGTTGCTGTGCCGCTGGTCCAAAGCGTCGCCGAGCAGGCCAAGGCCGAGGCCGAGCATCTGGCGGGGCACGACTGATGGAGCCCATCGAGATTGGTCTTTGGACGACCGCCGGAATGCTGCTCATGGTCGTCATGGGCATGCGCGTGGCCTTTGCTGCGGGTCTTGCCGGGTTCATCGGGCTTGTCTGGCTGCGGTGGAACCAGTTCGATTACGATTTCGAACGGCTTTGGAAGGCCATCGAGATCAGCGTCAAGATCGCGGGGCAGGTGCCCCATTCCAAGGTCAGCGCGCAGGCCCTGTCGCTGATTCCCACGTTCATCCTGATCGGATATCTGGCCTATTACGCCAATCTGACCAAGGCCCTGTTCGAAGCGGCCAAAAAGTGGATCGCCTGGGTGCCGGGCGGCCTGGCGGTCTCGACGGTCTTTGCAACCGCAGGGTTCGCCGCCGTCTCTGGAGCTTCGGTCGCGACAGCAGCGGTATTTGCGCGGATCGCGATCCCTGAGATGCTCAAGATCGGATACAACAAGCAATTCGCGGCCGGCGTGGTGGCGGCCGGGGGGACTTTGGCCTCGCTTATCCCGCCCTCAGCGATCCTCGTGATCTATGCGATTATCGTTGAGCAGGACGTGGGCAAGCTGCTGCTGGCCGGGTTCATTCCGGGGATGTTCTCGGCCCTGATCTATGGCGGGTTGATCATTGGGATCGCCACGATTTTCAAAACGGTCGGGCCACCCGTGGGTGGCTTTTCATGGAGCGAACGGTTCTGGTCGCTTTTGCCCGCACTGCCCATCGTGGCGGTTGTCGTGATCATCATCTTCTTTGTCTACAACCCCTTTGGCGAGGCCTGGGGTACGCCGACCGAGGGCGGGGCAGTGGGGGCGTTCATCGTCTTTTGCATGGCTCTGATCCGGGGCATGCGCTGGTCAGAGCTGAAGGACGCACTGATCGAGACGGCAAAGCTGACGGTGATGATCTTCACCATCATCTGGGGCGTGCTGATCTATGTGCGGTTTCTCGGCTTTGCCGAACTGCCCGCCGCCTTTGCCGACTGGATCACCTCGCTGACCGTTTCGCCGATGCTGATCCTCGTGTGCATCCTGCTGGCCTATGCGGTGCTGGGTATGTTCATGGACGCGATCGGTATGCTGCTCTTGACGCTGCCAGTGGTCTATCCGGCGGTGATGGCGCTCAATGGCGGCGAGTTCGTCAGCGCCGAGGACAGCACCTTCGGCATGTCGGGCCCGATGTGTGCGATCTGGTTCGGGATATTGGTGGTGAAGATGGCGGAGTTCTGTCTGATCACCCCGCCCATCGGGCTCAACTGTTTTGTTGTTGCCGGCGTGCGGGACGAGTTGACTGTGCAGGACGTGTTCCGGGGGGTGACGCCGTTTTTCCTCGCTGACGCGGTGACGATCGCGCTCTTGGTGGCGTTCCCGGCGATCGTTCTGTGGCTACCGTCGCTCGCTTGACCGACCTTGATCCGGCGGAGCGGGCCATGCGGCCCGCATTTCATGATTGATTTGGCGCGCCGCTGCGACCCCGTCCTAAGGCGGCGAACGTCATACGCACGTGGGTTGGTCTTGGTGCTCTCCGGCTCAAAAGCCGGCGGTCTGGACCAAACCGCGGGATCGCGCGCGATAAAAGTGGGCCATCCACGGCAAGGCTGATAAGCGTTGCCGAGCGACGGATCGCACAGAACAGCGGGACCGAGATCAAATGGACGCAACGCTGACGATTGCCTTTCTAACGACCACTTTCTTGTTCGTACTGGCCCCCGGGCCCTCTGTCGCTTTTGCAACGGCGCAGGCGCTACGGCATGGAACGCGCGGAGCGTGTGTTACGGTGGCCGGGGACGCCCTCGGGACGGTTGTTCATATCACCATCGCTGCAAGCAGCCTGTCGGTTCTCATCGCTTTGTCGGACGTGGTGTTGCCACCGCTGCAGATCGCAGGCGGAGTTTTCATTCTCTATATGGCCTTTCAGTCCTTCCGCTCGTTTTGCAGAGGCGCGCCACCGCGCTTCAGGGCCGCAGACACCGCAACCTTCTGGGCCGGTTTTTTTGCCTGCGTGTCAAATCCCAAAGCCATCGTTTTCTTCGTAGCCCTGTTTCCGGCATTCATTTCGCCCGAACACAGCATCCTGTTGCAGAGCCTTGTTTACGGGGCGCTGTTTCTCATCTTGGATGCCATATCGATCCTCGCCTATGCCCTGTTCACGATGCATACGGTACAGCGGACCGCCTCGCGTTGGATCAATGCAGAGCTTCTGAGTGGTCTGGGGCTCTCTGGCGTCGGGGTTGCGATGATCGTGAAGGGATACAAGGCACTGCCGCAGAACTAGGCCGGTTTGGCCGGCTGCTCCGGCTCACCAAAACAGAGCCGCATCAGGCCGAGCAGGATGCCCCGCCCAGCACGCAGAACTTGGCGCAGTGGGGGTGATTGAGGGCCACTGGTTTCTCGGCCTCGGCGAGGCTGACGCCCAGTTCGAATTGCGGATCATAGGGCAGGAGGGTACAGGCCACGACCGATGGGCGGGTCGCGCCTTTCCGTTTGACGACCATGCGCGAGCTTGAGCACATCACCGCTTCTGGCGATTTGTTGAGTATCCCCCAGCAGGCCGTCGTGATCTCTGGCACTTCAACCCGCGCATCCATTTCCGGGAAAAGGACGGTTTCACCCGGGTCGTCCGCATCGATGGCAAAGCCGTGGTGCGCGTAGAGGGCGGCAAAACCGGCGCGCGCCTGCGCTTCGTCCTCTTCCATGATGCTGCGGCCCGCGACGGCCATGCGGATACCATTGTCGCGCAGCCAGGTCATTCCTTCTATCGATCGGTCGAAGCTGCCAACGCCCCGTTCGGCATCGTGTAGAGCCGCAGAATGGTGATCGAGTGAGACACGCAGCGTTAACCGACCGCCAAACTCGTGACGCAAGGCAATCAGCCCGGCTTGCACCCGCGGCCGCATCATCGGCTGCATCGCGTTTGTCAGGATCAGAACCTCATAGCCACGCTGCAAGGCCGCACGGGCCATGTCGATCATTGCCGGGTTCATAAAGGGCTCGCCTCCGGTGAACCCGATCTCGGTCACGCCCCAGCGGCGGTCTTCGAGTTGGTCGAGATAGTCGACAACGTCGACAAAACTCAGGTAGACCAGCCGGTCATTCGCGGGCGAACTTTCGATGTAACAGTTCGTGCATTCGATGTTGCACAGCGTGCCGGTATTGAACCACAGTGTCTGCGGGTTGGTCAGTGCCACTTTCGCCCGGTCTTCGCCTTTGGCCGTCTTGTCGGGATCGATGAATTTGCCCTGGTTGGCCGGTTGGGCGAGGTCTTTCATGAGGGCTCCGTCGGTCTTGGTCTTCGAGGTCAAACGCCTAGCGCGACAGGCTCTTGGTGAAAAGAGGGGGGCAAGGCGCTGACGCCATTGTGATAGCCGCGCCATCTGCTAATGGTAGCGCAAACGAAAGCCGGAAACCGGGGGCAATCATGGTATCGCGCGTCATTCCTGTCGAACCGTTCGATCTGGTCATTTTCGGGGGTACCGGCGATCTGGCCCGCCGCAAGATCCTGCCGGGGCTCTTCCGGCGCTATTGCGCGGGGCAGATGCCGGATCAGGCCCGCGTGATCGGTGCTGCCCGAAGCGAGATGGATGGCGACGGCTATCGGGCCTTCGTGGCCGAGGCGATCCGCGAGTTCGGCGGGGGCAGGTCCTGCGAAGACGGCACGCTCGACGATTTCCTTTCGCGGATGGATTACGTGCCCATCGACGCCAAAGGCGAGGGCGGCTGGAAGGAGCTTGCCGCCAAGATGCGGGACGGCATGGTACGCGCCTTTTACTTTTCCGTGGGGCCATCGCTGTTCGGCGATCTGGCCGAGCGGCTCAATACCCACGGACTGACTGACAAAGACAGCCGGATCGTCGTCGAAAAGCCCTTTGGCCGTGATCTGGAAACCGCGCGGCAGCTCAACCGTGATCTGGCCGCCTATTTCGACGAAAGCCAGATTTACCGGATCGACCACTACCTCGGCAAGGAAACGGTTCAGAACCTGATGGCCGTCCGCTTTGGCAACATGCTATTCGAGCCGCTGTGGAATTCGCAATACGTGGATCACATCCAGATCACTGTGGCCGAGACTGTCGGTGTTGGCGGTCGGGGCGAATATTACGACAGGGCGGGCGCCATGCGGGATATGGTGCAGAACCACCTGATGCAGCTCTTGTGCCTCATCGCGATGGAGCCGCCTTCGCGTTTTGAACCGGACGCCGTGCGTGACGAAAAGCTCAAGGTGATCCGCGCCCTCGACCCGGTTGAGCCGCATCATATCGTGCGCGGACAGTATGACGGAGGCGGGGATGAGCCCGGTTATCGCGAGGCCGCAGGTGACCCGCGCACCCGAACCGAAAGCTACGTGGCGCTCAAGGTCGGCGTGTCGAACTGGAGATGGGCCGGCACACCGTTCTACATGCGCACCGGCAAACAGCTGAGCGCCCGGATGAGCGAGATCGTCGTTGTCTTCAAAGAGCTCAATCATTCGATCTTTGGCGAGGGCGAAGATCATCGCAATGTTCTGAAAATCCGGCTGCAGCCGAATGAGGGCATCACCCTGAACGTGACGATCAAGGAACCGGGTCCGGGGGGCATGCGCCTGCTGGATGTGCCGCTCGACATGACCTTTGCCGAGGCTCTGGGGGATGAGGCGGGTGATCCGCCCGATGCTTATGAGCGGCTGATCATGGATGTGATCCGGGGCAACCAGACCCTGTTCATGCGGGGCGATGAGGTCGAGGCAGCCTGGGCCTGGACCGATCCGATCATCGCCGGGTGGGAGGCGCGGGGCGACGTGCCCAAGCCATACGACAGCGGTAGCGACGGGCCGGGCGATGCGGTACAACTGCTGGCGCGCGACCGGCGCGTCTGGAGGCAAGTGCGCCCATGAAGCTCATCGAATATCCCGACCGCGAAATGCTGGCCATCGACGTGGCCAACGTGATGGCGGGTGAACTGGAAAACTGTCTGTTGCGGCACGAATCGGCCTCGATGGCGGTGCCGGGCGGCACGACACCGGGGCCGATCTTTGACACGCTCTGCGCCGCCGATCTGGACTGGAGCGGCGTAAAGGTCATGCTGACCGACGAACGCTGGGTGCCCGAAGGGCATGAGCGGTCGAATGCGAGCCTTTTACGCAGCCGTCTGCTGACCGATCGGGCCGCCGCGGCGCAGTTCCTGCCATTCTATGTCGAAGGACAAAGGCCCGAAGACGCCGCCGGGCCGCTTTCGGATCAGTTGGCGTCGGAGATGCCAATCTCTCTTTTGCTGCTGGGCATGGGGACGGACATGCACACCGCATCGCTCTTTCCCGGCGCGGAGGGGCTGGAGGCCGGGCTGGACGAAGATGCCCCCATACTGGTGCCGATCCGGGCCGAGGGGCAGGAGCCGCGCATTTCGCTCTCGGCGGCCGCGCTCAACGGGGCGATGTCCAAACATCTTGTCATATTCGGCAGCGATAAGCGGGATGCGCTGATGCGCGCGCGTGAGTTGCCGCCCCAGAAGGCGCCAATCGCCGCCGTGCTCAGCGATCTGACGGTGCATTGGGCGGAGTGACAGCCATGTGGGACGGACTAAAGGCGCGCCATGCGGAAACGCGGGACAGGCGGATACTGGATCTGTTCGCTGACGGGCGGGCAGATGACTTTTCCTGTACGTTCGGCGACATGCGCTTCGACTATTCGAAGACGAATATCGATGCCGCGACGCGGGATGCGCTGCTGGCGCTGGCGGCGGATGTGCCTGCGCGGCGGGACGCGATGTTCAGCGGCGCCACGATCAACGAAACCGAAGGTCGCGCCGTGCTGCATACCGCTCTGCGCAATCTCGATGGCGGGCCGGTCATGGTCGATGAGCAGGATGTCATGCCCGGCGTGTTGGATACCCTCCAGCGGATGGAGGGCTATGCGCGGCAGGTTCGCGCTTCGGGCATCACCGATGTGATCAATATCGGTATCGGTGGCTCTGATCTGGGGCCAGCCATGGCAGTTCAGGCGCTGGCGCCTTATCACGACGGGCCGCGATGCCATTTCGTCTCGAACGTCGACGGGGCTCATATCGCTGACACGCTCCGCGGTCTCGATGCGAAAACGACGCTTGTGATCGTCGCGTCGAAGACCTTCACGACGATCGAAACGATGACCAATGCGCGGACCGCGCGGGCGTGGATGGCTGATCATGGCGGTGATCCGGGGGCGCAATTCGCGGCGCTGTCTTCGAACTTGGAAAAGACGGCGGATTTCGGGATACCGGCCGAGCGGGTTTTCGGCTTCGAAGACTGGGTTGGCGGCCGCTATTCGGTGTGGGGGCCGATTGGTCTGTCGCTGCTGATCGCCATCGGGCCCGAGGCGTTCCGCGCCGTCCTGCGGGGCGGGCAGGCGATGGACAACCATTTCAGGGCCGCGACCGGAGCCGAGAACATGCCGCTCATGCTGGCCCTTGTGGGCATCTGGCACAGGCAGGTCTGCGGTTACGCCTCCCGCGCGGTGCTGCCCTATGACCAGCGGCTGGGGCAATTGCCAGCGTATCTGCAGCAGCTCGAGATGGAGTCGAACGGCAAGCGTGTGACGATGGATGGGACCGCGCTCGATATAGAAAGCGGCCCCATCGTCTGGGGCGCGCCTGGCACGAACGGGCAGCACGCGTTTTATCAACTGATCCACCAGGGCACGAGTGTGATCCCCTGTGAATTCATGGTCGCAGCGCAAGGGCACGAAGCCGATCTGGGGCACCATCACGATCTGCTGGTGGCCAATTGCTTTGCCCAGTCCGAGGCGCTTTTGCGTGGCCGGACGCTGGACGAGGCGCGGGCCAACATCGAGGGCAAATTCGAAGGGGCCGAGCTGGATCGCCAGGCGGCGCATCGCGTGTTTCCCGGCAATCGGCCGTCGACCACGCTCATCTATCCACAGCTCGACCCTTATACGCTGGGCTGCATCATTGCGCTCTACGAGCACCGGGTTTTTGTCGAAGGAGTGATCCTTGGCATCAATTCCTTTGACCAATGGGGTGTCGAATTGGGTAAGGAACTGGCCACGGCACTCGGACCGGTGGTGACCGGCGAGGCTGGGGCTGACGAGAAGGACGGCTCGACCCGCGCACTCGTCGACTATGTTCTGAAGCACCGCGACTGACCGCCCGCCCCCTTTCGCCTTCCTTAACCTCGGGGCCCTAGAACCCATCCCCGGTTAACCACCGCGCCTCCTCAAG
>JBCBKL010000034.1:0-32767 GCA_038521825.1 Pseudomonadota bacterium | reverse complement strand
CCCGCTGCGGTCGTGCCGCCTGGGCATCCTGCGCGCCATTCATCGGATCAGATCAAACCGTCGAGCACGGATCACCCGCTTTACGACACGATCGTCGAAGCAAGGACGGCGACGCCAATGTGCGCTCGGTCGCGGTCAGGGGAACGCAGGCGTCGTCGACGTGCCTCGTTTTGCGTTTCCCGCTTTTCTAGAGGCCCATGATTCCCTTATGCTGACTGGGGCAATCAGGCCGTGGCTGGCTGGAACCGATCGGACGGTAGATCGCTGACGAGCCGTTTGACTGCAAAATCCGAATTCGGGATCGCGTCCATGGACGTCAGGCGGCGCGCATTTGCGAAACTCTCTGTGGTGGAGATTTCCATCTGAACGCGGGCAGGTCGATCTGTGCGAGCCCAGATCATTCCCGACGTGGTGTCTACGTCACCGGATTGCACACCGTGGGTGAAAATCGGCCGGCTCGCGGCGCGGCTGATGGCAGGCATGGCGAGCGTCGCGGCAAACGCGGTGCCGCTTGCCAAGATGGCGCGGCGGGTGGGACGAATAAGTGGCATGAAATCTCTCCCTGCTATGGCCCGTTCGGATGGGCGCGGTTAGTGGCGTAGGGGAAAGAAGCCCTGAGTCGCGTTATCGCAGCTTAAGGGTTTCATGAACCTTTGGTGATGGGTGGCGCACTCGGCGGAGCCCCGCTGACGACATCCGCCAACCTAAGACTTGCTCAGGGCTATGTCCGACATAGGTTCGGCATCCAAATTAGTCGGACCTGGTTTGCGGCTGATCCGTGCCCACTTAGAAAAGATTATCTCACGTGCGCGGCTGTCCCAAGAACGGTCGCCCGACTCCATTCTACAGGCGGACTAGCTTTTCGTAACCTTCCGCGATGTCTCGGGTCAGTGTGCCGACTTCGAAGTTGTAGTCGCCAATTTGTCCGACAGGCGTGACCTCGGCCGCCGTGCCCGTCAGCCAGCATTGCTCAAAGCCTTCCAACTCTTCGGGCATGATGTGCCGCTCGTGTACCTTGACCTGCCGATCCGTCAGCATGCCGATAACGGTCTGTCGGGTAATTCCGTTCAAGAAGCAATCTGGGTCAGGCGTATGAACTTCGCCGTCTTTCACAAAAAAGATGTTGGCGCCGGTCGCCTCGGCAACATAGCCGCGATAGTCGAACATCATAGCGTCCGAGCAGCCCTTTGCCTCCGCCGCATGTTTAGACATCGTGCAGATCATGTAGAGGCCAGCCGCCTTCGCATGTGACGGAATCGTTTCGGGCGAGGGCCGTTTCCATTTCGAGATGTCGAGCTTGGCGCCTTTCATCTTTGCATCGCCATAATAGGCGCCCCACTCCCATGCAGCGATGGCAAGACGAACGGGGTTGCGCGCAGACGCGACACCCATATCCTCGCCCGCACCGCGCCACGCCACAGCACGCACATAGCCGTCGGTCAAACCGTTGGCTTGCAGGACCTCGATCTTGGCCGCTTCGATTTCATCAACGGTCCATGGGATCTCGAAGTCGATCATCTGCGCGGAAGCATGCAGGCGTTCCGAATGCCTACGAGACTCAAAGATCTTTCCTCCATAGGCTCGCTCGCCCTCGAAGACGGAAGACGCATAGTGCATGGCGTGCGTCAGGATGTGCACGTTGGCATCGCGCCATTCGATCAGCTTACCATCCATCCAGATCTTGCCGTCGCGATCATCATATCCAGTCATCGCTTCCTCCCATTTCGAAAGTTGCGCCATAAGGTCCGAAACGGACATAAAGTTGCGCAAATGCTGCGATTCGATACCGCTTCACCCTTGGAATGTCAACAAGGCTGACGTAAACTGGCGCGAAGACAGGCCGAGACAGAGGGTAAAGATGTCAGAAAGCCGATCCGGGATCAGCGGCGAAAACCTGTTGTTTTTGACCGACGAACAACTGCGGCAGGGGATCGAGGCGATGTTCTTTGCCTATCGTGGCTTTACCGCCGATCCCGACCGCATTCTGGCGGGGATGGCATATGGCCGGGCGCATCATCGAGCGATCCACTTCATCAACCGTGCGCCGGGGACAACAGTCAACAATCTGCTGAGCATCCTGGGCGTCACCAAGCAATCCCTGAACCGCGTCTTGCGCACGTTGATCGCCGACGGTTTGGTGGAAAGCCGGGTGGGCCAGTCCGACAAGCGCGAGCGTCATCTGTATCTCACTGATGACGGGCGCGCGCTGGAACAGAGACTTTCCGACGCGCAGCGGGCTCGTATGCGGGCTGCGTTCCGCGATGCTGGCCCTGAGGCCGTAGCGGGCTTTCGCACGGTACTTGAGGCAATGATGGACGCCGAAATGCAGCGCACGTATACCCGTCTGAAGGAGACGGGTGGATGACTGATTTTGATACCCATTTATTGATTGTCGATGACGATGAGCGGATCCGGGTTCTTTTGCAGAAGTTCCTGATGCGGAATGGATTTCTTGTCACGGCCGCCCGCGATGCCGCCCATGCGCGCAGGGTTCTGGAGGGGCTGGATTTCGACATGCTGATCCTCGACGTCATGATGCCGGGTGAGGATGGTTTGAGCTTGTGCAAAAGCCTTCGCGAAACCAAAACGATGCCGATCCTGCTGCTCACAGCCAAGGGCGAAACCGAGAACCGGATTGAGGGGCTTGAGGCCGGAGCGGACGATTATTTGGCTAAACCGTTCGAGCCGAAAGAGCTGTTGTTGCGGATCAACGCGATCCTGCGCCGCGTGCCCGAGACACCCGCTGTTGAGGCCGCGCCAAAGATTCTAAGCCTTGGCCCCATACGCTATGATATGGAACGCGGAGAGATGTGGCAGGGCGAGGATCTGGTTCGATTGACCGCCACCGAGATGCAGTTGATGAAGATCTTCTCCGCCCAACCCGGAGAAGCGATCAGTCGTGCAAAGCTGGTCGAGGATCTGGGCCGTGACCGGGGCCAGGCACAGGAGCGGGCTGTCGACGTCCAGATCACGCGTCTGCGGCGGAAGATTGAGGAAAATCCGAAACAGCCCCGTTACCTGCAAACCGTGCGCGGCGCCGGGTACATGTTGGCACCTGACTAAGACTTGGGAAACAGGGGTTAGGTGATGAAAACAGCGTTGATATCGCACTCGGATTTTCTGAAGCACATCACCCCGGAGCATGTACCTGAACGCGTCGCGCGGCTTGAAGCCATCGCGCAGGCCCTGGCTGACTTACCGCTCATGTTGATCGAAGCGCCCCTTGCCAGCGATGAAGACGTTCAGCGTTGCCATTCGAAAGAATATATCGAGATGGTTCGCGGGCGTATCCCCCAAGATGGGTTTGTCTGTGTCGATCCGGGGCGCGACGACGAGACATTTCTTTCGCCTGGGTCAGGCAACGCGATTTGGCGCGGTGTGGGAGGCGCAATCGCGGCGGTCGACGCCGTTCTCGCCGGTGACGTGGAAAACGCGTTTGTCGCGGCAAGACCACCGGGTCATCACGCAGAGCGAGCCTTGGCCATGGGTTTCTGCATCTTCGGGAATGTCGCCATAGCGGCCAAACATGCGCTCGATCATCATAGGTTGGACAGGGTCGCCATTGTCGATTTTGATGTTCATCATGGCAACGGTACGCAAGCCTTGCTGCAAGACGACCCACGGGTTTTGTTTGTAAGCTCTCACCAGATGCCGCTTTGGCCCGGGACGGGGGCATCGAGCGATCGGGGTCCCGTGGGCACAATCCTTAATCTGCCCTTGTCGCCTCGATCGACTGGTCCGGCCATGCTAGCCGCTTACGATCGGATCGTCTTCCCCGCATTGGCCGAATTTCGACCGCAGCTCTTGCTGGTTTCTGCTGGTTTCGATGCCCATCAAGACGATCCTTTGGCGGATTTGCTATGGACTGTAGCTGACTACAAGCATCTCACGAGGAGGCTAACTGACTTCGCCGCGCGACATTGCGACGGGCGTCTGGTGTCGGTGCTGGAAGGTGGCTATGATCTCGATGCTCTCGCGGCATCGACGCGTGCGCATGTCGAAGAACTGATAAGGGCCACAGAATGACCGACCGACCCGTCGATGAGATGACGTTCGAGGAGGCGATGCGCGAGCTTGAAGAGGTGCTGGGCCAACTTGAGCGCGGCGATGTGGCCCTCGATGACTCAATCAAGTTGTACGAACGCGGTGCGGCTCTTAAGGCACGGTGTGAAACCAAGCTGAAGGAAGCCGAGGAAAAGGTGGCAGCGATTACTCTTGACGGCGAAGGCAAACCTGCGGGAACGAAACCGCTCGACCCCAGCTAGTTCCGGATGTCAGTCGATGTCATTGACCGGTTCGCAGCGCAGCTCAGTGCCGACGCCGATGCAATAACAAAGCGTGCGCGCGACGCCCTATCGATTGAAAACGGCGTTCTGTCAGAGGCCATGCTGTACGCTTTGACAGGTGGGAAGATGCTGCGCGGTTTCTTTGTGCTGGAAAGCGCGCGGCTCCACCGTGTCGATCCTTATCTCGCATCAAGCGCGGCATTGGCGATTGAGTGCATCCACGCCTATTCCCTGGTCCACGATGATCTGCCCTGCATGGACGACGATGATCTGCGTAGGGGCCTACCGACCGTCCACAAGAAATGGGACCAAGCGACGGCTGTACTTGTTGGTGATGCGTTGCAATCCATGGCCTTTGAGCTGTTGGCGGATGCAGGGGTTGGATCGTCAGCTTCGGTCATGGTCAGCACGCTAGCCCAAGCGGCGGGCCGCGCTGGTATGGTCGGCGGCCAGATGATGGACATGGCGGCGGAAGTCGCTGACGCCCCCTTGACGCTTGATGAGATCGTGCAGTTGCAGGCCGGCAAAACGGGCGCCCTGATCTGCTGGTCCACGCAGGCGGGTGCCCGACTGGCGAAAGTGGATCCTGAACCTCTCCGGATGTACGGCGACCGGCTCGGGCTTGCCTTTCAAATTGCAGATGACATCCTCGATACTGAAGGTGATGCCGCTGCTGTGGGCAAGGCCGTCGGCAAGGACAGCGATGCGGGAAAGGCGACATTCGTCTCGCTTCTTGGTCTGGACGAGGCGAAACGTCGCGCGGCCCAACTGGTGGAAGAGGCGATAGAAGCCTTAAGTTTATACGGCGACAGGGCTGAAACATTGCGTGCAGCGGCACGCTTCGTTATCTCGCGCAAGAATTGATCGGCCCGGATAGCAGGAAAGACTTGATGACGGATCGCCCGAATACGCCATTGCTGGATACCATTCAGCGCCCCGCCGATCTGAAACGTCTGTCGGACCAGCAGCTTGAACAGGTCGCTCACGAACTCAGGGCCGAGACGATTTCGGCCGTATCGGTTACCGGTGGACATCTTGGCGCAGGCCTTGGCGTGGTTGAGTTGACCGTAGCCCTGCACGCCGTCTTTGACACTCCCAAAGACCGGTTGATCTGGGACGTCAGCCATCAGTGTTATCCTCATAAGATCCTGACCGAGCGTCGTGAGCGCATTCGCACGCTCAGGCAGAAGGGAGGCTTGAGCGGCTTCACCAAACGCTCTGAAAGCCCGTATGACCCATTCGGTGCCGCGCATTCGTCAACGTCGATCAGCGCCGCGTTGGGATTTTCAGTCGCGCGCGATCTGGGCGGTGTCACCCCCGAAGGCCTTGGCGACGCGATTGCGGTTATCGGCGACGGGGCCATGAGTGCCGGAATGGCCTATGAGGCGATGAACAACGCAGGTCACCTGGGCAAACGGCTGTTCATCATCCTGAACGATAACGAGATGAGTATCGCTCCGCCGGTGGGCGCGATGTCGAACTATCTCAGCCGCCTTTATGCCGAAACACCGTTTCAAGATCTCAAGGCCGCAGCAAAGGGCGCTGTCAGCCTCTTGCCTCAGCCTTTCCGCGAAGGGGCCCGTCGCGCCCGCGAGATGCTGAAAGGCATGACAGTTGGTGGAACGATGTTCGAAGAGTTGGGCATCAGCTATCTTGGCCCAATAGATGGGCACGATCTGAGCCAGCTTCTGCCCGTGCTGCGCACGGTCCGCGACCGCGCAACCGGTCCGATCCTGATCCACGCCATCACCAAGAAAGGAAAGGGATTTGCCCCCGCCGAAAAGGCGCGGGACAAGGGCCATGGTGTTTCCAAATTCGACGTCGTGACCGGAGAGCAGAAAAAGGCGCCGTCAAACGCCCCAAGCTACACCCGCGTTTTTGCCGATTATCTGATCCGGGCCGCAGCGCATGACGACAAGGTCTGTGCTGTCACTGCCGCCATGCCGGATGGCACCGGTTTGAACTTGTTCGCCGAACGTTATCCAAGCCGCTGTTTCGATGTGGGGATCGCAGAACAACATGGCGTTACCTTCTGTGCCGGGTTGGCTGCCGGCGGAATGAAACCGTTCTGCGCAATGTACTCGACGTTCCTGCAACGTGGGTACGATCAGGTGGTTCACGATGTGGCCATTCAGCGCCTGCCGGTTCGCTTTGCGATCGACCGCGCCGGGTTGGTGGGTGCTGATGGATGCACGCATGCCGGTGCATTTGATATCGGGTATCTGTCTAACCTGCCGGGTTTTGTTGTGATGGCCGCCGCGGACGAAGCCGAGCTTGCCCATATGGTGGCGACGGCAGCGGCGCATGACGACGGACCAATCGCATTTCGGTTTCCGCGGGGCGAAGGCACGGGCGTGGACCTGCCCGAACAGCCGCAAATACTTGAGATCGGAAAGGGTCGGCTGATTCAGGAAGGGGCTGGGGTTGCGATCCTATCGTTCGGGGCTCGGCTAACTGAAGTGCAAAAGGCGGCTGAGAACCTGGCTGCACGGGGCATCACCCCGACAATCGCAGATGCCAGGTTCGCCAAGCCGCTTGACCGCGATTTGATCCTCGATCTCGTTGCCGATCATGACGTGCTGATCACGATCGAAGAGGGTGCAATTGGTGGCTTTGGCAGCCATATCGCTCAGCTCTTGGCCGAGGAAGGTGTGTTTGATACCGGCCTCAAGTTCCGCTCGATGCTGCTGCCGGATATCTTTATCGATCAAGCAAGCCCTGCGGACATGTACACGACGGCCCGCATGAATGCCGAACACATCGAGGCCAAGGTTTTAGATACACTTGGTGTCGCCTCGATAGATGAGGCCCGGGCCTGACGGATGGATATATATAACCGCCCCGTTCTGATCTGGCGTTGGATCGTATTTCTGCTCGGGGCTGGCTATTGTATCGATCAGATCTTGTTCGGCAGCTATTCGGGATTTGGCGGTCCATTCCGCTACCTGACGATCTGGGCGCTGTTCCTGTCGTTCTATTCCGCCAGCCGCATGCTCGCCCTGACCGAGCAGCGCATCACGCAGCGACATGAGGTAACGGCAATCTGTGCGGCAGTACTGAACGTCATGGTGGTTTACCTCTATTGGCGGCTGTTCCTCCAAGATCCAACATTGGTGAATGGTGAGACCGCCAACGTTTGGTATCGCGAATACTATCTGCACGGCCTTGGACCGATACTGCAGATCATAGATGCATTGTTCGTCGCGCGGGTTTTTCGCCGGGTCCAGAGGGCGATATTACCCCTTCTCGGACTGATTGGGGTCTATGTGGTTTGGTCAGAATTGTTGGTCGGCCCATTGAACGACAGCCCGAAGGGTACAGTCACCGATGGGCTCCCCTACCCTTTCCTCAACTCGATGGAGCTGAGCGAACGAGCGGTTTTCTATGTCGCCAATGTAGGCGTCGCACTAACGCTGCTCTTGTGTTTCGCGGCGCTTGGCTGGTTGATTTACCGCGTCTTACCCTCTGCAGCGAGCAGGGCGGCCAACCCCTCGCGGTAGTTGGAATACTTCAGGGCTACGCCCAACTCGTCTTTGATCTTGTCGTTCCTGACTTTCTTACTTTCGGCGTAAAAGCTGCGGGCCATTGGCGTCATCTCGGCCTTCTCGAACGCGACGGCAGGCGGTTCTGGCAGTTCAAGCAGTTCGGCTGCATATGAAATGACGTCCTGCGGTGGTGCTGGATCGTCGTCACACACGTTGTAGACCGCGCCGGGATTAGGCCGGTTGATCGAGGCGGTGACCACTTGCGCAATGTCGTCGACATGGATGCGGGAAAACACCTGCCCTTTTTTGATGATGCGGCGCGCTGTGCCACGGCGGACCTTTTCGAACGGCCCCCTGCCTGGTCCGTAAATCCCCGCAAGGCGAAAGATGTGAAGGGGCAGATCGGGAATATCTATCCACGCCTGCTCTGCCGCTTTGCGCCATTGGCCCCTCTGGGTTGAGGGCGCGAGCGGCGTACTTTCATCAATCCATGCGCCGTTGTGATCACCGTAAACGCCGGTAGTCGATAGATAGCCGACCCATTCCAGTGTTGGTGCTGTCGCCGCGATTACATCCCGATATTGGGTCAGAATCGGGTCTCCCTCGGCATTGGGACCGGCAGAAACCAGGACGTGTGTGGCGGTTTTGACCGCATCCACGATTTTCGGCGAAGGGAAGGTCAACGCTGTCAGACCGCGTTGTCGCATGGCGTCGGCCTTTTCAATGCCGCGGGTCGTGCCGATGATCGTCCAGCCTTCCGGAAGCAAAAGCTGTTCCAGCGCTTGGGCGGAATACCCGTGACCAAAGGACAGAAGTGTTTTTGTCATGCCTTTCAGTTGGGCGTGTGCGCTGGGTTTGGCAAGCGTTATCGGCCCTTCCAGATCGGGTCGCGTTTCTCGGCAAAGGCGCGGGCGCCTTCGATCTGGTCTTCGGATGAATAGAGGATATCGACCGTGCGCAGCTTACGATTTGTGACGCGGTTCAGGGCGTCCTGAAATTTGGAATCCTCGGCGTCCCTCACGATTTCCTTGATCGCAGCATAGACCAGTGGCGGGCCAGACGCGATCAGGTGCGCAAGTTCCCAGGTTCGATCAAGCAGTTGATCGCGGGGAAGCACCTCGTTCACGATACCCCATCTGTGCGCCTCATCCGCATCGAACCAGCGCCCGGTCAGCAACAACTCCATCGCGATGTGGTACGGGATGCGCTTGGGCAGCTTGATGCTGGCTGCATCTGCAACCGTACCTGATCTAATTTCAGGCAGGGCAAACGTAGCGTCCTCGACCGCTAAGATCATGTCGGCACTGAGAGCCAGTTCCAGCCCGCCGCCGCAGCAGATGCCGTTGACTGCGGCGATCACGGGCTTGTTGAGGTCCCGCAACTCCTGAAGGCCGCCGAAACCGCCTACGCCATAGTCACCATCAACTGCATCCCCATCTGCCGCTGCCTTGAGATCCCAGCCTGGACAAAAGAATTTTTCGCCGGCGGCGGTGACGATTGCGACGCGCAAGTCCGGGTCATCTCGGAACGCTGCAAAAACATCCCCCATCCGCCGCGACGTTTCGAGGTCGATCGCGTTTGCCTTTGGGCGATCAAGCGTAACCTCGAGTATCGCACCCTCTTGGCGCAGTCTGATAGGGTCCATCTTAGCCTCCTTTGTCGGCCATACGGATCAGCGCATCCGCCGCGATCGCTTCGGTTTCGGTTGCCATAAGCGGATTGATTTCCAGTTCTTCCAATTGATCCTGCTGGTCCGCCACAAGGGTTTGAACGGTATCAATGACGTCAAGGATCTTGTTGACCGCGCATGCCGGTTTGCCCCGATATCCCCTGAGAAGTGGAGCGTGTTTGAGCCGAAACAGAGCCTGTTTGGCGTCCTCTCTGCTAGTCGGAACAAGTAGTGATTGAACATCACCCAACAGCTCGGTTCGCGTGCCGCCTGCGCCCAGCGTCAGCACGAAGCCGTGGGCGGGGTCACGGGTTACGCCGATCAACAGCTCGAACAGGCAACCCTGAACCATCTGCTCGATCAGGAATGTCTCGCCCGGCATGACTGCGACAACCGTTTCGAGGGTCTCGGTTTTTATGCCTAGCGTCACGCCGCCTTGATCGGATTTGTGGGCCAAACCGACGGATTTGACCGCAAACGGGGGGGGAAGGCTTGGGGCTTTTAGCGCAGACCGATCCATGGTCTCGAATTTCGGAACCGGAATGCCGTATTGCGCCAGCAGCGCTTTGCTGTCGATCTCGCTCCATGTGACGGCATCTCGGTCATTGCCGGGAGGTATCGGTGCCGTTTCGTTCGGTTTGTTCACGATGGTTGCCGCTTTGATTGCACCCATGGCCTCTTGCAAGCCGTTCAGTGGGACAACCCCTGCGCTGGAAAGTCGACCTGCTACATCTGCGGGCATCAGCTCGGGCAATGATGCCGCTACGGCGAATGGCCGCCCTGTTACCTGGCGCACCCGGATCGCTGTTTCAGTCGCGCAGGCCCAGTCGGCCGCGTCCGTGTGCGGATAGTCGACGACGGCCATGGTGATGCCGATGTGATCAGCGGCCATCGGGGCCCAAGCAGCGGACATCGCATCCGGATCCCGCCAGATGTAAGTATGGTAGTCGAGAGGGTTAGAGAGCGGCACTTTCGGCCCCAAAGCGCTTGTCAAAGTGTGTATTTGGGACGTCGTCAGCGTAGGAACATCGATGCCGGCGATTGCCGCCAAATCCGCGACAAGACTGGCTTCTCCCCCGGAACAACTGATTGATGACAACGTCGGGGGATGGATCTTTCCGACGCTGTGAAAGATTTTGAGTGTTTCCAGAAAAGTCGCAAGGTCATGGACACGTGGAATGCCAAGCCTGTCGAGCAGCGCTTGTGCTCCGGCGTCACTGCCAGAGAGGGACGCGGTGTGCGTAACTGCTGCCTGACGCGCCAGGTCGGATCGACCGACTTTCAGTACGACCAGCGGTTTTTTCGCCGACCACGCCCGTTGCGCCAGGTCATGCCATTCGCTCGTATTGCCAAAGCCCTCTACATGCAGACCGATCGCCGTGACCCTATCATCTTCCAGTAAGCTAAGCGCGATTTCGGCCTGGCTGGTCTGCGCCATGTTCCCGCAGGTGACCATATAGCCGATTGGAAGGCCCCGCTTCTGCATGGTCAGGTTGATGGCGATGTTGGAACTTTGCGTCAGGATGGCGACACCCCGATTCACCGGCTGCATCCCATGCTGATCCGGCCAGATCGCAACACGATCCAGAGCATTGACGAACCCGTAGCAATTTGGACCGAGGATGGGCATCTCGCCCGCGTTAGAGACAAGTTCTGTTTGCAGGGATCGCTGATCGCAGCCCCGCTGTTCTACCTCCTTGAAACCCGAAGCAAAGCACACCGCACCGCCGGTATTGCGCGCCGCAAGCTCACCGATCGCAGCGACCGTGGCTTCGCGATTGATCCCAATGAAAGCGGCGTCGATGTTGGCTGGAAGGTTGGAGATTGAAGGCAGTGCCGGTCGGCCCGCGATGGTCCGGTCTCTCGGGTGAACGGGATAGATATCGCCCTCAAACCCCATTTTTTCGGCCGTGTGAACCACCGAGCGACACCATGCACCGCCACCGATAACGGCGATACTGCGCGGAGCGAGAAGCCGGGCAAGTTTCGAATTCACGCGCCCAGAGCCCTCAGAAGGTCGCGGCTGATGATATGGCGCTGGATTTCGGATGTGCCGTCCCAAATCCGCTCGACGCGCGCGTCCCGCCAGAACCGTTCGAGTGGGTAGTCGTCCATCAGGCCCATACCTCCATGCAGCTGGATCGCTGCATCGGTGACCCGGGCCAGCATTTCCGATGCGTATAGCTTTGCCGAAGCGATCTCGCGGTTTGCAGGCATCTTCCGATCCAGCCGATCGGCGGCCGCCAGTGTCAACAGATCCGCTGCGTCGATCTCGGTCACCATGTCGGCCAATTGAAAGCTGACACCCTGAAATTTGCCGATCTTCTGGCCAAACTGTTCGCGGGTTGCGGCGTAATCGAGCGCGTAGTCAAAAACGCGGCGCGCCCGCCCGACCGACATGGCCGCGACAGTGATACGGGTGGCATAAAGCCACGTGTTCATCACCTCGAAACCTCCATCGACGTCGCCCAAAACCTGTTCAGCCGGCAGACGGCAATCATCGAATTCAAGGATCATGTTCTTGTATCCGCGGTGGCTGACCGATTTGTATCCGTCGCGGATGGTGAAGCCGGGCGTACCCCGGTCGACCAGAAAGGCGGTGATCCGTTTCTTGGGCCCTTTAGGGCTCTGATCCTCGCCCGTGGCAATGAAGACTATGATGAAATCCGCATGCTCGGCGCCGCTGATGAAATGTTTGGTCCCGTTCACGACCCAATCGCTACCATCCCGGACGGCGGCGCATTTCATGCCCCGAATGTCCGATCCAGCGCCGGGCTCCGTCATGGCTAGCGCGTCCATCTTTTCGCCGCGAACGGCAGGCATCAAATACCGCTCTACCTGCTCGCCCTCGCAAGCCATCAGGATGTTCTGTGGTCGGCCGAAAAAGTGGGTCAAGGCCATCGACCCGCGGCCAAGCTCGCGCTCGACCAACGCAAACTCGACATGGTTCAACCCCGCGCAGCCAACACTTTCGGGGAAGTTGCAGGCATAAAACCCAAGCTCGATCGTCTTGCGTTTGATCTCGTGCGCGATGTCTTCAGGAACTTCGCCGGTGCGTTCGACAGTGTCTTCGTGCGGGTAGACTTCTTTTTCAACAAATGAGCGGACGGTCTCCGCGATCATCAGTTGCTCGTCACTGAGACCATAGTTCATTGATACATTTGCTTCTTTCTGGCCCTTGTCCGTTCCGTCGATACCGCTTTTCCGTCGTGATAGCTGCCGAACCATCGATCCCATGGCATCTCGACGGTTCCGTAATTGCATTCAAAATAGCGGTGATGAAGCTGGTGAAAGAACACGCCCATGCGCGCGCGGGGCTGTTTGTCGACGACAAGTTCCTCGAAACCCGAATGAGAAAAGACGGGGTGGGTCGACTGGATGTAACCATGAAACATCAGATGCAGCGGATGCGTCGGTACCACGAGATGGACCAGGGAGTTCGTATAGAACAACAAGTGTTCGATCGGGTGCATCGCAATACCTGACCAAGGCCCGACGTTAATGTTGCGGTGGTGCAGAGCATGTACCACGCGGTAGAGGGCCGGCCAATGCAGCAGGCGGTGGATCCAGTAGAAGTGGAAGCTGGACCAGATGGGGATCAGAACAAACATCGCGACGAACCAAATCAGATTGTCGGGGAACAATAGCGTCGCAGCATATCCATTCGCCATCGCCCAAAAGATGCCGATCTGCGCCGCGGTCCATAGCGTGATGCCACTGGCGATATGCCAGAACACCTTGTCATAAACCTGATTGCCGAAGGTGAATTTGCCATTGTCCCGCGCCTGGTCACGCGGGTCGAACTTGGTCGCATCGCCCTGCCCTTTCCGCACAATCAGCCAGTAGTGCAGCAGCCCGGCGCACAGGACCTGAGGCAACAGATTGGCCAGCCAGACGCGGGCCATCCAACCAAGCTGTAATTGCGCCATCTCGGTTAAGGGGGGCAGGATCAGGACATAGCTGAGGAACGCGAGCGCAAGGCAAAGCGTCGTGGTCGATATCTCGAACCAGTATCCCCCATACCAGCGCAGGATATCGAGTGGTCTCGGCGGCCATTGAAACAACGGGTTTTGTGCGATTGGAGTCGCCGGGCGGTGGTGCCAACGCGCTGCCTCTTGCGCCTGATCACTGGGCATAATTCGACCCTTCGTCGTCAAGGATCGCCTTCAGTTCGTCCAGATGCCGGATGTCCTGTTCCGGGTAGCTTTCGATTTCGCGAGCAGTTTTTTCGGCGATGTCGTCCGGCAAAACGCGCAGGGGTTTGCCGGTTTGCAGCGCCAGCATGTAGGTCATGCAGGCCCGTTCGAAGTAATAGAGCCTGTTGAACGTGTCGGCCACCGTGTTGCCGATGACCATCACACCATGATTGCCCATGATCATGACTTTTGCTTTCGGATCCGAAAACAAGCGGGCGCACCGCTCCCCCTCGTCCTCGAATGCCAGCCCGCCATAATCTTCGTCGATGACATAGCGGTTGAAGAACATACAGGCGTTCTGGTCCACAGGTGGCAAGTTGCTGTCCGCGAGAGCGGCGAGGGCCGTCGCATAGGGTGAGTGGACATGCATCGCGCAACGCGCATGCGGGCAGTGCCGGTGCAGCCCGCCATGCAGGCCCCAGGCAGTCGGGTCTGGTGCTTCAGGCCCTTCAAGGCTACTTGGGTCATTTGCGTCGACGACGATCAGATCACTGGCCCGGATCCGTGCGAAATGCATCTGGTTCGGGTTCACCAGAAACCGGGTTCCGTCCTCATTGATCGCGAGCGAGAAGTGGTTGGCAACGGCTTCGTGCATGTTCAGCCGGACGGTCCAACGAAACGCGGCGGCAAGGTCGACCCGCTCTTGCCAGTGGTCCATGTTAGGTCGCAGGTCGGTGACTGTCACGGTTCGCTCCGTTCGTGTGATACGAACAGAGTGCAGGTGCGCCCGAGACCGCGCAAGTCTGTTTACGACTAGCCTTTTGGCCGTGACGGCACCCAAGCATATCCGTTTTGGCAGAGGATGTAAGCTTCGCGCAGACCATGCGGTTTGTCTGTGGGCTCCTGCAGGATCGTAGCGTCCACCGCTCGTGCTCGTGCGACCGCATCGCCTGGGTCAGTGTCGTAGAGCCTGATTTCGATACCAGCCCCGCGCGGTGGATTCTCTGGCAGCAGGTTCAAAAGCGGGTTGGCTTGGTACGTCCCGTCGCTATGCAACTGAAAGATCTGGTCGCCATAGGTTACGATCGCAAAATCTGCGGTCGGCTGATGCACAGACATATCGAAGACGGCTTTGAGGAACTCACATTCCTCCGCCACATCCCGGACAAGCAGGTTCAGCCCGATTCCGCGCAGCGCCCGCCCAAATGAATCTGCATCGACGGTGTTTAGATCCATAAGGTCAGGGTGGCTGACCAAATCGCCTGCGTCAACCTATTCCGGCTGTCGCTCGCCCTCGGCGTCGATCAGCAGTGATCCGTCCTCTTTGTGGTACGGCCCCTTCGGCCAGACCGGCAAGAGGTCTAGTACAACACCGGAAGGGCGGCACAACCGCACACCAGTTTTGCAGGCCACGATCGGACGGTTTACCAGGATCGGGTGCTGAATCATCGCGTCCACCAGCTCGGTATCGGGTATGGATGGATCAAGCAGTCCAAGCTGTTCGGCGGGTGACTTGGTTGTCCTGAGCGCGGTGCGCGGCGTCAGATCTGCAGCGGCGAACAGCGCCTGCAACTGCGGTTTGGTCCAGCCCGTCTGAAGATACTCGATCACTATCGGATCATAACCAGCGTCGCGGGTGATCTTGAGCACGTTCCGTGATGTACCACAGTCGGGGTTGTGATGGATAACGATGTTCATTTTGCCTGATTGAAGGATGGTTGTGTCAGTTTGGTGATAGTTCGCCGGGGGCTCTTGCACATACTCGGAATATTTGAACACTTGGGTCATGGATTACGACCCTTTCCCGACATGGGCGGACGTTGCGCCTGACCTCATCGAAACAGCCTCTGGACGCGCCCCCGCCGATCTTGTGATTACGGGCGGTATTTGGGTCAATGTCCACACTCGCGAGGCGCTGCCAGGATTTGACATTGCCGTTCGGCATGGCCGGATCGCCTGTGTAGTGCCGGATTCTTCCGCTCAGATCGGACCGGAGACTCAGGTGATCGAGGCCAAGGGCCGATACATGATCCCCGGTCTTTGCGACGGTCACATGCACATCGAGTCGGGTATGCTGACACCGGCCGAGTTTGCGCGGGCGGTCATGCCGCATGGCACAACAACGATGTTCACCGACCCGCACGAGATCGCGAACGTGCTTGGCATCGATGGCGTCCGGATGATGCATGACGAGGCAATGATGCAGCCCGTCAACATTTTCACCCAGATGCCGTCCTGCGCACCTTCTGCACCAGGGATGGAGACAACTGGATTCGAAATCACGGCCGACGATGTGGCCGAGGCGATGCAATGGTCGGGGATCATCGGTCTGGGAGAGATGATGAACTATCCTGGCGTTGCTGCCGCTGATCCCAAGATGCTGGCCGAAATCGCGGCGACCCAGCGGGCGGGAAAGACAGTGGGCGGGCACTATGCTTCGCCGGATTTGGGTGCGGATTTTGCAGCCTACGTTGCAGGGGGTCCCGCGGACGATCATGAGGGGACGAGCGAGGCCGACGCCATTGCACGAACCCGCCAAGGTATGCGGGCGATGTTGCGGCTTGGCTCCGCTTGGTATGATGTCGAGGCGCAGATTACGGCGATCACGGAAAAGGGTCTTGATCCGCGGAACTTCATCCTTTGTACGGACGACTGTCATTCCGGGACCCTCGTCAACGATGGCCATATGAACCGGGTGGTTCGTCATGCGATCGTCTGTGGCTGCGATCCGCTGATCGCGTTGCAGATGGCAACGGTTAACACTGCTACGCATTTCGGTTTGGAACGTGAACTGGGTTCCCTCACGCCGGGGCGGCGGGCAGATGTCATACTAACGTCCGACCTGCGCGAGCTACCGATCGAGCACGTGATCGCCCGGGGCAAGACTGTTGCGGTTGATGGCGCCCTTCGGGTCGATTGCCCCCACTACGATTGGCCTGATCGGGCACGAAAGACGGTCAATCTGGCCAGGGCGTTGGCGAGCGACGACTTCGTCGTGAAGGCTCCGGGTGGTGCAAACGCGGTCACCGCGAACGTCATTGGCGTTGTCGAAAACCAAGCGCCCACAAAGGCCCTGAAGGCAACCTTACCGGTCGTCGATGGATGCGTTGAAGGCGCAGATGGCGTTTGTCACATCGCACTGGTCGAACGTCACAAGGCAACGGGCGAGGTTAAGAATGCCTTCGTCTCTGGCTTTGGATATCAGGGTTCGATGGCAATGGCGTCGACGGTCGCGCATGACAGCCACCACATGATCGTCGTAGGCACTGATCGAGAGCAGATGGCGTTGGCGGCAAATCGGCTTGCCGAAGTTGGCGGCGGTGTAACCGTCTTTGCGGATGGCAAAGAGCTGGCCTTGGTCGAACTGCCGATTGCCGGCCTCATGTCGGACCAGCCCGCACGCGAGGTCGCTGCCAAGGCGGACCAGATGGTTGAAGCGATGAAACAATGCGGTTGCACCCTGAATAACGCCTATATGCAGCATTCGCTGCTGGCCCTTGTGGTCATCCCCGAACTGCGCATCTCTGATCTTGGCCTCGTCGACGTGCGAAGTTTTGAATTTATCCCCGTATTAGAGCCATCATCATGAAGATCCAGACCCCCGAAACCCACCCCCGCAGAACCTTTACGGACGCAGCGGAGGCCGTCGCATATCTGGAGCTCCTCTATAAAGAGGCAATTGATTTTCTGTGTGCTCAGTTCTCGAAGTCAATGGCGGGCGGGGTGCCGGACGGACGTATCAGGGCCTTCTATCCAGAGATCCGGCTGACCACCTCGACATATGCTCAGGTCGACTCGCGATTGAGCTTTGGCCACGTTTCGGCGCCGGGAACCTATACGGCGACAATCACGCGCCCCGATCTGTTCCGGAACTATCTACGTCAGCAGATCGAGTTGTTGATCCAGAACCATGATCAACCGGTTCAGATCGGCCATTCCGAAACACCCATGCCGATCCACTTTGCCGTGGCCAGCAATGAAAGTGTGACCGTCCCGCAAGAGGGTGCGGCGGACTTCACGCTGCGCGACCTGTTCGATGTGCCGGATCTCTCGACCACGAACGACGACATCGTAAACGGCACGTTTGAGAACGAGGATGGCAGCGGGCCGCTGGCCCCCTTCACTGCCCAGCGTATCGACTATTCGCTTGCGCGGCTGGCGCATTATACGGCTACCGATCCGGAGCACTTCCAGAACTACGTGCTTTTCACAAACTACCAGTTCTACGTTGCCGAGTTCGAAGCGTACGCGCGTTCACAGCTTGATGATCCAAAGAGCGGCGCAACGGCTTTTGTATCGACCGGAAACGCAACCATCACCCGGGGCGATCAGCCTTTGGATGCGGCGGATAAGATGCCGCAAATGCCGACGTATCATCTCAAGCGCGAGGATGGGTCGGGCATCACCCTGGTCAATATCGGTGTTGGACCTTCGAACGCCAAGACGGCGACCGATCATATCGCGGTTTTGCGGCCGCATGCCTGGCTGATGGTGGGGCATTGCGCCGGACTGCGGAACACGCAGGCCTTGGGCGACTTTGTTTTGGCGCATGCCTATCTGCGCGAAGACCACGTGCTCGACGATGATCTGCCTGTTTGGGTCCCGATCCCGGCCTTGGCCGAGATCCAGATCGCACTTGAGCAGGCCGTAGCCCAAGTTACGCAGCTCGAGGGTTATGAGTTGAAGCGCATAATGCGGACCGGCACGGTTGCAACGCACAACAACCGGAACTGGGAACTGCGTGATCAATCCGGCCCTGTTCAACGTTTGTCTCAGTCGCGCGCCATCGCCTTGGACATGGAAAGCGCGACGATCGCTGCAAATGGCTATCGATTCCGAGTACCGTATGGGACGCTTCTGTGTGTGTCGGACAAGCCGCTGCATGGCGAACTGAAGCTGCCGGGTATGGCATCGGACTTCTACAAAACGCAGGTTGCGCGCCATCTTCAGATCGGAATTGGCGCTATGGAGCGTCTGCGTGAAATGCCGCTCGAACGCATCCATAGTCGGAAATTGCGGTCCTTCCACGAGACTGCCTTCCTCTGACCCAGCGTAAATCGACAAAAAAAGCAGAAAAAACGCCTGTTTTTGCTTGGTGGAACCCCACTATCCGTTGTGTTGATCAACAACATTCCGTTACAATCTCGAAATGAGGCCCAACACTTCGGGCGGACGAAGGAGACCATACAAATGGCAAAACCCATGACCAAGACCCAACTCGTCGCCGCGCTGGCCGAAGAGATGGACGCTGACAAAAAGACGGCAGGCGCCGCGCTGGATGCGATCACAGGCGTGATCACGCGCGAAGTCGCCGCCGGCGGAGCAGTGACCCTGCCCGGAGTTGGGAAGATTTATTGCCGCGAGCGGCCCGAGCGCATGGTGCGCAACCCGGCCACCGGCGAACAGTTCAAAAAAGAGGCTGACAAGGTTGTCAAAATGACGATCGCAAAGGCCCTCAAAGACAGCGTGAACGGCTGACTTAACCTCCAGACTGATCAAAGGGTCGCTTTACGCGGCCCTTTTTTAATGCCCTAACCAACCAGTTCGCCAGCTAGTGCCCTGTCGATCAGCGCGACGGTTTCTTGGACACCATAAAGCGCGATGAACCCGCCAAAGCGCGGCCCCTGGCTGGCTCCAAGAAGAACTTCGTAAAGCGCGGTAAACCATCCTCGGAGCGGATCGAACCTGTCGCGCCCGATGGAATAGACAACCGATTGCAACGCTTCGTCGTCGACTGGTCCATCGTAGGTTTTGAGAGCGTCGCGCAACGCCTCGAGCGCCTCTCGTTCCGGGTCAGTCGGCAGACGGAACGTGCGCGATGGTTTGACGAAGTCGTTGTAGTACCGGACGGCAAAGCCCGCCGCCTGATCGAGACCGGGGTGCGTTTCCGGGCCAGCTTCTGGCGCATAGCGCTGCATGAAGCCCCAGAGCGTTTCATTGTCCTCGGCACCGCTCACGCTGGCCAGGTTGAGCAGCATTGCGAACGAAACGACCATATCTGAATTAGGCACGTCACCCCCGTGGATATGCCAGACGGGGTTGTTGAACCGTGACGCCCGATCCTGACCGGCGTAGGCCCGTAGTTGCTGATGGTACTCGTCAACCGCCTTGGGGATGACATCGAAGAAAAGTCGTTTTGCCGTCTTGGGTTTTTGGAACATGAAGTACTGCAGGCTTTCGGGCGCCGCATACGTCAACCATTCCTCCATCGATAGGCCATTGCCTTTCGATTTGGAGATCTTCTGCCCGTGCTCGTCATTGAACAGCTCGTAGGTCAGTGTGTCGGGCGGCGCCTTGCCGAGTGCCCGACAAATCTTGGAAGCCTGCGTGACACTGTCAATCAGATCCTTGCCTGACATCTCGTAATCCACGCCCAATGCAGCCCAGCGCATCGCCCAGTCTGGCTTCCATTGCATTTTGACGTGACCGCCGATAACCGAGACCTCTACCCGCTCGCCATCCGGCTCTTCATAGACAATTGTGCCTTTGGAGACATTTCGTTCGAGCGTTGGAACTTGCAACACGTGGCCTGTCTTTGGGCTGACTGGCAAAAACGGTGAATAGGTCGCTCGCCGTTCCTCGCCAAGCGTCGGCAGCATGATATCGAGAATCTTGTCAAACCGCTCAAGCGCGACCAGCAGCATCTCGTCAAATCGGCCACTTCGGTAATATTCCGTCGAGGAGGCGAACTCGTATTCAAAGCCGAAACTGTCCAGAAATGCGTTCAGCCGGGCGTTATTATGTGCGCCAAAGCTATCGTGGGTGCCGAATGGATCGCGGACCTTGGTTAGCGGTAGATGCAGATCCTCGGCCATTTGTTCTTGGTTTGGCACGTTTCCTGGCACTTTGCGCAGGCCGTCCATGTCATCGGAGAAACAGATCAGCTTGGTCGGGATATCGCTGATTTCCTCGAAGGCGCGGCGGACCATCGTGGTGCGCGCGACCTCACCGAATGTGCCGATATGGGGCAGGCCAGAAGGGCCGTATCCGGTTTCGAACAGAACGTACCCCTTTTCAGGCGGCGCTTCTGCATAGCGTTTCAGGATGCGCCGTGCCTCTTCGAACGGCCAAGCCTTGCTGCTGAGCGCTGCGTCCAGAACGTCTGTCATAATTGTTGCCCTAGGTGGAGAAAGGTGCCTTACACCCAATTGCGCCGGTACCTATTGTCCCGGCGCGATGGCGTCAATAATTTGGACAAGACTGAAGCGAACAAGGAAGCGGTCAGTGGCAGACGATAATTCACTTTCTCTAACGGCGCAGGACGCTCTGGTCGCACTTATGATCGCTGTCTCGGCCTCGGACGAAGACATCAGGACGGCAGAGCTGGTCAAGATCAACTCGGCGGTGAACAACCTTCCCGTGTTCTCGGGCTACGACATCGATCGGCTGAATATGATGTCTCAGATGGTTTTTGACCTTTTTGAGCAAGAGGACGGTCTTGATGCGCTATTCGGATTGGTGCGTGACGCACTGCCGGAACGCTTGCGCGAGACAGCATATGCATTGGCATGCGACGTAGCCGCGGCGGATGGCACGTTGAGGGAAACAGAGCTGCGCATATTGGAAGAAATTCGGTATGAGCTGGATATCGAACGGTTACATGCTGCAGCCATCGAACGTGGTGCGCGGGCGCGGCATATTGTATAGGCAATTCTTTGCTGCAGTGAATCCCGTATCGTGCTAGGCCTCAGAAAAAGAGGCAGTTCGGCAGGCATTCTGGCAAATGATCAGACGTGAATTTCTTTGGGGCATTCCCGCCACAGCGTTGGTTGGCGGCTGTACGCAATCCAGCAAATTTCGCAGTTACGATGGTCCGGACGTGACCTACATCGTCGTCAACAAAGGTGCGCGTCGGATGTATCTGTTGAACGATGACAGCGTGCTGAAGTCTTACGATATCGATCTCGGCTTCGCGCCCAACGGCAGCAAATCGATTGAGGGTGACGGGAAGACGCCTGAAGGCAACTATTTCATTGATCGACGTAATCCCAACAGCCAATTCCACCTTTCACTGGGTATCTCGTACCCCAATACCAAGGATATTGCCGAGGCTCGTGCGAAGGGGAAAGAACCGGGCGGGGACATTTTCATCCATGGTGAGTCCAATCCCTTCCGCTGGAGCCGCGGCGATTGGACGTGGGGCTGCATCGCGGTCACCAATCGCGAGATGGAAGAGATCTATGCCATGGTTCGCAACGGGACCCGGATCCAGATCAATCCTTGATCAGACCCGACCAGGCTGAACGTTCTGTGCCGATGGGCTAGGCGCTGGCAGCAAGGGTTGTGTCGATGGATTTCCCATGATCAGCGTCCACCAGATCTTGCCACTGGTCTCCTGATACCATGCAAAGCCCATCTCGCGCGCATCGCCTGACAGGATCGTCCTGCGCGTATCCGGTTGATCCATCCAGGCAGCGAGAGTTTCAATTTCGGTCTCGTACGTTTCCGAGATGTTCTCTCCAACCAACGCGCCGGTATAGCCCACACGCCGCACGCGATCGATTGGCGACGATCCGTCAGAACCGAAATGCCAAGGCCGGTTCTGAACCGACATATCCCTCGCATGAGTGGCAGCAGCAGCATTGAGGCGGGCGTCAAGCTCCACTGCTGGCTGACCGGCAGCCCGCCGAAGTGCATTGACCGAATCGAGCATACGGAACTGGATATCGCCCGTGTCTCCACGCTTGATCCGATAGACTGTCTGGGTTTGGCCGCCGTTGGTCGTGACAATAACAGGGTCGGCTGGCGTGCAGGCGGCGACAAACAGAATGAGCGACAGGACGGCACCAACGAGGCGTGGCATACGGAACTCCGGTATGTGTCAGTGGCAAACGCTTAGCTGACATGACCTTGCAATTCAAACACGGGGTCCGCGTATTTCCGCCCTGACAATCGTTTGATTTGCGAGCGCGACCAATTCGCCATATCTATTCCCCGCCAAGGGACATCACCGAGCGAGGCAGCCATGTCTAATTTGATCAAGACCCGGACAAACCGGCGCGCGTTTATTTTGGGCGGCGCAGCAACACTCGCGGCCCCCGCGATCGCCAATGCCAATACATCCAGCGTGAACAGCGCAGCGACCACTCAGGGCGAACAAGAGATAACCGAAAGCGTCCGGCGGAACATCTCGAGCTTCCGCACGCTTGATTGGCGGCCGTACTTTGGTGACCTGCGCAGTGGCGCCATTCTGGTCGATATCGACAGCCGTGCCGTACACTTCTGGACCGAAGACGAAAGCGTTTATAAGCTTTATCCTTCAAGCGTCCCTCTGACCGAGGAGTTAACGCGCCGTGGCCGGACAAAGGTTACTCAGAAGGTAGAGGGGCCAAGCTGGCGCCCGACGCCTTCGATGCTGAAGCGGAATCCGGAGTGGCCGGAATACATCGGACCCGGACCTGACAATCCGCTGGGCACACATGCGCTGTATCTCAGCTGGACCTACTACCGGATCCACGGCACCCACGATACGCGCAAGATCGGACGGCAGTCATCCAACGGATGTATCGGTCTCTACAACGAGCACATCTCGGAACTTTTTGCGATGACCAAAGTGGGCACGCAAGTGTTGCTTATTTGACGACATCGGATCTCATCCACCGGTAAGCCCCTGAACTTGGTTTGCAATTCCGTATGATAGTTGCTTAACCAGAAACACGAGGTAAGTCTTGGGTGCGCGCGCGCTGCGATGCGCGTGCGCCGAACTGGAGGTTAATATGAAGAAACTCGTTCTTGCTGCCGCCCTGACCGCTGCTGCAACTGCTGGCTTCGCCGGTGGCCTGGAAGATCCTATTGTCGAAGCGCCTGTGATCGTTGAAGACACAACAAGCTCTTCACAAGGCATCATCCTGCCGCTGATCATCCTGGCAATTGTGGCTGCTGCCATCGCTTCGGACTAATTCAGCTGCATATTTCAAAGAAGGCGGCGCAGTTTGTGCCGCCTTTTTTGTCTGGACCTAGTCCAACCAGCCCTTCAGATTCTCTTCGATCACCGTGCTCAACGCCTCGATATGGCCACGGTCGTCATTGAGACAGGGAATGTAGGAAAAGCTCTCGCCGCCCGCCTCTTCAAAGCTCTCGCGGATCTCTTCGTTGATCTCTTCAAGGGTCTCGATGCAGTCGGCCGAAAACGCCGGCGCGCAGACGGCGATCTTTTTCTTACCCGTCTCCGCCAAACGCGCCACTTCCTCCACAGTGTAGGGCTTCAGCCATTCCTCCGGCCCGAACCGCGACTGGAACGTCGTGCAGATCGCGTCGTCGTCCCATCCCAGCCGCTCCTTGAGAAGGCGCGTCGTCTTTTGACACTGGCAATGATAAGGATCGCCCTCCAGCAGGTATCGTTTGGGCACACCGTGGTAAGAGCAGACGAGGATGTCCGGCTTTTCCTCCATCATCGCATAGGACCGCTCGACGGATTGTGCGAGCGCTTCAATATACTTTGGATGGGCAAAGTACGGTTCGACGACACGCGTCACCGGCTGCCACTTTTCTTCCATAAGCGCCCGAAAGAACTGGTCATTTGCAGTGGCCGAAGTCGCTCCGGCATAGTGCGGGTACAGCGGGAAAAACAGGATCTTTTGACAACCGGCCTTGGTCATTTCCCTGACTTTGGATTTGGTCGACGGATTGCCGTAACGCATGCAGAAATCGACCATTACCTGATCGCCGTAGCGGTCGTGCATGGCATCTCTGATCTTCGCGGTCTGCGCCTTGGTGATTGTCATCAATGGGCTTTCGCCCTGCTCTTTGTTCCAGATCGACTTATAGGCTGCACCGGATGAAAACGGCCGTTTTGTCAGGATGATGAGCTGCAGCAGAGGCTGCCAGATCCACGGGGAATAGTCGATGACACGCCTGTCTGACAGGAATTCGTTGAGATAGCGCCGCATCGACCAGTAATCGTAGTTGTCTGGCGTGCCCAGATTGGCCAGAAGAATGCCGACCCGTTCAGCAGGAATTGCCGGATGATCATCCGCCGCGTGAATTGGCTTTGCAGCGGTCTTTCGTGAGTCCAGCATCAAAAGCGCGTCCCTTCTTACCCGATGTTGGTCAGATAACCGGTTTTTAGGTCGCGTCAATCTGACAACGGTATTTCGGTGCTCTCCAATGCCTCAGCCAGACGAGCCTGAGCGGAGCCGGGCCGCAGGGGTTGCTGTTGGCTGGCATCCGGCGACCACCCCGTCAACACGACGATTTCGAAAGTTGCGCGAATTTTGCCGCTCTCTTTGCCAAAGGCGTTTCGATAGATCTCGGTGGCGCGCTCAAAGAACCCCCGACCGGACATTTTGCGCAAACGACCCGTCAACACATTTGTTTCCCCCATGGCCCGCAGATCACGCATCAGGTGCCACATGTCATCGTAGAGCGCTTCAATCGGTGCCGAGTCCGCCACTGGCAATGCGAGCCCCGCCCGTTGCAGCAGTGCCCCCAGGTCCCTGATCTCGCCCATCGGTGCGACGCGCGGCGATAGGCCGCCCATTTCCGCAACCTCAGCCTCTGCCAACGCAGTTCTTAGTTGGTGCAGGGTTTGACCCCCAAGCGTAAGGGCCAGAAGCAGGCCGTCCGGATTTAGCGCGCGACGGCACTGGATGAGCTGCCCAACCGGATCGTTCGACCAGTGAAGCCCGAGGCTATGCACGACAAGATCGTGCGCCTCCGACTGCAGATCGAGCGTATCGGCATCGGTGATTATGGTTGCGTCCGGGCCGAGACGACCGTCCCATACCGACGGAAAAGGCGTCACAACTGCGGGTCGCATAAAGGATCTGTTAACTGTATTCAGCCGATCCTGTACCTCGTCGGCCGCCAGCTTCTGCAGAAACAGGGCTTCGGGTTTTGCCCTTTCCCGGCGGATGGCAAGCAGGCTGGTGTCGATCAGGTTTTTCCGGTGATCCATAAGGACAGAATATGGGCGTAAATCACCTTATTCAAACGGCTATATCCACCGTCTATCCCCCCAGATGCCTCGGCTGCGGTCGGATGGTCGACGGCGACCTTGGATTGTGCGGGTCGTGCTGGCGCGATGTTCATTTTGTGGGTGGGGTGATTTGCGATGCTTGCGGTTCCCCGCAGCAAGGCGCGTTTTCAGACGATGAGGTGGTCTGTGACGCCTGCATCGCAGAGCCTAGACCGTGGGCGAAGGGGCGATCAGCGATCCTTTATCGCGACATGGGCCGCAAGATCATCCTCTCTCTAAAGCATGGCGACCAGCATGATATTGTGCCCCCTGCCTCGAAATGGCTGGCACAGGCGGCCAAGGACCTCTTGCGCGATGAGACATTGATCGCGCCTGTGCCCTTGCATTGGACCCGTCTTTTGAAGCGGAAATTCAATCAATCGGCGTTGTTGGCGCGTGGCATAGCAGAAAACACTGGCAATGCTTGCTGCCCAGACCTGCTGATCAGACAAATCAAAACTCGCTCTTTGGATGGCTTGAGCAAGGAAGAGCGACGCGAGACGTTGCACCGCTCCATCGACGTCAATCCGAAGAGGCGGCACCGTTTGGTGGGCCGCCCTGTGTTGCTTGTCGATGACGTGATGACGACCGGGGCAACCCTCGATGCTGCAACGACCGCCTGCTATGAAGGCGGTGCAAGTCACGTCTGCGTGGCGACGCTGGCAAGAGTGGAAAAAGAGTACTAATTCTCCAGTCACCTTAATAACCGGAACGACCTGATGAAGCCCGTCGAAATCTATACATCGCCCCTATGCGGTTTCTGTCACGCAGCAAAACGCCTGCTTAACGAAAAGGGTGTTTCATTTGCTGAGGTGAACGTGCTCGCCAATCCCGAGCGCAAAGCAGAGATGATCCAACGCGCCAAAGGGGGCCGGACGGTGCCGCAGATCTTTATTGGCGACACGCATGTCGGCGGATGTGACGACCTTTATGCGCTTGAGCGTTCAGGGAAGCTCGATCCACTGCTTTCGCCCTAGATGAAGGCCGCGCTTCTTCAGCTGAATTCGTCCGACCAACCGGCCGAAAACCTGACCCAAATCCTTGCGCTTGCCGGCGATGCCGTCGCGCGAGGCGCCGAGTTTGTGCTGACACCCGAGGTTACCAACTGCGTTTCCACATCGCGCAGGGCTCAGTCTGAGCGTTTGGTGGAAGAGGAACAGGATACCACGCTCGCGGCGCTTCGCGAATTCGCAGGAGCGCGGGGCGTTACGTTTCTCATCGGATCACTGGCGCTCATAACTAAGGATCCCGATGGTCGGTTTGCCAACCGGTCTTTCCTGATCGGCAACGGTGGGCAAGTCCTTGCCCGATACGACAAGATCCACATGTTCGACGTCGAGATTAACGAGGTCGAGACGTATCGCGAGTCGGAAGGCTATCGTCCCGGGGAAATAGCAGTTGTCGCCGAAACATCATTCGGCAGGATCGGTATGGCCATTTGTTACGATCTGCGGTTTCCTCTGCTGTCGAGTGCCCTCGCGGCGGCGGGCGCCGGGATCCTTACTTATCCATCCGCATTTTCGCCTGTCAGCGGCGCTGCGCACTGGCACGCACTTTTGCGGGCCCGGGCGATCGAAACCGGCTGTTGGGTCATTGCACCGGCGCAGACCGGGCTGCACCCATCCGATGGATCCAAACAACGCTCGACCTATGGCCATTCGTTGGTTGTAGACCCCTGGGGCCAGGTTGTTCTTGACGCAGGTGTCGCGCCTGGGGTTTATGTCTTTGATCTTGATATGGAAAAGGTGGCAGAGGCGCGCCGTCGCATTCCGTCGTTGGCAAATGCACGGCCTTTCCAAGCCCCCTGACGGGCATGAGCAACGACAAGAACGCACTTGCGATCTCGCTTTTCAGCGAGGTACTGGCGGCGGACCAGATGGTCCGGAACCGCCTAAGCAGTGTCTTGCCCAAGGGCATGGAGATTTCCCATTTCTCCGTTCTCAATCACCTCGTCTGGCACGAGGGGGAGCGGACCCCCGCCCAACTGGCCGAGACATTCAACGTGACCCGAGGTGCGATGACGAACACGCTCAGCAAGCTTGAATGGGCGGGCTACATCCACGTTCGGCCAGACTGGGATGACGCGCGCCGCAAGCTGGTTGCCATCAGTCCGGCGGGCCGCCGTGCGAGAGAGCAGGCGTTGAGCTCGATCGCGCCGATGGTCGGGCAAATCGTTGACGAGTTGGGTGAAGATCAGGTCAGGGCCGCCCTGCCGGTTCTTCGGAACCTGCGGCAGCTTCTGCTGCCCAAGCCCTGAGCCGTTCATGTCGTGGTGCCCATTGACCTCTGCCGGCCGGCCTCGCAGGTTCTATTTCTATGGTGCCGTCAAACGATATGAACTGAATTGGAACGCTGGATGAGCAAACCCTGCATCATTTGTGTCGCAATCACCGGCTCTGTCCCGCGAAAAGAGGATAACCCAGCTGTTCCGATCTCTGTGTCCGAACAGATCGAGTCGACCCACGAAGCTTTTGAGGCCGGTGCGAGCATCGCGCACTGCCACGTGCGCAACGATGATCAGACGCCGACATCCGACCCGGACCGGTTCGCGTTGCTCCTGGAAGGTTTGCGGAAGTACTGCCCGGGGATGATCGTGCAACTGTCGACCGGCGGGCGCTCCGGTTCTGGCAGGGAGCGGGGCGGGATGCTTTCTTTGCGCCCGGATATGGCCTCGCTTTCGGTTGGCTCAAACAACTTCCCGACGCGCGTCTACGAGAACAGCCCTGATCTTGTCGGGTGGCTCGCCAGCGAGATGACGACGTATGAGGTTACTCCAGAGATCGAAGCTTTTGATCTGAGCCATATCCTGCACGCCATCCGAATGCATGGCGAAGGCCGGTTATACGGCAAGCTATATGTCCAGTTCGTGATGGGGGTGAAAAACGCAATGCCCGCCGATCGAGAGGTTTTTGATTTCTACGTCGAGATGGTGAAGTCCCGGGCACCAGACGCCGAGTGGTGTGCAGCCGGAATTGGCCGACACCAGATTGAAGTAAACGAATGGGCCATCGCGGCAGGTGGGCACACGCGCACGGGTCTGGAAGACAACGTCCGGCTGGACAAACAAACATTGGCCACGTCAAACGCGGCGCTGGTCAAACGCTGCGTGGCGCTATGCGAGAAGTATGATCGGCCCGTTGCGACGTATCAGCAGGCGCGGGACATTCTGGGTCTGCGCGCCGCCTGATCGATCAGTGCAAAGCTGCCGGGTTCTTGGTCGCTGCAGTCACGTAGTTCACCGAAAGATCACGATCCGACAGACGCCAGCTCCAGGTTATCGGGTTGAATATAAAACCCTTTCTGTCGACCGGCGTCAGCTCTGCCTTGCTCAGCAGGTCAAAGAGTTCGTCGGGGGTTATGAACTTCGACCACTCATGTGTGCCCTTAGGCAGCCATCGCATCACGTATTCAGCGCCAACGATCGCCATGGCAAAGCTTTTTGGGTTTCGGTTGATGGTCGAGCAGATGTGCAAGCCACCGGGTTTCAGTAGCCGCTGACAAGCTGTTAGATAGGCAAGTGGATCTGCGACGTGTTCGACGACCTCCATGTTCAGAACAATGTCAAACTGCTCTCCTGCATCTGCGAGGTCTTCTGCCGTGGTATGACGGTAATCGATCGTCAGCCCGGACTGTTCCGCATGGATCTGGGCAACGGGAATGTTCCGTTCGGCGGCGTCCGCTCCTACAACCTCTGCACCCAATCGCGCCATCGGTTCGGACAAGAGACCACCACCGCAGCCGATATCGAGAATCCGCAGACCGGCAAAGGGCCGTTCAGTGTCGAGATTGCGGTCGAATTCAGTGGCAATCTGGCTGGTGATGTAATCGAGACGGCAGGGGTTTAGCATATGAAGCGGTTTGAATTTTCCGGTCGGATCCCACCATTCCGCGGCCATCGCCTCAAATTTCGCGATTTCCGATGGGTCAACGGTCGATTGCCGCGTTTCCATTTGCGTCTCCGTGTGCTCTTTTGTCATCCAAGCTCTATTTAGGTCAGTAATGGACAAACACAGCGACCAAAAGCGCGCAGTACAATACCTTTATCCGCCGATCGATCCGTTCGATCAGCGGATGCTGGATGTTGGCGACGGTCATAAGGTCTATGTCGAGCAATGCGGCAACCCAAAGGGCGAGGCCGTCGTCGTTTTGCATGGCGGTCCCGGTGGCGGGTGCAGCCCTGCGATGCGCCGTTACTTTGACCCTTCTGTTTTCCGGGTCGTCCTGTTTGATCAACGTGGCTGCGGACGATCGCGTCCTCATGCGGCTGTGACGAACAACACGACGTGGCACTTGGTTCGGGATATTGAGACGATCCGTGAAGCGCTTGATGTCGATGCCTGGATCGCTTTTGGTGGAAGCTGGGGCGCGACTCTGGCGCTGATCTATGCGCAATCGCATCCAGACCGGGTTCGCCATCTGGTCTTGCGTGGCGTTTTCCTGATGACGCAGTCTGAACTCGATTGGTTCTATGGCGGTGGCGCTGGCCGGTTCTGGCCCGAGGTATGGTCGCGCTTTGTTGGGCTGATTCCCGAAGATGAGCGCGGGGATCTTATTGGTGCCTACAATCGGCGGCTGTTTTCTGGCGATCTGACGATCGAAATGCGATACGCCCGCGCATGGTCGGCTTGGGAAAATGCGCTGGCCTCGATCCATTCCAATGGAACGGGTGGCGAAGCGCCTGGCGACTACGCGCGAGCTTTTGCGCGTCTGGAAAATCACTACTTCATCAACAACGGGTTCCTCGACTTTGATGGTCAGATCCTTGCTCAGACAGGACGGATCAAACATATCCCCGGCACGATCGTGCAAGGCCGCTATGATATGATCTGCCCGCCGGATTCGGCGTATGCCTTGGCAAAGGCTTGGCCGAACGGTCAGTTGAAGATGGTGCGCAACGCCGGTCATGCCCTGTCTGAGCCAGGGATCAGCGCCGAGCTGGTGCGGACTATGGATAGGATCGCAGGACGATGACGCGTATCGATCGCCGTGCATTATTCTCATCCGGTGCAGCCGCTGCATTGCTGGCTGCCACCGGTTTGTCCGCCGCGCCTCAGCGTGGCGGTCTTTTGCGCGCCGCGTTGTCGGGTGCGAAGCGGACGGACACCTGGGACGCTCCGCCCGACGGGCTATTCATGCAAGCAATCTCGCAAGGTGCGGTGTTCGAAAACCTGACGGAGATTGCTGCCGACGGAACGTTACGTGCCGAGCTGGCAACGTCCTGGGAAGCGAATGACAACGCGACGATCTGGCGTTTCCACCTCCGAGAAAACGTTGCCTTCCACGACGGTTCGACACTTGGCCTTGCGGACGTGGTCGACAGTCTGACGCGCGCGGGTCTGACTGCCGAACGCTTTGACGGAGCGGTCGCCGTCAGGCTTCCAAATGCCGACCCGAACTTGCCTTACCGTCTTGCCGCGCCAGAGTTCGTGATCAAACCCTTCGGCGCGGATCTTCGCGCGAAGGGCATTGGGTCGGGGCTCTACCGTACCCACAAATTTGATCCGGGTCGCCACTTTATCGGCGAGCGCGTCGCGGAACATTGGAAGGACGGGCAAGCCGGATGGTTTGATCGAGTCGAATTTGTTCACATCGCATCCGACGAGGTGCGCGCTCAGGCGCTGCGAGAGGGGCTCGTGGACGTCGCCGACATAGCCGACCTGCCTTTGGGGCCTTTTCGTGGACTGCCGAGCGAAGCCAACACGACGCTTGTTGCCAGTCGTGATCTTATCGTGCCTGGTGTCGTTGGTGGGGTCTGGCCGCTTGATAATTTCCGCATGACGGAACGGTGGTCTCGCACCTGATATTGCGGGTCAGGCTAGTGAAACGCGGCCGTTTCACCGACAACCCTTGCAGTTTCCTTGATCGGGACGTATATGCGGCTCAACAGCGGCGCGTTTGGGTCCACACCAAAAGCTCCACCGGGAAAGTTCGAACGGGCCGCGCGCCCGTTTTTTTGTTGTCAGGACACATGTCAAACACACTCATCGCCAAAGCAGCCATGGATCGCCGTCTGGCCGAGATTATCACACCGGTGATCGAGGATATGGGATTCGAGCTGGTCCGCATCCGCCTGATGAGCGGCAAGGATGTGACTTTGCAGATCATGGCAGACAAACCGGACGGTGGCATCGAGGTTGATGACTGTGCCGAGATCAGCACGGCGGTTAGCGCGGTTCTTGATGTCGAGGATCCGATTCTTGACGCATACACGCTCGAGGTATCGTCGCCTGGCATCGACCGTCCGTTGACGCGCCTGAAGGATTTCGACGCCTATGAAGGTTACGAGGCCAAACTGGAAACGGCCGAGCTGATCGATGGACGCCGCCGTTTCAAGGGTGTGCTTGCCGGCATCGAAGACGACGAGGTGCTGATCAACGTCACCGAAGGCACCATAGGGCTGAAATTCGACTGGCTCAGCGATGCCAAGCTGGTCCTGACTGACGACCTGATCAAGGAAATGCTGCGCCAGCGCAAAGCGGCTGGTGCTCTGAACGAAGACAAATTCGATGAAATCGAGACAGAGAAGTCCGAGGAGGAACGCTGATGGCAATTACGTCCGCAAACCAGCTTGAATTGCTGCAAACTGCCGAGGCCGTTGCCCGAGAAAAGATGATCGACCCGAGCCTCGTTGTCGAGGCGATGGAAGAGTCGCTCGCCCGCGCGGCCAAGTCCCGGTACGGGTCCGAAATGGATATCCGTGTCAGCATCGATCGCAAGACAGGCAAGGCAACGTTTACGCGTGTGCGGACCGTAGTCGAGGAAGAAGAGCTTGAGAACTATCAGGCCGAATTCACGGTCGAGCAGGCGAAACAGTACCTCGATGATCCAAAGGTCGGCGATACGTTCGTCGAAGAGATCCCGCCGGTTGAGATGGGTCGCATCGCGGCGCAATCGGCCAAGCAGGTCATTTTGCAAAAGGTCCGTGAAGCCGAGCGTGATCGCCAATACGAAGAATTCAAGGACCGTGCGGGCACCATCATCAATGCTCTCGTCAAACGTGAAGAATATGGCAACGTCATCGTTGACGTCGGCGCGGGCGAGGCGATCCTGCGCCGCAACGAAAAGATTGGCCGCGAAAGCTATCGCCCCGGCGACCGCATCCGCTGCTACATCAAGGACGTGCGGCGCGAGCAACGCGGCCCACAGATTTTCCTGAGCCGCACGGCACCGGAATTCATGGCCGAGCTGTTCAAGATGGAAGTACCAGAGATCTACGATGGCATCATCGAGATCAA
>JBCBKL010000033.1:0-34317 GCA_038521825.1 Pseudomonadota bacterium | reverse complement strand
CACGTGATCGAAGGCCAGCAGCACATCTGCCGTTTCATTTCGGATGTGTTGTCACCGGCCTGGAATGAGATGGTTCTGTCGGTCCGGACCGTGAATGGATTGCTAGGTATATTGGTTGAAACCGAGACCGGATCGCATGCGTCAGTGTCGTTTTCCTATGATCCGGATGGCCGCGTGCGCCAAGTCTTCGTGATGCGCAATCCGGATAAGCTCGACCTGTTGACTGAAACACGCAGCACTTCTGCAAGGGCAGGAGCACTTTGGTTCAGTTGATGATTGTGTGAGCATTCCATCATAACACGGATCCAAGATTGTTCCGCCATCCGGGTCGCTGCTTGCAAGTTGTTTCAAGGAGGGAGTTTTCTGGATTGCCACGTAACCAGCGCGCATGTTTAGCCGCGCTCGGCGGCGGAAGAGATTGTGCGGTTTCCCACACCGGCTCGCACGCTTGTCGCCCTGCGAAATGTATTGAGCGCGCTTTGGCCTGTCCGCCGTTAGTCCCGCTGCGCCAGACAAGCTGCGTGCCGTTCCCGTTGAAACGGAGAGTGACGAGGAGATCATAATGGGTTTCGCTGATCGGCATCTGTATTTCCGCCTTTCGTTCACTTCGCGCTGCAGGCGCGCGACGCTGGCGATCTGGGTACGGCTGCACAACTTCGCTGGGCGAATGTATCTGATGACAATTATGCCCTTTCACGTGGCGCTTGCAGGGGACGCAGTCGGAGGATTGGCGCCGACGGCGTTCGAGCGCAAAGCAGCCAGCTGATGGAAGGCTTCGGGCCGGATATGCATTTAGCGGCACAGCATCTTCCGGTCCTTGTGAACGGTGATGAGGGCGACCTGTTCGATGGTAAAGCCCGCTTCGAAAAGGCGGCTTGGGTTTTCGTGGCGCAAGTCATGGAAGTGCAGGTCTTTAACACCGACCTCCACGCGGGCGCGGCAGCTCGAACTCTAGTAAACTGCCTCGCAAACGTACGGAGCCCGCCCGATATAAAGAGCACGGGCATTGGCGGCCTTGGTAAGGTCAGCAGTCAGTTCGATACAGCATCCCAAGTTGTTCGCATACCCGAAAATCAATGCGACTGGTGAGCGGATAGTTCCCGTTTTAACAAGCGAGTACGCCCACTGATCCTGTTATACGGCTTCGCTCCAATCTAGCGATCTTACGGCTTTAAGTTTTCGTTGCAGGTTTTCGTCTACCCGATCAGCATATGCCTGAGCAGAAACACACAGGGGCAAAGCCAACGCAGAGGCACTTAGAACTGCAAAAGGTTTTTTTTGTGTTTCTCCTTTGACTGTAAGGCAGATGCAGGCTGAGAATTGTCACAACATGCGGTTATGACATCGAAATCACGGGCCGTGGCAGCTCAAGTGATGATCATCTTGATCACGCCGATATCGATCCCGAGAGTCACCGGACGTTCGGCGCTCAAATCAGTCCCCCGGACCGATTTGCGAGACGCGCCTCACCCTTGATAGGCGCGCATCTTGCCGTAGTCGATCAGCTTCTGACGGTCGAGGTGGCCGACCCGCTCCTTGCCCAGCGGCGTTTTGGGAAACGCGGGGCCGTTCTTCGCTGCCGCTCGGCGGTTTCCCTACTTCGCACATATCGGTTATATGAAGGTCGATGAGGTCGCAAAAGGTCTGGAGGCTGGAGAGGGGCCTGCTTGTAGGCGCCAGCCCCTGATCGACCCGGGTCTCCGCCTGGCGGGGTTGAGCGTGCGGCGTCAGTCTGTCTGGCTCGCGCAGCGGTCCTTTCGGCTGATCTGGACTCGGGTTAGGCACCGGAAGGCAGCTTGGTGATGGTGGCCCTTTCCGTGTGCGGCTTGTGTGTGCAATGAGGCGTCGTAGAGGGGCAAAATCGGGTATATTGGGGCGTATTCCAGCGTAGCAGCATCCGCCGCCAACAGTTTGAAGATACAAAAAAATGAAAATAAATCAACACGCTAGATTATCCTGTGCCCCTATGATGGACTGGACGGATCGGCATTGCCGGTACCTGCATCGGCTGCTGTCTCGCAACGCGCTGCTTTATACTGAGATGGTGACGGCGCCTGCCTTGGTTCGGGGTGGGGCGCTGCATTTGCTGGAGTACGATCCAGCAGAGCATCCAGTCGCGCTTCAATTGGGTGGTTCCGATCCCGCCGAACTAGCACAAGCCGCCCGGTTGGGAGCGGCGGCAGGCTATGACGAGATCAACCTCAATGTTGGGTGCCCATCGGATCGGGTGCAATCGGGCACATTCGGTGCAGTTTTGATGCGGCAACCGGGGCTGGTTGCGGATTGCGTGGCAGCGATGCGCAACGCCGTCGATATCGAGGTGACGGTGAAGTGCCGCATCGGTGTCGATGAACAGGATCCTGAGGAGGTATTGCCCGAATTCCTTGCCCGCATCGTGGCCGCAGGATGTGAGCGCGTATCGATCCACGCCCGCAAGGCTTGGCTTAAGGGTCTTAGCCCAAAGGAAAACCGCGATATCCCGCCGCTGGATTATGATTTGGTCAAGCGGATAAAGGGCTTGTTCCCAAATCTACATGTTTCGATCAATGGTGGGATTGGCTCGCTAGACCAGGCCGAGGCGTTTCTCGAAGCCGGACTTGATGGGGTCATGTTTGGGCGGGCGGTGTATCACCAGCCCGCGAGCATTCTATGCCAGGCCGATCGCCGGATTTTTGATGGCGGGCCGGATACGACACCCGAGGGCGCCGTGCGGGCCATGCTGCCCTATATCGAGGCCCATCTGAGTTCGGGTGGGCGGCTGCATCAGGTTACCCGCCACATGTTGGGTTTGTTTGCCGGACGGCCTGGCGCGCGGGCATGGCGCCGCGCCCTTTCGGAAGGGGCGACACGACAAGGCGCGGGTCCGGAATTGGTGGAAGATGCACTCGCACAGCTTGGATCGTCGGACCAGATGCAGCGCAGCTTGCGGGTGGGATAGGCCGCTAACGCCGTCTTGGCTCTCCTGATCGGCGGGAATCCCCGCTTTGCGAACTGCCAGAAAAACAACCAAAACGTGAAGAAATGTTGGCGTTCGCCGCCATGCGAGGTCGCATGGAGGAAGATTTGTGAACGGTTACCGGGCCTTGGGGTGTATTCTCATCTCGCGACGCATAAGCGCAAGACGGCCCGAGGGAGAAAGACATGCCAACTCAATACGTCGTCGGATATGACGGCAGCGACGCGTCCCGAAGGGCGCTTGAATTTGCAATGGACCGCGCCAGCGCATCCGGCGCATCGATACTGGTCGTTCATGTCCTTGAGTGGTCGCCGTACTCCTTTTTGACCCCGAACGAGCTCGAGGAACGTCACAAACGGCGCACCGAAGAACTGGAGCGGGCCGAAAGTGCGCTGATGGCCCCGCTCAAGCAGGAACTGTCGGGTCACAGCATAGCGATCGAAACCGCGATCAAGTACGGCCACGTGGCCGATACGATCTGCGCGATCGCAAAGGACGCGGGTGCTGCGCAAATCTTTGTCGGGCGCCATGGGCAGCGCGACCTCACCACCCGCATATTCGGCTCCGTCGCGGGAACGCTTGCGCAATGTGCGCCGGTTCCGTGCACGATTGTTCCCTAGCCAGACAGAGGGGCTATTCAATGCAAAACATCATTAAATCCGTTTTGATCGCAGTTTCTGCCACATTGGCAAGCGCTTTGCCGGCACTGCCGCAATCGATCGATGAGCAGGTCAATGAGATTTTCGCCAATGCGACCGGCTGGTTCGTGACGCTGATCTTCAGTTCTTTCCCGGGTACCACGTTTCCATGGATCGTTGGTTGGTTGGTCATCGCGGCCACGATTTTCACCTTCTATTTCGGGTTGATCCAGTTCCGTGCCTTTGGGCATTCCATCGCGCTGGTCCGTGGGGATTATTCCGATCCGAACGATGCCGGCGAGGTCAGCCACTTTCAGGCTTTGGCCACAGCACTTTCGGGCACCGTCGGGCTGGGGAACATAGCCGGGGTTGCGGTGGCAGTGGGCATTGGCGGGCCGGGCGCAACTTTCTGGATGATCCTGGCGGGGCTTATGGGGATGGCGTCGAAGTTCACGGAATGCACACTCGGGGTCAAATACCGCAATGAATATGAAGATGGGACCGTTTCCGGCGGCCCAATGTACTATATGACCAAAGGGTTCGAAGAGCGGGGTGTTCCCGCGGGCAAGATACTCGCCGTCATGTTTTCGATCTTCTGTATCCTCGGTGCGCTTGGCGGTGGCAACATGTTCCAGGCCAATCAGGCGCACGCGCAGATTTCTAACGTGGTCGGTGAATATCCCGGCTGGATCACCGGGCTGGTTTTCGCGTCCATTGTTTTTGCAGTCATCGTCGGAGGCATCCAGTCAATTGCGCGTGTGACCGAGAAGGTCGTACCGTTCATGGGCGTGATGTACGTTCTCGCGGCTCTGGTCATCATTGGCATGAATGCCGACAAGATCGGTTGGGCATTTGGCCAGATCTTTGAGGGTGCGTTCACCGGTCTTGGCATCGCGGGCGGCTTTGTCGGCGCGTTGATCCAGGGCTTTAGACGGGCGGCGTTTTCGAACGAGGCGGGTGTGGGCTCAGCCGCGATTGCCCACTCTGCCGTGCGGACAAAGGAGCCCATCACCGAAGGTTTCGTATCGCTACTCGAACCTTTTATAGACACGGTCGTCATCTGCACCATGACCGCGCTGGTTATCATCATCACCGGGCAGTTGATCACTGACCCCGACACGGGTCTGTACTTGCTGAACGAAGCAGGCGATGCGATCCAGACGGTCGACGGGAATTCGGGTGTGTCGCTGACCTCGGCAGCGTTCTCTTCGGCGTTCGGATGGTTCCAGTACGTTCTGGCGCTTGCCGTCGTGCTCTTTGCCTTCTCGACCATGATCAGCTGGTCGTATTACGGGCTCAAGGCGTGGACTTTCCTTTTTGGCGAAGGGAAGGCCAAAGAGCTGGTCTTCAAGGTGATCTTCTGCGTCTTCGTGGTGATCGGCGCGGCGGCGAGCCTCGGGCCTGTGATCGACTTCTCTGACGCTGCGATCTTCGCTATGGCAGTGGTGAACATCCTGGCGCTCTATGTGTTGATGCCGATCGTGAAAGCGGAGCTCACCAGCTATCAGACACGCCTGAAATCGGGTGAAATCCGCAAGTTCGTCTGATTAGAGCAGCGCATCTGAAAAGCATGGCGAGGCGCACGAGCGCCCTGTCAGCTTGATGTTTGGCTCCGGCGACACCGGCCATTTGAGACATCGCTGATGCTCTCTGAGGTCAAGTCCGCTTTCCCTTCGTGAAAACCCGGTGTACCCACCTCCGACGAAAAATCGGAGAATGGGATGCCAGATACTGTATTGCTGGTGCAAATGCTCGGCCTGCTGCTTTTGATCGGCGGCTTTGCCGGTGTGCTGGCAGGGCTCTTGGGCGTAGGGGGCGGCATTGTTCTTGTGCCGGCCTTTTTCTATGCTTTCCTGACGCTTGGCTATGACGGGCCGCAACTGATGCAGATGTGCCTTGCAACGTCGCTGGCCACCATCACAGTGACGTCCATCCGGTCGGTGTTGAGCCATAACAAGAAGGGTGCTGTCGATTGGGATATTCTGCGCGGCTATGCCCCGGGCATCGTGGCCGGGGCAGTCGTGGGGATGCTGGTTGTGTCCCAGCTTCGGTCGGATGTGCTGCAAGGGATCTTTGGCTGTCTTGCCCTGATCGTTGGCCTCTACATGGCGCTTGGGCGCAGCGAGTGGCGGCTGGGTCAGGCTGTCCCCAAGGGGCTAGGGCGCGTGGTCGCTTCGCCAACCATCGGGTTCTTGTCCGTCCTCATGGGCATCGGTGGCGGCAGCTTCGGCGTGCCCTTCATGACACTATTCAACACACCGATTCACCGGGCGGTTGCGACAGCAGCGGGTTTTGGGCTGGTGATCGCGATTCCCTCGGTCATCGGATTTCTGACGTTTTCCATCGACCAGGGGCGCCCGCCTTTCACGATTGGTTCGGTGAACCTGATAGCGTTCGGGATCGTCATCGCCATGACGCTGATCACGACGCCTTGGGGCGTTTGGCTGGCCCACGCGATGGATCCCAAGCCGCTCAAACGAGTGTTCGCTGTCTTTCTGATCCTGGTGGCACTCAATATGCTGCGGCGGGCCATCGGGTGGTAGACGATTTTGCGACGCGCGGCTGGGCCCGTTTCCCGGCAGAGGACGGGACGCGGGTCTGGGCCGCAATCGCCAAACGTCAGGCCACTGTTGCGGCGGCTGATCCGGCCGATGCCCACATGCTGGTCTGTGAAGGGACATGGTTTGTCGGCCTTGACGTTTTGGGAAACGGCCTTGACGGGTCCTTGGGTGAGGTTCCACTGGCTGGGCGCGCGGTTGAGGCGACCCGTGCGCAGTTCGGCTGGCCACCGCTGCACCCAGGGCAGGTATCGATCACATATCCCGGTTATCCGCGGCCGCGCGACGGTGAGACCGAGGCGGGCTTTCGCTACCGTCTCAAGCGCGATGCGGCCCATGTCGACGGCGTATTGGGCGAGGGTAGCCCCAAGCGACGCTTTGTTCGCGAGCCTCACGCTTTCATTTTTGGGATCGGTCTAACGGATGCGAAGCCGGACGCGGCACCGCTGGTTGTCTGGAATGGCAGCCATGGGATCATGCGCGATGCGTTTCGACAGGCGTTTGACGGATTGTCAGCAGAAGAGATGCCAGATCACGACGTGACCGCGATCTACCGAGCGGCGCGGTCCAAGTGCTTCGAGACCTGCCAGCGTATCGCACTACCGCTACAGGTGGGGCAGGCGGTGTTGCTGCATCCGATGCTGCTGCACGGTGTTGCACCATGGGACGAGCAGGCGGCCGACCATGAACGCATGGTGGCTTACTTCCGCCCCCCACATCCGCAGGGCATTACGGGCTGGCTGTCAGCTTGATCGGTCCAAGCGGGCGGCGCGACCACCGCGGCGGCGCTTGGGAAATGCTTCTCGATCCGACAACTCTGCCATAATGGCGCTGCGTTGGTCCGGGGCCATCCGGCTCCAGCTTGCAATCTCTTCGAGGGTGCGGGCGCAGCCGGTGCATAGCCCGGTTTCGGGATGCATCACGCAAACCCGGACACAGGGGCTTTGTGCTTCGTTACGGCTCCAGACCTGATCGTTCATTCTGCCTCTCGAATTACGCGCAGCCTGTCCAGCAGGCCTTGAAGAATATAAGCCGCCGCCACATGGTCGATGACCTCGGAACGACGTTTGCGTGTCGTATCCGCTTCAAGCAAGGCTTTTTCGGCGGCAACCGTCGATAACCTCTCGTCCCAGAACGTGATCGGGCCCTCCCAGAACCTCTCGAAATTACGGGCGAAAGCACGAGTCGATTGGCAGCGCGGACCCTCCGTACCGTCCATGTTGCGGGGCAAGCCAAGGACGAGGCCGCCGACGTCGCGGTCATCGATGATGGCCAGCAACCGGGCGGCATCCAGCCCGAACTTCTTGCGCCGCACTGTCTCGACAGGGCTGGCGACGGACAGGAATGTGTCGGACAACGCGACACCGATGGTCTTGTCCCCCAGATCGAGGCCCATGAGCGGCCGCAGGGGCGGCAAGGCTGCCGCGAATTGAGCCGGATCTTCGACAATCACTGCAGCCCAACCCGCTCTGCCGCACGGTTGATCAGATCCATCGCGCCCGGCGCGTCGGCAAAAACTTCCTGCGCGTTGAAAAAGACGGCTTGGGCCTGCTCCATACGGCCCAGTACGCCAAGAGCACCGATCAGCTGGGCCCAATCCTCGGCCGGGCCGCCTTCGGTAGCCAGCCGGTCAGAAAGGCGGCCGACCATGCCCTCGATCATTTCCATCCGCTCGACCGGCGTCATGTCTTGCGCAGCTTCGATATCATCTTGCGACGGGCCACGACCGGTTCCGATCTCGGGAAGCTGATAGGCAACACCCGCTCGACGGGCCAGGTCTTCGATCTGAGTGACAATCGGTTCGATCCACGGTGCGTCCGGAGGCCCCGCGCGCAGGAGCGCATCCCAGATCCGAAAGGCGATATCCGGGCGGCCTGTCTGCGCCATCATCAGCCCATAATAGTAGCGGCCCGGTCCTGAACCTTCATCGCGGGCGAGAACCTGATCGAGCACGTCTTCGGCCTCGGGCGAGACATAGCCGCCTGCCGCGAGGATGAGCATGTCGGCATAGTCAGTCAGATCCTGGACGCTTGCTTCGCGCCCTTTGAGCGCAATGACACGTGCTTGGGCGCGATGTGCGCCACCGAAATTGCCGAGCCGCGCTTCGGCCCGCGCAAGCAGTTCGTGGCCTTGGACGTCATCCTGCCGCTCAGCAACCGTTTCTCTCAATTGAGTTACAAGGGCCACGTAATCCGGGCTGGCATCGGGCGGCAGCACATGTTCTGGCAGGCTCGCCTCTGCGTCAGCCTGGCTGGGCCGCTCCCGGCGGGCGATTTCGGCAAATTCGATCCTATCGGAAAGGGCGAGATCGCCATAGCCCGGCGCCCCGATCCGCGTGTAGATGCCATAGGTCGCGCCCGCCATGATCAAAGCAACAAGAACCGGCATGATCAAACCAGTGCGACCAACTGATCCGCCGGCGGCCGCCGGCGCCTGCATTGCCGCATCCGCAGCGAGGATCCTGCGGGACACCTCGGTGCGGACCCGTTCTGCATCCACCTGGCTGAGGACACCGCGCGCCAGGTCGCGATCAACCTCCTTTAGTTGATCGCGATAGACCTGGATATCATAAGCAGCTGCGGGTGATCCGGCCGTCTTGCGACGGATCAGCGCAACAGCCAAGATCGCGGCAACAAGGGCTGTTAGCCCTGCGGTGATGATCCAGAACATCGTCATGATCAGGGCACATAACCTGCGATGACGGCGGGCAAAAGACCCCAGTACCATTTGTCTCAGGCAGATGTGGCCTTGCGCATGTCCGGATGCAGCGACGTCCCAAGGATATGGTTGGAGCTATGGATGACTTGGCTGGCACGACCGACGATCAGCGGGTCGGGTGCCTTGGCCACCCGGTGGTTCTTGCCCGGATAGTCAAGCCCGTCGAGAAAATGCATCATGCAGTTGAGGCGCGCGCGTTTCTTGTCGTTCGATTTGACCACTGTCCACGGTGCATCAGCAGTATCGGTATAGAAGAACATTGCCTCTTTTGCTTCGGTGTAATCGTCCCACTTGCCCAGCGATGCCTTGTCGATCGGGCTGAGCTTCCAACGCTTAAGCGGATCCGTTTCCCGGCTTTCGAAGCGGCTCGCCTGTTCATCCCGTGTCACCGAGAACCAATATTTGAAGAGGTGTATGCCGGAGCGGACAAGCATCCGTTCGAGCGCTGGCGTCTGACGCATGAATTCGAGGTATTCGGAAGCGCTGCAAAATCCCATGACGCGTTCGACCCCGGCACGATTGTACCAGGAGCGGTCGTAGAAGACCATCTCGCCAACAGTAGGCAGTTCCGAGATGTAGCGCTGAAAATACCATTGGCCCTTTTCTTCCCAAGTCGGTTTATTGAGGGCCACCACCCGCGCGTTGCGGGGGTTGAGGTGTTCCGTGAAGCGCTTGATCGTCCCGCCCTTACCAGCCGCATCGCGGCCTTCGAACAAGATTACGAATTTCTGTCCGGTTTCCTGCGCCCAGATCTGCACCTTGAGCAACTCGGCCTGGAGTTTGGCTTTTTGCGCCTCGTAGGTCCGGCGGAGCATCTTTTTGTCGTAGGGATACGTTCCGGTTTCGAAACCATTCGCCGTCTTTTGAGCAATCTCGGTCTCTATCGTGGATGTGACATCTAGGGCGGACATGATGCGCTCCTGTTTCGTTTTCGATGTCCGAGCCCGCTAGCAAAGAGTGGCCCAGGCCGCCTTGATGGATGTCAAGAAATTGTTACACGACGGGAAAGTGTCGCTTGGCGACCCGCAATGTCGCAAAACTTTCCGAAAATGCCGCCCTCGCAATCCTTTTCGATTGCGTGGTCAGCCAATAGAAAAAAGATGAAAAACCGGAGAACGAATCCGGGGCCGGGGACTCTGCCGATGAAACGCTATTCTGCCTTTGCTGTCGTGCGCGAGGCGTTCCGCCATCATACCGGGTGGGAGCGGGCGTGGCGTTCGGCCCAGCCGGAGGCGAAATACGACGCGATCATCATCGGTGCGGGCGGGCATGGGCTGGCCACCGCGTATCACCTCGGCAAGAACCACGGCATCACGAATGTCGCGATCCTTGAAAAGGGGTGGCTTGGCGGCGGCAATACAGGCCGGAACACGACGATCATCCGCTCGAACTATTTGCAGGATCCATCGGCGGCCATCTATGAAAAATCCCGCAGCCTCTATGAGACGCTCAGCCAGGATATCAATTACAACGTCATGTTCAGCCCGCGCGGCGTGATGATGTTGGCGCAGACCCACCACGAGGTCCGCGGCTATCAGCGGACGGCCCACGCAAATGCGCTGCAGGGGGTCGAAACGGAATTCATTGGCCCCGAGCGGGTCAAGGAGCTTTGCCCGATTATTAACATCAACGGGCCGCGCTATCCGGTCCTTGGAGCCTTGTGGCAGTCGCGCGGCGGAACCGCCCGCCATGATGCGGTGGCCTGGGGCTATGCCCGGGCATGCTCGGATATGGGGATGGACGTTATCCAGCAATGCGAGGTGACGGGTATCCGTCGCGAGGGCGGCAAGGTCGTCGGTGTCTCGACCACCAAGGGCGACATTGATTGCGCAAAGTTGGGGATCGTGGTGGCCGGGCATTCCGGACATCTTGCGGACATGGCGGGTTTCCGTCTGCCGATCGAGTCGGTTGCGTTGCAGGCGCTGGTATCCGAACCGATCAAACCTTGCATGGATGTCGTTGTTATGGCCAATACGGTTCATGGCTATATGAGCCAGTCCGACAAGGGCGAGATGGTCATCGGCGGTGGCGCGGATGGTTTCAACAACTACACCCAGCGGGGCAGCTTTCAGCACATCGAAGAAACCGTGCGCGCGTTGATTGAGACCTTCCCGATGATCTCACGCCTCAAGATGCTGCGGCAATGGGGGGGGATCGTGGATATGACGGGGGATCGGTCGCCTATCATCTCAAAAACGCCGGTGGACGGCGTCTTTATCAATTGCGGCTGGGGCACCGGTGGTTTCAAGGCGATCCCCGGTTCAGGCTGGGCGATGGCCGAACTTATGGCGACCGGGTCGTCACCACTCGCTGATGAGTTTTCTCTGGGTCGCTTCCGCGAAGGTCGGTTCATCGACGAAAGCGTGGCAGCGGGGGTTGCGCATTGATGTTAGTCCGAGGACGCGGAGTTGGCCCCAAGATAGGCGTTAGCGTTGGAAATGCTTGGTTCCGGGTTATGATCCGTCCCGGTTCCTTGCGAACCTGCGTTGTCCTCGCTTCTGAATTCCTTTCGAAAGATCAGGAAAGCCACCCCGCTGATCGCCAGGATGGTTCCAAGAACCCAGATCACGGCGGTGCCGAAAGACATTTACAGGCGCCCTTGCTCGGCGTCTTTCCGGGCCAGCGGGCCATCTGGTGCAAAGATCACGCTCAGGTCGACCTCGCGCCCGCCGCGCGCCTCTTTTCGTTTCAGCGCGGCGCGGCGTTCGAGCACAAACATCACCAGTACACCTGCGCACATCAATCCAAAGACCAAGAGGGCACCCGTCACTTGCGTCATATCCAATCCTCCAACCGTCTGTCGCACTATATAAGCACAATCCGGCCCAATCCCCAACCAAATCGGGGACCGGCAGGGTTTGACCGACCCGTCAGGCGCCAGTCGGCCAGTCTTAGCTCAGATCGCTTGGTACCTCGTGTTAGGGTTGTTTCAGAGTTTGGCCGTGCTCAAGTGTCTCTACGTCAAGTGGAGGAAGCTACATGGCAGATCACAGCAATCTCAACGATATCCACCGCGGCGACGGCGTTAGCGCGCGCGGCCTACTCATCACGGCCGTCATCCTTGTGGCAATCATTGCCGCGATCGCTTTCCTTGGTGGTAACGGAGAACCAACAACAGGTGAACAAGGCGTTGCGCCAACGGCAGCGCAGCCAATCGCACCGGCAACGGCCGACTAACACCGCTCACAGACCACTCGGCCTCAAGGGCGGGCGCCTTGGTGCGCCCGTCCGCTACCATTTTTGCGTGCCTTTCATGGGAGGCGCGCCATGCTGATCCTGACTTGCCCCTATTGCGGCGTCTCGGGCGAAGAGACGGAATTTGCGCCTGGCGGCGAGGCACATATCCAGAGAGCCGGGCCCGAGGCCGATGACTCGGCCTTTCAGGAATACCTGTTCCAGCGAGAGAACCCGAAAGGCGTTCATTTCGAACGGTGGCGCCATGCATACGGATGCGGCAAGTGGTTTCACGCTGCCCGCTGTACGACGACACTCGAAGTTTTTGGAACCTATAGTGCGCAGGTCACCGAACCGCCGAGGGAGATTTGCGACAAGATCAGTGTCAAGCGCCCCGGCTGGTCGTGGAGGGCGTTCGGATGAGTACGCGTCTGACAACTGGTGGCCGTCTTCTCGATCGCAGCACGTCGGTATCGTTCACTTTCAACGGAAGATCATACCGCGGCTATGAGGGCGATACGCTGGCCTCTGCGCTTCTGGCCAATGATCAGGTTCTTATGGGCCGGTCATTCAAGTACCACCGGCCCCGCGGTGTCGTGGCAAGCGGTGCCGAGGAACCCAATGCGCTGGTAGGTCTAGGAAACGGCGCACGGTTCGAACCGAACCAGCGTGTAACCACAACGGAGCTCTTCGAAGGGCTTGAGGCTCACAGTCAGAACCACTGGCCCAGCCTCGAATTCGATGTCGGTGCCGTTAACGCTGCTGCCGCCCGGTTCCTGCCTGCGGGCTTTTATTACAAGACCTTCATCCATCCGCGGCCCCTTTGGAAACACCTTTACGAACCCTTTATCCGGCAGGCCGCGGGTCTTGGCCGTGCTCCGGATGAAATGGACGCCGATACGTACGAGCATTTCTATGCATTCTGTGATGTGCTGGTGATCGGTGGCGGGGTTGCCGGACTAGAAGCGGCTCGTATCGCGGGTGAGGCAGGTGCACGCGTGATCCTATTGGAGCAATCTGCGCATTGGGGTGGCCGCTCGCCCGTCGATGGTGGCCGGATTGATGGGGTGTCTGCGGAGGCGTTTGTCGGCCAGACAGTTGCAGCCTTGGACGCGATGCCCAATGTTTCGCTCCGGCTACGAACCATGGGGGCGGGCATCTACGACCATGGCTATGTGACTGGCTACGAGCGTCTGAACGACCATGCACCCGGCCAGGATGGCCCCCGTCATCGGTTATGGCGGATCCGCGCGGGCCACGTCGTCACCGCGACCGGAGCCATCGAACGCCCCCTGAGCTTTGCGGGCAATGACATTCCCGGCGTCATGCTCGCCTCGGCGGTTCGGGATTACGCGGTCAACTACGGCGTATCGCCCGGCGATCGGACGGTGGTCGTCACGAACAACGACGACGCCTATCGGACGGTGCTCGCGCTCAAGAATGCCGGCCTTGTCGTGCCGGCGATTGTCGATGCGCGACCAGCTTCGGGCGCCGGTGCCCTTGTGGCGGAGGCAAAGGCAGCGGGTATCCGGGTACTTGCAGGGCATGGCGTCGCAAAGGTGTTGGGCAGCAAGCGGGTCAAGGGTGTTGCGGTCTGTGTTCAGGCCGGTGAGGGCGCCGTGCTCGAAGAGATCCAGTGTGAGGCCGTCGCAATGTCAGGCGGCTGGTCACCTGTCGTGCATCTGTGGTCGCATTGCGGAGGCAAACTGCGGTGGAACGAGGTCGCCGCGATGTTCGAACCTGACCCGGAGCGGGCTCCCATTGGGTCGGAAGGCACGCCATTTGTAACTGCAGCGGGATCAGCCGCAGGCTGTCTGCCGTTGGACGCAGCGATAGCCAATGCGACCGAGAGTGCTGCGGCTGTGTGCAAGTCCATGGGTCTGACGCCTGGCACGAAAGCGCCCAATGTCGAAACGGCAGCCGAAGCGCCCATGACCCCGGTCTGGATGATGCCTCAGGGCGCGGGCACCAAGCTGCGCGAGAAGGCTTGGCTGGACTACCAGAACGACGTGAAGGTCAGCGACGTGCAACTCGCCGCGCGGGAAGGGTTCGAAAGTGTCGAGCACACCAAGCGCTACACCACGCTTGGCATGGCGACAGATCAGGGGAAGCTAAGCAATATCAACGGTCTGGCCGTTCTTTCTGATGAGCTGAACCGACCCATCCCCGAGGTGGGCACGACAACCTTCCGGCCTCCCTACACCCCGATATCCATGGGCTCTATCGCCGGTGAGGCGCGGGGGGCAGTGTTTCAGCCGATTCGGCGCACGCCGATGCATGACTGGCATGACGTCAACGGGGCCGATTGGGAACCTGTCGGTCATTGGCGCCGTCCCTACGCATACAAGAGGGGTGACGAAAGCACCCACGATGCGGTCATGCGTGAGGTGATCAACACACGGAATAATCTGGGCCTGCTTGACGCCTCGACCCTCGGCAAGCTGATCGTCAAAGGACCGGACGCGGGCCGCTTCCTCGACATGATGTACACCAACATGATGAGCACACTGAAAATCGGCAAATGCCGGTACGGCCTCATGTGCTCGGAAAACGGTTTCCTGATCGATGACGGTGTCGTGGCGCGTATCGATGATGACGCGTGGCTGTGCCATACGACGACAGGCGGCGCAGACCGCATCCACCAGCACATGGAGGAATGGCTCCAGACCGAATGGTGGGATTGGAAGGTCTATGTCGCCAATGTTACCGAGCAACACGCGCAAGTCGCTGTTGTTGGTCCGCATGCCCGAAAGGTGCTGGAAAAGCTCGGCGGCATGGATGTCTCGAAAGAGGCGCTCGGCTTCATGGAATGGGCCGATGGTACGCTGGGCGGTTTCGATGCGCGGGCCTACCGCATATCGTTCTCGGGCGAGCTTAGCTATGAAATCGCCGTTCGGGCATCGGACGGGTTAGCGTTTTGGGAGGCTCTGCTGGCAGCCGGCGCGGAACTCGGTGTGATGCCTTACGGAACAGAGGCGCTGCATATCATGCGGGCGGAAAAGGGCTTTATCATGATCGGCGACGAGACCGACGGCACGGTGATCCCCCAGGATCTGGGCCTTGACTGGGCGATCTCGAAGAAAAAGGATGACTACCTCGGCAAACGTGCCCAAGCCCGCAGCCACATGGTCGATCCGGACCGCTGGAAACTCGTGGGACTTGAAACCACTGGCGGGGGCGTGTTGCCGGACGGGGCCTATGCCATGGCCGAGGGCGAAAATGCGAACGGTCAGCGAAATACCCAAGGTCGTGTGACGTCAACGTACTACTCGCCGACCCTGGGCAAGGGAATTGCAATGGGCCTCGTGCACAATGGTCCTGACCGGATGGGCGAGGTTCTCACCTTCCCTGGCACTGATGGCAAACGGCATCAGGCCCGGATCGTGAGCCCGGTTTTCTATGACCCGGACGGGGAGAAGCAGAATGTCTAGGCCTCTTTCTGCCTTAGGCGGTGTCGCGTGGGATGTCGGTTTGGCCCGGATCGAGGATGCGGGCCTGCAGGGCATGATTACGGTTAGGGGCGATCTGGATCAGATCAAGGATACGGTCGAGGCCGCCGCGTCGGTCGAAATGCCGGGGCGGGGCGGGGCGAACCTCAGCGATGGAAGCGGGTTGTGCTGGATGTCACCGGACGAGCTTTTGTTGCTTTGCCCTTACGACGAAGCTGCGGATAAGCTGGGTAAACTACAGGACGGGCTGGCAGGTTCGCATGCGCTCGCAGTGATCGTTTCGGATGCCCGGTCTCTCCTTCGCGTAAAGGGGGACAACGCGCGCGAAGTGATGGCCAAGCTCGCGCCAGTGGATCTGGCGCCGGGACAGTTTGAACCCGGCATGATCCGCCGAACCCGGCTGGGGCAGGCGGCTGCAGCGTTTTGGATGCCGGATGCCGAGACGTTTCACGTCATCTGCTTCCGAAGCCACGCGACCTACGTTTTCGATCTGCTGCGAACGGCGGCTCAACCGAAAAGCGTCGTGGCCCACTTTTAAAGTCGCGTACCGGGCCTGCTGCGACGGTTTGACAATCTGTTTCTACAACGAGGGCCTGTGACGCTGAGGGGCGTCATCTATTCCCGGTATCGGGTACGATAACCAGGGGAATCTCATGAAAAAACTCTTGCTTGGTATCGCGGCTTTAGCCGCCACTGCTGCGTCGGTTTCGGCGGCGGTTACAACTTATGAATGTCGGTTCGGTTCGAGCGCTGATGGCTTCATCAGTAACCTTGCCTACGTTTCGGTTGATGCGACCGCTAGAAGAGCGGCGGTCCTGGATGGATTTGCTTATCGATACAATAACGAGCGGCCTGTCCCGGCCAAGTTCAAACAACTCAACAATGGCAGGTATCGGGTCGTCTGGGCGGTCGATGACGTGCCGACCTCCGCCTCAAACGCTATCCGGATCACCTCTACCCTGCGGCTCGATCCGAAATCGCTTGATGCCTACGTGACCGCCAACCTGAGCGGTGCCGCGGTCAACACACCACGCGCTCGCGGCAAATGCGCTGTCGTCCAGGGCCGTTCGCTGCTGGGTTAGGTGATCTGAAGTTTCACGTGGCCGGAACTTGACGCGCCCCGTTCATCGTCTCATGTACCGGTCATATGAATACTTAACGCAGCGGGGGCCCTGATGGCTTTTGAACTTCCTGATCTTCCTTATGCTCATGACGCGCTTGCCGATAACGGCATGTCGAAAGAGACGCTGGAATACCACCACGACCTGCACCACAAAGCCTATGTCGACAACGGTAACAAGCTGATCGCGGGTACCGAGTGGGAGGGCAAGACCCTCGAAGAGATCATCGTCGGCACCTATGACAAGGCGGCCGTGGCGCAGAACGGGATCTTCAACAACATCAGCCAGCTTTGGAACCACAACCAGTTTTGGGAGATGATGGGCCCCGGCACGAGCGCGATGCCTGGCGAGCTGGAAAGTGCCTTAACCGACGCCTTTAGCAGCGTCGACAAGTTCAAGGAAGAATTCAGTGCCGCCGGTGCGGGCCAGTTCGGATCGGGCTGGGCGTGGCTGGTCAAGGACGCCGACGGCAGCCTCAAGGTCACGAAGACCGAAAATGGCGTTAACCCGCTGTGTTTCGGTCAGACGGCGCTGCTGGGCTGTGATGTGTGGGAGCATTCCTATTACATCGATTTCCGCAACAAGCGCCCCGCCTACCTGACCAACTTCCTCGACAATCTCGTCAACTGGGAAAACGTCGCCTCGCGGATGTAAGCCGTTGGCATCGAACAACCCGAACGCGTCCGGCTCAGTCTGGGCGCGTTTTGCTTCGCGGTTGCATGACTATTGGGTCGCGCCGTATCGAACCGAAAGAGTGATGCACTATCACTTGTCGCACGAGGCATTCTCCAAAGTCCCGCTGCGGCTAGCGGCATTGTCCGATTTTCACTCTGGGCCGCCCTTCATGCCAGCCAACCGGCTTCGGCGGATCATAAACACGACGCATGCCGCAAAGCCCGATCTGATCCTGCTGCCCGGTGACTTTTTCGCAGAAGAGCGGGGCGGGCAAAGGCCCTTGTCTTTCGAGACGCTCGCGGGATTGCTCGCTACGCTCAGGGCGCCGCTCGGCGTCTTTGCGGTGCTGGGCAACCACGACTGGTGGGACGATCGAGAGGCGCAGGCGCGCCGCGCCGGTCCGGTTAGGTGGGCAGGTGTGATGCGGGATATTGGCATTACGGTTTTGGAGAACGAGTCCGTGAGCGTTCGACACCATGATGTCGTGTTCGATCTGGCCGGATTGGGTGATCAGGAAGCGTTAAAGGGACGAAACCGCAAAGAGCATGTCGGTGTTCACGACCTTGAGGCCACGTTAACAAAATGCCGAGCGGATCGTTTTACGCTGCTTCTTGCGCATCAGCCGGATATCTTTCCCGAGGCGGCAAGGCATCCGATCGGTGTCGATCTGACGATTTCCGGCCATACCCACGCGGGACAGATCCAGGTTTTGGGCCGCCCAGTCTTCGTACCGTCCGACCATGGGCGGGACTATGCGCATGGTCTGCTCGACATTAACGGGCGCAAGCTAATCGTCTCATCTGGTCTGGGCTGCTCTCGGATCCCAGTGCGTCTGGGCGTCGTGCCCGAAATCACCGTTATCGATCTAACTGGCCCCTAGGACGATGCCGCTGCGCGCAGGTGCTCCATCAGGTGTTGGGTGCCATCAGTGACAGTGATCGACTCGATGATGTCCATCCCGGCAAAGCCCTCGGCCACTACATGATCCAGAAGCTGGATTAAAGGGTTCCAGTAACCGGCTGTATTAACAAGAAAGATGGGCTTTTCATGCAGGCCCAACTGGCGCCAGGTGACAACCTCGAACAATTCGTCCAGCGATCCTGCTCCGCCCGGCAGCACGACGACGGCGTGGCAGTTCATGAACATGACTTTTTTGCGCTCGTGCATCGTCTCGGTCACGATGTAGCGGTCTAGATCGGCCTTGCCCACCTCGCGCTGCACAAGGTGGTTTGGTATCACACCGAATGTTTCGCCGCCCTCGGCCTGCGCCGACCGGGCAACAGACCCCATGAGGCCCACGTCACCGGCCCCATAGACCAGCCGCCAACCGGCTTGCGCGATCTGCTGGCCCAAAGTCTCGGCGTCGGCGGCATAGGCCGGATCTTTTCCCGGTCGCGATCCACAATAAACACAGACGGAAAAAACTGACATCGTTGTCCCCCAGTTGACATTTTGGTCACAGTCCCGTGTCGCGGGTTTTGACCCCTGATATCGCGGCTGATATTGATCCTCAATCTATCCGGTGCCACATCGGATACGGGGGATCATGAATGAACGAAGAGGCTGCCGCTGGAATGTCCAACTCGGTTTGGCTGATTGGTGCCGGGGTTGTTGCGGCGGGCGCTATTATCGCAGGGATCTACCTCGGAGGCGAGATGCCCGAACAGGTCACCCCGGCGGTTGCAGTGGAAGCACTTGGCGCGCCTGAGGCGAAGCCTGAAGCTCAAACAGCTTCTACCGAGGACCCGTCAACGCCCGAAATGGTTGCCACCCCGGAGGCTCCGCAAATCGACGAAGTGCGGCTAGAACCCGATGGTCTGGCCGTCATCGCGGGTCGCGCGACCCCGGGCAGCGAAGTTACCGTTTTGCTTGACGGTGATGTGAATGCGACAACGACGGCTGGCGCCGATGGCTCCTTTGCGGCAGTGACCGTCATCGCACCCACACCCGATGCGCAGGTGCTGACCCTGCTGCAGGACGATGGGGCGGATCAGGTCGCCTCGACTGAGGAGGTGATACTCGCTCCGGTGGCCGAGGGTGCTGATCAGGATTTGGATATCGTGGACCCGCCCGCGATCGGGGGCGAAGCGCCGACAGTCGAGACCGTGCTTGGCGACAGTCTCGAAGAACCTGGTCACCAAGCGGTAGAGCAGCCCGAAGTTGTGGCTCGGTTGGACGAATCGACTGAGGATGCTGCCGTAACCACACCCGCGCAGCCCGAGGACGAGGCGGAGGTCGCGGTCGATGCGGCGACACCGACAAACGAGAATACCGAAGGCGCAGCGTCCATTGCCGCAAACGGGCTGGATACCGCAGAGCAGGGAACCGATGCTGCTGGTCGAGAGGGCCTGATCGCTGGGCTTGATCCGTCGACGTCACAAGGTACCCAAGATGAAGCTGTTGCACCGGCGTTTGGTCAGGATAGCGCGGATGCCGGTTCCGATGAGGCCACGCAAGAACCACAAACGGATGGGTCCCGCGTGGCCGTACTGCGCAACACTGCCGAAGGGGTGGAGCTGCTGGACGCATCGCCCGAACTGATGACGAACGTGGCCATTGACACGATCAGCTATTCCGACTTGGGCGCGGTGGAACTGGCCGGGCGGGCTCAGAGTGCCGCTGACGAGGTGCGCGTTTATCTTGATAACGATCCGATTGCGGTGCTTGAGGTCGACGAGGCCGGACGTTGGCGGGGCGAACTGCCAGAAATCGACTCCGGCGTCTACACATTGCGGGTGGACGAGATTGATGCCACTGGCACCGTGACCAGCCGGGCCGAGACACCATTCAAGCGCGAAGACCCCGGCGTCTTGACCGCAGCGTTCAACGACGATGCGACCAAGGCAAAGTCTATCACGGTCCAGACCGGCAACACGCTTTGGGGCATTGCCCGAGAGCGATATGGCGAAGGCATCCTTTACGTTCAGGTCTTCGAGGCCAACAAGTCGCAGATTCGTAACCCGGATCTGATCTATCCCGGTCAGGTTTTCAATCTGCCAGACGGCGGCGAGTGATCTAGTAACCTGGTGTCCGGCGCTCTAAGTAGTGCGTTAGACGCAAAGGCAGACACAATGGCCGCTGACACCACAGCCGATATCGACGTAAAAGAACCCTCCGCGCCAGATGTTGAGGTCGCTGAGCGTCGTTCGGGATGGCGGACGATCAGGAAGGTCGCGCCGTATCTGTGGCCCGAAGATATGCCCTGGGTCAAAGCGCGGGTCATCTGGGCGATGGTGGCGCTTGTTGCGGCCAAGCTGGTATCGGTCGGCACACCGATCATTTACAAGTATGCTGTGGATTCCCTTGCGGGCGAAGGTGTGCCCGATCTGGCCCTGGGCGCAATTGGTCTGACAATCGCCTACGGATTGGCCCGCCTGATGACCATCGGGTTCCAGCAGCTGCGCGATGCGATCTTTGCAAAAGTGGGGCAGCGAGCCCTGCGAATGCTGGCGCTACAGACGTTTCAACATATCCACCGCCTCTCGATGCGGTACCACATCACCCGCAAGACAGGCGGACTCAGCCGGATCATCGAACGCGGTGTGAAGGGCGTCGAGTTCCTGCTGCGGTTTCTGCTGTTTTCGATCGGGCCGCTGATCCTAGAGCTGTTGATGATCGGGATCATCCTCGTCGTGCTTTTCGATGTCAGCTATCTGGCTATCGTCTCGCTGACCATCGCTCTTTATGTTTGGTTCACGTTCAAGGTGACGGAATGGCGGGTCAAGCTGCGGCGGCAGATGAACGACCAGGACACCGACGCGAACCAGAAAGCAATCGATAGTCTGCTGAACTTCGAAACCGTCAAGTATTTCGGTGCAGAAGGCCGTGAAGCAGCACGATACGATGACGCAATGGCGGGGTACGAACAGGCGGCGCTCAAGACGTCTTACTCCCTCGCGTTCTTGAATTTCGGGCAATCCTTCCTGATCACGGGCGGCCTTGTCGGAGTGATGATCCTTGCCGCGGTTGGCGTTCAGGCGGGGCAACTGACGGTTGGCGACTTTGTCATGGTCAATGCCTACATGATCCAGATCACCCTGCCTCTGAACTTTCTCGGGACGGTCTACCGCGAGATCCGGCAGGCGCTGGTCGATATGGGCGAAATGTTCGATCTGCTCGAACAACCTGCCGAAGTGGTTGATGCGCCTGATGCCAAGCCCTTGCAGGTCGATGGGGGCCAGATCGAACTCGACAACGTCTCCTTCGGCTACGATCAGGCCCGGCCAATTCTCAAAGGTGTGTCTCTGGTGGCGCAACCGGGCGAGATGGTGGCAATTGTCGGTTCGACGGGGTCGGGGAAATCGACCATCGGGCGGCTTTTGTTCCGGTTCTATGATGTTAATGACGGCGCTTTGCGGATTGACGGGCAGGATCTGCGGGCGGTGACGCAAGAGAGCCTGCACAACGCGATTGGCGTGGTTCCACAGGATACGGTGCTGTTCAATGACACGATCCGCTACAATATCGCCTATGGACGCGATAACGCGACCGAGGACGAGATCATCGCAGCGGCTAAGGCGGCCCAGATCCACGACTTCGTCAGCGGTTTGCCGCAGGGCTATGAAACCGCTGTGGGTGAGCGGGGTCTGAAACTTTCGGGCGGTGAGAAACAGCGGGTCGGCATCGCGCGGACGCTTCTGAAGAACCCGCCCATCCTGTTGCTGGACGAAGCGACCAGCGCGCTTGATACCGAAACAGAGCAGGACATCAAGGACGCCCTGCTGCAAGCCGGTCGCGGGCGCACCGTACTAACCATTGCGCACCGGCTTAGCACGATTGCCGAGGCAGATCGTATTGTCGTTCTGGAGCGGGGCGAGATTATCGAGCAGGGCACTCACGATGCCCTGCTTCAAAAGGGCGGACGCTATGCCGACCTGTGGCATCGGCAGCAAGCCGATGAAAGCTGAGGCTTACTCGGCTTACTCGGCTGCCTTGAGAGGCGGCACCAGTGGGTCGGCCTGTCGTGGCGGCTGCGGCTCGTCGAAGTCCCACACGATCTCTGTTGCTCTCATGCGCCGTGCATCACGGGCAAGCGCCCAGTCGCGCGAGGCCCGGCTTGCACGCCCAAGGGACAGCTTGGCTAGGAGCTGTGAGAACCAGAGCGCATAGGTTGAGGCCCACACCCGCACGGCAAGCAGCGACGGCGTCACCATCAGCGTTAGGACCGTCGCGATCCCGAGGCCAAATACCACCGCCGTCGCAAGCTGCTTCCACCACAGCGCAGTGGGGCTATCGATGGTATAGCCGCCCTGTGCGAAATCGAGCGATATCCCGAACATCATAGGCGCAAGACCGGCCATGGTTGTGATCGTCGTCAGCAGGACAGGCCGGATGCGGGCCTGCGCCGTTCGGATGATCGCCTCGATCCGGGGCATGTACCGTTCGTATTCCTGGAATGTATCGATAAGAACGATGTTGTTGTTCACCACGATCCCGGCAAGCGCCACGATGCCCGTGCCCGTCATGATGATCGAGAAGGGTTGGTTCATGACCAGCATTCCGATCAAAACCCCGGCCGTCGAGAGGATCACGGCGACCAGAACCAGCACGGCGTTGTAGAAGCTGTTGAACTGCGCCAGCAGAATGATGAACATCAGCCCAAGCGCACCCATGAAGGCCGATGAAAGGAACGCCTGGCTTTCGGCCTGGTCTTCCTGGTCGCCCGTCCATTCATATTCGATGCCCGGCGCGAAAGGGTTGGTCGCCAGCCACTGTGAAAGCACCTCGATCCGCTCATTCGGGTTGATCGGGATCATCCGGACATCGCCGCTTCGCAACAGCGACGACAGTTCGTCTTCGCTTTCCGGGCCCGACTTTTGAAGTACACCGTATTGCACTCCGTCTTCGCCCCGGATCTTGCCGTCGGCATCCGGAACCAGGGTCGCAACGATCTCTTGGCCGCCATCCACACCGCGCACCAGCTTGGTGAGACCCGCTTGCGCATCAGCCTTGATGTCGAAATAGCGGTTCTGATCGACCCGATTGATCTGCGCCAGCTTTGGCACAGGTGTGCGGGTGATAAAGTTGGCCAGCGGCACGAGGCCATCGGCAGTTCCGACCTTGAGCGTGTCGAGGGTGCTGAGAACGCGGTCTTTCTCGGGCAGGCGCACCCGGATCTCGATCTCTTCGTCCGAGTTATCGGCGTACATGTTGTCGAGCCAGATACCCCGGGTCACCAACTGAACCATGGCGCCAACGGTTGCCACGTCGGCCCCGAAACGCCCCGCCTTTTCCACATCCACGTCAATTTGCCAGTCAATGCCGGGCAGGGGGCGGGTGTCTTCGATCAGTTGTAGCCCCGGTGTCGCATCAAATTGCGCCCGCGCATCAGTGGCCGCCGCCAGCAGGTCGTCCCAGTTGTCGCCCTTCAGCCGCAGATGCACCGGCTTGCCACTCGCCGGCCCGCGCGCGAGGTCAAGGATTTCGACCTTGATGCCCGGGATCTGGTTAAGTTCGGTCATCAGTTCTTCGATGACCGTGTCGCCGTCATAGGCCACCGCCTTGACGTCGCGCTGAACCGTCCAGTTGGTGAACGGCACTTTGAACCATGGCTCGGTTTCATCGGGTCTGTCTTCCCAAGGGATCGTTTCCAGCTGGATCTGCCCAATCGTATCCCGGGGTGCCGAGGCGCCGCCGGTGTTTGCGTTGAGGCCGCCCGAACCGGCAAACGAGAACGCGGTCTGGATGCCGGGATGGGCGATTACGATTTCTTCGGCTTGGCGGACAAGCGCATCTTTCTCTTGGAGGCTCAGGTTGCCACGGGCGAGAACATAGACGATGGCCTGTTCGGGTTCGGATTCCACGAAGAATTCAACACCGCGGTTGTTATTAACGAAATACATCAACACGCTGCCCACGAAGACGAATACGAAACCGATGGCGACAAGCGGCATGACGGGTGTGCCAACGATCCCTTCGATCACGCGCCCGAACCCGGACCGGCGATAACCCCCTTCAACCTTGCGCTCACGCCGCCCAACGAGGCGACCGAGCAAGGCGGAGCCAACACGGCCCAGACGCGGCAGAATACCCATCAACAGAACAATCGTCGCCGGCGCCGAGACAACGCCAAGTGCCAGAAGCGATACGATACCAAGCCCGATCACGAACACGGTTGCGAGAGTGGGGATCACCGAGCCGAGGATGTCGCGCGAATTCATCTCGGCGAATTGTCCGCTTACATCCTCAAAGAGGCTGCTCATCGCAAAGCCCGCCAGCCCGATCAGCCCGATCGCAAGCGGGATCGCGAGGATATGGTAGAGAATCGGCAGCCGTGACGCCATGATCACCTGTTCGACGATCCAGCGCTCCAACCGGCCGAGGATACCGCCCATGACCGGCAAATAGACCAGTGCCACGATCAACGATGCTGAAAGTACAAAGATCAGGGTCACCGGCAGCATGCCCATGAATTGCCCCGGCACGCCGGGCCAAAACAGCATCGGCAGAAATGCGCAAAGCGTCGTTGCCGTTGATGAGATCACCGGCCAGAACATACGCTTGGCCGCCTCGACATAGGCTGTCATCGGCCCCACGCCTTGTTGCTGGCGCTTGTCGGCGTATTCAACAACCACGATCGCACCATCGACGAGCATACCCACAGCGAGGATCAAGCCGAACATGACGATGTTCGAGATCGAGATCCCCATTACGGCCAGTAGCGCAAAACACAAAAGGAACGAGGTCGGGATCGCAAAACCGACCAGCAGCGCCGCCCGCAATCCAAGGGCTGCCAGAACGACGATCATCACGAGCGCAATCGCGGTCAGGACGGAGCCCTGAAGCTGTTGCACCATTGAATTCACAACGCGGCTTTGATCGTTCGATGTGGTAACGTCGACGGCTGCCTTGAGGCCCTCTGGCCAATTCTGGCTTTCCCGCTCGACGACTTCCCGAACCACCGACGCGGTGTCGATCAGGTTGTAGCCCTTGCGCTTGACGACCTGAAGGGCGACCGTGTCTTCGCCGTTGAACCGGGCTGTACCTTCCCGATCTTCGAAGGTGAGCCGAATGTCGGCAAGTTCTCGCAATTTGACCACTCGGTCGCCATTGGTCTTGATGGGCAGGTTGTAGACGTCGTTGGCAGCCTTGAACGTCGCCGGGATCTTGACGGCGAACGACCCTTGTTCTGTCTGCACTTCACCTGCGGCGATCAGCTGGTTGTTGTTCTGAATGACGCTGATCAGCTCGTTGGCCGTAACGTTATAGGCTTCCAGGCGAAGGGGGTCGATTACAACCTCGACCATCTCGTCACGGTTCCCAGATAGCGCCGCCTCAAGGATGGCATCGAGCTCTTCCAGCTCGTCCTGCAGTTCCTTGGCGACGCGGGTCATCGTGCGTTCTGGCACCGGACCGCTGAGGCTGACGATAATGATTGGGAACTCGGAGAAGTTGAACTCCTCCATTGTGTAGGATTCAAAGCCGTCCGGGAATTCAGCCTCGGCAGTGTCCATGGCAGCCCGAACATCCGCCATCACTTGGGTCTTGTCCCAACCGAACTCGAATTCCAGCACCACATTGGCATAGCCTTCGGCGGCCGTGGCGATCATGGAATCGAGCCCGTCAAGGTCGGCCAGCTCTGTCTCCATCGGCTGGACCAGCAGGGTTTCTGCGTCCGCCGCCGAGATCCCCGGGAAGGGCAGAGAAATGACGATGGCCGGGATTTCGATATCCGGCTCACCCTCTTTCGGCAGGTTAACGTAGGCGAAACCGCCGACTGTGATTGAAAGGGCGATGAAAGCCAGGATCATGCGTGACCGCGACGCGGCCCAGTCGACCAATCCAGTCATTGGGTCTGCTCCCTGTAAGTCGCGGCAACGCGAACGCCGTCGGTCACGTATTCCTGCCCGACAACCACGACATCCACTTCTTCGGGTAGGCCGCTCAGCCAGACCCCTTGTGTCGTGTCCCGAATGATCGAGACCGGTCGAAAGATAATCGCGCTGTCTTCATCCACGGTCCTTAGGCCAAGCGCCCCCTCATCATTGAGCGTGAGGGCTGAAGGCGGCAGCAAATGCGCGCGCTTTCCCTCGGCAGAGATGACGATTTCCGCCGTTTGCCCGTCGCGCAGACGCAGGTCATCGTTCGGAACCGCGATTTCGACACGAAAGGTGCGGGTTTCCGGGTCCGATGATCGGCTAAGGAACGTGACGCGGCCTGCAACGTCATCACCACCCGCAGCCAGGCGAGCGCGTGTCATGGCCCCCACCTCGATCCGGTTCACTTCAGTCTCGGGGACAAACGCCACTAGTTTGATCGGGTCCAGTTGCAGGATGGTCGCGCAAAGCGATCCCGGCTGCAGCAGGCTGCCCAGTTCGGCGGTGTCACTCTCCAGCAGACCTGCAAACGGGGCCAGGATCTCCAGTCGTTCAAGTTCCTTTTCAGCCGCTGCCATAGTGGCCGCGGCGGATTCGATGCTCGCATCTGCGGACTGGATGCCGGAAGTTGCCGCCGACAGTCCCGACTTGGCAGCCTCAACCGAAGCTTCCGCCGAGGCAACGGCGGCTTCTGCATTTTTCACGCGCGTCTCAGAGGCGAAGCCGCCTTCGCTCAGGCGCGATGCGGCGTTTTGATTGACCCGCGCTTCGGCCAGCATCGCGCGTGCCTCGATAAGCCGAGCCTGCGCCTCGGGCACGCGGCTTTCCGCTTCGATCCTGCTGGCGCGGGCTTCGACCAAACGCGCTCGTGTTTCGGCCAACGTTGATTGGCGTGTTCCCGGATCAAGTTTGCAAAGCAGTTGGCCAGCTTCGACAAACCTGCCCTTGCGCAGCGGATCCGAAATAACGGTGGCCGACGTCTCGGCCCGGACATCGACCTGACGCATCGCTTCGGTCTGGCCGCGCAAAACCACCGCGCTGTCAAGCTCGCGTGCGATCGAGCGCTGCACGACGACCCGGATTAATGCTTCGGGTTCGTCAGCCGCTTCTGTAGCAGTTTCTGCGTCCCCCTGAACCGGAGTTTCGCCGGTTTCTTCGCTGCGCAGACCATCGAGGTACGCCACCGTCGCGTCCCGGTCGATGATCACTAAGTAGAGCGCCGCCGCCACGACAACTGCAAGGATTATCGGTAGTATTCTCATGCCTGTTCCCCAGGTGGTAGTTATTGGGCCAGCCAAACGCCGGACATGATCGCGATATAGTCTCGCATCTTTGCTAAACTAACCAGTTCAGATTATTTTTTTCCGTGGGAAAACGCAATGATCGGCGAAATCCCGCAGCCCAAAGGATACGTCTGAGCCCTTGGCTTGGATGAACCCGCACGATAAGAAGCATAAAAATCTGGCAGAGGTGACAATGAGCAACCCCGAAAGCTTTATCGAAGAGGTGAACGACGAACTGCGCCGCGACCGTCTTTTTGCGGCTTTGCGCAAGTATGGCTGGATCGGGATCGCCGCCGTTATCCTGATCGTCGGCGGGGCTGCATTCTATGAGTATCGTGGCGCGCAGGATCGCGCGGCTGCAGAAGCGCTTGGGGACGATCTGATCGCCGCGCTTGAGGCGGATGGCCCCGAAGCCCGCGCGCAGGCATTGGTCGGTGTCGAGCCGGGCAGCGAAGAAGGGCGCGCCGTTCAAGCGTTCTTGCTCGCCGCCGAGGAAGCCGGTGGCGGCAACATCGAAGCAGCGGTGCAGCGCCTTCAATCTGTTGAAAACTCTGCCGATCTTTCACTTGTTTACCGCCAGCTGGCATCGTTCAAGGCGCTGCTTCTATCCAAGGATCAGCGCACGATCGAGGAGCGGCGTTCGGGCTTTGAGGCTTTGGCGCAGCCGGGCATCGCGTTCCGCGCACTGGCGGAAGAACAGCTGGCCCTGCTCGATATTGAAGAAGGCAATGCAGATGCGGCACTCTCCCGTCTTCAGACCCTGATCCGCGATGCCGAGGCGACGCCGGACTTGCAACAACGCGCGCTTCAGGTGATTGTTGCGCTCGGGGGATCGCCCGTGCCCGACGCTGCGGGCAATACGGCGAACGAATAGGGCCGAAAGACAAGCAGGACAGATGATGACCACCAACGCTGGCGCGCCCCATTCGGCAAAACTGTCTTTTCGCTTTGGCCTGGCCGGCTTGATTGTCATTGCCTTGCTCGCAGGCTGCGCGGACCGTGAGGCCGTGATCGCCGGCAAGCGCGAACCTATCGACGCTGTTCTGCAATCCGACATTACCCGCCAGCTGGTACCCGAGACGCCGAGCGGCGAGGATCTGGACGTGCCGATCGCGCTGCCCGCCCAGCAAAGCAACGCCGAATGGACACACGGGATCGGAACACCAGCATATCGCACGCTGCACCCCGCACTTTCTTCAAATCCTCAGTTGACTTGGTCTGCGCGGATTGGGTCGGGCGACAGCCGCAAGCAACGCATCACGGCCGATCCGGTTGTTGCTGATGGACGGGTCTACACGCTCGATGCCGCCTCTCTTGTCACGGCGACATCTACCAGCGGCCAATCCTTGTGGACGCGGGATCTGCGCCCCGAGCTCGAACGCGCTGGCGAAGCAAGTGGCGGCGGTATTTCGGTTGAAGGTGGCGTGGTCTATGCCGCGACAGGATACGGCCGCCTTATGGCGATGGATGCAGCTACGGGCAACGTGATCTGGACGCAGGATCTTGATGCAACCGGGTCAGGCCGTCCAACGGTCTTTGGCGATCTGGTGTATCTGGTCGCCGGTGATGCAACAGCATGGGCGATCAACAAGGAATCGGGGCGCATCGCCTGGCAAATCGGTGGGTCGGATTCCATCTCGAACGTTCTTGGCGCGCCTGCACCGGTCGTCGTCGATGACCTGGCGGTTTTCGCTTTCGGATCCGGAGAACTGCAAGCCGTGTTCCGGCGGGGTGGATTGCGCCGCTGGGATCAGTCGGTTCTGGGTGAGCGGCAGGGCCGGGCGCTCAGCAAGCTCGACGATGTGACCGGAGCCCCGGTCGCTGCCGATGGTGTGATCTATGCTGGCAACCAGGCCGGCCGGACCGTGGCCATCGAAGCTACAAGCGGAACGCGCATCTGGACGGTTGGCGATGGCGCCATTGATCCCGTCTTACCCGTGGCCGGCAGCGTTTTTATGGTCAGCGACCGCAACGAGTTGCTGCGCCTTGACGCTGCGGACGGGACAAGGATCTGGACTGTGCGCCTGCCCAATTTCGTCAAGGACCGGCCGCGCCGACGCTCCGAGGTCTTTGCCCATCACGGCCCCATCCTTGCGGGTGGTCGGCTGATCATTGCCTCGGGTGACGGTGTGATGCGCAGCTATAATCCCCAAAACGGCGATCTGCTTTCGACCGTCGAGATCCCCTCGGGTGCGACAACAGCGCCAGTGGTCGCAGGCGGCACACTTTATGTCGTTGGCCGGAACGGGCAACTCTACGCTTTTCGTTGAGGTAAAGATGGGGTAAGCGGCCTCTCTGATCCTTAACGGTGCACCCATGACTTTCACGCTCGCCATCGTCGGTCGGCCCAACGTGGGCAAGTCGACGTTGTTCAACCGCCTTGTCGGCAAGCGCCTTGCCCTGGTCGATGATCAGCCTGGTGTGACACGTGATTTGCGCGAGGGGGCGGCGCGGCTGGCTGATCTGCGGTTCACCGTGATCGATACCGCCGGGCTGGAAGAAGCCACGGATCAAAGCCTTCAGGGCCGGATGCGCCGCCTGACAGAACGCGCAGTCGATATGGCCGATGTGTGCCTCTTCATGATCGATGCCCGGGCCGGGGTCACGCCGACCGATGAAGTCTTAGCCGAAATCCTGCGCAAACGCGCCGATCGCGTGCTTTTGGCCGCCAACAAGGCAGAAGGTTCGGCCGCGGATGCAGGCTTGATCGAAGCCTATAGCCTTGGCTTGGGCGAGCCGATCCGGCTGAGCGCGGAGCATGGAGAGGGCCTGACCGACCTTTATGCCGCGCTGCAGCCGCTGGCCGATCAGTTCGCTGACCGTACGCACGAGGCCGAAACCGATGTCGACGTAGAGGACGGCGAGATTGAAGGCCCAACGAGGTCGAAACCCATGCAGGTCGCCGTTGTCGGGCGTCCGAATGCGGGCAAATCCACGCTGATCAACCGCATCATCGGCGAAGATCGATTGCTCACCGGGCCAGAGGCCGGAATAACTCGCGACGCCATCAGCCTGCAGGTCGATTGGGATGGCACGCCCATGCGCATCTTTGACACGGCCGGCATGCGCAAGAAGGCCAAGGTGCAGGAAAAGCTGGAAAAACTCAGCGTTTCCGATGGATTGCGCGCCGTGAAATTCGCCGAGGTTGTCGTCGTCCTTCTGGATGCCGCAATCCCGTTCGAACAGCAGGACCTGCGTATTGCCGATCTGGCCGAGCGTGAGGGCCGTGCCGTAGTCGTGGCAGTCAACAAGTGGGATCTGGAAGACGAAAAACAGGCCAAGCTGCGTGATCTTAAAGAAGCGTTTGACCGGCTTTTACCGCAGTTGCGGGGCGCGCCGCTGGTGACCGTTTCTGCTAAGACGGGTCGCGGCCTGGATCGCTTGCACGAGGCCATCATCCGGGCGCACGACGTCTGGAACCGCCGGGTACCAACGGCAGCGTTGAACCGTTGGCTCGGCGATATGATCGAGGCGCATCCGCCACCCGCGCCGCAGGGCAAGCGGATCAAGCTGCGTTACATGACACAGGCCAAGACGCGGCCGCCGGGGTTTGTCGTGATGTGCAGCCATCCCGACAAGATGCCTGATAGCTATGCACGCTATCTTATCAATGGGTTACGGGACGACTTTGATATGCCGGGCACGCCGATCCGGTTGACCATGCGCGGCCAGAGCGATGCGAACCCCTATAAGGGCCGCAAAAAGGCGCAGCCATCAAAGCTCCGCAAGCATACCGACGGGCGGCGCCGCAGCTGAACCAGGGCGGGAATTCCTCCATTTGCGCAGACGCAATCATTGGTTAACCTTCGACTATTGAACGTGAAGGATTAAGCCATGACGCGCATTGCTGTTTTTTGTGACGGAACCTGGAATTCACCGGAGATCAAGGAGCCCACCAGCGTTCATGAATTGTCGGAACGCCTGGTGAATGATTTCAGCCTGGGTCAGCTTGTCGCCTATTTCCCGGGGATAGGCACGGACGAGCGGTTCGATACGAAGTTTCAGAAATTCCTGCACAAATATGGTGGCGGCGCGTTCGGCTGGGGTCTCGATGCCAAGGTCAAACAGGCCTATCAATTCATTTGCAAGGTCTATCAAGACGGCGACGAGATCTATCTTTTTGGCTTTTCACGAGGTGCCTATACGGCCCGATCGGTCGCGGGGATGATCCGAAAATGCGGCATTGTTACAGATACCAGTCCTGAAGGGATTAACGCGGCCTTCAAGCTCTATCGCAAGCGGGGTCGTCGCAATCATCCGGATGCCGACCATATCTGGCAGGAACGGAGGCGGATTTCGCCGCGCTTCGGAACCTCAGAAAAGGACGTTGAACGCCGGAATGACGGATCGAAGGTTGTCAATCTGGCCTATTTGGGTGTGTGGGATACAGTGGGTGCGCGGGGCATTCCCCGTGCGGTGCTGGGCCCGGTCGCGGCACTCTGGAACAGCCAATACAAGTTCCACGACATGCAGCTTTCGAGCTTGGTCAAGAGCGCGCGGCACGCCGTAGCCATCGATGAACTGCGGCGCCTGTTCAAGCCAGCGCTCTGGAACAATCTCGACGACCTGAACCCAGGCCGTGACGATCCCTTACGCCCCTATCAGCAGGTTTGGTTTGCTGGCAATCATGGGGATGTTGGCGGCAGCGGAGCCATCCCGCAGATCTCCTACTATCCCCTCGACTGGATCCTGCAAGGTGCGGGGCGGCTGACGATGAAATCAACCGCCGCCCTGCAGGGCTTTCCGGGCGACCCGAAGGCCGGCGAGATCAAGCGGACCAACGGGCTGTTGTCGGGCTGGCGCGACGGGCCACATCATGACTGGGAGCTGCATCCATCCGCCCGTGAGCGTGTGATGCAAAAGCCTGATTACCGCCCATCGGCCCTGCACCGGCTGTTTCCGGCTAGGTAAGCGTACCGTCGGCGCCGAGTGTCGTCTTGCCGCTAAGGTAGGGGGCAAGTCCGTCGGGCACGCGCACTGATCCATCCTCTTGCTGCCCGTTTTCCAGCACTGCGATCAGGCAGCGACCCACGGCCAGCCCTGATCCGTTGAGCGTGTGAACGAATTGCGGCTTGCCCCCGTCGGCGGGTTTGAAGCGCGCATTCATCCGGCGCGCCTGGAAATCGCCCGTTGTCGAGACTGAGCTGATTTCTCGATAGGCGTTCTGGCCGGGAAGCCACGCCTCGATATCGTAGGTCCGGCGCGCGCCAAAGCCCATGTCGCCGGTACACAGCACGACGGTTCTGTAAGGGATTTCAAGCCGTTCGAGGATGTCCTCGGCACAGCGCAGCATCCGCTTTTGTTCATCGTCGGACGTATCGGGATGGGTGATCGACACCATCTCGACCTTTTCGAACTGGTGCTGGCGCAGCATGCCGGCTGTGTCGCGGCCCGCGCTGCCGGCTTCGGACCGGAAGCAGAGGGTGTGGGCGGTCATGCGGATGGGCAGGGCGGCTTCGTCCAGAACTTCGCCTGCCACGGAATAGGTCAGGGTAACTTCGGAGGTCGGGATCAGCCAGTCACCGGTCGTGGTCTGATAGCTGTCATCCCCAAATTTTGGAAGTTTATCAGTACCATACATGGCGTCATCCCGGACGAGGACGGGGGTCTGCGTTTCGGTCAGGCCGTTTTCGGTGATGTGGATGTCGAGCATGAATTGCGCGAGCGCGCGGTGGATACGGGCGACGGCTCCGCGCAGGATCACAAAGCGGCTGCCGGAAGTCTTGGCGGCGGTTTCGAAATCCATGCCGGGGATGACGCCCGCGATCTCGAAATGCTCTTTGGGGTCGAAATCGAAGTTGCGCGGGTTGCCCCAGCGGTTCACCTCGACGTTGTCGTCTTCGTCCGCACCGTCGGGCACGTCGTCGTAGGGCAGGTTTGCAATGCGGGCCAGCATGTCGGTCAGCTGAGCATCAAGCGCCTTAGCAGCCTCCTGCATCATACTGATTTCGTTTTTCTTTTCGGCGACCAGTGCGCGCAGCCGCTGGAACCCATCCTCGTCGCCTTTGGCCTTGGCGGCGCCGACTTCTTTCGAGGCCTTGTTCTGTTCGGCCTGCGCGGTTTCGGCGGCGAGGATCTTGGCCCGGCGCGCTTCGTCCAGTGCCAGAATATCCGATGACATCGGCGCATCCCCACGGCGGGCAAGGGCGGCGTCGAAGGCGTCCGGGTTGTCCCGGATGGCGCGGATGTCATGCATGGGTCTTCTCCGATGGATTCGCGTGCGCGGTGTATAGTGCGGCGCGGGACGGAGGGCTAGGTGGCGCGCGGCGCGTTAACGGGGCGCTGAGGGGCATGGGAATCGGGGCTGCCGGTGCCCATGCAGGCCATTTTGTACGTTTGGGGCCAAAAATCGTACGTTTTGTCTCGGGCTCGGAGGCCCGCATTTGAGCCGTTGGAGTGGAAATGCAAGTTTTGGCAGTGAAACCGTACATTTTGCCCCAAGCCTTACCAAGTGCTTAATATATATGGTTAATCCGGGTCGATATGCCGCGGATCAATCCGGCGCGGCGGGTTTTGTGGCGGCCGGTGGATTTGAGTATTTCCGGAACAGTGAAGAGGGCGGGGATCAGGGTTGGGGTTTGTCCCCGGTTGCGGGGTCGTCGGGGTCAAAGCCGATGGAGCGCTGCCAGGCGCGCCAGGCGCTGTAGAAATCGGCCCCCAGGACTTCTGTTGCCCAGTGTTTGGGCCAGCCATCATCGCCGGGCCGCGCGCCGCCGGGTGGGGTGACGCTGGCATCCGCGAAGATGTCGTCGAGATGGCGGGTGAATTCTGGTAGGCTGGTACAATCAACTTCCCTCAAAGACGCACCTCGAAGAGTAGCGTCTTTGAGGGAAGTTGCCTCGTCGAATTCCGCCCCGACGAGGTTCGCCCCCTGCAACTGCGCCCTGCCGAGGCCCGCCCCCTGCAACTGCGCCCCGTTGAGGAACGCC
>JBCBKL010000032.1:0-34670 GCA_038521825.1 Pseudomonadota bacterium | reverse complement strand
TTGGGCTGAACCGCAAACCGTGGGTCAAGACATCGCTGGCGCCCGGTTCGCAGGTGGTCAGCCCAAGGGCATGCGCCTTACGAGCAACCAGACCCGCCCCGATCATCACGTATGGGTTCGAGGTGTTGGTGCAGGAGGTGATCGAAGCGATCACGACCTTGCCGCTTTCCATGGTGTAGTCTTCGCCTTCGACCGCCACTTCCTTGCCCATTGGGCGCTTAAAAGTCTCTTCCATCTCTTTCTGGAAGGCGTCCTTGGCATCGGTGAGCGCGACAAAATCCTGGGGGCGCTTGGGTCCCGATATTGCCGGAACGATGGTGCCCATGTCGAGATGGAGCGTGTCGGTGTAAACCGGCGCGTAGTCGGCGTCGCGCCAGAACCCGTTTTCCTTGGCATAGGCCTCGACCAGGGCGATCCGACCCTCTTCGCGGCCCGTTTGGCGCAGATAGCGCAGGGTCTCACCGTCGATCGGGAAAAAGCCGCAGGTGGCACCGTATTCGGGGGCCATGTTGGCGATCGTCGCGCGGTCGGCCAGTGGCAAGTGATCGAGCCCTTCGCCATAGAACTCGACGAATTTGCTGACGACGCCCTTGGCGCGCAGCATTTCGACAACCTTAAGCACGAGATCGGTGCCCGTTGTGCCTTCGACCATCCGGCCAGTCAACTCGAAGCCGATGACCTCAGGGATCAGCATTGAAATCGGCTGGCCCAACATCGCGGCCTCGGCCTCGATCCCGCCGACGCCCCAACCCAGAACGGCCGCGCCGTTCACCATGGTGGTGTGGCTGTCAGTGCCTACAAGCGTATCGGGGTAGGCGACCATCTCACCGCTTTGGTCGGTGTCGGTCCAGACCGTCTGAGCCAGGTATTCGAGGTTCACCTGGTGGCAGATACCCGTCCCGGGTGGGACCACGCGGAAATTGTTGAACGCGGACTGGCCCCATTTGAGGAACGTGTAACGCTCCATGTTGCGTTCGTATTCCCGGTCTACGTTCATCTGGAAGGCGCGGGGGTTGCCGAATTCGTCGATCATCACTGAGTGGTCAATGACAAGGTCGACGGGGTTCAGCGGGTTGATCTTTTCAGGGTCACCGCCAAGGGCCACCAGACCATCGCGCATCGCGGCAAGGTCGACGACCGCCGGCACACCGGTGAAATCCTGCATCAGGACGCGGGCAGGGCGGTAAGCAATCTCGCGGGGGTTCTTGCCGCCCTTTTCGGCCCATTCGGCAAAAGCTTTGATGTCATCGACGGTGACGGTCTTGCCGTCTTCAAAGCGCAGCATGTTTTCCAGAACCACCTTGAGCGCGGCAGGCAATTTGGAGAAGTCGCCCAAACCGGCCTCGGTCGCGGCCGGGATTGAGTAGTATGCGACGGACTGGCCGTTTGCCGTCAATGTCTTGCGGGTTCTGGATGTGTCCTGACCAACCATGATGGGCATGGCGCGCTCCCTTCGAATGAGGTGTGAAACGGGAATTCGATAGCTGCCTCTTGCATCATGGACGCGACCGGATCAACTGCATTCGACCTCCCTGCGGCAATTTTGTATACCATTGTGTACCAAAATTTTCGTGAATGGGATTGCAACAGGCTTCACCTAACGTTGATTGGCGATTGCGCCACGGCCGCTCTAAGTTTTACGTCAAGCCGGAACAAATGAAATGGTCTGATCATGCGCCAGATACTGGGTTCATTCGCGATTGCGCTTTCAATGTTTGTTGCTCCGGTTTCGGCTGGTGGGCCGGTTGTGGTTGAACTCTTCACGTCACAGGGTTGTTCCTCTTGTCCGCCGGCGGACAAGCTGCTGCACGAATTGGCCAAACGGGACGATGTGATCGCCCTCGCGCTGCATGTCGACTATTGGGACTATATCGGGTGGAAGGACGAATTCGCCGATCCGATGCACACCGACCGCCAGCGGGGTTATGCGATCGAGGCGGGGCGTCGTTCGGTCTATACCCCGCAGATGATCGTCAACGGCATAACCGACATCGTCGGCACGCGCCCGATGGAACTGACGAAATCGATTGCAGAACATGCGGCCCGCCCCTCGACGGTCGCACTGGATCTGCAGCGTGCGGACAAAAAGTTGATCATCAAGGCCGAAACCAAGCAGGCCCTTTCGGATCTGCTGGTCCAACTGGTGCGTTATAACCCCGAAGAGGTGGTCAAGATCACCCGGGGCGAGAATGCGGGCCACACGTTAAAGTACGGAAACATCGCGACCGATTGGGTGATCCTGGCGGAATGGAATGGCAGGCGGCCGCTCGATCTGGAGGTCGACATTGGATCGGATGAACCTGTCGTAGTGCTGATCCAGCAAGGGAAGTATGGGCCTATCGTCGCCGCTGATCAGCTGCGCTGAACCAGGGTCTCACGTCTCTTCCTCTTCGTCGTCGTCGCTAATCAGGGTTATGTCTCCGCTTGCTTCGAGTTCGCGGACCACCCCAACGATGTTTTGCATCGCCGCCTCGACATCCGTCGCTTTCGGCTTGGGGGCCTCTGATACTTCTTCGCGCAGCTGGTCGGCCATCCGGCCCGACATGTTTTCCAGAATGTAGTCGGCGCTGGCCTGCATGCCCGTTGCCTCGGCGCCGGCCATGGCAATCACCAGATCGGCCTGATCGACGTCACGCAAGATCCGAGGGACATCCCGGGGGGCGATCCGAGTGGGGATGTTGGCAAAGGTAAAGATCGCCTTTCGCACCGCCCTAGCAAAGCCCTCATCGGTTTCATCGAGCCCCGCCAACACGTCATCGCGCGTCAACGAGGTCGAGGAATTCAGGATTGCACCAACCCGCTCGACAGGATCTCCCTCAAATGCTCGGGCAGGCCGGACCGAAAGCTGCGAGGCGAGCGAGAGGCCGATACGGTCAACCGCACTTGGCGTCACCGCGCTGGTTTGCGACACGGCGTAAGTGATCTCCCTTGCGCGGGGACCAGGGAGTTTACCGAGCAGTTCTGCCGCTTTTTTCGTTTCCAGTTTCGATAAGACGACCGCCGCGATCTCAATGCTCTCTGCTTCCAGAACCGGGAGCAGCAGCTCGGGTTCGAGAGCCCGGATCCGTTGCCAGGGATCACCTATCTCGCGCACGCCTTCCTCTTTCCGGAGACGGGCGGCGGTGTGCGGGTTGATCTTGCCGTCCAGCGCGTCGAGCGCACCCGCAATGCCGCCGGGAAAACGCAGACCGATGCGTTCAACTTCCCCCACGAATTCGTCGACGACATCGGAAAGCGTATCGCGGTCAATCACGCGCAAAGATCCCATGCAGCGTGTCAGTTCGGTCTGCAGATCCTCTGGCAAATCCTCGAGAGGGATGTCGGCACCTTCGTTCAGAAGGATCCGCACAACGATAGCCGCCTTCGCCTTGCGGCTGAGTTTGCGGGGAAAAATAGTGCCGCCGCCTGTGCTGTTTCCCAGCATACCGGCGGCGGACAGGGGTACAAGTTGCGTCATTCACCTGCCTCATACGGCCAACAGGTACCTCATGGCAGGCAAAGGTGAAAAAAGATTTGAGCGGTTAGAAGTTATAGCCTTTGCCGGTCTCGATCGCGGCGATCAGGGATTGCTCTGCCCAGGTGCCCGCACCACCGCGGGCCTGGATTTCGCGCAATTGCTCGATTGCGGCGACCTTGTCGCCAGCCTCGGCAAAGCCCTGACCCATGTACGAGCGGGCGAGAAACCCGTTCGGGTTCACCTTGATCGCCTGACGATAATACGCATTTGCCAGTTCAATGTCGCCCAGACGACGCGTGGTGAAGCCGCGATAGGTCAGGACGCGATAGCCGTCCTGATCGCTCATCGCATCCAGCACGCCTTGTGCGTCAATGAAGCGGCCTGCATAGGCGAGGTCACGCACGGCATCGTAGAGCTGTTCGTCGCTAAAGCCCGATTCCTTGGGTTTGACACAGCGGCGGGAGGTCTCATCCCAGACCCGTGCGCCCCAGCAATTCTTGGAAGTCTTCTTGTCCTTCGGCTTTTCTTCGCCTGCTGCCATACCCATCGAGGCGAGTGGAACGAGAAGGGCCGAGAGCAACAAAATCTTACGCATCATAGAAACTCCTTTGGTCTATGGCGCGTAAATAGCGGAGGTATCCGGCACGCCACTAACGCAATTTATCACGTTGCCGTGAACGTGCCGGTAAACTTCAGGTGGTTGCAGGCACGCACTTGCCAGCATCCGCATCATAGATGCTTCCGGTGGCGCAGGTCATGGCCTGTTGTTGTTTGCCATAGCTGCAGCCTGCAGCCAGTGACAAGGTAGGCGCGATGGTCAGTGCGACTGCAACTACAGCCAACTTGATCTTCATAATGCGTCTCCTTTTCTAGGATGACGAAAGGGTAGGGCTTTGAAGCCCCTCGACCAAGAAAAATGTGGTGTGGCGCGCCAGTTTTGATCAGATCAGCTCGTATTCGCGCAATTCTTTCTCGATGAAGGCTGCCCAGCGCGCATTGCGGGCCTGGTCGTCGCCGTCTTTCATGGGCAATTGGTGCGGAATGAGTTCATCTTCGGTCCAGGAGGTCTGGTTCTCGAGTATCGGCGCCGGGTCCGCCGTGGCCCGATCATCGCGGACAAGGATTGTCGTGATGTGCTTTCCCTCTTGAACCGGCATCAGTTTGGTATCGAATTCCCCCACTATGAAATCATGGCGAGCAAAACCAGACGGCGGATTGCGGTGTAGCCACCAACTGGTGAACGGTCGTTCCGCGTTGTCGATCACGACCAGATCAAATCTGCTGAACAGATCATGATGGGTGTAGAGAACCATAAGGTGAGAACGCAGGCCGCCATCAATGCACAAGACATTTGCACCGACTGGATTGAGAGCTTGTCTGAGGTATCTCAGCTCCAGAGCCTTGGCCGAGGGGAGGTCTAGCGCGCCGTCGTTCTCGTCCCAGTAACCGTTCGCCCGCGTGCGCCATGTCGGCTGCCAGTCGCAGGGCACGAAATCGAGGCTCCAGCCGCGCATCAAAGCGGGCCGGCTGGCAATATGTTCCAAGAGCGCGCCAGCCCAAACGGGCGACGCCTCGAGTGTTCGGACCGACACGCACCTCGAAAGAAAGAAAACGGTCGATCGACCACCACCTATTTCAAAGATACGATCATGCGGGTTCAGGTTTGCGTTGAGCCACGCACGCGCATCCCCTGTGAACCAAGGTGCGCCGAGCTCCAAGGTCTTGGCGGCGTCTTCTGTCATTTCTTCTTACACCGCTTCCTGAAAAACCCGCGCAAAGATCGTGTCAACATGCTTGGTATGATAGCCAAGATCAAACTTTTCCTCGATTTCGTCGCGGCTTAGGGCTGCTGTGACGTCAGTGTCCGCCAGAAGCTCGGTCTTGAAGTCTTTACCATCTTCCCAGACCTTCATCGCGTTGCGCTGAACCAGCGCATAGGCGTCTTCGCGGCTGACGCCTGCTTGCGTCAGAGCCAGCAGAACCCGCTGGGACATGACAAGGCCGCGGAACCGGTTCATGTTCGCCATCATGTTTTCAGGATAGACGACCAGCTTGTCGATCACGCCCGTCAGGCGATGGAGCGCGAAGTCGAGTGTCACGGTTGCATCCGGCCCGATCATCCGTTCGACCGAGCTGTGGGAGATGTCGCGTTCATGCCAGAGCGCCACGTTTTCCATCGCGGGAATGACGGCCGAGCGCACGAGGCGCGCAAGTCCCGTAAGGTTTTCCGTCAGCACCGGGTTCCGCTTATGCGGCATCGCGGACGAGCCTTTCTGGCCCGCGCTGAAGAATTCCTCGGCCTCCAGCACCTCGGTACGCTGCATATGCCGGATCTCGGTGGCGATGTTCTCGATGCTGGAGGCAATCACGCCCAAGGTCGCGAAGAATGCGGCATGGCGGTCGCGCGGGATGACTTGTGTGCTGATTGGCTCGGGGACAAGGCCAAGCTGCTCGCAGACATGATCCTCAACGCCCGGATCGATATTGGCAAACGTGCCGACCGCGCCGCTTATGGCGCCCGTTGCGATCTCGGATCGCGCATCGCGCATCCGGCTCAGGTTGCGGTCCATCTCGGCATAGAAGCGGGCAAAGGTCAGCCCCATTGTCGTCGGTTCGGCGTGAATGCCGTGGCTGCGGCCAATGCGCACCGTGTCCTTGTGCTCGTAGGCCCGGCGTTTCAGGGCATCGAGCAATGCTTCAAGGTCGGCGACAAGAATGTCCGCCGCCCGCACGAGCTGAACATTATAGGTCGTATCCAGCACATCCGACGAGGTCATGCCCTGATGGACAAAGCGGGCCTCGTCACTGCCGACGATTTCGGCAAGATGGGTGAGAAAGGCGATGACGTCGTGTTTGGTCACGGACTCGATTTCATCGATGCGTGCGACGTCGAATTCGACATCCTTGGCTTTCCAGACCGCTTCCGCATTTTCCCTGGGGATCACGCCTAGCTCGGCCATCGCGTCGCAGGCATGGGCCTCGATCTCGTACCAGATCCGGAACTTGGTGGCCGGTTCCCAGATCTTCACCATGTCGGGGCGGGAATAGCGGGGGATCATAGGCACACCTTTCGGGTCTGTTGTCTTGTCGACAGGGGGATTAGACTGGGTGCCCGACGACCTCAAGGTAAGAGACCTGGAATGAGACGCTTTGCCCTTCTGTTGATGCTTTGGCCCATGGTAGCGGCGGCCGATTGGCAAGCATTGTCAGGGCCAGAGATTGAGGCGGCCCTCTCAGGTCAAAGGTTGATCTACGAAAAGGCTTGGCAGGAGTTTCGCCCATCGGGTCGGACGCTTTATAATGCGGGTCGGGACAGCTGGGGGTACTGGCAGGTGCGCGATGACGCGTATTGCAGTCAGTGGCCGCCATCCGATCTGTGGACCTGTTACCGGGTGGAGGTAGACGGATCCTTGATCCGGTTCCTGGGCGAGGCGGGTGATGTCACCGAAGCCCGATACACTCGGTAAGATGCTGGGACTGAGGGCCTTTGTCGGCGACTGGGATCTGGAGAAGGATATTCGTCACGTCGATGGCACGCGGGCGTCCTTTCAGGGGACGGCCGTTTTTCAGCCGGCAGAGGGCGGGCTGCGCTATCGTGAGACGGGCGCGCTGAAATTGGCAGGTGGTGTGCCCATGTCAGCGTCGCGTGAGTATTTCTGGAACAGTGAAGGGGCGGTCTTTTTCGGAGATGGCCGGTTCTTTCACGAGATACCTGCGGGTGGCGGCGTTGCACGCCACGATTGCCCGCCGGATACCTATCTGGTCGACTACGCCTTTGGCGCATGGCCAGATTGGTCGGCGACCTGGACGGTCACCGGCCCACGGAAGGACTATAAGATGATCTGCCGCTACCGCCGCGCCAAACGGTCAAAGAGCGCGTAGTTTCGGCAATAGGCCGGCGGGCGCTCGAGTGTCGGATGCGCGCGTTGCAACGCTGTGCAACTGGCCTGGTCAGGGCAGGTCGCGCAGTGCAGGGCGACCCCGCGGAATGCCAGCGTGCCAAAATCGCATGTTTCGGATGTGATGCGCGAAAGATCGATCCCCAACCTGTCTGCCATCCCCTTCGCAAGATCGCTGCTGGCCGCGAGTTTTGACGTCAGTCCCATTTCCCTTCTCCCTTTTGGGGTTTCATCGAGAAACTGTCCGTGAAGGGTCTCAACCGCCTTGACCTCGATCAAGCGTTTGACTTTGCGCTTGCAGAAGATCGTGCTGCTTGGCAGAAACCCACCGACGCTTAACAGACAAGAAACGAGGGCGAGGATGGAAACCACCGGTACGAACAAAGTGCTGAGCGAAACCTTTGGCGCAACACAAGGGTCCGCGTTGCTGCTGAAGCAGGCTGCGCTAGTCGTTCTTGGCATCGCGGCGCTTGCCATTGCCGCCAAGATCAAGGTGCCGATGTGGCCGGTCCCGATCACGATGGGCACCTTTGCAGTTCTCACGGTTGGAGCCGCTTATGGGCCCCGCCTCGGACTGGTCACGATCCTCGGTTACATGATTATCGGTGTGCTTGGCTTTGATATTTTCGCCAATTCGACGGCCGAAATTAATGGGCTGGACTACATGATGGGCGGCACGGGAGGCTATCTGGTTGGGTATGTGCTGGCCACCCTGGCCTTGGGCACCCTCGCGCGCCGCGGCTGGGACCGGTCTTTCGTGCTTATGGCCGTTGCGATGCTGATCGGTAACGTGCTCGTCTACGTGCCCGGTCTGCTGTGGCTGGGTCAGCTTTACGGGTGGGACAAGCCGATCCTCGAATGGGGCCTGACGCCATTCCTGGTCGGTGACGTGATCAAGCTGGTGCTCGCTGCGCTTCTGTTGCCGCTTGTATGGAAAGCCGTGGGTAAAGCCCGCGCCTGATTTGGCCCCGAGGGCGCGGAATGCGCGCCCTCTAGACCAGCTCGGTCACAACGCGTGAACCTTTCTCAAGCGTCTTGTGAACCGGGCATTTGTCTGCAATCTCAAGCAACCGGTCGCGCTGTTCATCGCTGAGCCCGCCGGTTAACGAGATCTTGCGCTGCCACACGTCCACCTTGTCGGCGCTGCCGGTTTCGGCATCCTGCGCATGCACCTTATCGTGGCTCACGTCGACGGAGATGTGGTCGAGCGGCCAGCCCTTGCGGCGCGCGTACATGCGCACCGTCATCGACGTGCAGGCCGCGAGACCGGCCGAGACAAGGCCATAGGGGCTGGGCCCTCTGTTCGTGCCGCCGTAGGCCACCGGCTCATCGGCAAAAAGGTGGTGGGCCGGGCCCGAGGTGATGTCTTGCAGAAATCCCTTCGGGTCCGCCTCGGATGACCGCACGATGCCTTCAGGCGCGCCGGGCGGGGGTGCTGGAGGTTTTAGATCCAGGTACTTCGCGGCCCAGGTCGAGATCACGTCGGCCGCGTATTCGGCGTGTGCCGGCTTGGTGATCAGGTGGTCGGAATCGTCAAGTGTGATGAACGATTTGGGGTGTTTTGCGGCCAGAAAGATCTCGCTTGCATTGTCGATGCTGACGATCTCGTCACGGGGCGCGTGAAGCACCAGCAGCGCCGCATTAAGTCTGGAAATAGAGGGGGTTAAAGAGCCTCCGGCAACATCCTCAATAAATGTCTTGCCGATCTTGAACGGACGGCCGCCGAGGTTCACTTCGGCCACACCGTGGGTGATGATTTCAGGCAGGGCATCGGCGAAATTGTGGGTGACATGTTCGGGATCGAATGGCGCGCCAAGGGTTGCGACCGCCTTGATCTCACTCAGATTTGCCGCCGCTTTCAGAACGGCGGCCCCGCCCAGCGAATGGCCGATCAACAAAGAAGGCGCCATGCCACGCTCGGCCATATATTGCGCTGCAATTTCAATATCTTGAACGTTGGAGGTGAAGTTGGTGTTCGAAAATTCGCCCTCTGAATGGCCGAGCCCCGTGAAATCGAACCGCAAGACCGCGATTCCTTGGGCGGCAAGACGCGCGGCGATGCGGCGGGCAGCGGGTATGTCTTTGCCGCAGGTAAAACAATGCGCAAACAAAGCGGTGGCCAGTACGGGCCCGTCAGGCAGGTCGAGCCGCGCGGCGAGGGTCGAGCCGTCATGACCGGCGAAGGTAACACGTTCTGTAGGCATCTCAGTCTCCTTGGTCGGGCGGAGAATGGGGATGCGGATGAGAGCTGGGAACCCTTGTTACAGCACCCTCACGGCAAGGTGTTGGCCCTGCGTGGGGTGGCTGTTTCGGCCTGTTGTGGGTCACGGCGCCGATGGTGCCGCCTGATCATCTGGCAGCATCCGGACCTCACGCTGCGGGAACGGTATGGATATTCCAGCCTCATGGAACTTGTCCCAGAGCGCGAGGAAGACGTTACCGCGGATGTTCGTGAGGCCGCCTGTTGGATCGGTGATCCAGAACCTCAGGATGTAATCGACTGAGCTGTCGCCAAAACCGGTAATGTGGCAGACTGGCGGACGCGACACCAAAACCCGGTCAACCGACATCGCCGCGTCGATCGCCAATTGTCTGACCTGATGCGGATCGTCGTGGTAGGCAGTTCCGAAATGAATATCGAGCCGGACAAAATCGTTCGAGTGGGACCAGTTTACGACCTGCCCGGTGATCAGATCCTCATTTGGAATCAGGTATTCCCGCCCGTCCCGCGTGGTGATCGAGACGTACCTTGCCCCAAGTGCGTTGATCCACCCGAACGTATCGCCAATCGAGATGACATCGCCCGGCTTGATCGATTTGTCCAAGAGGATGATCACGCCCGACACCAAGTTCGAGACCACCTTTTGCAGACCAAAACCAAGGCCGACGCCGATTGCACCGGAGAGTACTGCGAGGCCTGTTAGGTCGATGCCCACCAGCTTTAGGCCGATGAAAAAGGCGGCTGCAAACGCGATAACCTGCAGTGCCTTGATGGCAAGCACCTGCATCGAGGGCGAGATTTCGTTGTTCTGCCTGATGCTCGTCGAGACGGCTTGTGTGAACAGACGGGCCAGCGTCATCAGAACGGCGATGGCTGCAATCGCCTTGAGCGCCGCGAGGACCGAAAGGTTGAAGTCACCAAGCTCGATCCCGAGGCTGTCTAGGAACTCGGCCGCCTCATCAAGCAGACCAAGATAATAGAGCGTTATTCCGATCCACAGCGTCCAGCTGATCACCCGACGGAAGAACAGGTTGCGTACCAGCCGCACCACAAAGCCCACGAGCAGGTACGCAATCGAGATCGTTCCGGCCAGTTCCAGCAGGAAACGTCGGGATGGGAAGGGCGTGATCTCGGCCATGATCCGGGCCGCTGTCCACACCACGAAGGCAAAAACGACCAAGAACAACCGCTTATGGAGCATGAGCAAAAGGCGCAGCTGCCATTTGGGCCGCCCTTCAAGCCCGCGCATCCAGTCGTGGAACCGACTGCCAAGCCCGTTGCTGATCGCCCATGAAAGCAGAAGGCAAAGGATGAGGATGCCGACCTGGTAAAGTCTGGAGGGCAGAAGGAGCAGCCTTGCTTGGGTGACGATCTGATCCCAGATCAAAGAGAACTGGGTGATCAGATCAGGGTTGGTTGCTTCCAAATCCGTGGTTCTCCTCGCATTGCCCTTGCTTTCAAGCGTCGGCTAAAGGGTCGCGCTTGACGGGGAATTCTATATCAGGCCAGAAGGGTCAGCCTGTCCACCCATAGTGAAACCGGAAGCAAGGCGTGGTGTTTCGCGCTGCTGTTTGGCGGAACGGCCAGTCCAGCCCCAAAAGGGGTCGGTACATAAAGCGTCAGGGATGGGCGGTTGCGTTCAGATCAACAGCGCAGGATCGAACGGATAACGCGTCAGGTTCTCGTGCCCGTCCTCGGTTACCAGCACCTGCTCTTCGAGCTTGATGCAGAAATCCCCGCCCGTCTCACCGATCAACGCCTCGACGCACACTGTCATGCCAGGCTGGAGCACATGGTCGAACGCCCCTTCGAGCAGGTGGTCGGGATAGGCCACGTGGGGCCATTCATCGCAAAGCCCGACACCGTGCATGATGCAGGAGTATTTCTGCGCCTGATATTTTTCGGGCAAGACATGGGTGTTGCGGCTAAGATCCTCGATGCAGACACCTGGTTTCAACATCTCCATATTCGTCATGATGTGGTCGTGCCCAACCTGCATCGCCTCGATCATATCGGGGCGGGGGGCATCCGGGCCGATCCACCATGTCCGTGAGATATCGGTGCATATACCGTAGGGGCCGATGAGATCAGTGTCGAAGGCGATAATTTCGTTCTGCTGGCATATCCGGGGGCCGCATTCCTGAAACCACGGATTGGTGCGCGGGCCTGATGTGAGGAGCCGCGTCTCGATCCATTCGCCACCGCGCTTGATGTTTTCGGCGTGCAGCACGGCCCATATGTCATCCTCGGTCGTTCGACCGTCGCCGGCGTTTTCGCGGGCATAATCCTCCATCGCATACATCGACGCTTCGCAGGCATGGATGGCGCAGCGCATCGCCTTGATTTCGTCCGGGCCCTTGACTGCGCGGGCGTGTTCGGTGAGCTCTTCGCCCTCCATGATCTCGAAACCAAGGGCCTCGAATGCCCGGGCGCCGTGCAGCAGGATCTTGTCGACGGCAAGCCGGGTATTGCCCGGTGCATGTTCGCGTAGGACATCCGCGACATCAGCGGCAAAGGCGCGGGCTGCCACATCGGAATTGTCGCCGGTGACGAAGTAGAACATGCTGGCACCGGACCTGACTTCGCGGACGAGCGGGTTGAATTCGGCGAGGAAGGGCGAATTCTTGTAGTCCCACAGCACCATGTGCCCGTCCGGTGTCACGAGGCAGGCGCGGAACGGGTTATGTGCGTTCCAAAGCTGCATGTTGGTGGTGTCGGTGGCGTAGCGGATGTTGAGCGGGTCGAACATCAGGATGCCGCCGTAGTCCCGCCGGGCAAGCGCGCCTATCAGCCGATCGAGGCGGTATTGACGCATGGCCGCGAGGTTGGGCAGTTCAAGTCCGGCCGCAGCCCATTCGTGAAGTGCGAGGGCGGTTGGTCCGATCTCGATCCGGTCGCCGATGTTTGGCGTGCCGTCGGGCAGGGTGGGACCCCGCGTGGGATCGATCTTGCGGGTGTCGCGGTAGTGGGTATTCATGCGGTGCCTCCCTTGGTTTGAGGTTGGCCCCGCATGATCATAGTCGACTACCCGGAATGCGACCTTGCCGGATGTCGTTTTCTTGCTGTTCGCGCGCGCGTTGAAAGCGGGCGATCAGGCGAGCTCTGCCGACAAATCCTGAAGAACGTCGAGCAGGCTCTCGGCGCTGACGGCCTCTGGGTTGACGTTGTTGCTGGCGAAGTAGCGCAGGAAGATGTTCTTTGTATCGAGTTCCTTGCCTTCGTGCAGGCCCATCGACCAGGTCGGGAACAGCCGCTCGCGGACGTCCGAACAGTTGATCAGGATGATGTTGATATGACGCGGGTCGGCGGCGATCCGGTGGTAGATGGCGCTGACCTCTGCGCGGCCCCCTTCGAGGACCTGGAGGAAGTCCGATCCGTTGTAATGAAGGATGCCGGTGACATTCATCGCGCTGTTGTTGCGTTGGCATGATTTCATCAGCTCAGGCATGTTCATGCTGATCGAAGGATTGCGCTGGCTGTAGTAAACAAGACGGGTAAGGTTCATTTTTCTGTCCTATTTGCGAGGTGGCTTTGAATTCTTTCTTGCCCTCACTCGGGATTTTTAGAGGGCAAGAAATGGGTTAGATTTCGCAGTTATGTACCGACATCGTATTTCTGGCCGTTCTCGACCTTTTCGGTTCTTTCCGCTGGCGCAGATTGCATTGATCGGCGTGGGGCTGGTGCGGTGGTAGCGCGGCGATTTCTTTGCCTTTGCCGCTCCAGTTCCGCGCGCGCTCGTGCAAGATCTGCGGATGCGTGCTGTGAATTGCGATTGGCGCGGACGAGTTCCGCCTGATAGGCTTTTGCGACTTCGTCCATGGCTGTTTTCTTGGCGCGGGCACCCGAGATACTGACCAGCGAGATCAGGGCGAGTGCGAGAAGAATGATGACCGCATCAGGCACCGGTAATTCAATACCGGCGAAAAAGGCGACGAGGTCTGGCAGAAAGTTCGTTGTCATGACGGGCCTCTGTCCTTGTTACCGTATGAGGAATTGGATCCATTGGGTGCCAGCCGGAGCGTTCAGCACGTAACGGGTGTCGTTGATGATGATATCTTCTGCTTCCCAGGGGGTAGGAGGCACGGTGTTCAGCTTTAGGCTGCGACCGAACCTGTCCCAGCGAATGAACAGATCTGCGATGCCCTTGGCGACCAGTTCGACATTGCCGTTGATCTCGATCCCCGCATCGGGACAGTCGAGTACATATTGCATGAGCGTTCCGATCTCTGCTTCCTTGTCGATCCATGTGGACGCCTCTGCGCCCTCAGATTTCGCTGCCAAAACATCGAGTTGCGCCTCGATTGCCGCAATACAGGCCGACTGGTACCGGATCGGGGATGTCTGCCTTTCGACCGCAGCGACCACGTCGGTTGCAGGTGCAAGCGCCTCTGTAATGGGGTCTTCGTCGATCGATTGCGCGGTGGTCTGTTCGGCCACTTCAATTGCCGATGTTTCATCCGGTTCGGAGGAGTCAGTTTCCGCTGTGCTTTCGACCGTTAAGTCGGCGCCGGTATTCGTTGCAACGACGTCACCCTCAGGCGTATCAGCCGCGACAAGGTATACCATGACTGCGGCGCCACACAAAAGAAGCGTCGCCACCAGCCGCAATGTAACACCCGAGCCGGAACGACTTTGCGCGCTTTCTGAAAGCCTTTGGGCGCGGGCTAGCGAGATGCCAGCACGATTACTGCGTCCGATCTCTTTGTTGTTCTTTTTGACCGCCATAATCGGTTCTCGTTTTAAACCCTATTGCTCCTGAATTACTCAGGACGCCTTGCGAAAGGTGTAGCTTGTCGAGTTGTCTCCGACGTGCTTTCTGATTTGGATGTTCATTGAGGTCGCAAGCTCTGAAAGCATTGCTTCATTGTCTTGGAGCGAAACCGGTGACTCCGCATCTGTGAGCGTGAGCGCGAGATCGAGATCCAGTACAACCTGCTGGAGTACCGTTCGAAACCGGTGAGAATAAACGATCATTAGTAGCCAATCCCATGAGTTAACCGCGACTGGTTGGCTAAGATCACCTCATGGCCGAATTGTGGTGGATTTGGGCGCAAAACCGGCGCTTTGCGGATATAGGTTCCGCAATTCCCGCAATGGTTATCCTCTGCTGCAGAATTGTGCAATAGGAAGCGCCTCTGGCCGACTTTCGAGGCCCTGACGTGCCGGCTTTCGATGGGCTGAAAAGAATCATCGGACACACATCCGGCTTCGGCGGGTGATGGCCGATCTTGGCGGCATACCCGTCCCGTCAAGCCGGTCAAAAGCGAGATGTGCTATAGTGAGGGTATTGATTTAAGGAGAAGATTTTATGACTTTGAACAATCCATTCGTGCCGGACTGGCGTGATCCTTTTTCGTCAGAAACCAATGCAGATGCCTTCGTGCTGCGTGACGGCGGTGAAGACGAAACCCATGGCGGCCACCGCGGTCACGTGCCACCTTTGCCTGATGACCCGGCCTTTGCCGATCCGTCAGGCAACCCGATTTGCGGCACGCGAGAAGGCGATGTCATCGAAGGCACCGAACGCCGCGATGTCATAGATGCCAAGGATGGCGACGATACGGTTTATGCACACGGCGGCGACGACACCGTCTTTGGCCGACGGGGTAACGACACGATCCATGGTGGTGACGGCAATGACAGGCTGTCAGGCGGGCCCGGTGACGATGTCATCTATGCCGGTGGTGACGGATATGAAAACATCCTGAATGGCGGGGCCGATTCTGACGATCTTTATGGCGCCGAATACGTCAATGTCCGTGACATCTTTCAGTTCACACTGGCCAAGGAAACGTCATCGGACGCCTACGATACGATCTATGGCTTTCGTACGGGTGAGGATAAGATCCACCTTGCGTTTCCTGCCAACGACTTCAATCCGGCGATCACTGATTTTGATCTAGTCGAAGAAGATGAGGCGGGCACAGCGGGCACGATGTGGATCGAGGACGAATGGTATCAAAGCCCAATCGGAGAGGGCGAGCAGACCTGGTGGATCTACCATTTCTTCCTGCATGGACATACCGACAACGACGGCGATATCGATTTCAGCATCCGTTTCGAACCCAACTGGAACGATAACGATCCCGACTGGGGGATCGAAACGCTTGCCGAGGACATGTTGAAGCAGAGTGACTTTATCTTTGGCTGACGCCTAGCCAGCGAGATGTTTCCTCGCGATTTCAAGCGCGCGATCCTGCCCGAGAATGGGTGGGATCACGGCCAGCACGGTGCCATCTGCATCAAGCAGATGGATAAAGCTGGAATGGGCATAGATCCAACCATATTCCGGATCTTCAAAGATCGGCTCAAAGGCAATGGCAAAACCATCATAGGCTGTCTGCAGGGCCGCTTCGTCTCCGCTCAGGCCGAGGAAGTCATCATGCAGATGGGATAGCTCCTCCTGCATGACTTCCGCCGTATCCTGTTCCGGCGCGACGGTGATCAGCACTGGCTGCACGGCAAGCCCCTCGGCCTCCAGCGTGTCTGTCATGTCGGCCATCAGGGGCAGGGCGGTCGTGCAGATCGACGGGCAGCGGGCATAGCCGAAAAAGACCAGTTGTGCGCGGCCTTCGTGATCGACCTGGGTGCGCTCACGACCGTATTGGTCAACCAGTTCATACGGGCCGCCGATGGCGATCGGAAACGGTGTTTCGGCCGAAGCCATCGAGGAAGCGAGCAGCAGCCCGGCCGCCAGGGAGCGGAGCATCAGAAGTTTTCCTCGATGTATTTCTGATCTTCTTCGAGGCCGAGACCCAGGTACCCTTCGGTTTCGATGATGCCCTTGATGCGCGGATCACGGCGAAACCACGGCCCTTTTCCCTTGGCGTCGGGATACTCCTTGGCCCAGTTCTTGGTCCACTGGTTGGCCTTGATCCAGTCGGCGCCTTCGGCCTTGATCCGCTGAACGAGGTAAATGTTGGTGGCCCCAAGATCAGGATCGTCGATCATCAGCCCGTCAACCTCGACCGTCTGGCCACAGAAGGGGGCAAGCTCGACCGCGGCGCCGGTAAACGCGGGCTGGCTATTTTTCATCACCAGAACCAGCGCATCATCGGCAGATCGCAACAGCCCCAGTTGCCGCTTGCCCGCACCGCAATCAGCGGGGCAATCGCCCGTGAGGGTGCAAAGCAGGTCAACGACCTGCGCCTCGAACCGGGCGGGTTTCTCGGCATAAAGGTTCCAAGAACGCGCTTCGGATTCTTCCGAGAAATCCTGCGCGGCGAGCGGGCTGGCCGCCAGGGCCAGAATTGCAATCAGACGCTTCATTTGTTCGGATCCGGGATCGAGAAGGGGGGCACGTTGCCATAGTCGTTGTGGTTCAGGTTCTGGATATCCAGATCTGATACGACCGAGCTCACCACGAGGTAATTCAGCCCGTCCCGCTCGTAATGCATACCATCCGCTTCAATCGTGTGGGCGGCCAGACGCAGCGCCGTGCCGCCCCCGGCGAGTTGGTCGTCCTCTTCGATCTTCATCACCATATAGACGGTGCCATCTTCGGCCAGCAGTCCCACCGGGATGCCCCCGGCGCTGCACCAAAGAGCGCAAGTGTGGTGGGCCGAACCGACGACTGCATCGGGGCTGCCCATGACACCCGAGAAATAGCACCAGGTGTCGATGATCTCGCCCTTGACCTGAATGCGCGTGCCCTCGGCAGCGTGGATCGCGAGTGGGGCGACCGTCAGGGCCGCCGCCGCCGCGAGCTGAAATATTAAGCGCATAGAACCTCCCGCTTATTTAATTCTAACCATTGGCACCTCGAATTATGACACTTTTGTAACAACCCAAACAATGTGATCGGCACGGATGAAATTGTGATCGGCTATTTTTCTGGTGTCGGCCATCCGGTTCTGAAATGCAGCTTGAATGAGCGCCCCAATTCTGCATCGACATCTGCCCGACGATCTAATCGAAGCGCGCCCTCTGCCGGGCGTCAGGCCGGTTTCGGGGCGCTGGTTGCGCGTCGACCAGGCCTATAACGCGCAAATGGCCGAACGGGAGCGGTTGATTGGCGCCCAGCGGCGCGAGGTCATTTATCTAGATGACGCGGCGCGGCCTGCCGCCGACGAGTTGCTCCACCAGATATTGGGGATGTTACCGTCCTTCGACTTCGACTTCGATGTCGACAAAACTGTGCAGTGTCCGGATGGAAGATCAGTTTTCATTGAACCGGACGACCCGTTGGGCACACTTGGCCGTCTCGTTCAGTGCGACCTGTGCATCCTGCAGAAACAGGGTGACGAGCATGTCCTGACGGGTGCGGTGCTGTGCTTTCCGGCCTCTTGGCGTCTCAGTGAAAAGGCCGGGCACCCCCTGACCCGCATTCATGACCCGATTCCGGAATACGATGCGAACCTTGCCCGACGGGTGCAGCGCCTCTTTGACGGCGTGCGCGTGGGCCAGCCGATCTGGCGGTTCAACCGGCTGTGGTATGAGGACCCGGCGCTGTATCAGCCGCGATCAGAGGCGCAGCCCCGCCCCGTGATGCCCGGCGAAAGCGCGCCGTTCTACCGGTCGGAACGGCAGACGGTATTTCGTCTGCCCAAGACAACGGCAGTTGTCTTTGCCATCCATACCTATGTTCTGCGCCGCGCCGACGTGCCGCATCAGCTCTTGTAGGGATCGAGGCTGTCGCGCAGCCCGTCGCCGAGGAAGTTGAACGCCAGCACCACGACAATGATCGGTAACATCGGGATTGCCGTCCATGGATAGATTTCGATCGAGGCAAGGTTCTGAGCATCGTTCAGCATGACGCCCCATGATACTGCCGGCGCACGGAGGCCGAGACCAAGGAAGCTGAGCGCCGTTTCACCCAAGATCATAGCCGGGATCGACAGCGTCGCCGATGCGATAAGGTGGCTCGCGAAATTCGGCAGCAGGTGGCGACGGATCACGCGACGGGGCGATGCGCCCATCATCTCGGCAGCGCGCACATATTCCTCTTCCCTGAGTGATAAAAACTTCGCCCGCACGGCGCGCGCAAGGCCCGGCCAGTCAAGCAGCCCGAGGATGATAGAGATGATGAAGAACACCGCAACCGGCCCCCAGTTCGAGGGTACAGCAGCGGACAGAGCCAGCCACAGTGGGAGTTCGGGCAGGGACCGAAGGATCTCGATCACCCGCTGGATCCCCCAGTCGAGCGGCCCGCCAAAATAGCCGGCGATGGCGCCAAAGAAGATGCCCAGAAGGAAAGAAACAGTAATGCCGATCAGCCCAACGGTCAGCGACAGTTGCGCGCCGTAGAGGATACGGCTGAACACATCGCGTCCGAGCCGATCCGAACCCCACAGAAAGATCGTGGCCCCCTCCGGCGCACAGAAAAGGTGTGTCGAGGTTCGGATCAATCCGGCCAGACGGTACTCGGACCCCCGACAAAAAAACTGCAACGGCATTGGCCGCGTTTCATCGATCGTGTAGTTCCAGCGGAAGTTTTCGAGATCCGCCAGCGCTTCCGTTTGGTAAACGTACGGCCCGATCCACTGCCCTTCGTGAAAAAATCGAACGTCCTGAGGTGGGTGATAAAGATAGTCAGCGCTGCGTTCATTGGGCGTGTAGGGCGCGATGAATCCGGCAAAGGGCAGCAACACATAGCAGATCGCGAGGAAAAGCCCCGAGATCAGACCCAGCTGGTGCCGCCGGAACCGGCGCCAGACCAGCGTCCAGTTCCCGGCATCCATGTCCTGCCGTTCCGGGGCACTGAGATCAGCTTCGGCATCGTAGGGGGCGGGATCAACGTAGCGGTCTGTCATCCCTCGCGGCTCCCGAACCGGATGCGGGGATCAAGCAGGACAAGCAGCAGATCCGAGATCATGGTGCCGATCAGCGTGAGCAGGGCCACGAACATGAGGATAAAGGCAGCAAGGAACTGATCCTGCGATTTGAGCGCGGTAAGCAAGGCAGGCCCGATGGTCTGCAGCCCCAGAACGACGGACACAAGGACCGATCCCGACACCATCGATGGCAGCAGGTTCCCAATGTCGGCAACGAACGGGTTAAAGGCCATGCGCAGCGGGTACTTGGTCAGCATTCGCGTCGGCGTGAGGCCCTTGGCCGTCGCCGTCTCAACATAGGGCTTTGAGAGTTCATCGAGCATATTGGCACGCAGCCGCTGCTGCATCGCTGCGGCACCCGAGGTTCCGATGACGAAGGTGGGCACGATCAGGTGGATCAAAACCGATTGAACCTTGCCCCACGACATCGGTTCGCCCTCATAGATCGGGTCCATCAGCCCGCCGATGGGCAGGCCCAGGTATTTGTGCCCATAGTAGAAAAGGATGAGTGCGAGTAGGAAGTTCGGCGTGGCGAGGCCCAGATAACCGACGAAAGCGGCGGTGTAGTCGACCCATGTCTCGGACCGCGCGGCTGCCAACACGCCAAGGGGAAGGGCCACAAGATAGACGAACAGGACAGCCGCCAGATTGACCAGAACGGTGAGCCACAGCGCGTCGCCGACGATATCGGCAACCGGCTGGTCGAATTCGAAGGACCAGCCGAAATCGCCCTGCAACAGCCCGGAAAACCCGTTTGGTCCCGGCGCCACACCGACCCAGATCAGGTATTGTTCCCAAAGCGGGCGGTCGAGCGCGTATTCCTTGCGCAGAAACTCGGCCTGCGCGACACCCTCGGCCTGCCCGGTTGCCCGTAACTCGGCGATCTGGTTCGAAAGATAGTCACCTGGGGGCAGGTTGATGATGATGAAGACCAGTACCGAAACCACGGCGAGCGTCATCAGCATCGTCAGCAGCCGGTAGGCTGCGTAGGTCAGAAATCTCATTGACGCACCTGGGCGACGACCTCGTCATCCGAGAAAAAGAACTCGTCGATCCGGTGAACCCCGAAATGAGCACCGGGATCCCAGGCCCATTTGCCGTATTCCGGCACGTTTTTCAGCCGGTGCGAAACCACGACGGGCTGAGGCGCCTCTGACAGGATACCGATGCCGAATTGCTGATCGGCATGTATCGCAAGCATTTCGCGCCAGATCCGATCGCGTTCAGCCTCGTCCGTCGAATGCTCCCAATCCTTGTAGAGCCGCATGAGTTCGATCGCCGGGCCCATATCGATCGGCTCACCCGCCATTCCGTGGGTTTGGTAGTACTGCCCCCATTTGGGCCAGGCAAAGAATTCCTGCGCCGTGGGCGCGAGGTATTCCGGCGGCGTGTAGGCCTGGGGCAAGCCGTTATCCCATCCGAACCAGACCGCAGCCATTGTCACGCCAGTATAGACCCGGTTGCGCAGGATATCGCGGTCGAGCGGGCGCATAACCAGTCTGACCCCGATGTCCCGCCACGTGTCGGTGATGATGGCCAGCGCATTTTCGACCTCTTGCCGTTCACCGGCGGTTTCGATCACGAATTCCATCGGGCGACCATCGGGCAGCAGGCGAATGCCGTTCCGGTCACGGCTCGTGAGGCCCATTTCATCAAGCAGCGAGTTGGCGAGTTCGGGATTGTAAAGCGCCCATGCCGTCAGGTTCTCGGTCGCAAAGAACGGTGATTTGGCGAGCACGGTCATGCCACCTTCGCGTCCCATACCGAAATAGAGCGCCCGGTTTATCATCCGCCTGTCGATTGCCATCGAGAGCGCGCGGCGGAACCGGGCGTCCCGCATCACCTCACGCCAGACCGGATCGGCAAAGTTGAGGTTTGGGTAAATAGCGATCTGGCTGGCGGCCCCATTGGCCCAAAGCCGCGTGTAGTACTTGCCTCCGTCCGCTTCGCCTTTCTTAAGGATTGGGGTGTCGCGGAAATCGAGGCCACGGGCTTGCAGATCAACCTCGCCCGCATTGGCCTTGGCGGCCACAAGGCCGCCGCCGACGATCGTCATCTCGACTTTGTCGATATAGGGCAGTTGGACCCCGTTGGTATCGATCCGGTGATAGTAGGGATTGCGAACGAATTTCTGTCGTGTGTCGCCCTTGCGCGACGCGTTCAACCACGGCTGCAAGGTGGGCAGCTTGGGATTGTCGTACTTGTACATGTTGTCGAGCTTGTTGTGCAGCGGAGCCCAGCCCCGGACCCGCTTGCGATCGATCAGGGCCTTCAGCTCGTCAGGATCCGCGAAATCGGCATGATAATGTTTGAGGTAATGCGCAGGGCGATAGATGAAGGGCGGCCGCGCGGCGGCAAGGGCTTGAAGGAAGCGGGGGTTTGGCTGGCTCCATTCGACGACAACCGTCAGCTCATCCGGAAAGGTCACCGTTGCGATCTCGTCATCGACGCGCATGACCTCGGGCGGGCCGGCAGGCTGTAGCTTTTCGTTGTTGGCAACGTGGTTCCACCAATATTCAAAATCCGCTGATGTGAACGGATGCCCATCGGACCAGCGGTGGCCGGGGCGCAGATGGAGGATGAACTTCCGGCCCTCAATAACCTCAACGTCCCGCAGAATGTCGGGTTTGAGATCGTAGTTTTCGTCGTAGCCAACCAAACGCGCATAGCCGTAGACGACGATCTGCCGAATATCCTTGGATCGCGTGACCATCGTGCGCAGGGTGCCACCGGGTGTACCGATCTGGCGGCCCTTGGCCTCAAGATCAACGACAATTGGCACCTTGGGCAGGCGTTCACTGACGGGCGGAAGCTCCCCCGATTGGACCGCTTCGGCCAGGTATTCGCTTTCAACCGGCACGATCTCAGCGGCCAGTGGCAGCGCAGTCAGAAAGGCAAGAAGGCGGATCAGGGTCTTAAGCTTAAGCATGGCAGCGTACCTTATGTCCGGGGTCCATCTCGATCAGGTCGGGCGCGTTGAGGCCTTCAAAACGGAACATGTCGGGCCATGTGGTGGGTGACCCGGCCCCTTTTGCGACAAGCTGAAGATCGATGGGCCGCCCGATGTCTGGCTCAGGCTGGGCGGCGATAAGGGCCTGAGTATAGGGGTGTCTTGGATCGTAGAAAAGAGTGTCCGGCGGGGCCTGTTCCACGATAACTCCCTGCCGCATGACCGCAACCTCGTCGGCGATGCGGGCGACGACGGCCAGATCGTGGCTGATGAAGAGATAGCTGAGCCCTGCCTTTTCGCGGATGTCCTCGAGCAGATCGAGTATCTGATCCTGAACCGACACATCAAGCGCCGAGGTCGGCTCATCACACACAAGAAATTGCGGGTCGAGCATCAACGCCCGCGCAATCGACAGGCGCTGCCGCTGCCCCCCGGAAAAAGCATGGGGGTAGCGGGTGAGCATATCGGGTGAGAGCCCCACCCATTTCAGACGCTCGGCCGCCGCCTCGCGTCGACTGCCTTTGTTGCCGATGCCGTGGATCTCGAGCGGTTCAGTCAGTGTGTCACCGATCCGCATTCTTGGCGACAGCGATGAATAGGGATCCTGAAAGACCATTTGGGCCCGCCGCTGGAACTCCACCCGCTCGGCCTTGGTCATGTTGTGCACGGCAAGGCTGTTGCCGTTCTGGCCATTGAACCAAACCTCGCCGCCCGGGTCCGGCATCTCGGCACCCAAGGCGATCCGGGCGCAGGTGGTTTTGCCTGATCCGCTTTCCCCCACGACAGCAAGGGTCTTGCCGCGCTGCAACTCAAGATCAACGCCACGGCAGGCATGGATGAGTTGCTTGTTGCCCCAGCCGCTGGCCCGCAAGGTGTATGTCTTGTTGACGTTCTTCATCTCGAGAATGAGATCGTTGTGGGCCAGGGGCCGGGCCGGTTTGGCAACCTCTGGGATCATGGGCGCGGCATCGCAAAGCCGCTGCGTATAAGGATGCGCGGGGGCGCCGATCACTTCGGCGGCCGATCCGGCCTCCATCACGCGCCCCTTGTTCAGGACAACGATGGTTTCCGCCATGTTCGCCACAACGCCCAGATCGTGGGTCACCAGGATAACGGCCATGCCGTGTTCGCGCTGCAGATCCTTGATGAGCCCAAGCACCATGGCTTGCGTGGTCACGTCGAGGGCCGTGGTCGGCTCGTCCGCGATCAGCAGCTTGGGGCGGGCGACCATGGCCATGGCGATCATGGCCCGCTGCCGCATACCGCCCGACAGTTCGAAAGGATAGGATTGGTACGCGCGGTCCGGATCGGGGAAACCGACCCGGTCGAACATCTCGAGCACCGTCTTACGGGCATCGCCCGAAGCAGCGTCGCGATGCAGCCGCAATACCTCGCTCACCTGATTGCCGATCCGGTGCAGGGGCGAGAGCGACCGCATCGGCTCCTGAAAGATCATCGAGATCTCGTTGCCGCGGACATGACGCATCGCGCTGTTGCTGAGCAGCAGCAGATCTTCGCGTTTGGGTCCAAAGCGGATTTGACCGGTCCGGATCTGGGCCGTACCCGGCAGAATGCGCAGAACCGACCGGCAGGTAAGCGTCTTGCCCGACCCGCTTTCACCAACGAGGGCAAGTGTCTCACCTTCCTCGACGCTGAAACTGACATCGCGCACGACCGGTTCGGCCGACCGAAAGCCAATCGTCAGATTTTGGATTTCCAAAAGTGGCGCCATCGTACCTGTCTGATCCCCTGATCCGGGATTCAGTCAAACCCGATTCCAAGCCTTGCGTCCAGTAACGCGTCTTTGCCACAAGGTCGTGACTGTCATTTGAACAGTTTCGACCCCAGATCGGGCGCAACGACAAGAGGATTTCGGGAAATGAGCCGTCTAGATCTGTTTATCGACCGCATGGTCTCGCAACGCGCTTGCATCGATTGGGCCGTCGACGCCCTTGCCGGAATACCCGGTCACGTCTTTGAATTGGGCCTTGGGAACGGTCGCACCTACCACCATCTGCGCGAGCGGATGCCCGATCGGGACATTTGGGTTTTCGAACGAGCCGTCGCTTCCCATCCGGACAGTACGCCGCCGGATGAACGCGTTATTTTGGGTGAAATGGTCGACACGCTGGCAGCGGCGCGCGCGCATCCCGGGCCCGCTATCCTGATCCATGCGGATATGGGAGGGCATAACGCTGCAAAGAATGATGCCTTTGCGCGCGTGGCATCCCCTTTGATCGAGCCGCTTGTGGCGCCCGGGGGATTGGTCGTTTCGAGCGACCGTATGTATTTCGCCGAATTGGTCGAAGAGACGTTGCCGACCGATGCTGTCGAGGGCCGCTGCTTCATCTATCGTGCCCGCCCAATGACGTAGCGGCCCTCTTGCCCTTTGCGGCCACCCGTCTAGGCTGAACGAGCAGCCAAACGGGGCAAGGGGAGGGCCACGCTTTGAGCGATAAGATTGCGTATGACCGTCAGGGCAGTATTGCCATTTTGACGGTACAGAACCCGCCGGTGAATGCACTCAGCCACGCTGTGCGCGAGGGCCTTTGGGACCGGATGGCCCAGGCCGAGGCGGATGATGGCGTGCGTGCTGTTCTGATTGTCGGCGACGGCCGTGCGTTCTTTGCCGGGGCCGACATCACCGAGTTCGGCAAGCCTCCGAAAGAGCCGCACTTGCCCGATCTGATCAATCGCATCGAACGCTCGCCACTCTTGGTTATTGCTTCAATGCATGGGGTTTCGCTGGGGGGTGGGCTTGAGGTCGCCTTGGGTTGTCACTACCGGATCGCGGTTCCTTCGGCCCGTGTTGGCCTGCCAGAAGTGCATCTGGGTCTCATCCCCGGCGCAGGTGGCACGCAGCGCCTGCCACGTCTGACGGGCGTTGAACCGGCGTTGGAGATGATGACGTCTGGTCGGCAGGTGGGGGCGGAAGAGGCCGCAAAGCTGGGTATCATCGATGTCATTCGAGACGGTGATCCCAAGGTAAACGGTCTCGACTATGCGCAAGCTCTATTGGATGACGGCGCACCGCGCCGCGCCGTTTCGGAAATGTCGCCGCCTGAGCCGGTCGATTGGGATGCTGCCTTTGACGCGACGCTGGCGCGTGGCCGGGGCCAGATTTCGCCCGCATGGTGTGTTCGGGCGGTGCAGGCAAGCGTTGAAAAGCCCTTTACCGAAGGATTACAGACCGAGCGGCAGATATTCTTCGATCTGATGCAAACAGATCAGCGGCAGGGCATGATCCATGCCTTCTTTAGCGAGAGAGCTGTATCGAACCTCCCCGAGCTCAAGGGCGTTGAACCGCGCGCCGTCTCGGAAATCGGCGTCATTGGTGGTGGTACGATGGGCGCTGGCATCGCAACGGCGGCCCTTTTGTCGGGCCTCAAGGTGACCATGCTCGAGATGAGCGCAGCGGCGGGCGAGGCCGCGCGGGGCCGGATCGAGGGCAATCTTGCGGGGGCGCTCAAGCGCGGCAAGATCAGCACCGAGCAGCACGAGGCGATCCTGACCCAAGCGCTGCGGATCGTGACCGACTACGGCGCGCTTTCGAACGCGGATCTGGTGATCGAGGCCGTTTTCGAAGAGATGGAGGTCAAGAAGAAGGTCTTTTCTCAACTCGATGCCGTCTGCAAACCCGGCTGCGTGCTGGCTTCGAACACCTCCTATCTCGACATCAACGAAATAGCAGCTGTCACAAAGCGGCCCCAGGACGTGATCGGCCTGCACTTCTTTTCACCTGCCCACGTGATGAAACTGCTCGAGGTCGTCGTCGGGGACAAAACCGTGATCGACGTGGTTGCGACCGGCTTTGCCCTTGGAAAACGGCTGGGCAAGATCAGCGTGCGGGCGGGTGTCTGCGACGGTTTTATCGGCAACCGCATCTTGTCCGTATATCGTACTGCCGCCGATCACATGATCCTCGACGGGGCTTCGCCTTACGAAATCGACAAGGCGCTTGAGGAATTTGGTTTCGCTATGGGGCCCTTTGCTGTGGCCGATCTCGCCGGCCTTGATATCGGCTGGGCGGTGCGTAAACGCCGCCGGGCTGAGGGGATGGATCCAGGGGAACGCGACACTGGCTATGGCGATAGGCTTTGCGAGGCCGGGCACTTCGGTCAGAAAACCGGCAAGGGCTATTACGACTACGCAGCCGGTCCGAAGGCCCGGGTTCCGAACCCCGATGTCATGCCACTGATCGAGGCGGAGCGGACCGAGAAGGGGATCACCCCACGTGACTTCAGCCACGAAGAGATCGTGCGCCGCTACATGGCGGCCATGGTGAACGAAGCCGCCAAGGTGGTCGGTGAGGGCATCGCGCAGCGGCCGCTGGATGTCGATATGACGCTGCTTTTTGGCTATGGTTTTCCCCGCTATCGTGGCGGGCCGCTGAAATGGGCGGATATAGCTGGTCTGCCCGATCTTCTGGCCGATATTAAGCGCTATGCCGAGGATGACCCCTATTTCTGGCAGCCCGCGCCCCTGCTGGAGCAGTTGGTTGCTGAGGGCCGCACATTTGACGATCTCAACAAAAGCTGAGGTACCGCGATGGATTTGAGCTATAGCGAAGACGAGATGGCCTTTCGTCAGGAGGTCAGGGATTTCCTGCGGGATGAGTTGCCCAAGGATTTGAGCGAAAAGGTTCGCCTTGGCCGCGATCTATCGAAGGCCGAAATGGATAACTGGCAATCGATCCTGCAAGGCCGGGGTTGGCTGGCGCAGAACTGGCCCAAAGTCTTTGGAGGGGCCGAATGGAACGCGGTCCAGCGCCATATCTTTGAAGAAGAGGCTGCGGGCGCCCATGCGCCACGTATCGTACCCTTTGGTCTGACGATGCTGGGGCCGGTGCTTCAGAAATTCGGATCAAAGGACCAGCAGGATTATTGGCTTCCCCGCATCCTTAGCGGGGAGGATTGGTGGTGTCAGGGCTATTCAGAGCCGGGAGCCGGCTCTGATCTTGCATCCCTCAAAACCAAAGCGGTGCGCGAGGGCGACCACTATGTCGTCAACGGCCAGAAGACTTGGACGACCCTCGGCCAGCATGCCAACATGATCTTTTGCCTTGTGCGCACCGATCCACACGCCAAGCAGCAGGAGGGGATATCGTTCCTCTTGATCGATATGGACACGCCGGGTGTCGAGGTGCGGCCCATTATCCTGCTGGATGGCAGCCACGAGGTGAACGAGGTTTGGTTCACAGATGTGAAAGTACCTGTCGAGAACCTCGTGGGCGAGGAAAACAAGGGCTGGACCTATGCCAAGTACCTGCTGACACATGAACGCACGAACATCGCAGGTGTCGGGTTTTCCCAAGCGGGCCTCGCCGCCGTCAAGCGGATTGCGAAACATGCCAATCACAATGGTAAACCCCTGATCGAGAACCCGGCTTTTGCCGCGCGTCTGGCCCAAGTTGAAATTGACCTGCGTGCCATGGCGACAACCAATCTGCGCATTATCTCGAAGGCGGCAGCGGGTGATGCCCCCGGCGTCGAAGCGTCGATGCTCAAGGTCAAAGGCACACTGATCCGGCAAGAGATCAACGATCTCGCCCGGCGTGCGGTTGGGCCTTATGCGATGCCCTTTGCCAGCGAGGCGGTCGAGGGCGCAAACGACCTGATCCCGGATCCATTCGATGCCGGCCCCGTTGCTGCAGACTACTTCAACAATCGCAAGCTTTCGATCTTTGGCGGATCCAACGAGATCCAGCGCGGCATTATCGCCAAGACCATGCTCGGGGGCGGACGTTGAATTTCGACCTGACAGAAGAACGGCAAATGCTGCGGGACACACTGCGGCGGTTCCTGCGTCAGAAATACACAACCGAGGTCCGCAACGGGATCATCGCGTCGGAAACCGGCATATCTTCAGACATCTGGTCAGCACTTGCCGAGCTTGGTGTTCTTGCCGCCTTGTTTCCGGAGGATCAGGGTGGGTTTGGCGGCCAGGCGTTCGACGTCGCGGTGGTGTTCGAGGAGTTGGGCCGCGCGGGAGTTGTCGAACCCTTTCTCGATACCGGGGTTCTTGGCGGGCGGATCCTCGGGGCCGCAGGCGACTTGGAACGCCTTGAGGCGGTTATCGCAGGCGGCCTGCAACTGGCGCTCGCTCATGCCGAACCTACCAGTCGCTATGCCTTGTCGCATGTTCACACCGGGGCCGATGGCACCCGGATCACCGGACGCAAAGCTGTTGTGCTGAATGCCGAGGCGGCAGATTACCTCATTGTATCGGCGCGCGTGCGCGGCTCTTTCGACGACGCCGACGGGATATCGCTGTTCCTTGTGCCGGGGGATGCTGACGGTCTCACGATTCAGGGTTATCCATTGTTGGCCGGCGGTCGGGCCGCTGAAGTCATTCTTGAAAACGTCGAGGGGACCCGGATTGGCAGCGAAGGGGCTGCTTATCCCATGATCGCGGATGCAGTGGCTGCAGCCACGGTTGCGCAGATAGCCGAAACGCTGGGCGCGATGGAGACTGCAACGGCCCTGACCCTGGATTATCTGATGACGCGCAAGCAATTCGGACGGCCCATCGGGACCTTTCAGGCGCTGGCGCACCGTATGGCGGATCTGTTGATCGAGATGGAGCAGGCGCGATCGGCCGTTATCAATGCGGCCGGTTATTTCGACACGTCTGAGCGTGACCTGAACATCAGTGCAGCCAAGAACCTGATCGGCCGGGCGGGGCGTCTGGTCGCGGAAGAGGCGGTTCAGATGCATGGCGGCATCGCCATGACGCAGGAATACGAACTAGCCCATATCGCCAAGCGGATCGTGATGGCCGATCACCGGTTCGGCGACACCGATTATCATCTGGAGCGGTTCATTGAACTTGGCATTGCCTGAAACCGGGATCATCCGGGACGAGACAGGTGCGCAGACCCTGATCGGGTATGTGGTGGACATACGTGACGGTACGGCGCGCTGTCATCTGGATGTCGGACCTCAGCACGGCAACCGGCACGGGGGACTTCATGGGGGCATCATCTCGTGCCTGCTCGACAATGCTATGGGGTTCGCCGCGTCTTTGTCCGATGACCCGACGGGCCAAACGCGGTTTTTGACAATTTCGATGACGACGCAATATGTCGCCCCGGTCCAGGACGGGCGCGTCACGGCCAGGGGCACGGTGACAGGCGGGGGGCAGTCGACTGTTTTTGTCGAAGGCCGGCTGGTCGATCAGAAAGATACGCTGCTCGCCACAGCGACAGGCGTCTACAAGAAGGTGCGGATATGACGGCAAAGCTGGAAGATGCGGGCGACAGGCTGATCATCTGGAATGGTAATGCCGAGAAGCGGGGGGCTTTGTCACCTGCGCTCTACCAGGCGATCAACGACGCGATGGAGCAAGCCGCCGATACCCGCATTCGCGCGGTCATTCTCACATCAGAGGGCGATTTCTTTTGCGCTGGCGGCGATCTCAATGTCCTTATCGAACGCCGGACGCTCAGCGAGGCGGAGCGCCGGGACAAGGTAGACGAGCTTCACGATCTGATCCGCGCCATACGCGCCTGCCCGGTGCCGGTCATCGCCGCGGTAAAGGGGGGTGCAGCCGGGGCAGGAGCATCGCTGGCATTGGCATGCGATTTCATCGTCGCGGAGTACGATGCGCTGTTCACAGCCGCCTACGTTAAGGCAGGCCTTGTACCGGATGCGGGGCTGACGGCGTCGCTCGCGCGCCTTTTGCCCCGGCCTTTGGCCATGGAGATGTGTCTGCTGGCGCGGCCCCTGTCATCCGACCGTTTGCTGAGTCTTGGTGCTGTCAATGTCACGGCGCCGGCCGATATGGTCATGTCCGAGGCACATGCGCTGGCCGATGCGTTGGCCGCTGGCCCGCGCACGGCGCAGGGCATGATCCGACACATGGTCGCTGCGGCCTACGACCAGCCCGAAGCAGCACAGCTTGATCTCGAGCGGGACAACATGGCCCGCGCGGCTGGGGCCGACGAAGCGGCAGAGGGTATTGCGGCCTTCCTGGAAAAACGGCAGCCTGATTTCTCATGATGGAGCGGGTCGAGGCCTATCTGGACCATCAGGTTGCCAAACAGCCCTATGCTCTGGCCCTCACCGATACAACTGGAGCGGTATGGACCTATGCCGATCTGGATGTCGCAGTCGAAGAATGCGCCAGCCTCTTCCGTGAAACGGGTGTTGCGCCGACCGATCGCGTCCTGATCATTGCCGAGAACTGCGGTGCCACCGTTGCCGCCGTCTTTGCCGCCTTTCGGGTTGGCGCGATCGCGGTTCCCGTGAACGCGCGGCAATCGGCGCAGGAAATCGACCGTATCATCGGCCATGCCGAGCCCGCGTCGGTTATTTGCACAAGCACGGTTTCGTCCGATGCAGCAGCCCATGCCAAGAGGCTCGGCGCCAAGCCTCAAAAGGGTGTTTTTGGCGTCGTCGATGTCGTCGGCAGATCCAGCCAGCCCGAAGCAGGCGCTTCGGATGTCGCGGTCTTGCTCTACACGACCGGGACCACCGGCGATCCGAAGGGCGTAATGCTGACCCATGGCAACGTTCGGTTTGGTGCGCGGACCTCAGCCAACCTGCGCGGCATGACAAGCGATGACGTGATCTATGGTGTGCTGCCGATGACCCATGTCTTTGGCCTGTGCTCTGTCATGGTGGCGAGCATCCATACCGGCGCGTCGATCCGTCTGGTTCCGCGCTTCGATCCCGCACAGCTGTGCAGTGCGCTGCGGGACGGCGTGACCCTGTTTTCCGGTGTGCCGCAGATGCACGCCGTGCTGATGGCCCATGTCAAGGCGCAGGGTGATGCGCTGCTCGGCTCATCGACTTTGCGCTATGTGTCCTCGGGTGCGGCGCCCCTTGATCCGACATGGAAACGCGAGGCCGAGGCATTTTACGGCGTCGCGTTGCAGAACGGCTATGGCATGACCGAAACGACCGCTGGGATCGCGGCAACCAGCAGCGACCTTGGCGATCCAGACACGTCGGTTGGTCCGGCCTTGCCTGAGATAGAAATAGAGATCGACGAAACTGTGTCCGGCGGCGGAGACGGGATGGGCGAGGTGATCACGCGTGGACCTCACGTGATGAAGGGCTATTTTCGCAACGCCTCAGCGACGGCCGAAGTCTTGCGTGACGGCTGGATGCATACCGGTGATCTGGGGCGCATCGACGGCTCGGGTCGGCTGCACATACTTGGCCGTTCGAAAGAACTGATCATCCACGGCGGCTTCAACGTGTATCCGCCCGAGGTCGAGGCCGCCCTCAATGATCATCCGGACGTGGTTCAGGCAGCCGTTGTCGGGCGGCGCAAGGCCGGCGACGAAGAGGTGCTGGCCTTTTGTCAGATCGATCCGGCCTGCGCACTGACACCTGATGCGCTGATGGAGTTCGTCCGCACGCGCCTGACAGGATACAAGCGCCCCAGCCAGATCATTCTGGCTGCATCCTTGCCAGCGGCGCCGACCGGCAAGATCCTGAAACACAAGCTGATCGATGCATTCGCCGATCGCTTGGAGGCGGTCTAGCCGGTCCCGAAGGGCGGTATGAATTGCCAACGTTGCCGGTCGGCGGCCTCAGCAGAACAGGTATCCACAAAGAGAGCCCGCCAAGCGTGGCTTGCGCTGAAGGTGGGGCCGGATTGCGTGCCGACGGTTAGGCATAATGTGCCATCGCCCATCCTAAGCGTCCCATCGCGTCGCTGTTCGAATTGCTTGAGAGCCGCAGGTTGGGCAAAGGCCGCGCCATCATCGCACGGGCGCAGCATCACTGCGGCACCCGGCAGCAGTGTCTGGTTCACCCCCATGGGGGTGACGCAGGCGTCAAAGGCGGGCATATAAAGCGTCCCGTCGCTGCGCATCTGCACCCGGCCATCGGGGGCGTTCCCCGGTTTGCAGTTATGGGCCGTAAGCGGCATGTCGGTGCGAAAATTGCGGCCCGCACCGAGAACATCAATACAATAGCCGTCAGCGGGCCGGTCTAGGCGATCCTGAAGTTGCAGATAGAAGGTGTCAGCGGTGGCTGTACTGCTGACTGCGATTGAGCACCCGAAAATCAGTTTGTTGAGATGGCGAAGCATTGGAACCTCATCGATGACGATATCCAGTGCTTAGGAGAATAGCATGGCAGGGCGGGCGTTCGACCCGCCAAACGGGAATGTTATCCGGTCAGCGCCTTGTTCAGGTTTTCGTCGATCTTTTCGAGGAACCCCATCGTCGTCAGCCATCCCTGATCCGGCCCCACCAGCAATGCCAGATCCTTGGTCATGGACCCACTTTCTACGGTGTCCACGATCACCTTTTCCAACGTATCGGCAAACGCCATGAGCCGGGCATTGTCGTCGAGCTTGGCACGGTGCTTGAGCCCGCCGGTCCACGCATAGATCGACGCGATGGAGTTGGTCGACGTCTGCTCGCCCGCCTGATGCTGACGATAGTGACGGGTGACGGTGCCATGAGCGGCCTCAGCCTCCACAATCTTGCCGTCCGGGGTCATCAACTGGGACGTCATGAGACCCAGCGATCCGAACCCCTGCGCAACCGTGTCGGACTGCACATCGCCGTCGTAGTTCTTGCAGGCCCAGACGAACCCGCCGTTCCACTTCATCGCGCAGGCCACCATGTCGTCGATCAGGCGGTGCTGGTATTCGATCCCAGCGGCATCGAACTTGTCCTTGAACTCCTCATCGAAAATGCGCTGGAAGATCAGCATGAACTGACCGTCATATTGCTTGAGGATTGTGTTCTTGGTCGACAGATAAACGGGCCAGCCGAGGTTGAGACCGTAGTTTAACGAGGCGCGGGCGAAATCCTCGATGCTGTTGTCGAGGTTGTACATGCCCATGTAGACGCCGGATGACGGGGCGTCGTACACTTCGTGTTCGATCACCGTGCCGTCTTCGCCGACGAATTTCATCGACAGCTTGCCGGGGCCAGGGAACTTCATGTCGGTCGCGCGGTACTGGTCACCGAAAGCGTGACGGCCGATCACGATGGGCCGGGTCCAACCTGGCACAAGGCGCGGCACGTTCTTGCAGATGATGGGTTGACGGAAGACGACGCCACCAAGGATGTTGCGGATCGTGCCATTTGGGCTGCGCCACATCTTTTTTAGTCCGAATTCCTCGACCCTCGCCTCATCCGGCGTGATCGTCGCGCATTTCACCGCAACCCCCACTTCCTTGGTTTTTTCAGCAGCGTCGATAGTGATCTGATCTGCGGTGGCGTCACGGCTTTCGATGCCCAGATCATAATAGAGCAGATCGATATCGAGATAGGGAAGGATCAGCTTGTCCTTGATGAACTGCCAGATGATCCGCGTCATCTCGTCCCCATCCATCTCGACAATCGGGTTCTCTACCTTGATCTTTGTCATTGGCCGGTGCCTTTCGGTGCGCGTTTCTTTGGCCCTGATAGCTGATTTTCCCTAACACGCCATAGTCGAGTAGGCTGGTCGGGTGGAGCTATTCGCCGCAGTTTGTATACAACTGTATGCATTGACACCACTCGGGGCCTTGGATAGCTCCGGGCGCGACGGCGCATCCCGTGTCAAACAAGCTCGAAATTTCAGCGCAGGAGGCCTTTCATGCCCCAGACACCCCATATCATCTACACCAAAGTCGACGAAGCCCCAGAGCTCGCCAGCGCCTCGCTTTTGCCGATTATCCGCAGCTTTGCCAGCGCCGCGGGAGTCGAGGTGGGGGTCAGGGACATCTCGCTTGCAGGGCGGATCATCGCGGCGTTCCCGGAAGCGCTGACCGCGAGTCAACGTCAGTCTGACGATTTGGCTGAACTGGGCGAATTGGTCAAAACGCCCGGCGCGAATGTGATCAAGCTGCCCAACATCTCGGCCTCAGTACCGCAACTGGTTGCCGCCGTTGAAGAGCTTCAATCCAAGGGTTACGCGCTGCCGGACTATCCGGAAGATCCGCAGACAGATGACGAAAAGGACGTGCGCGCCCGCTATGACGCGATCAAGGGATCTGCGGTGAACCCAGTCCTGCGTGAGGGGAACTCGGACCGGCGTTCAGCCCGCGCAGTCAAGAATTATGCCAAGGCGCACCCGCATTCGATGGGCACTTGGGACGCGTCGAGCAAGACCAAGGTGTCGTCGATGCCCGGGAATGACTTCCGTGCAAACGAAGTGTCTGCCACGGTCACGACAGAGCAAGCCGGTGACGCGCGCATCGAATTCGAGGCCGCCGATGGCAGTATCACTGTCCTTAGAGAAGTCTGGCCGCTGGAAGAGGGGACTGTGGCCGATGCCACGTTTATGTCTGCAGCAGCGCTAGCAACATTCCTTGAGGGCGCGATCGAAGACACAAAGGCGGACGGCACCATGTTCTCGCTGCACCTGAAAGCGACGAGGATGAAGGAGGCGGATCCGATCATCGTTGGCCATGCGGT
>JBCBKL010000031.1:0-34947 GCA_038521825.1 Pseudomonadota bacterium | reverse complement strand
GATCAACCGGCGGATTGTAAATGTCAGCATGCGCGCGAGGTCCTAGACTGCTAATAAGACAAATTGGCGGGTCGGCAATGGCCAATAAGACGGCGCGGATTGTTTGGGCCGTGTTGACCAGGAACGAGTATTACCGCCCGCAACACGCTTGAAGTGAAGGAATAGAACTACAGAGACAGCAAGACGAATGAGATGATGGGGCACAGTCAGCCCGCCAGCCAAGACACCCCGTCGAATGTCAGGGACACAGGTTGTCCGAAAGACCCGTATGGGACTTGGTCGCGGAAACCATCAAGGCCAGCAGCCGCGTGTGCTGCGCAAACAGGCCGGACACACGTCTGCTTCTGACCAGTGCCAAATTAGCTTCAAAAAGGTCTTGCTATGCAGGAGCTTTCCACACAGGACTTTCGCTGCCGCCGCGAAATCGAGCCGACGGCGAACTGGTGGTCTGCGGATAAAGCTCCAATTCGCTGCGTTTGCGCAAAGGGTCGCTTTCGTGCGCCTGCGGACCTTCGACTTTAACCTGATTTGTTCGCGATTTGCACGGCCCGGGTATCAGCACTCTTGCTTCAAGTGGGCGGCCTGTCCGATCCTTCAATCGGTTGACAAATGTCAAACAAGAAGGTCTGCCGGCACCCGCAATCCCTGCCGTCAAGTCGCTTAGTTCAACTTGGAACCGCATGCCTCATCCGAACTTGGGAAGGTGTTCTTTTGGCAAGCGTGCTCCGAAATAGCGGATAACCCGTGATGAAACCCGCTGCCCGCATGCGATCGCGTCCGCCTGATCCATGGCCAAAAGTCGTGCGGCCAGATAGCCCGCATTGAAGGCATCCCCCGCGCCTGACGTATCACGAATGTCGCTGACGGGCGGCGTGGGGACAGAGATTTCTGCACCGTCCGAGCACATCAGAACCGGGCCTGCACCATTCTTGATTGCGATCTCGGTGACACCGGCCTGCGTGAACCGATTTAGGGTCGCATCCGGTGATGCATCGCCCCACAACGCGGCCTCGTCATCAAAGCTGGGCAGCGCGATGTCCGTGATCTCAAAGAACCAAGCGAGCGTGTCGCGTGTTTCGGTTTCGCTGGTCCACAATCGGGGCCGCACGTTGGGATCGAACGACACCCGCGCGCCGCGCAGGCGGGCCTGCGCCAAGGCATCCCAGAGGCGTGCACGCCCGTCGGACGGCAGAATCGCCAGCGTGATGCCTGACAAATGGATCAGCCCCGCATCGCGCGTCACACGGTCCAGCCACGCGGCGTCATCCGCCAGAAGGCGGGCGGCAGAGTGATCGCGCCAGTAGTGAAAATGCCGCTCCGCCCCGTCCAGTTCGATCATGTAAAGGCCCATGGTGCGGTCCGCATCGCGCGCGATGCAGGCAACATCCAGCCCGTCCGCCTCAAGCCCAGTGATGAAGCTGTTCGAGATCGTGCCGGACCCGATCTTGGTGGCGAACCCGACGGGGAAATCTGGCCCCAGCAGTTGCGCCATATGCCAAGCGGTGTTGAACGTGTCCCCCGCAAAGCTGCGCTCATAGGTGCCCTCACCCACCACCGCCATTTCGATCATCGCCTCACCGATGGCGACGGTTCGATTTGAGGTGACGGACAGCACCTCTACGCGCCCCCGCTTTGCAAATCATAAATGCCACCGGTCAACCACGCGGGCCAGTCGCGTTCGAAAAATGACTTGGCGTTTGCATCAAATTTGCGGTTCGGACGGGACGTGATGGTCATGTCGCCGTCCTGCAGGCGGACGAGGATCTGCGCCTCTTTGTCGTCCTCCCGTTCGGGACGAAAGCGGACATCGGGCAAGGGGCCGCTGCGAGCCTGTGGCAAGGCCGCCCCGTCGGGATCGCAAATGGCGCGCGCGCCACGACTGCCACCGCCCTGCGCGATGTAATAGTCGAGGGCCGTCAGCACCGCTTGGGATGCGAGGGCCATCTGTTGCCATTGCAGGGCGCGCCCGACCTCACTGCGTCGGGCAAAGGATATGCCATTCTGGCGGATCAAATCGCTCAGTTTTTCGGCCTCTTGCCGTGCCCCTGAAACCTCTTGGGGCGTGCACAAGATACCGGCGTGGTCGCTCATCCGGGCCTGAATTTCGGCGCGCACATCCTTGAGGCCAAGGGGGCTGGTGCTTTGCAAGGTCGCTTCGATGTCGCATAGGGCGGCGGCTGTGGGCCCGGTGATATCCGCACTGGGCGGTGTCTGCGCCTGTTTGCTGGCGGCGATGTGTTCGGCCACGCGGGTGCCAAAGACCTGCCCTGCGTTCAACGCCGACCCGCCGGGGCGGGTCGCCCCGTGGGTGCCTGCGGCTTCGCCCACCGCGTAGATGCCAGCGATGTTCGTGCGCCCCCAGGTGTCGACCGCGATGCCGCCATTCATGTGCTGGTTGTTCACCGCGAATTCCAACGGATCGGCGGTGATATCGACCTTGTAGCGTTTGTAGAGTTCAATCGCGAGTGGGTTCATATGGCGCAGCCGGTCAATGGGCTTGGCCTGCGTCGCCCCTGCGTGGGTCAGGTATCTGCGGACGTCATCGTCCAACCGATCAAGGCTGAAGGGCTGGTCCCCCGGCACGGGCAAGATGTTGCGGTTGAAGTCCATAAAGACCCGCCGCCCCTTCTTGCCCTGCTCGAAGATTGCCAGATCGACGAGGCTGGATTGGAAATCGAGCATCCGGCTGGCATGGAAAGGCCACTGGTATCCCTTGCGGAATACATTCGAGGCCATTTCTCGGGTGGTGCGGTAATAGTCGCCAAGAAAGTGGTGTTCGGCCCCTTCCGCATCCACGGAATAGATGTGCGGGATGACCTGCACATAGGTGCCCGACAAGTTCCATGGGAACCCCTCGCGCCGCGTACCGATCCCGAACTGGCTTTCGGTGATGTTGACCAGCTCAAGCCCCGTCTCAAGCGCCAGCCCAAGGGTACCGAAACATCCGTTGGGAAACACGCTGTCGCGATAAAGCTCACCCGGCCCACCTGCCGCAAAGACGAGGGCCGCGCATTGAAACAGCGCGAGCCCATAAGGGTTGGCATCCGAACTTGTCTTTGGACGGATCGCCAGCACCCCAACCACGCGCGCGTGATCGCCCTGCCCCTCGGTCAGTACCTTTACCGCCGTAGTGTGGTTGTAAAACGGAATGTCGAGGCGCAGCGCCTCTTCTGCGAGCGCCTTGACCATCAGCCGGGACGTGCGCGGCCCGCAAGACGTGGCGCGCCCGACTTCGTCATGGTCCGTCTGATAGCGCAGCGTGCCACCCAGATCATCCTGCGGTAACGGCAGGCCGAGGTATTGAAGCGACGCCATCGCGCGGATCGATCCGACCGCTTCGATATAGGCGGTGTCTTCGTCCATCGCCCCACCCGCGCCGATCGCAGCGGCCATAGCCTGAAAATCGTCTCCGTGGTCCTTGGTGTTGGCGGTATGTAGGGTTTGTTTGTCCGACCCTGAACAGGCCGACGTTCCGCCCCACGCACTTTGGCTGATGATGGTCACATCCGCATCGCGGCGCTTCATCTCGACAGCGGCACGAAGCCCCGCCGCACCGCTGCCGATCACAAGGCTTCCGCTGCGAAACACCGGAATGTCATATCCGCCCACCCGCATCTGGTTGGCTGCCTCCAGTTCACCTTTCAGGCGGGGCATGGCCACATCAGTCAGCGCATCCAGAATATGTTGGGGAACGGCAAAGCTCATGGGATGTCGACCCAGCGTTTCTGACGCGAGGATTCCATACAGGCATCAACAATCTGGCAAATGTGGTGGCCCGTCTCAAAGGTGGGCCACATGGGCGTGCCGGATACGATCGAGCGGACCACCTCTGCCGCTTCGATGATCTTACTTTCGTTATACCCGACCGAGAAATTCGGAAGCGGCGAGAAGGCTGCATAGGTTTCATTTTCCGGCCCAACATCAATCTCGCGGTAGCCCCGTCGCCCGACCGGATCAGCGTTTGTGTAAAACCGCAGGCGGTTCACCTCGTCATAGGTGTAGCTCAGGCTGCCTTTGGTGCCGTAGATTTCGTAGGTCTGCATAAACTTGCGGCCCGTCGCGACGCGGCTGAAATCCACAAACCCACGCGCGCCATTGGCAAAGGCACAGATAATGTTCGACCCGTCGGGATTGGTGATGTCTGCCCACTCCTCGGCTCCCGTCAACTCTGCCGCTTCGCCAAGGCCCAAACCTTCGACGACGGGGCGTTTGGGTGTGACGATGAAGTTGTCCGCGATCAAGGAACTGACCTTACCAACGAGAAAATCCATAAAGCTGAACACGTGGGTGCCGGTGTCCCCGACGATCCCCGTCGGGGCCAGCTCACCATCCGCGCGCCACATATAGGGCACCAGCGGGTCGCCAAACATATCGACGTGCTGGCAGCCCTTGAACATCGTGACCTCGCCAATCTCGCCTGCATCGATGATCTGTTTGGCGAGGTCGTGCACAGGGTTGCGCGGGAAGGCATGGCCGACGCGGGTGATCAGCCCCTTTTCGCGGGCAATATCGACCAGCTCGCGCGCCTCCGCCGCCGTTTCTGCCAATGGCTTTTCGCAAAACACATGCTTGCCCGCCCGCAGCGCAGCCTTGGCGACCTCAAAGTGCATGTTGTCCGGCAGACAGATGTCGATCAGGTCAATGTCAGGATCCGCGACGGCGTCTTGCCATTGTTCGAGGATCTTTGCCCCCGGCGCCCGAAACGCCAGATCGGCAGGAGTGCCGGCCGTCGACACCAAAGCCGCCACGCGCGCAGTTCCGCCACCGTCTCCGAAGAAGTGTGGAAACGTCTGAAAGGCCATCGTGTGCACCCTGCCCATCCATCCGGACGCGCCCAAAATGGCGACCTTAATCTCTTTCATGTGCCTCTCCTTCTTTAGTCAATCGCAGTCTTGGAACGTTCCATATTCTGGTCGATAAAATCCAAGCTGCAAACGCTTTCTAAATATGTCTGATCAGCCCCCGCTTGAGGCCCGTTTGATAAGTTGCACAGGACTGCGCGCGGTCATTTGCGGCACGACGCCGTCCTTGACCCATGCCAGTATTTGTTCGGCGGCCGACTTGGCAAAATCGGGGATATTGCAGCTAACCGAAGTGAGCGGCGGATAGCTGTCCTGACAATCCTCGATATCGTCAAACCCCACCACACGCAGATCGCGGCCAGCCTTCACACCCAATTCTGGGCACGCAGACAGCACGCCAAGGGCCACCAGATCGTTGAAGCAGATCACCCCGTCGACGTCCGGATAGCCGGCCCGCAGTTTGGCCGCCATTGCCTTGCCGAAAGACCGTGTTGCCTGCCCCGTTAGAACTACAGGTGCAACGCCCATCTCTGCCAGCAGGGCAAGGTACCCGCTCATGCGTTCCTCGGTCACGGGCCGCCCCTCCAGTCCGCCGAGGAACGCGATGCGCTTGCACCCCATTTCGACAAGGTGTTCCGCGGCCAGCCGCCCACCCCGTTCGTAATCGGGGGCGATAAACGGAATGCCCCGACCTTCCGATTTCAACGCGCGGAAGACCTGAAGCGTTGGCGTGTTGGCTGACCTCAGGACTGACACCGCCCCCTCATCGTCACCATAGCTCGGCGAAATGATGAACCCGGACACGCCGTGTTCAACCAGTGATGAAATCATGCGGGTCTGCAACGCCGGATCTTCGTCCGAATTCGCAAGGACGGTGGCAAAGTCGTTGCGGGCCAGTTCCATCTGTAAGAGTGCGGCGAATTCTGTGAAGAACGGGTTGCGCAGATCGTTGATGACCAGCCCAATCAGCCCCGATGACGCAGACCGCAGTGTCGCGGCCGAGCGATTGTAGACATAACCGATGTCGGCCATGGCCTTTCGGACCGCCAGTCGTGTCTCTTCCTTGACCGCATCATTGCCTTGCAAAACAAGGCTAACGGTTGATTTCGACACCCCCGCCTTCTTTGCAACATCCAAGATTGTCGGTCTCGCGTTCATCGCCTTGCTTCGTTCCTTTGTTCGTCTGCCTCAAACCGGCAGATCAAGCACCAGTATGCCATCAATCCCGCCAACGGCATTTGCCACCAGTTGCGCACCCAGCGCCTTGTGGTCTTCGTTATCGGCATAAGTCTGAAGCGCCGTCCAGTCATCAAAATCAATGACAAAGCCGTGCATATAACCCCGTTCGATCTGCTCGGGGCTTTCGGATCGCCCGCCCGTAAACCCATGCGCGCCCGGCAGCTTATCGGCGACCGCGGACAGGCCCTCATAGATTTGGGCAATCTTGTCTTCCGGCGTTTCAAGTTTGAATTTGGTCAGAACAATATGGCGGATCATGGTGTCATTCCTTGATCTTGTTTGATCATATCGGCGGCCTTTTCACCGATCATGATCGCAGGGGCGTTGGTGTTGGACGAATTGACGGTCGGCATGATAGACGCATCTGCAATCCGCAACCCGTCAATCCCGTTGAACCGCAGCCGCGTGTCTACGACGGCCGCGTCATCACTGCCCATGCGGCAAGTGCCTGCGCAATGGTGGGACGTCTTGGAATGCACGCAGATGAAGTCAAAATACTCCTCGTCCGTTTGCACATCCGGCCCCGGCAAGCGTTCGGCCATTATGAACTGCTTAAGGGCCTCCTGCGCGAGGATACGTTGCACTAGCTTCAGCCCCCGGATCGACATCTCCCGATCATAGGCGTCGGACAGGTAATTGGGGTCGATCAAGGGCATATCGGCGGGGTTGCCGCTTTGTAGACGCAGGGTGCCGCGCGACCGCGGCCGCAGATGGCAGGCGTTCAACGTTACACCGCCATTGGGCATCGAGATAACCCCTGCTTCGATGCCTGTGCCGAGGCCTAGATGCATCTGGATATCAGGAGAGCGCGCATTTTCGTCCGCATACCAGAACCCGCCCGTTTCAAATAGGCTTGAGGCAACCGGCCCCTTGCGGGTCAGCAGATATTGCAGCCCCGCGAAAGCAGACAAATGCAGTTTGGCAAAGCGATCATAGGTGTGCGGGCCGGTCACTTCGCAGATCGCATAGAGATCAAGGTGGTCCTGAAGGTTCGATCCAACACCCGGCTGGTCAAACACCACGTCGATACCAATGGGCGTCAGCGCATCGGCAGGCCCGATCCCCGACAGCTGCAACAAACGGGGCGAACCGATCGCGCCGGAGGACAGGATCACCTCCCGCGCCGCTGTAATCTTGCTGCCATCCAACATTTCAACACCCGTCGCACGGCCGCTTTCCACCATGATCCGGCGCACGTTCGCCCCTGTGCGGATCGTCAGGTTTTTGCGGCCCTTCGCGGGGCCCAGAAACGCCATGGCCGCCGATGACCTGCGCGCGTTGCGTTGGGTCAGTTGGTAATACCCCGCACCATCCTGCTTGGGCCCGTTGACGTCGGTTGTCTTGGGAATCCCCACCTGCCCCGCTGCTTCGATGAAGGCGTTGCAAATGGGCAGCGGGGCTGCGGGCATCGACACACCCAAGGGGCCGCCCTTGCCGTGGAATTCTCCGCCGTAGACATCGTTGTCCTCGGACTTTTTGAAATAGGGCAGAACGTCAGCGTAACTCCAACCGTAGCAACCCATCTGGCGCCATTCGTCGTAGTCCTGCGCGGCACCGCGCGTGTAGATTTGTGCGTTGATCGCAGACCCGCCGCCAATCACCTTGGCTTGCGTGTAATTGAAAACCTTGCCCTGCATCGACCGCTGCGGCACCGTCGACCAGCCCCATGATCCGATCCCCTTGGTCATCTTGGCAAAGCCTGCTGGCAGGTGGAAAAACGGGTGCCGGTCACTGCCGCCCGCCTCGAGCAACAGCACGTTTGCGTCTGGCATTTCAGACAGACGCGCCGCGATGACAGACCCCGCAGAGCCGCCACCGATCACAATGAAATCATAGCCTTCCATCGTCATGCCGCGAGGTCCGTTTCTTGAATATGGCGCCCTGCCCGCAGCGCGAGGGCCGCGATTGTCAGCGCGGGATTAACTGCCGCCGAGGTCGGCAACACCGAAGCATCGACGATGAACAGGTTCTTGTGATCGTGACTGCGGCAAAAGGTGTCGACCACGCTTGTAGCGTGGTCCGCCCCCATCCGCGCGGTGCCGCATTGGTGCGACGGCGTGCGCCGATCAAAGGCCTGCGATATCACAATCGGAAACCCGATCTTTCGCAGGGCCTGCTTGAGCTTCGCCACAAGCTGCAAATGCGCATCCCAGTTGGACCGCTGCCAATCGAGCTTGATCTGCCCGCCCTGAACCGTGACCCGACTGTTCGGGTTGGGCAGGTCTTCGGACATGGCGTAAAAGTCAAAACTGCGCGCGGCGATCATATGGGCCAGCCAACGCGGCAGGTTGCTATTGGCCGCAAGGATCCGGCCGGTGATTTTGCCCAGCATCTGGACATTGCCCAAGGGCGGGTGCGCATTGGACCCCAGATAGAAATCGTTCATCATCAGCGTCTTTTGATAGACGCAGCGGTTACGACGCAGCGGATGCAACGCGATCACCGCAGAGCAATTGTGGTTCATGAAATTACGTCCCACCTGATCTGAACGGTTCGCGACCCCCTCTGGGCAGTCCTCGTTGGCCGACCCCAGCAAAAGCGCCGCGCTCTGCACGGCCCCGGCCGCCAGAACAACAAGCGGGGCTTGCAAGGCTTCAACGCCTTGCGCAGTCTTGATCAGCACACCGGATACAACATCGCCGGACACCTCGATCTTCGTGGCGTGGCAGCCTGTCCGCAGCTCCACGTTGGTATGCGCCAGCGCCGCCTTCAGTCCGCAGGTTTCCGCATCCATCTTGCCGCCGCAGGTATTGGGATAGGCATCCCATGTCGTCTGCCCTGCAGAAAGCCAACGGTCGATATCCAGCCCCAAAGGGATCGAGGACGGATGAAAGCCAGCCGTAGTCAAACGCGCCCGCAGGTCTGCAATGTCAGGTTCGTCCTGCACGGGGCCATGGCCGTAGTCGCCCGAATGGGCAGGCTCTGTCGGGTCGGCGCCCGTCGCACCGCGCACAGCATAAAGCAGTTCGGCCGCCTGATAATCGGGTTCGAGCGTGTCATAGCTGATTGGCCAGCCCGGCGTGGTGCCGCCACCATGGCGCACGGCGCCAAAGTCTGCCTCGCGGTAGCGGATCAGGGCGGCGCCGTAGAACTTGGAATTGCCACCAACGTTATAGTAGTTTCCCGGATTGAACGGCCTGTCCGATCCGTCCAGCCACGTTTCTTCAGGGCGAAACACACCCCGTTTGAAGATCGCCTCTGCATCGCGATCATGGGAGGTGGGTGACAAATGCTCCCCCCGCTCCAGGATCAGGATGCGCCGACCGGTCGGAGCCAGAGCCGCGGCAAGCGTCGCCCCGCCCATACCAGAGCCGATAATGATGACGTCCGGTTGCATCAGGGCGCAATTCGCGCTTCGGTTTTGGGATCAAAGGCAACCGCCTTCTCCATATTAATCGCAAAGGTGAACTCCGCCCCCGGACGCACGTCGGCATCCGACCGCATCCGCGCGATCACGTCTTTGCCACCCATCGTCATGGTTACAAAGGTGTCCGATCCGGCGGGTTCTGTCACGACGATCTGGTTGGTCAATTGCGCGATATTGCCCGATTTGCGGTCCGCACCGTCTTCGTCGGTAATGGTCTCGGGCCGAATACCCAGCAAGATGTCCTTACCGACCCAATCCATCATATTGGCTTGGCTGAAGGGCAGTGATGTGACGCTTCCGTTGTGCAGCGCGACATGCGCCACGGGCCGTCCGTTTTCATCAGCGACCTTGGCGTGGACAACGTTCATCGCGGGTGATCCCATGAAGGTCGCCACAAAAATGTTGGCGGGAGTGTCATAGATTTCCTGCGGCGTGCCAAGCTGCTGCACATAGCCGCCGTTCATCACGGCAATGCGGGTCGACAGGGTCATCGCCTCGATCTGGTCATGGGTGACGTAAACGATAGTGGTGCCGAGCTTTTGGTGCAGCTTCTTGATCTCGGTGCGCATGTCGACACGCAACTTCGCATCAAGGTTGCTCAACGGTTCGTCAAACAGGAACACATCAGGATTTCGCACCAGGGCGCGCCCCATCGCGACCCGCTGGCGCTGACCGCCCGAAAGCGCACTGGGTTTGCGATCCAACAGCGGTGTGATCTGCAATAGTTCAGCGACGTCGTTCATGGCTTTGTCACGATCCGCCTTGGGCGTGCCGTGCATCTCGAGACCGAAGGTGATGTTCTTGGCCACTGTCATGTTTGGGTAGAGCGCGTAGGACTGGAACACCATCGCGATGTTGCGCTTGGACGGGTGCACGCCGTTCATTACATCGCCCTTGATGCGGATCTCGCCGCTGGTGATTTCCTCCAACCCCGCAATCATATTCAGGAGCGTGGACTTACCGCAGCCCGACGGACCGACGAGAACAAGGAACTCACCCTCTTCGACGGTGATGTCGACCTTGTGCAGGACTTCGACTGCGCCATAGGCCTTGGTGGTGTTGTCGATATCTAGAAAGCCCATTTGCTTTTGCTCCTTCGTCGTGGGACGCGGACATACCAGCCCACGTCCCGACAGTTTCTATCTTGCCAATTCGACAGCTTCAGCCAGAAGCTCTACGGCCGCTTGCGGCGCCATTTCCGTATTGAAGAATTCGGTAATCACATCCGTCGCGGCGGCGGCAACACTCGCTTTGGCGGCATGCGTCCCCGCGAAAGTGGGCACAGCCGTGCCTGCATTGTCAGCGGCCACAAACTCGGCGGCGGTTGCTTGTGCGCAGGTATCCATCACTGAAAGGTCAACATCTGTGCGTGCCGGAATCGACCCCTTCGCCTGATTGAACGCCACTTGAACCATCGGATCCATAATTGCGCGTGCAAGTTCGCCTTGCGCCGCAGCCTGATCAGGGTCGGGCTGTGCAAAGAAGCTGAGCGAATTCACCAGATAGACAAACCCGCCTGCATCTGTTTTTGGCACCGGAATACACGCGAAATCTTCGCCCGCAATTTTGCCGGCATTGGTGAATTCACCCTTTGCCCAGTCACCCATGATCTGCATCGCAGCGTTACCGTTGATCACCATAGAGGTGGCAAGATTCCAGTCGCGGCCTGAAAAATCCTCGTCGACCATGCCTCGGATTTCGCCCATTTGGGCAAAGACCGCCTGCATCGTATCAGAGGTGAGCGCGTCTGCGTTCAGTTCAACCAAGGTGTCACGGTAGAACTCGGGACCACCGACGCCGACAACCAAAGCCTCAAACATGTAGGCCTCTTGCCATGCTTGCCCGCCGTGGGCGATCGGTATGATACCGGCCTCGATGAAGCGCGGGGCAAGTGCGTTGAACTCTTCCCACGTGGTTGGATAGTCAGCGCCAATCGTATCAAAAGCGTCCCTGGAGGCCCAGATCATGTCGGTGCGGTGCACATTGGTCGGGGCCGCTACATAGGCACCATTGATCTTGTTGAAGTCCTGAACAGCTTGCGGCAGGACAGCATCCCACCCCCCTGCATCAGCGACGGCGTTGACGTCACCAAGAAGGCCTTCATTGCCCCAATCGATGATATTCTGCCCCAGCATCAGCATCGCAGCCGGGGGATCGCCCGCCGCAATGCGGGCCTGAAGCACGGTCTTGGCCTGTTCACCACCGCCACCGGCGACGGGTGCATCTTCCCAACCCACGCCTTGCGCTTCGACTTGGTCTCTGATTGTGCCCAAAGCGGCCGCTTCGCCGCCAGACGTCCAGAAATGCATGACTTCTACCGTTTGTTCGGCGCTCAGCGCCGTTGATGACAGCAAAAGAATCCCGGCTGAGACATTGGCAATTCTATTCATTTGTGATGTTCCTCATAGTGTTGAGGTCGGCAGAAGCACCGACGGTTGACGATCTTGACACGGTCGAGGATTGGCTGGACCCGATCCTCGACCACCTTAAAAAATTTACCCCTTTACTGATCCGGCCATGAGGCCGCGTACAAAATATCTCCCCGCCACGATGTAGACGAGCAGTGTTGGCAAAGCCGCCATGATTGCCCCCGCGAAATGCACGTTGTATTCGCGCACGCCCGTGGACGAGTTCACCAGATTGTTGAGCGCCACCGTCATCGGTGCCGCCCCGCCGCTGGCGAATGACGCGCCGAACAGAAAATCGTTCCAGATGTTGGTGAACAGCCAGATCACGCAGACCACGGTGATCGGCCCTGACGAGGGCAGCAGTATGCGGTAGAAAATCTGGAAGAACCCCGCCCCGTCAATCTGCGCCGCACGCACCAGTTCGGTCGGGAACGCGGCATAATAGTTGCGGAAATAGAGCGTCGAGAATCCGATGCCGTAGACCACATGCACCAGCACAAGGCCTGTGGTCGTGCCGGAAATGTCGAGGACACCCAAAATCCGCGCCATTGGGATCAGCACGATCTGGAATGGAATGAAGCACGAAAACAGCATCAGACCGAAGATCAACGTATCCCCGCGGAACCGCCATTTTGTCAGGATGTATCCGTTGAGCGCACCAATGATCGTGCAAATGATCACCGCCGGAACGACCATCTTGATCGAGTTCCAGAAGTAGGGGCGCAGGCCTGTTGGCTCCACCCCGATCTGCGCGGTGCTCCACGCACTTAGCCACGGCTCGATCGTCCAGATCTTGGGCAGGGCAATCATGTTGCCGCCTGTGATCTCACCCAGAGGTTTGGCCGAGTTTACGACCATGATGAAGAACGGCAGCAGGTAGAATAACGCGAACAACAGCAGGAACACATAGATGAACACGCGCGCGGCACGGCCTGTGCGCATGGCATTATCTTGGGAGGCTACGGACATCACTTTTTCTCCCGCAGTTCGGAATAGAGGTAGGGCACCATGATCGCGGCGATGGTCATCAACATGATCACAGCGGACGACGCGCCGATCCCCATCTGGTTTCGCGTGAACGTGTAGGAATACATGAACGTTGCAGGCACCGCCGTGGCATTGCCCGGCCCTCCGCCCGTCAACGCAATAACAAGGTCATAGGATTTGATCGCAAGGTGGCACAGGATGACAAAAGCGCTCAGGAATGCGGGGCGCAGCTGCGGAATGATGATCCGGCGATACATCTGCCAATTGCTTGCCCCGTCCATCTGGGCCGCCTTGAGGATTTCGGTATCAATCCCGCGCAGGCCAGCGAGAAACATCGCCATGACAAACCCGCTGGTTTGCCAGACAGCGGCAATAACGATGGTATAAATCGCCATGCTACGGTCTTTGATCCAGTTGAACTGAAAGCTCTCCCAGCCCCACAAATGCATCGTGTTTTCGATCCCGATACCCGGGTCCAGAAACCACTTCCATGCGGTCCCTGTCACGATGAACGACAGCGCCATCGGATAGAGGAAGATGGGCCGCAACACACCTTCGCCGCGGATCTTCTGGTCAAGGAAAATCGCCAGAAACAGACCAATGAAGGTGCAGATCACGATGTAGAGGGACGCAAAGATCGCCAGATTCTTGATCGCCACATCCCATTCACGGATGCGGAACAGCTTTGAGTAATTCTCCCAGCCCACCAAGTCGTAGCTTGGCAACATGCGGCTGTCGGTGAAACTCAAGTAGACCGTGAATATTATAAAACCGTAGACAAAAATCAGAACGAGAGCGAACGAGGGCGCAAGGACAAGTTTCGGCAGCCAATTTTGCAGCCGTGTGCGCAGGTCGACAGATGTATCGGTCGCCATGACTTCCCCCGATGCGTAGAAAATGGATAGAGCAGCTGGCCCGATAATCGGGCCAGCCTTTAACGTTTTACTGCGCCAGCTCGACGGCTGTGACCAGTTCTGCTGCTGCCGTTTCCGCGTCAAACTCGCCGTTAAAGTGCGCTGTAATCACGTCATACATCGCATTCTGAACCGAAGGGTTGTTGGCGTGGCCATGGGCCATGGACCCGAACAGACCACCGCCGGCGGCGGCCTCGGCCAATTGCGCCATACCCAGCTGACCACAGGCATCAAACTCTGCGTCAGAGATGTCTGTACGCGCAGGAACAGACCCTTTGACCGTGTTGAACGCGACCTGGAACTCAGGGCTCATGACAGACGATGCCATGGTCATCTGAGCGCCCATTGCCGTCTCGTCCGTGACGTTGAACATGGCAAACTGGTCAGAGTTGAACGTCACGGTGCCTTCGGTGCCCGGAACGCGGAAACACTGGAATTCTTCGCCAGCCGTCTGACCGGCATTGATGAATTCACCCTTTGCCCAGTCGCCCATGATCTGGAACAGTGCCTCTTCGTTGGCGACCATCGCAGAGGCAAGGTTCCAGTCACGACCAGAGAAGTTGTCGTCGACAAAACCCCGCAGAGTTTCCATGCGCTGGAAAGCCTCGACCATCTGTGCGCCGCCAAGGGCCTCTGGGTCCAGATCGATAAAGGCGGCCTGATAGAACTCGGGGCCACCAACGCCCATCACCATGGAATCGAACACAGTCGCGTCCTGCCAAGCCTGACCACCATGGGCCAGACCAACGTAGCCTGCATCCTTCGCGGCCCGCATTGCGGCGACGAAGCCGTTCCAATCCGCGGGCTGCTCAAGGCCAAGCTCTGCCATGATCGCGGAGTTTGCCCAGACCCAGTTGGTCGAGTGGACGTTGACAGGTGCAGCCACCCAGTTGCCGTCAAACTTAGAGAAGCCCTGAAGTGCAGCTGGAACAACTTCGCCCCAGTTCTGCTCTGCGGCCAGATCGTTAAGGTCGGCCAAAGCGCCCTCACCCGCCCAGTCCTGAATGGCAAAGCCAAGCATTTGCACGGCTGTGGGCGGATCGCCTGCAGTTACACGGGCGCGCAACACGGTCATCGCGTCAGAACCGCCACCACCCGCGACGGGCATATCGGTCCAGCCAACACCTTGACCGCTCAGGTCTTCCTTCAGCACGTTGAGCGCAGCGGCTTCGCCGCCCGACGTCCACCAGTGCAGAACCTCCACACCGCTGTGTCCATCAGCAGACGCAGTGCCCGCCATGACGGCCAGCGCAAGTGCAATTGCCGTTTTGGTTTTCATAATTGAACGCATGGTATCCTCCCTATTGCGTTTGGTCGTCCAACGCCTTTTCTAGGCGTCTTGTTGTACCCAAGGTGCCCGGCTGCGCCCGATGCGCATCACCAGTGATTTCACCTCAAGGAATTCCTCAAAGCCGTAGCGGCCGATCTCCCGACCCTGACCGGACTGCTTGACGCCCCCAAACGCGAGTTCGGGGTAGCCGTCCATCCAGGTATTCGTCCAAACAGTTCCGGCCTGTGCTCGGCGGGCAAAGTCCATACAGGTGTGCATGTTCTCGCTCCAGATCCCCGCCGACAGGCCGTAATCGCTATCATTCACCAGCGCGACTGCTTCATCAAAGGTTCTGTACGTCAGCACGACCAAGACAGGGCCGAAGACCTCTTCGCGCGCGATGGCCATCTTTGGTGACACCCCGCTGATAACCGTTGGCTGGTAGAACTGTTCCCCCAAGCCCCCGACAGCCAGATAGCCGCCGCCCAAATCCAGCGTCGCGCCATCCGCAACGGCTGCCTTCACATAGCTGTCGATCTTTGCGTTGTGCTCTGCCGTAACGATCGCCCCAACTTGCGTGTCAGGATCCAGCGGGTCGCCAAATTTGACTTTGCGCGACAGGGCGACGACCCGTTTGACAAAATCCTCGGCGATGTCTTCGTGCACAATGATCCGGCTAGATGAATTACAACATTGGCCGACGTTGAAATAGACCCCGAAGGTCACCGCATCCGCGGCGCTGTCCAAATCTGCATCGGGGCAGATCACCTGCGGGTTCTTGCCCCCGAGTTCCAGCGCGACTTTCTTGAGCGTTCCCGACGCCGCCTGCGTGATCAGCCTGCCCACCGCTGTCGAACCAGTGAAGGTCACCATGTCCACATCCTTGTGGGTCGACATCAAGCTGCCCACCGGCTGCCCGTGACCCAGGACGATGTTGCAAACGCCCGCCGGCAAGCCCGCCTCGATCAGCAATTCGCCCATCATCACGGTCGATGTGGGCGTCATTTCGGATGGTTTAATGACCACAATGCAGCCCGCCGCCAATGCGAAGGGTAGCTTTTGTGACAGAATCCAGAACGGGAAGTTCCACGGCGTGATGATCGACACGACGCCAATCGGATCTTTCAGCACGACACCCAGCATATCTTCACCCAGCGTGTTGTGGCTGTCACCGTGGCTGGTGCGCGCCAAGGACGCCGCATAGCGCCACAGGTCGGCCGCACCCCCAACTTCGCCGCGCGACTGGGAAATCGGCTTGCCGCTCTCGAGCGTCTCAAACACCGCAATCCGGTCAACGTTCGCTTCGATCAGGTCCGCCACCTTGAGCAACACGGCAGCACGTTCCTTGCCGGAAATCCGGCTCCAGTCTCCGGCGTCAAAGGTCGCGCGCGCGGCTTTGATTGCGCGCTCCGTTATGGCCTCGTCGCCTTGCGCGGACACGCTGACCACCACATCGTGGGAGGGCGAGTGGCGCTCGAACGTGTCCTCGCCGTCCACCCATTCGCCGGCAATCAAGTGCCGGTTGCGGACCGTTTCAGGAAGCTCGTGCTCAATGGCTGTGTTGATCGTCAGATCGTTCATGGGTCAGCTTCCGTCGAATTTGGGGGAACGTTTTTCAAGAAAGGCTGCAACGCCCTCGGCACGGTCTGCACTCGCGGCGGCCGCTGCACTGCCCAGTGTTTCAATCGCTGCGTTGCGGTCTTCGCCCACAGCGCCGTGGATCATGGCCTTGGCCAGTTCATTGGCCCGCGGGGAGATATCGCCGAGCAACGCCGCCATCTCATGCGCCGCGGCAAGCGCATCTTCGGCGACCTCGGCTGCAAATCCTAAGGCGCTTGCGCGCTCGGCCCCAATCCGGCGTCCGAACAGCGCCATTTCCTTGACCACAGGTTCGGGCAAAAGGCGCGTCAGACGTTGGGTGCCGGACCATCCGGGCACAATCCCGACTTTTGCTTCAGGCAGGGCCAGCGTGGCGCGCGCACTCATCACCCGCACATCACAACAGGCCGCCAGCTCCAGCCCACCGCCGAAGGCGTGGCCATTGATCGCCCCGATGGTCGGCTTGGAAAACCGCGCCAGTCGGTCGAAAACGCGGTGGCCATTGCGCACCCAGTGGCGTGCAAATTCCGCAGGGCCAAGCGGCCCCCATTCAGCGATATCGGCACCACAGCAGAACGCTTTGTCGCCCGCACCGGTCAAGATGACCGCGCGCACTTCAGCCTTGCTCTCGATCTCATCGAGAAGGCCATCCAACGCGCGCAGCATACCCGTTGTCAGGGCGTTCAGTTTGGCTTCGTTGCGCAGATTCAGCACCGCCATGCCGTCGGTATATGTGCAGGTGATCTCGCTCATAGAGTCAGCCCCATTGGTCCGTCGGCCAGCAGCGCTGCCGACATCAATGTGGCATTCTCTGCGACCTGAACACGGCCGTGGGATGGACCTACGATATGGTTCTGTGGGTCCACGCCCGGCATGATTTCCGTAGCCAGCAGTCCGTTGCCGGTCAGGCGGATGACGCATCGCTCCGTGACGTACATCACGTTTTGTCCTTGCTCGCGCGCACGACGGCCCGAGAAGGTAACATGCTCGACCTCTTCCACCATCTTGGTGAACTTGCCAGGGGCCCCGATGTCGATTCCGTCATCGGCCAGATTGATCGTGGCCCCGGCCTCAAACCAGCCAGAGAAGACAATGTTTTTTGCCCGCGATGTGATGTCCACGAACCCGCCACATCCCGCCGTCAGGTAGGGCTTCTTGCCCAGCTTGGAGACGTTGACGTTGCCCTGAACATCGACCTCCATGAACGACAGGAACGACATGTCGAAACCGCCCCCCTGAAAGTAGATGAACTGCTGCGGGGATGGCACGAAAGCATCCGCGTTTGATGCACACCCAAAGGCAAAGCCCGTCAGGGGAACGCCACCAACGGCGCCCTGTTCAATCGCCCATGTTACGGCATCGGGATGGCCTTCCTCCAGCAGCACACGGGGCACCATCGCGCTGATCCCGAAGCCCAGATTGGCCGTCATACCGGCGCGCAATTCCTGCGCTGCGCGACGTGCAATCACCTTTTCGATACCATGTTCGGCCAAGGAAAAACTGCTCCACGGGCGCATGACTTCGCCTGAAATCGCAGGATCATAATCGGTTTGCGTTGTTTGCTTCTGATCGGGGTCAACGACCACAAAGTCGACCAAATGCCCCGGCACGCGCACATCATGGGGCCGCAAACTGCCGTTAGCCGTGACGCGCTTGACCTGCGCGATGACAATGCCGCCGTTGTTGCGCACGCAAATCGCCTGCTCAAGACCGCCGAGGTAAGCGCCTTCGTGTTCATATGTCAGGTTGCCGCGCTCGTCCGCCGTGGTCGCACGAATGATCGCCACGTTGGGCACCACGTTGGGAAAATGCAGCCATGTTTCACCCACAAACTCCGTGCGCGAAACGATGGGCGCAACCGCCCCGCGCTCGTTCATGGCGCAGCCTTGGCGAATAGGATCCACAAAGGTGTCCAGCCCGACCTTCGTCAACACACCGGGACGATGCGCCGCCGCCTCACGATGCATGTCGAACATGATGCCGGACGGGACATTATAGGCCGCGACACGGTCCTCGACGATCATCTTCCAGATTTCGGGCATTTCGACGCTAGACGGCCCCGAAGGATACGACCCTGCTAGAACACGGCTCAAAAGCCCATCCTTGGCGATATGATCCATGCCCTTAACACCATAGACATCGCCCGCTGCAATGGGATGAAGCGAGGTAATATTCTGCGGATGCCCCTCTTGCTCAAACCGATCGCCGATCGCCCTGAGAACGGCATCGGGGCATCCCAGAGTGGATGATGAGGAAACAGATACTATCGCTCCGTCAGGAATACGGGCCACGGCACTATCGGCAGAAACGGTCTTCGTCATCTTTCCCCCGGTCACCGCCCTTCATGGGCATTTTTTGGAACGTTCCACAAGATTTACTGGAACGTTCCAATCCCTGCAAGAAGAATCAACCTTCTCTGCACGAATCCGTGAACCGGCGAAGAAAATAGGTGTATTGAACCTCGTACAACTCCATCGGCAGGCCATCAGGGTCGGCGAAAAACGTAAACCGGCAGCCCGTGTTCCCGTCGATTCGAACCGGTTCGATGACCACGCCTTTGTCTGTCAGCCGGTCCATCGTGCCATCAACATCGCGGGCACGACACGCCAGATGCCGCAAACTACAGGCCCCTGGTCGCGATGGTCTTTCGGGGTGTGCGGGAAACTGAATAGCTCACGCTGTCCACCTCCGTGCAGCTTCAGGTCCAACTTCCATGACTGGCGTGCCTTCCGGTAGGTTTCGCGGATCTACTCCAAGCCAAGTGTCTGCGTACAGAACTGTTTGGAACGCTCGCAATCGCTTACTATGATTCCGACGTGGTGAAATTCAAATGCCATTCCCAAAACAAGTCCCTTGTTGCTTCATCGGAAGTTTAACTAGAGCAGAAAATCTGGACCGAGAAGAATGACGGCACGCGTCTTACATGGCAGACGCAATTTCATCCCATCACTCGTAAGACACCAACGCTCGCCCCGAAACACCGCTTCAACACGGTTTCCCGACCTCAGTCCATATCGCAGCATCGGTCACAATGGGGCTCATTGCGATCATCGGATGCGACGCAGCATGTCGGCCTCAGGCAGCGATACTCCCGGAACACTCGGCCCATACCGGTCACTCAACTATAGATCAGAATGCTGCAGTCGCAGCCCGCTTTCCGGACATTCGCCACAAGCCTCAAGTGGCTGATGCGCACTAATTCAATCGTTCTGGCATCTGCGCAGCGTGGCTCCAGTGCCGGGGTGACTGGCCGTACATCCGCTTGAACTCGCGGCTGAATTGAGAAGAGCTTTGATAGCCCACGTCCCAGGCCGCCTCCGACACGGTCTTTCCTTCGGCGATCTTGATCGCGGCGTTGTTCAGCCGCATCGATTTCACAAACTGTATCGGCGACATTGTCGTGGCTTCCTTGAACCGGCGATGAAAGACCGCGCGGCTCATACCTACATGGCCGGCCATGTCGTCGATCGTGACCTGTTCGTTCAGGTGGTTCGAAAGATATTCGATGGCGCGCGCGATTTCGTTGCCGACACCAAAGGAACGTCTTGCGGCGGCCCTGGCCTCGCCCATGAGCACCGCGTAACACAACTCGCGCAGTCGCCCTGGTCCTAGCACCTCCAGATCAACCGGATTGTCGAGCAGCTCCAGAAGCCGCAACAAAGCCTGCGTGAACCCAGCATCCCAGGAAGCCAATGCCAAAGCCGACGGCGCTCCGCCCCGAGACTGTCTGTTGCCACCGGCGGCGGTCTCTATCTCCATCGTGAGCTCGCGCATCATTCGTGGTTCCAAAGCGATCACTACACCGAGCAGAGGATCCGCTTCGGATGCCTGTGGCGTGCCCGCTTCGACCGGCAGGGTCATTGGGCAGAGCAGGTATTGGTCGCTGCCATAGACGTGGTGCTCACCGTCCAGCACAGCTTCCTTGGTGCCGCTGAGGATGGCCACGACCGTGGGTTCGTAGACGGCAGGGACGCATGGCATGGCCTCGGTCACCCGAAAAAGCTGGACTCCCCTTAGCGCGGTTTCGAAAAGCCCTGCCTCGGGCAGACGGCGCTCGATAAGGTCTTTGATCTGTTCTTTGCTCATGTGCTCTAGCTGGCAGAGGACTTTCATCTTTGCAATGGGGTTGAGACGATTGGGCAAGTAATCGAGAGGATATCGTCTGTTTCTTGGCTCCGACTGGTTCTATCTGTGCTTGCAGACAACGACACCCTAAACCGCCAGCTTGGCCTGGCAGAAGACAGAAAATGGCAGATACGACATTTGGACCTAAGGGCTGGACGCCCGAACGCCTCGGCGACCAGTCAGGCAAAACGTACATTATCACCGGCGCCAACGCTGGCGCAGGCTTTCAGGCCGCGCGCATTCTTCTCAATAAGAACGCCAAGGTGGTGATGCTGAACCGCTCGGCCGAGAAATCCGGGGCGGCGATCGCGGACCTGACACAGGAATTCGGCTCAAAAGCCGATGTGAGCTTCATTCGCATGGACCTGTCCGTTCTGGACAGCGTGCGCGAGGCCGCCAAAGAAGTCCTGAAGGCCGTGCCGCGCATTGACGCGCTGATCAACAACGCGGCCATCGCGCAGGTGCCGACGCGTATTTTGACAGTTGACGGCTTTGAAAGCCAGCTCGGCACCAACCACTACGGGCATTTTTTGCTGAATGGCCTGCTCTTTGACCGCATCGCCGAAAGCAAAGGCCGGATCGTGGTCGTCGCCAGTCTCGGCTACAACCTTGGGCTTAAGACCATCAAGTTCGACGATATGAGCTGGGAAAAGGACTACGGCCCGAACACCGCCTATTCGCAGTCCAAACTGGCGCAGATGATGTTCGCCTACGAATTGCAGGACCGTCTGGCCGCCGCAGAGCGCAAAGATGTCGAGGTTTTCGTCTGCCATCCAGGCTCGTCGGCCACGTCCCTCATCACCACAAGCGGCAGCCGCACGATGCGGTTCATCTGGTGGCTGATGACCAAGACGCCGATGGTCCAGACCGCCGAACAAGGCTCTTACCCGGAAGTCATGTGCGCGACCGAAGAGGCCCTGACCGAGCAGCGCGCCCTCTACGGTCCAACGGGCCGCATGGAAGCGGTCGGTCCGGTTGGCAAAGGCACCCTGAACGTTCACGCCCATAGCAAAGCCGTCATGACACGGCTTTGGGACGTGTCCGAAAAAGCCGTCGGCTACGAGTGGAATGTCTGACCCTGCGGCCGCTGGCATCGGCGAAACAATTGAAGACTGGTTCGGCGCAGAGGATGCGGAGATTGTGATTGCAGCCCGCAGTAAAGGTCGCTTTTGGAAGCGGCCCAAACCTGCCATTGGCTGGGCGCCGTCTCCGCTGCGGCGCAGCCCGTCATTCCAGACTTTCGCTGCGGTCGGAAAATCAAGGACGTAGCAAAATCACACTGTGCGGGACATAACTGCTTATCTGGATTAAGTTGTAGGTCCAAGAAGTATTGTGACATCTGCATCTACGCATTTGCAAAAGATCCACGCTCGCTGGGTCCGAGCTCTACTTTGACACGGCGCGATGCTCAGAATTCATTTTTCAACAAAACCACGCGCGCACAAAACGTCTTATTTACCAATAGAATGAGCAGCGCCCGTCAAAGCTGACAATGCGTGTTACTCGCAGACGCATCCTGCCATCGCTCGCCCACCAAAGCGTCTAGCGGCAAGTCGACATAGTATCGCGAGTCATCTCCGAAACTCAGCCCGGCCAGTGGATGGGTCGGAATATCGATCAACCGGGCATCGGGCTGGTCACCCTCAGTGCAATCGTGGTTAAGCCCGATGAAAATCAGCGTCTCCTGACATTGCAATTCCCAAAGCGGCGCAAACAGCCCAAACAGCGCTTCCGGCACAGCGTCCGGATCTCGCGTGTAAAGATGGCGGACATAGTTCTCGATCAGCTGTTCGGATGCCTGTCGATATTGGGCATTCGTCTTGTTGTCGAACGATTGAACCAAGGTCTCAAACTCGCGCCCAATAGCGTTGTCGAACGCCGTTGCATTCGCGGTCTCCCTCAATTCGGCCTCCAGCTGATCCAATGTAGGGAACAGATCTGTAATACGGAGCAACTCTTCCGCGGCATTATCAATGCGCACCTGCCAGTTTTCAAGGATTTGCGCCCGCTCTGCGCGTTTCGCTTGAGTCGTCACTTCGTCAATTTCCGGGTCTTCTGACATCGCATTCAGTTCTCCCGCATGCTTTGCTAGCAGTCTTTCAAAACCGTCTGTTCGGTTTTCCAATTGCAGTGTCGTGGAAGCCTTGCGTTGGTTCAATTGATCTCGCCACAGGGCAAAAAGACCAAAGAAGCTGGGCCAGTCCACGCCGCCACGCAATTCTGGAAGCGCTCTGACCCGGCCCATGATTTTTGCTCGATGGGAGGTCCATGTCTTGGCCCGGACAAAATCGCCATTTTCGCCATCCCAGTGGTCAGGGTTGTCTTCAGCCATGTCTTCGACGGCGCCCAAGGCTCGGCCCGACACAACCTGCAGATACCAGCGCGGGGGAACACGTCCTGCTTCGCCGAGAGCGTCCCGAAGCCCAGTAGGTTCCATATTCCAATGCCAATCCCGCTTAATGCTGGTGGGCTGCGCACGTTCTTCAACGTGGCTCTGGCGATCCGTGTCGATAGACAGCTCAACTCGGGCACCGTCATCGACGCGTTGAGCGACCTGTTCATCCTGCACGGTGTGCTGTCGTTCATGCGGTCGGACAATGGACCGGAGTTCGTTGCTCAGGCCGTACAGGACTGGATCAAGGCTGTTGGCGCAAAGACAGCTTACATCGAACCCGGATCACCTTGGGAGAACGGGTACTGCGAAAGCTCAAACGCCCGGTTTAGGGACGAGTTCCTGAATGGCGAGATATTCTACAGCCTGCGCGAGGCCCAAATCCTGATCGAAGAATGGAGGAAACACTACAACACGAAACGCCCACATAGTGCCTTGGGATACCGCCCACCGGCCCCGGAAACCATCGTCCAGATGGACCCAAGGCCATTCATGCACTAACAATCAAATTGGACCACTCAGGTGGGGCTGATCAGTCGCTTTGGCAATCTCAAGATGGTTTTCTGGAAGTGGGTCGCTCGAGTATGCATGAAGAGGCTCGATAAAATGCAGCCTGTGATCTTGCCACCTTCTCCACAATGTATTCGAGCCACTTTCAGCGCTTTTTCTGCATCTCTGTCTGCATCTAGTGAAATAGGCACAAGGATGTTGTCGTACATTTGGTGGTCCTCCGAGGATGTAATGGAGCAGGTCTTTGCCCTCAAACGGCGGTCCACCGCTGGTTTCACGCCTCGCGAACTTGTTCAGGGAGGTTAAGCGGGGGCGAACAAATCCTTGTAACTGTCACGCAATGCCTTCTTTTGCACCTTCCCCATGGCGTTGCGGGGTAATTCCCGGAGAACGACCAGCTTTTTTGGATGTTTGAACCGCGCAAGCGAGGCCCCGATGTTTTTCTTGATTGCATCAAGGTCGAGCTCTGCGCCAGCTTCTGCAACAAGGACGCCGACGACCGTTTCACCGAAATCCGGATGTGGAACGCCAATGACCGCGCTTTCCAAAACACCCTCTTCATGATCAAGCAGGAGTTCGATTTCCTTTGGGTAGATGTTGTACCCACCGGAGATGATCAGGTCTTTGTTGCGACCGACGATGTGTAAGTACCCGTCTTCGTCGATTTGCCCAAGATCGCCGGTTATGAAGAAGCCATTTTCACGCAGCTCTTCGGCGGTCTTCTCAGGCATCTGCCAATACCCCTTGAACACGTTGGGTCCACGCACCTCGATCTCGCCAATTTCACCGCGTGGTAGGGACGCTCCGGTGGTGCTGTCGGTGATCTTGATCTCGATACCGGGAAGCGGAAACCCAACGGTGCCAGCACGCCGTTCACCCCTATATGGGTTGGATGTGTTCATGTTGGTCTCGGTCATGCCGTACCGTTCAAGGATGCGGTGGCCTGTGCGCTCTTCGAATTGCATATGCGTTTCCTCGAGCAGCGGCGCACTGCCGGAAACAAACAAGCGCATATGCTGCGCCAGATCTTTGGTGAAACGCGCATCCTGAAGCAGACGGGTGTAGAACGTCGGAACGCCCATCATGGTCGATGCATGCGGCATCTGTTCGATGATCACGTCCAGATCGAACCTCGGCATGAAGACAATCCTGCTGCCCGCGAGTAATGCGATGTTGGTTGCGACAAACAGCCCATGCGTATGAAAAATCGGCAGTGCATGGAGCAGCACATCATCAGATGTGAACTCCCATTCACGCGTCAATGCCTGACAGTTTGAAAGCAAATTGCCTTGTGTCAGCATCGCACCTTTGGATCGCCCGGTTGTACCCGACGTGTATAGGAGCGCAGCCAGATCATCTTCTGATCGCGTCACGGTTGGAAAAGTGGAGGGCATGGCCTCAGCGTGCTTAGCAAAACTGCCGCTGCCATCCTCATTCATCGTTTCGGTATTTGCGCCCGTCGCCTGCGCGATTGGCAAGAGCGCCTCGGATCGTTTGCCGTCACAAAGGATGACGCGCGCGCCGCTGTTCTCAACAAAGTAAGAGACTTCATCGGGCGTGTAGGCAGTATTTAGGGGTAACAACACGATGCCGGCCTGGACACAGGCCGCATATACGGCCAACGCTTGAGGAGATTTTCCGACCTGCACAGCAACACGGTCGCCTGGCTTGACGCCGAGCCCGGCGAACGCATGCGCATACTGCGCGGCAAGTTCAAGGTATTTGCCATGTGTGATGACAGTGCCATCCGCCGCCTCGAGGAAAGGGGTCGCCTTGCCCTGGTGCCGCCCGAAAAGTGCATCAAACAAGGGGTTTGCCATGATCAATCTCCTTGGCCTTTGGGGGCTACCGATCGGCTTAGCGCTTTCACTGCCGCGGATGCGACAACGGTCTGTTCACCCACGAATTTCTCGTGGTTTTGTGAAATCTGGGAGAGGTCGTAGAGGTAGTTGACCATTGTTCCGTTCGATTGCTTGCGCCCGTTTGGCGACACATCAGCTTCGGCGTGCACAGCATGAATCATTGCACCATTGCCGAGATGGAACCTCGCCACTGGGTCAAATGGCATACCGTCTGATCTCTTTGCCTCAAGCAAATAGTACGCGGCCAAAGCCTGGTTGTCCGCCTCTTTGAGAACGTCCAGGTCGGTGCGGCCCAACCATTTGGTCAATCTCGGAATCGGGGACAGCGTTACAAATGTCGAAATACCGGGCAGGTCTTTCGACAGGTCAGACACAACTTGTTTGATAAGCGAATTGCCGAAGGATATGCCCGCAAGTCCGGACTGGCAATTCGAAATCGAATAGAAAACGGCTGTGTCGGCATCTTCCGCTTCGATCTCTTCGCGTTCATCCGCCAGCAAGTCCTGGACCGAACTGGGCACACCTTTTGTCAAAGCAACTTCAACGAAGATCAGGGGCTCATCGGCCATCGAGGGATGAAAGAACCCAAAGCAGCGCCTGTCGGTCGGCTTCAGCCTGCGCCGCAGGTCATCCCAGCTGTCAATTTCATGCACCGCCTCATAGGCAATGATCTTTTCAAGGATGTCTGCGGGGCTGGACCAGTCAATCGGGCGCAGAACCAGAAAACCCCGGTTGAACCAAGACGCAAACAAATGCGTGAAGTCCACGTCCAGCGGCTCCAGATCAGGCCGTTCTTTCATCAAGCCCAACAGTTCCTTGCGCATCTGTACCAACTGCCCAGTTGCACCGGGAACCTGATTGAGGCGCCTTGCCAACTCCTGACGTCGAGGCTCGCAGGCTGCGGCAAAGGTACGATAGGTGCCCTTGCTCGGTTTTTCCTTGTAGGCGTTCAGCGCGTGGATGACGTCATCGGGATCGATCTCAAGGTCATGTGTCATAAACTCAAAGAACGCGGTTTTTTCCTCTGTGTTCATTGCCCCAAAACGATCGAGTATGTTGCGCGCCAGAGTGACGCCCGACACCTCCCCATGACTGCTCAGCAAAGCTTCACAGAGTTCCGATGTGGTCCTGCCATCGACCTCAGCCGAGAGCGCCTTTTGATAGCGCCGCTCGAATACAGTCGAGATCAGCTCGCCGAAGTAGCTCATACCGCCTCTCCCATGATGACATCAGGCAACCATGTCGCGATGGCCGGGAAGAAACACAGAAGGACGATGGCGATCACCATGCAGGCCACGTAAGGCAGCGACCCCTTCAGAATGGTCTTGAGAGAGATGTCCGGCGCGATGCCGTTGATCACGTAGAGGTTCAGGCCCACCGGCGGCGATATCAACCCGATCTCCATGTTGATCGTGAGGACAACCGCAAACCAGATCGGATCGAACCCGGCCGTGGTGATGATCGGCAGCAGGATCGGCGCGGCCATCAGGATCACGGCCACGGGGGGCAGAAAGAACCCGGCAATCAGCAGGAACAGCATGACGAATGTCATCAGCACCCAGCGGTTCACATCCAGCGTGCCGATCCATTCAGCAATCGCCTGGGTGATGAACAGGCTCGACAGCATGTAAGAGAACACCCCGGCGGCTGCAATGATGAACATGATCATCACGCTTTCCTTGGTGCTGTCGCGCAGCACGAGCCACAGATCTTTGGGGTTCCAAAGTCTGTAGATGACCATTGCGATCAACAGGCACAGCAGCGCACCGACGGCCGCTGTCTCGGACGGTGTCGCGATGCCACCATACATGGCATAGAGGACGCCGATGATGATCGCGAGAAACGGCAGAACACGCGGCAGGATCTCGACCTTCTGTTTCCAGGTATAGGTCCCTGCGGTCAGCAGCCGTTTGTCCCCAGACCGCCAGGTCGAATAAAGCGACCAGGCCATGAACAGTACAACCAGCAAAAGCCCGGGCAGAACGCCCGCGAGGAAGAGACGGCCAATCGAGGTCTCGGTTGCGATACCGTAGACGATCATTGTCACCGATGGCGGGATCAGAATGCCCAAGGTGCCACCCGCCGCGATGGACCCTGCGGCGACAGCATCAGGATAGCCACGCTTGCGCATCTCGGGGATGCCCATCTTGCCGATGGCCGCGCAGGTTGCAGGCGAGGATCCCGACATGGCCGAGAACAGCGCGCAGGCCCCGAGGTTGGAAATGACGAGGCCACCGGGCAGCCGCGTCAGCCAGCGTTCCAGCGCTTCGTACAGGTCGGCACCGGCCCGTGTTGAGGCAATGGATGAGCCCATGATGATGAACATCGGGATCGCCAGAAGGGCAAAGTTGTCGAGCTTGCCAAAGAGGATTTCGGGGATCAGCTCAAGCGAGCGCAGCCCGTCGAAGATCAGCAGAAACCCGGTCGAGACAATCAGAAGCCCAAGTGCGACCGACACGCCGGAAAAGAGGACAAGGATGGTTGCGACAGCGACGATGCCGCCCAGCAGGATTGGGTCCATTACACGTCCTCCAGACCAAACGGCGTGTCGACTTTCAGAAGGACCGCGACAAGGTCCGCAATCAGTTGCAACAGGAACAGGCCAAACCCGATCGGAATTGAAAGATAGGGAATCCAGAGCCTGACACCCCAGACGGTATCTGATTTCCAGTTTCGCTCGTAGGTGAGATGCCAGTGCTCGTACCCGTAAAACAGGACGATCGCGACCATAACGATCGAAAGCGACATGGTCATCAAATACATGTAGTAGCGCGCGGTTCTGGACAGCGCGAGCGGGATAAGATCGACATTCACATGCCCGCGCAAACGTTGAACATAAGGCAGCCCAACCAGCGTAGCACCAATCGCGAGATAGATGACCGCTTCGGTCTGCCAGACGGTGGACTGGTTCAGGACGAACCGCACAAAGATCATTTGGCAGGTAATGGCGACGGCAGCTACGATCATGGCCGCAGAACACCAACCAGCGAGGGTAGACAGGGCCGCAACGGCGCGCAAAAACAGGTTGTCCCCCTTGCGCGAGGTCACGGCTGAGCTTTGGCCAGCCATGTCAGCTTTCCTTCCGGATTAGGTGGAATTCGGGAAGTCGGCGACCGCCGCGTTCTGCGGTCGCCGCGAGAGAGTTACTCGACCGCGAGAGCCATATCGAGCAATGCCTGCCCGTCCGGAACTTCTTCGACAAAGAGCTTGTAGGACGTCTCCTTTGCCAGAGCGCGCCATGCTGCGAAGTCTTCGGCCGACATTTGTGCGATCTCGATGCCGTTGTCCTCAAAGACCTTGACCGACGCGGCATCCTGTTTCTTCGCTTCTGCTAGATAGAACGCTTCTGCCTTTTCCGCCGCCGCCAAAAGCGCTTCTTGCTGCTCCGCTGTCAGCCCTTCGAAGGTGGATTTGTTCATCAGCAGAGGCTGATACATGAACCACAGCGCCACATCTTCGGTTGCCGGCGTGTAGCACGAGACCTGCTCGTAAATCCGGTAGGACACAAAGGACGAGGACGATGTGTTTGCCGCGTTCAAAATGCCGGTTTGCATCGCATTGTAGATTTCCGATGACGCCATTGAGGTGATGGACGCATCGGCCCCGGCCAGCATCTGTTCGAATGCCTTGCCAGCCGCGCGCGTTTGCAAGCCTGCAACGTCGGACGGGTTTGTGATGCACTTGTCTTTGCCGACGAAACCACCGGCCAGATACCCATGAACGAGAACCATGACATCGTCTTCCGCCATCTTCTCTTCGAGCGCTTCCATGTATGGCGAGTTACTCAGCCGCGCGGCGTGGTCATGGTTTTTGACAAGGCCCGGCATGAGCGTCAGGTTGAACGCTGGCTGTTGGCCACCGGCATAGCTGAGCGGCAGAACCGTCATGTCAAGCTGGCCTCGGGACAGGGGCCGGTATTGCTCGCGGGGCTTGAACAGGGACTTCGAGCCAAAGATCTTGATTTCCAGGTCCACGTCGGCCGCGGCCACTTCGTTCGCGACGATTTCAGCCACCTGGTGGCGAATGTCCTGATTGGACCATTGGTGTGACAGGCGCAGTTCTTTTGCGTGTGCCATCGACGCGGCACCCATTGCCGCCACAATCGCGACCGTCGCTAGAAATTTCGTTTTCATTGATTCCTCCCAAATTTCAGCCGACTCTCCTCAGTTCGGCAATACGCCAACATCAACCACAATGCATCCTGTGTCAACTTTCTTGTATACAATATCTTAATTCTTGCGCTCGAATTGCGAGTTGTAGTATCGTTTCAGCATGGAACTGAAGCGCGCGGAACAGATTGCAGAATCCCTGGAGCAACTCGTTTTCCAAGGGGAATACGAGGACGGTGAAAGACTTGATGAGATCAAGCTGGCCGAGCATTTCAGCGTGTCACGCACCCCGATCCGAGAGGCACTGCAACGTCTGGTCATGTCCGGGATGGCCGAGCAGATCCCGCGCAGAGGGGTCTTTGTACGCCAGCCCGGCCCTGTCGAACTGCTGGAGATGTTCGAGACAATGGCAGAACTCGAGGCGGCCTGTGGTCGTTTTGCGGCCGCACGGATGACTGATGAAGGCTTGGTGCGTCTCAGCGAGGCGAACGCAAGATGTCGGGACGCCGTCGAAAAAGAAGATGCGGCCAGATATTACCACGAGAACGAGGTCTTCCATCAGGAAATCTATCGGGGGGCGACCAATTCTCACTTGCAGAACGAAGCCTTGCGGCTGCAGCATCGATTGAAACCCTACCGTCGCGTCCAGCTTAAGTTTCGCGGACGTATGGCCCAATCCCTCGCAGAACATGAAGAAATCATCCAAGCCCTGAAGTCTGGTAATTCTGACTCAGCCGCAAAGATTCTGCGGGCCCACGTCACAGTGCAAGGCGAGAGATTCCAGCAGTTGATGGCGGGACTGAAGAGCTAACTGATCGAAGCGCTGTTCCACCAATTGGATCCGGAACTCGGTCGATACAAGGATTGCCAACGGGTCTCATTTGCTGATGCAATCGGGTATTTCTTTCAATCCGTTCGTATCGTCACATAGTTTATGGTCAGGCGACAGTGCTCCATCCTAGGGGCGATGACTGGACCGAGACTATCGAACAGTTTCCTAAAATCGCGGGCAGTCGACATATATTCGATCTTTCCATCGACCTTGTTCAGACATCTCTCGGCACAGGATTCCCGTAAATGGATCATAGATCAGATCGTGCGGAGGCGGAGCTTGTGCCTTACTATCCCTGCCTCGGAGCAGAAGGCGTGAAAGAGTATCGGAAGAAGAACATGCAGACTATCGATGGCGCACCAACGGGATTTTCGATGACATCGGAGATCCGGCCCGCAACCTGGGAGGGTTTCGAAGGTGTCATGGGAGACAAGGGCGGTTGCGGGGGCTGCTTGTGCATGCTGTGGCTCCTGTCGGCCAAAGATTTGGCGGCGGGCAAAGGCGCCGGCAATCGCGACGCCATGAAAGCGCTATTTGACGGCGGGCATGTTCCGGGGTTGATCGCATGCCACCAAGATGAGCCAGCCGGCTGGCTTCAAATCGACCGCAGGTCTGCGTTTCCAAAGCTGACAACCTCAAGAATTCTATATCCAGTCGACGACGCGGAGGTATGGAGTGTGTCCTGTTTCTTTGTCCATAAGGGATACCTCCGCAAAGGACTGTCCTCGCAATTGCTGAACGCTGCTATGGAGTGGGCACAGAGTCAGGGAGCGACAGTTGTGGAAGGATATCCGATTGATAAGGCGGAAGAAAAATATCCTGCAGTCTATGCATGGACCGGATTTGTTGGTGCCTATTTGGAATCCGGATTCACGGAAGTTGCCAGGCGCTCTGACACGAGACCACTATGCGCAAGCAGATCAATTGAAATGGCCAAACGAGCAATGATTGGGAAAACGAAATGATAACAGGAAGTTGTGAATGTGGCAGTGTTGCTTTTGACGTGCCGACAGTACGCGAAACAGTAACGGTCTGTCATTGCAGTCAGTGTCGAAAGACAAGTGGGCACCTATGGGCGTCAACTCACGCAGCCTTTGACAGTGTGACCTTCACAAAAGACGACGGGTTGGTTTGGTATGCCTCTTCAGCAGAAGCGAAACGCGGCTTTTGCCAAAAGTGCGGGTCAAGTCTATTTTATCGGATGAACGATGAGGCAGGAATCGGGATTGCGGCAGGTTGCCTGGACAACACGGCCGGTCTGCATGTTGGCAAACACATTTTTGTCGCTAACAAGGGCGACTACTACGCAATACCTGACGATGAGACCCAACTTTCAACGACGTGAGCTGGTTGGATCGCATCTCCCCTCAACTCTGCATAACCATGGGTCGAATGCTTGTGCTCAGTCTCATCGCACAATCGCGTGCTGGTCCGAACTCGACTGCGATGAGCATCGACTTCTCTTTCTCAGACCGACATCAATGGACGGCCTCCGTTGAGTTTTGGGGAGCCTTGCCGAAAGCGCTGCCAAAAAAACGCTGACACCAGTTAGCACTGAAAACAGCATGGTATAGCTAGACGTGCTCTCCAGTATTAAGCCCGCAGCTACATTGCCGATTGCGGATCCCATACCTACGACAAGAAAGGATACAGCTGTGATGATCACCGCAACGTCCTGCGGAAAAGCGTTTGAGATCTTGGCTGCGATGAGCCCGAAAATCGCAAAGTAGCCCATACCAAGGATCAATGCCGCGATGCTTACGACCCATCCAATATCGCCAACAAGAAGTGGAACCGGGATTGCTAGACCGAGGCTAAGAAATGTCAGAATCAGTGTTTGCCGAACGGCCGCCACGGTCTGACCAATGGCCGCGCCCTAGTCTTCCTGTATGAAATGTAGGCAGGTAACGGGAACTTCCTGCTGGTTGGGCCAGCTGCGACAGAAATCGCGTTGCCAACCCACGAGGATGGATCCCGGATCGGCGTTGACGAAGAGCTTGGTCACAGGGCTGGTGCGGAGCCAATCCGCATAGGCCTCAACCAGCGCGACCACGTTTGTCGATTCGCCGGCAAAGGGAATTTGCCGGGGCCAGTTCAGCATCGGTTGGCGGTTCTCTTCCTTGACGAAGGGTGCGCGATAGGTCCCCATTTCGTCGTCTGACAGCTTGCGCAGGGTCGAATTGGGCAGCACACCCTCAATGAACAGGTTGCGCTTCAGAACCAGATCCTCGCCCTTCGCCGACCGGAACCCCAGAAAAAACCGCACGCCTTCTCGGGCCAGTCGTCCCAAGACGGCAGCGGCATGACGATGCCCTCCATGTAGGTGAACTGCCTGGGTGGCGTGAACGTGGTGATGGTCATGCGATAGCGCTACGGATCAGGCGAAATGTTGTGGCGATGGGGTGCAGGTGTTGCGCGTGTGGCAGGCGGCGGCGGCTCGACACGCGAACGCCCTCGTTGAACAGCATCAGCATGGCGGCCAGGTCTTCGGCCTGTTCCGGCGTTGCGCCAGCGTCCTGCAGGCAGGCCTGAAAGACGCGCTGGATCTCGTTCAGGTGGCGACTGGCACGCGCGGAAAGCTCAACGTCCACCCCGGCCATCTCGAGCACGGTGTTCACGAGCAGACAGCCCCAGTGCCCGCTCGCGTTGGTCGTGCCTGTGAAGTTGCGTACAAAAAAGTCCTGCAAGGCGTCGACCGGCGGCATCGTCGCGCGCGATCGATGCAAGAGGTCGATCGTGCGCGACGAAAACAGGTCGAGGCACTCGATGAAGAGACTGCGCTTGTCGGTGAAAGCCGCGTAGAAACTGCTGCGACCAATCTCCATGGCCGCCAGCAGATCGGCCAGAGACGTGGCCTGGTAGCCCTGGCGCCAGAACAGGGACAATGCTCTATTCACAGCTTTGGTGCGGTCGAATTCAATGGGTCGGGGCATGCTTGCCGTTATGGACCGATTGGTTCATAACGGCAAGACGGAATAGCAAAGGACTCATCGATGACCAAGCCCGTCTGCCTGATCCTCGGGGCCGGCGCTGGCATTGGCGGTAACGTCGCCAAGCGCTTCGCCCGCGATGGCTATCACGCTTGCCTTGCGCGCCGCACTGACAAGGCGGGACTCGACCGGCTGGTCGCAGAGATCGAGGCCGAGGGGGGGACGGCCAAAGGCTTCATGCTCAACGCTGTTGAAGAGGGCAGCATTGAGCAGCTGGTCAACGACATCGAGGCCAACGTCGGCCCGATTGGTGTTGCGGTTTTCAATCTGGGCGCTCAAATCGGCGACCGGGGGCTGGCCAGCACCACCCTGAAGCAGTTCGAGATGGGCTGGCGCATGGCCACCTTCGGCCTTTTCCGTCTGGCGCAGGTGCTGTTTCCCTACATGGAACCGCGCGGGATGGGCGCGCTCCTGGTTACATCGGCCACCGCCGCGATGCGCGGCAACGCCGGTCAGCATTCGCATGCCGCGGCCATGGGCGGGCGGCGCATGCTTTGCCAGTCGCTGAACGCCCAATTCGCCGCAAAGGGCATCCATGTCGCGCATATAGTCATTGACGGCGCGGTGGACGCGCCCGACACGCTGGGAAGGATGCTGGGCCCAGAACGCTTTCAGGCGCTGCGCGAGCAGAAGGGGCTGGAACTTGATGGCCTGCTTCTGCCCGCCAAAGTGGCAGACACATATTTCCACCTGGCGCACCAGCACCGCTCGGCCTGGACCTTCGAGCTGGACCTGCGTCCCTATTCCGACCTCGCCTGATGGAACCACTCCGGCAATGCCTACCTTAAATAGGAGAATGCGATGCTGAAATTGCACCATGCCCCCAATAGCCGTGCCGGACGTATCGTGTGGCTGCTCGAAGAACTCGGGCTGCCCTACGACCTCAACCGAATGGAGTTCCACCCCAGGGTGCTGAAGTCCGACAAACACCGCGCGCGCCACCCGTTGGGCCGCGTACCGGTGCTGGAGGACGGCGACGTGATGCTGTTCGAGTCGGGCGCGATTGTCGAATACCTCATCGCGCGCCATAGCGACAGTGCGCTCAGGCCGGCGCTGGAGTCGCCGCTCTTCCCGCGCTACCTCCAATGGCTCCACTATTGCGAGGGCATGGTGATGTCGCCGGTCAACACCATTGTCGTGCAAACCGTGCTACTGCCGCCCGAGCGCCGCAACGAGGAGATCTTGGGCCAAGCCCAACGCCTGTTGACCAAGGCGCTAGAGCCGCTGAACGCCGAATTGGCGGGCCGCGACTACATGATAGGAGACATCTCTGGGGCGGACTTCATGCTGGGCCACGCCTGCTACATGGCGCGCAAGCTGGGGTGCATGCCCGACGAGATGAACCACCTGCACGCCTATGTGAAGCGCCTTGAAGCACGACCCGCCTTTCAGCAGGGCATCAAGACCTGAGCCTTTCGACAAAGCTGGGACTCACCAGCCAGACGACACCCGAACAGCGGAGACCCTCCATGCGCACCAAGACCGTGGAATTCCACTTTGACTTTGCGAGCCCAACGACATTCCTCGCCTACACCCAGGTG
>JBCBKL010000030.1:0-34958 GCA_038521825.1 Pseudomonadota bacterium | reverse complement strand
GATGAAGCAATCGGCAGACGAGGTGCTGGAATTACTGGGTGTCGACAACAATCCGATCCTGCAGGTCGCGAAAGAGCTTGAAACGCAGGCCCTGGCCGACCCGTACTTTGCCGACAAGAAGCTGTTCCCCAATGTCGACTTCTATTCGGGCATCATCCTCGAGGCTATGGGCTTTCCGACATCGATGTTCACACCGATTTTTGCGCTGTCGCGGACGGTGGGGTGGATCAGCCAGTGGAAAGAGATGATTGCGGATCCACAGAACAAGATCGGCCGCCCGCGCCAGCTATATCTGGGCGATACCGCGCGGGATTACGTCAATATCGAAGATCGCGGCTAAGTCCCTCAACTTACGTTAGAATAATCATGGCAGGTCAGCGTTTGATCTGCCATTTTTGCTTCTGAATCACCCTCAAGACCGTTAACCTTTCAGAATTGATGACTTGGTAATGATTGGGGGATTACCGGGATGTGGGCATTTGCTTCAATTGGATTTGCTTTAATTGGATTGGTCGGCATCGGCCTTCTGGCACGGATCGCTTCCGGGGATAACGGCAACAGCCTCGACGATGTCGATGGCATCGCCGATGGCGACGTGATCGACGGCAGCGAAGACAGCCAACCGATTTTCGTCAACGATGGTGCAGACGTTCTGTTGGCGGGCAAGGACAACGACAAGGCGTCTGGCGGCGACGGTTCGGATCTGGTCTTTGGCAAGGAAGGCGCCGATGTCGTCGTCGAGGGGTCCTTCATCGATCAGATCCGCAATGACGGGACGACAGATGCCGCGCTGCTCGACACCCACACGCCAGCCCTCGAGGATAGTGAATCCGACGAACTGAATGGCGGCTTCGGCAACGACCTTCTGCTTCTTGGCGGGAATGATATTGCAAGCGGGGGTGGCAAGACCGACGCCATTGTAGTCGGCGATTGGATTACGCCCGAGAACCCAGCGACGATCACGGATTTCGAACCGGAATCCGAGACGATCCTGTTTCTGTACGAAGGGTCGACGCCGCCCGACGCGTTCATTACAGAAACCGAAGACGGGACGGCCTTGGCGCTTGACGATCCCGATCAGCCCATCGTCTTCCTCAATGGCATCGATTTCCTCGAACTGACGGCCGCGAACATCGCATTCGAACCAATCGGGCCAACGGTGGTGTAATCCTGCATGGCTCCGGTGCTTAGATAGGCCGGGCCCGGCAATGCCTCTTGACCCCGACGGCAACTCTGCCACAACCCCTCCCCATGTCTACTGGTACGCTCACGATCGACATTGGCGCCGTCGTCCGGAATTGGCAGGCGCTGGACGCGCTGACCCAATGTGAAACCGGAGCCGTGGTAAAGGCCAACGGCTATGGTCTGGGTGCGCCAGCGGTTGCGCGAGCACTGGCCAAGGCTGGAGCGCGAACGTTCTTTGTTGCCGTTGCCGAAGAGGGCCTTGCAATCCGCAAAGCTCTTGGCGAAGGCCCTCAGATCTATATGTTTTCCGGGCATATGGAGGGTGACACGCAGCGCATTCACCAAGCGAACCTTACACCGATGCTGAACTCCGTCGATCAGATGCTGCGCCATGTCGAAGCCCTGCCGGGCGCGCCGTTCGGACTGCAGTTTGACACCGGCATGAACCGGTTGGGGATGGAGCCCGTGGAATGGGCAGCGGTTCGGGATATCGCGCTGGCCCAGGGACCCAGCCTGTTGGTCTCGCACCTTGCCTGCGCGGACGACCCCAAACATGTGATGAACGAACACCAGCTTCACATGTTCGAAGAGATGACCGAAGGCACGAACGTACCGCGATCGCTGGCGGCGACGGGCGGGATCCTGCTGGGCCGCCGGTATCATTTCGACATGACCCGCCCGGGGATCGGGCTTTATGGCGGGATGCCCTTTGCGCAGGCCGAAAGCGTCGCCACGCTGGATCTGCCCGTCATCCAAGTCCGCGAACTGGTCGAGGGCGAAACCGTCGGCTATGGAAACACATGGGTGGCCCTGCGACCCTCTCGGATCGCAACCGTTTCAGGCGGGTACGCAGACGGTGTGATCCGGGCCATGGGGCCGAACCTCCGTCTCTTTGCGGGGGATACTCCCTGCCCGGTCGCCGGGCGCATCTCGATGGACCTGATCGGTGTCGACATCACGGATCTTGACCACGATCCAACTGAACTGGGTCTTTTGGCCCCGGCGCAGACCGTCGATGATCTGGCCAAAGCGGCCGGGACGATCGGCTACGAAATCCTCACCAGCCTCGGGGCCCGCTACACCCGACGCTACGGCGAATGAACCCGCTCGCGCTTCTGGGCCGCGCCACCCTTCGCAGCCTCGCAGCTGTTGGGCGGGTCGCGATCTTTGCGTGGGGCAGCGTCAGCCATGCGGCGCGCCCGCCCTTCTACCTGCGCGAATTCGCGCTCGCCCTCCTGAATATCGGCTGGCTCTCTCTGCCCGTTGTCGGACTGACCGCGATTTTTACCGGTGGGGCGCTGGCGTTGCAGATCTATGCCGGTGGTGCACGCTTTAACGCCGAGGCGGTGGTACCGCAGATCGTCGCCATCGGCATGGTCCGCGAGCTCGGGCCGGTGCTTGTGGGTCTAATGATTGCAGCGCGCGTGACGTCTTCCATCGCGGCAGAAATCGCGACAATGAAAGTAACTGAACAGATCGACGCGCTCGTCACGCTTTCGACGCATCCGATGAAATACCTCGCCGCCCCAAGGGTTGTCGGCGCGACACTCGTCGTTCCCCTACTAGTGGGTGTCGGGGACCTGATCGGCATTGCGGGCGGCTATGCCGTGGCCACTGGCACGCTCGATTTCAATCCCGCCACCTATATCAAGAACACGGTCGACTTTCTCGAATTCACCGATGTCACTTCTTCGCTGGCCAAGGGGGCCGTGTTTGGCTTCATCGCCGCCCTGATGGGGTGCTATTTCGGGATGCATTCGGGCCGCGGCGCCCAGGGCGTCGGGCGCGCCACCAAGGGCAGCGTCGAAGCCGCCGCCGTGCTGATCCTGGCCGCAAACTTCGTTCTCACGGGGATCTTTTTTTCGGTATGACTGAAACCTGGCCTCTCCACCGCATTGCACTTTCACTGTTCCCCAAATACTCCGTGGGGCCGCACGCAGCGCCGGGGCGCAGGGCCGTCAACCCCGGCAACGCCACGCCATGATCAAGCTCGACAACGTCCATAAATCGTTCGGCGACAACCACGTCCTGCGTGGTGTGGACCTGACCGTGGAAAGCGGGACGTCCATGGTGATCATCGGCGGGTCTGGCACCGGAAAATCGGTGACAATCAAGGCGATCCTCGGGCTGATCCTGCCCGACAGCGGGACCATCACGCTTGATGGTGAAGACGTTCTGAAGGCCGAGCGTGACGCGTTTCTTGCGCGTTTCGGCATGCTGTTTCAGGGCGGCGCGCTCTTTGACTCGTTGCCGGTCTGGCAGAACGTCGCCTTTCGCCTGCTGCGTGGTGCGCTCAAGCGGCCAAAGGCCGAAGCGCGAGACATTGCCATCGAAAAACTGCGCCGTGTCGGCCTGACGCCGGACGTGGCTGACCGATTCCCGGCCGAACTGTCAGGCGGCATGCAAAAGCGCGTGGGCCTTGCCCGCGCAATCGCCGCGGAGCCCGAGATCATCTTTTTCGACGAACCCACGACCGGGCTCGACCCGATCATGGCTGGCGTGATCAACGATCTCATCCGCGAAATCGTGACCGAGATGGGCGCCACCGCAATGACCATCACCCACGACATGACCAGCGTGCGTGCCATCGCCGACAACGTGGCGATGCTGCATGGAGGCAAAATCCGGTGGACAGGCCCTGTATCAGAGCTCGACACCTGCGGCGATCCTTATGTTGACCAGTTTATCAATGGCCGGGCCGAGGGGCCGATCGCGGCTGTACGCTGAGCGCGCGAAGCCTCATGTGACGCGGTTGCGGGTCCGAAAGGCCGGATCGTCATACAGATGCCCGGTCATCACCGCCTCGATATGATCCACCGCCGACCGAATATCCTGCTCATCCAGATAAAGTGGTGTGATCCCGAACCGCATGATGTCGGGCGCGCGGAAATCGCCGATCACACCGTGCGCGATCAGCGCCTGCATCGCGGCATAGCCGTCGGGATGTCGGAATGAGACCTGGCTGCCGCGCTGCGCCGGATCCCGCGGACTGGCGAGATCAAGCTCAGGCACACGCGCCTCGACCTCGGCGATCATACGTTCCTGCAACGCAACCGAGGCCGCGCGGACCTCGGCCATCGAGATGCCATCCCAGATCTTCAGCGCCTCTTCCAGGGCCGTCATCTGGATCACGGGCGGCGTGCCGACCCGCATCCGCTCGATCCCGGCTGCGGGCCGGTATCCCAGTTCGAACGCAAAGGGCGCGTTGTGGCCCAGCCACCCGGCAAGGGCAGGGTCAATGCTGTCGGCAAGGTCAGGCCGGACATAAATAAACGCGGGCGCGCCCGGCCCGCCGTTAAGGTATTTGTAGCTGCAACCAACTGCGAATTCCGCTCGGACCGCCGACAGGTCAACCGGCACTGCGCCCGCCGAATGGGCCAGATCCCATATCATCACCGCACCGCCCACATGTGCCAGTTCGGTCACGGTCGGCATGTCGTGCATTCGGCCCGTCCGGTAATCGACATGGGTGAGCATCACGGCCGCGATATCATCGCCGATGCTCGCAGCCACGTCTTCCGGAGCGACCAGCCGCAACTCATAATCCCCTTCAAGAAGGCGGATCAACCCCTCTGCCATGTAGAGGTCGGTCGGGAAGTTGCCTGTGTCGCTCAGGATCACACGGCGATCCGGGCGCATCCGCAGGGCGGCGGCAAGTGCCTGATAAACCTTGATCGACAGCGTATCGCCCATCACCACGCTGCCCTCGGGCGCACCGATAAGCCGCCCGACCGCGTCGCCGACGCGCGATGGCTGTGCCATCCAGCCTGAGCTGTTCCAGCCGCGGATCAGTTGCTGACCCCATTCCTCCGCCATCATCGCGCCAACGCGCTGGCCAACAGACTTGGGCAGCGGCCCGAGCGAATTGCCGTCGAGATAGATGAGACCCTTTGGCAGGTCGAAAAAGTCCTTGCGCAAGACCACCTACAACTCTCCTCTCACGTGCCAAAGCTCCGGAAACAGCTCCACCCTGAGCATCTTGCGCAGGTAAGGCACGCCTGCGGTGCCGCCAGTCCCACGTTTGAAACCGATGATCCGCTCGACCGTCGTCACGTGATTGAAACGCCAGCGTCGAAAATAGTCTTCAAGATCAACGAGTTTTTCGGCAAGATGATAGGCATCCCAATGCGCGCGCGGATCTTCATAGACCGCACGCCAAATGGCCTGAACCCCCGGTTTGGCGATCCACGGACCGTCGGAAGGAGCCGCGACATCAAGTTCGCGGCCTAACGTATTGGCAACGAACGCCAAAGTCACTTGATATAGTGACTGGCGCTGCAACTCCGCCTCGAGCCGCGCGTGGTTGTCGGGCTCATGGGCATAAAGGCGCAGCATGGCTTTGGGTCGATTGCCCAACATGTATTCGATCAGGCGGTATTGGTGCGACTGAAAACCGGAGCCCGACTGCAGTGCCGGCCGGAATTCGGTGTATTCGCTGGGTGTCATCGTGCGCAGCACATCCCAGGCGCTGTTGAGCTGTTCAAAGATCCGCGCAACCCGCGTCAACATCTTGAAGGCGGGCTGCAGTTCGCCCTCACGGATCAGATCACGCGCGACGCTCAGTTCATGAATGGCGAGCCGCATCCACAGCTCTGACGTCTGATGCTGAATAATGAACAACATCTCGTCATGGGCATTACTTTGCGGGTGCTGGGCGCTCAGCAGAGTGTCGAGCGAGAGATAGTCACCATAGGACATGTCCCTGCTGAAATCGAGCTTTGCATCGTGATGCCCGGCATTGTCGGCGGTCATGCTGTCTCCCCAACTCTCAATGCTCGCAATGGATCACGGATGTGCTGCGACAGCAATCGAACGACGGGGCCGAAACCAGAAACGAGCCCGGCTGGGCCCGTCTTTCCCAGCTCTTCGGCCGGTTCTCAGCCGGCGGAAGCAGGCTCTTTCTTGGTATCTGCGTGGATCATGAGAGGCGCGGCCTCCGACATGACCGCCTCTTCGTTGACCACCACTTCGGTTACGCTGCCCAGACCAGGCAGCTCGAACATCGTGTCGAGAAGTATATCTTCGAGGATTGACCGCAGCCCCCGCGCGCCGGTCTTGCGTTCGATTGCCCGCTTTGCGATCGCCTTGAGCGCGTCCTCAGTGAACGTCAACTCGGTGTCTTCAAGTTCAAAGAGGCGCTGATACTGCTTGACCAACGCGTTCTTCGGCTGGGTCAGGATGGTGACCAGTGCATCCTCGTCCAGATCTTCGAGCGTCGCCAGAACCGGCAGGCGGCCGACGAATTCCGGGATCAGGCCGAACTTCAGCAGGTCCTCTGGTTCCAGATCCTTGAACAACTCGCCAACGCCCCGATCGTCGTTGTCCCGCACGTCGGCACCAAAGCCCATGGCCGAGCCCTTGCCGCGCTGCGCGATGATCTTGTCGAGACCCGCAAAGGCACCGCCGCAGATGAACAGGATGTTGGTCGTGTCGACCTGCAGGAATTCCTGCTGGGGATGCTTACGCCCACCCTGGGGTGGCACGCTCGCAACCGTCCCCTCCATCAGCTTTAGCAACGCTTGCTGCACACCCTCGCCCGACACGTCGCGTGTGATCGAGGGATTTTCCGATTTGCGGGTGATCTTGTCGACCTCGTCGATATAAACGATGCCGCGCTGCGCGCGTTCGACATTGTATTCCGAGGCTTGCAAAAGCTTCAGGATGATATTCTCGACATCCTCACCGACGTAGCCCGCTTCGGTCAGTGTCGTTGCGTCGGCCATGGTGAACGGCACATCAAGGATGCGCGCCAGCGTTTGTGCCAGCAGCGTTTTACCGCAGCCAGTTGGGCCGATCAGAAGAATGTTCGATTTGGCAAGCTCGATATCTCCGCCCTTCTGGGCGTGGTTAAGGCGCTTGTAGTGATTGTGAACCGCAACTGACAGAACGCGCTTGGCCGTGGCCTGACCGATTACGTAATCGTCAAGAACCGCGCAGATATCCTTTGGTGTCGGGACACCGTCCGAGGATTTGAGCCCGCTCGCCTTGGTCTCCTCCCGGATGATATCCATGCAAAGTTCGACGCATTCGTCGCAGATAAAGACGGTCGGGCCAGCGATCAGCTTTCGCACCTCATGCTGGCTCTTGCCGCAAAAGCTGCAATAAAGTGTGTTCTTGCTGTCGCCGCTCGAGTTCGTCGCCATGATTCAAGCACCTTTCCGACTTACGCCGTCATTTCTTTGCTTCACCCCGGCCCCCACCGTGTCGCCGCAGCTTAGGCCAGCGTTTTTTGCACCACAATCGCAAAATGACCGTATTGCGGCGTCACTTCTCGTCTTCGTCATCACCCTTGCTGCGATTTTCAACAATCTCGTCGATATGACCCCATTCCTTCGCCTCTTCGGGTGACATGAAGTTGTCCCGCTCAAGCGCGGTTTCGACCGCTTCGAGCGATTGACCGGTGTGTTTGACGTAGATCTCGTTCAGGCGCCGCTTGAGTTTGAGCGTTTCTTCGGCGTGGATCATGATGTCGGTAGCCTGACCCTGATAGCCACCGGAGGGCTGGTGCACCATGATGCGACTGTTGGGCAGCGAAAACCGCATGCCTGTCTCACCACCAACCAGCAAGAGCGACCCCATCGAAGCCGCCTGTCCAATGACCAGCGTGCTGACCTTGGGTTTGATGTATTGCATCGTGTCGTAAATCGACAGCCCGCTGGTAACGACACCACCGGGCGAATTGATGTACATGCTGATCTCTTTCTTGGGGTTCTCTGCCTCAAGATGCAGCAACTGCGCGACGATCAGCGATGACATCCCGTCGTGGACAGGCCCGTTGAGAAAGATGATCCGCTCTTTCAGAAGCCGTGAAAAGATGTCGTAGGCCCGTTCGCCCCGGCTGGTTTGCTCGACCACCATGGGGACAAGCGTATTCATGTAGGTTTCATATGGATCGTGCATGGAATTCCGCCTCGTCAGTCGCCGCGGTTCAGTGCCCGCGAAATCGTACCTCCCGGGACCATACCCGCTGAGGTGTTACCCGAGTCTTAGTATCGGCTTGGGGGACCTGCAAGGGCACCAGCGCGGCTTGACGAAAGGAAAGCTCTCACTTACGGTAAGTCATGGCTTACAATAAAGCTCTCAGCGCTCTTGCCGATCCCACACGACGCGCCATCGTCGAGCGCATTGCCAAAAGTCCAAGCCCGGTGGGTCAGATTGCTGCAACACTGCCGGTCAGTCGCCCGGCCGTCTCGCAGCATCTCAAGGTGCTGTCGGATGCCGGTCTGCTGCATGTCGAACGGCAGGGCACGCGGCGCATTTACGCTCTTGATCCACGGGGTTGGTGGGCGCTGCGCACTTATCTCGACACCCTCTGGACTGATGCGCTGACCGCCTTTGCCGATGCCGCCGAAATCGAAGCTACGCAAACACCGGAAAAATCATGAGCCCGCCACCCCCCGTTCTCAAAACGATCGAAGTGCCGCTGCCACCTGTTGCCGCCTTCAGTCTGTTTGCTGAGAGGCTTGGCAGCTGGTGGCCGGTCGAAACCCATTCCATTTCCTGTGCCAGCGACACGCGCCCCAAGGCGTTGGAAACCGAACCCAAAACCGGCGGGCGCATTATCGAAACGCTGCAGGACGGCAGCGAAAGCGTTTGGGGGCATTTTTCCGTTTTCGAACCTCCGCTTGCGCTCGAAATCGTGTGGTATGTCGGCCGAACCGAGGCTGAAGCCACGCGGGTCCGCGTCACATTCGAAAAAGCAGATGCCGGCACCAAGCTGACCCTTGTACATGACGGCTTTGAGGCGCTTGGGGATGCGGCCGAGAAGCAGGCAGATGGGTATAGGTCTGGATGGGACCCAGTGCTGGGCCGATACCGCGCAGAGGCCGGGGCCGCTTGACCTCGCGGTCATCGGGTATAGCTCGCCCTTCATGTCCGACGCTACCGAAAGATTTCCACCCACCCGCACGGCGGCCATCGAGGCGCTCACGGCCTTTTTGCCCCATGCTGGACGCAAGTATGCAGTCCGGCGCAACTACGATCTGGGCCGGGACGCGCATAACGGTGTTTCGCAGCTCTCACCCTATATCCGCGCGCGCCTGTTAACCGAACAGGAAGTGCTGCAAGCCACGCTCGCCCGCCATTCGCTCTCAGCTGCGGAAAAGTTTGTGCAAGAGGTTTACTGGCGCACATACTGGAAAGGATGGCTGGAAATGCGGCCGGGCGCGTGGCGACAATACCGGCAATCACTCAACCGGAATCTCGACGACATCCAGACCCAGGCCGGATTGCGCGGTCGTTGGGAAGCAGCCTGCAAGGGCGAAACGGATATCGATTGCTTCAACGCCTGGGCGCAGGAATTGACAGAGACCGGCTATATGCACAACCACGCGCGGATGTGGTTTGCATCGATATGGATCTTCACCCTCCGCCTGCCATGGGAACTGGGTGCCGACTTTTTCATCCGTCACCTGCTTGATGGCGACCCGGCCTCGAACACGCTGGGTTGGAAATGGGTGGCCGGGCTCCAGACTCTGGGCAAGCACTATGTGGCACGGCCCGGAAACATCGAACGCTATACCGAGGGACGGTTTGCACCTCATGTCCAGCTGGCTGTCGACCCTGCCCCGCTTGCGGGAACGCCGCATCCGGAACGCCGCCTGCTGCCATCCTCGGAGTTTCCACAAAGCGGCTTGCGCACTGGGTTGCTGCTGCATGACGAAGACCTTTCACCCGGGTTCGTGGTGGATCAAAGCCCCGACATCGTCTCGACGGTCGCAATCGGCGGGCGTCACAAGCTGTCGCCGCTGGAAATTGCACCTCATGTCAGCGAATTCTCTGACGCTGCCATAGCCGATGTGCTGGTGCGGTTTGGCGGGCGCCTTGGGAAAGTGATGCCGGTGCAGAGCTATGACGATATCGCCGGATGGGCGCGGGACGCCGGGCTCGAACAGATCGTGACACCCTATGCGCCGGTTGGTCCAACGGCTGATCTTATTGAGGATCTGCGCAGCCTGACCGGCATCCGGATCGCGGCGGTTCAGCGTCCCTACGATGCAGCGGCCTGGCCACATGCAACGGGTGGCTTCTTCAAGTTCAAGGAAAAGATCCCGAAACTGGTGGCGGAACTGAAAGGCTTACAGGCTGCGGAATGACCGATGCACGGCCTGAAATTGCGACTATTGAAACCGGGAAGGAATTGCGGCGATGGTACTGGCTTAAGGAGGAGCTTTTGGCCGAGGCCAAGCGCCGCGGGCTGAAATCGACGGGCGGCAAGTTCACCCTGCTTGATCGCATCGCGCATCATCTAGACACGGGCGAAACGGTCTGGCCCGGTGACAAGCCCAAACAGGCCCGTTCGAAATTCGACTGGCACAGCGAGACGCTAACGCCCGACACGATCATCACCGACAGTTACAAGAACTCGCAGAACGTTCGGCGGTTCTTTAAGTCGCAGGTCGGCGACGGCTTCAAGTTCAACATCACCTTCATGGCGTGGATGAAGGCGAACACGGGCAAAACGCTGGCTGACGCGGTCAACGAATACCGCCGTCAGCGGGACGAAGCAGCGCAACCGGGGTTCAAGACTAACATCGCGCATCACAACCAGTTCAACCAATACACGCGCGACTTTCTTGCCGCGTTTCCCGGCGCCAAACTGTCGTTGGTCCGCAAGGCATGGGCGGCCAAACGAGCGCTGCCATCCGAGACCGGGCGCCATGTCTTTGACCCCTCCGATCTCGACCTGCTGGACCCATCCGATCGGGCCGGGTGAGCTGCGCAGCAGGACAGCGGCGTAAGGCTGGTTGCAAATAGCCATGGAATGCAAAACTAATACCGAAATGGGACCGCAAGCATCCGCACACTATACGAGCGCTTCATCCCGCGCTGTTCTTGCTGAACGCTTTCGAGGGCGCCTTGCACCGATACGTTAACCTCTCTCTGCTCGTTCTCTATCCGCTCTCGTGGTTTGCGCCCCTGCTTCGGGCAGGCCTGTTGCCGCTTTTCAGCCTTAGCGAGATCAGCATCATCACGGGGCTGCAATCGCTCTGGCGATCTGACGTCTTTCTGGCCCTCGCCGTCACCTTTTTCGCGCTTGTCTTCCCGCTGCTCAAGACGGTGGGACTGGCGCTCATGCATTGGCGCATGCTCAGCCCGCGGTTGCACAAGGTGCTGGAAATCATGGGCAAGCTGGCGATGGCCGATGTCTTTCTTATTGCGCTCTACATCACGGTCGCCAAGGGGATCGGCGTGGGCCGGGTCGAGGTTGCCTGGGGGCTCTATTTGTTTACCGCCTGCATCCTCACTTCGATCTGGGTCTCTTGGGCGAGCCGCCGACCAAGCGTTTGACCTTGGCTGCTGCACAGGGCACACCGCGTTCATGGCAAAGACACCCAGTTTCCTATGCTCGGCCTGCGGCGCATCCTTCACCAAGTGGTCGGGGCGCTGCGATGCCTGTGGCGAATGGAACACCATTCAGGAAGATCAGGGTCTTAGCGCAGGTTCTTCATCAAAAGGACTGGGGAACAAGCGCGGCACTCCAGTTGCCCTGAGCGATCTCAAAACGCAGGAAGCACCCCCGCCCCGGACTGGGTCGGGCATTGGTGAGTTCGACCGCGTACTGGGCGGCGGGCTGGTTCCGGCGTCGGCGATCCTCGTCGGTGGTGATCCGGGCATCGGCAAATCGACACTGCTGCTGCAGGCGGTGGCACGGTTCGCGCAATCGGGGCTCAAGACGGTCTACGTCAGCGGTGAGGAAGCCAGCGCCCAAGTCCGCATGCGGGCCCAGCGGCTGGGGCTGGCCGATGCGCCGGTCAAACTCGCCGCTGACACCAATCTGCGCAACATCCTGACCACGCTCGAAACCGAAGCCCCCGATCTGGCGATCATCGATTCGATCCAGACCATGTGGCTCGACACCGTCGACAGCGCGCCCGGCTCGGTGTCTCAGGTCCGATCGGCGGCCCATGAGTTGACTACCTTCGCCAAACGCAAGGGGATCAGCGTCATCCTGGTGGGCCACGTTACGAAAGAGGGTCAGATTGCCGGACCGCGTGTGGTCGAGCACATGGTCGATACGGTTCTATACTTCGAAGGCGAACGCGGGCACCAGTTCCGCATCTTGCGGGCGGTTAAGAACCGGTTTGGCCCTGCGGACGAAATCGGTGTCTTTGAAATGACGGGCAAGGGCCTGGATGAAGTACTAAACCCCTCCGCCCTCTTTTTGTCAGAGCGCGGCGAGCCGTCGCCCGGTTCCGTCGTTTTTGCCGGGATCGAGGGCACAAGGCCGGTTCTGGTCGAATTCCAGGCCCTTGTGGCCCCTTCACCTCATGCACAGGCCCGGCGCACGGTTGTCGGTTGGGATAGCGGGCGGCTCGCCATGATCCTTGCCGTGTTGGAAGCACGGTGCGGCATCCCCTTTGCGGGGCTCGACGTTTATCTGAATGTCGCGGGCGGGCTGAAAATCAGCGAACCGGCCGCCGATCTGGCCGTGGCCGCTGCTCTGCTGAGTGCGCGCGAAGACGCCGCCCTGCCCGCCGATTGTGTGGTTTTCGGGGAACTGAGCCTCTCCGGAGCGCTCCGTCCAGCGCCTCAGACCGAAAATCGGTTGAAAGAAGCCCAAAAACTTGGTTTTTCGAAAGCAATTGCCGCAAAAGGCGGAAAGGCGCAGGGCGCAACGGGCATTACGCTCGACGCGATGAGCGACCTCACCGGCTTTGTAGGCGAAGTATTCGGCGCGGGATAAGCGCCGCGGGCAGGACAATGAAAAGGACGCGGTCTCATGGAAGACTTGACCATCATTGACGGGGTCGTCGCCGTCGTCGTCGTTATCTCGGCCTTGCTGGCCTTCAGTCGCGGTTTCGTGCGCGAGGTCATGGCCATCGCCGCATGGGTCATCGCAGCGATCGTTGCGTACATCTTTGCGCCGCAGGCGGAGCCGCTGATGCAGGAAATACCGGTGATCAACGAATTCATCGCCGGAAACTGCGAACTGTCGATCATTGGGGCGTTTTTCCTGATCCTGGCGCTGGCGCTGATCATCGTATCGCTCTTCACGCCGCTCTTTTCATCCATTGTGCAACGCTCGGCCCTGGGCGGCATTGATCAGGGGTTCGGCTTTCTGTTCGGCGTCTTACGCGGTGTGCTGCTCGTGGCCATTGCGTTCTTCGTCTACGATCAGGTCGTGACAGGTGCCGAATACACGATCGTCGACGAAAGCCGGTCTGCCGAGGTTTTTGGCCAACTGACCGCGCAGATCCAAGAGCAAAACCCGGAAGAGGCGCTTGGCTGGCTGACCCGCCAGTACGAAACGCTGATTGCGAACTGCAACGAGTGATACTGTCGGCCCGTTTGCAGGGTTTCAGTGGCACGGCTCGTGAACCTACCAACCAATGGTTGCCTGCTCTCGGCTTCGATGCCTCAAGACGCGGCAACCGCATCGCTTGAAATGTGATCCTTTCGTGACACTGCTGGCAGGGCTTGGTAGATCACCCCCGAGCCCTATCGGATTCGGAGCTGCCCCCACCGTGACAGACGCCCTTCTCCCGCCTGCGCACCCGTTCGACGATGACAAACTGAAAGAGGAATGTGGCATCTTCGGCGTCATCGGAACGCGGGATGCGGCGAATTTCGTGGCGCTCGGCCTTCATGCGCTGCAACACCGTGGGCAAGAGGCCGGGGGCATTGTCGCCCATGACCCGGAACAGGGTTTCAACTCGGCCCGGCGTTTCGGCTATGTTCGCGATACCTTTACCAGCCAAAAGGTCATGGAGACCCTGCCGGGCGAGCTGTCAATCGGGCACGTTCGCTATTCCACGACCGGGTCGAAAGGCCATACCGCGATTCGCGACGTGCAGCCTTTTTTTGGTGAATTCGCCATGGGCGGCGCGGCCATTGCCCATAACGGCAATATCACCAACGCTGACGCCCTGCGGCGCGAGCTGATTGAGCGCGGCAGTATTTTCCAATCGTCTTCGGACAGCGAATGCATCATCCATCTGATGGCCCGGTCACTGCAGCGGAACATCCCTGAACGGATGGAAGACGCCCTGCGGCGTGTCGAAGGCGCGTTTTCCATCGTCGCCATGACCCGCACCAAGCTGATCGGGGTCCGTGATCCGCTGGGCGTGCGTCCGCTGGTTCTTGGTAAGGTCGGCGATGGCTGGGCGCTGAGTTCCGAAACCTGCGCCCTGGATATCATCGGGGCCGAGTTCGTACGCGAGATCGAACCGGGCGAGATGGTAGTCATCACCGACGCCGGGATCGAAAGCCTGCGGCCCTTCCGCCCTGCCCAGGCTCGCTTCTGCATCTTCGAGCATGTGTATTTCAGCCGTCCCGACAGCATCCTTGGTGGACGCAGTGTATATGAGACGCGCGAGGCGATCGGGGTGGAACTGGCCAAGGAAAGTCCGGTCGAGGCCGACCTTGTCTGCCCGGTGCCCGACAGCGGCACACCAGCGGCCATCGGTTTCGCCCGTCAGTCCGGCATCCCCTATGGCATGGGGATCATCCGCAACCAGTATATGGGCCGGACGTTCATCGAGCCGACCGAGCAGATCCGGAACATGGGCGTTCGGCTCAAGCTCAATGTCAACCGCGCCCTTATCCGGGGCAAACGGGTTGTTCTGGTCGATGACAGCGTGGTGCGCGGGACGACAAGCCGCAAGATCAAGGAAATGATCCTGGATGCGGGTGCGGAGGAAGTCCATTTCCGTATCGCTTCACCACCGACGGCATGGCCTTGCTTCTACGGCGTCGATACCCCGCAACGCGAAAAACTGCTGGCCGCGACCATGTCGGAAGAAGAGATGCGGGAACATCTGTCCGTCGATAGCCTGAAATTCATTACGCTCGACGGCCTCTATCGTGCGGTTGGAGAAGCGAAGGGCCGGGACGCGCAAGCACCCCAATATTGCGATGCGTGTTTCAGCGGCGAATATCCTGTCGAACCCGCTGACATGATCCGCAAGGGATTTCAGATGAAAGCGGCCGAATGAATCTGGCCAACGACAGACGTTGGAAGCGCTTCAACGATCGGGAGTTTGAATGCCCATGCTGCGGGCAGACCTTCGGGGGTGTTTTCGACATCGGGTGCGACCACCCCGATCCGTGGCCTCACGGCAGTCTGAGGGACACGGATCAGGAGACACTGGTTGTCGGCCAAGACAAGCTCAGTTCGGATCTCTGCGCTTTCGCTGGCGGCTACTACATCCGCTGTATTCTGCCGCTTCCGGTCCTCGGTTCCGACCAGAGTTTTGCCTATGGTGTGTGGGCCAGCGTAAAGGATGAGAATTTCAACGCGTATGTCAACGCCTGGCAAAACGACGACTACTCAGACTTTCCCGGTTGCTTTGCGTGGTTGATGAACGATTTGCCCGGCTGGGCCACTGAAGACTGGTTGCCCTGCGGTCTGGAAACCGGCGACGGCGGGGATCGACCTGTGCTTTGGGTCCACGAAGACAGGCATCCGCTGGCGACGGCGCAGCGCGAGGGGATTACCTTTGACCGCTTGCTGGACCTCTATGCAGCAGCCGGGACGGACATCAGGCCGCATCTCGCCGATGCCTGATCCGCTGTCGGATCCTGTCAGTAGGCCATAATAAGTTGAGCCCATGCAGCCGGTCGCGCCCCAGATCCTGAATCGCATCGCGCATTGGCCCGAAACAGCGCAGACCCGTCTGATCGAAATCCGCACGATCCTCTTTCAGGCTGCCGATGACGTCGGGTGCGAGCTGGGCGAGAGCCTCAAATGGAACGAACCGTCATGGCGCCCCTGCAAAGGCGGTACGACACTCCGAGTTTCTTGGTCCGAAGATCAGCAGGACGAGATCGGTATCTTCGTTCATTGCCAGACGAACTTGTCCGAAACGATGCGCGAGATCTATCCGGACGCCTTTCGGTTCAGCGGGAACCGTAGCCTGCATCTGAAGCTTCAGGATGGCCTGCCGCAGAAGGCCTTGCGGCACCTTGGGGCGCTGGCATTCACCTACCATCGCGGGCGAAAATCCGCCGCAGTCGGCGCGTAGCAGGTGGCTGACCGCCTACGAAAAAAGTCGTTAGCAATGACGTAAGGACTCCCCTGTCAGAGGCTAGGACCTGATGCTATCTGACCAGTCTGTTCCACAACGCCCACCACTCGCACAAATGGAAATACCAGTGAATATCAGTGATCGAACCGCGCAGCTTGCAACGCGGCGCAGTACCTTGAGCTTTCGCCATTTTGTCCTCTTGGGCACGTTCGGCACCGATGCCAACAAACAGGCATTGCTGCGCAGCCCTGCGGGTCATATCCGCCGCATCGGCGTCGGTGACAGTTTCGGGCTAGGACGGGTGATCGACATTGAGGATGGACGGCTCTTGTTCATGCAGAATGGCGAGCCAGTCTGGCTGGAACTCCCAACTTTCAGGGCGGCAGGTTAAGCGAGAGATGCTTCACGCTTGACCTTCCGGTGACCAACGGCCAAACCGCGCCGCATGACCAAGACAGCCCTGATTACCGGCGCATCCCGTGGCTTGGGCGCGGCCCTCGCCCTGACGCTGGCACCAACACATCACATCATCGCGGTCGGCAAGACCACGGGCGCTCTCGAAGAGTTGGATGATCGGATCCAGACAGTGGGCGGTTCGGCCACCCTTGCACCGATGGACATCACGGATGCCGATGCGATGGCTACGCTGTGCCGTGGGATCTTTGATCGCTGGGGCAGCCTCGACCTCTGGGCACATACCGCGATCCACGCCGCGCCGCTCGCGCCCGCCGATCATATCGACGCAAAAGATATGGCGAAGTCCCTCGCTTGCAATTTGGCCGCGTCCGCCACACTCATCCAGTTCGTCGCGCCCTTGCTGGGCGAGACAGGCGATGCCCTGTTCTTTGACGACCCTCATGCCGGAGACAAGTTTTTCGGCTGCTACGGCGCGACGAAGGCCGCGCAAATCGCTCTGGCACGGTCATGGGCCGCCGAGCGGTTCAAGATCGGGCCACGGGTGCACGTCATGACGCCAAGTCCGATGCCCACGGCCACCCGGGCGCGGTTCTTTCCGGGGGAAGACCGCAGCGCGCTTGCCGACCCCGCCGAAGAGGCGACGCGCCTGCTGGCCCAGCTTTCCTGATGCACAGATCCCGGCTGTCGGCCGGAAATCGCCGATCGTATTGATACGGATGCTTGTTCCGCTCGGACGCAAATCGTCTCCCGCGCCCAATCTGAAGCAGCCCCGCAACGACAAACAAAAACGCACCGCCTGATCAGCCACCGCTTGCCGCCCGCGCAGCCCTCGCCTAGTAAGCTCAAAAGAGGCATACATGCGCATTCTCATTACCAACGATGACGGCATAGCAGCCCCGGGGCTGGCCGTGCTGCACGACATCGCGACCGAGCTTGCCGGCCCGTCCGGCGAGGTCTGGACAGTGGCCCCTGCCTTCGAACAATCCGGTGTGGGTCACGCCATCAGCTATACCCGGCCGGTGGGGTTTCAGAAAATCGGCGACCGGCGCTTTGCCTGCGAAGGCAGCCCGGCGGATTGTGTGCTGGCCGGAATCCACGATGTCCTGAATGATCAGAAGCCCGACCTGCTCTTGTCGGGCGTGAACCGCGGAAACAACTCAGCGGAGAATGCGCTTTATTCCGGTACGCTCGGCGGAGCTATGGAGGGGGCGCTGCAGGGGATCCCGTCAATTGCGTTGTCGCAATATTACGGGCCCGGCAATCGCGACCTTGAGAACACGTTCGAGTCTGCCGCCCAACATGGGGCCAAAACAGTGCGCCGTATTTTGGATGCAACACCAGACGAGAACGGTGGTTATATCCTGTTTTTCAACGTGAATTTTCCTCCGGTACCCGGTGCCGACGTCAAAGGCATCCGCCTCGCACCTCAAGGATTTCGGCCCGGGACTGGGTTTCATACCGCGCCCTTGTCCGCGCCGTCAGGGCGACAGTTCCTTTGGGTTCAGGGCGGAAAACAGCATGTAGCCACTGCGCCCGGAACCGATGCGGCGGTCAATCTCGACGGCTACATCTCGGTCACGCCGATGCGGGCCGACCTGACGGACCACGCCGCTCTTGATGCGCTCAAGGCCATTGCCACATGACGCCCGAAGCCGAACGCAAGATGCAATTCCTCTACGCGATCCGGTCGCGCGGGGTCACGGATGCGCGCGTGCTACAAGCCATCGAAGAGGTCGATCGCGGGGCATTTGTCACAGGCGTGTTTGCTGAGCGGGCTTATGACGACACGCCCCTTCCAATCGCCTGTGGGCAGACGATCAGTCAGCCGTCAGTGGTTGGGTTGATGACCCAAGCGCTTCAAATCAGCCCACGGGACACCGTGCTCGAAGTCGGAACCGGTTCAGGTTACCAGGCCGCGATCCTCGCGAAGCTGGCCCGCCGCGTCTATACGATTGACCGGCACAAACGGCTGGTCAACGAAGCGCAGGCGCGGTTCGACGCGCTCAATTTGCACAACATCACGGCGATTGTCGGGGACGGCAGCTTTGGTCTGCCCGATCAGGCCCCCTTTGACCGCATCCTTGTGACGGCCGCTGCAGAAGATCCGCCAGGCCCGCTCTTGGCGCAACTCAAGATTGGGGGTATCATGGTTGTACCGGTTGGGCAGTCCGATGCTGTTCAAAGCCTTATTCGTGTCCGCAAGACCGAAGACGGATTTGACTACGACGAACTGCGCCCGGTCCGTTTCGTGCCTCTGCTTGAGGGGTTGGGACGGGAGTAGAAAGACATTTGATCGCGCAACGCCCCCGCCAACGAAGGGGCAGCAAGAGGACGAAGCAGATGATTTCTCGGAAACGACGCACTGGGCGGTCGGGGCTGTTGCTTGCGATGGCCGGATTTACGCTGTCCGCTTGCGGCCAACCGCTCGACTTCGACATGCGGGGGTTCTTCGGCGATGGCTTCAGCACGACCGAGGCCGCGCAGAACGCGGCAAATGACCGGCCCCCTCCGGACGATCGCGGGATAATCTCGTATCCGAACTACCAGGTCGCCGTCGCGCAGCGTGGCGACACGGTGCTAAACGTGTCCGATCGGGTCGGGTTGCCAGCGGATGAGGTGGCCAGCTTCAACGGTGTCAGGCCGACGACCGCGCTGCGCGAAGGCGAAATCGTCGCCCTGCCCCGCCGGGTCGCGGAACCACGCGTGGCCGTGGCGGCACTCGATACTCCCGGTGTTGATGTGACCGCAATTGCCGGACAAGCTATTGAGAACGCGGCGGTGACACCGCCTGCGACGCCAACGGCGCAGGCCCTGCCACCGCTGGTCAACGAACCCATCCGTCACCGCGTCGAACGCGGCGAAACAGCCTATACGATTGCCCGCCTTTATGACGTGCCAGCCCGCTCTATCGCCGAGTGGAACGGCCTCGACAGTGACTTCGCGGTGCGTGAGGGCCAGTATCTGCTGATCCCTGCAGCACAGCCCGCTCCGGCCGTCGAGGAAGAACAGCCGGTCGTGTCAACAACGCCCCTCCCCGGTGTTGGGTCCAACACACCGACACCGCCGAGCGCGTCCAAGCCATTGCCCGAGGATGACACCGCAACCGTTCAGGCAGCCCAGCCGCAAGAGCCGGTGGTCGAGCTTGAAACGACGCAAGCCTCCGCTGCGCGGATGATCCTCCCAGCCAAGGGCAACATCATCCGTGAATATGCCAAGGGACGAAACGAGGGCATCGATATCAAGGGGGCGCCCGGCGATCCGGTCATCGCTGCCGATACCGGGACAGTGGCTGCCATCACCGAAAGCTCGGATGGCGTCCCGATCCTCGTGCTGCGACATCCCGATAACCTGCTGACGGTCTATGCCAACGTCGACAAGGTCTCGGTTCGAAAAGGGGACAGCGTCGATCGTGGAGATACAATTGCGCAGCTTCGGGGCGGCGACCAATCCTATGTCCACTTCGAAGTCCGCGACGGGTTCGACAGCGTCGATCCGATGCCCTACCTGCGTTGAAGGCCTGTCGGGGACGGGGGGCGGGGCGAATTGCCGAAGGCAAGAGCGCCAGACCCCCTGTCTTCAGATCGTCACGCCCATGCGGCCCGCAAGATCGGTAAAGAACTGCCAGGCCACGCGGCCAGATCGCGCACCGCGTGTCGCTTGCCATTCGATTGCCTCGGCACGCAGGACGTCGTCGGCCACATTGACCCCAAAGGCCGCACAGTAGCCGCGGATCATCGCCAGAAACTGATCCTGGTCGCAGCTGTGAAACCCGAGCCACAGCCCAAAACGGTCAGACAGAGACACCTTTTCCTCCACCGCCTCTGATGGATTGATGGCACTGCCGCGCTCGTTCTCGATCATATCCCGCGGCATCAGGTGGCGGCGGTTCGACGTGGCATAAAGCACCACGTTGTCGGGTCGCCCTTCGATCCCGCCATCCAGCACCGCTTTCAACGATTTGTAATGCTGGTCATCGTGACTGAAGGACAAGTCGTCGCAAAAGAGAATGAACCGTTCCGGCGCGCCGCGCAGTGCTGTCAGCAAACGCCCCACACTTGGCAAATCCTCACGGTGCAGCTCTACGATCTTGAGGCCAGGGTGACGCGTTGAAACATCTGCATGGACGGCTTTGACAAGGCTCGACTTGCCCATCCCACGCGCGCCCCAGAGCAGAGCGTTGTTTGCAGGCAGACCCCGGGCAAACTGCTCTGTGTTGGCCAGCAAAGTGTCGCGCGACCGGTCAATCCCCACAAGAAGATCCAGAGACACGCGCGACACATCCTCGACGGGCATCAGCCTATCCGGCTCGGTCAGCCAGACGAATGCGGGTGCAGATCCGAAATCGGGTGTGGCCATCGGGGCCGGCGCAATCCGTTCAAGCGCCGCCGCGATGCGGCCAAGCGTGTCGTCCGTCGTCACCCAAGCGCCTCGTCGTCGTCATCGTCGTAATAGCCGTCAGCTCGCAACTGCGCCTCGCGCTTCGCTTCGACGCGGCTGACCAGCAGGATCGATACCTCATAAAGGCCATAAACGGCGACAAAAAGGATCACCTGCGTGATGACATCGGGCGGCGTGACAACGGCCGCCAAAGTCAGGATGCCAACCACGGCGTATTTGCGTACGTTCCGCAGCCCGTCCGCACTGACCATACCGGCCTTGCCCATCAGTGTTAGCAAGACGGGCAGCTGAAAGCACAAGCCAAACGCCATGATCAGCTTCAGTGTTATGTCGAGAGACTCGTTAACCTTACCGTTAAAGACGATATCGATCCCCTCGCTTTCTGCCGCCGAACCCACTCCGACGCCCGGATCGACAACCAGCGCAGACAGGATCGAGGCCGCATCGGCGAAACCAAGAAAGAACCGCATCGCCAGCGGGGTCACGATAAAGTGGGCAAAGGCACCACCCGCAATGAACAGAACCGGTGAAGCAATGAGAAACGGCAGAAAGGCCGACTTCTCATTCCGATAGAGGCCGGGTGCCACGAACCGCCAAAGCTGCGTCGCAATGATCGGGAACGACACCCCGAGCCCAAAAACCATCGCGATCCGAATAAGGGTAAAGAAGTATTCCTGCGGGGCCGTGTACTGCATTACCGGGTTCGGGTTGCCTAGATCGCGCATCGTCTGTTCGATCGGCAACAACAGAAAATCCAAGATGTATTCACCGACGACAAGGCACAGGATCATCCCCACTATGAACGCCAGGACCGAACGGATCAGACGGGTCCGCAATTCGGCCAGGTGTTCGATCAGCGGGGCTGCGCTCTCGTCAAGCTCGTCTTCGGCGTTGCTCATGTGTCCGTTTTGCCTGTGTCCGTCTCAAGCGCGGCTTCAAGCTCCTCGGCCTTCTTCAGCGCTTCGGCCGCTTCGCGCGCCTTGCGCTCTGCTGCCGCACGCGCTGTGGCCGCGTGGATCTTTTGCCCCTTTTCAGCCCGGTCTGCCGCTAGCTTGCCCGTTTCGCTATCGGGGTCGAGGTCCAGCGATGTCATCGATTTTGCTGCATCCTTGACGCCATCAAAGGCGCTGCCGACCGGGTTTGCCGCAGTCTTGAGGGTCTTGGTGATATCATCCACACCGGATTCGCGCGCGGCGTCGTTCATGGCCGACGAAAACTCACGTGCCATGCCGCGTGCCTTGCCCACGAACCGACCCACCCTGTTAAAGAGCTTTGGCAGGTCCTTCGGGCCGACAACGATCAGGGCCACGATCCCGATGATCAGAAGCTCGACGGCTCCGATATCGAACATGCCTCAGACCTTGTCCTTATCGGTCTCTGATACCTGAGGTGTGACGTCCTTTGCCTCATCGGCCGCGTCAGCAACGTCCTGCTCAAGCTCTTCCTTGCCTTCGTTGATGCCGCGCTTGAAAGATGTGATGCCTTTGCCGACCTCACCCATCAAGGCGCTGATCTTGCCACGTCCGAAAAGGACGAGCACAACAACCGCGATCAAGAGTACTTGCCATGGTCCAAGTGACATTGGTGCTTCTCCCATAGATGCCTGCGCCCAATGGCGCCTTCTTGGGTATCCATGTACTGAGCCAGCCCGGATGCGAAAAGCGGCAAACACCCAAAGGCGTGACGGCTGCGACAGGAATTCGTTCAATTTTTGCTCTTGGCGAATTCAACTGACAGGTTTATGTCAGTTGCCCTCGCGTATCGCGAGCGCATCGCAACAAAAGGAACACAAGATGCGCACTCTCACTTCCTTTCTCTTCACCGGTGAAATCACCTTTGCCGCGCCTGCCGAAACAACAGGCGTGAACCAGCCCGTCGCCGAAATAGTGACATTTCGCCTGGTCGACGATGCGGACGTTTCGACCTTTCTTGACGCCGCAACCGGCATGCACCCGTTCCTGAAGTCGACCGGGGCCATGATCGCCCGCACGTTGTCCCGCGACGAAGATGGGCTTTGGACGGATCATATCGTGTGGAAATCGATGACCGCGGCCAAGGAAGCTGCCGACGCGATGATGACGCAGCCCGAAGCAAAGCCGTTCATGGCGCTAATTGCGCCGGACGGCGTTCAGATGCGCCACGCCCATATCCGACTGCAGCAGGAGTAACATGCGCCGCACCGACCGCCTGTTTGACATCATCCAGATCCTCCGCGACGGTAAGCTGCATCGCGCACAGGACATTGCCGAACGGCTCGAAGTGTCGGTGCGGACCATCTATCGCGACATGGACACGCTCGGTGCCTCGGGCGTGCCCGTCGAGGGTGAACGCGGTGTCGGCTATATGATCGCGGAACAGATCACCCTGCCCCCGCTCAACCTGTCCGTGGAAGAGCTTGAGGCGCTCAACCTCGGCATGGCCATCGTGGCCGAGGCCGCCGATCCCGACTTGAAGGCAGCGGCCGAAAGCCTTGCCGCCAAGGTCGATGCCGTCCTGCCAGAGCGGGTGATCAGCGCGGCCGATGAATGGAAATTCGCGGTCTACCCCTTTGCCGACGCTGCGCGTGGTTTCGCCCACATGCCGACCCTGCGGGCCGCGATTCGGGCCCGCCAGAAACTGCATATCGTCTATCGCTCGAAAGACGATGTCGCGACCACGCGCACCATTCGCCCTCTGCATATGGAATACTGGGGCCGCATCTGGACCCTGACCTCATGGTGCGAGCTAAGAGACGATTTCAGGGTGTTCCGGATCGATCTGATCGAAAAGGCCGAGGCCTTGCCCGAGATGTTTGTCGATGAGCCCGGCAAAAGGCTGAGCGACTACATGGCATCGCTGAGCTAGGGCGCAGGCAGACTGCGCAAGGCCTCCATCAAAGCGGTGTCGTCTTCAAAGCTCAACCGGACGGGCAGCGTAATGACCCTTGATCGGAACGATTGCGGCAAGCGAACCGCATCTTTTTCCGTTGTCACCAGTTGCGCCCGCTCGGCCCGCGCATCTGCTTCAAGCCGGGATAGCAGCGCGGGCGATAGGCTTTGATGATCGGCAAGCGGCTCGGCCCGGACCACGTCGGCACCCAGCCGTCGCAGCGTTTCAAAGAACTTCTCGGGCCGCCCAATCCCGGCAAAGGCCAGCAACCGGGCACCGCCCCAATCCATTCCAGTCTGCAGTGGCGCAAGCATTGCCGACACTATTGGGAGATCGATTGGGAAATCGACCTCACCCTCACCAATCGCGAGGACCAGATCGGCGCGGGCAAGACCTGTCGCCGCAGGCTCGCGCAGAGGCCCGGCGGGCAGGCACAGACCATTACCGAACCCGATTTCCGCATCGACCACGACGATTGAAAGGTCGTAAGCCAAGGCGGGGTTCTGAAAACCGTCGTCCAGAACAACCACCGATGCGCCAGCGTCAATGGCCGCTTTTGCCCCGGCGCTGCGGTCCTTTGCGACCCAGACATCGGCAAAGGCGGACAACAGCAAAGGTTCATCCCCAACCTGATCCGCCTTGTGCTTTGCCGGATCGACATGCACGGGGCCGGGCTCGGATCCGCCATAGCCACGGCTGACGATATGCGGCGTGTGGTAAAGGACCCGCAGCCGTTCAGCGATTGCGATGACGCTGGGCGTCTTTCCTGTGCCACCAGCATTGATGTTACCCACGCAGATGATGGGAACCGGCAGTTTTTCCCGCAGCCCCGCATGCAATCTGCGGGCTGTTGCCGCGGCGTAGAGCGATCCAAGTGGCTGCAAGAGCCACGCCCGCCAGTCAAGAGCATCGGGTGGCGTATGCCAGAATTTTGGTGCGCGCATCAGTCCGTGCCGTCGAGCGCCGACTGGACCAGATCGAAAACCCGGTCGGCCACGGTGGCACCGCGGCTGACGACCTCCCAACCTGCCATGGCCATCCGCGCCGCATGATGGGGTGCAATCACTTGCGAGACCGCCCGGCCAAGCCCATCGGCGTCATTGACGATGCGGGCGGCACCGGCTGCCGCAAGCCGGCTGTAGGATTGCAAATACGCGCGGACATTCGGGCCATAAAGAACCGCGGACCCAAGCGCCGCCGCCTCATAGGGGTCGCAGCCCCTGCCTCCGGAAAAGAGCGAATGACCCAGAAAAGACACGGGCGCGATGCGATACCACAGCCCGAGCTCGCCGTTGAGATCGGCCAGCAATACTTGATTTTCATCCGCCGGCATCTCGCCTTCACTCCAGCGGACAAAACGCAGCCCTGCCTGCTGCACGGCGCTCGCGAATGCCTCGCCGTCGGCTTCGGTACCGGGCTCCAGAATCAGAAGCAGCCGGTGGGCGCTTTTCAACGCCTCCTGATGCGCCTCGATCACGACGGGCAACTCGTCCGGATCTATGCCCGCCGCCAGCCATACGGGTCGATCCTTGACCGCCTGTCCAACTTCATCGAGATCGCTCTGGGCAACAGACAGGGCCTGCCCAGTCGGTTGAAGTGGCGCCATCATCTCGATCCGGTCGAGCGGACAGCCCATCTGGGCAACCCGAAGATGCGCCTGGTCCGACCGGGTGAGAACGCGTGAGAACTGATTGATCAACTGGCGCGGCACCTCGGGCAGCCAACGATCCCGGCGGGCATCGAAACCGTCACTGCCCGCGTCGATGAGGAACATGGGAATCTGGCGTTCAGACGCAGCAAGGATCAGGTTGGGTCGCAATCCACCCCAGATCCAGATCGCCACATCCGGTTCCCAATAGTCCAGAAAGGCGGCGACTGCGTCCGGATGCTCGGCCGGGAGCTCTTCGACCATGACGTTGTCGTTCTTGGGATTGACCCTCGCGGCACTCACTTCGGGACCGGTCGTGACGAGCGTATGCAAACCGGGTCTGGCCACGCTCATCCGGCGCGCGAGGTCTCCGACGGCACGCCCGCTGCCCGGCTCTGCCGCATGCAGCCAGACCAATTCACCTGAAGGACGCGCCGCTCGCGCCGTGAATTCAGGGGCAGAACCGCGTCCGAAGAGGGCCCTGTATGCAGCCAGCCCCAAAGATGCACGCATCGTAGCCGTCAGCCCAACTCCTCGGTCGACGCCGCCGCATTCTCTTCGTCCCGAAGACGGTGAAGATGCGCAATGAAGTACCGCATATGAGCATTGTCCACGGTTCGCTGCGCTTCGGATTTCCAGGCGTCGTAAGCACTCGCGTAGTCGGGAAAGATCCCAACCACATGCAAGTCATCGACATTTTTGAAGACGGTCGTTGAGGGATCGACCAGTTCACCCCCGAAAACAAGGTGCAGACGTTGAGCCATTGAGGAGTCCTTGCGCCAAAGTTGGGTTAAGTCGGGCGGAAATTCGCCTATTCCGGGCAGAGGGTCAACCCGCCCGGGCCGTACCCGGACGAAGCGCCGCGATCAGCGCGCTTTGAACTGGTGTGGTGCCGGCGACGACGCCGTCGTGCTGCGGACGATGCTGATTGAAGCGCAGTGGCTCGCCCATTCGGTCGGTGACACGCCCGCCAGCCTCGGCGACGATCAGCGAACCGGCGGCAATATCCCATTCCCAGCTGGGGCGGAGCGTCACCATCGCGTCGAACCGGCCAGTGCCCACCAGCGCCAGGCGATAGGCCAAGGACGGGCGGTAGTGACGGTCGACCGCAGGAACGTCCGAATGCCAATGCCTGGCGTCGAAGTTCGGACGCGCAGCCAGAACACGGGCCCCGGTCACACTTTGTTGTTGGGAAACCCTCAAAGGCTCTTCATTCAGAGATGCGCCCTCGCCCAATGCAGCGGCGAAGAGCATATCGCGCATGGGCAGATAGACCGCCGCCGCCGTGATCAACCCCTGATCCGCAACAGCGACCGCAATGGCCCAGGTGCGCCCGCCTTCGACATAGCTGCGCGTGCCGTCAATCGGATCGATGATAAAGACCGCGTCCCGATTCAATCTGTCAGGATCGTCATCGCTCTCTTCCGACAGCCAGCCATAGTCCGCACGCGCGCTCCGCAATTGCGAATGCAGCGTGTCGTTGACGGCCAGATCCGCCTCGGTCACGGGGCCAGCATTTCCGGGCTTGTCCCAGCGTCGTGCCGAGGGACCGGTATAGCGCAGCGCGACCTCGCCAGCCGCCCGCACCGCGTCAAGGATCAGGGGCAGATCACGCGCCGGCAATGGTCAGTCCCGACACAAGGACAGAGGGGACCACGCGCGACAGATAGGTCCGCGCATCATTGGCCGGAACGAGGCCTTTCAGCATCTCGCGCAGGTTTCCGGCGATCGTGCATTCGTTTACGGCACCGACGATTTCGCCGTTTTCGACCCAAAGCCCCGCAGCGCCCCGCGAATAATCACCAGTGTTGGGATTGATGGTGGCCCCGATCATGGACGTGACGATCAGGCCGGTTCCCATGTCGCGGATCAGATCATCACGGCTCGTCTCGCCCTGAGTGAGCGCGACGTTCCAACTGCTGGGCGACGGGGGCGCGGATGTGCCGCGTGACGCGTTGGCAGTCGAAGGCAGCCCAAGCTTGCGACCAGTCGCGAGGTCCAGCACCCATCCTTGAAGCACGCCGTCTTCGACCAACGCCCGTTTTTGGGTCTTTAGCCCCTCGGCATCAAACGGGCGTGAGCCAGATGTTCTGGGGCGGTGCGGATCCTCGATCAGGTCAAGCCCTTTCGGCAGAACCTGCGTGTCCATTGCCTCACGCAGCCACGACGCACCACGGGCCACGCTCGACCCGTTGATGGCAACCAGCAGATGCCCGATCAGGCTGGACGAGATCCGTTCGTCGAACAGCACCGGATACGTACCGGTCGGCGGCTTTTTTGCATTCAGGCGTGCCAGCGTCCGCTCGGCGGCCTCTGTTCCGATCTCTTCGGCACCACGTAGGTCGGCCTGAAATATCCGGCTGTCACCGCTATAGTCGCGCTCCATCCCGGTGCCCTCGCCAGCGATCGCGACGCAGGAGATGGCGCGATCCGTGCGGCGGTACCCACCGGCAAAACCGTTCGATGCGGCAAGATAGACGTCGCGCGCACCGTAGGCCGCAGTGGCTTGCTCAACCTGCTTGATCCCGGCAACTGACAGAGCTGTGGCCTCGGCCGTTTCTGCATCCTGTTGCAACACGGTGGGCGCGGGTTCGTCGGCCGGATCGGCAAGCTCAAGCGCGTCCACATCCCAAGCCGTCGCAATCTGGCTGGTGTCGGCCAAGCCTGCATTCGGATCATCCGGTGCCTCTTTGGCCATCGCTACGGCCCGCTCCGCCATGTCCAAGATCGTCCGGTCGGACGTGTCCGAAGCGGATACAACGGCCTGCCGCTGCCCGATCAGGACACGCAATCCGACATCAACCCCTTCGGACCGTTCGGCCTGTTCCAGCCCGCCAGCCCGCACATCGACCGTCAGCGACGTACCAGACACGACAATCGCATCCGATGCCTCTGCGCCCGCTTTGCGAGCGGCGGTCAAAAGGGCATCGGCAATAGAATCAATCGGTCGGTTCATTCGTGGCTCCGGTCTGGCTAGCGACGGAGGTAGCGCCGCCGCCCGCCAGCCGCAAGGCCGGGAGCCTTTCTAGAGCGGGTCGAGTGCGGACCGCTCTGCCTGGACCTGGCGCACGCGAGCGGGCCAGGTGGACTTGATGTATTCGAGGATGTTCCAGATCTCGTCATCACTCAACGCATCACCGAAGCCCGGCATCCCACTGTTGAAGTTGGTGACACCCGACGCCGCCAATGCCGCCGCTCCACCCTGTTTGGTATACGCAAAAAGGGCCTTGTCCGAGTGATGCCAAGTATGCCCGGTGGGATCGTGGGGTGGGGCGGGCAGCACACCGTTTTCGTCTGGAACCTGCCAATTCGGCTGGCCCTCCAGCTTGGCGCCGTGGCAGACGGCACAGTTTTCGGCATAGAGTACCTCGCCCGCGACGAGATCGATCTCTGGCCGCGTCATCGAGACGGCAGGCTGTTCTATAGATCCGACCATTACCCAACCCGCCGCCGCTGCGGCCAGGCAAATGCCCAATATCAAAGCTCGCTTCATTGCACGCGCATCCATGTTTTCATTCCGGCGGCCTGATGGCTGAGCATGTGGCAATGGACCAGCCAGTCCCCCGGATTATGAGCGACGAACGCGATATCCCGCGTTTCGTTTCTGTTAATCAGGATGGTGTCGCGCAGCGGTCCCTGTGTGCCGTCAGGCAGCACCTCGCGAAAATGGTGACCGTGTAGATGCATGGCATGCGGAAACGCCGTGTCGTTGCGCATCGAGATCCGGACGGCCTCGGACTGAAACACATCGACCAAAGGTGCCTCCGGCAGGCCCGCAACACCGTTAAGAGCCCAGGCCTGACCGCCTTGGACAAGCTCGCGCATCGCCATCCTGCGGCCACCCATCATTGCACCCCGCATGCCGCCCATAGCACCACCCTCCATCACCAGCGGGATTGGTGTTGCCGCTGCGAGATCGGTGCGGCCGTGGTCGGGGTTGGGCGGCAACGGCGACGGCGCCGGGCGGGTCTGGGTCGCGTCCTGCCCCCCTACGTCAAAGGTTACCTGAGCAAACCCGCCATCCCGCTCGAAATGGATCAGGAAGGCCTCCGATCCCGCGTCGGCAACGACATCGACGATCAGGTCAACCCGCTGTGCCGGGGCAATTACAAAGGAACCTTCGACAGCCTGCGGTTGATCGAGCGGCATCCCATCCAACGCAACCGTCCAGGCGTTGAGGCCCTGCAAACCCAGCTGAAAGATCCGCGCGTTCGACGCGTTGATAAGACGCAGGCGCAGACGTTGGTTGCGCTGGACGTCATAGGACAAATCCATCCGGCCATTGGTCAAAACGATGTTCCCGAGCCGCCCCGCGTGGGATTTGTCGTGCATGCTGTCAAAGTCTTCCGAAATCTCACCGGTCTGGGTCAGGCGCATGTCATCGAGCAGCAGGACAATATCCCGATCGACGTCCGGACCTTCGGCCTCTTCCACGATCAAGGAACCATAAAGGCCGCGCGCAATCTGTTCGGTAGAGCGATTGTGCGAATGGTACCAATAGGTGCCTGCGTCCGGCACGGCGAAATCGTAGTCGAACGCCCCGCCCGGCTCAACAGCCGCCTGTGTGAGACCCGGAACACCGTCCATCGCATTGTCAATGCGGATGCCATGCCAGTGGACAGCCGTGGATTGCGGCAACGTGTTCTCGAGTTTCCGGATTACGCGATCGCCCTGTTTGATGCGCAGCGCCTCTCCTGGAAAGGTTCCGTTGAAGGTCCAGAGCGGCGTTGCCGGATATTCGGTCGGCAAGACCTGCTGCTCGGCGACAGCCGCCTTCAGAACAGCCAACGGTGACTTGGCAAAGGCCGGGCCGGCCGCGCAGACCGCTGACATCGCGTGCAGAAACGTTCGTCGTGTAAGCGTGGTCATCAATTCACTCCGGTAAGGAAAGAACGCTTGTGAGTATCGAGGTTGCGATCAGGACCAGTCCGATAAAGGCCGCCTCGATCAAGATGGATCGCTGCAGGTGCACCGCAGCCAGCGTATCTCCAGCCTGCATCGCTGGGACAAACCGGTACTTGTTCAGCGCAGCCAGGGTGAGGATCGCGCCGACCAAGACGATCTTGATCAGCAGAACCTGCCCATAGGTCGTACCAAACAAGGCCCCGAGATCGCGCAAAAGCAGCGCCGCGCAAACTGCCCCTGCAACCAAAAGAACGGGCACGATCACGATAGCCACCTGTCCGAACCCATGGGCCAGAGTGGCCGCTGCGGCCAGATCCTGTCGCCGCGTCGCGCGATAGAGCGGCGCCAGAGATCCGATCCAGAAGGCCAGCCCGACGAGATGCACGAGCAGGAGCAACAGCCCCCAATCCGCATCGAGTTGCAGAACGTGCCCAACCTGTCCAAAGGACGTTATCAACAACGCAACGCCCACCAGCCCGATCCACTTTGACCATGACCAATCAATCGCCCCCGCCGCGATCAGAGCGAACCCGGCAAGCTGCAGGATCAAGGCGGTTCCAACTGGCCCGGACCAAAGGATCCCCAGCATCACTGTGTCCGTCATACCGGACAGTTCACCGGTCAATCGAGCCCCCGCCACAAGAAACCGGGCCGCCGCCACGCCCAGACCCAAACTTGCCAGAAGCAACAGCCGGCGCCGCAACCAAGCGGCAAGTTCAGCCTCATCCCGCGCAAAGATGAGCCGAAAGAGCAGCAGACCCGATGCCGCGAGGCTGGTGATGTAGAGCATCACTTTCAGCGCGACGCCTGTAAGAGCAAAACCGTCTAGCACCATCTATTGCTCGACGGTAAACCCGAACGAGCCCTGCATCAGATGACCATCGACACCAATGCCGCGCCAGTCGACCTGATGTTGCCCGGCTGTCATGTCGAGCGGCAGGTCAAAATCGAACTCCCGCCCAAAGGTGGCGACATTGCTGAGGTCCAGATCGACGGCATCCCCTTCGCCGGGTGTCATGCTGACCCGGGTCAGCCGGATGTCTTCGACAAATGAAAGCGTTAGCGTTGCCGGCACCGCGCTCACAACCGATCCGTTACCGGGATCCGACCGCGAGAGCTTGGAATGCGCAATTGCCTCTGTGCCCAAGAAACTCATCGCCAAAAGCGCCAAAGCCAGCGCCGCTTTGCCTGTCATACCCATCCTCATCTCGCCATATCGTTTTGGGGTTTGGACTGTGTTCCAGCACGGGAAGGTCAAAGCCAACATCCTTCACGATCCCGTGATCACAGTATAGCACAATCGGGCGCACAAACGAAAAGGCCGGGAACAAACGTCCCGGCCCCTTGAAAACCGTCTCGGTCGTGGCTTTAGCCGACGAGTTCCAGACCCGAGAAGAAATACGCGATTTCGACCGCCGCTGTTTCCGGCGCGTCCGAGCCGTGGACCGAATTTTCACCAACGCTTTCAGCGAATTCGGCCCGGATTGTGCCGGGGGCCGCATCGGCCGGATTGGTGGCACCCATGACTTCACGGTTCTTGGTGATGGCGCTTTCGCCTTCCAGCACCTGAGCGACGATGGGGGCTGACGCCATGAACTCGCACAATTCGTCGTAGAAAGGACGCTCTGCATGGACCTTGTAGAACTCGCCCGCCTGCGCCTTTGTCAGGTGGATCCGCTTCTGAGCTATGATGCGCAGACCCGCCTCTTCGAACTTGGCATTGATCTTGCCTGTCAGGTTCCGGCGCGTGGCGTCTGGTTTGATAATTGAAAAGGTCCGTTCGAGGGCCATGGATATCTCCCACTCCGTTTTCTCGCGCGACTGCGCCAGCATTGAATTCGCGCGCCGCCTAGCATGAGATCTCGCAGTGGGAAAGCGGATTATTGCACCGTCCAAGGTCTCAGCTTGCGATCTGCCGCATATGTAGGAATTATACCTGAGTGAATCACTCAGAAAAGGATCTTCCCGATGTTTCGCACTCTGTGCCCTGCCCTTGCGGTCTTCATGGCAACAACCGCCCACGGAGAAACCCCGCCAATGCCGCTGACTTATGACATATTCGAAGCGTCCGTTGCGCATCTCGATCTTGAAAGCTGTCCGACAGGTCTGCCACAGCAGGATGCGTTCTGCCGCGCGGCTTTCCTCAACGACACAGTCCACGTCTTTGCATTTGCCGACGATGGCGACAGCCCGATGGTTGGGTATGCCGCGTTTGACGCGCCGGATTTTGCGAGCACGTTGCAATAGCGCGCTGGTGCATTGACTTGGCCCGGCGACTGCTTCAGTCGTCGCGCCATGTTGCGTATCTCGGACATCTCCTATGCTGTCGCGGGCCGTCCGCTTTTCGAAGGGGCCAGCGCCACAATCCCGGCAGGCCACAAGGTAGGATTGGTCGGGCGCAACGGTACCGGAAAAACCACGCTGTTTCGATTGATCCGCGGCGAACTGGCCTTGGAGTCGGGTGACATATCGCTGCCAAAAGGCGCGCGGATCGGCGGGGTGGCTCAGGAAGCACCGTCAAGCGATGTCAGCCTCCTCGACACCGTGCTCGCCGCCGATACCGAACGGGCCGCCTTGTTGGCCGAACAATCGGACGATCCAGCTCGGATCGCCGAGATCCAGATGCGGCTGGCCGATATCGATGCATGGTCAGCCGAGGCGCGCGCGGCGACGATCCTCAAGGGCCTGGGATTTGACACCGTCGATCAGGCCCGCCCTTGCTCCGATTTCTCGGGCGGTTGGCGGATGCGTGTGGCACTTGCCGCTATCCTCTTTGCCAAGCCGGATCTTTTGCTGCTTGATGAACCGACAAACTACCTCGATCTCGAAGGGGCGCTATGGCTTGAGGCCTACCTCGCCAAGTATCCACACACCGTCATCGTCATCAGCCATGACCGCGGGCTGTTGAACCGCGCTGTCCACAGCATCCTGCATCTCGAAGACCGTAAGCTGACCTTTTATCAGGGTCCCTACGACCAGTTCGCACGCCAACGGTCGGAAAAACTCGCACTGGCCGAGGCGATGGCGAAAAAGCAAGAGGCGCGGCGGGCGCATCTGCAATCTTATGTCGACCGGTTCCGCTACAAGGCTGATAAAGCGCGGCAGGCTCAATCGCGGCTCAAAGCGCTTGCCAGGATGGAACCGATAGCCTCGCCGCAAGAGGCCGCGCTCCGCAGCTTTGGCTTTCCGACACCGGAAGAGCTGTCGCCGCCGATCATCCAGATGGATGGCGCCGCGACCGGGTATGGTGAAACCACAGTGCTGGACCGCATGTCGCTCAGGATCGATCAGGATGACCGCATCGCGTTGCTGGGGAAGAACGGACAAGGCAAGTCCACGCTATCGAAATTGCTGTCTGACCGCCTGCCGCTGATCAAGGGGCGGATGACCAAAGCCTCTAAGCTGCGGATCGGGTACTTTGCGCAGCATCAGGTGGATGAGTTGCATGTCGACGAAACACCGCTCGAACATTTGCGCCGCGAAAGGCCCGGGGAAACACCAGGCAAGCTCAGGGCGCGGCTGGCGGGCTTCGGTCTCAATGCGGATCAAGTGGATACCGCCGTCGGCCGGCTCTCGGGCGGGCAAAAGGCCCGGCTCTCGCTGCTGCTGGCGACGCTCGATGCTCCGCACCTGCTGATCCTCGACGAGCCGACCAACCATCTCGACATCGAAAGCCGAGAGGCTTTGGTCGAGGCGCTGACAGACTATTCCGGCGCAGTCATCCTTGTTAGTCATGATATGCACCTGCTGGAACTGGTTGCAGACCGGCTGTGGCTCGTGTCGAACGGTCGTGTGGAACCCTTCGACGACGACCTCGAAACCTATCGCCGCCATCTGCTTGGTGACAACAAAGCCGCCCGGTCCGAACCAAGTGCCAAACTCAAAAAGCCAAGCCGCGACACCATGCTGGCCCTGCGATCCGAGGTAAGGAAATCCGAGGCACGGCTGCAAAAGCTCAACGAGATGCACGACAAACTGAGCGAGAAACTGGCGGCCCCCGAACTCTACGATGACAGCCGCATCAACGACCTCGAAACCTGGCAAAAGAAGTTTGCCGAAGTCGAAGAGGCGATAGCCCGCGCCGAAGTCCTGTGGCTTCAGGCCCAAGAAGCGCTTGAAGTAGCCGAAAAAAACGCCTGATCCTTCACTCTTCGGAAAATACTCAAACTCCGGCACGACGGGCTCACGTAACGCTGACACGGCGCGCCACGTCGCCTATATCCCGATCAAACGGAGGTTCCATGTCTGGCGATCAAGTTGCATCGTTCATCTTTCTCGGTCTTTGGGCCGTGGCCCTGACGGGGACATTCCTTGCCTCCAACCGGCTGGGTTGGAACAAGACGCTGCAACAGGCCGCGATCTGGATCCTGATCTTTCTTGGCGCCATCGCCGCATTCGCTCTGTGGGAGGATATCGAACGCGGGCTGAACCCCAGCGTCGCCCGGATCGGCGAGACCGGTGCGATCGAGGTGCCGCAATACCCCGACGGCCACTATTACCTGACGCTTAATGTGAACGATCAACCCATCGACTTCATGGTCGATACAGGCGCGACCGATATCGTGCTC
>JBCBKL010000029.1:0-37469 GCA_038521825.1 Pseudomonadota bacterium | reverse complement strand
ACCCTGGCCCTCGCGACCATTGTGTCGAACCACGTGGTGATGCCGATCTGGCTGTCCACACAGGGCGAAGGCGCGACCGTGTCTGGTGATGTCCGCAGTGTGGTGATCCTGGCGCGCCGTGCTTCGATACTCGGGATCATCGGCCTTGGGTTCTTCTATTACCGCTTTTCTGGAGGTGGGGCCGCGCTGGCCGCCATCGGGCTGATTTCGTTCGTCGGTGTCGCTCAGTTTCTGCCCGCGATGCTGGGCGGTATGTTTTGGCGCGGGGCCACACGGGTCGGGGCGCTGGCGGGCTTGTTGTGCGGTTTCTCGGTCTGGGTTTTCTGTCTGCTGCTACCAAGTTTCGGGCCTGATGTTTTGCTGTCGGCGTCGGTTTTTGATCGCGGCCTTTGGGGGCTTTCGTGGTTGCGCCCCCACGCCTTGTTCGGAACCGCGGGGATGGATCCGACGGTTCATGCTTTCGTCTGGTCGATAACGCTCAACACTGCGGCGCTTGTCGTGGGGTCGCTTATGTCGTTCCCCACGCCGCTCGAAAGACTGCAGGGTGCGCAGTTTGCCAATGTCTTTGATCGCTCGGGTGAGACACGGGCCTGGCACAGTTCAGTAGCGACGTCCGAAGACCTGATGATTATGACGCAGCGCATTTTGGGTGCGGATGAGGCGCTGCAGCTTTTTCGGGCTGAAGCGCGCGAGCAGGGGGTGGACGGGGAACTGCCTGATCCTTCCCCTGGGTTTCTCTTGCGGCTGGAACGTGAACTTGCCGCCTCGGTGGGTGCGGCAACGGCCCACGCGATGATCGGCCAGCTTGCCGGTGGGTCGAACGTGTCAGTCGAAGACCTGATGGCGGTTGCGGACGAATCGGCGCAGATCCTCGAATACTCGAACCGGCTGGAGGCCAAATCGGCCGAGCTGGCCCGCACCGCGCGGCAGTTGCGCGAAGCCAACGAAAAGCTGACTGCGCTTTCGGTGCAAAAAGACGCCTTTCTCGGGCAGATCAGTCACGAGCTCAGGACGCCGATGACTTCGATCCGCTCGTTCTCCGAGATTTTGAGAGACACTGACGGTCTGACTGCAGCGGAAAAGACGCGTTATGCCTCGATCATTCACGGCGAGGCCATCCGACTGACCCGGTTGCTTGACGACTTGCTTGATCTGAGCGTGTTGGAGAACGGGCAGGTCAGTCTGAATATCGAGCAGGGCAATCTGTCCGAGCTGTTGGACAAAGCCATCGTCACAACCGAGGCCGGGGGCAAGAAGGGCCTCGACATCCAGCGCCGCAGGCTCGACGAAGTGGTGCAGATCACCACCGATCTGGACCGGCTTGGGCAGGTTTTCATCAATCTCATTACAAATGCGCAGAAATATTGTGATGCTGCAGCGCCGAAACTGGTGATCCAGGTTGTGGACGAAGGCCCCAACTTGGCCGTCGCCTTCACGGATAACGGTACGCCGATCCCGCAATCGGCCCGCACCGTGATCTTTGAAAAGTTCAGCAGAATCAACGACAAAGATGGATCGGGCGCAGGGCTGGGCCTGTCGATTTGCCGCGAAATTATGAGCCGGCTCGGCGGCGACATCAGCTATCATCCTGTGTCGGACGGCAACTGTTTCGTGGTGCATCTGCCACCGGCAGAAGCGATGGCCGCGCAGTAGAATCTGTGGTGTGCCGGGGGGCCTAAAGGCTCTGGTAACCGTTGGCTTGCTAATCGGAAATCTGAAATCACCCGAGAACCGGGCGAGGGTATGGGCAAAGCACCGTCAAATTCCGTCCTAGCGCGCAAGGTCGCGGCCGGAACGGAAGATCATCAAGCGCGCGCAATGACGCTCGCAAAGGCCACGCGGTTGACGCTGGCAAAGGTTGGGGATGATCTCCTTGATCTGCCTTTGGCCGTCATCAGCATCGTAGTCGAAGACCGCACGATTGATCGCTGTGATGAATATCTCGACGACGACATGTTGCTCAGCCTTCTCGAAGGCCCGGGCGGGGCTGTGGGTCTTGCTATTTTCGACAGTCCCCTGGTCGGTGGCCTGATCCAGCAGCAAACGACCGGGAATGTGACGCCGGATCGGGGTGAGGCGCGCCGGATGACCCGAACGGATGCGGCGATGACTGCACCGCTGCTGGATGCGCTGTTCGAGCGGGCCATTCCAATGCTGGAACAGGCCAGCGACAAGGCATTGTTCACCGGCGTCAGTTTTGGCGCGATGGCCGACGATGCGAGAACGGCCCGGCTTGCGCTTGAAGAGCAGGATTACGTGGCGATCCGCATGACCCTCGACCTGGCCAAGGGTACGCGGCAGGGCGATCTGAAACTGATCCTGCCGCGCCGCAACACGACTGCTGCAACCCCGCCGGATGCCTCAGGCGAAGATGCGCAGCAAGCCGCCGAGACGCTTGGTATGGCCGACATCGTGATGGACCTGCCTGCCGCACTTCAAACATCGATGGTGCGTTTCAGCCTGCCGCTTCGGGACATACAGTCGCTGTGTGTCGGTCAGATCCTTACATTGCCTCCGCACAAATTCCCCGAGGTCGATCTGCTGTCGCTGGACGGCCGGGCCCTCGGCCGCGCGACGGTGGGGCAGCTAGACGGTGTGCGTGCCGTCCGCCCAAAGGCGCTTGCCGGTCCGGCAAAACAGATGAAACCGTTTTTGTCGGGTGATGATCAGGACGGTTCGGGCAATGGCCCGAAAATGGAAGAGTTGTCCCAGATTGATCTTGCTCAGCTTTCGGACGTTTCTGGCACACTGACAGATGACGAAGGGGCTGCTGCAAACCTGCCCGAATTGCCGGAACTGATGGACCTTCCGGATGGTCCGTTGGACGACAGCAGCTTGCCGGAATTGTCTGACCTGCCCGATATCGATGCGTTACCGGACCTCGACGATCTGCCGGACCTGACGCAACTGCCTGACCTAAAGGTGGGGTAAGGTCAGGAGCCCTTGGCCACAGCGGCCGCTTCGAGCGTCGGACGCAGATTGCTAAGGTCGTAACCCGCCACACGGGCCGCCGTCAGGATGTCATCCACTGGCATGTTCCCCGCCTGACCAAGGGCCCACGCCACGGTCGATCGTGTGCCGGATGCGCAGTAGGCAAGGACCGGTCCACCCGCACCGTCAATGATCTCGGCCTGCTTTGCGATGTTGTCGGGTGTCATCGTCTGATGGGTCAGCGGAAGATGAACAAAGGCGATACCCGCTTCCTTTGCCGCCGCTTCGATCGTGCTCGCGTGATGGCTGGGCGGGATCTCGGCATCGGGTCGGTTGCTAAGGATCATCGTGATCCCGGCCGCCGCGACCGCGTCCATGTCCTCTGGGCCGATTTGTGGCGAGACAAAGTAGGTGTCGGTTACCTGACGCAAATCCATGTTGGGCCCCTTACGCCTGTGCCTGCTGGCCATTAAGTACTCTGCCCACCCGGGGCGCGCCGATCATCCCGAGAGCCATCGCCCCGAAAAACACGAGACCCGGCCAACCCCCATAGCTTAGCGAGGCCAGCGAGGGGCCGGGGCATAGGCCCACGAGACCCCATCCGAGACCGAAGACCATCGATCCGATGACAAGTCGGCGATCCAGGACCGCCGTTACCTGCGCGGGAAAGCTGCCGCCAAAGAGCGGCGCCCGCCCTGGTGTCATCCGCCACGCAATCGCCATGGGAATGAGCGCGCCGCCCATCACGAAGGCGAGCGTCGGATCCCACGCGCCCAGAAAGTCCAGAAAACCGCGTACCTTGTTCGTGTCAGTCATGCCGGAAAGCATCAGACCGGCTCCGAAGAGACCACCTGCTAGAAATGCCGCCAGTAATCGCATCACGCCGCTCCTCCGATCATGTTCATGATCGCGACCGTGACGGCCCCGGCCCCGATATAGCAAAGCGTTGCGACGATCCCGCGCGGGCTGAGCCGCGATATCCCGCAGACCCCATGCCCCGATGTACAGCCATTCGCTATCCGGGTACCGACGCCTACGGCCAAACCTCCGGCGATCAGAAGCAAGGGATTGGTGGTGGCTTGGGTGTCCATGGCCGCCCCTGCGATGATAATCACGGCCGGAACCCCGATCAGACCGGCAAGAAAAACCAGCCGCTCGGTTTCATCGCCGCGGGCGGAGCGGTCGATCAGACCACCCAGCAGGCCGCTTGCCCCCATGACGCGGCCATTAGCCAGCAAGAACAATGCCGCGGCACTGCCAATCATGAGCCCGCCGATCAGGCCCCATAGCCAATCCATCATGGTTTCCTCCCTCAACCCAGAAAAATGCCGACAACCACCAACATGAGGCCGAGAACAGACAGCAACAAGGCCCCCATGTTGAGCGGCATAACCCGCTTCAGCACCGCCCGCATCTCGTCATCGGGCAACGCGGCGCGGCGTGCCCGCCATACGACGATGATGCACAAGACGAGACCTACGAGTCCAATAATCGACAGGCCCGCGCCGCCCCAGATGACCGTATCAAAGACGGTGTTTTCTGTACCTTCCATGGCCGCTCAGCTAATCGAAGCCGCAAGAAGTGGCAAGCAGGCAGCGCCTTTTGCTTTCCGCTCTTGCGAGGCAGGGGCGGTTGGGGGTATCCCGACCGCTCCAACCGGCAAGCAGGAGATCCGGCCCATGTCCGACGCGTCGATCATCGAAGAGCAGAAACCAGACAGCTACCGCGTCACCGCCGACGAGCTGCGTCAGTTCATTGAGCGTTTCGAACGGCTCGAGATGGAGAAAAAGGATCTTGCAGATCAGCAGAAAGAGGTGATGGCCGAAGCAAAGGCCCGCGGCTATGACACCCGGGTGATGCGCAAGGTGATCGCACTGCGCAAACGCGACAAGGACGACATCGCCGAGGAAGAGGCCGTGCTTGAGATGTACAAGGAAGCGCTCGGGATGTGAGCGCGCCTCAGGGCTGCAGGAACGTAACGCCCGAAATCGTCTCGATCACCGAAGCGTCGGCATCGTACATCGCCGTAATCTCAGCCACATAATCCTCCGTCCATCCCGGCACGTCGATTTCTTCCTCGATCGCGTCCTGAATGGCGTACTTGTTGAGAAACGCCATCATGACCCGGGTCTTCTGGGCTTCGTTCATCTTGTGATTCTGCCGCAGGTATGCCCGGAAGTCCTGCATCCCCTCGGCGCTCATGATGTCAGCCATCAGATCGAACGCTCCGAGGATCTTGTGACCCTCCGGCAGTCCGACCATCCGCCGGACGATCTGTCCCCAGAGCAGCGGGGCATCTTCGTTGCACCACGTCGTGATCGCCACGTCTGGAACTGTTTCGCGCAGCTGGGCCAGCATCTGTGACCATCTCAGATCGCGGGGGTCGGACGATTTCAGCAGATCGTCCATTTCGAGCTGAGGCACGGTTTGATTGGCTGCAGGCAAGAACGTGGCCGGGTCGCGCAGCGCGATGAACAGCTCTACCGTATCGTTCGGAAAAAGCCGCTTGAACCACATCAGGCGATCAGCCGCGGCGGGATAGAGTTTGCCGTCTCGGACGATGGCGCGCGGTATGCCCAGCAGATGAGGATGGCTCAGCAGGACACGACCGGCGGTGTCGTCGTCCAGTATCGCCTCCATCACGATACGGCGAGCATTCGGAGACTCAGGGTTCTCCTGCATTTCGACCAGCATGTCGCGCAGAAGCTGGCGGTATTTTCCGGGCCCGGGAACGGCAACACCCCGGCGGGCAAAGTCATCCCGATTGCGCAGGAGGCATTTGAGCAACCGCTCTTCTTCGGTGAAATGCGCGCCTGCGTGCAGCACGATATGCATTGTATCGGGGTGCCTGATCCGTCTGGTTTTTGCGAGTTATCCGCCGCTTGGGATCGAAAGGCCAGAACTTTCCATGCTCCGCCGAACGGGTCAGTCCCGTTCGGGCAGCGCGGCTTGTGCCTTTTTGGTCAGGCTGGCGCGGACGATGTCATACGACGTGATCAGCCTGTGGCGCATCGCATCCGGGTCCGCGTTGTCCCATTTGACCCGCACCCATGAGCGATGAAAGTAGGGTGCTTTTTCTGCCGCTCCCGCTTCTATCAGCATCGTGGCTGTCTCGATATCGGGGGTCTTAACCGATACGCCGTCGTTGGCCATGCCGATGCAGGCAAACATCTTACCTCCGATCTTCCAAGCGTCATGGCCACCGCCCCAGGGGTCGGACCATTCGGCACCGGGCAGGGTTTTGCAGATATCGTTGATGTCATCGCGGGTCATGGGCTCCACCATCGGCTTGCTTTCTCATTCTACATCCGACGGATCGCCGCGCAAATATCTGGGACCGGTGCCGTAGCGCTTGGCGCGATCCCGCGGGTTCCAGAGTGCGCAGGTTTTGAGCGACAGGCAGCCACAACCGATACAGCCGTCCAGCTTTTCGCGCAAAAGGCTCAGCGCTGCGATCCGGGCGTCCAGATCCGCTCGAAACCGGGTGGAGATTCGGGCCCAATCGGCCTGGGTCGGTGCCCGGCCTGCAGGCAGGCGACGCAGGTGCTCGCCGATCTCGGCAAGCGAAAAGCCCAACTCCTGACTGATCATGACGAAAGAGAGGATGCGGATGTCACTGCGGTCAAAGCGGCGCTGTCCGCCCTCTGTCCGCCACGGGCGAACAAGGCCTTGGGCCTCGTAATGGCGGATTGCCGAAACACTTAGGCCCGTTCGGGCCGCCAGATCGCCAATCGTGAGGCCGCGCCGCCGCAAGGTGTTGGTTTTCATTCACTCTTTCCGCTTGACCTAAACTTAACTTAAGTAATTACACTGAAAACCGTTCTAGATCAAAGGAGAGTGAGATGGCAAACGGCATACTTGAGCACGTCAACATCACCGTGTCAGACAACCAAGCAACGGCCCGGATGCTGAGCGATGTTTTTGGCTGGCATATTCGCTGGCAAGGCGATGCCATAAGCGGCGGCCATTCGATCCATATTGGCAACGATGATCAGTACCTCGCGATCTACACGCCGCCCAAAACGACGGAACCCGCCCATTCGAGTTACATCCAGAATGGCGGCCTCAACCACGTTGGCGTGGTTGTCGATGATATCGATGCCACCGAGCGTCGCGTGACCGAGGCCGGTTTCACGCCGATCAACCACGCCGATTACGAACCCGGTCGGCGGTTCTATTTCCACGACGGGGATGACATCAAATGGGAAGTCGTAAGCTATTCCTGACACCTTCATTGTTCCAAGAATACTCCGGGGGAGCGCCGCAGACGCGGGGGCAGCGCCCCCTGCGCCACGCTTGACTGCGGTAGGCAACGCGTTTTAACAACGCTCCATGAACCGGATCTGCATCATCATTTGCTGCATCGCCTGCTGACATCTCAGCGGGCTGGTTTCTCTTTTCCTCGACAACAAGACTTGCTAGGCCCGCGCCAACCCCGCGTGAGGACGCCATGGATATACGCCTTTACAATACGGCCACACGGCAGAAAGAGCTGCTGACACCGCTCGACCCAAAAAATGTGCGGATGTATGTCTGTGGCCCCACTGTCTATGACCGCGCTCATCTGGGGAACGCCAGGCCCGTCCTGGTCTTTGACGTGCTCTACCGGCTGCTACGCCACGAATATGGCGAAGAGCATGTGACCTATGTCCGTAATTTCACCGATGTCGACGATCGCATCAACGAAACGGCGCAAAAGCGCAAAGCGGCAGGTGCGCCGGGCACGTTGGAAGAGCTGATCCACGACCGGGCGGATGAAACGATCCGCTGGTATCATGAGGATATGGATGCGCTCGGGGCCTTGCGTCCTTCGTACGAACCGCGGGCAACTGAATACATCGCCCAGATGATCGCGATGATTGAAACGCTAATCGCGGATGGCTTCGCATATGAAAAGGACGGCCATGTCCTGTTCCGTGTCCGGAAATACGAGGGTTATGGCAAGCTGTCCGGCCGGTCTGTGGATGACATGATCGCTGGCGCGCGGGTCGAGGTGGCGCCATTCAAAGAGGACCCGATGGATTTCGTCCTGTGGAAGCCATCGGACGACGATCTGCCGGGATGGCCGAGCCCGTGGGGAAGGGGCCGCCCTGGCTGGCACATCGAGTGCTCAGCCATGGCGCACGCCCTTTTGGGCGTGAGCTTTGACATCCACGGTGGTGGCAACGACCTGATGTTTCCCCATCATGAAAACGAGATTGCCCAATCGAAATGCGCTGGCCACGGCTTTGCCCGGATCTGGATGCACAACGAGATGCTGCAGGTCGAGGGCAAGAAGATGTCCAAGTCGCTGGGCAATTTCTTTACGGTGCGGGACTTGCTGGATCAGGGCGTGCCGGGTGAGGTCATTCGTTTTGTGATGCTGTCGACGCATTATCGTAAGCCGATGGACTGGACGGAGAAGAAGCGAGAGGAGGCCGAGAAAGTTCTTGCGAAATGGCGGCAACAAGTGAGCGACGTTCCCCTCGGCGCGGTGCACCCGGGCGTCGGTGCAGCGCTCGCGGATGATCTGAACACTCATGCCGCCATTCAGGAACTACACCAGCTGTCGCTGGCCGGAGATGTTTCCACGCTCAAGGCTTCGGCGCAGCTATTGGGCTTGCTGACGGACCAACTGGATGGGTGGGCGGCAGAAAGCAGTGCGAGCGGTGCGGACCATTCGAGGATCGTCGATGTGTCTCGGTGGATCCTTGAGGCACGCAAAGCGGCGATGCAAACAAAGGACTTTGCCGAAGTGGACCGACTTAAGACGCTTGCACAACAGGCAGGTCTAGAAGTTCGTATGACAAAAGAAACAGTGGAATTGATCCCGACCCAGTCCTTTGATCCGGACAAGCTATCGAAGATAAACAGGGACCGAGAGGCCGCGTCATGACCCGCGAATGTCTCTCCCTGTTCGACACCACTCTCCGTGACGGGCAGCAGACCCAGGGCGTTCAGTTCTCGACTGCGGAGAAGGCGCAGATCGCAAAGGCTCTCGATGCGCTTGGCGTCGACTACATCGAAGGCGGCTGGCCCGGGGCGAACCCGACCGACAGCGCCTTTTTCGATGCCGCACCCAAGACGCGGGCCACGATGACCGCCTTCGGCATGACAAAGCGGGCCGGGATGAGCGCCGAAAATGACGACGTGCTTGCCGCCGTTCTCAATGCAGGCACGCAGGCGATCTGCCTGGTCGGCAAGACCCACGATTTTCACGTGACCACGGCGCTGGGGATTGATCTGGCGGAGAACACCTCGAACATCGCCAAATCGATCGAATATCTGCGCCGCAGGGGCACGACCGCCATTTTCGACGCGGAACACTTCTTCGACGGTTACAAATCCAACCCGGGCTATGCGCTGGAGACGATCCATGCCGCCTATGATGCAGGGGCGCGGTGGATTGCACTCTGCGATACGAATGGTGGGGCGCTGCCGCATGAGGTTTACAAGATCACCCAGGCGGTCATCGCATCCGGCATCCCCGGCGATCATCTTGGCATTCACACCCACAACGATACGGGAAACGCTGTGGCCAACTCACTTGCTGGCGTCGATGCGGGTGCCCGGCAGATCCAGGGCACACTAAACGGGCTGGGCGAACGCTGCGGGAATGCGAACCTGACGTCGCTGATCCCGATCCTGAAGCTCAAAGAACCCTATGCCTCGCGGTTTGAGATCGGTGTGAGTGACGAGGCGCTCGAAAACCTGACCCGGACATCCCGGATGCTCGATGATATCCTGAACCGGGTGCCGACCAAACAGGCGCCGTTCGTTGGTTCATCTGCATTCGCCCACAAGGCCGGGCTGCATGCGAGCGCGATCCTAAAAGACCCCAGTACCTATGAACACATTGAACCGGGCGCCGTCGGCAACAGCCGGATCATCCCGATGTCGAACCAGGCGGGCCAGTCAAACCTGCGTCGGCGGATGGCCGAGGCTGGTCTTGATGTCGCCAAAGACGATCCGGCGCTGCCGCGCATCCTCGAACGGGTCAAGGTGCGCGAGGCCGAGGGTTATAGCTATGACACCGCTCAGGCGTCTTTCGAGCTGCTGGCGCGGGACGAGCTGAGGCTGCTGCCCGAATTCTTCGAGGTCAAACGCTACCGGGTGACGGTCGAGCGGCGCAAGAACAAGCGCAACGAGATGGTGTCACTGTCCGAGGCGGTTGTCGTGGTCAAGGTCGACGGACAAAAGATGCTGAGCGTAAGCGAGAGTATGGACGAGACCGGCAACGACCGTGGCCCGGTTAATGCGCTAGCCAAGGCGCTGGCGAAGGATCTGGGCCGCTATCAATCCCACGTTGCCGACATCCGCCTGACCGACTTCAAAGTACGGATCACACAAGGTGGCACAGAGGCCGTGACGCGCGTCATCATCGACAGCGAAGACGGGCAGGGCCGCCGATGGTCCACCGTCGGGGTCAGCGCAAACATCGTTGACGCCAGCTTTGAGGCGCTGCTTGATGCGATCCGGTGGAAACTGGTGCGCGACGGCGCGGCGACGGCAAGAGTGGCAGAATGAACCGAACGGCCTTTTTTACCCTGCATCGCGATCTTCCGCGGGAGGGGCCGGGTCTGCCGGATGACGTAATGTGGGCGCTTTCGCGGATCGACACGCTGCCCAAAACAGTTCTTGACGCGGCCTGCGGTCCGGGTGCCGATACTGAGACCCTTGCCCGTGTCTTGCCGGATGCGCGGATCGATGCGGTCGACAAGCAATCGCATTTCGTCGAGGCCGCCGCTGCCCGAACCGCAGAATTTGGCGACCGGGTTCGGGTCTGGCAGGGCGACATGGCGCAGGTGTCCGGTCCTTATGACATGATCTGGTGCGCGGGTGCTGTATACTTTCTGGGTATTCAAGAGGCGTTGCGGATCTGGGCGCCGGTTCTGAACAAGGGCGGCTACATCGCTTTTTCCGAACCCTATCTGCCGGAATGGGCTGGGCCCGCAGCCAAGACATTCTGGGATGACTACCCGTCCATCACAGATGCAAAAACCATTCGCAACCTGGTCAAGGACGCTGGATACCAGACCATTGCGACCCGTCTGATAAGGGGCGAGGCCTGGGAAGCTTACTACGGCCCGATTGAAGAACGCATTGCATCGCTAAGAACCAACGGCGTCTCGGCCGCCGTCGAAGAGGTCTGCCAGGCTGCGGAGGCGGAAATCGACGCGTGGCGGGCGGCAACAGATGATATCGCGTATCTGGGTGTTCTGGTCCGCCTGTGAGCCTTGATCCCAATACGATCGCTTGCGCTCGAACTGTCGAAAAGGGTGATCCTGACAGATTCCGCACAGCCATGGCGGCGCCGCTTACCGCTCGGAAGGCTCTTTTCCCACTCTATGCGTTCAATATCGAGGTCGCGCGTGCGCCCTGGGTCACCCAAGAGGCGATGATCGCCGAGATGCGGCTGCAGTGGTGGCGCGATGCGCTTGAAGAAATAGCGAGCGGGGGGGGTGCAGTCCGCCGCCATGAGGTGACATCGCCCCTGGCTCATTTGCTTACCCCGCAGGATGCGCGGCGGCTGGATGAGAGCGTCGCCATTCGCCGCTGGGACATCTACCGCGATCCATTCGAGGATCAGGCTCACTTCGATGCCTATATCGACCAGACAGCCGGACATCTGATGTGGACGGCTGCACGCATCCTTGGTCATAACGATGAGCCGAGGGTGCGCGGCATCGCATATGGCGCGGGCGTTGCTGCCTTCCTGCGGGCAATCCCCGCGCTTGAGCAGGCGGGGCGCATCCCTTTGCTTGATGGCACGGCCGCGGGCATCCGCGCGCTTGCGCAAGGTGCACTTGACCGGATGGGGCAGGGCAGGGTTGGCGCAAACCCGGCGTTATGGCCCGCTATAGGTGCGCGGCGTGTTCTAGGACATGCGCTCAAAAATCCGGTTCTGGTCGCCAAGGGGAAATTGCCAGAAGCGCTGACACCGGGGCGGCTGATCTGGGCGCGCCTGACGGGGATGGGTTAAGCCCACGGCTCCGGATATTCTGGACTGGCGGAAGCGCCTCTCGCGCCGATTTGGGACCATCTTGGTTAGGGCCGTAGCCGTCTATTCGCCGGGAACATCCACGGGTTTCGGTCTCATAATCAACCAGATAAGTGCCCCACCCGCCAACACGAGGAACGGCACCATTGCCATGTTGACGGCTGCCCAGCCTTCGACCGGATCGCCGCCTGAACAGTTCATCAAGCCGCCTGACGCCAGCGAGGCCAACGTCACGCAACCAAAGACAATGGCATCGTTCAGGCCCTGCATCCGGCCGCGTTCTTGCGGCGTGTGGGCGCTTGCAAGCATTGTGGTGGCACCGATGAAACCGAAGTTCCAGCCAAGGCCTAGAAGGATGAGAGCGCCGAAGAAGTTCGTCAGTTCCACACCGTTCAGCGCGACCGCCCCGGCCAGGGCGAGAATGAACAGGCCCAGCCCCATGATCCGTTCGGCCCCGAACCGTGCGATCAGGTGACCCGTAAAGAAGGACGGTGCAAACATGGCGAGCACGTGGGCCGTAACCACGTTCGACGCATCGACCACGCCGAAGCCGCATCCGACGACCGCCAGGGGTGTTGAGGTCATAACGAGGTTCATCAATGCGTAAGAGACCGCCGCACAGATGACCGCAACAGCGATGCGCGGACTTGCCAGCAATTCCCGGCGGCTGCGTCCGGCCGATGTCGCCTGGGCTGTGGATGAAGGCTTGGGGATGTCGAGCAGGAAAAACAGAAGCATTCCTAATATGTTGAACGCCATTGCCGCCATGTAGACCGGAAAGAAACGCATGACGGTGGCGTCTGGCGTCTGTTCGCTCAGCCAGCCGACCAGTTGCGGCCCGATGATCGCTGACAGGAGCCCGCCAGCCATGACGTAGGAAATGGCTTTGGGGCGGTAGGCATCCGAGGCCGTGTCGGCAGCGGCGAAGCGATAAAAGCCCTGGGCTGACATGTAGATACCGGTGAGGTAGCTGCCGAAGAGGAAGATCCAGAAGTTGCCGAGTGTCAGGGCGTAGGCTGATATTCCCGCCCCGATCAGCCCCCCCGTTGCGCCGACAACGAAGCCGGCGCGCCGTCCAAAGCGTTGCATGACGCCAGAAAGCCATGGGGCGGTTGTCATCGACCCGAACACGATCAGTGAAATCGGCAACGTCGCTAGACAGGCGATTGGCGAAAGCTGTTGACCGGCGAGGCCGCCAACCACAAAGATCATGGTGATTTGACTGCCCAGAAAAGCCTGAGCGGCCACCAGCACCGCCACGTTGCGTTTGGCGCGACTGTCATCGACATGAGTCATGTCCTTCCGTTATCGGCTTGGCTTCCGGGTCACAAGCGCCTTGCGCCCTGCTTTCACCGCATTAGTCTCGCGCCTGATGGCGTCGGCTTATTCCAAACGCGTTCTTGTCCTCGCTGGATCGGGGGAAAGTCCTTTGATCGCCAATGCTTTGGCGGCGGAAGGCCATGTTGTAATCTCTGCCTGGGCGGAGCCTGCCCGCGGTGTTGCTCCTTTCACCACGCGGCCCGAAGTGACCGATCTGAGTAGTCCGGCACGCCTTGCTGACCATGTCGCTGCGCGCCGCATTGACGCAGTCGTGGACGCGTCGCACTGCTTTGACAGGCCGATTAGTGAGGCAGCCGCGACGCTTTCCCTTCCCCACGTGCAAGTGGTGCGACCGGAATGGCAACCTGTTGCCGGGGATCGGTGGCAGCTCTTTGATGGACTTGAGGACGCAGTCGCCGTTCTCAATGATGATTCAAGAGTTCTGGCTGCAACGGGCCGGGGTAGTGAGTTGGCCTTTGCATCTTGTCATGCACTGGTGTTCCTGCGGCAGAACACACATCACGAACAGAGATCATCGCTGCCCAACGTCCGCTATCTGTTTGGCGATCCGCCCTTTTCCATGGAGGGGGAGGCGGAGCAGTTCCGGGAATTGGCGCTGACGCATGTGCTGGTGCGCAACACAGGCGGTGATGCCGGCTATGGCAAGATCGCGGCCGCCCGGCGGTTGGAGCTGGATGTTCTCATGCTGCGCCGGCCTGCGCCGCCGCCGGGTCTTTATGTTCCGACCGTTGATGCGGCCCTGGATTGGGTCCGGGGGCTTTAAAGGATGCGGATCATCGAAACACAGCGTGACGTGGATGAGGGTGCCGATTGGCTCGCGCGTCACGATCCGCGCTTTGCCCAGGCGCTGACGCATACAGGTCCACTGCCCCTGCGGCGGCGGCCTGACGGCTTTGCCCAACTTCTTTCGGCAATCGTGAGCCAACAGGTCAGCACCGCCTCGGCGGCTGCCATCTGGGACCGGATCGCGGGGGCGGGGCTTGTGAACGAGGCGGCAGTGCGTATCGCAACCGAAGATGACCTGCGGGCGGTCGGCCTGAGCCGCCAAAAGATCAGCTATGCAAAGGCGCTCGCCGAGGCCGGGATCGACTATGCGGCTTTGCGCGCTGCGCCGGACACTGACATCGTTGCGACGCTGACGGCCGTTAAGGGTATCGGTGTCTGGACGGCCGAAATTTATGCAATGTTCTCGCTGGGCCGGCCGGATGTGTTTGCCCCCGGCGATCTGGCGCTTCAGGAGGCGACGCGGATTTTGTTCGACCTGGATGAACGGCCCAAGGAAAAGGCATTGCGTGAGATGGCACGGGATTGGAGCCCATGGCGCGCTGTTGCGGCACGCCTGCTCTTCGCATACTACCGCGTGGCAAAAGGCAGAGAGGGCATGAGATGACACGGGTGTTGCAGGCGGGCCGCAAGGAACCCGTGTCAGGGTCAGTTCGGTCGGTTGTGGTCTTCTTGCATGGTTATGGTGCGAATGGTGCAGACCTTTTGGGCCTTGCCGATCCGCTGGGTGAGCATCTGCCCGACACGTTGTTCGTAGCCCCTGATGCGCCAGAGGAATTGCCGGGAATGCCCGGCGGATTTCAGTGGTTCCCGATCCCCTGGCTCGATGGATCATCCGAGGAAGAGGCCGAACGCGGCATGGCAGCGGCGTTCAAAGACCTGAATGCCTTTCTCGATGCGCTGATGGTGGACGAGGACGTTTTGCCGGAGCAGGTTGTCCTGTTCGGTTTCTCGCAAGGAACCATGATGGCCTTGCACGTCGCCCCTCGCCGCGAGGATGCAGTTGCCGGTGTGGTTGCGTTTTCCGGGCGTCTTCTGAGCCCCGATCTTTTGACGGATGAGGTGCAGGTCCGTCCCCCGGTTCTTTTGGTTCATGGGGATGCGGACGAAGTCGTGCCACCGCAATCCCTGCCGCAGGCAGCGGAAGCGCTGCAAGAGGCGGGCTGGCAGGACGTTTATGCGCATGTGATGAAGGGCACCGGGCACGGGATCGCACCCGATGGTTTGAGCGTGGCACTTGCCTTCATGCGCGACAAGCTGAGCCTCTAGGCACCCTTTTTTCCGAAAAATTCACGCCTTTAGTCCGTTCGGATCACGCTGAAATCACGCTGGGTCGTCATACTCCAAGTCATTGCACTGGCATTTGATAAAAGGAGTTCCTGATGAAACTGCAGCGTATTGCGCTGGTCGCAACGGTTCTTGCTGCTGTCGTGGCGGCACCCGTTTTGGCGGATCGCAAGCCCAGCCGATCGACACCAACCGATCCCGCCGTGGTCATGGATCACTATCTGGGCAACACCTGGAACTGGTCCGAGGGTGGATCTTATTGGGGAAGTGGCGGCGACTTTCAGGCCATCTGGAAGGGGCGATCGTATGGAGAAGGGAAGTGGTATGTGACGACCCGAGGCGCCCTTTGTTATGACGCCACGTGGACGGGACCCGGCGACGACGGTGTTGTCGGATCGACGGATCTGGAGAGATGTTGGCGCCACGTGACGGATCGTGATGGCCAGGTCTGGCAAAAGCATCATGAAGAAAACGATTGGTACCGGCTGAACCCCGAGAAGGTATCCGCCGGGAACGTGATTGCCGGCGAGTTCAAACGGATCAAGTCCGGACTGGCCCGGTAAGAAACGAGTTCCTTCCTGAACTGGGTGCGTCTTGGCGCACCCTTTTTTGTGCCGGACCTCTGGATTTCTCTGGGGATAACGTCACATCAATGTCACGGAATCGTCGTACCGGATCGGCGACATGTTGTGGTGCCGTAGGGGCTTGTAACCGGGTTACCACGATATATAGTCCAAAACAGAAGACCGGGGCGGGATCCCCGCTCTGGTGCCGCAGGCAGACAGGGCGAGGACGGAGTCGAAGATGTTAGGCAGTACCGCATCAAGGGTGAATGAGCCCGACTTCAGGACGGAATTCACGCGGTCTCCGGCGGCGCTCAAGCATTATCCCGCATTGGTTCTGAACGCTGATTATCGGCCGCTGAGTTATTACCCTTTGTCGCTTTGGCCATGGCAGGAAGCGGTTAAGGCGGCATGGCTGGATCGGGTGGATATCGTGGCCGAATACGATGAAATCGTTCGCTCTCCATCGACCGAAATCCGCATCCCCTCCGTTGTTGTCCTCAAGGATTATGTGAAGCCGCAGAAGCGGGTCGCCTTTACCCGCTTCAACCTGTTCCTTCGGGACGAATTCCGGTGCCAGTATTGCGGGGCCCGGGGTGATCTGACGTTCGACCACGTGGTGCCGCGGGCGTCTGGTGGCATTACCAGTTGGGAAAACGTCGTCGCGGCGTGCTCTCCGTGCAATTTGCGTAAAGGATCTAAGTCGCTGCATCGGGCGGGAATGTCACTGCGCAAGCCGCCGCGTCGGCCTGGGGCCGAGGAACTGCGCAATATGGGACGGAAGTTTCCGCCCAACCATCTGCATGAAAGCTGGATCGACTTTCTCTATTGGGACGCCGAATTGGAGGCGTGACGGGGTCGACGCCCTTGCCTTTGGCAATTCGCCCCGCCCGCCGTCCCTTGTCAGGCAGCGAGATCGACCCAAACGGGCACGTGGTCTGACGGCTTTTCACCGCCCCGCACATCCTTGTCGATGCCGCAATCCTGCATCATGTCCGCGCAGGCTGGGCTGAGCAGGAAGTGGTCGATACGGATCCCGTCGTCGCGGTTCCACGCCCCCGCCTGATAGTCCCAGAATGAGTAATGGCCGGGGCCGGCGACCCGCGCTCTGAATGCTTCGGTCAGGCCCAAGTTGGTCAGCCGCCGAAACGCCCTGCGGCTTTCGGGCCGGAACAGCGCATCGTCACGCCACGCATCGGGGCGCGCGGCATCTTCGGCCTGTGGGATGATATTGTAATCGCCGGTCATCAGAAACGGGATCTCTTGATCCAGCAGAGTCTGTGCACGGCCGAGAAGTCGGTCCATCCAGGCAAGTTTATAATCATATTTTGGCCCCGGTGCCGGGTTCCCGTTTGGCAGGTAGAGCCCGCAGACCCGCACGGCGGCGCTTTCTCCCATTACGGTGGCCTCGATGTAGCGGGCCTGTTCGTCGCTTTCATCGCCGGGCAGGCCACGGGTCACATCTTCTAGCGGTCTTTTGGAAAGAATTGCGACGCCGTTAAATGATTTCTGACCGTGCGTTTCGACGTTATACCCGCGCTCTTCAAAAATCTCATTCGGAAACGCCTCATCGACGGTTTTGATTTCCTGGAGTATCACTACTTCAGGTTGTTTATCGTCGAGCCAATTGGGCAGCGCCTCAATCCGTGCCTTGATACCGTTGATGTTGAAGGTCGCAATCTGCATCTGGGGCTCCGTATTGCTGCATCTAACGTATTGCGCGAACCGGCTAGGCGGCGCAAGTGCGTTAACGAAGTGTTCATATTAAGGATTTCTTAACCAAGTGATTCTCGCTAGATTCGGGTAGGTCAGAGGCGTGAGTGCTGAAATATTCATATTTTTCAGGGCTGTGGAAAAGAAAATTTGTTCCCCGATGTTCCAAAGGTGTTTTTTGATTATTGAATAATTTTCAGGCTGTTTTTCATGTGGATAAAAGTCCGAGTTTCTCAGGCCGGCAAAAAAAGTCTTTTGAAATTTCCCCCATCCCGGGCATCGCTGAAAGGGCATCAACCAAGACTTGCAAGGGAGCAAACGATGACTGCACAGCGCAAATACCAGCCGAAAGTAAACGAATTCACACCGGATGCGATTCACACTGGTGACGGGACCGAGATGTTTTCATCCGGCAGCGCCCCGACCGCAATTGACGCTCTATTGGGCGACGCGACGGCCCTTTTCTCGTCAGGTTCGGCCCCCGAAATGACTGCCGGTGAACAGACTGGCCTCTTTTCGTCGGGCTCGGCCCCGACCAAGGCGAGCACGGCGGCAGGCGACGCAACCGAGCTCTTTTCGTCCGGCAGTGCCCCTATCCGCGCCGAGGCGACAGCCGGTGACGTGACCGGACTTTTCTCATCCGGGTCGGCACCGACCACGGCAGAGGCAGGTGTCGGTGAGGCGACCGAACTCTTTTCATCCGGTTCGGCGCCGACGACAGCTGAGACAGCGGCGGGCGACGCCACGGGTCTCTTTTCATCCGGTTCGGCACCGACGACTGCCGAAGCCAATGCTGGCGAAGCGACCGAGATGTTTTCGTCGGGCAGCGCGCCTGTGACGGCTCAGACGACGGTCGAAGGGGACGGCGTTCACATGTTCTCCTCCGGTTCAGCCCCAGCCGAAACATCGGCCGAAGCCGGTGACCGCACCGAGATGTTCTCATCTGGTTCCTGATGACGGGCGCGGGACGCGACGTCGTAACACCAGACCTATTGGAGATCCCGATGAATAACGTGATTGCACTGAACGTCCCGCACCGCCGGCAGCGCCTGTCCGAAAGGACGGGCGCGCTGATCGACATCTTTGCGGGTCAGCGTCGTTTTGGCGACGATGTCTTCTGGCTCAAGGAGAATGCCGAACTGCTCAACATCCTGGAATGCACGGGTACAAAGGTCGATGCCTTCGACCTTGATGTTCACGCAGAATTCTATGCCGAGTTGCCGCAAAGGTTGAGCTTCTTTCCGCAATATTACCGTTTCCTGCTATCGCTTGGCCTGGATCTGGAAGACCTGGGTTTCGAAGGGTCGCAAAGCGCTGCCCTGTGCCAATGGGTGGCCCAAGAGGGCTTGCCAGAGGCCGAATTCAGCGACCTGCAGCGGGCCGAGGCCCGGCGTCTGCTGGCGAGACGCGGTGTTGAGACCCAGGCGGCCGACCCGATGCTGGATGACCGCTTGCGCGCATTTTTGCGCCGTAAGGCCACCTTTGCACTGCCGAACAAAAAGGCGGCCTATGAACTGACCCACATCGTCTTTTACCTCAGCGAATACGGGCGCCGTGATCCCATGCTGGACGAGGATGCCATTACCAGCCTCGAATATGCAGGCGTGCTGGCGTATCTCGACATGAACATGGATCTGCTGGCAGAGATCTGCATCGCTCTGCGATATGCTGGCCGGAGCCCAAGCGCGATTTGGGAAGACACAGTGCTGCGAGGCTTGTCCGACTTCGCTGCAAGCACCGATCCAAACGTCCCCGTAGCCGATGATTATCACGAATACTTCGTCTCAACCTGGCTGGCCGCAATCTGCGGGGACGAGGCCGTGTCGACCGCCGTGACCTGCGAACGGACCACCTTCCACCGCTGTGATCGCGGGCCGGGTCCGTTGCGTATCATGTCAGCCGCGATGTTCGAGATGGAGACGATGCGCAGCGGTGACTGGCAAACGATGCGGCCCTTCCTCGAAGACGTGGTGGACGAACCGGGCCATGGCATTCTTGCTGATGCCGAGGCGTCGATCCCGGATTTCGGTGCATTCTTCGAAGGGTTTGCCCGCGCCCGGTGTGCCGCAGTCTAGATCGAAAAGGACGTGCCGCAGCCGCACGAACTTGTGGCATTCGGATTGTTGATCACGAACCGGGCGCCGATCAATTCTTCGCTGAAGTCGATGGTCGCGTTCTGCAAAAAGGGCAGGCTGACCGGATCGACAAGCACCTTTTGACCGCTGCCTTCGAGAACCAGATCGTCGTCGCGTGGACGGTCGAGCGCGATCTCGTATTGAAATCCGGAGCAGCCGCCGCCCTCGACTGCAACCCGCAGGGCTTGGCCCTGATCGGCCGCGCCGATCTCGGCCAGGCGCTCAAAGGCGCGCGACGTGACTTTCGGTGGCAACTGCATCGCAATTCTCCGCGAATTCAGACGATTGGACGGTTTCCAGCTAACCGCAGATACAATATATGCGAGCCACGGACAGGCGACAAGGATAAGGCAGATGCCAGCGCCCTATGCCTCCGATCCGGCGCACGCCAGGGGACGGTGTTATGCCGAAGAGGAGTCGAGCTTTCGGTCGTGTTTTCAGCGCGACCGGGATCGGATCATCCATTCGAGCGCCTTCCGGCGGTTGAAGCACAAGACGCAGGTCTTTGTGGAGCATGAAGGCGATTACTACCGTACAAGGCTGACCCATTCCATCGAAGTGGCGCAGGTTGCCCGCACTATCGCAGGCGCCCTGGACCTGAACGAAGAACTGACTGAGGCTGTCGCATTGGCCCATGATCTTGGTCATCCGCCTTTCGGGCACACGGGCGAGGATGCGCTGGCTGCGTTGATGGCGCCCTATGGTGGGTTCGACCACAATGCGCAGGCCATCAAGATCGTGACCCGGCTCGAAACCCATTACGCGGATTTCGACGGGTTGAACCTAACTTGGGAAAGCCTTGAAGGGATCGCCAAACACAACGGGCCGGTTACTGGCGACCTGCCTTACGCGTTGGCCGAGTACGACGCCCAAGACACGCTTGAGCTTGACACCCACGCCAGCGCCGAAGCGCAGGTTGCTGCCCTTTCCGATGACATCGCCTACAACAACCATGATTTGCACGACGGTTTGCGGGCATGCCTTTTTGAAGAAGAAGAGATGGCTGCTCTTCCGATCGTTGGCGACGCCTATCGGGACGTGGACGCCAAGTATCCCGGTCTCGAAGCCATTCGCCGGCGGCACGAGGCATTGCGGCGCGTCTTTGGCGTTATGGTGAGCGACGTGATCGAAACGTCGCGGTCAAGACTGCGCGACAGCGGCGCCGAGCGTGTCGAAGATATCAGAAACCTGGGCCGCCCGGTCATAAGGTTCTCGGATCCGCTCTGGTCAGACCTGCAAAAGATCCGCGCGTTTCTCTTTACCAAGATGTATCGCGCCCCTTCCGTCATGGAGAAAAGGGAGGAGGTCACGCTGGTCGTTAACGATCTCTTTCCGCTGTTCCTGCATCAGCCTGAGCTTTTGCCCACGCGATGGTCGGCGGCCGTCGCTGCCGCCGACGACGATCAGACTGCATTGGGCCGCATCGTTTCGGACTATATCGCCGGTATGACGGACCGCTTTGCCTTGCAAAGCCATGAGCGCCTGATCGGGTGAATTGACGCGCCGCGACACTCTGCTAAACCCCGCGCGACCTTCGAAGGAAACTGCGAATGAACCTTTTTGCCGACATCCGTGCGCGCGTGATCACCGAACTGGATGCGATGGCGGCTGATGGGCTATTGCCAGAAGGCCTTGCCATGCAGAACGTGACGGTCGAGCCGCCGCGCGACACGGCCCATGGTGACATGGCGACGAACGCGGCGATGGTTCTGGCAAAACCGGCCGGGATGAAGCCGCGCGACATCGCCGAAGCCCTGGCAATGCGCCTTTCGGATGATCCCCGGATTATCGGGGCAGAGGTTGCAGGCCCGGGTTTCCTGAACCTGCGGCTTGATCCGGCTGTCTGGCGGGATGTCATCGGTGCTGCTTTCTCGGAAGGCAAAGCGTTTGGTCAGTCGCAAATGGGTCAGGGCAAACGCATCAATGTTGAATACGTTTCCGCCAATCCGACCGGGCCGCTGCACGTCGGCCATACGCGCGGTGCCGTCTTTGGCGATGCGCTGGCATCGCTGCTGGACTACGCTGGATACGATGTCACACGCGAATACTATATTAATGACGGCGGGGCACAGGTCGATGTTTTGGCGCGCTCTGTTTACCTTCGTTACCTCGAAGCGCATGGGCAGGAAGTGGCCTTTGAGGATGGCACATATCCCGGCGATTACCTGATCCCGGTCGGTCAGGCGCTGAAAGACAAAGTTGGCGATGCGTTCGTGAATAAGGGCGAGCAGTTCTGGCTGTCCGAGGTTCGAGAATTTGCAACCGAAGCGATGATGAAGCTGATCCGGGAAGATCTGGCGCAGCTCGGCGTGGAGATGGACGTTTTCTTTTCCGAAAAGTCGCTCTACGGGACTGGTCGGATCGAGGCAGCGCTTGATGATCTTCGGAGCAAGGGTCTGATTTATGAAGGGATCCTAGAGCCGCCGAAGGGCAAAACCCCCGAGGATTGGGAACCTCGCGAACAGACATTGTTCAAGTCAACCGAACATGGCGACGACGTAGATCGGCCGGTGATGAAATCCGATGGGTCATGGACCTATTTCGCGCCCGACATTGCCTATCATTACGACAAGGTTCAGCGTGGGTTTGACGAACTAATCGACGTCTTCGGGGCCGATCATGGCGGCTATGTCAAACGGATGAAGGCGGCGGTTTCCGCGCTGTCTGACCAGAAAGTCCCCCTCGATATCAAGCTCACGCAACTGGTGAAGCTCTTCAAGAACGGCGAACCTTTCAAGATGTCCAAGCGGGCAGGGACCTTCGTGACCCTGCGCGACGTGGTCGATCAGGTGGGCCCTGGTGTCACGCGGTTTCACATGCTGACGCGCAAGAATGATGCACCGCTGGATTTCGATTTTGACAAGGTGCTGGAGCAAAGCCGCGAAAACCCGGTCTTCTATGTGCAGTACGGGCATGCCCGGGTCGCATCGGTTTTGCGGAATGCAATTGCCGCCGGGATCAACGTGGACGATGAGACACTGCAAGCAGCGGATCTGGGCAAGCTGGACCACGAGGCCGAACTGGCGCTGGCGGCGAAACTGGCTGAATGGCCGCGTCTGGTTGAGATTGCGGCCCGCAGTCACGAACCGCATCGGATTGCCTTTTATCTCTATGATCTTGCAGGAGCGTTCCATGCGCTTTGGAACCGGGGCAATGACCTGCCTGCCTTGCGGTTCATTCAGGACGACCACGCCACATCGCAGGCGAAAATCGCCCTTGCGCGGGCCACGATGCTTGTGATTCAAGCCGGACTTGGTATTCTTGGGGTAGAGCCGGAACAAGAACTGCGCTGAACGCGGTCCCGGCCTAACAGGCAAACTTAAGAACGAACCGGCAGGGCATCGTATCCTTCCGGGCATGAGGCGAAAATGGCAGTATGGCACGAGACCGACGGGCGTGATCCGTATGTCTATACCGAGCATGAACAGACGCAGCCCCCGATCAAGCTGGCAACGCTCACCAATATTGCGGGTGGCGTGGTCTCTCTGGCCCTGATCGCCGGGATCTGCTTCTGGGGTTACAAGCTGGTGATGCGGGATGTGACCGGGATCCCGGTTGTTCGCGCTGTAGAGGGCGAGATGCGGGTGCGTCCGGCTGAACCGGGTGGGCAGCTCGCGCAAAACCAAGGCCTTGCTGTCAACGCGGTGGCCGCCGAGGGCGAAGCGGAGCCGCCGGCGTCGACGATCACGCTGGCGCCGCCACCGGTTGAGCTGACCGCCGAAGACAAACCGCGAGCGGCCGCGACGGTAGAATTGCCCGAACCGCTCAACCTAGAAAACGAATTCGACGATGCTTCGATCGTTGCCCTAGCCGAGCAGATCGCCGATGGGATCGAGCCGCTTGCCGTAAACGAGGCCGAGCCGTTGTCCGCGAGCGCTGAAGAAACCGACACTCCTCAAGTCGTCAATGCGCCGGGACTAAAGGCGTCACTGCGGCCACAGCTGAGGCCGGGCACGGCCCTTGCAGCCCGCGCGGCACCGGACACGCCGGCAAAAGAAATCGACGTTGCAAGCCTGCCGCTTGGAACCCGTCTGGTTCAACTGGGGGCTTATGAAAGTCCGGAGGTTGCGCGGGCGGAATGGGCGCGGCTTGAAACCCGCTTCGGTGACTACCTGGCGGGCAAGGACAGGATCGTGCAGGAGGCACAAAGCGGCGGTCGCACATTTTACCGCCTGCGGGCCGTCGGCTTTTCGGATCTGAGCGACGCGCGCCGGTTTTGCTCGGCCCTTGTTGCCGAAGGCGCCGACTGCATCCCGGTTGTCACCCGATGACGAATTTCGGCGCGACCATCCTTGATGCGGATGGTTTGCGACTGACCGAAAATGAGAAACGGCTGTTCGCCGACGCCAATCCATTCGGCTTCATACTCTTTTCGCGAAACATAGACGACGCCGACCAGGTGCGCGCACTCTGCGGCGATTTTCGTGACAGTGTAGGCCGCGAAGCACCGATCCTGATCGATCAGGAGGGTGGGCGGGTCCAGCGCTTGCGGCCGCCACTCGCCAGAAACTGGGCGCCACCGCTCGATTTCGTAGCGGCCGCTGGTCAGAATGCGGAACGTGCGATGTATCTGCGATATCTGCTGATCGCATCGGAACTCCGCGGTCTCGGGATCGACTGCAATTGTGCCCCGCTGATCGATCTCGCTTTTGCCGATACGCATGAATTTCTGCGCAACCGCTGTTATGCGGCGGGACCGGACAAGGTCGCCGTGTTTGGTCGTGCGGTTGCGGATGGTTTGAGAGACGGTGGCGTATTGCCAGTCATGAAGCACGTGCCGGGGCATGGACGCGCGCAGCTCGACAGCCACCACGAGCTTCCTCGCGTCGCAACCGATCTGGACACGCTGCGCAAAACCGACTTCGGACCCTTCAAAGCGCTGGCCGATCTGCCGATGGGGATGACCGCGCATATCGTTTTCGAGGCAATCGCGGACCAGCCAGCTACGCTCAGCCGCGGTGCTATTGAGATGATACGGTCGGAAATCGGCTTTGACGGGCTGCTGATGACGGACGATATCGGGATGAAGGCGCTTACCGGAGGCCCGGGGCGCATCACCGTCGACGCGCTCAATGCTGGCTGTGATGTCGTGATGCTGTGCAACGCGAGCTTTGCCGCGCGGGTCGAGGTGGCAGACGCAGCGGGTCAAATGACGCCACAGGCTCAGGCCCGCGCAGAGCGCGCGCTTGTCGCGCGTGACGCTGCGCCCGACATTGACATTACGGCGCGCACCGCCGAACTTGAGGCGTTGTTTCGCGGGTAATTTGATGGCCGAAGACACGTTCGAGGAAGACCGGATTTCGGTATCGGACCGCCTCGCGGCCGAGGCCCTGATCATCGACGTAGACGGCTTCGAAGGGCCGCTCGACCTGCTTCTGACGCTGGGGCGGACGCAAAAGGTCGATTTGCGCAAAATCTCGATCCTTGAGCTCGCCCGGCAATATCTTGCCTTTGTCGAAAAGGCCAAGGAACTGCGGTTAGAACTCGCAGCGGATTATCTCGTGATGGCGGCGTGGCTGGCGTTCCTCAAGTCGCGCCTTCTCTTGCCGCCGGATCCGGCAGACGAGGGACCATCGGGCGAAGAATTGGCCGCCCATCTGGCGTTTCAGCTCGAGCGTCTTCAGGCCATGCGCGACGCCGCGGCCCGCTTGATGGCGCGGGATCAGTTGGGCCGTGACTTCTTCGCGCGGGGCCAATCTGAAACGGTCGAACGTATTCGCAAGGTGACCTACACTGCGACCTTGCTGGATCTGATGCAGGGTTACGCGCGGATCCGGACCCGCGATGAGTTTCGTCCCTTCGTGATGGACCGCGACGCGGTCTTTACGATGGAGGAAGCGCTTGATCGGATGCGGGGCCTCATCGGATATGCGGGCGAATGGACTGATATCATGAGCTACCTGCCTGAAGGGTGGGAGATGGATCCGGGCCGCCGCCGTTCGGCCACCGCCGCCACGTTTGCCGCGACGCTGGAATTGGTCAAAGAGGGTCATCTTGAGATCCGGCAGTCGGACACTTTCGCGGCGATCCAGCTGCGCAAACGGAATGAAGAACGTGACGGAAACACCTGAAGATCAAGAACAAAGTCTGTTCGAGGCGCCGCCCATGGCCGAGCAGGAGCGCATGGTCGAGGCGGTTCTGTTTGCCACAGCCGAACCCGTAACGGTCGCCGAGCTGACCGCGCGGATGCCGCATGGCTGTGACCCGGCCGAGGCGCTGGTTCATCTGCGGAAACGCTACGAGGGGCGCGGTGTGCAGGTTTGCAAGGTTGGCGATGCGTGGGCAATCCGGACTGCGGCCGATCTGGGTTTTTTGATGCAGAAGGAAACGGTTGAGACCCGCAAACTGTCTCGTGCTGCTGTCGAAACGCTGGCCATCATCGCCTACCACCAGCCGGTGACTCGCGCAGAAATCGAAGAGATCCGCGGGGTAAGCGTAAGCCGCGGCACTGTCGATCAGTTGCTGGAGCTTGAATGGATCCGCTTTGGCCGCCGGAAGATGACACCCGGACGTCCGGTGACATTCGTCGTGACGCAAGGTTTCCTGGATCATTTCGGGCTTGAGAACGCACGGGATCTGCCCGGCCTCAAGGAATTGCGGGCCGCGGGTCTGCTGGAAAACCGCCCGCCGCCAGGTAGCCTTCCCGGACCGGAGGCCGAGGTCGAGGAGGAAAGCACTGAAGGGCAGTCGGAGCTCTTCGAAGATTGACCTGAAAATTGCCGGATTCGCTGTTATAAGGGCGCTCAAGGCAAAAAGGGCAGAGTGATGAACGCGAACCAGATCATCAATATGATCATCCGGCAAGTGATGCGACGGCTGATCAATTCGGGCATCAACGCGGGTATCAGGACGGCGACCAAGCCGCGCCGAAACGTCCCGGATCAGACCACTCAGGCACCAACGGCGGGGCCAACAAAGCAAGAGGTCAGAGCGGCACGGCGCGCGGCACGTAATCGCAACCAGTCATGAGGCGGCTGGTCGTTTACCTCTGATCACAAGACTAACTTGTCAGCCGACGCGGAAGTGCTTGGAGAGTTTAAGCCCTTGGCCCTGATAGTTCGAGGCGATGCCCGCCCCGTAGAGCTGCGACGGGAGTGCTGCCATCTTTTCATAGACAAGCCGCCCTACGACCTGTCCGTGTTCAAGGACAAAGGGCGCCTCGTGACATCTTACCTCTAGAACGCCGCGCGACCCCGAACCGCCCGCCGCATGGTGACCGAATCCGGGATCGAAGAAACCGGCGTAATGCACCCTGAATTCCCCGACCATGGCCAGATACGGGGCCATCTCGGCTGCGAATTCAGGTGGGATATGCACCGCTTCCCGACTAACAAGGATATAGAACGCGCCCGGGTCGAGGATGATCCGGCCGTCATGGGCATGCACCTCTTCCCAGTAATCCGCGGGGTCGTAATGTCCGATCTTGTCGAGGTCGATGACGCCCGTATGCGGCTTGGCGCGGTAACCCACCAGTGTTGTTTCAGGCAGCCTGAGATCCACTGAGAATCCTAGCCCGTCATCAATCACTGCCTCGCCATCCACCAGCGGACTGTCCGCATGCAGGTCACGCAGCGCCTCATCGCTGAGCATCGCCTGTCCCTGGCGGAAGCGGATTTGGTTAAGCCGCATTCCGGGGCGCACGAGAACGGAGAATGATCGCGGACAGATCTCAGCATAGAGCGGACCTGCATAGCCGGGGGCGATACGGTCGAATTCTGTGCCACCATCCGTGATCGTCCGCGTCAGTAGGTCGAGGCGACCGGTTGAGGATTTTGCATTGGCCACGGCCTGTACGTCGGCTGGTAGTGCCAATTGCTCCATGAGCGGAACGACATACACGCAGCCCTTCTCAAGAACCGCGCCGTTGGTCAGATCGACCCGATGCATCTCGAATTCCGAAAGGCGGCCTTCGACTGTGCGGTCCTGTCCGGAAAGAAAGGAGGCCCGGACACGGTAGGCGACATTTCCGAGCCGCAGATCAAGACTTGCCGGTTGAATTTGCCCGTCGACCAAAGGCGGCGCGGTGATCGCAGCAGCCGCAATCAACCCTTCGATCATGTGGTCAGGTAAAACGCCGGTCATCTCGGTCCCTTCATGCCAGTGGGGCAGGGCAGAGATTGGTCGGGCTAGCAGGACTCGAACCTGCGACCTTCCGTCCCCCAGACGGACGCGCTACCAGGCTGCGCCATAGCCCGACGTAGAGGCCGTCATACTCGAAATCTGGCGAGGGGCAAGGGAGAATTGTCAAAGACGTTACTCTTTGCGAGCCGCCTTGTTTGCGTCGGCCATCTGGTCGCGTAGTGCCGCCAACCGCGCAACGTGAGACCGCAGCGCATCCACATCCGTCAGGTCGAGACGGCGAGCGCGGAACGCCATCGACAAGGCCGAAGGTTGGGCTGGAAAGCTGCTTTCATCCGGAACGTCGGCAATGTCAGCGTCGGATAGCGGCGTCTTTTCGGATTCGGCAGGCGCGGTTTTGGTGCCAGCGTCGTCATCATCGGGATGGCGGCGGAAAAAGGTTGGCGCTGGTTTGTCGGCCGGGTCGGCGGCGTCCGAAGCGGCGGGCGTTTCGTCGCCTTCAGCCTGCTTTGCCGATGGCGCTGCCGTTTGCTCGGGAACATCCCTGCCCGAGGATGGCTGCGCCGGTTCCTCGCTGTCGCTCGTCGCCGGTGCGACCGTGAGATTAAGCTCTGGTTGATCGGGATCAGAATCAGCGGCGGGGGCGACCGGCGCTTCGTTCAACGTTTCGATGAGTTCGGCGACTTCATCCTCGTTCGCGCTGTTTTGGTTTCCATTGCCCTGGACCTGCGCCGCGGTGAGATCATCGAGTGGCGGCGAAAGGGCGACAACGGTTGCGACACCTTGTTCGCGCAGGATCTTCTGGACACCCTTTATTGTCAGGCCATCTTCGTGCAGCAGCTTGCGGATGCCGCCCAGCAGAAGCATGTCGTTTGGCCTGTAATAGCGGCGCCCACCCGCGCGCTTGACCGGTTTGACCTGGCTGAACTTGCTTTCCCAGAACCGTAGTACGTGGGCCTGTACCCCGAGCCATTCGGCAACTTCGGAAATTGTGCGAAAGGCGTCGGGTGATTTGGTCATGTATGAGCTTTGTTACCGGCAGCAACGCGATCTTTCATCAGATGTGATGGACGAAAGGTTAAGACGCGGCGGGGATTGATCGGAACTTCTTCTCCGGTCTTCGGATTGCGTCCGACACGGGCTGACTTGTCACGAACCGAGAATGTGCCGAAGGATGAAATCTTGACCTGCTCGCCCCGGACCAGAGCGTCCGACATGTGCTCGAGCACGCTTTCAACCAGTTGTGCGCTTTCGTTGCGCGACAATCCCACTTCGCGGAAAACGGCCTCGCTTAGGTCCATCCGCGTCAAAGTCTTTTCGGCCATGGTATTCCCCCTGCTGTGCAGGAATTCTAGGTCTCTAAAAAATTATCTGTCAACATCAATAGCTTGAAGGTAGCGGGAAAAGTTTCTTGACGCGCGGTTACCAGCGCAACACAACCGCGCCCCACGCAAGACCACCGCCGATTGCCTCGGTGACGATAAGATCGCCGGGTTTGATCTGTCCCCGTTCCACACCAACGGACAGCGCGAGGGGAATCGATGCCGCCGATGTGTTGCCGTGATCCTGAACCGTGACGACGACCCGATCCATTGGGATATCCATCTTTTTGGCAGTGCCCTGAATGATCCGGATATTGGCCTGATGGGGCACGATCCAATCGACATCCGCCGTTGTGACCCCGGCTTTCTCGATCGCGTTTTCCGCCGTGGCAGCCAGCTTTTCGACCGCGTGACGAAAGACCTGATTGCCCTGCATACGCAGATATCCGCTGGTGCCAGTGCTGACCCCGCCATCGACATAAAGCAGGTCGCGATGCCTGCCGTCGGAATTGAGATCGGTGGCTAGGATCCCGCGATCCTGCGGGCTTCCATCGCCTTCCTCTGCTTGCAATACCAGGGCGCCCGCGCCATCGCCGAAGAGCACGCAGGTTGAGCGGTCTTCCCAGTCCATGATCCGGCTGAAGGTTTCCGACCCGATGACCAGAACACGCTCAGCCTGACCGGATACGATCAGCGCATTGGCATTGGTCAGGGCGTAGACAAAGCCTGCGCAAACGGCCTGCACGTCGAATGCAAAGCCTTTGGTCATGCCAAGCTGATCCTGCACCATTGTCGCTGCCGAGGGAAAGGTCAGGTCCGCCGTCGATGTGGCAAGGATGATCGCGTCGATCTGATCTGCCTTGACACCGGCCATATCAAGCGCTGCTTGCGCCGCAGTTGTGGCCATCGACGATGTTGTTTCTTGGTCCGAAGCAAAATGACGGCGTTCGATTCCCGAGCGGGTGCGGATCCATTCATCCGTCGTATCCAGCGTCTTTTCGAATTCAGCGTTCTCAACGATCCGCTTGGGCAGGTAATGCCCCACACCCTTGACCACCGCTCGTCGCACTATGCACGCGCCTCTTTTTCCTCAGACCCCCGGTCGGCGACCCGCGCAGCCAGCTTGTCGGTGAAATTCTGTTCTGCAAGCTGAGCGGCGAGTTTGATGGCTGCCGACACCCCCGTACTGTCTGCCGCTCCGTGGGATTTTACAACCGTTCCATTCAGTCCAAGGAACACGCCGCCGTTAACGCGTCTTGGATCGATGCGTTTGCGCAACCGTCTGAGCGAGGTTACCGCCAAGAGCGAGGCAAGACGCGAGAGCGGAGAGAACCGGAACGCTTCACGCAGCAGGTCGCCGATCAGGCTGGCGGTGCCTTCGCCGGTCTTGATCGCGACGTTGCCGGTAAACCCGTCCGTCACGATGACGTCGGCGACATCGCCGGGGATGTCGCTGCCTTCCACAAAGCCGACAAAGTCGAAGTCGGCCTCGGGCGCGCGTTCCCGGATGAGGTCATATGCCTCTTTGAGTTCGGTCCGGCCCTTGTGTTCTTCGGTGCCCACGTTCAGCAGACCGACTCGAGGGCGGGGCAGTTCCATCCCGTTGCGGGCGTAAGACGTGCCCATCAACGCATACCGCATCAGGTCTTCGGCATCCGCGCGCACATCGGCGCCGACATCGAGCATCACGTTAAAGCCTTGCGGATTCCGGCTGGGCCAGAGGACAGCGATGGCCGGACGGTTCACGCCCGGCAGCTTGCGCAGCCGAATCATAGACAGCGCCATCAGGGCGCCGGTGTTGCCGCAGCTCACTGCAACAGTGGCCTCGCCGGATCGCACCGATTCGATGGTTGACCACATCGACGTGCCCTTGGCCGTGCGTACCACCTGGCTGGGCTTGTCATCCATCGAGACGACTGAACGCGCATCACGAACCTCGCAGCGACCGCGCAAATGCTTGCGGCGGGCAATCAAGCGCTCAAGCTCGTCCTTCGGACCATGGAGGATAAAACCAAGCCGATTGTTCTTTTTTGCGGATTTGGAACAGCCCGATACAACGGCCCAAGGACCGTTGTCGCCACCCATGGCATCTACGGATACGATGATGGGGAAGGACCCGGCCGCGCCATGTTCGGATTGCTTCGGCATTATGCCTGGCCTGTCGCGGATACTGCCCGTGCCTTAGGCCGCGTCGTCTTCGAGGTCGATCTCTTCGGTCAGAGGAACGACTTCATTGTCGTCGTAGTGGCCGCAGGCCGCGCAGATATGATGGGGGCGCTTGAGTTCACCACAGTTCGAGCATTCGTTTGGGTTTGCCGATACCAGCGCGTCGTGCGCGCGACGGTTGTTCCGGCGCGACTTCGACACTTTATTCTGTTGCACAGCCATAGCTTCGGGCCTTTATGCTTGGGGTCGCCTGCCGGGCGGCCCGTGGGGTTGCGGATCGTACCGTCTTGGGCGTGACACGAGCCTCTATGCGGCGAGGCCGCCCGTGTCCAACCCTAAATTCGATGAGGGCGGCAAAATAGTCAAAAGTCAGTACTTTGCAAGCGGAAAATCCGCCTATTCGCCGTCATCCTTCATCTGGTCTTTCAAGGCTGCCAAGCCCGAGAAAGGGCGGGCATCTTCATCGCGCATGGGGGTCTTGCCGGGCTCGGTGAACACCGCCTCGCCCAATTCGGCACCTTCGGCTCGGGGAAAGAGCGGCAATGCGAGGTCCAACGCTTCGGCCATGACCGCTGCCGGGTCAATCCAGGCCGACAATGGTTCGACCTCGTCGTCTTCCGGCATTTCGATTTCCGGCGCGTCGACCTCGGTGTAGTCAGCCGCATAGAGGCGGCGCACTGGGGTTTCGATCCGTGTCGTGACGGGTGCCATCGTGACGGCGCACGGTTGAATGACCGTAGCACCCAGATGGCCTGTCATAAGCCAGTCAGCCTCGCCCTTTGCAGATACTTTGCCTTCGAATCGGACCTTGCGCAGGCCCAGGAGTTCGAGGTTGTCTCTCAGCGCTTCCAACTCGGCATCCGACGGCCGAAGATCGAAAGGCGTGGACCGGTTCTGAGGCAGATCGCCGACGCGTAAAGCGGTGGAGGAAGGGGCAGCGCGGGACATTGTGTGCCTTTCGTTTCTTGAACAGGGACCCCAGCTTTAGTAATGCCTGATAGGAGCCGTACGCGGCGTGAGCAAGAGGTGACTAGGAATGCGCATCACCGAAAGCCTTAGGGCATTGGGTGTTTTGGGCCTGTTGGCCGGGCTTGGCGCATGCTCTCCGACCTATCAGAATCATGGCTATATTCCCCCCGAGGATGAGCTTGAGCAGATCGTCGTGGGCATCGATACTCGCGCGACGGTTGAAGAGACCGTTGGGTCACCCAGTTCGGCGGGTGTTCTTCGCGAGAGTGGATACTTCTATGTCCGCAGCCGGATGCGCACGGTCGGTTTCCTTGAGCCCCAAGAGATCGATCGGCAGGTTCTGGCGATCAGCTTTGACGAGGCCGGCGTAGTGACGAACATCGAGCGTTACGGCCTCGAAGACGGGCTTGTGGTGCCGATCGCTCGCCGGACCACGGATACGGGCGTACGCGATACCACCTTCGTTCAGCAGCTTCTGCGCAACATCGGTCGTTTCGATCCGGCGCAGGCGCTTCAACCGAACCGCTGATTTCATGCAAATGTCACAGGGGCTGTGCTAGCCACTCGCAAAAATAACAGCGGAGGCGGTGATGATCTCGCTGAAAAAGGGACGGTACACGGTACGCGAGGCTGAAGGCGGCAAGGACATCGAGGCTGCGCAGCGGCTGCGCGCTTTGTGTTTTGGCACGTCATCTTCGCTGGACGCTGACGAATTTGATGAGGCATGCACACATATCCTCATTCATGCGGTGTCTGATAGTTCCCTTGCCTGCTGTTTTCGGATGTTGCCTCTAACAGGCCCAGAGATCGCCCAGAGTTATTCGGCACAATACTATGACCTGAACGCACTCGAGACGTTCGAAGGTAACATGGTTGAGATGGGTCGTTTCTGCATTCATCCGGAGCTCAACGATCCTGACATCCTGCGCGTGGCATGGGGCGCCATGACCTCTTATGTCGACCGGAACAACGTTCAGATGCTGTTCGGCTGCTCGTCCTTTGCGGGGACCGAGACCGAGGATTACCTTGATGCCTTCGCCATGCTGAAACACCGGCACTTGGCCCCAAAGCGCTGGCTGCCGCGGGTGAAGGCACCAAACGTCTTCAAATACGCGGCGCGGCTGCGGCGCAAGCCGGACGCAAAAAAAGCAATGCTGCGCATGCCGCCGCTGCTTAAGACTTATCTGATGATGGGCGGCTGGGTGTCAGACCACGCGGTAATCGACAGGCAAATGAACACCCTGCACGTCTTCACGGGTCTTGAGATCGGCGCCATTCCACCCGCACGAAAGCGTCTGTTGCGCTCTGTGGCGGGCTAGTTCAAGAGAATTTTTGAATTCTCTTGGCAAAACTCTTTGGAAGAGTTTTGGGACCATGGCACCGTTGCTTGACCCCGTCACGTGCCGCCATTAGCTCCTGCCCATGGTACGTCTCCCGCTCTTGCAAGTTAACGACATTGCGCTGACCTTCGGCGGCGCCCCCGTTTTCGATGACCTTTCTTTCGTCATCCAACCGGGTGAGCGGATCGCGCTCGTCGGCCGCAATGGATCGGGCAAATCGACCCTGATGAAAGTCATGGCGGGTTTGGTTGAACCGGATCGCGGCGATATCGTGGCCGGGCCGGGCGTTTCCCTTGGCTACATGGAACAGGATCCCGATTTAACCGGATTTGCGACTCTAGGGGACTTCGCGTCAGCAGCCCTGTCACCATCAGAGATGTATCGTGTCGAACGGGCAGGCGCCGGGCTCAAATTTGATCCAGACAGACCTGTTGAAACCGCTTCAGGCGGCGAGAGGCGACGTGCCGCGCTTGCACGTCTCATGGCCGACGAGCCGGATCTGATGCTGCTCGACGAACCGACGAACCATCTGGACATCGAGGCAATCGCATGGCTCGAAGACGAGTTGAAATCGACCCGTTCGGGCTTTGTCATCATCAGTCACGATCGTGCCTTTTTACGTGAATTAACCCGCGTAACACTATGGATTGACAGGGGGATCGTACGTCGGAAGGAAAAAGGCTTTGCCCAGTTTGAGGATTGGCGCGATAAGGTCTGGGACGAGGAAGACATGGTTCGCCACAAGCTTGACCGCAAGATCAAGGCCGAAGCCCGCTGGGCTGTCGAGGGCATCAGTGCCCGGCGCAAGCGCAACCAAGGTCGGGTTCGCGCCCTGCAGGATCTGCGGGCAGAACGCGCCGCGCAGATCAAGCGGCAGGGGGCCGCCGGTCTGGCTATTGAATCCGGCCAGAAGTCTGGACGCAAAGTCATTGAAGCGCGCGGAATTACAAAAACTTACGGTGAAAACCTAATCCTCAAGCCATTCACGATGACGGTGCAGCGTGGCGACCGGATTGCGCTTGTTGGTCCCAACGGGGTCGGCAAGACAACACTTTTGAAGATACTGATCGGTCAGGAAATGCCGGACGACGGGTCAGTGAAGCTAGGCACGAACCTTGCGCTTGCGGTCTTTGATCAGACCCGCGCTCAGCTCGACCCCGATGCGACGCTTTGGGATAGCCTGACCAACGACCCCGATCTCGGCGTCAGGGGACAGTCGGATCAGGTGATGGTGCGCGGCACCCCGCGCCATGTGGTGGGTTATCTCAAGGATTTTCTGTTTGACGAGCGCCAGGCGCGCGCGCCTGTCCGATCTTTATCAGGTGGGGAAAAGGCGCGCCTGTTGCTGGCCAAAATCCTTGCGCGCCCGTCCAACCTGCTTGTTCTCGATGAGCCGACCAACGATCTCGATATCGAAACGCTCGATCTGCTGCAGGATTTGTTGGATGGATATGACGGAACAGTTCTGCTGGTGAGCCATGACCGCGATTTCCTTGATCGGGTGGCTGTCACGACAATTGCGATGGAAGGCGACGGCAAGGCCACGGTCTATGCCGGAGGCTGGTCCGACTACCAGTCTCAGCGGGCACCTGTCGTCCCAGATCAGAAGGCTGAGAAACGAAAACCGACGCCGGTGAAGCCAAAGCCGGCGGCGCCTGCCAAGTCCGGTCTCAGTTTCACCGAAAAGCATCGCCTAGACGCGCTGCCTGCCGAAATCGAACGGCTTGAGGCGGAGAAGGACAAGCTGCAGCAGTTGCTGGCCGATCCAGAGCTTTTCACCCGGGAGCCGGTGAAATTTCGAAAGGCGAGCGAAGCTTTGGCCGAAAGGCAGGCCAAACTAGACGCGGCTGAAGAGGAGTGGCTGACCCTCGCCGAGAAGGCCGAGGCCTGACTTCTAACGAGACCGTGCCGGATTGCCCACCACCGTCGTACCTGCGGCCACAGAGCGGGTCACCACGCTGCCCGCCCCGATGATGGCACCGTCGCCGATCGTCACACCCGGCAGCACGATGGCACCACCGCCCAGCCAGACGTTTTTCCCGATCGTGACCGGCAGGGCAATCTCAACTCCGGCCCGCCGTTTTGCTGCATCCTTGTGGTGATTGGCGCAATAGATCTGCACGCCGGGGCCGCACATTGTCCCATCCCCGATCCGTACCGGCGCGCTGTCGAGTATCACGCATCCGGTATTGAGGTACACGTCGGCCCCCAAATGGATGTTGAAACCGTAGGAACAGTGAAATGGCACTTCGATCAGGCAGTCGGTTCCGTGCCACGCGAACAGACCTGCCAAAGGGGCGCTGAGCGTGCGCCGTTCATCCGGGGGCAGCTGGTTGTGCGCATGAACGGCTTCGAGGGATCGCATGCGCAACGTTTCCAGCTCTGCATCAAGGCAGGAGTACCACTCGCCCGCCAACATCTTTTCCCGCTCACTGCGCGTCATCGCATGCGCAACGCTCCGTCGATCCGGATCACCTCTCCGTTGAGGTATCCCATTTCGACGATGAAGCCCGCCAGCCGTGCATACTCGGCCGGATCACCCAGCCGGGGCGGGTTGGGCACATCGGCAGCAAGGCTGGCACGCACCTCATCGGGCAGGCCCGCAAGCATCGGCGTCATGAAGATGCCGGGCGCGATGGTCATCACCCGAATGCCTGTACTGGCCAGATCGCGGGCCATCGGCAGGGTCATTCCAACGACTCCGCCTTTCGATGCCGAATAGGCGGCCTGACCCTTTTGACCGTCAAAGGCGGCGATCGACGCGGTGTTGATGATGACCCCACGCGCGCCATCCGGTTCGGGCGCGTTGGCCTGCATCGCGGCGGCAGCAAGGCGCGCGACGTTGAAGGTCCCGACGAGGTTGATGTCGACGGTGCGCTGAAAGGCGTCGATAGGGTGGGGGCCATCCTTGCCAACCGTCTTGATGCCATAGGCTATACCAGCGCAGTTCACCGCGGCCGAGAGACCACCCATGCGCTCCTTTGCCAATTCGATTGCGGCCGAAACCGAGGCCTCATCGGTCACGTCGGTCTGGACGAAATGCGCGCCGATCTCGGCCGCCACTTGGGGTCCGCGTCCGGCGTCACGGTCGAGAAGCGTGACCTGTGCGCCTCGGGCGGCGAAATGGCGGGCCGTCGCCTCACCCAGCCCGGAGGCACCGCCGGTTACGATGGCCTTGGTTGATGCTAGCTCCATGATACCTCCGCTCGGTCTTTGCAATCTGAGTATCGGGCTTTCTTCAAAGCGTCAAAGTGATGAACACTGAGTGGCCTTGCCGGGTTCGCCGAGCCCTTGTTCACGGCACAAGGGGCATGGCATAATTTGAAGACAATGAGGGAGTGATGCCGACGAAACGGCGCGATGCAACATGACTGAGCCGCTGATGATTGATGGCCGCCAACACGGCGCGCCCGAACTATCCAACCCGGACCTGTCCGTTCTGCGCCAAGCATTGTCCGCCGGATGGCGCGATTTCATGGCCGCCCCGCTCTATGGCATTTTGGCTGGTTTGGGCTCAGTCATCGCTGGCTGGGCGTTGGTTGGCATCACGGCTGCGGCGGGCCACACTTTCTGGCTCATCCTTGCTGTCTTCGGTTTCCCGCTCATCGCCCCATTCGCCGCACTTGGCACTTACGAGGTGTCGCGTCTGTTGGAGCAGGGGATCAAGCCAACCCTGGACCAGGTGCTGCGAGTACTCTGGGCCGAGCGGTTGCGTCAGTTGCCCTGGCTCTGCGCCCTCATGGTCGTAGCACTGCTTTTCTGGTTCTTCCTCGGCCACATGATTTTCGCGCTGTTTCTCGGTCTCAAGCCGATGACGAATGTCACATCGTCGCTCGAGGTTTTCCTGTCATCCGATGGTC
>JBCBKL010000028.1:0-38660 GCA_038521825.1 Pseudomonadota bacterium | reverse complement strand
TCGCGACCGGTGCTTTGTGTTCCCGGTGACCTAGGTCTCGGCAGGGCCGGCGAACATCGCCATCACCTCTGCCTCTGTCATCGTCTTGCGGTCTCCTGCGAAGGCGTAGCCGTCCGGTTTGCGATCGATAAAAATCTCTTCCGTCAATTGCACCCCGTCGGGGTCGTCGATACCGCCCAGCCCCAGATGATACGTCCCCTGATAGGGACCGGGCGCCGTAACCCGATAATAAAGCGAACTGCCGCAGATCTTGCAGAACGCCCGTTCTGCCCATTCAGACGAGGCATAGGTGGCGATATTTTCCTTGCCATCAACCTTGAGCGCATCGGCCGGAACTTCAACGCCCAGATATACCCCACCGCTCCATTTCCGGCACATGCCGCAATGACAGGCCCCCGTTTTGGTCACGTCGCCTTTGATTTCATAGCGCACCGCGCCGCAAATACATGAACCGGTCTTAGACATTGATCCCTCCATCACTCTGGTGTCTTTCCTAGCGCAGTTCCCTGCCATTTTCCGTCAGGAACTTCGGGTTGTGATCGAAATCCTCGCCGCTAAAGTGCGTTTGCAAGACGGAAGGATCATAGCCGATGTACGAAGTAATGGGAGCCGTGCGCAGTCGCGCGTTCCGGGTGATGTGGATGCTGGAGGAGCTGGGCCAGCCCTACATCTTCACAGAAGTTTATCCCGGCACCCCTGAGGCCAAGCAATTCAACGCGTCAGGCAAGATCCCAGCGATGAAGGACGGCGACGATGTCCTGACCGACAGCGTCGCCATCATGACTTATCTCGCCGATAAGCACGGCGGCTTGACGGCCCCCGCCGGCACGATAGCCCGCGCACGACAGGATGCCGTCACCCAGATGCTGGTCGACGAATTCGACGCCCTGCTCTGGACCCATTCGAAGCACAACATGATTCTGCCCGACGACGTGCGGATGCCCCAGATCACCGACGCATTGAAAAAGGAGTTCCTGCGCAGCTTGTCGATGCTCGAGGATGCAGTTCAGGGTCCCTTCATCATGGGCGATACCATGTCTGTCCCCGACATTCTGGCGGTCCATTGTCTGGGCTGGGCCCGGATGGCCGAGTTCCCGCCGATCAGCGACCGGATCAAGGCCTACACCAAGGAGATGCGGGCCCGCCCGGCCTTTTCAGCCGCGGGACGCCACGCCTAGCCGGCAAAGGCTGCCGCCGCCCTGCCCGCCCACCGACCCGTGGCAAGGCACGCGGTCAGCAGATAGCCACCAGTGGGCGCGTCCCAGTCCAGCATCTCGCCCGCGCAAAAGACGCCCGGCCGCTGCGCCAGCATCAGCCTGTCGTCCAACGCCGTCCATGCGACACCTCCGGCGGTCGAAATCGCCTCGTCCATCGGCCTTGGTCCCAGATGCGGGATCGGCAACCGTTTGAGCGGCAGTTCAGTGATCGGGACGCCCCGCGCGAATTCCTGAACAAGCGCGATTTTGACCCGGTCAAAGCGAAACAGACTGCGCAACAGATTCGACACGGTTTTCCCGCGACGTGCCCGCGCCAGACGCTCCTGAACCGCGGCATCGCTCAGATCCGGGACAAGATCGACAAACAGCTCTGCGCCTTTGCGCAACACCGATGAAACAGCATAGACGCCGCTGCCCTCGATCCCCTGCTCCGAGAGTACGAATTCACCCCGGACATCGCGATCGCCAGCAATTAACGCGACAGGTTTAACAGGTTTGCCAAAATTGGGCCGCATGTGGTCGCTCCAAACAACCCGAAATCCCACATTCGATGGCGCGAACGGTACCGTCGGAATGCCCGCATCGGCCAGCGCCTCTGACCACGTTCCGTCCGATCCAAGCCTGCGCCAACTCGCACCACCAAGGGCCAAGATCACTATATCGGCCTCAACCGGCTCAGCGGGGTCAAAGCGCCATGCCCCACCCATCTCGGGCAGCCCCCCGACCCAGCGGTGACGCGTCAGGATGGTAACACCAAGATCCGCCAAACGACCCGCCCAAGCCCTGAGCAGGGGCGACGCTTTCATCACCGTGGGAAAGACATGGCCCGACGATCCGGCGAAAAGGGCCTGACCCAAACCTTGGGCCCATTCACACACCTGATCCGGCCCGAACTCCGCCAACATGGGGCGCAGGCGTTCATGCGGTTCATAGGCCCCGACAAAGGAATCGAACGGGCGGGTATTGGTCACGTTCAAACCGGATTTTCCAGCCATCAGGAACTTGCGGCCAATCGACGGCATCGCCTCGGCTACGGTCACGGTCAGACCGGCGCGAGCCAATTCTTCGGCGGCCATCAGGCCCGCCGGGCCCGCCCCGATGACGAGGGCCTGGCGCGTCATGCCTCTTGTCGCGGACCGTTGATGCTTTGTTCAGCCAGAGAATGCGCCTGCGCCGCATCGGTTTTGAGTTCGACCACCCGATGTGGATAGGGGATCTCGATATTGGCGTCTTTCAGGGCATTCCAGATCGCGAACAACACGTGGCTTTTGTACTTGTTCCGGCCGTCGTCGATGCCGTTCACCCAGTATTCGACGCAGAAGTCGACACCGCTGTCGCCAAAGCCGACCAGCTCGCAATCGGGGCCTTCGGGTTCGCTCAGGACGAATGACAAGGCCTCGACGGCCGGATTGATAATGCCCGGAACCTTGTTGATATCGGTGTCGTAGCTGACCGAGAATTCCGCCTCGTACCGGTTGGCACTGCCGCTGTCGGAATAGTTGACAACCCTTGTGACGATGAAATCTTCGTTCGGGACAACGATCCAGCGGCCATCGAATGTCTCAAGAATGGCCGCACGCGCGGTCATTTTGACGATCGTGCCCGCCTCACCACCGTCCAGTTCGACATAGTCGCCGACGGTCGCCTGCCCCTCAAGCAGCAGAATGACGCCCGAGATGAAATTTGACGCGATCTTTTGCAGGCCAAAGCCCAAACCCACACCGATGGCACCCCCAATGACGGCCAGCGAGGCGAGGTTGATCTCCATAATGCTCATAAGCAGGATGAAGGCGGTGCCAAAGATCAGCAGCTCAGCCGTCTTGGTCGACAATTCCCGCAGCGACGGGCGCATGTCCTGTTTCGATATGTAGACCGCTGATTGCTGGCTGCTCCAGGAGCCCAGCCAGAACAGGATCGCCCCGGCAATCGCACCGCGCACGATGGACATCAGCGAAAACTGGATGTTACCCACACCAACGACGGTTTCAGTCAGCCAGACAGCCACCGGATCAAGCAGGCCAAGCGCATAAAGCGCCGCAATCGGAACCAGCACCTTGCCAGCCAAGAGCTTGAGAAACGGCTCCTGCACGATTTCATTGGCCAGCTGTCGGGCCGCCAGAAAGATAAAGACGCGTTTACCAAAGGCGATGACGGCCCCGGATTCAAAGATCGAGCGGACGATTTGTTCGCCGACAGCCGTGAACGCGAACGCCGCAATAGGCAAAAGCAGCGGCAGGAACATCAGCACGAAACGGCGGCCCGTCGCGATAACGTTCTGCGCCTCTTCCGGTGGGGTCAGCAAACGCTGCAGAGCGGGCGTGACCCTCGCTGTAAAGTACCGCGCCGCCAGATAAGCCACAATCAGCAACCCGAATTGCGACCAGGCCTCCGGGCTCAGCAGCCAGCCTTTCGCCAGATCCCAGCCCTGCAGGATGTATCCGGCAGCCGTCTGAACAATCTCCGGCTGGCTTGCCAGATCGAAGTTGAATTCGAAGTCCACGCGTCGCCCCCTTGCATCCTTAACGTGCAAGGCCAATTGTCACGGGTGTTTGCAGCGGCGCAAGGACCTTTCAATGCCCGATCCGGTTTGTCCGCTCTGTGACCGGCCCATTCCACCCGACGTTCCGCAAAGTCTGCACCACCTCATCCCCAAACTCAAAGGCGGAAAAGGCGGCCCAACCGTTCTGCTGCATCACATCTGCCACCGTGAGATCCACGCGGCCCTGACAGAAGCGGAACTGGCCCGGTCCTATAACACACCAGCGGCATTGCGCGCCCATCCTCGGCTCGCAAAGTTCCTGGCGTGGGTGGCGAAGCGCTCGCCGGATTTTCAATCGAAAATCCCCGGCAAGCGCCGCAAACGTTAAACTACTCCGCCGCTGTCGCCATTTCGTCCAGATGCGCCACCCGGGCCCCTGCCTTTGAGCTGGTAACAACGCCGAGTGACTTTAGCTTGCGGTGAAGCGCGCTGCGCTCCATCCCGACGAAATTCGCGGTGCGGGAAATGTTGCCGCCGAACCGGTTGATCTGGGTCAGCAGATATTCGCGTTCGAACGCCTCCCGGGCCTCGCGCAGCGGCAGCGTCGCCAAGGCGCCCGACAGGACCACACGGCCTTCATCGGCCTGGCCCTCCTGTTCGCCCGGCAGCTCGGCCGCTTCGATGTCGCCAGTGCCTTCGCCCAGGATCAGGACGCGCTCGATCATGTTGCGAAGCTGGCGGACGTTGCCGGGCCACGCCATGGTCTGCAAAAGCGCCGACGCATCTTCAGCCAACCTGCGATGCGGCAGGCCCTGTGATTTGTGAAAGCTATCAATGAAGTGTGTCGCGAGCACCGGAATATCTTCGCGCCGGTCTTCGAGCGACGGCACCTCGATCGGCACAACGTTGAGACGGTGATAGAGTTCCTGCCGGAAGTTCTGCGCCTGTATCTCGGCCTCAAGATCGCGGTTTGTCGATGAAATCACCCGCAGATCGACACGGACATTGTCGTTGCCACCAACCCGCCGGAACTGCTGATCGACCAGAACCCGCAGGATTTTCGACTGGGTGCCTGCGGGCATATCGGCAACTTCGTCGAAATAGACGATGCCGCCATGGGCCTGTTCCAGCAGCCCCGGTTCCACACCCCGGTCCGCGGTTTCACGGCCGAACAGAACCTCCTCCACGCGATCGGGTTCGACGCCCGCGCAGTTCACTGTCACAAAAGGCGCGTTGGACCGGTTCGAATGGGCGTGAATGTATCGCGCCGCGACCTCCTTGCCGCAACCCGCCGGGCCGGTCAGCATGACGCGCCCGTTCGACTTCGTGACCTTTTCAAGCTGGGACACAAGTGCGCGGAATGCGGACGAATTGCCGATCATCTCGGCCTGCCCGGCCTCCTGGCGACGCAGGCTCTGGTTTTCGCGGCGCAGGCGGCTGGTTTCCATGCCCCGGCGGATCACGACAAGCAACTGATCAATGTTGAAGGGCTTTTCGATAAAGTCGTATGCGCCTTGCTTAATGGCGGCGACCGCAATCTCAATGTTTCCATGGCCCGAAATGATCACCACCGGCACGTCGGGGTTGTCCCGCTTGACAGCCTTGAGGATGTCGATCCCGTCCATCCGGCTGTCCTTGAGCCAGATATCAAGAATGATCAGCGCAGGGGCCTCGGCATTGATCGCTTTCATCGCATCTTCGGAATTTCCGGCCAGCCGGGTCGAAAACCCTTCGTCCTCAAGAATATCCGAGATCAGTTCGCGGATATCGCGTTCGTCATCAACGATTAGTATATCACTCATGCCTCTACCTTCTCCTTAACTTCCTGATGGAGCACGGGCAGCGTTATCACTGCCATCGCTCCGCAATGTGTTGCGCCTTGCATGGGGGCCGCATCTTCGAGCGTCAGCGTGCCCCCGTGTTCTTCGATGATCTTTTTGACGATGGGCAGACCCAGCCCGGTACCTTCGTCGCGGGTTGTCACATAAGGTTCGAACAGGCGCGCCCGGTCTTCGGGCAGGCCGATACCGTTGTCGGAAATGGTGATCTGCGCGCCCAGCGGCGTGTTGGTCATTGCGACCTCAATACGGGGGCTGTACCCGTCGGGGGCGCCGTCGATCTTAAGACTTTCAGTGGCTTCACCGGCATTCTTGATCAAATTGGTTAACGCCTGCCCAATCATTGTCCCGTCCAGTTCCGCCGCGATTGGCGCATCCGGCAGATCGGTCGCGATCTCGACCCCCGGCTGCCCCGATTGCTGCAACATGACCGCCCCTTCGACCAATTCGACCAAGTCCAGAGGCTTGCGTTCCGGTTCAGGCATACGGGCGAATTTCGAAAACTCATCGACGATGCGGCGCAGATCACCGGTCTGACGCACGATCACCTCGGTCATCTGTTCCAGCGCATCGCTGTCTTCGGCCAGTTTTGGGCTGAATTTGCGTTTGATCCGCTCGGCGCTCAGCTGGATCGGGGTGAGCGGGTTCTTGATCTCGTGGGCGATCCGCCGCGCCACGTCGCCCCAGGCTGCCATGCGCTGCGCACTGACCAGATCGGTGACATCGTCAAAGGCCACCACATAGCCTTCAAGGCCGCCATCTTCGTTCCGCCGGGTTGCCATGCGCACCAGCAGATTTTCCAGCCGCCCGTTACGCGTCACCTTGATTTCCCCTTGCGCCACTTGCGTCGGGCTGGCCCTTAGCAACGCAAAGAGGGCCGCGAATTCAGGCACCGCGACGGCCAGTGCGACCGACTGACGGTCTTCGTGCCATCCCAGAAGGCGCTCTGCCGAACGGTTCACAAAGGCAACGCGCCCCTCGGCATCAAGACCCACGACGCCTGACGTGACCGAACTCAGCACAGAATCAAATAGGCGGCGGCGGCGTTCGATCTGGTGCGTGTTGTCCAGCAACGTCTCGCGCTGGCCTTTCAGTTGCCGCGTCATCTGGTTGAAGTACCGGCCCAACATGGCGATCTCGTCATCGCCCTCTTCCTCGCGCACCTGTACGTCAAGATCTCCGGCCCCAACCCGCTGCGCAGCACCCGTTAGCCGCCCCACCGGACCACTCAGGCGTTCGGCGAACCACAGACCCAGCCAGATCGCGGCGAGGATCAGAATCACCGCGAACCCGAGATAAAAGAGGCCGAAATCGAACAGCAGGCGACCGCGCTCGCTTTCAAGCTGCTGATAAAAGCGGACCGTTTCCTGCGTTTCGTCGAGCAGGGACAGCAGCTCACCATCCACATCGCGGCTGACATAGAGATACCGGTCGACATAGCTTTGGAGGGGCACAAGTGCGCGAAATTCGTTGTTGGCCCAATCTTCGATGATCACCAGGCCATCCGCGTCAGCCCGTTCGATATACACCTCAGGCGGTTGCTCGAAATCGAAGAGATACGACCGATCGCCCCGGGACCGAATCGAACCCGTGCCATCGATCAGAAAGGCCTCGCGCAGTCCCCGCTGGATCTGACGCTGCCCCTCACCCAGAAGCTCGCTGTCGGAAATGGGCTCGGTCCGCCGCAGGCGATCGAAGTAGCGGGCAAGCGCCAGGGCGTCTTCGGCAAGGTCTTCACGCTGCTCCAGCTCGTAGGCTTCCGCGGCCGCCAGGGAGTTGCCGACCACCTGCTGAACCCGATCCGAAAACCAGCCCTCAAGACCGATATTGATCGTCAGCGCGGCAAAGATTGCGACGGTCACAGTAGGAATGAGCGCCAAGAGGGCAAATACGCCTGTCAGGCGCAGGTGCAGGCGCGATCCGGCGGATTTGGCGCGCCGGGCGGCAACCAAGCGGGCAATCTGCGCCAGGATCAGTGCGGCCACAACAAGCACATAGACAAGATCGGCCAGCAGCACGAGCCGCAGCGACAGGGTGCTTGATCCTTGCTCGAGGGGCCCAAGAACCAGAAACGTCGCGAGCGCCAGAATAGGCCCAAGGACGACCAAACCAAACGTCGCGGCGTTGCGAACCCGCCGTTGCCTTGAAAGTCGACCAAGGGCCGCCAATCGCAATTGCCGTGTCTGGGTTGCCACTTGGCTCCCACCTCGATGATGGGGCGCTGTCCGCGCCCTTCCGCCATATAATGTGGTCCTGACTAGAGCAGCGCCCTAATGGCCACGGTTTGTGTGGCAGTATTACATCAACTTTCTACGACGTGTCACCTGTATATCGAGATCGGTGAGTTTCTTTCTGAGCGTATTTCGGTTGATCCCCAGCAAATCCGCGCATTTCGCCTGATTTCCGCCGGTTGCATCGAGGGCAATCTCAATCAGGGGCACCTCGACCTCGCGCAGGATCCGGCCATAAAGGCCCGGTGGGGGCAACATATTGCCATGCAGATCGAAGTAGCGGCGCAGATGCCGCGCAACAGACGCGCCCAGCTTTTCGGTATCGCCTGCGCTGCGCATCGGCTCAAGCTCCGGCTGGTGTCCCAGCACCTGCTCGACCTCGGCAGCACTGATTTCGACCGCGCGGCTGGTCAGCCCCAAGCGGCGCACGGCATTTTCCAACTGCCGCACGTTGCCGGGCCAGCTGTAGGTGCGAAAGATCTCGGTCGCGCCATCGCTCAGGATACGCCGGGCCTGCCCCGCCTTCTCGATGCGTCCGAGGAAGTGATCGGCCAGCAGCGGAATATCATCGACACGCTCACGCAGCGCCGGGACATGCAAGGTCGCGCCGCTCAGCCGGTAGTAGAGATCCTTGCGAACCTGCCCCGCCTCCATCGCCGCGGCCAGATCTGTCTGACTGGTGGCCAGAAAGCGGGGGGTGAAATCGCCGGGCGTGTCCATCATACGCACGATCCGCGCCTGCAGCTCTTCCGGGATATCTCCGATCTCGTCGATCAGCAGGGTACCGCCCTTGACCCGCGCCATGATCCGCGCGGGACCTTCGAGATCTGTCAGATCGGCAGCTGTAACCGTTACAAACGGCAGCGTCCGCCGGTCGGAAAAGTCGTGAACGGCCCTTGCGATGATCGATTTCCCGGTGCCGCTTTCGCCCCAGATCAGAACGGCCAGATCGGTGTTCATGACCCGCGCGACCACCCTGTAAAGGGCCTGCATCACCGCGGTGCGACCGACCAGCGGCAACTCGTCCGGGCGCTCGTCCTCTTCGATCGGGCGCGGGCTTTGGGCCTTGTGTTCCAGCGCCTTGGCCGTTCGCTTCATCAAGTCGGGCAGATCGAACGGCTTGGGCAGATAATCGTACGCCTCGGCCTCGGCGGCCTGGATCGCGGTCATAATGGTGTTCTGGGCCGAAATGACGATAACCGGCATCCCGGGCCGGTCTTCGGCGATCTTGGGCAGCATTTCCAGCCCGTTACCGTCAGGCATCATGACGTCGCTGATCACCACGTCGCCTTTCCCCTCGCCCACCCATCTCATCAGCGTGGTCAGTGACGAGGTTGCATGAACCTTACATCCCGCACGCGTCAGTGCCTGCGTCAGTACCGTGCGGATCGTCCGATCATCGTCAGCAACCAGAACCGTGCCGTCCATGCTTAATCCTTTCCAGTTTTTACCAAGTCCAATGCCCGCGGCGCGCGCGGGAGCGAGATGCGAAAGACCGTTTTGCCGGGTGCCGATGTCACCGAGATCCAGCCGTTGTGGTCGGAGATGATCTTGGACACCAGCGCGAGCCCCAGCCCGGTCCCGTTCTCTTTACCCGAAACAAACGGATCAAATATGTCACCCTTGATGCTTTCCGGCAGGCCGGGGCCGTCATCGATGACTTCGATCTGCAGCGGCAGCGATTGCCCCTTTCCGTCGGCACGACGCAGGCGGAAGGAATGTTCGAAATAGGAATGCAGGCGGATAGTACCGCCCTCAGCTCCGGCGGCCTCGGATGCGTTTTTCACAAGATTAAGAACCACCTGCAGCAACTGGTCAGGATCGCCATGGGCCAGCGGCAGCGAGGGGTCGTAGTCTTCGATGATCTTCATCTCGGCGCCGAACCCCAGCAGAGCCGAGCGCCGAGCGCGGTCCAGCACGTCATGAACGTTTACGGGTTGCAGATCGGGTGGCGAAAGGTTGCCGAACTGTTCGACCTGCTCCAGCAGCTTCACGATGCGCCGGCTCTCGGCCACGATCAGATCGGTCAATTCAAGGTCTTCCGAGCCGAGGTTCATGCTCAGCAATTGCGCCGCACCCGTGATCCCGGCAAGGGGGTTCTTGATCTCGTGCGCCAGCATCTCGGCCATACCGATGGCGGATTTCGCCGCCGACTTGACCGAATGGTTCAGGGTCATCCGCCCGGCCAGTTCCCGTGGCGTGATCATCAGTACCATCTGGCCCGGCGCCCCGATCAGCGGCGCGATCTGCAGGGCGCATTGCAAAGGTGCCCGCTGGCCCGTTCCCACATCGACGTCGTTGACAAACAGCGGGGTGCCCTGGCTGCGGGCGCGCTGAAAGCTGTCTTCGAGCGGCGCATCGACGGCCAACTGATCCCAGACCGGCACCCCGCGTATCGATTTGACCGAGGCGTTAAAGAACCCTTCAGCGGCCGAATTGATGTCCACGATCTTGTCATCGGCCCCGATAATGACGGCTGGCACGGGGATCGAAGCCCAGATATCCGGTTCGCCCTTCATGCGGCTGCCGCTCCGGGCGCAGCACACAATGCATCCGGCAGGGTATCGAATACGTCTTTGGCGTTCGGCGCTGTCAAAATGCGTTTTCGCAGCGCTTTGGGCGTGCCAGTGTGGTTCATGTACCAGCCCAGATGCTTGCGTGCGACCCGCAGACCCAGCGTTTCGCCGTAAAAGCCAAGAATGGCGTCATAGTGCTGTGCCACCAGCTCGGCCAAGTGCACACCGGCCGGCACATCGGGTCGCGGCGTGCCATAGAGCTGATGCGCGACCTCGGCCAAGATCCAGGGCCGTCCCTGCGCCCCGCGCCCAATCATGATCCCATCTGCGCCCGACTGCTCCAGCGCTGCGCGGGCCGACGCGAGATCAACGATGTCGCCGTTCGCGATCACTGGGATGTCCACCGCATCCTTGACCGCACGGATCGCTGCCCAATCCGCGCTTCCCTTGTAGAACTGGCAGCGGGTGCGGCCATGAATGACAATACGTTTGATCCCCGCCGCTTCGGCCCGCCCTGCGATCTCAGGGGCATTCCGCATGCCATCGTCCCAGCCCAGCCGGGTCTTAAGCGTCACCGGAACGTTGACGGCGCGCACCACCGCTTCGATGAGGGTCAGCGCATGGTCAGGGTCGCGCATCAGAGCCGACCCGGAATAACCATTTGTCACCTTCTTGGCCGGGCAACCCATGTTAATATCGATAACGGCAGCGCCCTGCCCCTCAACCATCCGCGCCGCTTCAGCCATCGGCGCGGCCTCCCGGCCAGCCAGTTGAACTGCGGTGCCCGCACGCCCGATACCCAGCTCTGCCTTTTCGCGGGTTCCCGGCCTTGCATTCAGCATGTCGTGGCTGGCCACCATTTCGGACACAACCATACCCACGCCAAACCTGCCCACGAGATCGCGAAAGGGCAAATCGGTGATCCCCGCCATCGGTGCAAGCATGATGGGAGGATCGAGCGGGGCAAGCGCATAGCGCATGGGCGTCTGCTTAATCCTTGTGCATTTCCCCGATTAGCTAGCGCAGCGAACTGGTTCTCTCAATCGCACCGACGTCTAAATTCGCCCTGATGGCTCCCGCTGCTCAAAAAACAGGCAGATGCTCAGGCATTGCCAGTTCCCCGGCATCTGCCTAGACATCGCGATATGTCATCCGGTTCCGTTAACGATATCGCAGCCATTGTTGTCGCCGCCGGGCGCGGCAGGCGCGCAGGTGGGGACATGCCCAAGCAATGGCAGCCGTTGGGCGACGGGCGGGTGATCGACCACACGCTGGATGTCTTTCATCGTCATCCAGCCATCGACCGGATTGTTCTGGTGCTGCATCCTGATGATCTGGCTCTGGCTCCCTCTGGGCCGATGATTGCGACCGGCGGTGCCGACCGGGCCGCGTCGGTCAAGGCCGGACTTCTGGCACTTGCTGACAAGCGGCCCGATCTTGTCCTGATCCACGACGTTGCGCGCCCCTGTCTGCAGGCGGCGACCATCGACGCGGTAATCGAGGCACTTGCCGATAATGCCGGGGCCGCCCCAGCCCTGCCGGTCACCGACGCTCTGTGGACCGGAGAGGCCGGCAAGGTGACAGGGACGCAAGACCGCACTGGCCTCTTTCGCGCTCAGACACCACAGGGTTTCCGGTACGGTGCCATTCTGCAGGCCCATCACAACCACGAAGGCGGCGCAGCCGACGATGTCGAAGTCGCGCGCACCGCAGGCCTTGACGTGGCCATCGTGCCCGGCGACGAAGACAACCTGAAAATCACGATGCCCGCTGATTTCACCCGCGCAGCGCGCATATTGGAGAGCCGCCATGGACATCCGCCTCGGTAACGGCTTCGACGTGCATGCCTTCGGGCCTGGCGATCATGTGGTTCTGTGCGGCGTTGCGGTCCCGCATACTCACGGTCTTGTCGGCCATTCTGATGCCGATGTTGCGATGCACACGGTAACCGACGCGATCTATGGCGCGTTGGCGCGGGGCGACATCGGCCAGCATTTTCCGCCCTCCGATCCGCAGTGGAAAGGGGCGGCTAGCCAAATGTTCCTAGAACACGCGGTTGGATTGAGCAAAGAGTTGGGCTTCGAAATCTCGAACGTCGATTGCACGATCATATGCGAGCTTCCGAAAATCGGACCTCATGCGTCGGCCATGCGACAGCGCATGGCCGACATCATGGGGCTGAATGCCGGCCAGATTTCAGTCAAGGCAACGACATCCGAGAAACTGGGCTTTACCGGCAGGGGCGAAGGGATCGCCTGTATCGCGACTTGTGCGCTGATCCGGCCATGACGATCGACCGGATCATCGGCACGTTCTTCGGCGCGGGTTATCTACGGCCCGCCCCTGGCACCTGGGGGTCGCTGGCAGCCCTGCCCGGCGCGTTGGCGCTGCATTGGATCGGCGGCTTTGCCCTGATTGCTGTTGGCACGGTCATAGCGTTCGCCGCCGGCCTTTGGGCGACGGGAAAAATGACCGCGGGGTCAGCCGACCATGACCCATCCGAGATCGTGATCGACGAGGTCGCGGGGCAATGGATCGCACTCTGGCCTCTTTCGTTCGCGGCCACGACCCGTGGCATCGATATTCTGGCGATGTGGCCCGGCTGGATTTCGGCGTTCTTGCTGTTTCGCCTCTTCGACATCTGGAAGCCGTGGCTGGTGGGATGGGCGGATCGGCGCGGTGATCCGCTGGGGGTCATGCTCGACGACGTGCTGGCGGGTATATTCGCCGCCATTGGCACGCTCGCCCTCGCCGCATTCGCGCACGGGGTGCTGATGTGAGCCTCGCCAACGACGTTCTGGAGGCGGCCAAGGCGCGCGGGGTGATGATCGCGACCGCTGAAAGCTGCACCGGAGGCATGATCAGCGCCGCCCTGACCGACATCGCCGGCTCGTCCGCCGTGGTCGAGCGGGGGTTCATCACCTACACCAACGCCGCCAAGGTCGAGATGCTGGGTGTGGATCAGGCGACACTTGATACCGTGGGCGCGGTTTCGGAAGAGGTCGCCGCTGAAATGGCCACGGGCGCCCTCGAACGCTCAAACGCCCAACTGGCGGTGTCCGTCACGGGGATCGCTGGCCCCGGAGGATCCGAATTCAAACCGGAAGGAAGAGTGTGTTTCGGGGTCGCCGACCAGACCGGCGTCCGGACCGAGACGGTCGAATTCGGTGCAATTGGACGAGGTGAGGTGCGGAGCCAGGCCCGCGACCACGCACTCGGCCAGTTACTGGCCGCCCTCAATGATCCGAACGAAAGCTGACAGGTCGTTCCCGTCAATCGCCCCTTGGAGTGGCCCGGCCGCCGGTCCAATCAAAGCCTCGGCTTTTTGGCGCACCCGTGCAGCGCGCTCCGGCATGGGCAAAGGATCAGACAGGTCAAACACAGCCACCTGACCGTCCGCCTCCACCCGAGCTTGCGTCTCGGTCAGGCTGTCGTCGGCGACGACGGTCACCCGGTCGCGGATCGCGGCCAGATCGGCACGCCGCGCGGTCTCATCGCTGAATGCACCGATATCCGACGTGTTAAGCCCCTTGGCCGCCATCGCGGTGACAAAGCGGTACGAAAACTTCGCCTCAAGCCCGGTCCGGGGTGCCGCGATGTTGCAAACGCTCATCCATCGCGGATGGGTCATGATCCGGATCGCATTGGCCGCTGCCAGATCCATCCCCCGCATCGCCTCCAAAGCCGCGTGAAGACCGTGACAACAGGCGTGGAACTTATGGCTCACCCGCTCCATCCGCCAATCTGGGCCGGGCAGGTCCATATCATGGCCCTCACCATGGTGCGTGGCGCCAAAAGCCTCGATATCATCAGCGGATGTCATCCCGCCGTCAGCCCAAAGCGCCGCCTCAACCCCCGCACGTGCGGCGAGACCAGCGTTCAGCGGCTTGCCCATCGTGCCGAATTGCGATTTGAGGCCCGAAGCCGTCGTGGAACACAATCCCACAGCGTGGCGCAGCTTGTCCGGACCAACTCCCAGCAGCCGCGCCGCGGTCAGTGTCGCCCCAAACGCGCCCGCAGTGGCCGTCTGATGGTATCCGGCCTGGTAATGCGAACGACCCAGCCAAAGACCGACAGCAACCGAAGCCTCGGCCCCGATCAGGGCCGCCGCAAGCATGTCTTCCATCGACGCGCCTTCGCGCTCCGCCATGGTGAGTGCTGCGGGAATCACGGCCACCGAGGGGTGGCCGATATGATCGAAATGAGTGTCGTCGAAATCGAGCGCATGAGAAAATGTGCCATTCGCGAGGGCCGCGCCGGCCGCATCGCGCGCGCGGCCATCGAAACAGGCGTGCCCACCGTCGCCGGGAAAACCACTGAACCCCGCAAAATCACCGATCCGCGCACCCGCGATGCCGCAAACCGCCCAGTCGAGCAGCGAGAGGCGCATGACAGCCGATGCTGTCTCGGGCGGTTCGGCCTGCGCAAATTCGATCAGCTTGTCAGTGATGCCCAAATCTTCTGCCCTCAAACCAAAGCCAGAAGCAGGAAAGGTCAAAAAGCGCTAGCCGTAAAGCTCTTTCGCCCGCCGCTCAAACGCGCGGACGATCCGCTGCATCGCCTCATTGAAAACGACGCCGATGATCCCTTGCAGAATGGCATTCTTGAATTCGAAGTCGACAAAGAACGAGACGTTGCAACCGCCCTCGGCCTCGTCGAACTTCCACGTCGATTTCATGTGGCGGAACGGCCCGTCGATATATTCGGTATCGATCTCTTTCGTCTCGGAGCACAGAACGACACGGCTGCCGAAGCGTTCGCGAAATACCTTGAAGGAAATTACCAGATCGGCCGTCATGACCGCCTTGTCCTCGTATGGGATAACCGATTTGATCCGCGCCGCAGCACACCACGGCAAGAACTGAGGATACGACGCTACATCGGCGACCAGATCGTACATTTGCTGTGCGGAATACGGAAGGAAACGGGTTTCGGAATGGGTCGGCATTGCGCTAGTGCTGGTTTTGACGTTCGCGTGGATGTGTCGTGAAGCCATCCCGAAATCAAGAGGGGGCCATGACTGAGCGGCCATATGTCATAGACCAGTTAATTTCGGCCAAAGCCATTGCGGCCCGTATCGAGGCGCTGGCACGCGAAATCGAGACCGAATTCGCCGATACGGATAAGCTGGTTGTTGTGGGTCTGTTGCGAGGATCGTTCGTCTTCATCGCCGATCTTGTGCGCGAGCTGAACCTGCCGATCGAGGTGGATTTTCTGGAGGCCTCAAGCTATGGTGACGAAATGACATCCAGTCGAGAAGTGCGCATACTCAAGGACTTGCGCGGCGCAATTGAAGCGCGCGATGTGCTGGTGGTCGAGGATATCGTCGATACCGGCCACACCATGCACCACGTCCACCGCCTGCTGACGAACCGCAACCCGGCCCGTATAAAGACCATCGCGTTGCTGGATAAGCCGTCGCGGCGCGAGGTCGACTTCAAGGCGGACTGGACCGGTTTTGAAATACCCGATGAATTTGTCGTGGGTTATGGCATCGATTATGCACAAAGAAACCGAAATCTCCCGTATATCGGGAAGGTGCGGTTCACCTGACTTGCAGGCACTAAGGCGCCGCCGCCAGGTTCACACCAGCTCGAAGGCGGCATTCGCCCTGTCGACCCCGTTAACCTGCACCGTCAATGCGTGCGCGCCGGGATGCAACGTAAAGGTCGTCGCGTTGCCTTTCAGCTTGTGCGACTTGCGCACCGTCATGGGCTTGCCCGCCTTCAGCTCGGTAATCTTGAGCTTGAACACCTTCTCTGCGGTCTTTCCATTCGGGCGCGCAAAGCGCAGGCGATAATCCACGACAACCGGCAAGTCATTCTTGCTCTGCAAGGTAACGGCAAAGTCCAGCGCTTCCCCGATCCTGGCCTTGTCTGCCGTCAGTTCGAGCGTCGCCTCCACGGGTGCGTCGCCCCGATATCCCAGATGCGCCATCGCATCCCCATGCCCATCCTTGATCAGTGTCCGCAGGGCGTGGCGGTTCATCCATGCCAGCTCTTTTTCGGCCTGTCTGCCCGCATCGTTCCAACGCTGCAGCGCGCTCAGAACCAGATCCGGCTGAGTCTTGGCGATGTCATTGAGGTGGTTCGCGACCGATCGGGTGACAAAGCGGGTCGGATCCGCATGGAGGTGATCCAGCAGATCCATCGTCCGGTCCGGACCGACATCAATCGCCTTGGCCCATGGCAGTTTCGGGCGTGTCCCCTCGCTGACAAGCCGCCGGACGTGATAGTTGTCGTCCCTGACCCATGTCAGCAGACGCTCAAGCGTTTCGTCCGGCCAGCGGTTCAGGAAGGGGCGGATGTAGAATTCCATACTGAACCGTTTTGTCGCGATATGCAGGAGGTCGAGCGCGCGTTCGCGGTGATCCTCCAACCCGTGGCGGACCGCGAGCACCCCGGGCACGGCGTGAATGAAGCGTCCGAAATCATCATCGCTGAGCCCCGGATCAAGCGGCGGCGGCATCATCGCCTCGAGCTGTTCGGCCATGGTTGGAAAATCCGGGGCAAGATACGGTTCAAGACAATCGGCGAACCAGTCGATACAAGCCACTAGGGTGCGTTCGGGGACCCCGGACAATGCCTTTTCCCGAAACGCGGCCGCATCAAATCCGGGCAAACCGGCGGCATATTCCGCCGCCAGATCACCAAGGCTGTCGGCGTTGAAAAGCTGATCTTTTAGGGAAAAGTTCTTTTCGGCCATCAGAGCGTCATATTGGTTGCGCCGCCATCAAGCAGGATGTTCTGACCCACGATAAAACCGGCATGCATCGAGCACAGAAACGCACAGGCCGCCCCGAACTCCTCACGCGTGCCGTAGCGACGGGCGGGGATGGTCGCTGCGCGCTCTGCGCGGGCTTCCTCCAGGGTGATCCCCTTTGCCTTGACCACGCCCCCGTCCAGCGCGTCAGCGCGGTCCGTCGCATGAATACCCGGCAGCAGGTTGTTGATCGTAACACCCTTCGATGCCACCTGCCGCGACGTGCCAGCAACATATCCTGTGAGACCGGCTCGCGCCGAATTAGAGAGGCCCAGCACAGCAATCGGAGCCTTTACGGATTGCGAGGTGATGTTGACCACTCTGCCCCAGCCACGATCCATCATACCCGGCAGGCTTGCCTTCATCAGCGCAATGGGCGCCAGCATGTTGGCATCAAGTGCTGCGATAAAGTCATCCCGATCCCAGTCGTGCCACATGCCGGGCGGCGGGCCGCCGGCATTGTTGACCAAGATATCAATGTCACCGGCCGCTTCGAGAACCGCCGCCTGCCCTTCCGGTGTCGTCACATCCGCTGCGACCGTGGCAACCTCAACACCGTGAGCATCGCGAATGACCTGCGCGGATGCTTCCAAAGCGTCTGACCCGCGTGCGTTCATCACCAGATTGACGCCTGCGGCTGCAAGCGCCTCGGCGCAGCCAAGCCCCAGACCTTTCGACGACGCGCAAACAAGTGCCTTCTTGCCAGAGATTCCCAGGTCCATCGCATTCTCCCCCTTTTTCCGCTGATGAAAGGCCGCCAGAACGCCAGTGACGTCCTGGTTGCATCACCTTGGAACGGTCTTAACGGGATGCCAAGAGCGCGAAACTGCGATATTCCTTTTTTCCATGAAGACGCCATTCCCCAACGACACGCCGGCCCAAAGCCTGCCTGTCATCCGGCATCACGATTTTCGGGCAAAGACAGGTGCGTCCGAAGGCGAACCGATTTCGTTTGCGGACGAATTGGTGATGGACGACGTGTACGAATTGATGCCCGGCCACCAGAATCTTCCGCTGACGCTTCGGCCAACCGATGATGGCTATGTCGTCGGACGCAACAGCGCAGTCGGTGTTCCGGGTGCCCGGGTGCATCTCGACTCGATCTTGACGCTCATGTCGTCCAACAACGCACCGACCGATGCGATGATCCTGGTAGAAGTTGACGACGAAGGCGCAATCAACGACATCTATCTGCTGCCCTTTGCCAAGCTCGAACCCAGGCTTTCATATGCGCTCGTGGGTATAGACCGCGAGGCCGCGGCTGAACGGCTGGCCGAACTCGCATGCGCGCGGTTCGCGCGCGGAACGCATATCACGCTGGCCTCGGGCGAACAGCGGCGGATCGAAGACCTGTCGGTCGGTGACCGGGTGCTCACCCGCGATGACGGTGCCCAGCCAATCCGCTGGATTGGAGAGAGTACGGTGCGCGCGGTGGGGGATTTTGCCCCGATCCGGATCAAGGCTGGTGCGCTCAACAACGCGAGCGACCTGATCCTCAGCCCCGATCACCGGCTGTTCATCTATCAGAGGCAGGACGCGCTTGGGCTCGGACGTTCGGAAATCCTGATCAAGGCGCGGCATCTGGTAAACGGCAGCAGCGTCGTCGTGGATGAAGGCGGCTTTGTCGATTACTTCCTCTTGCTCTTTGACACCCACCAAATCATCTATGCTGAGGGGATCGCGGCAGAATCCATGCTGATCGACATGAATACCCGGCCGGCCGCACCAAATGAGGTGACCGACACGCTGGTCTTGTCGCGGTCCGGTCTTGCCGATCTGGAGATCGGAGAGACTCTGCCCCGCGAGATCAACATCGCCGAAATTCTGCGCAGGGCCTCCTCACGCTAAGGCGTTGTCAACATACGGATTTGGCGGTTCAATGGACCAACAGAACACAGAGGGGCAGTAGAGTGGCAAGCATCAAACATGCGAACAGTATTCTTGTCGCGACAGACATGTCGCCCCGGGCCGACCGCGCCGTTCAGCGGGCCTTTCGCATCGCGCGGCAAAAGGGGCTGGCCGTCAAAGTGCTGACCGTAATAGACGACGCGATGCCCGATGATCTGGTCGAAACCGTCCAGGACAAGGCCTTCAGCAAAGTGGACCGATTTGCGTCGACGGTGGCGGATGGCGTTCCTTACGAAGTGATCGCCGAAGCTGGTGATCCGACGCAATGCATCCTTACAGCGGCCCAGAACAACCCTGAAAGCCTGCTTGTGCTCGGCGTTCACCGGTCGCGCCCTTTCCTGGATGCGCTGCGCGAAACCACCATGCAACGCGTCGTTCGGCAGACCGAGAATCCGGTTCTGCTGGTCAAAGAAGCCGCCGATCACGATTACGACCACGTTCTCGCAGCCTGCGATTTTTCGCCCGCCTCGACAGCCGCGATGGAATTCGGCGGGATGCTGTCTGGGGATGGCGTCGTGACGCCGGTTCACGTGGTGCATATGCCCTATCGCGACATGCTTGAAAGCAGACCTGGCGTCGGGACAAACCTCGAAGCCAGCTTTGTGAAAGAGGCACAGGCAGCCGAAACAGAATGGCGAAACTGTTCGGACCTGTCAGAGCGGATCGCCCCGAAAACCGAAATGCCGGTTGGTGCCCCCTATGCCGTCTTTAAACAGCTTGCCCAGCAGGGCGATGCTGATCTGATCACGGTCGGCGCACACAGCGACGTGGGTGCGCCGCGTACCGTCCTCGGCTCGCTCTCGATCGATCTGATGCGTGAACCGCCTTGTGACGTGCTTATAGCGCGACCCTAGAAAGGGCCCGGACGTGCAGAAAGGTGGCAAGGCGGAACCCGGACCGCCCTGCCATTTTGGCGCCTTGTACAGATTACGGATTACTCGCTTGGGGTGTAAAAGAACTCTTCGCGGGTGATTTTGCCGTTGCCTACGTGATAAACGGCGATCTCTTCCATGTCGCTGACCTCACCGGATGCCCGGTTCTTGGCTTTCATCTTAAAAATCACGCCGAACTTGTCGTCGCCGTGCAGCATCGGGCCGGTGATGTTGGCATCGAGCACTTCAAAGGAATTGTCCCACCAATCATGCTTGCCCTTGATGGCATCAAGCCCCTGGACTTCGCGACCGCTCCCCATATCAGCCGCCTCTACAGAGACGGCGTCAGAGGCGTAGAGCTTGTCCAGGTTGGCCTTTGCCTGACCGGTCTTGCAGCCTTCAACCAGCGTGTTGGCAATATCTTTCAGTTCCATTTGTCTTTCTCCCTCTCAGGTAGCCAGAACATAGCATGAACATCTTGGTTAATCCATTCCAAATTCGGGCTACAGGCGGACGCCCGATCGATCTTGCCCCTCCGCCCGGCGCGCCCTATAGCTCCGCCCATGCTCGATACCGCCAAAAACCGGCCGGACCTGCCGCCCGAAATCGCCCGCCGTCGCACGTTTGCGATCATCTCGCACCCGGATGCGGGCAAGACGACGCTGACCGAAAAATTTCTGCTCTTCGGCGGTGCGATCCAGATGGCCGGACAGGTGCGCGCCAAGGGCGAGGCAAGGCGGACGCGGTCCGACTTCATGGAGATGGAAAAGGATCGGGGCATCTCGGTCTCTGCCTCCGCGATGTCGTTCGAGTTCAAGGATTATCGGTTCAATCTGGTCGACACGCCCGGCCACTCGGATTTCTCGGAAGACACCTATCGGACGCTCACAGCCGTGGATGCCGCGATCATGGTGATCGACGGGGCGAAGGGTGTCGAAAGTCAGACTCAGAAGCTTTTCGAAGTCTGCCGCCTGCGCGACCTGCCGATCCTGACCTTCTGCAACAAGATGGACCGGGAAAGCCGCGACACGTTCGAAATCATAGACGAGATCCAGGAAAACCTTGCCATTGACGTGACCCCTGCCTCATGGCCGATCGGTGTGGGGCGCGATTTCATCGGATGCTACGACATCCTGCGTGACCGGCTGGAACTGATGGACCGGGCCGACCGGAACCGCGTTGCGGAATCGATCGAGATCAACGGTCTCGACGATCCGAAACTGGCCGAGCACGTGCCCGAGGCGCTGCTGGAACGGCTCAAGGAAGAGCTGGAGATGGCGCGCGCGTTGCTGCCGCCGCTGGACCGCCAAGCGATGCTCGACGGAACGCTGACGCCGATCTGGTTCGGCTCCGCTATCAATTCTTTTGGTGTAAAAGAATTGATGGACGGCATAGCGACATACGGCCCGCAACCACAGGTCCAGTCGGCCGAGCCGCGCCAGATCCTGCCCGAGGAACAAAAGGTGGCTGGTTTCGTTTTCAAGGTGCAGGCCAACATGGACCCCAAACACCGGGACCGGGTCGCCTTTGTTCGTATGGCCTCGGGCCATTTCAGACGCGGCATGAAGCTGACCCATGTCAGATCAAAAAAGCCCATGGCGATCTCCAACCCGGTCATGTTCCTTGCTTCAGACCGGGAACTGGCCGAGGAAGCCTGGGCCGGGGATATCATCGGCATCCCGAACCACGGCCAGTTGCGCATCGGGGATACCCTGACCGAGGGTGAGGCCCTGCGGGTGACCGGCATTCCGTCCTTTGCGCCCGAGCTCCTGCAAGGTGTCCGCGCGGGCGATCCGCTGAAAGCCAAACATCTTGAGAAGGCCCTAATGCAGTTTGCCGAAGAAGGGGCCGCCAAGGTTTTCAAGCCCTCCATCGGGTCCGGCTTTGTCGTGGGCGTCGTCGGCGCGCTGCAGTTCGAGGTTCTGGCCAGCCGGATCGAGCTCGAATACGGGCTTCCGGTACGCTTCGAGCAGTCGCAATTCACCTCGGCCCGGTGGGTCGGCGGCGACAAGCAGGCCGTGGACAAGTTCACCGACAGCAACAAACAGCACATCGCGCATGATCACGACGGCGACATCGTTTATCTGACCCGGCTGCAGTGGGACATCGACCGGGTCGAACGAGATTATCCCGATGTCACACTGACCGCGACGAAAGAGATGATGGTCTGACCCCGGCCGCGGGCTTTTGTCGTTTGAGTTGAGTATTTTGGGAACAGTGAAGTGCGCGGGCCAACTAAGGGCCCACGCCCGTTCGCCCGGATCAGCCCCGGCGGCGTCTTACCCAGGCAAAACCGCCCAAACCCGCCAAAAGCATCGGCAGGCCCGCCGGTAGCGGAACGGGTGCCAGACCGGCCACGTTCACGCCCACAAGGCTGCTGGAATAAAGCGAGCCATAAGCATAGCCGTTGCTATTGTCATAGAATGAAAAGCTGAGATAGCCGCTCGTCGCTTGGGCGGGATCCGCGTCTGCGGGGTTGGTTCCGTCTAGGAAAGTCTCGAACGGTCCGCTTACATACGCGTAATTGTAGCTACCGGACCAGCCGTTCGACCAGCCCGTCGATGAATAATAGTCGTAGAAGTAGATCGTATCCGAATACCCGGAAGAGCCCGACGTGTAGTCGTAGGTGTAAAGGCCATAGTATTGCGGATCGATCGAAATGGACGTGTCATTGATGGTCAGCGTCACCTGCGACAGATCGAAATACGCGTAATCATAGCTGTAGGCCGTGCTATAGCTGTAGCTGCTCTCATAGGCGGGGGTGTCATCATAGTCGAATGTCACCGTTGCGGTGTCGTTTGCACCGACGCCAAAATAGCTGTCGACAATACCAGAACTGGACAGATTATCGAACGTGAATGAGATCGTGCCTGCCATGGCTGGGGATGTGGCGGTCAGGACCACGGCGAAGGCGACAGAAAGTCGGGTAAACATGGAAACTCCATAATCGAACAATTGTGCCTGCTCATTCGCTGGCAGTTCAGGCAGGAATTTTGCGAATTTTCGGCAACTTTTTGAAAGTGCCAAAACACTCCGTTCTCGATTTGTTAACGGTACCGTCCAGGCCGATCCGGAAGACCTCACTCCGCAATGCAGTCTGTGAGTGGCGGAGCGGTGGTTCTTGCCCCGTTCGGGTGTTGCTCGTACGCTGTCGTGGAACGATAACGCGGCCACTCAAGACCCGTGTTCCTTGGCAAGAAACATCCCATGCCCTTTGAAGAAGAGTGATCATTCGGTATGAACCAAAAAATCGATCCGGTCCCAGAGTTCGAAATCCATGTCGAGGTGGAAGCTGCCAATGCGACATAGCATTCTTACGTTGGCCCTGCTTGGCGGACTGAGCTCTGCTCTTTCGGCACAAGAGGCCGATAACTGGCAATTGTTGTCCGAGGCCACGGTCAGCGAGACTGAGGAGAACGGCATCTGGCGGGCCGAAAAGTATTTTCCCGAGGCCTTGCGCGCTGCGGCATCCTCCTTCGAGATCGACGGTTACCTGGTGCCGGTTCTGGCCGAGCCATATATCCAGCATTTCCTGCTCGTGGCCGATCCTGACGACTGCCCGTTTTGCGGCTCTTCCGGCTACGGTCCGGCTTTGGAAGTGAACCTTCGAAAGCCCCTGCCCGATCTGCCTGAGTTCTCTCAAATCACTGTGCGAGGAGAGCTCGAGCTCATCGATGACCCCGAGACGTTTCAGCTCTACCGCCTGAACGATGCCGTACCCGTCATCGATGCCGGGTCATGATTACTGAAACCCGCTGACTTCGGTGGAACCGACGAAACTGCCGACCAGGTGCCGATGGGGCGTCGTCGCGACGGTCCTTGCGTCTCCAGAAGAAATCCTGCGGTTCGCAGCCCATCACCTCGATCTGGGCGCGCACCGTATCTACATCCACCTCGACGCCCCCAATGCAGACGTTTTCGACCAGCTGAAGGCGCATCCAAAGATCCGCATCGCGACCTGCGATGAAATCTATTGGCGCCGTTTGGGGCGCGACCGCCCGCTGAAGCATCAGGAGCGTCAAAGCGTCAACGCGACCCGGGCTTACCAAAAAGCCAAAGATGTGGACTGGCTCGTGCACGTCGATGTTGACGAATACCTCGTCCCGAAAAGGCCGGTGGACGAGATCCTTGTTGAACAGCCCGGCGACGTGGCTGGTCTGAGAATACACCCTATCGAATTGCTGGCCGGCGGCGATGGCCGCGCATACAAGGCCGCGCTGCCTGCAGGATCGGATATTGCGCTGGAGCACTCGCTCTATGGCCAATACGGCACCGCGCTGCGCCGGGGCCTGCTTAGCCATACGGCGGGCAAGATCATTGTCAGGACAGGGCTTGAGAAGGTATCGGTTCGTATCCATCGCGCGTTTCAGAATGGCCGGGAGATCGCCGCGCTGGCCCTTTCAGATCAGCTCGAACTGGCGCACCATCATGCAGCGACTTGGGATGACTGGATTGCAAAAGCCCCGATGCGGCTGGATCGCGGGGCATACCGGGCGGAACTCAAACGCGATGGTGGCGTGATCAGCCAGCACGATGCGCTGTCCTCCATTCTGGCATCGGACGGGGAAGCAGGCCTCAGAACCTTCTTTCAAACCGTGACCACCGATACTGACGTTCTCCGGTCGAAATTGGCACATACCGGTCTTTTACGCATTTTCGAACTCGACCTCGACAACAAGGTCGCACTTCACTTTCCATCGTCCGGACGAATTTGACCCCCCCCGCGGCGTCTGTTATGGACGCTCCATCGGTCGGGGCAACGCCCCGCGCGGCCATTCGGGCCACATTTTTCAGACGCAGCGGGCCAGGAATTCGTGTCCGCAATCCACGGACGCACATGACGAAATTCTCTGACCTGAACCTGAATCCAAAGGTTCTGAAAGCCATTGACGAAGCGGGCTACGAGGCCCCGACACCCATTCAGGCGGGCGCAATCCCACCGGCGCTCGAAGGGCGCGATGTGTTGGGCATAGCCCAGACCGGGACGGGCAAGACGGCCAGCTTTACGCTGCCCATGATCACTTTGCTCGCCCGCGGACGGGCACGGGCACGGATGCCACGGTCTCTCGTCCTCTGTCCCACGCGGGAACTGGCCGCGCAGGTGGCAGAAAACTTCGACACCTACGCAAAGCATGTGAAGCTGTCGAAGGCCCTGCTGATCGGCGGTGTCAGCTTTACCGAGCAGGACAAGCTGATCGACAAAGGCGTCGACGTTCTGATCGCAACACCGGGCCGCCTGCTTGATCATTTCGAGCGTGGCAAGCTCTTGTTGACCGGTGTGCAGATCATGGTGGTGGACGAAGCCGACCGGATGCTCGACATGGGGTTCATCCCTGATATCGAACGGATCTTTAACCTGACGCCCTTTACCCGGCAGACGCTGTTTTTCTCGGCCACGATGGCGCCCGAGATCGAGCGGATCACGAACACCTTCCTTTCGGCCCCTGAACGTATCGAGGTTGCCCGTCAGGCCACCGCGTCCGAGACGATTGAACAAGGCGTGGTGATGTTCAAAGGCTCGCGCAGGGATCGGGAAGCCAAGGAAAAGCGCGACTTGCTGCGCCAGCTGATCGATTCCGAAGGTGAGAAATGCACCAACGCGATTATCTTCTGCAACCGCAAGACCGACGTCGATATCGTTGCCAAGTCATTGGCCAAACACGGTTACAATGCCTCTCCGATCCACGGTGACCTGGATCAATCCCAGCGGACCAAAACGCTCGACGCATTCCGGGATGGCAGTCTTCGGATCCTTGTGGCGTCGGACGTTGCCGCGCGCGGCCTCGATGTGCCCAGTGTCAGCCATGTCTTCAACTACGACGTGCCAAGCCATGCGGAAGACTACGTTCACCGCATCGGGCGAACAGGGCGCGCCGGGCGCGAAGGCAAGGCGATGATGATCTGCGTGCCGCGGGACGAAAAGAACTTCGCCGCGATCGAAAGGCTGATCCAGAAAGAGATCCCGCGAATCGAAAACCCGCTCAAAATCGAAGCGGAACCCAAGGCCAGGGCGAAACCCAAGGCCAAGGACGAGGACGAGCCTGCCCGCACCAAATCCGACAAGCCAAAATCAGAGGTGAAGTCCAACGGCAGGTCGCGGGGTCGCCGGGAAGACCGTGATAGAGGCCCCAAGGTCGTCGGGCTGGGCGAACACACACCCAGCTTTATCGAACTCAGCTTCGATCAGCGGCGGGTCAGCTAGGCCGATCTGTACAGCCGGGTACGCAATGATGATAGGTTGAGACGGTCCGGAGATGACCTTCGAGCCCCGAGCAGAAGCAAGGCCCCAGGCTGCCGCGCTTCGCCGGGCCGCCCCCTCGGCACGGCGACTGGGCTGGTTTTGGTTCTTCGCAGCCATGTCGCGCGCCAGTTGCTGGGATAAAGCGCTATGGCTGGGCGGTTGGATCGCCAAACCGCGCCCCGTCGCTGCGCGGTTCGTCACTCAGCCCGTCCAATGATCGCTCCGGATTTTTTCCAGCCAAGCGCATTACGCTCTAGCCACGTCACCTGCGATTTCGAACCAATTCTGCCATTTTTCCCGCTACGCGCGAACTCGCAAAATACTTTCAGATTAGGAGCATTTACCCGTGTCCAACACAGTTTTTCAGGATCGTCTCCGCCGTATTAACGCCAGCGCGCAACAGCGTATGCCACCAGCCGCCGGGCATGCGCCGGAGCGAGGAGCAAAGAAGGCGAACCATGCCGTCCTGGCTGTCGGCGCAATCCTCATGGCCATCGGCATTCAAATGGTCAAACATGCCTACGACAACTACGACGCCATCGTGGACAACAGCCAGTTGGGAACTACGGGGTGGCTTGGCCTTGCAGGTGTCGCGGCGCTGTTGATCTCGGCTGTGCTGATCACGCGGGCGGTCCCAGGAAAGCGCCCCGCCGCGCAGTCTTCCGTCACAACGGCGCCGTCTAGGTCGCAGCCCTCCAAGGGCGGGCCGATCTTTTTCTCGCTTCTCGGTTTTGCCTTCGGCGCGATCTCCTGCTTTTACATGTTCCTGTCCGCAACGGCCCAGGTGATCGGAACCGAGACAGCACGAACCTTTATGAATGGCGGCTTTCTTATCGCGCTCGCTCTTGTGGCGCTGTCGCTGCTCCTCGGCTTCATCGGCCTCTTCCTTCGCCGCTACGCCTTATGGCGTGTGCCGATCTATTTTGTCTGCGGTGCCATTCTCACCTATGCGACCGTCCGGATCCTGAAAGTGAACCTGCTTGAATGGGAACAATTCGTTACCCTGCTCAGTTAAGGCCTGACAGTTCCATCATCTTGCAAAGACGTTCTGCATCCAACGGGAATTGAGCGTGATGATGAGGGTTGAAACGGTCCAATGCTGCCATTGGACCCGCTCGTTGCATAGCCGCGCGATGGCAAGACCGCGGGCCAAAGGTGGTGGGTCTGGGCGAGCACACCCCCGAGCTTCATCGGGCTGAGCTTCGAGGAACGAAGGCGGGATAGCGGCGCCTTTCTTAGCTTGGCTTCGTTTTGAGATACCAATTAGGTCCGCCTTGCGGGACCAAGCAGACACCCGGTAGCACATCCTCATTGACCGCTTTCAGAAAACGGCTCGCTATCTGTACCCCTTGGGATCTGCATTCCTGGAGATACTTTCGAACAAGCCTATGACGTCGGCTTGGGGTGAACGTTCAAGGACGCCATCTGAGATTTCCTTCATCGTCCAGATTACTGACTTCTCTGGGTCATGAAGCATGGCCCAAGCACCAAACATGCGGTCGGTGACAGTCTGGCTGACAAGCCTTTTCACGGCTGTGTGGCGGTCATCATGGCAAATGCGCGAATATGTGGCTTTGACCCGGTCTGCGGGTCCTTCGAGCAATTGAAGGTAGATATCGTGTCGGCAAACAAGCGCGCCTGTAATGCCATCTCGTTCGTTGCATCTTCGCGCATCAATCAAAATGCCACCAAGCATCGCGCTATCGTATCCAAAGGGTTGAGAGGCGTAGATAAGCTGGATGAGGTCCATGGTATTCGTCTCTCTGTATGGGAACGGCAGTTTGACAGCATCTCGCCGGCAAGCTGGGCCAACATGTCGTTCATAGCGGTCATCAACGGTAACACAACAAAACAACCTCGGGCTGAAACGGCCATCCGATGTGTTTGATCAGGCGATCATCTGTTTGCCTCTTGCCTAGACGGTAGGGATGCCCCTCTTCAAGCCTCCCTGGCAGATGAGGGGAAGATCAATGCCTCTCCTCCGGGCCGGGTCTGTAGCATCTCATGAATGACAGTATCTTCGAGCCCATCTTCCAGTTCATCGGTCCAGACCTTGAAAAATCTCAGCTGGTAGTTTCCGAACGACGTGATCATGGCCACGTCGGCCGCATCTGCACCCCGCACCATGAGAACCCTGCCAATCCTGGGGGTGTTGTAGCGCGCATCGAATGTATGCCAGCGCTCGCCAAGATACACTTCAAACCAGGCGCAGAAATCGCCCGCGCCTGAATATGGAACGCCAACGTCACCCAGATAACCGCTGGCATAACGTGCCGGAATATTCATTGCGCGACAAAGCGCGATCGACAAATGCGCAAAATCGCGGCAAACGCCTGTTTTTTCGCGAAAAACTTCTGATGCGGTCTTGTTGGCGCGGCCGAACTGGTAGCCGAAGGTCAGATGGTCATGGACGAACTGAGTGATGGCCTGGACCCGAGGCCATCCCTCAGAGGTCTGTCCGAACAATCCCCAAGCGTCTTTCATCAGATTGTCGCTGTCGCAGTACCGGCTGGCCATCAAGAACGTCAGGACGTCATTTGGCAGTTCGGCGATTGCGTGCTGTCTGGCGGATGGCACCTGAGGGTCGGGGGTCCCGTCCAGTTCGACAACGCAATCCGACCAAAGAGTGGTCGATCCGAATGGGGCGAGAAGCCGCGTGAACCGATTTCCGAACCGGTCGACATAGGCCCAAGCGTTGCTTTCCTCAGGGGTACGGACAAAATCCAGACCGACGAGCCGACCCTCAAGCTCCGTGTGCGTGGTGAGAGCCAGCAACATCGGCACAGGCTCCGGGCACTGGATTTCGATCTCGAATCCAAAGCGGATCAGCATGAGTTCATCCTTATTTTCAGGATCATGAGCGGCGAGGTTCCGACGATCGATCGCAAGCCACGATGACGGACACTGCACCTCGGGAGAGGTGCTCCTCGTTCCGCACCCTGACCAACCTAAACCGGATGGCGTAAGGAGACTATCTCGAAAACGTGCTGAACCCCATGGCGGTTGTCCTGAACTGGCCAATCCCCGAAAGCGGCCATTCCTGTAACCTGCAGCATCCGGCAAACTGGGCTCGAAACTGCCGCTCGGTTCAAATCTAAGCGATGCGGCTGATCACTACCGTCACTTCGGGCTTCTTCCCGATCTCGCCCTGCGCGCTTTGGCGGACAACCTTGCGCAGTGCATCTGTCAGATCGTCATCGTCCGCCAGGGTTTTGCCATTTGCGCGGCCAAGGAACTGGCTCAGGTCCTCTTCCAACACCTCGACGAGCGCTGCGTTTGAGCTACCGGTCTCGGGCAGGCCCATGATCTCGCACCATGGGTCGCCCAGCGGTTCGTCTTCGTCATCAAGGATCAGCGTCACGAGGACATGACCGTTTAGCGCCATGCGGATCCTGTCACGCACCACGCCGTCCAGCGCGCCGATCTGAACGCTGCCATCCAGATAGGTCCGGCCCGTATCGACATATCCCGCAACCTTCGGCTGGTTGCCGGAAAGGTCGATCATCATGCCATTAACGGCCAGCACGCCGGTCCGTCCAAGGGTTTCGGCCACCTTGACGTGTTCGCGCAAATGCCGGTGCTCACCATGCATAGGAACAACGATCTGAGGATTGACGATCTGATGCAGCCGTTCGAGATCGGGACGGTTGGCGTGACCGGACACATGATAAAGCCCCGATGAATCATCAACCACATCGACGCCCTTCTCCGACAACTGATTCATGATGCGGATCACGCCGCGTTCGTTGCCGGGGATGGTCTTGGACGAAAAGAGAAAAAGATCCCCCTCGCGCAATTCAAGCCCCATGTATTTGCCATTCGCCAACTGGGCAGAGGCCGCCCGACGCTCGCCCTGCGAGCCGGTGACCAGCAGCATCAGGTTTTCCCGCGGTATGTTCTGAGCATCTTCCGGGCTGACGACAGTGGGGAAGTCCGTCAGCACGTTCTCTTCGACCGCCGCTTCGATCATCCGCCGCATCGCACGACCCAGCAGACAGACAGAGCGCCCTGCCCGCTGTGCGGCCTCGGCCAGTGTCTTGAGCCGCGCGACGTTGGACGCGAAAGTGGTCGCGACCACCATGCCCGTTGCCTCGCTCACCAGCTTTTCGATCTCGGGGCCAACGCTGGCCTCGCTGCGCCCTTCATGCGGGGAAAAGACGTTGGTCGAATCGCAGACCAGAGCCTTGACCCCGGCCTTCGACACTTCGGCCCACAGATCCGGGTCAAACGCTTCACCGACGATGGGCGTGGGGTCCAGCTTGAAGTCGCCCGAATGGATGACCCGCCCATCCGGCGTGTCGATCACCAGCGCCGCACTTTCCGGAATGGAATGCGAGATCGGCAGGAACCCGACGCGGAACGGCCCCGCCTCGATCTGATCTGGCCACGCGGCGGCGACTGTCACGGCCTCTTCGGGGTGGCCGTGTTCATCCATCTTGCGACGGGCAATGTTGGCCGTGAAGGGCCGCGCATAGATCGGCGCCCCAAGGCGTTCATAGGTGTGCGCGACGGCGCCCACATGATCCTCATGGGCATGGGTGATAAAGATCGCCTCGATCTGGCCCTTGCGTTCGGCAAGCCAGGTGATGTCCGGCAGGATCAGATCAACGCCGGGGGTGCCATCCATATCCGGAAAGGTCACACCCATGTCGACAACGACCAGGCGTTCGGCGTCCTGCGGTCCGTAGCCATAGACATAGGCATTCATGCCAATCTCACCTGCCCCGCCGAGGGGCAGATAAATCAAACGGTCACTGCTCACGTTAATGATTATCCTTGTTGTATTTGTAGATGACCGTGAGGCCATGCATCGTCAGATCATCCTCGATCTCGTCAAATAGCACGTCGCCCTGAAGGAACAACGGGGCCAAGCCGCCTGTCCCGATCACACGCATCGGTCGTTCATACTCGCCCTTGATCCGCTCACAGACGCCGCGGACCAGACCGACATACCCCCAGAATACACCGGACTGCATGCAGGCCACGGTGTTGGTGCCGATAACGGCCTGCGGTTTTGTTATGTCGACATGCGGCAGCGCGGCGGCCGCCTGGTGCAAGGCTTCAAGGCTTAGATTGACGCCCGGCGCGATCGCCCCGCCGATATAGGCCCCGTCATGGGCCACGACATCGAAGGTCGTCGCGGTTCCGAAATCCACTACGATCAGATCGCCGCCGTGACGGTCAAAAGCGCCCGCAGTGTTCACCAACCGGTCAGGGCCGATCTGCGTGCCCTCGTCCACCCGCGGCGCCGTTGGCAGCAGGCAATCGGGTTTGCCGACGACCAGAGGACGTGTGCCAAAGTACCGGTCACACAGCACCCGCAGATTGAAGACGACCCGGGGCACGGTGGACGAGATGATGACTTCGGTGATGTCGACTTCGAGCTTTTGAAACTCCATCAGGGTCGACAGCCAGACATAGTATTGGTCTGCCGTCCGCTGCCATTCGGTCGACGCGCGCCATGTCGCGACAAAGCCTTGTCCGTCCCAGATGGAAAAGACGGTATTCGTATTGCCGCAATCAATGGCGAGAAGCATGAAAGGCCCTTAGAAATAGACATCAGCAGCCGGGATACTGACCCGGCCTTTGGGCGTCTCTAGAACAAGTTGGCCCTGCGCGTCCATATCGAGGAACGTACCGTCATGGGTGGCTGTTGCAGTGCGGGCGCGGATCGGCTCGCCCAGCCGGGCGGCATGGGAAAGCCACGCCCGCCTGATTGGATCGAACCCATAGGTACGGAATTGATCTTCGAGCCGGGCATATGCGGCGGCGAGCGGGGTCAAGAAAGCCTCGGGCTCCACAACCTGACCAAGGCTTTCGCGGACCGAAACCGGGCGCAGGGCGTCCGGTTCGAGCGTTTCGGGCGCCGGAGCCGCCGCCAGGTTGACCCCGATCCCGATGGCCAGGTGGCTTACCGATTTACCGCTCCCGACACTCTCCAGCAGAATGCCTGCGACCTTTCCGCCCCGCAACAACACATCATTCGGCCATTTGAGGGCAAAGGCATCGTCACGGCCCGTCACGGCCAACAACGCCTCGCGCAGCGCGAGTGCCGCAACGAACGAGCGCAGTGCGGCCTGCGCCGGTGCTTCGGTGATCGGCAGGACAAGTGTCGCCGCAAAGTTGCCCGCTGACATCGCCCAAGCCCTGCCGCGCCGGCCCCGTGCAGCGGTCTGGTGCAACGCAAGGATCCATTGCGGGCCGGATAGAGTGGGCGCGATCCGCGCCGCCTCGTCCAGGGTCGAGTCGACGCTTGCCAGCACCCGCTGGCCGTAGCCCGCGGGCCAAGTCGGTTCAGTCATGATCGATCGCCCGGTCGGGGCCCGTCAGTTGACTAGCCCCTGCGCAGCCGCAGCGGCCGCCCCTTCGATGCCGAAGAGGTTTATGATGCCAAAGACCATCACCGCCGCCGATGCCATCAGGAAACCCGACAGGATCGCAGACCGACCGCCGTTCAGCCCCTCACCCGCAGCATCGCCGAAATACATGAAATAGACGATCCGCAGATAATAGTATGCGCCGATAGCCGATGCGATGGCGGATGAGACAACCAACCAGACCAGCCCCGCGTCGATGCCTGCCTGCCAGACCCCGAACTTCGCAAAGAAACCCAGCATCGGCGGGACGCCCGCCAGACTGAAGAGCAGGATTAGCATCGCAAGCGCCCGCGCGGGTTCGCGGCTGGCATACCCTTTCAGCGCGTCGATATCGGTCACCGGCTGCCCGTCCCGTCCCATCATCAGGATGAAGGAAAACGTCCCGATATTCATGGTCACGTAAACGGCCATGTAGATCAGCATCGCCTCGATCCCGAGTGCCGTGCCCGCCGCGAGACCAATTAGGGCATAGCCCATATGCGCGATGGACGAGAATGCCATCAGCCGCTTGATGTTCCGCTGCCCGATCGCGGCGAAGGCGCCCCAAAACATCGACAAAACAGCGAGCAACGCCACGACCTGTTGCCAATCCGCAACCGCGCCACCGAACGCATCATGCATGACCCGCGCGAAAAGACCCATAGCCGCGACCTTGGGGGCCGTTGCAAAGAACGCTGTGACCGGTGTGGGCGAGCCTTCGTAGACGTCGGGGGTCCACATATGGAAGGGGGTGGCCGACACTTTGAACCCGAAGCCCGCGATCAGGAACACGAGGCCAAAGAGCAGGCCCAGCGAGATCTCACCCTCAGTTGCCGTCTGGATGATCCCGGAAAAGAGCGTGGTGCCGGAATAGCCATAAACCAGCGATGCGCCATAGAGCAGCAGACCCGAGGAAAGCGCGCCCAGAACGAAGTATTTCAGCCCCGCCTCGGTCGATTTCACACTGTCCCGCCGCAGCGAGGCCACAACATAAAGCGCCAGCGATTGCAGTTCGAGCCCCATGTAAAGCGCGATCAGATCGCCCGCGCTGACCATGACCATCATGCCCACGGCGGCCAGAGCGATCAGCATTGGGTATTCAAACCGCAAGAGGCCCCGTTCCGCCATATAGCTCTCGCTCATCAAGAGAACGCAAGCGGCGGATACCAGGATCACGATCTTGGCAAAGCGGGAAAACCCGTCATCGATGAACATGCCGTTGAAGGCGGCGGTCGCCCCTTCACCGGTTGTCCCGATCCAGAGCGCGACGGCCAGAAAGACCGCGCTGGTGATCCAGACCATCAGTGACGCGGCCTCGTCCTTGATCGTATAGACCGCGCCCAGCAGCCCGAGCATCGCAAAAACCGAAATAAGGATCTCCGGCAGGATCGTTGTCAGATCAGCACCCATGGCGGCACCCTCTTAGTTCATTGCGAGCTGGGTTGCGGCCTCTGCCGCGGCCAGCGCCGATTGATAATTCTGCGACAAAGCCGCAACGGACGGCCCGATAATGTCGAGGGCCAGGGCCGGATAGACGCCTAGAAGGATCGTCATCGCCACCAGCGGCGCAAAGATCGCCCTTTCGCGCCGATCCATATCGGTGATCGATTTGAGGCTCTCCTTGATGAGATCTCCGAACACGACACGGCGATAGAGCCACAGCGCATAGGCGGCGGAGAAAATCACACCGGACGTTGCAACCAATGCGACCCACGTGTTGACCTGGAACACCGCCATGAGCGTTAGGAATTCGCCAACAAATCCGCTGGTGCCCGGCAGACCGACGTTGGCCATGGTGAACAGCATGAAGATCAGCGCGTAGGCCGGCATCCGGTTGACGAGCCCGCCATAGGCGTCAATCTCGCGCGTGTGCATCCGGTCATAGATCACACCCACACAAAGGAAAAGCGCGCCGGAGATAAAGCCATGGCTCAGCATCTGGAAAATCGCGCCGTCGATCCCCTGCTGGTTCCCGGCAAAGATCCCCATCGTCACGAAACCCATATGCGCGACCGAGGAATAGGCGATCAGCTTTTTCATGTCCTCCTGCACCAGCGCCACCAGCGAGGTGTAGACGACGGCGATCGCGCTCATCCAAAGGACCAGCGGCGTCAGCACTTCGGATCCGATCGGGAACATCGGGATCGAGAACCGCAGAAAGCCATAGCCGCCCATCTTCAGCAGAATGGCGGCCAGCACGACAGACCCCGCCGTCGGCGCCTGCACGTGCGCGTCCGGTAGCCATGTATGCACCGGCCACATCGGCATCTTGACGGCGAAGGACGCGAAGAAGGCAAGGAACAGCATGGTCTGCAGGCCACCCACAACCTGGATTCCGAGGACGCCGAACGTCTCGGATCCGAACTGGTGCGTCAGCAGCGCCTCGATATCCGTGGTCTGCGCGTCGACATACATACCGACCATCGCAACCAGCATCAGAACCGAACCAAGGAAGGTGTAGAGGAAGAACTTGAACGACGCATAGATCCGGTTTGCCCCGCCCCAGATGCCGATGATCAGGAACATCGGGATCAGGCCCGCCTCGAAGAAGAGGTAGAACAGCACCAGATCGAGCGCCATGAACACGCCCAGCATCAGCGTTTCCAAGAGCAGGAACGCGATCATGTATTCCTTAACGCGGTCCGTAACATTCCACGATGCGGCAATAACCAGGGGCATGATGAAGGTCGTCAGCATCACGAACAGAACGCTGATGCCATCGACCCCCATCTTGTAGGTCAGGCCCATGATCCACGTGCCCTCTTCCACAAACTGAAAACCCGTATTCGAAGGATCAAACTGGAACAGAATAAAGAGCGAAGCCAGGAACGTCGCACTCGTCGCGAACATCGCAACCCATTTGGCATTGCGCTGTGCCGCTTGGTCATCGCCCCGCAGGAAGACCGCGAGGATCAGCGCGGCAAGAGCGGGCGTGAAGGTGACAATGGAAAGAAGCGATGTCAGCATCAGTTTGCTCCTCCGCCAAGCGTCATCCAGGTGATCAGCACGGCAATACCGATCACCATGGCGAAGGCATAGGTAAAGATGTAACCGGACTGCGCCCGCCCCGCGAGCCGCGTGATGAAGGGCACAAAGCCCATCGAAATCCCGTTGATCGTCCCGTCAATTGTCGACCCGTCGCCTTGCTTCCAGAAGGCGCGGCCGATCATGAAGGCGGGTTTTACGAGGATCGCGTCATAGATCTCGTCAAAATACCACTTGTTCTTAAGGAACAGGTAGAGAGGGCGCTGGTTCTCGGCCAACCGCACCGGCAAGCTCGGGTTCACGATGTAGAAGAGGTAGGCGATACCCAACCCGATCAACATCGACACGAACGGGCTCAGCTTGACCCAGGTGGGCACGTAATGGGCTTCGTGAAGCACGGTATTGTCGGGCGCGATGTAGATGCCCGCCTCGCCCGGCGCGCTTTCCATCACGTATTTCAGTTCAGATGCTTTCGGATTCGCATCGGCTACGCTGGCGGCCAGTTCCTCGGAGGGTGCGGTGTATTCGCCCCCGAAGAACTTCACCACCTCGTTCGTCTTGCCGAAAAAGCTGCTGTACCAGATCATGCCCGAGAACACCGCGCCAAGTGCCAGAACACCCAACGGGATCAGCATGGTCATGGGGCTTTCATGGGCGTTCTCATGGGTATGCTTGTCGCCGCGCGCCTCTCCGTAAAAGGTCAGGAACATCAGACGCCACGAATAAAAGCTGGTCATGAGGGCTGCGATGACCAGCGCCCAAAAGGCAAAGGTCGACCCGACATAGGCGCCTTCGATCACCGCATCCTTGGAGGCAAAGCCGGCAAATCCGAACCAGCCTGTCAGAGGGACGCCAACGCCGGTGATCGCCAAGGTGCCGATCATCATCGCCCAGAACGTATAAGGGATCTTTTTCCGCAGCCCCCCATAGTTCGTCATGTCCTGTTCGTGATGCATCGCGTGAATGACCGAGCCCGCGCCCAAGAACAGCATCGCCTTGAAGAACGCGTGGGTGAAGAGGTGGAACATCGCTACCGAGTACAGCCCCACGCCCGCAGCCACGAACATGTAGCCAAGCTGCGAACAGGTCGAATAGGCGATGACGCGTTTGATATCGGTCTGCACCAGACCCACGGTCGCGGCGAAGAACGCCGTCATTGCGCCGATAACCGTGACAAAAGCCATTGCTTGCGGCGCGAACTCCATCAGCGGCGACATGCGGCAGACGAGGAACACACCCGCCGTCACCATGGTCGCCGCGTGGATCAGGGCCGAGACGGGCGTCGGACCTTCCATCGCGTCGGGCAGCCACGTGTGCAGCAGCAGCTGGGCCGACTTGCCCATGGCCCCGATGAACAGCAGGAACGCCGCCAGCTCCGCCGCATTCCATTCCGTCCACAGGAAGGTCAGCTGCGTCTCGGCCAGCGTCGGAGCCGCCGCAAAGACATCATCCAGCCGGATGCTGTCGACAAGGAAGAACAGCGCGAAGATGCCCAAGGCGAAACCAAAGTCTCCCACCCGGTTCACGACAAAGGCCTTGATCGCCGCAGCATTGGCCGAAGGCTTGCGATAGTAGAACCCGATCAGCAGATACGACGCAACGCCCACACCTTCCCAACCAAAGAACATCTGGGCGAGGTTGTCGGACGTGACCAGCATCAGCATCGCGAAGGTAAAGAACGACAGATAGGCAAAGAAGCGGGGCTTATAGACCTCGCCCTCGCGCCATTGCGGGTCATGATCCATGTAGCCGAAGGAATAGAGGTGCACGAGGCTCGACACCGTTGTCACCACGATCAGCATGATGGCGGTCAGACGATCCATCCGGATGGACCAGTCGGTGCTGAGGCTGCCGCTTTCGATCCAGCGCATGACCTGGATCTGCTCGGTCACCCCGTCAAACGTCAGGAAAACCACCCACGACAGGACGGCGGCAAGGAACAAAAGGCCCGTCGAAATCCAAAGCGCTGCGGTCTCACCAAAGATGCGCCAGCCGAAACCGCACAACAGCGCGCCGACGAGCGGGGCAAAGAGGATGATGGTTTCCATTGAGTTTTCAGCCCTTCATCACGTTGACGTCTTCGACGGCAATGGTGCCGCGCGTGCGGAAGAAACAAACGAGGATCGCAAGACCAATGGCGGCCTCGGCAGCGGCGACCGTCAGCACGAAGAGCGTGAACACCTGCCCCACCAGATCACCCAGGAACGAAGAGAACGCCACGAGGTTGATGTTCACCGCCAGCAGCATCAGCTCGATGCTCATCAGCAGGATGATCACGTTCTTGCGGTTCAAAAACAGCCCGAAGATGCCGATGACGAAAAGCGTCGCCGCCACGGTCAGGTAGTGTTCAAGTCCTATCATGTCGTCCCTCCGGGGTACGTCCCCGCTTGTCGTCTGTTGCCGGGGCTCAGCCCAGCATGAATTCCGTCTTGTGACCCCGTGCTGCGGGGTAGAGTGCGGCGCAGGCGCATGGCTCCGCGCTCAGTCTTCTAATCAAGATATCGCGCGCGATCCCCTTCAAGTCGGCAGCCATGCGTTCGAACGTCGCAAAAGTACGCGCGCCGCTTTCATGTCGGTCGATGATGCCGAGCGCCTCTTCGGTCCGGTCAAAGGGCAAGCGGTTGCCCATGTTTTCTTCCTGCGTGCGGAAAGTGAGCGCTGTACCGGGGACGCAATCCACGAGGGTGAATGACGTCGCAGTCCCTTCCTGGCTCCACCAGTCGCGCCACATCACGCGACCCTCTCCGAGGTCGACGTGATCGGCTTCACCGCCATGCGAGATGTGGGTGGTGCGGTCGCACTCCTGCAGTGTCAGAGCATTTACAGGCAAGCCAAAGAGAACAGCGCCTCCTATTAAGGTCGCCCGCACCGAACCACTGAAGAGACTTTGGAAACACTCAGTCAGCCGCACGAAAACGTCCCTCCCATTTTCCGGCGGATGGGTAAGAAACCGCACATGCACATGGTTGTTCTGACCTTATGCTTGGACCGCGCGTTTCACCGATCAGCGACATCTCTCGCGCCACTGCGATCAGGCTATAAGTCTCTTGAGAAGAGAGGAGTGCCTCGAATTTCGCGGCTACTTCCACTCGGTTATCAAAGTTCGGACCCAGGGCAAGATCAGGATCAAATGGGTCCAGATCTCGATAGCTCCAGACTTCGATATGTTCCTTCGTCCGCGAGCGCGAGCCGGCCCTGCGATCACCAGGGGTAAGAGTGCAGGTCATAGATTACGGGCCGGGCATCGACCCGGTG
>JBCBKL010000027.1:0-39031 GCA_038521825.1 Pseudomonadota bacterium | reverse complement strand
GGACACCATCAGGTGGATGGCTTGAAGCCACAGGTGCAGCGGGAGGTGGCTTTCCTCGAAGATCGTACCCTTGCGGACGGTGAATTGCTTGCGGCACTCACGGCACTTCCACAGTCCGTGGCGCTCTTTACCTTCCGGGTTCTTCTTGGAGGGCTTGGTGCGGACGCCAGTCAGACGGTATGCGCTATCCACGACGCCACAATGGGGGCAGACAGGTCCACCAATCCAAAGCATGGATTCCACATGCGCAAAAGCTGCGGCTTCGTCGTGCATGTATTTGGCGGACAGAACAGACATTGCGATTTCCTCTAACTCTATGAGTTATATTTAGGAATCTCACGTGGGTTTGTCAAATATACAATCGCCTAATATTTCGCTCAGAATATACTACGGGCGAGTTCCGTTGGGTCGATCAAGAATACGTCGGAACAATCAACTTATATGTTGGCGGATACTATTATCCCGTACCAGGAACGTTGATTGTGCAATAACACTACCCCTGCAGCGGCTTCACCCCGACGTCGCCCTCCGTCTGCTCTCGGATCGCCAGTGCCGCTGCGTGCGCACCGGCTGCTGTCGTGAAGTAGGGGATCTTATCGTAGAGCGCGATGCTCCGGATGCTTTTGCTGTCCTCGACTGCCTGCGCCCCTTCGGTCGTGTTGATCACCAGTTGCACGCCGCCGTCCTTCATCGTGTCGGTCACGTCCGGGCGGCCTTCGTAGACTTTGTTCACCGTACCGCAATCGATCCCTGCCTCGTTTAACCACGCCGCTGTGCCGCGTGTTGCGATCAGGGTGAAGCCCAGGCCAGTCAACACATGGGCGGCCTCCAGCATCTGGTCCGTCTTGTCCATGTCCTTGATCGAGATGAAGGCGCAGCCTGAGGTAGGCAGCTTCATGCCCGCACCCATCTGCGCCTTGAGGAACGCACGGGGGAAATTCCGGTCCCATCCCATGACTTCGCCCGTGCTCCGCATTTCGGGACCCAAAATCGTGTCAACGCCGGGGAAGCGGGCGAAAGGCATGACCGCCTCTTTCACTGAGAACCACGGCATATTCGGGTCGGCCAGCGTCATCGGATCGGCCAGCGGCAGCACGTCGTCATAGCCCACATCGCTGTATGGTGGGCGCAGGGGAAAGTTGGCGAGCGGCTCCCCAGCCATGACGCGAGCAGCAATGGAAGCAATGGCCGAGTCGGTCGACTTTGCGACGAAAGGTACCGTACGCGAGGCCCGCGGGTTCACTTCGATCAGATAGATATCGCCATTCTGGATGGCAAATTGCACGTTCATCAGCCCCACGACATTCAGCGCTTTGGCGAGTGCGCGGGTCTGCGTTTCGATTTCCTTAATCGTTCCGGCTGGGAGGGAATAGGGCGGTAGGGAACAGGCGCTGTCACCCGAATGCACGCCCGCCTCTTCGATGTGCTGCATGATGCCAGCCACGTGGACCCGTTCGCCGTCCGACAGCGCGTCGACGTCGAGTTCCACCGCGCCCGAGAGGTAGCTGTCTAGCAAAACGGGGCTGTCGCCGCTGACCACCACCGCCTCCGAGATGTAGCGTTCTAGGCTTGCCTGATCGCGCACGATCTCCATTGCGCGCCCGCCCAGTACGTAGGACGGCCGGATAACTAGGGGGAAGCCGATCTCGGCAGCGATTGCGAGGGCTTCAGCGTCGGTGGAGGCGATGCCGTTTCTGGGCTGTTTGAGACCCAGATCATTCACAAGCTTCTGGAACCTTTCGCGGTCTTCGGCCAGATCGATCGCGTCGGGTGTCGTGCCGAGTATCGGGATGCCCGCATCATGCAGCGCGTTGGCCAGTTTCAGCGGCGTCTGCCCGCCGAACTGCACAATGACCCCATGAAGCGTGCCGTTCGATTGCTCGACACGCAGGATCTCCATGACGCTTTCGAAGGTCAGCGGCTCGAAGTAAAGCCGGTCGGACGTGTCGTAGTCGGTGCTGACGGTTTCAGGGTTGCAGTTGACCATAATGGTCTCGTAGCCCGCATCGGTCAGAGCAAAGCAGGCGTGGCAGCAGCAATAATCGAACTCGATCCCTTGCCCGATCCGGTTGGGACCGCCGCCCAGTATCACGACCTTTTTGCGGTTCGACGGCCGCGCCTCGCATTCGACCTCGCCGAAGACGGGGGTCTCGTAGGTGGAATACATGTAGGGCGTCTGCGCTTCGAACTCGGCGGCGCAGGTGTCGATCCGCTTGAAGACGGCGGTCACGCCCAGATTTTCGCGGGCGCGTCGTATTTGTCCTTCGTCCCGGCCGGTCAGCGTGGCGAGGCGGGCGTCGGTGAAGCCCATCATCTTGAGCGCGCGCAGGCGCTCTTCGTTGACGGGCAGGCCGTCCTTGCGCACTTTTTGCTCAGCCTCGACGATCTCGCGGATGCGGGCGAGGAACCATGGGTCGTATTTGGTCGCCTGGAAAATCGCATCATCCGAGAGCCCATGGCGCATGGCCTGGGCGATGACGCGGATGCGGTCCGGGGTCTGCTGGGCGAGCGCGCGGGTGATCGCGGCTTCGTCCGGGGCGCCGGAGATCTCGATCTCGTCAAACCCGGTCAGACCGGATTCCATGCTGGCCAGTGCCTTTTGCAGCGACTCGTGGATCGTGCGCCCAATGGCCATGGCTTCGCCGACCGATTTCATGGCTGTCGTCAGATAGGGTTCGGAGCCAGGGAATTTCTCAAACGCGAATTTCGGGATCTTGGTGACGACGTAGTCGATCGTCGGCTCAAAGCTCGCTGGCGTGACCTTAGTGATGTCGTTGTCGAGCTCATCGAGCGTATAACCCACGGCGAGCTTGGCCGCGATCTTGGCAATCGGAAAACCAGTGGCCTTGGATGCGAGTGCGGACGAACGGCTCACGCGCGGGTTCATCTCGATCACCACCATACGCCCGTCTTCCGGGTTGATAGCCCATTGCACGTTGGATCCGCCGGTCTCGACCCCGATCTCGCGCAGGACCGCGATCGAGCCGTTGCGCATGATCTGATACTCCTTGTCAGTCAGCGTGAGAGCCGGGGCAACAGTGATCGAGTCGCCGGTGTGAACGCCCATCGGGTCAACGTTTTCGATGGAGCAGACGATGATGGCATTGTCGGCAGTGTCGCGCACGACCTCCATCTCGAATTCCTTCCAGCCGAGAAGGCTCTCATCGACAAGGATCTGGCCCACGGGGCTTGCATCCATGCCGGAGCGGCAGAAATGGATATAGTCGTCGCGGTTGTAAGCGACGCCGCCGCCGGTCCCGCCGAGGGTGAAGGCGGGGCGGATGATGGCAGGTAGGCCGATCTCTTCCAGCGCATCAAGAGCGATAGCGACCCCTGCATCGAGGTCTTTCCTGTCATCTGCGTCCTTAGGGGCGGTGACAATGGTTGCCTTTGGGTTTTCGATACCGAGCCGGTCCATCGCCTCGCGGAAAAGCTTGCGGTCTTCGGCCATCTCGATAGCTTCGCGCTTGGCCCCGATCATCTCGACCCCGAACTGGTCGAGCACGCCCATCTCTTCGAGAGCGAGCGAAGTATTGAGGCCGGTCTGTCCGCCCATGGTGGGCAGCAGCGCATCGGGGCGTTCCTTTTCGATGATCTTGGCGACGACTTCGGGTGTTATGGGTTCGATGTAGGTGGCGTCAGCGAGCCCTGGATCGGTCATGATCGTGGCCGGGTTCGAGTTCACCAGGACGACGCGATAGCCCTCCTCGCGCAGGGCCTTGCAGGCCTGTGCACCGGAATAGTCAAATTCGCAGGCCTGTCCGATGACGATGGGGCCGGCGCCGATGATCATGATGGATTTGATATCGGTTCTTTTCGGCATGTCCGACCCCCAGATGCGCAAATTGTCGTGGGTTATAGGGAAGGCGCGGGCAGGTGCAAGGGGGTTTGAGGCGCCCATGTGGCTTGCTGGTCCCGTGTGGGGACGCGCTGTTGGGCCATGATCTTAGGCGTTTCTTCAGTGAATGGGGCTAAGCAGCCCTGAACAGTCAGAATGCTGAAGGCAGGAGCGGTTGAAGACGGCGGTTTTGTTCCCTTGTTTGGTGGTTTCGGTGGGTTTTTTGGCCGAAGCCGGGTTTGCGCAATCGCTGGCGGGTTCTGGCTCGAAGCGGGTGCCTTTGATTGAGGCGCGCGGTGACGCTTCGAGTGTCGCGCTAGCACCCGGCAGCCTATTCGCGGATCGTCACGAGCGGGGATTGTTTGCACCGTTGCCTGAGAACGAGATCGCCGCGCGGCTGGACCTGTTGCGTGCGACCCGGGTGCCCGGAATTCATGGTTTGAAGAACCTCATTGCGAGCGCAGAGGCCGGTCGGGATGGCTATGATGCGGTTCAGTACGGGGCGCGGATTCGCCCGACAAAGCCCCCGACTCGCATGACCTTGGGCGAGATTTACGACTGGATCGACGCCACGCCGGGTCAGCCGCACGCCATCGGGCGCTATCAGTTTATACCATCGACCTTGCGCCGCTTGGCCGCTCGAACGGATGCGGGGCGGAGCCAGCGGTTCACGCCGGAGTTTCAGGATCGGATGGCCATGATCCTGCTGGAAGAAGCTGGCATCATGACCTTCATGACCGGAGATCTGAGCCGTACCGGGTTCATGAACAACCTCGCAAAAATCTGGGCAGGGTTGCCGAATTCAAGTGGCCAGTCCCATTACCACGGATATGCAGGCAACCATGCGACCATGAGTTGGGCCCGCTTCGAAGCAGAGATGGCGCGGATCTTTCCAGGCTAACAAGGGGTTCGATCGGACAGCGGACCGCGTGGTGATAGTGTTGCTTCCCTCGCGACGGTTTGTGGGTCCGAAAAAGCTGCGCCTAAAACGGATCCCGCGCTAATGCGTTTAGAGCACGAACGGATCCGATATGGATAAGCCGCGTCTGTTGGGGGCGGTTCTGCAGCGCCCTATACAGTTTGGGCCGTGCGTATTGGTGAAGGTTCCAGATCATCCGATACAATCTGAATGTCACCGGCCACATTGGGCAGTCTTTGGGGCCGTCCGAGTGCCCCATCACCAGTGACTTGATCTGTCTTTTTGTCGCCCACCAGATGTGGATCCGTAGGGGCAGGTCAACAAAAACGATGGTGTCGCTGGCCGCGATCCTGTCGATCACGAGGGGCCAAGGCCCATAGCCGTCGATCAGCCACCGGTCCTCTGAGATGATGCCGGCGTGTTTGTGGCAAAGCTCCTCTGCAGGTGCAGCCACCCAGCCGGGGTTCCATTGAATCTGGTCCAGTTCATAGACCGGCAATTGATGCACTCTGGCGATGACCCTGCTCAGTGCCGACTTGCCGCCGCCCGCATTCCCGATGATCATCACGCGCGTCATTGTTCCAGTGAAGCCGTCAGGCCTGCGGCGGCGTATCTATCCTAACTCATCCGCGACGCTGTCGCGCAGATCTTGCAGCTCGGCCATCGCCTCGTCGAGTTGCGCGCGCTGGTCAGCAAGCTCCTTGAGTTGCCCGTCGGCCAGATCGACCCAGGCCCGCATCTGCGCCTCGGTCCCTTCGTGTTCATAGATCAGCAGCCATTGTCGGATGTCTTCGAGCTGAAAGCCGAACTTGCGGCCGCGCAGGATGAGCTTCATCCGCGCCCGTTCCCGCGGCCCGTAAAAGCGCGCGCGCCCTTCGCGATCCGGCTGCAGCAATTCGATATATTCGTAGTAGCGCAGTGTGCGTGGCGTTACGTCGAATGCCGCGCACATCTCTTTAAAGCTCAGACGGTCGTCAGCCATGGCCCTCGTGTTCTCTCTCCCCGCGTGTGACCCTAAGGCGGCCCGATTTGAAGCGCAACCACCGCTCTTGCCCTCGCCTGGTTGGTCGGGTCATATCGCGGCATGCAGCAACGTTTCGGAAAATCCCTATGAGCGAGAAGGCGCAATTGGCCCGCCAATTCATCGAGGCGATCCCCCACGCTCGCGAATTGGGGATGGATCTGACCGATCTGGAGGATGGCAAGGCCACCATCGTGATGCCCTATGACGAACGCCTTGTAGGCGACCCCAAGACCGGCGTCATTCATGGCGGCGCGGTCTCGGCGCTGATGGACACGTGTTGCGGCGCGGCCGTGATGGCCCATCCGGCCAATCCAGGAGGTACGGCCACGATTGATTTGCGCATCGACTACATGCGTGCCGCCACGCCGGGTGAGCCCATTACGACGAGGGCCCATTGCTATCACGTGACCCGAAGCGTTGCTTTCGTGCGCGCCACGGCGACGGACGCGGATGAGGAAAACCCTGTGGCTACTGCGGCCGGCACCTTTACGGTCGAGGGCCGCAGATGAGCTTGCGCGCCAAGCCTGAACCGGTGCAGGTTGTCAAACAGCGCCGCGACGCCGCTCTTCAGGCCCTCGTGGGGGCGGTGCCTTATATCCAGTATCTTGGCGTTCACTTTGATCGCCGCGGTGATGAATTGACCGGTATCCTGCCCTTCGCCGAGAAGCTTATTGGCAATCCGCTTCTGCCTGCTTTGCATGGTGGGGTTACATCGGCTTTTCTGGAACTGACATCGGTTATGACCCTGAGCTGGGGGTATCTTTGGGAAGATATCGAAAGCGGCGCGCTGGATTTCGATATGCCAGAAAACCAACCCCTACCACGACTGCCTAAGACAATCAGTTTCAGCATCGATTATCTGCGATCTGGCCTTCCGCGGGATGCCTATGCCCGGGCCAAGGTCGTTCGGTCTGGGCGCCGCTACGCCACTGTCCATGTCGAGGGCTGGCAAGATAATCGCGACCGCTTGTTTGCCCAGGCTACCGGTCATTTCCTGATGCCGCAGCGGCGTGACTGACATTACCGAGTCTCCGCAGCCGATCACGCATCGGCGGGTGCTGAAGATCGCGCTGCCTATCGTCCTGTCGAACGCCACCGTTCCTATCCTCGGCGCCGTCGATGTGGGCGTTGTGGGGCAAATGGGCGAGGCGGCTCCGATTGGGGCGGTGGCGATGGGTGCGATTATCTTGTCGACCGCCTACTGGATCTTCGGCTTTCTGCGCATGGGCACCGTGGGCCTTGTGGGTCAGGCTGCGGGGGCCGGGGACGAAGCCGAGGTGTCGGCAATCCTGACCCGCGCTTTGCTGATCGCAGGGGCCGGGGGGCTTTTGTTGATCGCCTGCTATCCTTTGATCACATGGGCAGCCTTTTCCTGGGACCCGACGACGGAAGAGGTTGAGGGCCTGGCCCGCGATTACCTGTTCATTCGGATCTGGACCGCGCCCTTTGCCATTGCCGTCTATGCCCTGACCGGTTGGCTGGTCGCAATGGAACGGACCATGGGTGTGTTCTGGGTTCAGTTTGTGATGAACGGGGTTAACATCTTGCTGGACCTTTGGTTCGTTCTCGGCCTTGGCTGGGGTGTCGAGGGTGTGGCGATTGCGACGGCGATTGCCGAGATCACTGGGGCAGGGCTGGGGCTTTATCTTTGCCGCTCGGCGTTTGACCTGCCGGATTGGCGCGACTGGATCCGCGTCTTTGACCGGGCCAAGCTGATCCGGATGGCGCTGTTGAATACCGATATCCTGATCCGCTCGGCCCTTCTGATGATCATCTTCACCTCATTCGTTTTCATCGGCGCCCGCTTTGGCGAAGTGACGCTGGCCGCGAATGAGGTGTTGATCCAGTTCATGTACATCACTGCCTATGCGATGGATGGCTTTGCATTCGCCGCTGAAACTCTGATTGCCCGGTCGATGGGGCGGGGTGACCGGGTCAGGCTGCGGCGTGGCGCGATCGTGACATCGATGTGGGGTGCGGTCGTCTGCGGAACGATGGCGTTCTTTTTCCTCGCGGTGGGGCCGTGGCTGATTGACGTGATGGCCAAGGATCTCGACGTGCAAAGGGTCGCGCGTGAGTTTCTGCCCTGGATGGTCGTTGCGCCAATTTTGGGCTGTGCCGCCTGGATGTTCGACGGGATCTTCATCGGCGCAACGCGCAGCCGCGACATGCGAAACATGATGATAGTCAGCTTTATCATCTACTGGATGGCGATCTGGTTGCTGATCCCGGTGCTGGATAATCACGGCCTCTGGGCCGCCCTGCTTGTTTCGTTCATCGCGCGTGGCGTGACGTTGGGCCTGCGCTATCCCGCGCTGGAAGCAGCGGCTGACGACATGGCCGTCAAAACGTGACGTGTTGACGGGCTGTTTGATACCAAGCTGCGGATTGGGACCCAACCAAAGTCGATCTCTGTCCGTTGGACCAGGCGAAACAGCAGATCAAAAAGGTGTTTCGCGCGCTGCCGACAACACATCGAATCATTCGATATTGAGCCAGTTTTCACGCTTGGTTCCAACAGCTTCCAAGACAGAGCTAAAGCCGTTTTTGGCAAGCAGGTCATCAAGCTCTTCTGCAATACGAGTAACCAGACTGAGCCCCTGGTATGCCAGCGCAGTGTAGAGTTGGACGGCGCTGGCGCCGGCTTGGATCTTGGCGAATGCATCGGCCCCGCTGCTGACACCTCCGACCCCAATCAGCGGAATCGTGGTGAGTGTCGAGAGTTGCGCTAGTACCTTTGTGGATAGATCAAAGAGCGGCTTTCCCGAAAGCCCGCCCGCTTGTGATGCATGCGCGCTTTGTAGGCCGTCGCGCGACACTGTCGTATTCGTCGCGATGATAGCGTCGACGCCGTTTTCGGTGGCGATTGCGGCGATGTCGGCGAGGTCGTAGGGCGTCAGATCGGGAGCGATCTTAAGGAAAACCGGCGTATCACTCCGTACTGCCATCACACCCTGCAGTAGGGCAGAAAGCGCCTTTGCTCCTTGCAGGTCGCGTAACTTTTCCGTGTTTGGAGAAGACACGTTTATTGTAGCAAAATCAATATGTTGAGTGGCGATCTTCATAACTTGCGCGAAGTCATCAGCCTTATCTGTGCTGTCCTTGTTGGCGCCTAGGTTTAGACCGACCGGGATACCGTTAGGTCGGGCTGCCAGGCGTTGCGCTATGACCTCTGCACCATCGTTGTTGAATCCGAAGCGATTGATCACGCCTCGGTCTTCCGTCAGGCGGAAAAGGCGAGGCTTCGGGTTGCCGGGCTGAGGTTTGGGTGTCGCGGCACCGACCTCGAGAAACCCGAAGCCGGCCTGCATCAGCGGGCCAAGTGCGATGGCATTTTTGTCAAAACCCGCGGCGAGCCCTATTGGATTCGGCAGGTCTAACCCGGCAATACGAGTGCTGAGCCGGGTTGTGGATATCGGTCCGGGCTTGTGGACAAGTGGTGTATGGACCGCGCGAAGAGCAAGGCCGTGAGCGGCTTCAGGATCAATGCTGCGAAGGACCCTCAGCCCGGCCTTTTCAATCAGGTGCATCATCCAAACGCTGTTCCGCTTGAGGATGATCCACACCGTATCAGCCGCGATGTCAGCACGGCGGCCTGCCTGTGGACAACGGCAACCTGATAGTCCGGATCGGTCACCATTGCGAGAAACGCGTGGGCCGTCGGATAACGGGCAATGAATATGGCGTCCCATTGCTCGTCCTGCGGGCCGATCAGGACGGATTCATAGTTGCCCCGCCAAAGTATGATTCCGCCAACCTTTTCAAGGATCTGCGCAGTGTCCTTGCCATAGTGGGCATACGCGTCTGCGCCGCTGAGCCCGCTTTCGACGAGCGGATGGTCGTCAGGATAAGCAGCGCGGTCACGAAACCGGACGAGATTCAGCATTTCGATCGGTCCGTCGCGATCCAGCGACTTGAATGTTTCGAACTGGGCGCGGGTCGGATCGATATGGGCGCCGGTCATGTCAAGTTATCCGGGAACTGATGAACACCGTTTTTAAGAGGCAGAGCCTTACTCCACAACACATCCTCCATCCTCAGCTCTCGATAGAGATGCGGGAAAAGCGCGCCGCCACGCGAGAGTTCCCATTTCAGCGCGGGGCCGAGCGCGTCTGCCTCGAGTGCCAGAAGAACGAGCCCGTCCTCACCAGCGAAGTGTTTCGCCGCCGTCTCTGCCGCCTGGTCAGCGGTAGAAAAATGGACGTAACCGTCAGCAACGTCGATGGGGGCACCCGTGGTCACCCCGGCTGCATCGAATTCCGCCCATTCCCCGGCCCGAAAGATCTTGAAAATCAGCATGATCCCCTGATGGCGGCGTCAGTTCGCAAGGTCAAGCGGCCTGCCCCTTTGACTCTCGGCTGCATAAGGCGCGAAATGGCGACAGAACATACAATGGGGAGAATACGATGAATCGCTTCTTGACTGCTGCGGCTGCCCTTGCCCTGACGGCGGGTGGGGCTGCCGCTGATTATCAGCTGACCATCCTGCACACGAATGACTTCCACGCCCGGTTTGAGCCGATCAGCAAGTATGACGGCCCCTGCAGCGCCGAAGACAATGCCGCAGGCGAGTGCTTTGGCGGATCCGCCCGGCTTGTGACGGCGGTCGAGGCCGCGCGGGCCCGCACCAACAATTCGATCCTTGTCGACGGGGGTGATCAGTTCCAGGGCACCTTGTTCTACACATACTACAAGGGGGCTCTGGCGGCCGAGATGATGAACAAGCTTGGGTATGACGCGATGACCGTGGGCAACCACGAATTCGACGACGGCCCGGAAGTGTTGCGCGGGTTCATGGATGCGGTCGAGTTTCCGGTTCTGATGTCGAACGCGGATGTCAGCGCGGAGCCCTTGCTTGCAGACGTGCTGCGCAAATCCATCGTGATCGAACGCGGCGGTGAAAAACTGGGCCTGATTGGCCTGACCCCGGAAGACACCGACGAACTGGCTTCGCCCGGTCCCAACATCACCTTCAGCGATCCGGTCGCGGCTGTGCAAGGCGAGGTTGATCGTCTGACGAGCGAGGGCGTCAACAAGATCATCGTTCTCAGCCACTCGGGCTTCAGCGTCGATCAGCGCGTGGCGCGCGAAACAAGCGGTGTCGATATCATCGTCGGGGGCCATTCCAATACCTACCTCTCGAACACCTCCGACCGTGCTGAGGGCGCCTATCCCACCATGGTCGGCGATACGGCAATTGTGCAGGCGTATGCCTATGGCAAGTTCCTCGGTGAATTGAAGGTGACCTTCGACGACGCGGGCGTCATCACCGAAGCGGTCGGCGAGCCGCTGATCATGGATGCTGCAGTGGCCGAAGAGGACGCGACAGTTGCCCGTATTGCCGAAGCGGCCAAGCCGCTCGAAGAGATCCGCAATCGCGTTGTGGCTGAAACGGCGACGGAGATTGTAGGCGTCCGCGAAGACTGCCGCGCGCGGGAATGCGCCATGGGGTCGCTGATCGCCGACGCCATGTTGGCCCGGGTCAAGGATCAGGGGATTGACATCGCCATCCAGAATGGTGGCGGTATCCGGGCTTCGATCGATGCGGGCGATGTCACCATGGGTGAGGTTCTCACCGTCCTGCCTTTCCAGAACACGCTGTCAACGTTCCAAGTGACCGGTGCAGTTCTGAAAGAGGCGTTGGAAAACGGGGTCAGCCAGATCGAAGAGGGTGCCGGGCGTTTCCCTCAGGTTGCCGGCATGCGCATGACGATCGAGGCCGGGGCCGAGGTGGGCAGCCGGGTTTCCGAGATCATGATCGGGGGGGCGCCGCTTGAGATGGACAAGCTCTATGGTGTGGTGTCGAACAATTACGTCCGCAACGGGGGAGACGGTTACAAGATGTTCCGTTCCGCCCTGAATGCCTATGACTACGGACCCGACTTGGCTGACGTGACGGCGGAGTATCTCGCCGCACAAAGTCCATTCCAACCGTACACCGACGGGCGCATCACGATGAAGTAGGCCAAGCCTATCTTTTTTCATATGAGGTGGGGCTATAGCCAGACCTCTTTCCCAAGACGGCCTTCGCCTCGCTGGATCGACAGCGAGGCGAAGTTTGTTTTGGCGCCCGCGTTTGCGTCTTCATCGTACCAGACGCTTTGCAGCAGCCTTGCCCGCACCATCCGTGGGGAAGGTCTATAGCCAACGAACTTGAAAACGAACTTGCCCGCTAGTTCGCCAGCGGTGACCGGTCAAAGACGATCTTGCCTCGGAATTCATGCACCGACCCCATGAGGCCGATATTGGTCCCGAGGAAGACGGGCGCCATGGATGGGTCGACGTCGACAAGGTGTTCGCTATTGGCCGCAAGTGGACCCAGTGACCACGATCCGTCGAGAGATCTGACCACGTGCTCTTTGCCGCTGTAGTTGACAAAGCGAAGCCGATCGCCGGTTTCGACGTAGATCACCGTTGGGAAATACGTCTCGGCCAGGATGATGACGACGCGCTCCTTTGCTGCGGCGGTCGTGACCAACGCGGAGACGATAAATGATGCCAGCGACAAAACGCGCCGCACAGGCATGGGGATACTCATTACTACTACCGGATTGCCTCGACGTCCGGTTCTGCCGCGCCAGTTAGACGTTTTTGCGGATGGATTGAGGTCGATTGGAGGCGATTACTCAACCGCAGACCGAAGGAGATGTGACCTTGGAGCGAATTGCATTTGCCAGCGGTTTGTCGCAACCATACATGCGAGACAACGCCGCCATAAGTCGGCTTGGCGTTAAAGCGAATTGATTTGTCAGGGGAGGAACCGCCGTGAACGCCGAGGCCAAGATACTGAACGCCAAGGACGCGCCCGATCTGGGTAGTTTCGATTGGGCCGATCCGTTCCGGCTGGCTGATCAGCTGACCGAAGACGAGCGGATGATCCAGGCGAGTGCCCAGGCCTACAGCAGCGAAAAGCTGGCACCGCGGGTGATCGACGCCTTCGCGCAGGAAACGACCGATCCTTCGATCTTTGCCGAGATGGGCGCCATGGGCCTTTTGGGTGTGACGCTGCCTGAGGCCTATGGGGGTCTCGGCGGATCGTATGTTGCGTACGGCCTTGTGGCGCGCGAGGTCGAGCGGATTGACAGCGGCTATCGCTCAATGATGTCGGTACAGTCGTCGCTGGTGATCTATCCGATCTACGCCTACGGCTCGGAAGAGCAGCGGCGCAAGTATTTGCCAAAGCTTTCGAGCGGCGAGTGGATCGGTTGTTTTGGCCTGACTGAACCGGATGCGGGCAGCGATCCGGCCGGGATGAAAACCACGGCGAAAAAGGTCGATGGCGGTTACGTGCTGAATGGATCCAAGATGTGGATCTCGAACGCACCGATCGCCGATGTTTTTGTCGTCTGGGCGAAGTCCGAGGCGCATGATCGCAAGATCCGTGGCTTTGTGCTGGAAAAAGGCACGGTTGGGCTTTCGGCACCGAAAATCCAGAACAAGCTGTCTCTGCGCGCGTCAATCACAGGCGAGATCGTGATGGACGGGGTCGAAGTTGGCGAAGAGGCCCTTTTACCGAATGTTCAAGGGTTGAAGGGCCCCTTCGGTTGTCTTAATCGCGCCCGGTATGGCATTTCCTGGGGTGCCATGGGTGCTGCCGAATTCTGTTGGCATGCGGCGCGGCAATACGGCCTTGATCGCAAGCAATTCGACCGACCCCTTGCCCAGACCCAGCTTTTCCAGAAGAAGCTGGCGGATATGCAGACTGAGATCGCCCTTGGCTTGCAGGCGTCGTTGCAGGTGGGTCGCCTGATGGATGCGGCAAAGGCCGCGCCCGAGATGATCAGCATCGTCAAGCGGAACAATTGTGGCAAGGCGCTAGACATCGCGCGGCACGCCCGTGACATGCATGGTGGCAACGGCATTTCGGGTGAGTTTCAGGTTATGCGCCATTTGATGAACCTTGAGACCGTCAACACGTATGAGGGCACGCACGACGTTCATGCCCTTATCCTGGGCCGGGCGCAGACGGGGTTGCAGGCGTTCTTTTGATCGCCGTGGGAGCCCGGGGGGCTTTCCGCCCCCCGAACCCCCCGAGAGTAATTGTGGAACAGTGAAGGGGCAGGGCGTCGGGCCGATGGATGATCGGGTTCGTATCGTTCACGAGAATTTCCTGCGGCGTGTCGCTTCGGGTGATTTGCCACAGGTTGCGCTGGTGCCGCCGGATCTTTCCGCCGAGCGGCTGCCGAGCCTTTTCCGATCGCAGTGTCTGTCCCGTGCCCTCGATATCGAGGCGCGTGCGATGCAGGGCCGCGGTGAGGGCTTTTATACAATCGGCTCATCCGGTCACGAGGGAATGGCGGCCGTGGCTGAGGCGTTGCGGCCAACTGACATGGCTTTCTTGCACTATCGTGACGCAGCCTTTCAGATTGCCCGCGCGGCACAGTTGGGGCAGGACGTTTGTCGCGACATGCTTTTGTCCTTCGCCTGTTCCTCCAACGATCCGACAAGTGGAGGCCGGCACAAGGTTCTCGGGTCACGCGCCTTGATGATCCCGCCGCAGACCTCGACCATCGCCAGCCATTTGCCAAAGGCGGTTGGCGCGGCGTATTCCATTGGGCTGGCGCGCCGGGTTCGTCCTGAACACGCCCTGATGCCGCCTGATGGCATCGTTTTGGCCAGCTTTGGTGACGCGTCCCTCAACCACTCCACTGCTCAGGGCGCGATTAATGCGGCGGGGTGGACCGTAGCCAACGGCGCGCCTCTGCCGCTGCTTTTCTGCTGCGAAGACAACGGGATTGGCATTTCAGTCAAGACCCCCCCGGGATGGGTGAAGGCGTCGATGCAGCATCGGCCGGGCATCCATTATGTCGAGGCCGATGGATGCGATCCCGTTGCAACTCACGCGGCGGCGGAAGAGGCCGCCCATCATGTTCGTACGCATCGCAGGCCGGCCTTCCTGCATCTGCGGACCGTGCGGCTGTATGGTCATGCCGGCGCTGACCTGGTCACCAGCTATCTGGGCAGGGCCGAGGTTGAGGCTGACGAGGCGCGCGATCCGCTCTTGTTTACGGCACGGCACCTTGTCGAAGCTGGGCAAGAGCCGGACGCTGTCATCCAGATCTATGAACAGATCCTGAACGATGTGCGGAAGGATGCCTTGGAGATCGGGTCGGCCCCGCATCTGCAAACCGCTGCAGACGTGATGCGAAGCCTGATCCCACCGAAACGCAATAGCACCCGGCGCAATACGCCCAACAAGGCGGATCGCGCGGCTGCCTTCGGCAATGATCTGGCTCAGATGGCTGAACCACAGCCGATGGCAAAGTTGATTAACTGGGCCATTGCGGACCTCATGCTGGCCCATCCCGAAACCATCCTGATGGGAGAGGATATTGGTCGTAAGGGTGGGGTCTATGGTGTCACGCAGCGCTTGCAGGCCCGGTTTGGGCGTGACCGGGTGGTCGACACTTTGCTTGACGAACAATCGATCCTCGGGCTTGCCATCGGGATGGCGCACAACGGATTTGTGCCAATGCCCGAGATCCAGTTTCTGGCCTATCTGCACAACGCCGAAGACCAGATCAGGGGTGAGGCCGCTACTTTGCCGTTCTTTTCGGATGGGCAATGGACCAACCCTATGGTCGTGCGGGTTGCCGGGCTTGGGTATCAGAAGGGCTTTGGCGGGCATTTCCACAATGACAACGCGCTGGGGGTTTTGCGCGACATTCCGGGTTTGATCGTGGCGTGCCCCTCGACCGGTTCCGAGGCCGCCATGATGCTTCGGGAATGCCACCGGCTCGCGCGGGAGGAACAGCGGGTCTGTATCTTCCTCGAACCTATTGCGCTTTACCCGATGCGGGATCTGGAACCGGGGGACGGGGCGTGGATGGCAACATACCCCGAACCCGATCAGCGGATCGAATTCGGTCAGGTTGGGGTGCATGGCGATGGTGAGGACCTGGCCATCGTCACGTTCGGAAACGGGCGATATCTGTCGCAAAAGGCGTTACCTCAGATCGAGGTGGCGGGGGTCACGACCCGAATTATCGATTTGCGTTGGCTGGCGCCGCTTCCCGTTGACGCCTTGTTGAAGGCGTTAAGCCCCTGTCACAATATCCTCATCGTTGACGAAACCCGCAGGTCGGGCGGTGTGGCAGAGGGTGTCATGGCGCATCTGGCCGAGGCCGGGCTAACGTCAATGGCGCGTGTGACGGCCGAGGACAGCTTTATCGCGACCGGTCCTGCCTATGCGGCAACGTTGCCATCGGTCGAGGAGATCATTGCCGCGGCCAAACACCTGTGTGGCGTGTCGCCTAGGGCGTGATCGCAACCGCTGGCCGCCTGATCGGAACCTGGCTTTGCGGCAGGGTTTGGACCGCGATTGGGGGTGGTTCAGCCACGATGTTGGCCTGGGCCTGCTGGTCCCGATGCCGTTCAAAAAGCGCCTGGGCGATGTCGAAGGCGATGGCGTGACCCTCTCGCAGCTTTTTTGCAATGCCGGGATCAGACCAAAGCGCGTAGGATATGCTCAGCATCAGTATCGGTATCAACAGACGGGCGACCATGCGGCTGCGCCGTGACCGTCGCTGACGTTTTTCCTGTCGGATTGTTCTTTGATCCATGGGTTTCGATAGCGCAGCAATGCGGCACAACTTGGACGTCAGAGATGATCCGGCTGCGGCATCCCGAGAACGTGATATCCGCCATCGACCCGGATGATCTCGCCCGTCGTGCAGGCCCCGCCATCCGAGGCGAGGTACACGGCCGTGGCTCCTACTGCCTCGAGCGTCGCGTTGGAGCGAAGGGGCGCATTGGCGTCGGTGTGCTTGTAGGTCTTGCGGGCACCGCCGATGGCCGCGCCGGCCAGCGTCTTCATCGGGCCCGGCGAGATTGCATTGACCCGGATACCCTCGGGGCCGAGGTCGTTCGCCAGATACCGCGTTATGCTTTCCAGTGCGGCCTTTGCGACGCCCATGACGTTGTAGTTCGGCACGACCCGGTTCGAACCCTGATAGGTGAGGGTCATCAGGGTGCCCCCATTTTCGCACATTAATGGATGGGCCCGCCGCGCGACTTCGATGAATGAATAGGCGCTGACATCCATCGAGTGTTTGAAATTCGCCCGCGACGTATTCAGAAACCGGCCAGTCAATTCCGACTTGTCGGAAAAGGCAATGGCGTGGACGACGAAATCAAGGGTTGGCCAGCGCGCTTCGAGATCGGAAAAGGCCCGATCCAGGCTGTCGTCATCGGTGACATCCACGTCGACCATGAAATCGGATCCAATGCTTTCGGCCAGCGGCTTCAGACGTGATCCGAACGCGTCACCCTGGTAGGTGAATGCAAGCTCGGCCCCGGCCTCGTGCATGGATTTCGCTATGCCCCATGCAATCGAACGGTCGTTGGCCACACCCATGATCAGGCCGCGTTTTCCTGCAAGCAATCCCGACATCTGCAAATCTTACCCGTGGTATTTCGAAAGGATCATTGACCCGTTGGTGCCGCCAAAGCCGAAGGAGTTGGTCATGACGGAGTCAAGCCCTGCGTTTTCGACAAGGCGGGTGGCAATCTCTTCGGGCTCAAAGGCCTCGTCGAGCGTCTCGACATTGATCGACGGTGTGATGAAATCATGTTCCAGCATCAGGAGGCTGAACACGGCCTCAAGGGCACCGGCGGCCCCCTGGGCGTGGCCGGTCATGGACTTGGTTGAGCTGACCGGGGGTTGTTGCGGCCGGTTCCCGAAGGCGCGGCGCACGGCGGCGATCTCCGGCGCGTCGCCTGCGGGCGTCGAGGTGCCGTGGGCGTTGATATAGCCGACCTGACGCCCGGCGGGCAGCGTGTCGAGCGCCAGCCGCATGGCCAGCTCCGCCCCTTCGCCCGAGGGGGCCACCATGTCGTGACCGTCCGAGGTGGCCGCGTATCCGGTGACTTCGGCATAAATTTTCGCGCCGCGCGCCTTGGCGCGCTCAAGCTCTTCCAGAACGACAATGCCGCCGCCGCCCGAGATCACGAACCCGTCCCGGTTTTCGTCAAAAGCGCGTGAGGCCCGATCCGGCGTGTCATTGTATTTCGAAGACATCGCACCCATGGCGTCGAAGAGACAGGACAGAGTCCAGTCCAGTTCTTCGCCACCACCCGCGAACATCACGTCCTGCTTGCCCATCATGATCTGCTCGGCCGCGTTGCCGATACAGTGCAGCGACGTCGAGCAGGCTGAGGTGATTGAATAGTTGATGCCCTTGATCTTGTTCGCGGTGGCAAGGTTCGCGCTGATCGTCGATGACATACACTTGGGTACGGCAAAGGGGCCGATCCGCTTGGGCGCCATGTTCTTGAGCACCGTTTGGTGCGCGATCAGCATAGCGCTGGTCGATGGTCCGCCGGACCCGGCGACTAGCCCGGTGCGCGGATTGACGACATCGCTTTCTTCGAGCCCCGCATCTGCGATGGCCTGATCCATTGCGATTTGGGCATAGGCCGCGCCTGGCCCCATGAAACGCAGGGTCCGTTTGTCGACATGTTCGGCCACATCGATGTTGATGGTACCAGCAACCTGGCTGCGAAAGCCGTAATGCTGCATGTCGGGGCTGGCCTCGATCCCCGAGCGGCCCGCCTTCAGGCTTTCGAGGACCTCAGCCACGTTATTCCCGATAGACGACACGATCCCCAGACCGGTGACAACGACACGGCGCATCGGCAGCCTCCTCTCGACCCTAGTCGTTGCCCGTCGACAGGCCGACTTTCATGCCCTTAACGACATAAATCTCTTCGCCGTCTGCCTCAACCCGTCCATCGGCGACACCCATCTTGAGTTTGCGGTCGATGACGCGGGTGAAATCGACGAAATAACGGATCATGGTGCGGGTTGGTGTGACCATACCAGTCAGCTTGACCTCACCCACACCAAGCGCCATGCCGAGCCCTTGCCAGCCCCGCCAACCGAGGTTGAACCCCGTCAACTGCCACAGCCCGTCAAGGCCAAGACAGCCGGGCATGATAGGATTGCCGGGAAAGTGACACTTGAAGAACCAGAGGTCAGGATCGATATCGAACTCGGCCACCACATGGCCCTTGCCGTGTGCGCCACCATCGGCAGAGACGTCAGTGATCCGGTCCATCATCAGCATTGGCGGTTCGGGCAGTTGGGCGTTCCCGGGCCCGAATAATTCACCCCGCGCGCATTTCAGCAGGTCTTCTTTGTCGAAACTGGTGGGGTATCCGGCCATTCTGGCGCGTCTCCTTGGCTGCGCGTTAGGTCAGGCCCCTCTAGCACCGCCCTTCCCCAATTCGCAAGGGATGACCGGTTTGTGACCTTGCGCCGCGCTGGCGCCAGACGGGTTTCCGATTGAAAATCTTGGTTTAGGCCCATTATATAAGGAAAGGTTTGAGTTGAGGCCGAGATGACAAACACCGGACATGACACCGGCGCAAAGTGGTTGGTGGGAGCAGGTCTTCGCCCGACCCGTCAGCGTGTGACGCTGGCGGCGTTGCTCATTGGCGACGGCCAGCACCGTCATGTCACGGCCGAGAGCCTCTTTGAAGCGGCGAAGGCCGAGGGCGACGCGGTGTCTCTTGCCACCGTTTACAACACCCTCAAAGCGTTCTGCGATGCAGGCCTGCTGCAGGAAGTCACGGTCGATGGCTCGAAGAGCTATTTCGACACCAACACACACGATCACCCGCATTTCTATTGGGAGGACGAGGCGCGCCTGACCGATGCTCCTGCCGATCAGCTGGTCATTTCCCGTGTGCCCGACGCGCCTGAGGGTGCCGAGATTGCCTCGGTCGACGTGGTGATCCGCCTGCGCCGCAAGGTCTAAAGCGTTCCTTCAGAACCACTGCCCAGGTTCCATAAGTCCCAGATCCAGCAATTGTCGTGAATGCCATTCGAATGGTGCAGAATTGTGCCAGCGAAAGGTGTCGATCGCGCGCCTGCTGCCTGGGTTGCTCCGCAGTGCTTTGGCGGCCCGGAAAGAGCAGATGGCGGCCGTCAGGTTATGATGCCATGGGCACGCGAAGGTGTTGTATTCCTCATCGTTGAATGTGTTGTTTGGCTGCAGCTCAAGCCCCGGTTTCGACTTGAAAAGGCCGATGCGGTCGATCTTGCGCCGCTCGTAGGGCACGTGTTCCTCAAACCGCCAGCGCAGCCCGCCATAGAAATCAAGCTGCCGCTCTTTGGGCCTGCCGTCCTCTGCGGTCCGTGCAAGAGCATAGTATCCCGCCCGGTCCAGATGCGCCTGATCCAGTGACACCGCGTTGCCAAAAGCAGTCAGATCGTCGGCATAAAGGTCGACGACATAGGTCAGCATCGCGGCCCGCCGCTCCTCGGCGTGAAAGGTCAGCATCTCGACCACGCCGCGTGTCTCGCAAAATGGGAAAAAGAGGTATTCGGCATTGTAGCAATAGTATAACCAGCGGCCGTGCGTAAGTTCGATAAGGCCGTTGATGGCCCGTGTGACGGCCGCTGGAGCAAAGAGATCATAGCTGACCCGCGCCACGCCCTGTTCCAGCTCCGGGTCAAGCGGAAGCGCGTTGTGCATCAGTACGATGATGTTGCGAAATCCCACCTCGCGATGATGCCGGATCGTCGTGCCAACCTCGACGTCGTCTTCCACGAGGATCACGGCAATCGGCCCTTTGACCAATTGTGTCAGGCCGTCGTTCAGAAAGTGGTTCAGGTCGGCATACCGCATCCCTGCCTCGTTATCTTTTTCCACGAGGGTCGGACAAGTCCCTCTGCATTGCAAGCTTGGTTAAGCCCTGCTATCTGCACCGCCTGATCCCCAAGATTGCAGGCACATGCCATGACCGGCCCTAAGAAGCTCTTTATCAAGACCTATGGTTGCCAGATGAATGTCTACGACAGCGAGCGCATGGCCGAGGCCCTGGGCGGTCAGGGGTATGAACAGACCGCCTCGCCCGATGACGCGGACATGATCCTGCTGAACACCTGTCATATCCGCGAAAAGGCCGCAGAAAAGGTGTATTCCGAATTGGGTCGTTTCAAGGGACTCAAGGCGGCCAAACCGGACCTGAAGATTGGTGTGGCGGGTTGCGTTGCCCAGGCCGAGGGCCAGGAGATCATGCGTCGTCAGCCGATGGTTGATCTGGTCGTTGGACCCCAAAGCTATCACCGCCTGCCCGCAATGGAGGCGAAGGTCGTGGATGGCCAAAAGGCGCTCGATACGGATTTCCCCGAAGAGGACAAGTTTGATCATCTGTCCGGTCGCCCAAAGGCCCAACGGGGGCCGACAGCCTTTCTGACAGTGCAGGAAGGATGCGACAAATTCTGCGCGTTCTGCGTTGTACCTTATACGCGAGGCGCTGAAGTATCGCGCCCGGTCGACCGAGTACTGGCCGAGGCGCGTGATCTGGTCGAACGCGGCGTTAGGGAAATCACGCTGTTGGGCCAGAATGTGAACGCCTATCACGGGGCAGGCACGGATGGCGATTGGAGCCTCGCCAGCCTGATCTGGGCCCTGAACGACATCGATGGGCTGGAGCGGATCCGCTTTACTACCTCGCATCCCAATGACATGACCGACGACTTGATTGCGGCGCATGGAGAATGCGAAAAGCTGATGCCGTATCTGCATTTGCCGGTGCAGTCGGGCTCGGACCGGATCCTCAAGCGCATGAACCGCAGCCATACGGCAGAAAGCTATGTTCGGCTGATCGAACGCATCCGCGCCGCGCGGCCCGATATCCTGCTGTCAGGTGATTTCATAGTCGGCTTTCCCGAAGAGACGGATGACGACTTTCAGGCCACGCTCGATCTGATCGAAACTGTCGAATATGGCTATGCCTATTCTTTCAAATACTCAACGCGGCCCGGCACACCGGCGGCCGAGCGGGAGCAGGTGGCCGCGGATGTGGCGGACGACAGGCTGCAACGGCTGCAAGCCCTGATCACCAAACAACAGCGCAAGCTTCAGGATGCGATGGTCGGGCGCGATGTAAGGGTCCTGTTTGAAAAGCCGGGTCGGAAGGCGGGCCAGATGGTCGGAAAATCCGAATACCTGCACGCGGTTCACGTGGATCAGGCTGAGGTTGGTGTCGGCGATCTGCGGACGGTCATGGTTGACGCATCTGGCGCCAACTCGCTCGCGGGCACTTTGATCGACTAGGTCTTTGTGTCGCTGTTTGTGGTATTTTTCCGCCACTTGTGCAGATTTGATCGGCACAATCTTTGCGCGTTAACACACTCTCAGTGTAGACCGCATAATGAAGACGGGCGATGTGCCGGGAGAGACACTTGTGATGAGATTTCGCCTATTGGCCACAATCTGCCAAAGAGTTAACCTGTTGGTCCTCGGCGCTGCATTGGTGCTGTCGCATCTTGCGTTGCCTTCCTTTGCCGTTGGTCCCGGTGAAAAGTCGGGCGTAATCGAATGGTCGATCTGGATTGATCCGGATGGCTGCATGCACTGGTGGGCCGATGGTGGTCTCGAAGGGTTCATGGTCCTGCGCCGCGACCCCCACAACGGACGCCCGATATGTCTGGATCGCACCGCGTGCATGATCGAAAGCGCTGATACCCTGTTCGAGACAAACAGTGCGAGCTTGGCCCCAGGGGCCCGTGAACGGCTCGAAGCCTTCTTTCAACAAGACGACGCCATTGGCTATTCCGTCTATGGCCATACGGACAACCGATCTTCGGCCGGCTTCAACCGGCGTCTTTCAGAACGGCGTGCCGAGGCCGTCGCGGCTGTGGGACAGTCCGTCGGCGCTATGATCGACCGCCGCGTCGGATTGGGCGAGACGCAACCACGCGCAACAAATGCTACCGCGCAGGGTCGGCAGCAAAACCGCCGGGTCGAAATCATCTGTTACAAATGGAAAGCACCATGATGCCGCGCCGAATATCAGCCCTGATTCTGGGGCTTGCTGGTCTTGCGGGGTGCGAGACGATCGAAGGAACGCGAGCCTATTCCGGGCCGGATTCGGTTATTGCGACCGGTCAGGATCAGGGGCAGGATGTCGGATTTCTTGATGCGGGCGTGGCGGCAATCGCCTACACGCCCGATGGATGCCAGGTCTGGATCATCGATGACGGGGTGGAAGGTTATGCATCCGAACGGGTCAACCGCCACAGCGGCTTACCGGTCTGCGATGACGATCATCCGCCTGGTACGGTTATCGGTGACTACGACTCAGGCTCTCAGGGGATCGATGACCGGGTATCAGGCCCGGCGCGCTGAGCGCTCCTGCAAAAAACGGCCCGGCTGGCGAAAATCGCAGTTCTTCCCGTTGCGGCGGCGTTTCAAACCTGTACCCTGAACCTAGGCCCATTTGCAGGAGCAGGACTTGCCCGTAGCCCAGATCCCGCCGAAACCGACCGGCGAAGCGCTTTTAGAATTTCCCGACAACCGATTGCTGATTGACCTGTGCGGTCCATATGACCGCAATCTGGTTGCCATTGAAAAGGCGCTCGACGTCAGGATCGTCCGGCGCGGCAACGAGATCGCAATTCTGGGCGATGAAGACGTCCAGCGGCGTACCATCGAAGTGCTCAATGCGCTGTACCTTCGCCTCGAATCCGGCAAGGAGGTCGAAGAGGCCGATGTTGATCGCGAATTGCGCATGGGGCATTCCGAACGGGACACCGGAGCGCGCCAGGGCGATCAGCTTGAAATGGCCGTGGGCGAGCGGGTCGAGATCAAGACGCGAAAGAAACTGGTCGAACCGCGCACGGATGCCCAAAGGGCCTATGTCAAATCGCTTTTCGAGAACGAATTGGCCTTTGGCATCGGCCCCGCTGGGACAGGCAAAACCTATCTCGCCGTTGCAGTCGGCGTCAGCATGTTCATCGGCGGCCATGTCGACAAGATCATCCTCAGCCGCCCTGCGGTCGAAGCGGGCGAGCGGTTGGGTTTCTTGCCCGGCGATATGAAGGAAAAGGTCGACCCCTATATGCAGCCGCTTTATGACGCATTGCACGATTTTCTGCCGGGCAAGCAGCTTACCAAGTTGATCGAGGAAAAGCAGATCGAGATCGCCCCGCTTGCGTTTATGCGGGGCCGGACCTTGTCGCGGGCCTTTGTCGTGCTGGATGAGGCCCAGAACGCCACGACCATGCAGATGAAGATGTTCCTGACGCGGCTGGGCGAGGGGTCGCGCATGGTCATTACGGGCGACCGGACACAAGTGGACCTACCAAGGGGAGTCAAGTCGGGCCTCGCGGATGCGGAGCGGCTTTTGAACAAGATCCCGTCGATCGGCTTCAATTACTTCACGTCAAAGGATGTTGTTCGCCATCCCCTTGTGGCCGCGATCATCGAGGCTTATGAGGCGGATCCCGAAGCAACCTGAACCTGGTCGCGCTGCCTGAGATGAGTGTCGAGATTGTCTATGAAGACGCCCGATGGCAGCGTCTGGGCCTTCAGTCGCTGGCCGAGGCAGCGCTGTTGGAAACCACTGGCGCGCTCAACGTCGCTGACGGGACGGTCGAAGTCCTCGCATGCGCGGACAACCGGATCGCCGTCTTAAACGCGGAATTTCGTGAAAAGCCTGCACCCACGAACGTTCTGAGCTGGCCCGAAGAGGATTTGAGTTCCGCCGTTGATGGCGACGCCCCGCGTAAGCCCACCAATGGACCGGAGGGTGCGACGGAATTGGGCAGCATTGCCATCTCTTACGATACTTGCGCGCGGGAGGCCGCCGAACAGTGCAAACCGCTGGCTGATCATGTGACGCACTTGCTGGTTCATGGCATCCTCCACCTGCTAGGTTTCGATCATGTTCGTGACAAAGACGCCACGCGGATGGAGCAACTCGAGGTCGAAATACTTGGCAGAATGGGCATCCCTGACCCATATTAGGGCATCGGCGTGATCCGCGCTGACATTGGACAGGTTTAGATGGGCGACACAGACGGATCGTCTGGAGCAGCGCAGAGCGCGCAGACGAATGACAGCACGAGCCGGGAGGGCTCGCACACGAGCACTGGTTTATTGGCCCGTATGAAGGGCATGTTTGGTGTAACCGGCGGCGCCCGGCCAACGGGCGTTCCGCCGAGCCAGCCAGCCGAAAAGCAGCACGGCATGATGAACCTGCGCCGCATGCGGGTCGAGGATGTGGCCGTTCCAAAGGCCGACATCACCGCGCTGCCTGACACGTCGACCTTGGAAGAGCTGGTGCAGACCTTCAAGGAAAGCGGACTGACCCGGATCCCGATCTTCGAAGGGACCCTCGATACACCGATCGGGTTTGCGCATCTCAAGGACCTTGCCCTGCAGCATGGCTTTAACGGCGGCGGCGGCGGTTCGTTCGATCTGCGCTCGATGCTGCGGCCCCTGCTCTTTGTGCCACCGTCGATGAGCATCGGCGTCCTCTTGACGAAAATGCAGACCGAGCGGCGGCACATGGCGCTAGTCATCGATGAATATGGTGGCGTCGATGGCCTCGTCACCATCGAGGATCTGATCGAGCAGGTGATCGGCGAAATCGAGGACGAACACGACGTCGAAGACGACTTGCACTTTACCCGCGAGAAATCGGGCTGCTATCTGGCACTGGCCAAAACGCCGCTGAACGATTTCGAAAGCGAGATAGGGATGTCGCTGACCCACCACGAAGATGTGGATGAAGAAGAGATCGATACGCTGGGTGGTCTTGTGTTTATGCTGGCCGGGCGTGTTCCGGCGCGGGGCGAGGTCGTGCCCCATCCCGATGGTCCCGAATTCGAGGTGATCGACGCCGATCCCCGCCGCATCAAGCGGCTGAGGATCCGTTTGCGCAGCCAGGCGGCAGAGTGATGGAGGCCCCAACCGGCCGGATCACGGCCCGCGTGGCCGCTTTGCCCTATTGGGGAAAGGATGCGCTGGCCCTCGGTGTAGGCGCGGTCGGATCATTCGGGCTGGCGCCTTATGGCTTTGCCCCCTTGATGGTGCTGTCGATGTTTCTCAGCTTTCTGCTGTTCGAAAGCGTGCGCCGCCCACAATCCGCGTTTCGGCTGGGTTGGGTGTTGGGCTTTGCCTATTTCGGCCTGAGCCTGTCGTGGATCATTGAGCCCTTTCAGGTCGATGCCGCACAGCATGCGTGGATGGCCCCGTTCGCCCTGTTTTTTCTGGCGGGTGGTCTCGCCCTGTTCTGGGGCGGCGCATTCGCCCTTGCGCGGTGGTGCAGTGGCCGGCTGGTGCCGCTGGTGTTTGCCTGGCCGCTTGGCGAGATGGCCCGCGCTTATGTCCTGACAGGCTTTCCATGGGCCAGCCCGCCCCAGGCGATGATCGACGGTCTGGGAGGGCAGTTTCTTTCGATCGGTGGGCCGCATGGCTTGATGTTTGCTATGGCTTTTGCGGTCTATTGGTTGGCCGTTCCGGGTCGGAACAACATCATTGCCGTCATCCAGATCGTGTCGGCCATCAGTCTGACGGCGCTGATCATGATACCCCCCGTCTTTCGCGACGGACCCGCGACCAAGGCCACGATCCGTATCGTTCAGCCGAACGCGCCGCAGGACGAGAAATGGGACCCCGAGAAGATCCCCGTGTTTCTGGAGCGCCAGCTGGAATTCACCGCGGCTGAGGGTTCGCCGGATCTTGTCCTCTGGCCGGAAACGGCGCTGCCATACCTCGTTGAGTATGCGGACAGCGTCTTTGGCCGAATGGCGGATGCGTCGAACGGCGCGCCAATCGTCGTCGGGATTCAGCGCCGCGAGGGCGATGATTACTATAACGGCCTCGTGGTTTTGGACGAAGTCGGCGCGGTGTCCGCCTCTTATGACAAGCACCATCTCGTGCCGTTTGGTGAATACATGCCAGCCGAATGGCTGTTTCGTCGCATTAACGTGGGCGGGCTGGCCGCCCGGGCCGAGGGGGGCTACGCCAGCGGACCGGGTCCCCGTGTTTTGGACCTTGGCCCGGTTGGCCGGGCGCTGCCGCTTATCTGCTACGAGGCTGTCTTTGCCCATGAGGTCAACAATGCGCCGTCCCGCCCGGATTTTCTGATGCAGCTGACCAACGACGCGTGGTTCGGTGATTTCGCCGGACCTCAGCAGCATCTGAGCCAGGCCCGGATGCGGGCGATTGAGCAAGGTCTGCCAATGGTGCGCAGCGCGAATACCGGGATTTCGGCCATGATCGATCCGTATGGCCGCGTGCTGAAAAGTCTGCCCCTCAACACCTCGGGCTATATCGACGCGCGACTGCCCCGCCCAAATCCCAAAACGCCATACGCGATAGCAGGTGACCTGCCCTGGCTTGGCATCATGCTATTTGGTCTGACAGTTTTGCGGCTGCGCAGCAGACAGAACTTTGGCTTCAAAATGCGATTGACCTAGACCGCCGGTCGGAATACTCCGACTGGAACCTGTCACAACGGCTTCCTGGCGTGGCAGTGATTTTTCCAATGGAGCATCCATGTCTCGTAGCAACTACACTTTCACTTCGGAATCCGTTTCCGAAGGACACCCCGATAAGGTCTGCGATCGTATTTCCGACGCAATCCTTGACGCATTTCTGGCCGAGGAACCCGAGGCCCGGGTTGCCTGTGAAACCTTTGCCACGACTGACCGCGTGGTCATCGGCGGCGAGGTTGGCCTGTCGAACCAGGCAAAACTGACGGAGTATATGGGCCGTATCGACGACATCGCGCGCGATTGCATCCGTGACATCGGCTACGAGCAGGACAAGTTTCACTGGAAGACGTGCGAAGTCACCAACCTGCTGCACGAACAATCAGCGCATATCGCCCAAGGCGTTGACGCCACTGCTGAGAAGGAAGAGGGCGCGGGCGATCAGGGTATCATGTTCGGCTACGCCACGAATGAAACACCCGATCTCATGCCGGCGCCGATCCAGTACGCCCACGCGATCCTGCGCCGTCTTGCCGAGGCCCGCAAAGACGGATCGGAACCAACCCTTGGCCCCGATGCCAAATCACAGCTTTCGGTGCTCTACCGCGATGGCAAGCCGGTTGGCGTCAGCTCTTTGGTTCTGTCGACGCAGCACCTTGATGAAACGCTGTCGAGCGAGGATATCCGCGACATTGTCACACCTTACATCGAGGAAGTGCTTCCAGATGGCTGGCTGAGCGATGAAACGATCTGGCACGTGAATCCGACCGGCAAATTCGTGATCGGTGGTCCGGACGGTGATGCAGGCCTCACCGGCCGCAAGATCATCGTCGATACCTATGGCGGGGCGTCCCCCCATGGCGGGGGCGCGTTCTCTGGCAAAGACCCGACCAAGGTTGACCGTTCAGCGGCCTACGCCGCACGCTATCTGGCCAAGAACGTCGTTGCGGCAGGTCTGGCGGATCGCTGCACGCTGCAGCTGAGCTATGCGATTGGTGTGTCAAAGCCGCTCTCGATCTATTGCGATACATTCGGGACTGGCAAAGCCCCTGATGCCGAGATTGAGCAGGCTGTATCGAAGATCATGGATCTGACGCCGCGCGGCATCCGCGAGCAACTGTCGCTCAACAGGCCAATCTACCAACGGACAGCGGCATATGGTCATTTCGGGCGCGCGCCAGAGGCCGATGGTGGGTTCAGCTGGGAGCGGACCGATCTTGGCGACGCGCTGAAGGCTGCGCTCTAGCCACCATCGCGGGCGGATTGGACGAGCGCGATAGTTTTTTCCACTGCCTCGTCAATCGACAGATCGGACGTATCAATGATGGTCGCGCTATCGGCTTCCTTAAGTGGGGCCGCAGCGCGTTCGCTATCCCGGGCATCGCGCGCCCGGACATCGACAAGGACGTCTTCCGGCTTCACCGAAAGCCCCCGTTCGATCAGCTCATCATAGCGCCGCCGGGCCCGCACCTCGGGGCTGGCGGTCACAAACAGCTTCACCTCGGCTTCAGGCGCAATCACCGTGCAGATATCGCGACCATCCAAAACCGCACCGCCGGCCCTACGAGCAAAGGCGCGTTGGAATTCCAACAAAGCATTCCGAACCTCAGGGATCACCGCGACCTTGCTGGCGGCTTGGGCGATTTCGGGCGTTCGGAGTGCAGGATCGTCGAGATCTTCGGCCGCAAGGTTGCGCGCCGCCTCGACGGGGTCGACACCGACGAGCGTGGCCGCACCGACAGCGCGATAGAGCAGCCCGGTATCGAGATGAGCAAAGCCGAAATGCGCGGCCAGGGCTTTCGCGATGGTGCCCTTGCCCGCGGCCGCCGGGCCATCGATGGCCACGGTGAAAGGGCCAATCGTCATCCTTCCAGCCGCGCGCCGAGGTCGCCCATCAGCCGCTCGAAGATCGGGAACGACGTCGCAATCGGACCCGCATCGTCGACGTGAACAGGCTCCTTTGTTCCGAAGCCCATAACGAGAAAAGACATCGCGATCCGGTGGTCGAGATGGCTGGCGCAGGTGGCTCCGCCGGGCACATTACCAGCGCCAAGGCCGGTCACAGTCCACCAGTCGGGGCCATCCTCGACCGTTACGCCATTGGCCCGCAAACCGTCAGCCATTGCGGCGATGCGGTCACTTTCCTTGACGCGCAGCTCCTTGACCCCTGGCATGTGGGTTATTCCGTTCGCGAATGCGGCAACGACCGAAAGTACCGGGTATTCGTCAATCATGCTCGCTGCGCGGTCGGCGGGAACTTCAATGCCCTGCATGTTAGGGGAATAGCGGGCGCGCAGGTCTGCAACTGGTTCGCCACCCTCTTCTCGCTCGTTTTCGTAGATCAACTCCGCACCCATCTCCCGCAGCGTGGTGAAGAGACCTGCGCGGGTGGGGTTGAGGCCGATATTCGGGATCAGCACGTCGGATCCCGGGGTGATCAGCGCCGCGCAGACTGGGAAGGCCGCCGATGAAGGATCGCGCGGCACGTCGATATGCAGCGGTTTGAATTCGGGGCGCCCTTTTAGCGTAATGACACGGCCCTCATTCGTGACTTCGGTCGATACCTCAGCGCCAAAGCCCGTCAGCATCCGTTCCGTATGATCCCGCGTCGCTTCTTTTTCGACGACGACCGTCTCACCGGGCGCATTGAGGCCGGCCAGCAGAACGGCGGATTTGACCTGCGCGGACGGAACCGGAACGGCGTAGTGAACCGGGACGGGATCCTGTGCGCCGACCAGCGTGAGGGGCAATCGCCCGCCACTGCGTCCGACGGTCTGCGCGCCGAACAGGGCGAGCGGGTCGGTCACCCGGGCCATGGGCCTCTTGTTCAGGCTTTCGTCACCGGTGAATGTCGCGCTTATCGGCGATGTAGCCATGGCCCCCATGATGAGCCGCACGCCAGTACCCGAATTGCCGCAATCGATGACCTGACCCGGTTCGGCAAAGCCGCCTACGCCAACGCCGTGGATGGACCACGTGCCATCGGATTTCTTAGTCACTTCTGCGCCGAAAGCCCGCATCGCTTTGGCTGTGTCGAGCACGTCCTGACCTTCCAGCAGGCCCGACACGGTCGTTTCACCCACTGTCATCGCGCCAAGGATCAAGGCGCGATGCGAGATCGACTTGTCACCGGGAATATGAGCTTCGCCCGTTAGGGGGCCAGATGGGAGGGCGGTAAGCGGGCGGGGAGAGCCGTGGCTGGACATGAAGACCTTCGTCTGTACGCGTTCGCGCCAGCACTACCCCGGCCTGTTGGGATCGTCTAGATTGCGCGGGCGGCTAAAGCGCCTCGCCTTTCTTCTGAAGCTCCTCGAGCAGTTTTTGATAGATTTCGTTCGAGTCTCCGCCCCCAAAAACCTGCGCGCCGCCTGAATAGCTTTGTCCGTAGGTCCGGGCGACATTGATGGTCTGCACGAGGGCCGACAGAAACTGGTCCTTCTCAAGCGGCGACAGCGGGTGAATGAACACGCTCCAAAGCCTGCCGCGGGCGACCGCATAGCGCGCATCAAGAGCGGAATCGAAATTGGCCTGCATCAACCGCATCAGTTCCTCGGTACTCAGACCGTCGGATGACCGGATCGGCACCATGGCCCGCATTCTGTCAGCGGTCGGATCTGCGATGATCAGAACAGGAATGTCATCGAGCGTGAATTCAAGAGCGCTGCCCGCCGCCCGTGCCTCAGGATCGAGGGCGAGAACGATCGTTGCCATCCGTTCCATCGTCATCTTGGGCTCGACCTGTGGTGCTTGTTCTTGCGCAGCAAGGCCTGTGGCAAAAAACAAACTGATGAGCAGGGCAAGACGACAGATCATAGCAATTCCTTTCTTGGTAGTGTCTCAGACTAGGCCCAAACCCGATCACAGACCAAGAAACGCTTTGGTGATAGATTGCTTGAGCCCCCGTTGTGCCACCGATAAAGGCAGCGCATGGCAAACCCGGACCGACCGCACCGTAACTTTTATGGCCGCCTGAAAGGCAAGACGCTGAAAGCCAGCCATAAGACCTATTTGGCCGAGGATCTGCATGCCCTCAGCCCCGGGTCGGTCAGCTGGGAGGACAATCCGAACCGCGAGGCCCTTGATCTGAGAGGTCTTTTCGGTGGTCGCCCTGTCTGGCTTGAGATTGGTTTCGGTGGAGGCGAGCATCTTGTGCATCAGGCCGCCAGCAACCCCGACATCGGCATCATCGGGTGTGAGCCCTACATCAACGGCGTAGCCATGCTGCTGGGCAAGATCAGGCGGGCAGGGGTGACGAACCTCGCCGTTTACCCCGGTGATGTCCGCGATCTCTTTGATGTGCTGCCGGACCGGTCTATCGACAAGGCCTTTCTGCTCTACCCCGATCCGTGGCCGAAGAAGCGGCACCATCGCCGCCGCTTCGTCACGCCGGAACATCTTGAACCTTTGTCGCAGGCAATGGTGCCGGGCGCGGAGTTGCGTGTCGCGACAGACATTCCCGACTACGTCCGCCAGACGCTGGAGCAGGTTCCGGCAAACGGTTTTGACTGGACCGCCCAAGTTCCCGCGGATTGGCGGGAGCCTTGGCCGGATTGGCTGAGTACTCGGTACGAGCAAAAAGCCCTGCGCGAAGGTCGAACGCCCCACTATCTAACATTCCGGCGAAATCCCTGACTTTCCCCAAAAGCGCGAATCTTGCTAGGCTGGGGCATTGGTTCAAGCATTTTGGGGGAGGCGAACGTGCCGGAGCCGAAAAAGACTCAGATTACCAATTGTCACATTCATACATTTACGACGTCCCATGCGCCGAAATATTTCCCGGTCCGCAGTGTCGTCGTATTTCGTGCAGCACCCTGGCTGGTCACGGGGCTCAGATGGGGCGCATCGGTGCTGCGGCTGCCGGAAACCGCCAGCATGCTCCAGCGGCTTGAGAACTTCCACGATACAAGCTCGCACCGCAAACAGAGCGAGGTGTTTCGGGAGGTCCGCAATTACTATCCATCCGACACTCGCTTCGTTGTTCTTCCGATGGACATGGCGCTGATTGGCCACGGCCCCGTCGACAAAGACATCTACGATCAGCATACCGAACTGGCGCAGCTTGCTGCCGATCCGAAATACAAGTCGCAGGTGATCCCGTTCGGGACAATTTACCCTGACCGCGAGGATGGCGTCGAAGAATTCAAACGGGTTGTCGAAGAGCACGGGTTCAGAGGGCTGAAGCTCTATAACAAGCTCGGCTATGCGCCGGATCACCCGGTCTTGATGGAACAGATCTATCCCTATTGCGTCAAAAAGAACATTCCGGTGATGGTCCATTGCTCACGCGGGGGGGTCTACCACAAGGGATGGACACAAGCGCGGCGCGACAAGGTTACCGCCCCTGACGCATGGCTGGACGTGCTGAAGGAATTCAAGGACCTGCGTGTGTGTCTTGCCCATTGGGGTGGCGAAAGCGATTGGATCATCAACCGCCGCGATGGCTTCGACCCTGACAATCCCGAAGCTAAGATGCGCAACTGGGCCGCGCGCATCGAAGAGCTGATATCGAGCGGTGATTATCCCAACCTTTGGACCGATATCTCGTATACGATGTTCAAGTTCGATGAAAACGTGCCTCTGCTAAGAGCCTATCTGTCTAACCCGAAGGTGCGTGAGCGCGTTCTTTTCGGCTCGGATTTTTACATGACCCGCAACGAAAAGCTTTCGGAAAAAGAGATATCACTCAGGCTCCGACATGCATTGGGCGAAGAGATTTTTCACGAAATCGCTGATGTGAATCCGCGGATTTGGCTGGGTGAAACGGCCGAATAGAACCGCTCGGTCATCGGCGGCCATGCGCTGCATCTGGCGTACACATCAGCGGTTGAGCCCGGCCCCTTGCGCTTTTTGATCGACACCGGTATACGCGCGCCAGTCGATAAGGTGGAAACCACCGCAAATGAGAGATCGAGCAGGGTCGGGCTTTCCGGCCCTCTTTATTTTGCGTTTCGCCTGACCAACCCAAAGACCGGCGGAGACAACCGCTCGGCCAGAAAACGTCAAACAAGGACACACAGAGCCAAATGGCATCAGCAACCATGGAGGAATTCGAAGCCCTCCTTCACGAAAGCTTCGAAATGGACACGCCGGAAGAGAATTCGGTTGTCAAAGGCAAGGTCATTGCGATCGAAGCGGGCCAGGCCATCATCGACGTTGGCTATAAAATGGAAGGCCGGGTCGATCTGAAAGAGTTCGCAGAACCCGGTGAGGCGCCCAAGGTCGAAGTGGGCGACGAAGTCGAGGTTTATCTGCGATCAGCCGAGAACGCCAAGGGCGAAGCGGTCATCAGTCGCGAGATGGCCCGCCGCGAAGAAGCGTGGGACCGGCTGGAAAAAGCATATGCCAACGATGCGCGCGTCGAAGGCGCGATCTTTGGTCGGGTCAAGGGCGGCTTTACCGTCGATCTTGGCGGTGCCGTGGCCTTCTTGCCCGGCAGCCAAGTCGATGTGCGCCCCGTACGCGACGCCGGTCCGCTCATGGGCCTCAAACAGCCGTTCCAGATCCTCAAGATGGATCGTCGCCGCGGCAACATCGTCGTATCGCGCCGTGCAATCCTGGAAGAAAGCCGCGCTGAACAGCGGGCCGAGGTTATCGGCAACCTGGTCGAAGGCCAGAACGTCGATGGTGTCGTCAAGAACATCACCGAATACGGTGCATTTGTTGATCTTGGCGGTGTCGACGGGTTGTTGCACGTGACCGACATGGCATGGCGCCGGGTCAATCACCCGTCCGAGATCCTGACGATCGGCGAGACCATCAAGGTCCAGGTCATCAAGATCAACAAGGAAACACACCGCATCAGCCTGGGCATGAAGCAGCTGCAGGAAGATCCATGGGATCTGGTGGCCGCCAAGTATCCGCTCGAGTCGGTCCATATGGGCCGCGTGACGAACATCACCGATTACGGTGCGTTTGTTGAGTTGGAGCCCGGTGTCGAAGGTCTGGTTCACGTCAGCGAAATGTCTTGGACGAAAAAGAACGTCCACCCAGGCAAGATCGTTTCGACCAGCCAGGAAGTCGAAGTCATGGTTCTGGAGATCGACGGTGCCAAGCGCCGCGTTTCCTTGGGTCTCAAGCAGACACAACGCAATCCGTGGGAAGTCTTTGCCGAGACACATCCCGAAGGCACCGAGGTCGAAGGCGAGGTCAAGAACATCACCGAATTCGGTCTGTTCGTCGGTCTCGAAGGCGACATCGACGGCATGGTTCACCTCTCGGACCTCAGCTGGGACGAGCGTGGCGAGGATGCGATCCAGAACTACCGCAAGGGCGACGTGGTCAAGGCCGTCGTTTCCGAGGTGGATGTCGAGAAAGAGCGCATCAGCCTGTCGATCAAGGGCGTTGGCGGCGACAAGTTCGCCGAAGCCGTTGGTGGCGTGAAGCGTGGTTCGATCGTGACCGTCGAGGTTACTGCGATCGAGGACGGCGGGATCGAGGTCGAGTACGAAGGCATGAAATCCTTCATCCGGCGCTCGGATCTGTCGCGCGACCGCGCCGAGCAGCGACCGGAGCGCTTCAACGTGGGTGACAAGGTCGACGTTCGCGTTACAAACATCGATAACAAGACCCGTCGTTTGGGCGTCTCGATCAAGGCCCGCGAAATTGCGGAAGAGAAAGAGGCGGTGCAGCAGTACGGTTCGTCAGATTCCGGTGCGTCTCTTGGCGACATCCTGGGTGCGGCGCTCAAAGGCGACGAATAACGACACCTACAACCTTTCCAAGGCATCGAACCCCGCGCTTTCCGGCGCGGGGTTTTCCGTTCAAAGCAGCCAACCTTGGACGGTTCCGAATCATCTCCCATTGCTGCGCTGCCGCATGCCCGGTTTGTACTCACATCGGGAGCCAAATTGATTTTATGTGAAAGAACATGGGCTTCGCCGCGCAAAAAGACGCCTTGGCGCCGCCGTTTCGGTTTCAACGATGCATAATTCTGCCTATAGTCCGAGGCTGACAGGTAGGGCAAGTCAGAGACGCAGGGGTGCAAGCATGATCCGATCGGAACTCATTCAGAAGATCGCAGACGAAAACCCGCACCTCTACCAGCGCGACGTCGAGCGCATCGTGAACACCGTCTTTGATGAAGTGACGGACGCCATGGCACGGGGTGATCGGGTCGAGCTGCGCGGCTTCGGTGCTTTTTCGGTCAAGCGGCGCGAGGCTCGGGTGGGGCGTAACCCCCGAACGGGTGAAACGGTTCAGGTCGAAGAAAAGCATGTCCCGTTCTTCAAGACTGGCAAGCTGTTGCGGGATCGGCTGAACGGCAAATCATGATGCGCTACATCAAGTATCTGTTGCTGGCGGCCTTTGGTATTGTCCTGATCGCGGTCGCCCTGGCCAACCGCCAGCTCGTGACGCTGAAGGTTCTTCCGGGGGAGTTGGCAGGTCTTTTTGCGATGAACCCGTCGATCGAGCTCCCGCTTTTTCTGGTGATCTTTGGCGGCATTGTTGTTGGCTTGCTGGTGGGGTTTGTATGGGAATGGTTCCGCGAGGCCGCGATCCGTTCGGAGGCCAACCGCGCCTCGCGCGAGGTTCGCAAGCTGGAGCGTGAAGTGAAACGCCTGAAGGTCGACAAGCACAAGGACAAGGACGAGGTCCTCGCCCTGCTCGACGAGGCCGGCTGAGGAAAGCCGATGTCGGACATTGCCGTCAAGATTTGTGGACTACGCAAACCCGAGCACGTCAAGGCCGCCGTTGATGCAGGCGCGCGATATGTCGGGTTTGTGTTCTATCCAAAAAGTCCGCGGGCGGTGACCCTCGATGCGGCGCGTGAACTGGCAGCCTCGGTACCGCCGGGTGTCGCCAAGGTGGCGTTAACGGTCGATGCCGACGATGCATTTCTTGATGCTTTGACTGCGACGGTACCGCTGGATGTGCTTCAGCTGCATGGTTCTGAAACACCTGATCGTGTCGCAGCTGTTCGCGAGCGCTATGGTCTTCCGGTGATGAAAGCCGTGGGTGTTGCCTGCGAGGCAGACCTGTCGCAGCTTGACCGGTTTGGCACGGTTGCAGACCAAATCCTGGTCGATGCCAAGCCGTCACGGGATAGCAAGCTGCCAGGTGGCAACGGCATCCCATTTGATTGGCGTCTGATTGCTGATCGCCGGTGGCCAGTGCCGTGGATGCTGGCGGGCGGGCTGACACCGGAGAACGTGGTTGAAGCTCTGCGGCTGACCGGAGCGAAACAGGTTGACTTATCGTCAGGTGTCGAGAGCGAACCAGGTATCAAGGATCCTGCCAAGATCTATGCCTTCATGCGTGCGTTAAAGGTTGGTCAACCCGCTTTGCACTAGCCATAGGACATGAATGCAAGCCTTCCCGTCAGCCCAGAGATATGGATGCGTCAGCTTTTTGGCGCGAAAGCGGCGCTTGATGGGGGGATCGTCCGAAGACAGGTAGCGGATGTCGAACGGATTGCTGGGCGTTTGAGGTTCGAGGCCGAACTCAGGCGCCGCGGCTACCGGGCAGTGGAAAACGCTGGTCAACTCGTGATCTTCTGCAACCGATCCCCAGTTCGTCTGTTGGAGTGACCCCCAAATCCCTTTTTGAAGAGATTTGCCAAGAGTTTTCATGAAAACTCTTGAGTGCTTTACCGTCGCCCCTTGCCGCGTTACACCACCGCGGTTGCTAGGGGAGTTATCGACATGAATGAGCGTGTAAACAGCTTCAGGACTGGTCCGGATGACAAAGGACGCTTTGGTCAGTTCGGCGGTCGGTTCGTGTCAGAGACGCTGATGCCCTTGATCCTTGAACTTGAACGTCAATACGAGATCGCAAAGACCGATGAAAGCTTCTGGGCCGAGATGCACGATCTTTGGACCCATTATGTCGGACGCCCGTCGCCACTCTATTTTGCAGAGCGGCTGACCCAGGACCTGGGTGGCGCGAAAATCTACATGAAGCGCGACGAACTCAATCACACTGGCGCGCACAAGATCAACAACGTGCTGGGTCAGATTATCCTCGCGCGGCGCATGGGCAAGACCCGGATCATTGCCGAGACCGGCGCGGGCCAGCACGGGGTCGCAACGGCAACGGTCTGCGCAAAGTTCGGCCTGAAATGCGTCGTATATATGGGCGCACATGATGTTGAACGGCAGGCTCCCAACGTGTTCCGCATGAAACTGCTGGGAGCCGAGGTGGTGCCCGTCACGTCGGGCCGTGGTACGCTCAAAGATGCCATGAACGACGCCCTGCGCGACTGGGTCACCAATGTGCGCGACACCTTCTATTGCATTGGTACCGTCGCGGGTCCGCACCCGTATCCCGCCATGGTTCGCGATTTCCAGGCAATCATTGGCAAAGAAACAAAAGAGCAGATGATGGCCGCCGAGGGCAGGTTCCCTGACACGATCATCGCCGCAATAGGCGGGGGATCCAACGCCATGGGCCTGTTTTATCCGTTCCTCGACGACACTGAGGTCGGGATCATCGGCGTCGAAGCCGGGGGCAAAGGCGTCAATCAGAAGATGGAGCACTGCGCTTCGCTAACTGGTGGCCGCCCGGGCGTCTTGCACGGGAACCGGACTTATCTTTTGCAGGATGACGACGGCCAGATCCTCGAAGGGTTCTCGATTTCTGCGGGTCTGGATTATCCAGGGATCGGGCCTGAGCATGCTTGGCTGCATGACATCGGCCGCGCCGAATATGTCGCGATCACCGACAAAGAGGCGCTCGAGGCCTTTCAGCTGTGCTGTCAGCTTGAGGGTATTATTCCCGCGCTCGAACCCTCTCATGCGCTGGCCCACGTGACAAAGATCGCGCCTGATCTACCGTCTGATCATATCATCTGCATGAACATGTGTGGCCGCGGCGACAAGGACATCTTTACGGTCGCGAAGGCGCTTGGCTGGGACATGAAAGAGAGCGACTAACTGCAATAGCGCCTAGTGGATGCCAAGGCCCTTCTCATCCATCAGGTCTTCGACAAAGAGGCTGAGAAGTTGCATACGGCCGCTGACTCCCGCCTTGCGATAAATCGCGTTCGTCTGGGACTTGATCGTCCCCTCCGATGTCTGGCGTAACTCGGCAATCTGCGAAAGACTCATGCCTTTGACGGCGAACAGGGCCACATCGCGCTCTGCCGGCGTGAGGCCCCACGTGTCAAAGCGTTCTTCGACCAGTTCCATGAATGCACCGGACGCCAACCGCAGCGTATCTTCGACCTCTCGCGTTCTTCGAAGCGAGGCACGCAACAGAAATGCGCTGAGAACGAGGCCAAGCAACAGCCCGACGGAAGCGCCAATTTCTATCATCTCGCGATACTGCCAGGGGTAAGGGTCGACGGGCACACCCAAGACAGAAAGGGCGATATCCGACACGAAAAAGACGGCACAAAATGCCTGCACCGCCATGATGGCAGCAAAAAACCACGGTCGCCCGAGCATCACCAGGCGAAAGATCTGGCCTGCCTAGTCATCGTCATCACCCCCCGATCCCGATCCGCTGTTGTCGCTTCCCGAGCCACTGTTGTCGCGGTCATCGTCTTTATCATCATCGTCATCGCGGTCGTCATCATCATCGTCGTCCCCATCATTTTGGCGCCGATCGTCGTCATCTTCCTCCTGATCGTGGTCGTCGATGTCGTCATCATCGTCCGGATCATAGGAAGAACCGCCCTTATTCCCCTTTCCGATGTTGTCATCCAGATCCCTCGTATGATCCCGCAGAATGACGCCGTTCCGCGGGTCCACGACGATTTCGCGCTGTTCACCTTCGCGTGTAGCAACAATACGGACCCGATTGAGAAGGGTCCGCCTCACGCTTCTGACGTCGTAACCGCGCTCTCTCGCATCCTTCAGCACGTTCGCCACCGCCGCGTTTTCGTCCGAATAGGCGGCGGTGGCGGCGACGAGCGCGGCGGTGGCAATCACAACAAAATTTCGGCGACCCAGGCGCATGACCCCTTCTATCTGTTTTCTATCCGACTGGCATCACGCACCATACTTCAACTGTCTAACTGGCTTGGCCAAAGACTTCAGTCATTGTCGCGGTCGTCATCATCCTGGTCGTCATTATC
>JBCBKL010000026.1:0-39326 GCA_038521825.1 Pseudomonadota bacterium | reverse complement strand
ATGTTGATGCCTTCGGTCGTTCCAGAATTTAGGATAACCTCATCATCCGATCCGGCATTCAGGAACCGGGCAACCGTTCCGCGTACTGCCTCATATTTCTCCGTAGTCAGGTTGCTCAGATAATGCAGGCCACGATGCACATTGGCATAATCCTCTGCATAGCCACGGGTCATGGCATCAATTACCACCTGTGGCTTTTGCGCAGATGCGCCATTATCGAGGTAGACCAATGGCTTGTCATTTACCTGCCAAGACAAGATCGGAAAATCGGCGCGAATGGTCGCAATATCGTAAGTCATGAAGTTCCTTTATGCAGGTTGCCTGCGAATACATTGATTAGCTCAACAGTGTTGGTGATACCGATGTAGACCAGCACGCATCCCACCAAACACTGGCCTCTTCCGAACTTGAGCTAGCGCACCTATGCATTCCTCAATGTCCCAAATCACCGCAACCTTGGCGTTTAACCTCAATTCTTAGTCACATGGCGTCGCACAATGGAACAACGCTCAGATCTGGGAAGCCTTCTTTGGCGACATGGGCAACGATCCGTCGCTTGTTTCCAGCGTGGTCGTTTCGGCTAGTTTCGACGCCGCACTGTCTTGAAACCCCGCCGCCCAGCTTCGCATTAAATGCATCCAACCCAGGCCCGAAGACATATTAAGAAACAAAAAATACAAACACTGAGAGGCGCTTTTGTCAGATCGATTTACATCGACCTGGAGGTTCGGCTGTCACTGCAAGCACAAAGGGATCAAAGCTGCACTACACGCGCCTTGGACATCAGGAGCAAACCGCGGCGAAAAAGACAAAACAGGACATCACTGGTATCACTGATTGCTCTAAAAATTTGGTGACCCAAACAACAATCGCGCAAGGGCGGACTTCATGATCAAGCGGTTTCTTATAGGCGCACTTATTTTCTCGGGAACTCAAACAGTGGCGCTTGAAACCGACGCGCCGTTTGACTCGATTGATGGCGGCACTCTTTCCATCGACCAGTGGCTTGGCCAGCCAGTGCTTGTTGTGAATGCAGCATCGCAATGCGCCTTCACCCGACAATACCGCGGACTTCAAGACCTTTACGATGCGTGCCGCGCACCAGGGCTTATCGTTGTGGCTGTGCCATCTGATGACTTCAATCAGGAACTCGCAACCGACGCAGAGGTCAAAGATTTTTGCGAACTAATGTATGGATTAGATTTGCCGATGACGGTGATCACACACGTGAAGGGGGTAGATGCGCATCCGTTCTACGCGTCGCTCAAAGCTGAAACGGGTTTCACACGCCGTTGGAACTTCAACAAAGTGCACATTGATGAAAGTGGTGCGGTCGTTGCGACCTTTGGGTCCAACACACCACCGCAATCGCCTGCGATTACCCGGCTGATCGACGGCATGCTGATCAATGACTGAAATGGTGCCCTCACGGGCTGCTGGCCTTGCCGCAATGCAGGCGTTTGTTCCCGCAATGGGTCACCGATACGAGGATGGCCGCAATTATGATCACGGTCCGGGCCGGCACAAAGCCGTGTCGATGTTATCACCCTACATCTGTCGGAGGCTGATCACAGAAGCTGAGGTGGTGACGGCGGCACTAGATGCACACGGGGCCGAGAATGCCAGAAAGTTCATCGAAGAAGTGATCTGGCGTGGTTACTACAAAGGATGGCTGGAACGGCGCCCGCAGGTTTGGGACAACTATATCCAAGGGTTAAACACAGATCTCTTGTCCCTCGAACGCGATCGCCGTTTGCGGCGAGACATAGCATTGGCAGAGACCGGTCAAACGGGTTTGGATTGTTTCGACGCGTGGGCGCAGGAATTGGTTGAGACAGGATATCTGCACAACCATGCGCGCATGTGGTTTGCTTCAATCTGGATTTTTACGCTCGGCCTGCCTTGGCGACTTGGGGCTGATTTCTTCTTTCGTCATTTGCTAGATGGGGACGCTGCATCAAACACGCTGGGGTGGCGTTGGGCAGCGGGGCTACATACCCGTGGCAAACCCTACCCCACACGTGCGCAGAACATTAATACATTTACCAATGGTCGTTTCACCCCAGGACATAGCGAGCTTGCAGAGGTCGAGCAGGGATTGGAAGCATCAGAGCCAGATGGCCTCCCGACGGTGCTGCCCTTGCGCAAAGTGCGCACGGCACTGCCCAACTTGCCAACCGTGCTTTTGATCACGGACGAAGACTGCCTGATCGAGGACTTTGAGTTTGCCGCCCTTGATCTGCGCGGTGCGGCGACAGTGTCATGTAGTCATTTGCGGTCACCGCGTCCTGTGTCAGAGCACGTTTATGCCTTTGAGACGGGTGCATTGGCCGATGCAGCGTTGCGTTCGCATTTAGACATGACGCATCTCAAAGCGGGTGAACCGTCGATTTTGGCAGACTGGGCGGCCAAGGCTGGGGCAACGCAAATTGTTACGCCATTCGTGACCTACGGGCCTGTGCGCGACTGGCTGAATCTAGCTGAACCGCACCTTATGGCACGTGGCATCAGGTTCTGTGAACACCGGCGCCCGTGGGACGAAGCAATTTGGTCGTATGCAACCGCTGGGTTTTTCAAAGTCAAAAAACAGATACCGCGAATCCTGGACCAAATGATAGCGATGGACCAATGATGCCGCCTCTCCACGCCCGAACGGCAGATCTGATCAGTCAGCATATGGTGTTCACAAAAGAAATCATGTCTCATGTGGTAGGTAACTGATCGGTTAACCAGCGTGTTCGTACGGATCACTGTTTTCTGCGCATCCTTCAATTTGGCGACTTTATGTAAATTTCTGGATGAGAGGGTCGAATTTTACTGCTTGTGATCCACTTCTAAAATCGAAACGAATTCCTGTTAGTTTAAAAGGCGCGAGCTTCGTGAAGGCACTCTTTTTTGGCTCGATTGGCACGATCGTTGAAACGTCGCGGCTGCAGTATGATGCATTCCATGCCGCGTTTGCGCAGCATGACTTGGACTGGCATTGGGACCTGCCGACGTACCAAGAAATGTTGAAAATATCAGGTGGCGCCAAACGCATCAGTGCCTTTGCAGATAAACGCAACGAGCGGGTCGATGCGGCGGCTATCCACGCGACGAAAACGACTTGGTTTCTTGAGAAACTACAGTCTGACGGGATCAAACCCCTTTCGTACGTAGGCGTTGGTCTCAAGGCGGCTCAGGAACATGGGATGAAAGCTGGATTTGTCTCCACGACAGAGAAGGCGACGGTGCAGATTATCGCCAAAAAGCTGACCGCAGAAGGTCATCCAGATTTTGATGTTGTCACACATCGTGGACTTGGTTTTGCCGAAAAACCCCAGCCGGACGCCTACATTCATGCGTTTGAATCCCTTGGGATTGAGGCACAAAACGCGATTGTTATTGAAGATAACGTCGATGGTGTTGCGGCTGCCAAGACCGCGGGCGCGCACGTGGTTGGTGTGCCGGGGGCCTTTGCACTGCAAACCGATTTGACAGCAGCGGATACAACCGTCGCCTCGGGATCAGACATTGACTGGGCAAGGCTGTTGGCCTGATAGCCTGGTTAAAACGTCGTCTCTATGATCTGAATAGAGGGTCGCAAGGCCCAGGTACAAACACAATGTCAGGGTGTATAATAGCTATCCTTCGCAAGCTGTCATAGGCTGTTTCGAAGGTCTGCCAAGTCTTCCGTGTTGATGGTAAGCCGGACACCAAGCGTGCCACTGTCCCGATGAACCGGAGATTTCCGCAGATAGACATCGGCGGCCCGGATGTCGCTGTACTGCGCGCACAGATGCACGATTTGGCTGATCAGCCATTCCTGTGTTTCGCGGTGCCCGGTATTGGCCAGCGTTAGAATTTCCGCGATCAACGGGTCGTAGTCGAAAACATGCGCCATGCCGTCGCCCGGGATAACGACCTGTGTTGCGGCAACGGACAGTATTAGATCAAGAAGGTGATGATCTGGCACAGGATCATCAGGGCCATATGTGCCGATCTTCGTTGGCAAAAGCATGTCGCGCAGTTCAATTGTGCTGGTCAGAGTCATATCCGGTTTAGTCCTCGGTGGCGGCGCATGTCAGCTCCGGTAAGTAGCCGCAATCGGACCTGGGGCAACGCAGGAGTTTCTGGGCATTTACGCGTCTCATGTTAGACCACCAGATGAACGGTAAGAAAACGCCTGACAGGAGGCCGGACATGTCTGACAACGCCAGCCTTCCCGAACGGCTATACCTTGATTTTGACAGCTTCTTTGCTTCTGTCGAGCAGCATTTTAATCCGGCGCTACGGGGGCAAACCGATTGGGGTCGTCGCACCTGATTCCGCCCATACTGGCTGTATCGCGGTCAGTCGTGAAGCAAAGGCACTTGGCGTGAAAACCAATATGCCTGCACGAGAAGCAAGGGAGTTAGTGCCCGATTTGATTTTTGTGGTGGCACGTCCCGATGTCTATGTCCGGCTGCATAAACGCATTCTTGCTGTGGTCGAAACTGTCGTTCCCATTCAACACGTGCGATCCATCGACGAAGTTGTTTGTGCATTACTGCCCAGCGAAGGGCGACAATGTCAGGCCGTGGCGACGCGGATCAAGTCGGCCCTATTACAAGAATTCAGTCCTGTGCTGACCTGTTCAATTGGCATGGCCTCAACAGAACTGTTGGCGAAGATCGCAGTAGAGCGACACAAACCTGATGGGACGCTGGTATTGGACGTGGCGATGTTGCCTGCTGCCTTGGCCGATCTGAAGCTGGAAAAGTTGCCCGGAGTCGGCGACGGCATGCGCGCACGGTTGACTGCAGCTGGGATCACTGACTTTCCCGCTCTTTGGGCCCTCGCGCCGAAAACAAGCGCGTGCAATCTGGGGAAATGTCGAGGCTGAGCGGTTTTTGCAGGAACTACGTGGCATGCATGCCCCACGTACCGCGACCCGCAAAGGCATGTTTGGCCATAGCCGAGTGCTACCACGTGATTGGCGCAGTCCTGAAAAAGTAGAAGACTGCGCCCGCCAATTGCTCGCAGGGGCCGCCCGCAGGCTGCGGCGTACAAACCTGCGTGCGTCAAAGCTGTCGCTGTTACTTCGTAGTCAACGTTTGTGGTCAACACCCGCGAAAAGCGCACAGGCGCAGCGGTGGCATTGGGAAGGGCAGTTTGCGCCATCGCGCGATGACCGCAGCTTTGGCCGCACGTTGGCGCAAGGGTTGGCTGAGGCGCGCGCATATCAAATTCAGCCCCCATGCCGTCTCTGTCATATTGCACGGGCTGGATTGCGAAACTGATCTCACTGGGGATATGTTTGATATGCTATCTGACAACGCGGATGATCGTGCGCGGTGGGAAAAAGTCAGCGATATGATGGACCAAATGCGCGCACGGTTTGGTGGCAAAGCCTTGTCACTGGGGGTGCATCACGCGGTGCCGGGCGGGTACGTTGGCGGTAAGATCGCGTTTGGCTGCATCCCGGAGGCGGAAGATTTCGAAGGGGCCATGGGCGATGATAGTGACACGCATTTCTGCACGTTTTTAGCGGCGGTCGGCCTATTCTTCATCTTCCAGATGACGCAGTAATTCTTGCGTCAGTCGTTTCTTATAACGTCGTTGCCGCCTGCGTCCTGTCGCGGCGGTCGCGCGCCAGCCTGCGCGTTTGTCAGACACAAGTTCTTCGATATCATCGGCAACCTCGACATTGGCGGCAGCCTGCAAAGATGTGCGTTTGGGCATGTTATCCTCTATTTCACACAGGGCGCAGTTTGCCGCGCCAGATAAGAGACTGCGTGTTCAAGGCGGCCAAATCGGCCTTGCCTGCAACTATATCGTCGCAAAGAGCCGCCGCGTCCTTTGCTTGCGCATGGGTCAGGCTTTTGTAAGCCGGACGTTGCAAATGATCGTACCAAACGCCGCCGCATATTGTGTCCAAGACAATGCGCTGAAAGCAATGATCATTGCGCACGGGCCAGTGCGTATGCGTCGTGCGTGCAAGATTGGGCATCGTCTCTTTCGTCATCACAGCATAGCGTGACACGGGATCAGCTGTCCGCGGTTTGCGATTAATCATTGTAACCCCTTCACTGACGCTGGAAAATAGCGCGAAGACATGCGTTGCAAACGCCCCATTTGCCGCAGGGGCTGGGCCTCGACTATGCACGATTTGTCGCTACCTCCCGGGAGGTGGAATACTCTTATGAGCTGACATCACTACGTCTTCTGACACCTGCTTTTGGCATCGTCCGCACCTCTACCGGGGCAAATCGTATGTCATTGGCTGTCCTTGCTGGCGTCATTTGTCAGGTGACATTTGCGGCAGCTATGCTGACGATAGTCTTTGGAATGTCCCAGAGCCTAGGCAATTTCCCAGCGCCTTGGTCAATCCTCGCAAACGTAGCGCTGGTTCTTCAATTCCCGCTGGCTCATCATCTGCTGCTTTCGGGTCGGTGCAGTCGCGTGTTGGCAGAATTCTCCCCCAAAAGCATTCGGATCAACCCACGCCATGACCAAAAATACGATGATCGCACCCGTCCATTGGTCACGTAGGTGACACGAATGAAGCGGGTCGAAACGGACGGGCAGAAGTCAGAAGACAAGGACAGCCGATTTCGCAAAAGGGCGATCGCATGGGTTAGCATTTCACTCACGTTACCATTTGTCATTGGTAGTATCACAGCCGTCTTAATATCTTGGTTGCTCGGCTTATGACGAGCTGTAACAGAGGTCCGGACACGAAACACACGCCATCGTGAAAATGCACGGCGCCTCAGAGGTCTTCTTTACTGGCTCGACAAACCTTCAGATTGTCCAGTTCGAAAAGCCTAGCTCGGAATGTCTGGTCTTCGACGGCTTGCCATCTATTTGGCTTATGTGCGGAAACCTAAAAAGGGGAGTTTACCAAATGGTACTTTCTACTTTCGTCAAACTGAAAACGATTGGTCTTGCACAACAGGTCGTCCTCGGAGCCTTCATCAACGGCGCGCTGATTGGCGCGACGGTTGTCGCTGGTGCGGCTATTGCAAGGAGTGCACGCCCGGGCACTGGCGGGCTTTGTGGCCAGTCAAAAGATCAAAGGTGCTCTGGAGCCGATTAACAGATCACGCTCAGCGTGCACTCCCGACGCATGAGCGCGCAGGCCCAAAACTGACCGACGTTTCCAATTTCAATCGAAATCGTCCTCTGCCCGGCACTCCATCTCAATACGCACTGGAACTTAATTACGATTGAGAAACCTAGTCGTGGAGTGATCGTTTTGCAGTGCTGCCGTATCCTCACTCATGATGCAGTTTACAGGGAATTGATCGCACAGTCCGGCGGTTGCATCTGGCCAAATTATTAGTGCCGCCGACTAAATCCTCGCCAGCACATTTCCGTGAAGGCAAGGCAAAGATCGGTGGGGAGACTGTAGAAGTGCATGTGGCGGTTCTGAAGGTTTAGTAGACGCCACCGCAGAAGTCCCCACATCACACGTTTAACCCGGCGCTGCGCAGCGCGACGGTACGTCGCGACTGCCATCCGGTGCGTGAGTTTGGACGTAAACCTAAGGAATGAAAAAAAAGGGGTCAGAAATGACTTTCACCGCTGAAAAACCGAGAATTGCCGGACATCCAGAGATGTGCGCCGTTTTGAACACGACCCTCGCCGAGACGACCGTTGCGACAATGATGGCGCAGAATTTCCATTGGAATGTGACAGGCATGAGCTTTGCCTCGCTGCATCGGCAGTTTCAGGAAGTTTACGAGGATCACTTTGCCGGGCAGGACGATCTGGCCGAAAGGATCAAGGCCCTTGGCGGGCATGCCGATGGTAATCTCGCACGCATGCTTGAGCGCTCAAGCATCGCGGAACCTCAAGGAACGTCGACGCCTTTTGATATGATTGCCGCACTTTTGAACGCCGAAGAAACGCTTGCGGCAACCCTCAAATCGTCTGGCGCGTTGGCAGCCGAGCACGGCGACACGCTCACGGAAGATCTGTGCATCGCGCGCGGACACGCGCACGAAAAATTCGCCTGGATGCTACGCGCCCACCTGCGCTGAACACAGCCGCTGACAGACACACCTAAACCCTTTGGCCTATCGCAGCTCAAATGCCATTCGCGCTTGGCCATCGTCGCGACCAGCCGACACACGGAGAAATCAGATGTTAGACGCAACCAACGAAAACACCCTTTTGATCGTCGAAGACGACGATGTGCTGCGGGACCGCCTTGCCCGTGCCATGGAGCGGCGCGGGTACTGCGTGCGCGTGGCGAGTGGCCTGTCAGAGGCGATGGAGCAGGCAGATGCCGAACTACCGCGCTATGCGGTCGTAGATTTGCGGCTACAGGACGGCAGTGGCTTGTCCGTTGTAGAGACGCTTGAAAAACGCGATCCAGACATCCGCGTCATCATCTTAACGGGATACGGGAACATTCCGACCGCCGTTGCGGCAGCGCGTATTGGCGCCATCGACTACATTGCCAAGCCTGCAACAGCCGACGAAATCGTAGATGCGCTCATCAGGCCCAGAAACGAACATGCCCCGGCTCCAACCAACCCAATCTCACCCGAAGACGCCCGCAAAGAGCATATCACGCATGTCTTCCATGAAATGAACGAAAACGTATCGCAAACGGCTCGATCTTTGGACATGCATCGGCGGACACTCCAGCGCCTGCTCAAACGTTACAGGATCGTCTGAAATGCGACAGGCAAAGACCGACACGATCGTTATGCAAGCAAACGGTGAAACACCCGCTAAGGCGACCGTCTACTTTGACGGTGCGTGCCCGTTGTGCGCAGCGGAGATTAGTCACTACAAGTCACAAGACGGCGGAGATCAGATCTTTTTTGTCGACGCTTCGCAGGCGGATGTACAGCTTGGCCCAGACCTGGACGTGGACTCCGCGATGCGCCGGTTCCACGTGCGCCTGCGTGATGGAACGTTGGTGTCGCGCGCGCGCGCCTTCGCTATTGTCTGGCATATCCTGCCGGGTTGGCGGTGGGCGGCACGGATTGCCCGAAGACCCGGCGTGACACCTCTTCTGGAGCTGGGCTACCGCCTATTTCTGCCGTTTCGGCCACTGCTGTCCAAAGGGGTTTCGTGGTTTGGTGCCAAGCCGATGCCGCAGCACGGACCGGACCGTTAGCGATGACATCAGAGACCCATTTCCAACGGCTTGAAACCCTTGTGCGCGGCGCATTGGCACCGCAGCCCGGGGCGGTCCGCATCGCTTTAGCCCTGACCTTCGGCGTGGCAGTGCATCTATTCTTTGCTGTGGCCGTTGCGGCGATGATCCTCGAGATGTTCTTCGGGATGAGCCGCAGCTTGGGCAGCGTCCCCTGGCCGTACGCAATTGTGACCAACGCGTTTCTTATCCTGCAATTTCCGCTGGTGCACTCGCTTCTCCTGACTGGTCCTGGCAGGCGCGTCCTGCTGCGTTTGGTTCCGGGTCCTCATGGGCAGACACTCAGCACGACAACCTATGCGCTGGTCGCGTCGCTCCAATTGCTGGCTCTATTTGCCCTTTGGACGCCCTCTGGCATCATCTGGTGGCGCGCCGAAGGCGTCGCGCTTTATGCTACGACAGCGGCGTACACGATGGCCTGGGGGCTGCTGATCAAGGCAAGTTGGGATGCGGGCGCCGAAGTCCAATCCGGCGCATTGGGCTGGATGTCCCTCATGCGTAACGCCACGCCAAAGTTTCCCGATATGCCCACTGGCGGCCTGTTCCGGGTTATCCGGCAGCCGATCTACGTCGCCTTTGCCCTGACGCTTTGGACCGTGCCGACGTGGACACCGGACCAACTGGCGCTTGCGATTGGCCTGACGGCTTACTGCCTAGCAGCCCCCAAGCTGAAAGAACGCCGGTTTGCGGCCCGCTATGGCGACCGCTTCGAAAGCTACAAGCGTCGAGTGCCTTACGCAGTCCCAGCAATTGGAAAAAGTAAACGACATGACTGAGAACGCCCGTAATGACCTGACCATTTATGATGACGTCGCCACCAATTGGTGGTCCGATGACATCCGATGGGTCCGTACGCTCAAAAACCTCGTACCGGGCCGGCTCGCGTGGTTCGACAAACACGTGGACTGGAACGGTCTGACCGTTCTCGATCTGGGATGCGCCGGGGGGTTCATGGCCGAAGCGCTCGCCGTACGCGGTGCCGCTGTCACAGGGATCGACCCAGCTGAACAAGCGATCAATGCTGCGCGGGTCCATGCGGCCGAGACCGGTCTTGAAATCCAATACGACGTTGGGGTGGGAGAAGAGCTACCCTATGAAAACGCTGCCTTTGACGTTGTCGTCTGCGTCGATGTGCTGGAACATGTGGGGGATCTTACCAAAGTCCTCGCTGACGTGGCGCGGGTTCTCAAACCCGGTGGCCTCTTTCTGTTCGACACAATCAACCGCAATCTCTTGTCGCGTTTTGCGACGATCACCTTTGCCGAGAATATCCTGCGTCTTTTACCGAAAGGCACGCACGATCCGGCGCTCTTCATTAAGCCTGCAGAGCTGCGTACCGGACTGGACAAAGCGGGCCTTGTGTCCGGCCCGATGACGGGCCTTGGACCTCGGGGACTGAACCGTAACGGTGATTTCACCTTTGGCCCGCTTCCGATACGAATCGTGATCTACATGGGCTTCGCCCGCAGACCGGGGAACCACTAATGTCTGAAATCTCTCTTCTTGTCACCGCGCTGCTGTTTGGCGGTATAGTCCTCTATTCCTTTGGCTTCGCAGCCTTCGTCTTCAACGCACTCCCGCCGGAAACTGCAGGCCCGCTCGTTCGACGCGCCTTTCCGCATTTCTACTTGTTCGTGTTGGCCAGTTCTGCTGCCGCGGGTGCCTTCGCACTTTCATTTGACCCAGTTTCAGGCGCTATTCTCATTTCCATAGCCATCACGACTGTCATCGCCCGACAAGTCCTCATGCCCGCAATCATCACCGCTACAGATCAGGGCGCGAAGACCAAATTCGAGGTCCTGCACAGCCTTTCGGTTGTGATTACGCTGGCGCACAGTGGCGCTGCCGCGCTAGTGCTCATCAGGCTCGCGGGCTCTTGATGCGAACGGTCATTTTATACCGGGTTCTGTGCGCCCGCAAAAAATATCAAACCACCGTCGGCATCGTAAATTGGCCGTATGCGCAACCGGTTCAGGAACAGTGATCCGTCTTTATGATAGTTCAGGATGTCGATGGTAAAACGTGTCTCCGCCTGCAAACCTTGGCGAATTGCCTCTATTGCGTGAGGACTGGTCTCTGGTCCTTGCAAAAAGCGGCAGTTGCGCCCAGTAGCTTCCTCAGGCGTATAGCCAGTCTGATCTTCGAACTCATCGCTCACAAAAATCATCGGGTTGTCAGGAACGGACGGATCCGAAAAGACCACGCTCATTTCGACTTCGTCGTCCTCTAGCAGAGATCTGAGGTAGGATCGATCAATTGCTGAGTTTGACATGGAATTTCCCTTCTACGGTCGTCACTTCACAAACATGTTCAACCTATCCTTTACTGATCGGCACCGGAATGGCCAGAGACTAACTCCTAGTCACTCCGCTCTAAAAACCTAAGTCTGCTGTCTGGCACACTGCACGCCGTCGGTCACAGCGTGCTAGACCGGTCTTATCAGCTGAAGAGCGATTAAGTTTGGTCCACGCAGGCCATAGCTGCGTAGAGATAACAAAGGTGAGCAACATCAATGACAGTTTTTGAACGAAGGAGCAACGCGATGCTAACTGACGCTAGAAGGCATGTCGTTTTTGCGTGGAACTTCATATTCGATCTCGAAGTAAGCCCGCTTCGTCACATTCCAGACGTGGCAACCCGGCACTATGCGTTCCAAATGTTAGGCGCGATGTGGGCTGTGGCGGCGTCGTCCGCTATTGGAAGTTATACGTTCTTCGCCGTGAGCCTGCTGGGTCACTCTGTCCTGATTGCGGCTGCCGCGATCACTGTAGCAACCTTCACCACGGTTGCGAAGAAACCTAGTCTCGCCATGCATAACTCGGGTCGCCGCAACAACGGTGAACACGAGTAGGTTTGTTTCGCAAGCGCCTCAATAAAAGGCTAAAGGGAAAATGTGAGAAAGTGGAGCGCCGCCGGGTCAACCTTGACGATGTGCGTGATCGGGAAAGGTGCCGCGGCCCATGTGAATTGGTTTGTCGAGCGCGACGCAGTGCCGCTTGCTAATTTCAATTTCTCTGACCCGGTTTTTCTGGTGTAAATTTGTCTCGCAACCATAATGGTCGTGTTCTCCGTTTGGGTCGACGGGAAACTTCCCACGCTCCGCGTTGCAGAGACGAAACTTCGTCACGATTTCATGGAAATCCTGCGCATTTTCACGGGGATGAGCTTTCTGTTGACCGCTTATGAGGGATCTCTGGTCGCGCCACGCAAGGTTGCGGACGGAACATTCGGCCTTGCTCTTGTCGTCATGCAGGCGGCCATCGGTATTATGCTGATCGCCAATCGGTTGATCAAGACGGCGGCTGTGATGATGTTGGTTCTGCACGCCGGCGTCGCAATGAAATTCGGTCTGTTTCCCGCACTTGAATATGCGATCATTATCGGGATCGCATTCTTCTTGCTGCTAAACTCGATCGAGGATGAGGCACGCCGGGATTAGCTGAAACCGTATTCAGTAGATGCGTTGCGGATTTGGACGGGTATTTCACTTGTGGCTCTGGCCGTGGGAGAAAAACTGGCTCTCTCGGCATTGGGCCAGGTTTTTGTTGCGCAGTATCAATGGAACTTCATGCAAGCCCTCGGCTTTGATGTCTTCGACGATCGCTTGTTTGTTCTGTCCGCGGGCATGGTCGAAGCCGTTATCGGGATCGTACTGATCCTTGGCACGACAGTCCGCCTCGCGGTTTTGGCCTTTTCCGTCATGACGGCGATATCGAACATCGTTCTCATCGTCCAAGGCAACAACGAAGCCGCGCTTGTCGAGTTTATCGGACACATGCCGATCATTGGCATAGCCCTGCTCCTTTTGTTGTTGGGGTATGGCCAAAGGCTGAAAATCACTCCTTTTTGCAGCAGCAGGCTATTTCGAGAAGCGTATGAATGTGAAGGTCTTACGCCACAACCGCCCATAACCGACTTAGAAGGAGTATAGACATGAGCAATGCTAATAATCTTGGGACCGCAACGCATGCGGACGTCAAAAGCCAACTGAGCCCTGCCACGCCAAGCCTGGACCGCCCGTGGGACTCCTTGAAAGAAGTCCTTCGTCGCGTGAATGTCCTACAGTGCGACCGGGCCACGCATCGCGCCTATCATAGTCTTTACGAAGACATGCTGAATTGAGCGCACCGATACTCATAATGGGCGCCACCTCTGGCATTGGCGCGCGGGCCGTTACGGAAGCTGTCGGTCGCGGACTGCCCGTGCGTGCCTTTGCGCGCAGCGCTGACAATCTTGAGAAAACCGATTTGATTGAGCCGTTTGCTGGAGACGCGCGATCGGCAGACGATGTGGCGGCAGCGCTCGCCGGTGCCCGCGCGGTGATTTATACGCTGGGTATCAAGGAACGGCTTGCGATGCTCTGGGAGGAAGAGACGCTCTTTTCCGACAGTACACGTGTGCTGATTGAGGCAATGAAAGGCAGTGACACCAAGCGATTGGTGGCGGTAACGGGATTTGGTGCGGGACGTTCTCGAAGTGCAATGAGTTCGATTGAATGTCTTGGTCATCGGGCGGTCCTAGGAAGGCCCTATGCTGACAAGGACCGGCAAGAGGCGATGATCATGGAAAGTGAAATCGATTGGACGATTGTTCGGCCGGTTATTCTGACCAATAGTGCGAAATCACGCGGGCTTAAGGTGCTGCGCGATCCATCAACTTGGCGAAACGGGTTAGTCTCCCGGCGCAGTGTCGCATGCTACCTTGTTGACGCCGTGGAGGATGGCCTCGACATCCGCGGGGATGTCGTTCTGACCCGTTGAAGGCTGGCGTTTGCTGTTGCCTCTGCCGGACAGTATCGCGATGGAAATATTTTACTCAGGGACCATGTCCAAATCAATGTCAGACCTTATCGCAGAAAACGTTCAGGATTATCCACGACCCCCAGCCCTGGAACCGGTGCCGCACCGCCTGCGCGTCGTGTTGAATGGCGAAACTGTCGCTGAAACAACCCGTGCTTTTCGGGTCCTTGAGACCCATCACGCGCCAACCTACTACATTCCACCCGAAGACGTGATGGCCGCGTTGATCCCGTCGCGTGGCACCACCTTTTGTGAGTGGAAGGGGCAGGCAGCCTATTTCGAGGTGCAGGCAGGCGACAAGACGGCGCACCACGCAGCGTGGAGCTATCCGTCCCCATCCGCATCCTTCAGCGCTTTGGCCGGACATGTGTCTTTCTACGCTGGCGCGATGGATGCCTGCTTTGTTGGTGAAGAGCGCGTCATTCCGCAGCCCGGCGACTTTTACGGCGGGTGGGTGACGGCGAACCTGCAAGGGCATATCAAGGGCATACCGGGGACCGAACATTGGTAGCGCCGACCGCCAAAACAGCTGTCATCGGTGCTGGTATGACTGGTCTGACCTGCGCGCGGGAACTGATGCAACGCGGCGTGGATGTGGTGGTTTTTGACAAGGGTCGGGGAATGGGCGGCAGGATGGCAACGCGCCGCGCGGAGGGCGGTTTCCAATTCGATCACGGTGCCCAGTATCTCACACCGCAAAGCGATGGCTTTTCCGCGACGTTGAAGCAAGCCGAAGCCGCTGGAGTTGTGGCGCGCTGGCCGCAAGATCGTGAAAAACCGGCGTATGTCGGTGTCCCCGGGATGACCGGCTTGGCAAAGTATCTGGGCAACGGCCTGACGATCCGAAAAGAAACCCGCATAGAGAGTATCGTGCGAGCGAATGGTCGCTGGAAATTGATTTGGCAAGGCGGCGATGAGACGTTCGATCGGGTGGTCATCACCGCGCCAGCGCCTCAGATCGGTGCGCTCTTGCCCGACGCCCATCCCTTCAGTGCACCTTTGAAAACGGTCGGAATGACACCGTGTCTGACGCTGATGGTCGGTTTGCCCGGTGATGTTGAACTGCCCTTTGTCGCGCGCCGTACTCCAGAGGCGGACATATCGTGGATTGTATGTGACAGCGCGAAGCCAGGTCGGCCAGTTACGACCTCCATTGTCGCACAAGCCAGCCACGATTGGAGTATGCGGCATCTGGAATTGGAGCGGGACGCCTTCGCCAAACTTATGCTGCCGCGTCTGTGCAAGGCACTTGATATCAGTGCTGTGATCACTCCGGCATATTTGTCAGGACACCGTTGGCGGTACGCATTTGTGTCTCGACCGCTCGGGCGTTCCTATCTAGCCGACGAGGAGCAGACGCTATTCGCTGGGGGCGACTGGTGTCTTGGTGCGAAAGCCGAAGATGCCTGGGTTAGTGGGCAGGCCATTGCAACGACGATCGCAAAACGGGTCTGATGTAGAATGGCGCGTAGACGAGACTAATGCGTCTCCCGGATTGACCGTACCTCCAATTCCAAGATAGCCTTGACTTGTCAGGGGCGCCGAGAGGCTGAGATGCACCCTTTGAACCTGAACCGGATAATGCCGGCGGAGGGAGGCAAAAACAGACCTTGTCGGTCTGTCGCGTCTTTCCGTATCAAGAGAAAAGGAAAGATCGCATGCAACCCAATGCAGCCCTCGACGCGCTACGAACGCAATCGCCGCTTGTCCACTGCATCACGAACTACGTCGCCATGAACATTGCCGCGAATGTCACGCTGGCTGCAGGCGCATCGCCTGCCATGATCCATGCGCCTGAGGAGGTTGCGGATTTTGCCCCGATTGCAGGGGCTTTGACAATCAATATCGGCACTTTGTCCACCCCTTGGCTGGAAAGTATGAAAGCCGCCGCCGTCGTGGCAGATGCGGCCAAGGTGCCGTGGGTGCTCGATCCCGTCGCCCATTTCGCAACGCCCTACCGTGCCAAAGCAGCCCTTGATCTTCTTGCGCTCAAACCCAAGATTGTTCGAGGGAATGCGTCGGAAATCATCGCACTCGCAGGCGGAGCCGGGTCTGGCAAGGGCGCCGAAAGCGGCGATAATGTCAGCGACGCCCAGAGTTCGGCCTGGGCCCTTGCAGTGCGCCATGACTGCATCGTGGCAGTCTCAGGCCCGGTTGATTTCATCACCGACGGCAAACGAAGCGCAAGTATCACCGGCGGCTCGGACATCATGCCAACCGTGACAGCCTTGGGATGTGCGCTAACAGCTTTGGTTGGTGCCTATGCTGCCATAGCGCCTAGGTTCGAGGCGACAATTGCAGCGTTCGTGCACTTTGCTGAAGCGGGGGAGCGGGCAGGTGCTGAAACATCGGGGCCCGGCAGCTTTTCGGTCGCGTTCTTGGATGCGCTTCACGCGCTCCAAACCGGTGATCTTCTGGAGACGCGTGTGTCATGGAACTGATTGCACGCAGCCTTCGGTTGTATCTGGTGACGGACCCGAACCTTTGCCCCGGACCTGCGTTGATCGAGACGGTCGCAGCTGCGGTTCGCGGCGGCGTCAGCTTTGTGCAGTTGCGCGATAAGGAGGCCTCGACCCAAAGCCGCGTCGAAGCCGCGCGCGCGCTGAAACGCGTATTGCCGGGCAAAGGCATTCCACTTGTCATCAACGATGATCTTGAGGCAGCGGTCGCAGCGGACGTGGATGGTGTGCATATCGGCCAAGATGACGTCATTCCCGCATTCGCGCGCAAGCGTTTGGGACCGGGCAAGATCATCGGCCTGTCTTGCGAGACGCCAGAACAGGTCGTGTCAGCAGACCCTGACCTTGTTGACTACCTCGGCCTTGGCACCGTTTTTCAGACTACGACCAAGGCGGATCACAAACCAACGATTGGCCTGTCTGGTCTGGCCGAAATGGCGCGTTTGGCGCGGTTGCCAACAGTGGCCATTGGCGGATTGAAGCGCGAGCATGTGGCCGATGTCCTGCGGGCCGGATGCAACGGGATCGCCGTGGTTTCCGCGATTTGTGGTCAACCTGATCCCGAACGCGCCGTGCGGGATTTCAAACAAGCTTTGGACAAAGTAACGGAGGCATTCCAATGATCAGGAACGTTTTGACCATTGCTGGTTCCGACCCTTCTGGGGGTGCTGGCGTCCAGGCTGACCTGAAGGCCTTTGCAGCCAACGGGGTCTATGGAATGGCGGCCATAACGGCTTTGACTGCGCAGAATACCCAAGGCGTCAGCGGCGTCGAATTGATCGCACCGTCATTTGTAAAGGCACAGATCGCCACCGTTTTTGCCGACGTCCGCGTAGATGCCGTTAAGGTCGGGATGATCGCAACTTCAGAGATCGCAGTAGCGGTCGCGCAGGCCTTGTCTCATCATCAAGACATCCCAATAGTGCTTGATCCGGTGATGGTCGCTAAAGGTGGCGCGCCTTTGTTGCAAGACGATGCGATGGAGGCCTTGCGCGTGTCCCTGTTGCCCCTGGCCACAGTCTTGACCCCAAACCTGCCAGAAGCCGCGCGTCTGCTGAACCGACGCGAAGCTGCCACCCGCGACGAAATGGCAGCCCATGCACGCGATCTGTCGAATTTGGGTCCAAACGTCACGCTGGTGAAAGGCGGCCACCTGAACGGGGACCAAAGCCCCGACGTTCTATGGGATGGCATACATCTACACTGGTTCGAAGCTGCGCGCATGCGAACCAGGAATACACATGGCACTGGCTGTAGCCTGTCGTCAGCGATTGCAGCGCATCTCGCAAATGGCCTTGCGCTAAGTGCGGCCGTTGCCGCAGCCAAGCAGTACATCTCAGGCGCGATTGCTGCGGCCGATCTCCTGACAGTCGGACGAGGTCACGGGCCGGTCCATCATTTCTACAATCTTTGGAAGGAAAAATCATGAGTAAGGCCCTCAAGGAACAGACCGTCTTGGTGACAGGCGCGGGCCGGGGATTGGGTGCCGCAATCGCGCGCGCATTCGCCCGAGAAGGTGCGCGGGTGGTGATCAACTATCGCAACAGCAAAGCGGCTGCAGAAGAACTTGCGACTGACTCGGGGGATCGTACTGTTGCTTTGCAGGCCGACGTACAAGATGCCGACGCAGTAAAGCAGATGGTCAAGCAGGCAGAGAAGGCGGTTGGCCCGATTACGACCGTCATTCACAACGCCCTGGCTGACTACAGCTTCAACGGGGATGCGCGGTCCACCGTCGAGACCCTAAGCGCCGCTGAAATGCTCTCACAACACAGCACTGCGGTGCTGGGCGCGCTGAATGTCATCCAAGCCACCGCTCCGGGGATGGCGGATGCGGGCTTTGGGCGGGTTGTCACGATCGGCACGAACCTCTTCCAAAACCCTGTAGTTCCCTATCACGATTATACCTCTGCAAAGGCTGCTCTGCTCTCGTTGACGCGCACCATGGCGGCCGAGCTCGGGCCAAAAGGCATTACAGTCAACATGGTATCCGGGGGTCTGCTAAGGACGACCGATGCCAGTGCTTCAACACCGCAGGAAGTCTTTGACTACATCGCGGGCGTTACGCCCCTGCGCTCGGTGGTGACCCCGGAAGAGGCCGCAGACGCGACTTTGTTTTTTGCGGGTCCCTGGGCACGCGCCGTGACTGGCCAAAACCTCGTCGTTGACGGAGGTTTGGTGTTCGGGTGAGATAGAGATACTGTCACGGGAGAGCCAATTCACGATGCGCGCCGTTTCCGCGCCCTAGTGATTGATAATGGTCTGGGCAAAAGGGATTTTTAGGAGCCGGGTTTTGTCTTATCTTTGAACGACCGGTCGGGTGAAAGCAGGTGCGAGGCAGCGGTCACAACGCCGCACGTGCAAAAGAATGCTGCGTAAGCAAAGATGGAAAACCAAGGTCAGCAAAGTCCGCAGACCCGACAGGCAGGACGATACGGATTCTGCAAAAGCACCGCTGTGATCCCGGCAGTGCGCCGGTCTCGCTTCGAGCGATAGACAGGGCTGGGGATCGACGGGCTAACGCCCGCTCACTCCAACCCTGACAGTTTCCAATCTTGTTGATCCGCCTGCCATCCCGGCAGGTCCGAGAAAACCGGCAAGCGCCGCCCGAGGGCTTCGGTTCCGGTCGAGAATTCCGGTTCCTCCCACGCGCGAGGCGCGCGGTTCCCTCCAAATTCACGCCCTCCACCCGGTTGTCACGGCCCCGCCAGGCCGCAGGACGGGCTTTGCCCTTACCTGCTCTGCCCTTCGGAATGCATGGGCATTCCAAAGATCAGAACAGGAAGGCCCGCCCATTGGCGGAAAGGGGAGCAGACCTGGACCGCGTCACGCGAAGGAGGGTCACAAATGACCGCAGAGAAGTTTGACGTTTATTCCCATGTCACCAATCAGATCATCGCGCAGATCGAGGCGGGAACACCGCCCTGGCGCAAGCCGTGGACTGGCGGCGGGGCATCGGTCAGCCTGCCGGAACGGTTCAGCGGCGAAGCCTATCGGGGCATCAACATCCTGATGCTTTGGGCCACGGCGATGGCGAAGGATTACAACTCAGCCCGCTGGATGACGTTCAATCAGGCCAAGCAGCTTGGGGGCCACGTCCGCAAGGGCGAGAAATCCGCCACGGTTGTGAAATACGGCACTGTCGAGCGCGAGGACGAAAACGGCGAGGACCGCCAGATTCCCTATGCCAAGGCCTACCGTGTATTTAATGCGGACCAGATCGAGGGCTTGCCCGCTGAGTTCTACATCCTGCCCGATCCGCCCCGTGATCTTGGCACCGTGGCCGATCCCGAGCTGGAGGCGTTCTTTGCCGCGACCGGCGCGCAGATCGACGTGACCGAGGAGCCGCGCGCTTATTACAACATCAAGACCGACCGCATTCATATGCCGCCGATTGGCACGTTTTATCGGGCGGCTGGATATTTTGGCACCTTGGCCCATGAGACAATCCACTGGACAGGCGCGACGAAGCGGCTGGACCGTTTGGGTCGATTCAATGACCGCAAGGCTTACGCGTTCGAGGAGCTGGTCGCCGAGATTGGCAACTGCATGCTTTGCGCACAGATCGGGGTACAGCCTGAGTTCGACCAGAGCGCGGCTTATGTCGAAGGATGGCTGGGGGCGATGAAGGAAGACAGCCGCGCGATCTTCCGCGCCGCCTCCGAGGCGCAGAAGGCCGTGGATTACATAATGGAGTGCACCGCGCAGGTCGACCGGATTGCCGCCGAGTAACAGCCCGCACCGCCGCAATGATCGAGGCCCCCGTCAGCAGGCGGGGGCTTTTTGCGTTTCCGTGACTTCTTGGTCGTGGGTGGTTTCAGGGTGACCTGTCGGCGGGCAAGCAAAAGGCCACCCGACGACAGGCCCGGCGCTTCGCGCGGACGGGCAAAATGCCCGGAGGCAGTGATGGGTAAGCGGTGTTCATGGCGATCAACAGTCATTCGCGGCACCGTATGTGAACAGGCGAAACGCGGACGGAGTGCAAGGTCGGCGCGATCAAGCCGGAACCAGCGATCTATGGGCAGGTGTTGGACGGGTTGCAGCTTGAGCCAGGCACGGTGCTGTTTGTCGGGGATACGCCCCGCGCCGACATTGAAGGGCCGCGTGCGGCCGGTATGAGGGCGCTTTATGTGGATGAGCTGCTATAAATCATGAAACTGACATATTTTTGTGCTTCCAACATACTCATGCTGAATTCCCAAATGAGCGCACGGCTTCTGTTTCCAAGGGTAGAAACACATAATCTAGAATGCGCTTACGTCCTGCCCGCTCGGCAGATCGGCGCGAGGCGACATTTAGGCTGTCGATGGTGCCAATAAGGTATGTGTCAGGCCTATTGGTGTGGTAGCGAGACAGCGCGTATTGGGCCGCGGCGGCATAGCCATGGCCGGAGTGGCAGATGGCCACGACCTCCTCGATGATCTCGTCCCCGGCGATCCAGCCGATTTGGCCCGGTGCGGCGGCGATCAGTCCGACGACCGCCTGTCCATTGGCAGCAATTCGATGAACCTGTTCAGCCTCCCACATTTCGATCAATTTGTCGGAGGGTATAGGGGAGACGTGGCACCGCATCGCGGGGTTTTCCCGTGCCATCATATCGAACCGGTTCTGAATGAGGGCCATGGCCTGATCCGGGTTGTCGAACGCACCCAATTGTACCTCTTGGGATGGGGGGCTCAGATCACCATAGCGTGCCGCATAAAGGCTCATGTCGAGGTCCGCCGTCGCTGGCATAGACGCGCCGGGCATGACTAGAAGGCGAAGGCGTTGTGGGGCAAAGGTCCGCCATTCCATTGAGACCACTTGCGCAAGCGCCGTCAAGTCATCGAAGTCGTGAGCAATAACCTCAACAAACGGTCGCGTGATGTCTTGGCAATAAAACCGAATGCCCCCGATCAGTGATCCGGCGCGCACGGAGACATGACGGTGGGCATAGTCAAGACTGGCAATGCCTGGCAGGCAGATGTGATCCGAGAAAAGGCGTGCAAAGCCGGGGTCGTCAACGCGTCCTTCCTCTTGCGCGAACCAATCGGCCACCCGTGCCGCTCCGGCATCACCATAAAGGGACGCGGCACATGCAAGCTGGCCCTGCAACGATGCCCAGTTTAGCGGGGACGTCATGGGTCGCTGACTGTCATAGCAGCCAACCCGACAGCGCGAGGCGCGCGCCCGCCTGCATCGGGATCGGCTCCACCCAATGCTCCGTCTCAGGGGAGGGCACGAAGAGGACGCCGACATTGGCCTTGGCAGGGATCACGCGTTTCCTCCCGCGATAGTTAAAGACCAAGCCGCCACTATCCTCCACATCCTGCGATCCGAAATACAACAGCAATGTTACAGCGAATGGCTTTTCGTTGCCGCTGTGATCGTTGTGGGGGTCGAGAAAGCAACCCGTATTGAAACTGGTCAGTGAAAAGCTGGTCATATTCGCCGAAGGGGCGATCCGTGCCAGTTCCGTGCGCCAGGCTTGGCGCACGTCTTCAACAATCGGCAGGACTATGCCGTGTGTGTCCTTGCTTTCGTGCATGGAGTGATACAGGTACTGAAACGCGTTGTCGGACTTGCTCTGCCGAACCTGTTCGGCAATGCCCGGCATGGCACTTTCAGGCTGTCGCGGCAGGATGCGGTTGTCGTCACCGACTTTGATGCGAGTTTCCCAAGCGGTTCCATTGTGCCAACTTTCGATAACGCGGGCGCGATGCATATCAAACCAGGTATCGGGCAGAAGATTTTCCCGCACAATAACCCCGTCACGCGCGAGGGTTTCATTCAATCCATCCAGAGCTTGCATCCAATGCTCTCCCTTTTAATAGTTTGCGCACAGTCTCAGGCTGGCGCTTCGGGCGTCAGTGGTGGTGCACTGGTCGGTTCTTGCAGCCCGTTTACGCGCACGAAACTGACGATGACGGGGATGACAAAGGCGAAGGCGAGGCACCCGACCCCAAAAATTGCCAATGCGCGGATGTCTATCACCCCGGATAGCCCGAACAGAATGATGCCAGCCGGAATGCCAGCCGTGTTCGCGAACTGATCATAGGACGCGAAGCTGTGCAGCTGCTTGCCCGTGAAATAGGACTGGCCCAGCGTGTCCCACCGAACTCCGCTCGCTGTAACGCTTGCCGCACCCATAAATCCGGCGAGGCACACCACCCAAACCGTTACGGGCGTACTGACCACAAATAGTTGTGCGGCAAGGCACACACCACACAGCGCATGCAGCAGCGGCCACGGCACGCGCTGCGCCAAACCCATGAGGGAAGCCGTGGAGCCAAGCAACGAGCCCATGGCCATTGCGGTGGCAACAAGCGCCCATGCCGTCGCTGAGTGGTAAGCCATGATCATTGTCGGGCCAGCCGCCCCTATAAGACCAATTGCCACCGCGCAAAAGAACCAGCTGAGAAATCCGAGATATGTCCAGAATGGCAGCGTTTCAGTGCCTGCGACCTCGGTGCTTTTTGTGCTTACGGCAGCGGTGTCGGCACTGTTTGCAACGGCGGTTCGGTGGGCGGCATAGAGCATGCTGATCAAAAATGCAGCGAGCAAGAGTGTGACGGCGTCAAACACCAACACAAGTTTAAAGCCAAAGATCAAGACGAGCGACACGCCCAATAGCGGACCGATGATGGCATAGATATCGCCGATCATAGACAGGACCGAATTGGCCTGTGTTCGGTTCGATTTGGTCGTCACCATCGGAATCGCAACGAACATGGAGGGAAAGTAAAAAGCCGCTGCAAGACCGTAGACAAAGGCGGAGAGGGCCATGGCCAGAATGCTATTGGCGCTGAACGATATCCAGACAAACAAGCTCGTTTGCGCAAGACTCATGACCAGTGCGGCAGCTATCATGATGGTGAAAGCGTGGAATTGAAAGCCAGCGCGTTTGTAGACCAATAACCCAACAAAGCGGCCCACCCACAATGCAGCAAGCACGCTGGCCATGCCCCATCCCTGGGGTTCGACCCGAACGGTCTCGACGGCAAAAGCAATCGGGATCAGGGCACGACTTGCCCCCGACACGAGACTTGCGCCCGCCAAAAGGCGAAAGTCAGACGCTCGCAGTGCAATCAGGTTGTCCTTCACGCTCTGCATACACTCACTCTCCAAGCCCGGTCAGGAAAAGGTGGTTTTGCAGACCAAAATCGACAAATTTTACGCAGCGCTCAATGTCGATGTCAAAGCGCGCGGCGATGTCCGCGCTTGATGTTTTGCGCCGGGTTTTGATCCAGTTCAGTGCGTCCTTGAAATCTTCCGGTATCCTGATTTCGCTGTGTTCCGTCTCCAGCACTACAATTCCGTCACCGCGATCTGACAGTGGTGGCAGGCAGCTATAGGCCAGCCGGACTGTGCTCTCGGGCCGGACCGATTGGGCGATGACGGAATAGGGCAGGCTTGTGCCCAGTCGAGGAGTCAACGCTGCTAACTTGGCCGCGTGCGGCAGTTCGTCAAACAACACACCACCAAATCCGTCAAAAGCTACGGTCAGGTGGACGGACAACTCTCCAGTTCCGTGCACATTGTGCCGCTCGCCGCGCGGATAGAATGCGATATCGCCTGGTTGATACAACATTTCTGCACGATCGGCGGTTGTGTCCGGATCGGATGCGTCCCCGTGCAGCCACCGTTTCGTTCCGGCCAGTTGCACGATTACAAAGGGGTGGTCATCGCCGTGCATGCCGAAGGCTGTGTCCTGCGATTTCGTGAGGTAGCACTGTATCCAGCAGCGGCAGCCCAGTAAGGCTTCGAGGTTTTCCTGGATGATCTGGAGTTCGGGAAAGTGTTCTTGACTGTGATCAAAGACCAGCGTACCGCCCCCGTTCAGAACTGAGCTGACAACGCCGTCCTTGACGCTGACGTGGTCAATCAGCCCATCTCCTGTGCGACAGTTCAGAAAGGACGCTGGGTGCAGATCCTTTTTGTCGCGGAGCAGGCGGAGCGAAAACCGGGACGCCCCGACATGCAAAATCCGGTCGCACAGGCGGCTTGTCAGGGCCGCGCAAGCATCTTGGGGAATGACCGCGCTGCGGAACTGGTATGTCCCACCGGTGATCTCAAGGCTAAGCTCGTTTATTTCTTCGTTCAGCCGGTCGAGGGCCTCATGATACGTAAATGGCTCCGATTCGGGCGCATGAGCTAATAAGGGCTTGGACATTTACCGGTTCTCCTTTGAAATGATTCACGCATGTCTGGAAGTTTGTCTCCGGGCTGTGGGACAACACACTTTTGATCTCGCGCGCCACGCTGACCGCTTCGGGTCGGGCCATGAACCGCAAGTCGCCACTGGCCACGCTGTCATTATGGATTTCGGCCGCATCTGACCAACGCAGGGGTTCGGTGCTGCGCGCATCCAGAAACGCCGGGACTTCGAAATCCTTGGTTGGTGCGAGGGCTGGACTGTGATCGTAAGCTGCATCGTCACCTTCGACGCAACTGATGCCGACGAACATTCCACCGCCGCTGGCGTAGAACACGTGACCCTCCAAGGCTTTGATCACGGCCTGATCGCCGGGGCTTAGATCGATCCGGTTGGCATCCTGCAACCGGTCGGCGTAGTCGAAGGACAGCCCTAGAAACGAAGTGGCATCTTGCTTGAGTTGACCGATATTTGCTCCGATGTCCCATGTGTAAATCGTGCGTTGTGCGCCACCGGCCCCGAGAATTAGTGAGTGATCGAAATCGACATGGGCCCCGAACGGGGTCCAGCCGGACGAAGATGAAATGAATGTGTAGGTGTCGATGATGTGCGGGTTCGAAAACTGGTCTAACACGCCTGTTTTGTCGAGGGCACGCCTAATGTGCAGTCCAAGTTCCGCGTCCCATGCTGCGATGTCATTGACGGCCATACAGGTTTTGGAGCCTGCAATCCGCGCAAGCTGGTCATAAGAGGCACCTGCATCGCGCTCCCAAACCTCCGGGATTTTGCGGCACAGAACATAATCCAGGCCGGTATCCTTGAAAACGCGGTATTTTGGCTCTGTCCGCCGTGACTGAAGCGCCTTGCTGACCGCCCGATCTAATGCCTGAGCAAGTGACATTACTCTCCCCTGTTACAGCCAAAACGGCCGACCCCGAGGCCTCGGGGTCGGCGCAGCAGAGTTAGTGGCCGACGTCTTGACGCGGGCTGTCCTCGTAGGGAGTTTTTGAGTTCTTCATCAGTATTTCGAACTCATCTTTCTTGCTCGGAGTGGATGTCTGAGCAGCAGTTTTTTTTGCTTCGGTGGACATAGTGTTTATACTCCTGTGTTGATGGTTTGGTCATTGTGATGCGCTATTGATCTGCGCATTAAGAATCATAACCATAGGTTGAATAAGGACAGTGACACCAATTCAGAGCGGCTAAAACTTGCGCAATTGGTACTGCGAGGGTGGCGACGTTTTGCTTAGCCAAATTGGTTTGTCGCGATAGCAAAAACGGTCAGTTGCGCAACACATCTGGGACCTCTGAGGCCGGGACGCCTGTTAGTCCCTCAGAATGCCAAGAAAAACAGGCGAGAGAGCCATGAAATCGCAAGGCCCCTGCCCTACCTCCAACTGTTGCGAAAATATGTTGCGAATTCCCTTGATTGAGCAACAAGAAAGCGCAACACTGTTCGCATGAACTTTGGCTATGCTCGTATTTCCACAGATCGCGGTCAGGACACCGCCGCGCAGATCGACGCGCTGCGCGCCGCCGGGTGCGAGCGCATGTTCGAGGAGCGCGCTTCCGGGGGCCGGTGGGATCGGCCAGAGCTGCACCGAATGCTCGACCAGCTCCGCGACGGCGACGTGGTGATCGTCTGGAAGCTCGACCGACTGTCGCGGTCGCTCAAAGACCTTCTGTCCATTATGGAGGAGATCAACGCGGCGGGTGCTGGCTTTCGGTCCCTGACGGAATCCATCGACACGACGACGCCGGCAGGGCGCATGATGATGCAGATAGTCGGCGTCTTCGCCGAGTTCGAGCGCGAGATGATCCGGGAGCGCACGCGCGCCGGTCTGGAGCGCGCCCGCAAGAAGGGACGCCACCCAGGGCGCAAGCCGAAGCTGTCGGGCGATCAGCGCCGGGAAATTCGTGACCTGGTGCGATCCGGCAAGCGTACCGAGGCCGAGGCTGCGCGCCTGTTCAATGTCCATCGCTCCACGATCAGCCGTGTCATGCGAGAGGCGGCCCCCGATGCAGCAGTTTGAGCTGTTTCCCGAGGACATCCGCATCGAGCGCGTGGACCACGACGCGAATATGTATCGTTTCTACCGGTTGCGCCTGATGCCTGACCTGTTCGGCGGCGTGTCCCTCTTGCGCGAATGCGGCCGCATCGGCACCCAGGGACGACACCGGATCGACTGTTTCGAGGATGCAGGCCGCGCCGCCGACGCGACGATGGCGCTCTATCGTGCGAAGCAGAAGCGGGGCTATCAGCTTGCAGGGTGATGCCAGCCCCCTGCCCTATCTCAGTGGCAATTCTTCGGGATCAGCCGTCCACGAACTTTGCGGCGAAAGAGGAAAATGAGCCCAGACCCACCGATGCTGCACATAGCACGAATGGCGGCTTTTCATGGTTTCTTGCCTGTCGCGAAGACAAATGAGATCATTCTCAAATGAACGCCGCGCATCCTAGACAGCCTCCCTTAATTGACACCGATTGGTGGTCCGTGGCGACCGTTACAATCGGCATTACCGTGTTCGCAGTTGCACAGGGGCTAACTTACCCCTTGATCTCCCTGCTTCTGGCGGGGCGTGGTGCATCGGAAACCGTCGTAGGGTTGAATGCCGCCGCTTTCATGCTGGGGCTTGCAGTCTCCGTTCTTGTCGCGCCTGCCCTGACGAAACATCTGCGGGCAGGACAGGTGATCGTAGCGGGCCTTGCAGGTGCTGCGATAACGCTGATCGGTTTCGCAGTGACGGATGTGCTGGCCGTGTGGTTCCTTTTGCGCTTCGTTCTCGGGTTTTGCGTCAACGCCATATACGTTTTCGGGGAAGCTTGGCTCAATGCCGCCAGTGCCGACAGGGTGCGCGGGCGCGTAGCGGGCATCTACAGCGCGGGCATGACGTTGGGTTTCGTCATCGGCCCGCTCGCCATTCCCGTCTTCGGGACAGAAGACGGTCTGGCGTTCGCCGCATGTGCTGTCCTTATTTCGCTGGCCGCTTTCGGTCTTGGGATTATGTCTCGGCGTGCAAAGATCGAACCTGACAAACTGGCGCTGGCGGACTTGCCGCGCTTCGCCCTAGCGGCACCTTTGCTGATCCTTCTTGTGCTGGCTTTCGGCTTTGTGGATACGACGGTTCTGTCACTTGCCCCGCTGCATATGCTGGACGGAGGTGCAAGCACCGCTGCGGCGGCGATTTTCATCGCCGTCATGCACATTGGCATGATCGTGGCGCAACCGCTGCTAGGTGTGCTGCTGGACCGAACGGATTGCTGGTGCGTGGCGACCGGCTGTCTTGGAGTGTTGAATGTCACTGAGAACTGACCCGGTAGCCCCCTTGCGTGGCTGGGCGTAATTCAGATATTCATGAATAATGGATGTATTGATTCCCAATCGCCTCTCGACACTGGGTCATCCGCAGCGGCTGGCCCTGTTCAGGCTGCTTATGCGGCGCTATCCGGACCGTGTCCCGGCGACCGAGCTGGCGCAGGCGCTTGATCTGAAGCCCAACACCCTTTCGACCTATGTTAGCGCCTTGATGCAAGCGGGCCTTGTCACGCAGGAACGGGCCGGAACGTCGTTGCGCTATGCCATCGACATGGATGCCGCGCGCGCGACATTTGACTACTTGCTGCGCGATTGCTGTCGCGGGCGCCCGGAAATCTGTTCGCCGGATAACCTCTCAGCCACAGTTGGAGACAGTCTAATGACCGATCGCAAATACAATGTGCTTTTCATCTGCACCGGAAATTCCGCGCGATCCATCTTTGCCGAATCAATCCTGCGCAAGGAAGCGGGCGACCGTTTTGTCGCCTACTCGGCCGGAACCAAGCCGCGATCCGAGCTTAATCCCTTTGCGCTGGAGGTCTTGGAATTGAACGGCCACGATACCTCTGTGCTCGAGGCAAAGAATGTCGCGGTGTTCCAGGGCGACGATGCGCCCGACTTCGATTTCGTCTTCACGGTGTGCAATCAAGCCGCCAACGAGGATTGCCCGGCCTGGACAGGCCAGCCGATCAGCGCCCATTGGGGAATGCCGGATCCGGTCAAGGTCGAGGGGTCGTATGCCGAAAGAAACCTCGCCTTCCATCAGGCCTACGGCGCACTTTTGAACCGCATCAAGGCGTTCTCTGCCTTGCCGATTGGCTCACTGGATCGCATCGCATTGCAGAAGGCCGTTGACGACATTTCCGGAACCAATGACGGAGCCTCTTCGTGACCACCTATGCGTTGAACGGTCTTGGCCGTATCGGAAAACTGGCCCTCAGACCTCTGCTGGAACGGGGGGCCCAGATCGCGTGGATCAACGACGCGATTGGTGATCCCGAGATGCACGCGCACCTTCTGGAATTCGATACGGTGCATGGACGGTGGAATGCCGACATTTCCCACGATGCGGACAGTGTGGCGATCGACGGCACCCGTCTTCCGTTCATCGGAACCCGAAACATTGCGGACTTGCCGCTGGACGGGGTCGATGTGGTGATCGACTGCACGGGCGCCTTCAAGTCCGAGGCCAAGATCGCGCCGTATTTCGAGGCTGGTGTGCAGAAAGTTGTGGTCTCGGCACCCGTCAAGGACGGTGATGCGACCAATATCGTCTATGGCGTGAACCACGATATCTACGAGGCGGACCGTCACCGCATCGTGACAGCGGCGAGTTGTACGACGAATTGCCTGGCACCGGTGGTGAAGGTCATTCACGAGGCCCTGGGCATCAAACATGGGTCGATCACCACGATCCATGACGTCACCAATACCCAGACCATCGTGGACAGGCCCGCAAAAGACTTGCGCCGCGCGCGCTCGGCGCTGAATTCTCTGATCCCGACAACAACCGGCAGCGCCACCGCCATCACCCTGATCTATCCCGAATTGACCGGGCGTTTGAACGGCCACGCCGTCCGTGTACCGCTGTTGAATGCATCGCTCACCGATTGTGTATTCGAGGTGGAGCAGAGCACGACGGCCGAAGAGGTCAACGCGCTGTTCAAAGCCGCCGCCGAAGGCGACCTGAATGGCATCCTTGGCTACGAAGAACGCCCGCTTGTGTCGACCGACTACACCAATGACGAACGGTCCAGCATCGTGGACGCGCCGTCGACCATGGTCGTGAACGGAACGCAGGTGAAGGTCTATGCGTGGTATGACAACGAAATGGGGTACGCCCACAGGTTGGTGGATGTGGCGTTGATGGTCGGAGCTTCGGTTTGACCGATACGTCGACCAGGCCAGAGGGCCTGTCGGCCTATATCGCCGTCACGGCGGCCTATTGGGCGTTCATGCTGACCGATGGCGCGCTGCGGATGCTGGTGCTGCTGCACTTTCACACGCTGGGGTTTTCGCCGGTCCAACTGGCCTATCTTTTCGTGCTGTACGAGGTCGCCGGCATGGTGACGAACCTGTGCGCTGGCTGGGTTGCGGCGCGGTTTGGCCTGACCTCCACGCTCTATGCTGGGCTTGGTATCCAGGTTCTGGCGCTGCTGGCCCTTGCGCAGCTTGATCCGGCCTGGGCGATTGGTCTGTCTGTTGCCTATGTGATGATCGTGCAAGGGGCGAGCGGTGTTGCCAAGGATCTTGCCAAGATGTCCTCCAAATCCGCTGTGAAATTGCTGGCCCCGACCGAGGATGGCGGCCTGTTCCGATGGGTCGCACTGCTGACTGGATCGAAGAACGCGGTAAAGGGCCTTGGGTTCCTGTTGGGCGCGGTACTTCTGGCGACGTTTGGCTTTGTCTGGGCAGTGCTGGGCATGGCGGCGATCCTGGCCGTTATTCTGGTCGCTGTCCTCATCGCGATGCCATCCGGGCTGCCCAAGGGGCGAAAGGGCGCAAAGTTCTCCGAAGTCTTCTCGAAATCGGCCAATGTGAATTGGCTGTCGGCAGCACGTGTTTTTCTGTTTGGCGCGCGCGACGTCTGGTTTGTCGTGGGTATCCCGATCTACTTTTACGCGGTCTTGTCTGACGGCAGCGAGGCCGGAAACCGAACAGCCTTTTTCATGATCGGCGCGTTCATGGCGATATGGGTGATCCTGTATGGGTTTGTGCAGGCTTCGGCGCCACGCCTGTTAAGGGCATCCAAGCGACCCGAGGTCGTATTGGTCAGGGCGGCGCGCTCTTGGGCGTGGATACTTGCTGTCATACCGGCAGCGCTCACTGTGGCGGCCTTTGCCTCGGCCGGGCCGCAAACCTGGATGACGGTGACCCTGGTGGTTGGTCTGCTCGCCTTCGGAGCCGCCTTTGCCATCAACTCTGCGCTGCATTCCTACCTTATCCTTGCCTTCACCAAGGTCGAACGCGTGACCATGGATGTTGGTTTTTACTATATGGCGAACGCAGGCGGCAGGTTGCTGGGAACGGTTTTGTCCGGCCTCACGTATCAGGTGGGTGGCCTGCCGCTGATGCTGGGAACCGCGACTGTCATGGTTGTTTCGGCGGCTGTTGCGGCCAGCTTCCTGCGCGAGGCCTAAGGCACTTTGCGTTTGCGGCAGCTGTGCGTGCCGTAATCAAACTGGGCTCGGCCAACGTGGTCCAACGAAGGCTGCACGAAGCACAGTGCTGTTTCTTCGCAATATCCTTTTTGCCAGCGGATGCTATGCTGCCATCAGGAGATTGCGCTGGAATGGCAGCGGGCCTGGAAACGTGTGTATGCTCGGTCGCCACGTGGGATATTGTTTCGCCGCCTTGCCCTGTGGCGATTGATCCTGTCTGCGGCCGCTTACTGCTACTTTTCCGAAAATGTCTAGCGCAGCGTGGACGACCAGTCCGGATCAGAAATGCGAACCAGGATGGCCAGACTGACATCGACAACATGAAATCGGGGGGTCACGGCGCAATCGCAATCATATGGGCGCGCGGGTCATTCGTTGCATCCGCCGCGATCAACTGGGCGTTGTCCACGTGCGCGCGCCGATCATGCGAAAGATGACACGGGCTGCCATAAAGTGCTCAGAACCCACGTCGCTGCGCCAGCCCCCGGTCCGGCGCAGGCACGGCCTGGTGCGCATGTCAGACGGGAGGCCATAGTTCCATATGCTGCGCACCGATCCATTGTCGGCCATCCGACTTAGCTCAATTCCCCCAGATGTTGGCCAAATCGGATTCTGTAGCCATTGAGATCAAGTGCATTGAACTCCCGCATACCCCATGGATAGTTTTCAGGGGGCCTTGTTATCTCTACACCGCTCGCCTTGGCGCGGTCATTCATCGCATCTAAGTTTGTGATATCGAAATAGAGCCAATTCTCGCCGAGTTGAGGAACGCCGTTCCAAAAATGGACACAAGCCTCGCCGAACAAGATAACGCCATGTGTTGGCGGGGTTCCCCACAAGAATCTGACAGTGAAGTCGAGATTCTTAACATACCAATTGCAGGTTTCTTCCACGCTGGACACTGCAAGAGTGGGATAGACGGCTGTGCATTCGATAAGTTGCGGCATTAGGCTTCTCCCATTTTCGACAACTTCGCCGTTCCGGAGACGCGCTGTCAACGTTGGCTTCAAAGGGATTCTCGACGGCGTTCGATACGGTGGCTGTTCTAAACCGCACCCAGTTGCCATCCATAGGCAGCCATCTGTGTGAGCGCGACGAACGACAGCAAAGTCCGCATCTTTCGAATTCGAGCAAGGCGTGGCGAATGTCCGCAGCTTAGCGTCTATCATCGATTCTTTGGCCGTTTTTTCCTCCACTGAGCAGAACGTGTGCCCAGCCGAATGGGGAGCTATTCCCCCCGCCTCTTCGGTGATGTTGCCTTGAACCGTATTGCACATATCGGGCTCGCATTCGTTTTCTGCGTAGTGCAACCCCCCTGCCCTACCAACGGGTTCCATACCCGTCGGATAGAATGAGGCAAACAGCGCCGGTAACGTGCGCAGGCTGCACCGCGGCACGCGGCTGCGGCCGATTATCGAATATCTTACCGTTGCGAATACCGAGCTCACATCGGACTAGCGCCACGGAGAAGCGTCTTCCCTCCGCAGAATCCGGCTAGGTTGTTCTTTCTTAAGTGCAGACGTCCTCTCTTGCTCTCCGAGAATCGGTTTCTTGTGAAAGCGCGAACTTCTTCGTTTTTTGGCTAATAATGTCTCTCATTCTGACACCTGAAAGGCTTCGATCTTCGTCGAGAAGACATGCGATCTTCTAGGGGTCGGTCCCAGCGGTCTGAGCGAATTTCGGTTCTTGAAATTGTTCTGTCGCTTTTGAGGTCGTAGATCAAGCAAAAAAACTAAACAATATCAAAGGCGTACGTGTTTTCTTGACCGACTCATGGTTCCCAAAAGGAATGTGTTGTGTTCAGGTGCTTTCCACACGCAAAATGTAGGTGCTCTCGCAACGCTTTGGGTTAAGGGACACGATGTACCTAATGCTGGACGACACCCCCCATTTCATGTAACTCTCTGACGCAAAATAACCGTCATGAGGCCGGTTTACCGTCAGAGCAAGAGAATGCCAGCAGAACCAGTTTCCCCCGTCAATCGTTTTGATGAAGATGCCGCGGATAAGATCGTGCGGCATGCCGACATGCTGTCCAAGCAATTGCAGGACCTAAGAGAGAGGATGTATCCCCCGCAAGCCGAGAAGAGCTTGCGGCGGTTCATGACACCAGAAGTATCGAAGTTGACATCGATCTCCGAGTCGAGCCTGAGAACGCTCTCGATTGAGGGCAAAGGCCCCTCCCCTGATCGACTTGAGAATAATCACCGTGCTTACACGCTTGATCAGATCAATGAGCTTCGACGGTACTTTGCAGAAAAGAACCCGAACGATGCTGTCGACTACTTGCCGCATCGGCAAACGAACGAGCATCTTCAGATCCTCGCCGTCGCGAACTTCAAAGGCGGCAGCGCAAAGACGACGACAAGCGTTCATCTTGCTCATTTTCTCGCTTTACAAGGTTATCGTGTTTTGGCGATCGATCTTGATCCGCAGGCGTCGATGTCCGCAATGTTCGGTGCGCAGCCAGAATTCGATGTTGACACCAACGAAACCATTTACGCTGCCCTGCGCTACGACGACCAGCGCAAGTCCATCAGGGAAGTTATTCGCCCGACATATTTTCCCGGACTGGATCTGATTCCCGGCAATATCGAGGTGATGGAATTCGAGTACGACACGCCCAGAGTCCTTGCAATGAAAGAGGCGAAGACGGGGTCGGTCTTCTTTGAACGCCTTGACGAGGCGATCCGCGAAGTGGAAGGCGACTATGATGTCGTCATACTGGATACACCTCCTTCTCTCGGCTACCTAACGCTCGCGTCGCTCTACGCAGCAACAGGCCTTTTGGTAACCGTCCACCCAGCAATGATGGATGTCGCGTCGATGAACCAGTTCCTTTTGATGATGGGCGATCTCGTGAACATCATCAAAGATGCTGGGGCGACGATGCAGAAAGATTTCATGCGGTATTTGATCACACGCCATGACCCAAACGATCAGGCGCAAGCACAGATTGTGGGCCTATTGCGACATCTGTTTATCGACGATGTTCTTCTTCCAACCGCTGTTGAAAGTACAGCGATCGAGGCAGCAGGTCTGGGCAAGCGTACAATCTACGAAGTTGAGCCAGGCGAGGTACAACGGAACACGCTGAAACGAGCCCGTGAATCTATGGATGCGGTAAACGACGCACTGCTTGGCTTAATCGAAACCTCATGGGGGCGATCATGAGCAAGCGAAAATCAATTGTATCTACATTCGGTGATTTCAGAAGTGATCAACCATCCGCCGAAGGTATGCCTGTTGGCGAAGTGAAAGACGGGAAGCAAAAAACTAGCCGTGTTGCCGCTGGCATCATCGGAACAACACAGCGGACGTTAACCCAAATCCGCGAAGAGCGTGATGCGCTGCTAGAGCAAGCCTCGAATAGCAATCAGGTCGTCAGCCTAGACCCAGACGTCATTGATCCCTCACCCTTCCGCGACAGACTACCTGACGATAGCGATACAGATTTCCAAGGCTTCAAGAACAGCATCGCCCAAGAGGGTCAGAAGGTCCCTGTCACGGTCCGGCGCCATCCAGGGACTTCGGATCGGTTTCAAGTTGTCTATGGGCACCGTCGCTGGCGCGCGCTTAAGGAGTTGGGCAACAAAGTCTCGGCCATTGTTGCGGACTATTCTGATCGCGACCTAGTGATTGCGCAGGGAATTGAGAACGCAAATCGACAGGATCTATCATGGATTGAGCGAGCTCTGTTTGCTGATGAGATGCAGTCTGCAGGGATCAAGCCAAGGGATGTCAAAGCGGCGCTCAGTATCGATGATGCTGAGCTTTCAAAACTTCGCGGTGTCCTCAAAGTGGTCCCCAAGAATTTGGTTGAGCTGATTGGGCGCGCACCGTCGATCGGTCGTCCAAGATGGCTTGAACTCTCGGCGGCCGTGAAGAACAAGAGCGATCTCTCCAAGATTGAGGAAACCTTGTCAGCTGACAAGGTTTCGAATGCTTCATCAGATGATCGGTTCTTGCAGGTTCTCGCGGCAGTAAACACAAGTCCCAATCACGAACCAAAGACGAACGTACAGGCGAGTCTCGAGTTGGATGATGTTGGGTCAATGACCGTCACTTCGAGATCGGTGAAGATCAAATTGGCTAACAAACACGGAGCAGGTTTTTCGAAATTTCTCGAGGCCGAGATGGCGTCTCTCGTGGAGCGCTACAAGTCGAGTCTTGAGGAACAATGATCCGCAACCTTGTCAGCTGACAAGGTTTTAAGAGCGGTTCGCGCGGATAACACAAGCGAACCAGATAGAAACGAGCAGAAAAAGGGAAGATACAGGCAAAAGAAAAGCCCCCAAGCTTTGGGCCTGAGAGCTAATCAAGAATAGTTTGGTCGCTATCAAGATAGTTCCCTGGCGAATCGCTGTCAACGGCGAACGCTTCTGAGCGAACGGATTTCTTTTGTCTTCTTTCGAGCAGAGGAGGCGAAGAACACCCCATGACACATACAGGCTGGCGCAAGCCAACGCCGGGACTTTTGCAGGCTGAGAAGTACGCAAAAGTCGGCGAACAGTTAGCTATACCCAAATCACAGGCAATCGTGGCCGCAAAGAAGATCGCCGCCGCGATCGGACTGAAGTCGCAGGATCTGTTGCTTCTCGATACGTTCGGCGCCGTCACCCAGCCGCAGGACTGGGAACAGGGCAGGCGGCCCATCGTCTGGGCATCGAACAACTTCCTGATGGAGCAGACCGGCTTTTCACTTGCGACGCTCAGACGCCATATCCGGCGTCTCTGCGAAACTGGCGTTATCTCGATGAAAGACAGCCCGAACGGTAAGAGATGGGGTCGGCGGGATGAAGACGGCGTCATTGTCGAGGCCTATGGCTTCGATCTCGCGCCTCTTGCCGCCCGGGCAGAGGAGTTTGAGGGTCTCTATGCCCAGCTACAAGCCGAGCGGGCCTATTGCGCGTCTCTGCGCAACACGATCACGGTGACGCGTCGTGTGATCCGTGCGAAGATCGAGAAGGCGCTGGAGAGCGACCTCAGAGGCCCCTGGACCGCGCTTCAGGACGAGTTCGCACTTCTGCTCCAGAGCCTGCCGAAGCGGTCTACTGGACCGGAAAAGCTGGCGATGGTCCTGGATTGGTTCAAGCTCCTGAAGGACCGGGTAGAGAAGGCCTTCGAAGCAGCCTTTGACTGGCCACAGCATTCTGATGTTGAGCACGTTTCTCAACCTCAGACGCAAGACAATTTGGCTCCAATTCAAAATAATAAGACACCCACGAGTCTCGAAAATGAGACCGACATACTAACTACAAATGAACCTGATCCCGTAAATAGTAATCGCTTTGAAACAAAGCACGCGGCGGGCGCGGCACCAGAAAACCCACCGGGGGAGCGAGTTGAAAGGCTGGAAGAAGTGGACTTGGAGGGTGAGTGGAGCACGCATACCAACAGAAGACGGTCCGATATCGATATTCCGACACTGATGGCGACCTGTCCGGAGTTTGGCGAGCTAGCGCGGGGGCTTGAAGGCTATATCCGCGACTGGAACGGGGTCCATCGGGCCGCAGGCAAGATCAGACCGATGGTTGGGATCTCCGAGCATGCCTGGAACACGGCGCAAAAGGCACTTGGGCCGGAAGTGGCGGCCGCGGCGGTGGCGCTGATCTACGACAAGCACTCGGCCGGAGAGGTTTCATCGCCCGGTGGATACTTGCGGGGAATGGTTCAGAAGGCCCAGGCCGGCGAATTGCATCTCGAACGCAGTTTTTACGGCCGTTTGAGCGGGGTAGGAGCGTGACATGTGTCGCGTGACGCTTGACACTTTGCAGATTTCGATGTAGGGGATTGCGATGAAGATCGAGAGTATCGGCCATAAGGGCCTCCGGCGTTTTTTTGAAACCGGAAACCCGAAGGGTTTGGTAGGTGACACGGGCAGGCTTCGCAAGATGCTGGTTTTTATTGATGCCGCGGCCGATCTGGAAGAATTAGGCACGCCGCCAAATTACGGCCTGCATCAACTGAGCGGCGACCGAAAAGGGACCTGGTCTATGACCGTGACGAAGAACTGGCGACTGACGTTTCGAGTGAACGACGACGGTGCGCTCATCGATATGGAACTGGAGGACTATCATGGCTCTTGAAATGCATCCGTCTCTCACGGTTCATGTGGGTGATTGGCTCAAGACGGAAATCGTTGAACCGGCCTCCATCAGCGTGAAGGATCTGGCAGACCATTTCGGCGTGTCCAGGCAAGCGGTCAGTACGCTGCTCAATGGTAATGCTGGATTGTCGGCCGATATGGCGATCCGCTTCGAGAAAGCCTTTGGTGTGAAGGCGGATACGCTGCTGCGCATGCAGACCAGCTATGACTTGGCGCAGGCACGACAGCATGAGGACGACATCAAGGTCCCAAAGCTGCGAGACGTCGCTTGATGAGCAAATTTGGCGAAGATCTGATCCGGTCTCTTTCCGAGGCGGTGGCCCATGCAAACGGTGTTGGCGCTGCCATTCTGCAAAAGCCGCTCTCTCCCAAAGAAGGGCGCGATGGAGCTGACAGAGCCGGAGTTGAGCGATAACAGCGCCCTGGACCGGCTAGGGCAGGGTGGCTTAGAGCCCTGCCGCCTTGGTCAGGTTCACCCGGAACCGGTCGCGCCTGCGTTGGTACTGGCGTGTCATTTCGGCAGAGGCATGCCCCAACTGCTTCTGGACATAGCGTTCATCGACTTCGGCGCTTGAGGCGAGACCGGCGCGCAAGGAGTGACCCGCGAAATGTTTGACGCGGTCTTCGTCGGATAGTTTCGCGAGGGCAGGGCGGTCGAGACCGACGCCGGAGTCCAGCACGAGTTTCTTGATCAGTCGCACCACATGCTTGTCGGAAAGACGTTCTAGCCCGACCCCGGAGTTGTCCCGATAGACCCGCCGGAAGATCGGCCCGAAATCGATCTTGGCGAAGTACAGCCACTGTTCGAGCGCATGGACAGGGCAGGTCTGATCCGACGATCCGCGCCCGATCTCGACTTCGCGCCAGCCGGTTTTGCCCTTGATGTGGAGCACGGCCCCTCCGACGAGGAGCTCAACAAAGCCACGGCTGTCGTCGGTATCGTCCTTGCCAACATCGAGGCCGACGATCTCGGTGCGGCGCAGACCGCCGGCATAGCCCAGCAGGATCATCGCCCGGTCACGCATGTCGCGCAGGCCGAAAGTGAGGGCGGAGACCATCTCCAATACGTCCTCGGCGAGTACGGCTTCCTTCTGTTTTGGCGGTTTGCCATGCGTATTTTTGATCCCGGCCCAGACGGCAGCGATGTGACGGTCCTTCAGGTCGAGCGTGAGACCGCGCGCCCGGTAGTTTGCCGACAGGCCCGACAACCGTCGCTCGATTGTGCTGACCGTGAGGGCCGGGGAGCTGCCCTGCGGCTTGGCGCAGTCGGAGATATAAAGTCCAACCACAGCAGGGGAGGGGATCAGGGGGTCGACACCCTTCCGCCGGCACCAGCTGGCAAAATGCTTCCAGTCCGCCTTATAGGCTTTGTTGGTGTTCTCGGCTGTGGCGGCTGCCGCATAGTCGCGCGCCTGGTCAACGAGACGGTCCAGTGAACCGGATCCGGCCACATGGGCGGGCAGGGCGATTGCATCACTTTTGTCTTGATCTCTCTCCTCGACCTGAGCATCATCCAAGGTACCGGAGCGCGGTGACGTCGGTTTCACGTTCTCTGAGTCCATTCTTTCCCCAAAAATCCACTAGTTTTGATGTTGGTTTCCAGCCTATCTTTTTACGTCCGATAAGGCAAACTTATTGGACATAGCGAAAGCCTGCAGAGTGGGGCGGTTACTACACTATATGGTAGGCAAAAGCGCCGTGACACGATAGTGTTGGGGTATGACCTATCAGCCCACAGCCATCTCTGACGATTTGAACAGCCTACCCAAACTGCCCGCCTGGGTCACCTCCGGACGTGCGGAAACCCCTGAAGATGTGGCGTTTTTGTCAGGCGCGGCGCTGAGCCACCTGCATCTGGTGTTGAGCCGGCACGACGTCCCCCAGACCTTGCTCCGGGCCCGTATGGCATTGCGCGCCGCAGAGGCCTGCGTAACGTACCAGGGACGCCCGGAACGGGTTTCGGACCTGCGCGATGCGGTGGTGTTTCTGCAGCCCGGCGACCAACCCGGACCCGCGGGTGAGATCTATCTGTCGTGGAAGAGGGCGGTCGAGCGGCCGGTGTCGGTCAAGGCGTTGCACCGATCACTGCCGAACCTGGAGCCGGAGCAGATTGCGGCCTGGCTCGACGCGGGGCAGGGGGCGCCGGTGGCGCGGGCCGCAGCCGTGCTGCAAGCCGTGATGGAGGATCGACCTCGCGATCTCGCTGCGGCA
>JBCBKL010000025.1:0-45376 GCA_038521825.1 Pseudomonadota bacterium | reverse complement strand
CCGATCAAAGGACGGCCTGCTTCTTCTCGTCGATCAATACGCCGGGGGAGGCCCAAAGGGACGGGGGCAGAGCCCCCAAACTGACTAGCGCACAGTCGGTCGCGTGTCCGGGAGGCTGATATTGGCGACCTGCTCAGCGATTGGGTCGACCGAGAGCGGGTGGGTTTCGGGCTTGAATTCTTCAGGTCTGTCCATCTTCTGCCAGCTGCCGCCCATATAGACTTCGAGGCCCGAGAACTTGGCCTTGTATCCCATCTTCTGGCTGCCGGGCACCCAATATCCAAGATAGACGTAGGGCAGGCTGGCCTCCCGCGCGATCTCGATATGGTCGAGTATCATGTAGGTGCCAAGCGACCGCCGGGCATCCTCGGGCGTGTAGAACGAATAGACCATGCTCAGGCCGTCGCTCAGCACATCGGTCAGGCTCACGGCCGCCAGATCGCCGGTCTTGCGGTCGAGATATTCGACGACCCGACTGCGGATGGGCGTCTCTTCGATCATGGCGGCGAATTCGAACACATCCATGTCGGCCATGCCGCCATCGGCGTGGCGGCTATCGAGATACTTGCGAAAGAGGGCATATTGATCTTCGGTGGCCCAGGGTGACGTCGCACGCCGGTCGAGATTGGCGTTGCGTCGGATGCTGCGCTTCTGGCTTTTCGACGGCGCGAAATCCTTGACTGCGATCCGCGCCGAGAGGCAGGCCGAGCATTCTGCGCATGACGGTCGATAAAGCACGTTCTGCGAGCGCCGGAAACCCTGCTGCGACAGGCTGTCGTTCAGCTTTTCGGCATTGTCACCCTGCAGTGCCGTGAACAGCTTTCGCTCCATCCGCCCGTCGAGATACGGGCAAGGTTGTGGGGCAGTTACATAGAACTGCGGGGCGAGTGGCAGGGTGTGGCGCATCTGGGTCCTGTAACAGAAGTGCGTGGATGATACAGCGCGCACCCCATGACACAACCCCTGCTTTGGGTGGAGGGTAAATGTTTACGCGCGCCGGTTGAGGGCCACTGTACCCATGATGTGATCCGTCAGGCCCTGACCCCGCGCGGTGGTCGCCATCAGCACGATCGAGATCAGCTGAAGCGGCGCGATCGCCCACGAGACATGATAGCCAACTGTGTGAAGAAATGCCGTGCCGAGATCGAAGCGTGCCCCGCCCGCGTCCCGAAATTCGATCGCAAAAAGCGCCATCCCCCATGTTGCCGAACCGATCGCGAGCGTGATGACGCGATAAAGAAATCCGACCGTCACATAGAGACCAGCAATGACGAACAACGCGAGGAATGCGGTGAATGGTACGATGATTGCGGTGATGATCCCGATGATGACCGCGTCGACAACCCAGGCCATCAGGCGTTTGGTCGGGACGGAGGCATAGAATTGCGGCTGGGTGATCGGGTCGGCGAGCGCCATTTTGATATCCCTTGTCGAAAAAATGGGGCCGGCCCCGTTGCAGGTGGGGCCGGTCGTTTGATGGATCAGCCTTCGGATTTCGCGGCTTTGGCACGCTCTTCCATGAACTGGTCGAATTCGGCCTTGTCCTTCGCTTCGCGGAGACGCTCAAGGAACGCTTCGAAATTCGTCTGTTCTTCTTCCAGCCGGCGCAGGGTTTCGGCCTTGTAGGCGTCGAACGCGCTATTGCCAGTCGGGCGCATCGTTGACATGGCGTGGCGGGTGCGGGTTGCGCAGGATTTTGAGAACATGCGTTTGCTCCAGATCATGTAAGCCAGCAAGGCGAGGCCGATGGGCCAGAAGAGGATGAAACCAAGGACCATTGCGGCGATCCAGGCGCCTTTGCCTCTTTCGTCAAGCCAGGCCTCTGTCTTCGTGAACCACCCGGACGAACGATGAACGGGTGCGGATGATGTAATGGTGCTCATCAAGATGCCTTTCGATTGTGGGCTTGGCGGGCCCGGTCGGTCTAATCTGCAATGTGAATGCCCTTCACATCTTACGAGATTGTGATTGCACTGTGCCCTTTCAAGAGTGGATGTAAAAGAAATTCACATTTTTTGAAATGCTAAACAAAATCAGCCTGTTGCGCCTTGGATAGATCAAGAAGCGCGGTTGGGTCAGCCGAAAAAACATGATGTGGCGTGCCCGCTGCGGCCCAAACCAGGCCAAAATCCTGTAGCCTTGGGTCGAAAAAAGCCCGGATCGGATTGACGTGCCCGACCGGTGCGACGCCGCCGATGGCAAACCCGGTCTGGGCCCGGATCAGCGCCGCATCCGCCTTGCCAAGCGCCTCGCCCACCAGTGTCGCGGCCTTGTCGGCCTTTACCGTGTTGCCGCCCGCTGTGATGAAGAGGATTGCCTCACCGCTGGTTTCACCGCGGAATATGATCGACTTGGCGATCTGGTCGATTTCGATGTCAAGGGCAGCCGCTGCATCCGCCGCCGTCCGTGCCAGCGGCGTTTCGCGGATCTCGGTTTCGATGCCGCTGCTCTCAAGCACGGCGCGAACGCGTTTCAGGCTTTTGCTCATGCCCGGACGATGCCGCAGGCCCATTCGCCCTGCAAGCGCCCATTGACGCCCCCGCGCCATCCCGCACTATGGAGGACATGCCCAAGGATCTTTCTGTCAATAGGATACCCCGCCCGTTCAACCGGGAGAGAGGGGCCGAGACTGCGGCACTGGTGCCGTCCGTCGCAGGCGATGGCCGCAAGCTGATCGAAGGAGCGGCAGGGTGCAGCCCGTACCTCGCTGGGCTGATCGCGAAGGAGGCCGAATGGCTGGCACATGCGATGGCCGACCCAGATGCTGCCATCACCGCTGCCATCGAAGGGGCTGGCCGCCTTTTGGTTGATGTGCCGAATGGTCTGCGCCGGGCCAAACGCCGGGTCGCGTTGCTGACGGCGCTCTGTGATCTGGGCGGCGCTTGGTCCCTTGATGACGTTACCCGGCACCTGACCGACTTTGCCGATGTGGCCTGCGGGGCGGCGTTGCGGGACGCGCTCAGGCCGCTTCTGATCCGGGGCAAAATCCCGGGGATGGACGAGACCGATCTCGATACGGCCTGCGGCATCAGCGTGCTGGCCATGGGCAAGATGGGTGCGGGCGAGCTCAACTACTCCTCCGACATTGATCTGATATGCCTTTTCGACGAATTGCGCTTTGACGCAGAGGATTTCGGAGAGGCGCGCATGGCGCTCGTCAAGGCGGTGCGCAAGATGTGCGCCACCCTCAGCGATATCACGGCCGAGGGCTACGTCTTCCGCACTGACCTGAGATTGCGGCCCGATCCGTCTGTCACACCTGTGGTTCTGTCGATGGAGGCCGCCGAGCGGTATTACGAAAGTCTTGGCCGGACATGGGAGCGGGCGGCCTATATCAAGGCGCGGGCCTGCGCGGGCGACGTCACGGCGGGCGAACGGTTTCTGCACACGCTGCGCCCCTTTGTCTGGCGCCGCCACCTCGATTTCGCGGCGGTCGAGGATGCGCACACGATGCGTGTGGCCATTCGCGAACACAAGAAACTCGCCGGACCGATCACGTTGCCGGGGCACGACATGAAGCTGGGGCGCGGCGGCATTCGCGAGATCGAGTTCTTTACCCAGACCCGGCAATTGATTGCGGGCGGGCGCGACGAATCCCTGCGGGTGCGGGGCACGGTCGAAGGGCTTGAGCGATTGGCACGTGCCAACTGGGTACCGCAGAGCATCGCGGACGCCTTTGCTGACCATTACCGGTTTCACCGCACCGTCGAGCACCGGGTCCAGATGATGCGCGATGCGCAGACCCATACTCTGCCCAAATCGGACGAGGAATTCGACCGGCTTGCTGCGATGATGGATCGCGATGTGGCAGACCTGAAGAAAGAGCTGCGAATGCGGCTCCAGGCCGTTCATGCCGAGGCCGACAGCTTTTTTGCGCCAGTGCGGGACGGGCCCGATCCGGCCGATGCCGTTGATCCGGCGATGCTTGCCCGGTGGCGGACGTATCCGGCCTTGCGCAGTGAACGGTCGGCGCATCTTTTCGAGCGGATCAAGCCGCGCCTTTTGGGGCGGCTCGCCGATCTTCCCCGACGGGCCGAGGCGTTGGCCGCGCTTGATGGGTTTTTGGCAGGGCTGCCGGCGGGCGTGCAGCTTTTTTCGCTCTTCGATGCCAACCCGCAACTGATTGACCTCCTGGTCGATATTGTCAGCACCTCGCCGCAACTGGCGCAGTATCTTTCGCGCAACGCCTCGGTTCTGGATGCGGTGATTGGGGGCGAGTTCTTTGCCCCGTGGCCGGGGCAAAGCGCGCTGGCTGCGGGCCTGGTCGGCAAGCTGGAGCAGGAGGGGGATTACGAGCGCCAGCTCGACATCAGCCGTCGCTGGGCGCGGGAATGGCATTTCAGGATCGGGGTGCATTTCTTGCGGGGCCTGATCGGAGCCGAAGAGGCCGGGATGCAATATGCCGATCTGGCCAAGGCCACGCTTGCGGGGCTCTGGCCGCGGGTAGAGGCCGAATTCGCTGCAAAGCACGGGCCGCCGCCGGGGCGGGGTGCCGCGATCCTCGGGATGGGGTCGCTCGGGGCCGGATCGCTGACCGCCGCGTCAGATCTCGATGTTATTGTAATTTATGACCCTGAGGATGTGCAGCAATCGGACGGGCGTCGCCCGCTGCCGGTTCAGCAATACTATGCGCGGCTGACCAAGGCGCTGATTACCGCGATGACGGCCCAGACAGCCGAAGGTCGTCTCTATGAGGTCGACATGCGTCTGCGCCCTTCGGGCAATCAGGGGCCGGTCGCCACAAGCTGGGCCGCGTTCCAGACCTATCAGCAGAACGATGCGTGGCTGTGGGAGCATATGGCTTTGTGCCGGGCGCATGTGATCGTCGGGCCGGCCGCACTCGGCGAGGAAATCGAAAGGCTCCGCCGATCGCTCATCGCAGCGCCCCGCGACCGTTCGACGGTGCTGGCCGAAGTGTCGGCGATGCGGGGCCGGATTTCCGCCGCCAAGACCCCATCGGGTGTCTGGGATGCCAAGATCGGTCCCGGCCGTCTGCAGGACATCGAGCTTTTGGCGCAGGCCGGGCTTTTGCTATCCGGGTCCGTCTCACGCGATACGGTCGACGGGCTGCAGGCGCTCGGCGCCCTTGGTCTCGTGCCGGAAAAGGACGGGAAGACCCTGCGCGACACATTTGCATTGTGCCAGAACATGCGGTTGGCCGCCGCCTTGTTGGGTGCCGATCCGCTTGATCCGGACGCCCTTGGCGAAAGCGGTCAGATGGTATTGTGTCGGGCGACCGGCGCTGAAACGATGGAAGAGGCTGGCCAGAGGGCCCTGAATGCGTACAACGGGGCGGCTGCGGCAATCGAGACCGCATTGGGCAGGGAGGCCTGAGGCAGATCATGAGCAAGGGAGACGCGGACGATCCAAAGGGCCTGATCTATGAGGCGTTTCGGATCGAGGGCATCTCGGCCGAACAGTGCCGGGTGATCTTTCTGGACTGGGCGCTGAGCCTGCCGGATGCCAATGAATCCGGTCCGGCGCTTGAACGTCTGGTCCGGAAATACGCCCCGGATCACGAAAATCACCCGATGTTGCACGTCATACGTGAAGGTATTGGCGAAACTGCAACGCCCCGCCGTCGAGGCGGGTGGCGTGCGCGCAGACCGGCTTGATTTACGAACCGTTAATCTGACAAAACCCTCTGCAATCCGCGCCACCGGACAACCAGAGACAAAACAGGCGCGGCCGAGATCGAGCCACAGGGGGATGACATGATCCGGGCAAGTATTAAGATCATTGCGCTGCTGGGCGTCGTTGGGGCGTGCAGCATGACGGAACAGACCGATCCCGCCACGGATCCGGAGGCCCTCGCGGCACCGGCCATGCGGGTCACGGCGATAGGCGTGAACGTGCCCTTGTCGCTGCAGGTATCCGAGCAGAACAGCTATTATCCCGGGGCCGATATCGTCTGGCGGGGCGAACCCATCGGGGACCGTCATGCGCAGGTCAAAGCGATCTTTGAAGAGGCGGCCAAGCGGGGTGTCGCCGCGACCGAAGGGCCGGAGCCCGTGGTCGTCGACATCCAGGTGTCCCGGTTTCACGCGCTAACGGAAAAGGCCCGTTATACCGTGGGCGGTGTCCATGCCATCACCTTCAGCTGGCAGGCGCGCGACGCGGCCACTGGTGACGTCATCTTTGGCCCAAAGCTGGTGCGTGCCGATCTCGAAGCCTTTGGCGGGGATGAGGCCATCGCCGCCGATGCCCGTGGCGAAACCCAGAAGGTGCGGATCACGGCGCATCTGGCCGAGGTCATGCGCCAGGAATTGGTGGTGCCCGGGGGATACCAGAACGAACGGCTGGGCCTGATCCAGCGGCTGAACCGCGCGCGTTAAGCCAAGGACCCTTTCATCCGGGGCGCCACCTGCGTTAGGTGCGCGCCATGACTGACGACACAATCACGACAGCCCGCCCGGTGGTGCGCCTGCGCCCCAAAGCCAATGCCCGCAAGCTGCGGTACGGATTCCCTTGGGTCTATGCCGACGAATTGGTGACGGATCGGCGCACCAAGGCGTTGTCGCCGGGTGCACTCGCCATCCTCGAAGATGCGGATCGTGCGCCGATCGGTCTTTGCGCCGTCAATCCCAAATCGCGGATCATCGCGCGGCTGCTCGACACGGACACCAATGTGCAGCTTGATCAGGCGTGGTTCGCGGCGCGGATCGTCCGGGCGCACCGTCTGCGTCAGCGGCTTTTTCCCGAACCCTTCTACCGTCTCGTCCACGCCGAGGCTGACGGACTGCCGGGTGTCGTGATCGACCGGTTCGGCGACACGGTGGTTCTTCAACCCAATGCCGCGTGGGCCGAGGCGCATCTGGAAGCGCTCACCGCCGCTTTGGTCGAGGTCACGGGCGCGGAAACCATCCTGAAAAACGCAAGCGGTCGCACCCGGTCCCTTGAGGGGCTCGATGATGTATCGGCCGCCTTGGTCGGAGCTGCACCGGCGCAGCCCGTTCCGGTGCCAATGAACGGTGCGACCTACATGGCGGATCTGACAGGTGGGCAGAAAACCGGCCTGTTTTTCGACCAGCGCCCCAATCATGCCTTTGCGGCCCGGACCGCTAAGGGTGCGCGGGTGTTGGATGTCTTTTCCCATGTGGGCGGCTTTGCCCTTGCGGCCCTTGGCCATGGCGCGACCGATGCACTGGCCGTTGACGCATCGGCGCCGGCGTTGGCTCTCGCTGCTGAGGGCGCCGAGGCTTCGGGCTTTGCTGACCGCTTCTCGACCCGAAAGGGCGACGCTTTTGAGGTATTGCAGGCGCTTGCCGAAGAGGGGTCGCAGTTCGATCTTGTGGTCTGCGATCCACCTGCCTTTGCCCCGTCGAAACCAGCGCTGGACGCGGGTCTGCGCGCCTATGAACGGATCGCGCGGCTGGCTGCGCCCTTGGTTTCCGAAGGCGGCATACTGGGTCTTTGCAGTTGTTCGCATGCGGCTGGGCTGGATGCCTTTCGGGCCGCATCGATCCGGGGCATCGGTCGGGCAGGGCGGAACGCGGCGCTGATCCGCACTGGTTTTGCCGGCCCGGATCACCCGATGCATCCGCAACTGGCCGAAAGCGGGTATCTCAAAGCGCTGTTCTTTGCCCTATGAAGATCCTGATCGACGCGAATGTTCTTTATCCGACGGTCATGCGGGAAGTGGTGCTGGGGGTGGCCGGCGCGGGGGTTTTCGAGCCGGTCTGGTCGGATCGGATCCTTGAGGAATGGGCGCGGGCGGCGGCGAAGCTGGGGCCCGGGGGCGCGGCGCAGGCGCGATCCGAGATCGGGATGCTCACTGTCCATTGGCCCAAAGCCATCGTGCAGCCCGACGCGGGACTTGAGGCGCGGCTGTGGCTGCCGGATCCAAACGACATTCATGTACTTGCTGCCGCCATCGCCGGATCGGCGGAGGCGATAATGACCGTGAACGCCAAGGATTTTCCGCGCCATATCCTTGCCGAAGAAGGCGTCGTCCGGGTCGATCCGGACGGTTATCTTTTCCAGTGCTGGCAGGCCCAACCCGAGATGGTCGAGGGGGTCGCGCAAAAGGTCCTGTCCGAAGCGCGCAGACTGTCGGGCGAGGATTGGCAGATGCGTCCGCTGCTCAAAAAGGCACGGCTGCCGCGTCTTGGCCGCGCCCTGGGTTAGCTGGGGATCCAGCGGGACTGCAGCTTTTCTATGGCGGCGATCCGTTCCTCGGCCTTTGGGTGGCTCAGGAACCAAGCGGGCATCGCCCCCATATTCGACTGCGTGAGCGCGTCGAGCTTCCGGAAAAGCGAGATCTGCGGAGCCGTCCCGATACCCGCCTTGGTGAGCAGGGCGGCGGCGTAGGCGTCGGCCTCGTATTCGTCGGACCGTGACATGCGCGCGGCCACAAGGGTGGTCAGGGCATTCGCGATCCATACGCCGATGCCCGGCAGAAAGCGGCTCAGGACGAGGGCCAGGGCTGTCCGTACCGCATTCTGGCCGGAAAAGTCGATCATCCGGCGTTTGGTATGCCCAAGGGCGACGTGACCCAGTTCGTGGGCAAAGACGCTGGCCAGTTCATCCGCCGTGACCTCACCCGCGCGGAACTTGTTGTAAAAGCCGCGGGTAATGAAGATCCGGCCGTCGGGTGCGGCCAGACCGTTGATCGGGTCGATTTCGTAGATGTGAACGGGGATCCGTTCGACCTCGAGCGCGGCCGCCATCCGGTCGGTCAGAACCTTGAGCAGAGGGTCGGCCAGTTCGGTCGACCGCTCATCAAGCTCTTTGCCGGTGCGCCATGCCGAAAACCGGTATATGATCAGACCGTAAAGCAGTGCCAGCAGGATCGGCGTGAATTTTATCATACCTCGCATATGGGGCGGGGCATGCTAAGGGGCAAGCGTCTTTGGTTATGCTTTGGCGCGACGCCGTGCGATCCCGAAGGCACCAATACCCGCCAACAGCAGCGGCAAGCTGGCCGGAATCGGGATAGGCGCAATGATGTTGCTGTCCACGACGACGTCGTTGATGCTGAAGGTCACGCCGGTACGGCCAAAGTTTTCATAGTAATACAGCTCGAACTCAGTCGGCCCGTCGACATTCACATCAAGCCGGACAGTGTCGCGGAACCCGCGGGGGCGAACCCGCTCCGATACGAGCGCGCCGTCGAAGAAGAGACGATAGCCATCATCCGATCCGACCGTGATCTTGTAAGCGCCGGGTGCGAGATCGAGCGTGGCCTCAAAGCGGAAGACCGATGTCGTGAGGTTGGTGTTCCCCGCGCCACTCAGGCTGGTCGCGTCGGGGCCAAGGAAGTCGGCGAGGGTGGTGTTGCGGCTGCTGACATTGTTGCCCTGGTTCGGATAGTTAAGGACCGTCGATTCAAAGGTCGCCGTAACCGCGTTGGCATCCGCATAGGCAATTGCCTGATCCACGGTACTAAAGGACCGATCGGCATTCCAGAACTGGGCCTTGATCGTCGAAGCGGCCGCAGAACCGGCCGAAAGGGCGGCAACTGCCGCTACAAATAGAAACTTTTTCATCGTTAACCGCTTATTACTCAGTAGAACCATTCCCGTGCCTCCGCGATTACCGGTCGATTGCGGCGGGATTCTGTCAGGAATTCGGTTAAAATTTTGCTTAAGCAATAATTATCGGGTTAGTTCCCGCATTCCGCGGCTCAAACCGTCAAGCGTCATCGGCACCATGCGGTCTGGGCCGAAGATGTCCCGGACCATCTGGATCGAATGGGTATAACCCCAGTACTTTTCCGGCACCGGGTTGATCCAGAGATTGCTGCTCCACTGATCCCGCGCCCGTTCCAGCCAGACCTGGCCGCTTTCGGCGTTCCAGTGTTCGTTGGCCCCGCCGGGATAGGCGATCTCGTAGGGCGACATGCTGGCATCCCCCACGAAGATGCATTTGTAGTCAGGCCCATAGGTCCGCAGCACCTCGGCCGTGAGCATCTGTTCGTCCCAGCGACGGCGATTGTCACGCCACACGCCTTCATAAAGGCAGTTGTGGAAATAGTGGTATTCCAGATGCTTGAATTCCGAGCGGGCCGCGCTGAACAGCTCTTCCACCACCTTGATATGCGGATCCATTGAGCCGCCGACATCGAGAAACAGCAGCACCTTTACCGCGTTGTGGCGTTCAGGCCGGGTTTTGACATCGAGATAGCCGTGCTCGGCAGTGGCCTGGATGGTTCCATTCAGGTCGAGCTCTTCGTTGGCCCCTTCGCGCACCCAGCGGCGCAGACGTTTGAGGGCGACCTTGATGTTGCGCGTGCCCAACTCGACCGTGTCGTCGAGGTTCTTGAATTCGCGCTTGTCCCAGACCTTCACTGCGCGCTTGTGGCGGCTTTCCTTCTGGCCGACGCGCACACCTTCGGGGTTGTAGCCATAAGCGCCGAACGGCGAGGTGCCCGCCGTGCCGACCCATTTGTTGCCGCCCTGGTGTCGACCTTTCTGTTCCTCTAGTCGTTTCTTGAGCGTTTCCATAAGCTTGTCGAAGCCTCCTAAAGCTTCGATTTCCTTCCGCTCGTCCTCGCTCAGATGCTTTTCAGCGAGTTTTTCGAGCCAGTCGCTGGGTATCTCGACCGATTGCAGGACCTGATCGATGCTGATTTGTTCCAGCCCCTCGAAGGCGGTTGCAAAGGCGCGATCGAACTTGTCGATGTTGCGTTCGTCTTTCACCATCGCCGCGCGGGCGAGGTAGTAGAACGCTTCGACGTCATAGGTCGCCAGCCCTGTCTTCATCCCTTCGAGAAAGGTCAGAAACTCACGCAGGGACACCGGGACACCGGATTTGCGCAGCGTTTCGAAGAAGGGAATGAACATGCGGTTAGACCAATGCGCGGTGGATCACGACGGTGAGGATCATACCCACAATGGTGAAGGCAAGGCCATAGCCCGCCGCATATTGCAGGATGTCCAGCCGGTTGCCTTTCCGCCGATAGGCCGTCAGCCCGCCGATCAGCGCCCCCAAGAGTGCCGCGCCCAGAACGATCATGGTGATCCCTTATCCTTTTTGCGGGTTCAGCGCGCCGATTTCCGACACTTTGGCCCGTACTGCCCAATCCGGGCCAAACCCGTATCGCGCCCAACCAAGGCTGTCCAGCCTGACCGCTTCGGCCTCTTCGCTCTGGCCCATCAGGTCAAGCGCCTCGGCCTGGAGCAGCAGCAGGGTCGAGAGGAGGGCGGCGTTCTGGCTGTTCTGGGCGGTGCCGATATGGGGTTGGATCAGGCTAAGGGCGCGCGCGCCGTCTTGTTCTGTGATGGCTTGAGCGGCAAGCTGCGTGGCGACAAAGGCGCGGTGCAGTTCGGTTCCCGGCAGCCGGGCATAGAATTGATAGGCCGCCTCGAAATGTGCGCGGGCCAGATCGGGATCGGAGCGGCTGAGGATGCGGCCATTCGCAAAATGGGAAAACGCCCGGCGGTTGTCCTGCCACCCTTCCTCGGTCGCGATGCTTAGCGCCTTGCGTGCAGCGCTTTTTCGTCCGGCTGCACCCGTTCCGGGGCCAAGGGCTGTCTGGACGGCATCGCGCCATTCGTTGGGCGTGTCTGATGCCAGGCGGCTTGGCCCCGAGCCACCACCCGGGTTGAGGCGGGACAGAATCACGGGCAGGCGCGCGGCCACAGCATTGCGGCTCATCCCGTTTCGCAGTTCTGGAGCGTAATAGATCCGCAGGATCAGCATATCATAGCCCGTTAGCACGGTGTGCACATCGTCGTCGTTAAAGACGCTGCTGGTCAGCCGGTAGAGGTCATTGAGCGGGCCGATGGCCTGGGCAAGTTCCTCGTGCAGACAATCGCGGATCTCCTGCGGGCTGGCGTCGCTGGGGACAAAGACGGCGATACGCCTTCGTTCGGTCAGCTGAGTCCAGTCCGTTCTGCTTGACCGTCGCGCCCCGCGGTATTCGCGCAGTGAACTTACATTTGGGACGACGAAACACGCGGCCGAGGGCAGGATGCGCCGGATCTCGCGCCGCTGTACCGCCTCGATCGTAATGTTGGCGGGGCCCGAGACCTGCAGGATGTTGATCCGCGCCTCGCGCTGCAGACGGGTGATGAGACTGCCAAGATCGGTAAGCAACGATGCGGGCGCATCCCCGGTTACGGCGACGCTGATCGGCCCCTCGAAGCGGGTGAATACGTCGAGCCGCTGGCCGTTCTCAAGCGCAAAGCTGAGATCGAGGAAATCCCGGGCCAGATCGGTGTTTGAAACATAAGGGCCGGGCACGGATGCAGCCGCAAAGGTCCGCATTGCAGGCAGGCTGGCGGTTTCTTCGGCGATCACAGGGGCGTTGTCGGTCGCCTCGATCGGCACACAGGCGTTCAGGGCAAGACAGACCGAAAAGAACCAGCCGCGCCGCATCACGCTATGGCCCTGTCGTACCTGATGAAATCTGAGACGCGTCCGATCCGGTCATAGAGCTTTCGCGCCTCCGCATTGTCGGTCTGTGTCAACCAATATACGGTGGGCGCACCGGCCCGGTCGGCGGCGTCATAGACCGCTTCGATCAGAGCGCGGCCAAGCCCCTTACCCCGCATTTCGGGCACCGCATAGAGATCCTGCAGGTAACACACGTTTTCCTCGCGCCAGCCATGGCGGTGGAGCAGATAGTGCGTGAGGCCGACAAGGCGTCCCTCAACCTCGGCCACGATTGCGTGAAATTCATGCGGCTCCGTGCTGAGCAACCGTTCGAAATATAGATCATAGAGCTGGGCTGGCCGTTCCGTACCATAAAACGCCAGGTAATCGCGCCAGAGCGATCCCCAACCTTCGCGGTCGTCAGGCGCCAAGGGGCGCAGATGCGGTTGGCCTGCTCGTGCCAAGTTGGCCTGCCTCATTATCGTTGGGCTTTTGCCTGTCCCCGTCACCATGGCCGGAAGGGGCCCCGTTGATCAAGCCCGTCGTGTGGCAAACGGGGTATTAGACCGGGACACCCGGCAATTGGGCACGAAACGACGAATTGCCCGGCGGTGGATTCGTCAGGATCCGGGTGTGTTGCGCACGAAGGGATTGCCCCGCTCGGCCGTCCTGTCGAAGGTCATGCCGGTCACACGCCAGCCCGCATCGGTTCGGGCAAAGCTCTGTTTGTAGGTGCCCCAGACCTCCCACATCGGGTCGCCCCCGTTCTCCGGGGCTGCACCCCGTTCCATCCGATTCCACGCATAGCCGTGGCTGTGCATGACGGCAGTATCCGCCCCCTCGAAGGTCACGCGGTGATTGCCACGCAGATGAAAGGATGTCTTTTCGTCCGTAAGGTTGCCGGACCAGCCTTCGATCAGCGCATCGGCGGGGATCGTCACAGCCTCACCCCCAACGAGCGACGAAAAGTCGACGCTGACCTCGTCGGTGAAATGAGCCCGGGCGCAGGCCCATTCCTTGGCATCGACGGCGGCGTCGATGTCATCGGCAATGCGCGTCATTTCGGCGATGTCGACGGCGTTGGTCTGAGTGATCGGTTGGGCAAGGCCCATTGAGGCCATTGTCAGGATGGAAAGCGCGGTGCTCATCAGAACTTTCATCGTCAGATCCTTTCTAGTCGGCAAGCAAGTCCGCCAGCCGCCCGCTTTGCCATTCCGGCGTTGTGTCAAGTGCGGTGACGACCCATGCGTCGCCCTCGCGTTTCAAAAGGTAATGCAAGCGGCCCGTCTGCTCCCAGATCCGGCCATTGCGGTGATAGATGGCGTGGAAGCGAGAAGAGGCGCGGGCGGTAATGCGCGATATGGCCAAGATCTCGACATCAGTGATGCGGTGCTCGGTCCTGTCGAAGCGGGGCAACAGATCGGCCCAACCCGCGATCACGTCGTCCTCGGTCACACGGTCGCCCGTCTCATCAAAAAGCGACAACTGGTTCAGAATCACATTGTCTGCGAATTTCTGTTCCAGCAGGGTCCAGTTTCCTTCATCCGCAGCCTTCGCGATGCCCAGAAGAATGCGTTCAATATCGGCGGCATCGTCGGCGGCGACCATGATCGGGTTCAAGCTGAGGAACAGGACCAGGGCGATGCGGTGGATGGGTTTCATGGTGTCCTCATTCAATTGAGCTTCGAGGCGCAGGCCTCGGGGCCGCCCCGGCGCCGATGGTGACTGTCTCCGCGCTGATCTCTGCCATATTCACCATCTAGGCAGGCATTTCGCGATTGCCATGCAGACGCGGGCACCCGATGATGCACCTGCAGCAATTTGCGCAGGAGGGTGCAGCAATGGCGTTCGAGGTTTCGCTCATGGGAAAGACGGCCGTGGTGACCGGGTCGAATTCTGGGATCGGGCTGGGCATGGCATGGGAGCTGGCGCGGGCCGGGGCGGATGTGGTCCTGAACTCATTCACCGACAATCCCGATGATCATGCACTTGCGACCAAGATCGGCGAAGAAACCGAAACGAATGCCCGCTACATCAAGGCCGATATGTCGAAGGCCGATGAGTGCCGTGCCCTGATCGAACAGGCGGAACGATGCGATATCCTGATCAACAATGCGGGTATCCAGCACGTCGCACCCATCCCGGAGTTTCCGACTGAGAAATGGGATGCGATCATGGCGATCAACCTCAGCTCGGCTTTTCACACCTCGGCCATTGCGCTGCCGATGATGCGCGCGGCGGGCTGGGGCCGGGTGATCAACGTTGCCTCGGCCCATGGATTGACCGCATCGCCATACAAGGCCGCCTATGTCGCGGCCAAGCACGGGATCGTGGGCCTGACGAAGGTGACGGCGCTTGAGACGGCGAAGGAACCCATCACCTGCAACGCCATCTGTCCGGGTTATGTGCTAACGCCTATCGTGGAAAAGCAGATCCCGGACACGATGAAAGAATACAACCTGACCCGCGAAGAGGTGATCCAGAACGTCATGCTTGAACGGCAGCCGTCGAAGGAGTTCGCGACGGTCGAACAAATGGGCGGCACTGCAGTGTTCCTCTGTTCGGATGCCGCAGCACAGATTACCGGCACCACGATCAGTGTGGACGGAGGCTGGACGGCCCTATGATCAATGGCCCTGCGCTATAAACGTTCCGGGGATGCTAGGGCAGTGCCCGCCACATCCCCAGAATGGATCTTATTCAGCCGCGAGCGGCTGCTGAAACCCCTGTTCCGAAAGAAATGTGCGGATCTGGTCGCGCGCCACCTCGGCGATCGGCAGGGTCTGACCCAGATCGGCAAAGGTCATGGCTGTGACCGTTCCCGCACCCTCTTCCTTGTCCTCTGGTCGCCGCCAGTCGGCGTCGAGGTGATCGGACAGGTGCGTGGTCCCCATCAGCACACCGTCGCGGTAGTGCCGCAGGACGGGGTGAATGAAAGGGTCGGGATCGCCGCCAAAGGCAGTGTGGGCGCGTTTGACATGGGTTGGTGTTGACCCGAAATTCCCAAATTCCAGCGTCACGATAAGACTGTCTGAGCCCATCACCTCCGGAGCCTCGGTGACCCAGTGAACCGGCACATCGCAGTAATGGGTGCCTGCCATAGGACCGCCCAAATGGATCACGTCGCCAAGGAAGCCGGGCTGCAGGAACATGCCTGACGATAGGCTGATCCGGTCGATGATCGTATCGACCAGCGCCTCGCCCTCGACCGGTGTCGCGGTGGACGGAAAGGCGGTGCCTTGGATCCGGCCACCGATGAATTCGGTCAGCGCTGCGATGTTGTGGCGGAAGCCATGGACAAAGCCTGACATAGTTTTCTTGAAGTCCCGGCTTTGCATTATTGTGCCGGCAAACCAGAGGTTTGAGGTGCTCTTGGCCTCCCATTGCGGCGTCATTTCCGGGAATTTTCCGAAATGCAGCAGTTCTGGCCGAATCTCTTCGTCGATGATCGTGGCGTCGAAGCGGAAGCCCGTGCAGCCGATGACGTGATCATACCGCAGAACGATCTCGTGATCTTCGGCGGCGGTCATTCTGGCGTGGACCAGATAGGTATCGCCGTCCTTTTCGATGCGGAACGGTGCCGCATCGACAACCGCGTTCTGCGATTTGAGCTGATAGGTATCGATGAACTGCGTGTTCACGGCGCGAACGTGTCCGACGAAATGGGTGTTCCAAGCGAATTTGAGCGGGTTTGGGCTCATCACGTGGATGCTGGCCGCATGTTCGATCATTCGCTGCGCGGTCTCGAACGCGGCGTTGCCCTTGCCCAGGATCAGGACACGCTTGTTGTCGAAGCGCTCGGGCGTCGCATCGAAGGTCATATAGTTCTCGATCAGGTCGATGCCTTCGATCTCTGGTAGCCAGGGTTTGGTGACCCCCGCGGATACGATGACATGGGCCGCATGAAATCTGCGGTCATCGGCGCATGTGACTGTAAAAACGTCATCTGCCTTGGAAATGCGCACAACCTCTGCGTTTAAGGCGATCTCATCCTCGATATGTTCCGCGAAGGCTTCGAGATACTCGACATACGTGTCGGCCTTGGGGAAGTACCTGGTGGTGAAATCACCCACCAGCAGCCCCTCGTCATTCAGGAGCGAGTTCCAGTCATACCGCAATCGGGCATCCGCGCTTTCAAGCCCGGTATGAACCTTGTTTATCGAGATAAAGTTGCGATGGCGTGGGAACTTACGGAAAAAACCGCTAACCCCTTCACCGCGTTCCAACAGGGCAATACGCAGCCCCTTCTTCTTAAGCAGATACGCAGCCTGCAGCCCGGCTGGACCTGCACCAACGATACAGACGTCCAGTGGACGTTCTTCATTAACCATTTGTTTCTCCGACGACATCCCCGTCAACCCACGGAACAAATGTGTAGGCCGTTTGTCAACTAAGAGTAGCGCAAATTCATCCTTTACGCGTTGCTGCACGTGCAGCATTGGCCTAGACATGAGCCGGAGCCTGATATCATCGGCAGAGGTGGCTGGAATGGTTAAGAAACGCATCAATCTGGCCCTGCAGGGTGGCGGAGCGCATGGAGCTTTCACGTGGGGTGCGCTGGATTGTCTGCTCGAGGATGAGCGGGTCGAGATTGCTGCCATTTCGGGCACATCGGCCGGGGCGCTAAACGGCGCCGCGCTCAAGGCCGGGATGGCCGTGAACGGACGACAGGGGGCGATCGACAATCTGGCATGGCTCTGGGACAAGGTCGCCGGCATTCAGGACATGCGCCTGGCCACATGGATGGCCCCGTTTGGCCCCGCGGCCGTATCACGCACGCTTGAATACTCGTTGCCCTACGCAATGGGCGAGGCGTGGACGCGGATGATCTCGCCCTACACCTACGGCCCGTTTTACCGTAATCCGCTGACCGATATCGTTGAGGAATTCGACTATGATCGGGTGTGCGAGGAAGCCGGCCCGGAATTCTATGTCAGTGCGACCCGGGTGCGGACCGGAAAGCTGAGGGTGTTCAGGGCGACCGAGGTCACGACCGATGTGATCCTGGCATCGGCCTGCCTGCCGACGATCTTTCAGGCGGTCGAGGTCTACGACACGCAAACCAAGCGGACGGACGCGTTCTGGGATGGGGGCTATACCGGAAACCCGGCCCTGTTTCCGCTCTTTGACCATGGCCTGCCCAAGGATATCGTTGTCATCAACATCAATCCGCTCGAACGCGATGAACTGCCGAAGACGGCCCAGCAGATCCAGAACCGGATCAACGAGATCAGCTTTAATTCATCGCTGTTGCGCGAACTGCGCGCGATCGATTTCGTGCAAAGGATGCTCGATGACGGAACCATGGACGAGGGCAAGATGGCCCGCGTTCTGGTCCATATGATCGCCGATGATGCCCTGATGAACGAGCTAAGCGTGGCAACCAAGCTGATCCCGAATGCCTATGTGATCGGAAAACTGCGCGAAGCGGGCCGTCATGCCACCGAACGCTTCCTTGCGGCGCATTTCGATGATCTGGGAGACCGCAGCACCGCCGCGGTCCGCTCAATGTTCATGTGAAGCGTGATCGTGCGGCAGGACCTTTCGCGGGTCCTTGCCGTTGGGATAGACCAGCCCGGCCGAGATCACGAGCTTTGCCGCATCCTCAACACTCATTTCCAGCTCGATCACATCCTCGCGGGGAAAGAAAAGCAGAAAACCCGATGTCGGGTTGGGGGTGGTGGGGACAAACACGCTGAGCAATTCATCGGCGCCGGTATGGTCCGCAACTTCGCCCTTGGCTTGCGTTGAGATAAACCCCACGGCCCAGATGCCTTTGCGGGGGTATTGCACCATGCAGGCCTTTTCGAACGACCGCTCGGATTGGGCAAAGACCGTTTCCGAGATCTGCTTGATGCCCGAATATATCGACCTGACGACCGGTGTACGTTCCACGAGGCTTTCAGCGAAGCGGATCAGCGAGCGCCCGATGATCCCTTTGGCCATCCAACCGACGACCACGGTGAACATCAGAAAGATGATAACGCCGAGGCCACGAATGTTGATCTGCGTATCAGGCGGCCAGCCAAAGAAATCGCGGATAACCTTGTCAGGCTGATAGGCGCTTGGCACCAGCGGCAGGACAAAACCGTCGATCCAGCCGACGACCGTCCAAATCAGCCAGACGGTCAGGCCAACCGGCGCGATCACCACAAGCCCTGTCAGGAAAGAGGAGCGAAGCCGCGCGAACAACCCGGGGGGTTTTGGTTCTATGGGGTCGAATGGGGTGGTCATCTGATGTCCGGAACGCGTCTCGGGGATAGGTATGTCAAGCTCAGGTGCACTACAATAGGCGGGGTTAGCAGATCACTTCGGATTGCCCGAATTGCTCAAATGCGTTGCAATTTCAGCGGCAAGGCGCGCGTTGTGGCGGACAAGCGCGATATTGGCCGTCAGTGAGCGCCCGTCGGTCAGCTCGAAAATACGTTGCAGCAGGTAGGGTGTGACGGCTTTGCCGGTGATCCCATGCGTTTCCGCATCGTTCTGGGCTGCGGCGATGATCGGGGCCAGCGTCTCTCGCGGGATTTCGTCTGCTACCGGGATCGGGTTGGCGATCAGTTGCCCGCCGCCCAGCCCCAGGGCGCGCCGGGTCAGGTGAGCCGTTGCAATCTCAGCGGCGCTGTCCAGCCGAAGCGGCGCGGCAAGGCCCGCGCTGCGTGACCAGAAGGCGGGCATGTCCGATTGTCCGACTGCGATGACGGGAACGCCTTGCGTTTCAAGCACTTCGAGCGTCTTTACAATGTCGAGGATCGCTTTTGCCCCGGCGGCGACGACCGTCACTGGCGTCTGCGCAAGTTCCGATAGATCGGCCGAGATGTCGAAGGTTTCTTGGGCACCGCGGTGCACACCGCCGATGCCGCCTGTCGCGAAAACGTCGATCCCGGCCAGATGGGCGGCAATCATCGTGGCGGCAACGGTTGTGGCTCCGGTACGGCCCTGCGCGATGCAAACCGCCATGTCCGCCCGGCTGAGTTTGGCGACATCCTTGGCCTTGGCCAGCGTCTCAAGCTCCACGTCTGTCAGGCCCACATGCAGCTCGCCACCGATCACCGCGATGGTGGCTGGAACCGCGCCAGCCGCGCGGACGTCGCCCTCGACCTGCCGGGCCACATCGAGGTTTTGCGGATAGGGCATGCCATGGGTGATAATCGTGCTTTCAAGCGCGACGATCGGCTGGCCGGTTTCCCTTGCCGTCTGAACCTCGAGAGAATGGTGAATGTCGATCATTGCGGGTTCTTTCCGGAAACATAGGCCGCAGCAGCCCCAAGTGCGCGGGACAGGGCCTCAGCCCGATTCGCACCGGATTTCTCAGCGGCGATATGGGCTGCCATGAACGTGTCGCCCGCGCCGGTGACCCGCGTCACGAGGACCTGCGCGGGGGTGTCGGTGACAAGGCCCTCGTGGCTGCCATCCGTCGCGGCTTGGCCCCCATTGGTGACCAGAACCCGCGCCGCGCCGCGGTGGAGCATGGTTTCGGCAGCCTCGGCGGAATTCGTGAACTCGCATTGGCAGAGCAGACCCGCCTCTTCGAGATTGACGTAGAGGGTGCCCCGTTTGCTGGTCAGAAAGGGCGCCAGCCGCTCAGCCTTGCCGGGGGATGCCGGGGCCACCCGAAGATCGGCCTGGGCGAACAGGGGGCTTTTGGCGATCTCGCTCAGCAAGTCGATGGTCAGATTCCCGTCGAGCGCGGCGAGCCCCGCATAGGGGGCCGCCGGGCTGCCCAGCCTGCCATCGCTGAGGGGACGCAGGATCTTGGACCCTACCGCCTCAAGCGAATGAGCATCGGCAATCGCGGCGATCAACCCGTTGGCGCCTTCGACGGCCATGTAGCGGTCGGTGGGCAGATCGTCGGAGCGATAGACCAAGTCGGTGATCATGCCGCGTGCGGAACAGGCTGCGATCAGCTCTTCGCCCTCGGGATCGCGGCCAATGGCCGTGAGCAGGCCGGGCGTCAGACCGAAACGTGCCAGCGTAATCGCGATGTTCATCGCCACACCACCGGGCAGTCGCGAGATGCGGCCCGGCACGTCGGAGCCCTGCCGCATCGCCAGCGAGGCGCGTCCGATCACGTCCCAGAGAACGGAGCCGATGCACAGAATATCGGGGCGTCTTGTCATGCGGACCTTCTGGCGGGGATTGCCGGTCACTGCAACCGCGTCACTCTGGCACGGAAAAGGTCAGCGCCGCCCAAAGTGTTTCCCACACCGCCTCGGTCTCACCCGGTGCCGGCCGCAGAACGACCGCGTCAAAAAGATAATCGTGGCCGGGTTTGACCGGGACAGTGGCCTCACCGCCTTTGTCGGTTCGGTAGAGCGAGACAGTGACGGTATCGTCCGGTGCCCGCTCAAAAACCTCGACCTGAGCGTCTGGCCGCACGGCACCATCATAGAACAGGGCAACCTGCATATCGCCTGTGAAGTTCGGGCTATAAGGATTTGTTAACGCGACCAATTCGGTCTGAAGGCCAAAGGCCCGATCCGAGCCCGAGCCATCGCCGACAGCGATAAGCGCCTTGGCGTGCCGGGTATAGTCTTCCTTGAAATCGACCTCGGGCAATCCGCGTGCGTCATGCCGGGCGCGGATGTCGGGAAAGTCCTTGTGATCGGCGAATGTCTGGAACTTGTCCCACGTCTTGTACGTCAGCGAGGACGGCGTGGTTTCGTGCAGCACCACGAGCAAACCGGAACGGTTGGCGCTCAGTTTCAGGGCCGGGCGATCACCCATGCGGCCCTCAACCGGCGCGACCTCATCCGCCATCGCGATGTCGAAGCGGGCGATGTTGCGGTCGATGTAAGAGAGGTTGATACCGCTGAAGTTCTCACCGTTTTTGAGATCTGCGGTAATTTCCTCGCCCGGCTCTACTTGATACCCGCCCGGTTCGATCCAGAACTCATGAGCGCTGGTCAAAGTGGGCAGGTTGAGGCAGATAGCAAGCGAAAGACAACGGGTGAGAGTGATCATGAGAGCGGTCCTTCGGTTTCTGACCAAGCTGCGCGTTGCGCTGGTGATGTCAACCCTGTGGGCCCATGCGGCAACCGCGCATGAAGTGGTGCCGACCGTGGCCGATTTGACGGTCGAAGAGGGCAGGGTCACCCTGTCGATGCGGATCACGATCGAGGCCTTTCTTGTGGGCATCGACCTCGACGGCTTGCAGGACACGAACGAGGCCGAGGAATCCGACGCGTATGATGATTTGCGCGGCCAGTTCCCGCGCGAAATCGAGGCGCAGATCGATCCGCTGATCGAGACGTGGAATGCCTTGCCGCTGATTTCGGCAGACGGGCAGGCCGTGGCGTTATCGCGCGGCGCTTTTGATATCGAGGGCACGCAAACGGTGGGCGCCCCGCGGATCTGGACCCTTGATCTTATGGGAGACCTGCCGATCGCCGCCCAGACCGTCACCGTGAACTGGCCCGATGGGGGTGGCGCACTGGTCTTGCGTCAGCAAGGGGTCGAGGACCCTTTTACCGGTTATCTGGAGGAGGGCGGATCTAGCGCCGATATCCCGTTGGCGGGTGGTGGTGCCGCGGGCGGTTGGGAGACCTTTTTTGATTACATCCCGGTCGGGTTCGACCACATCCTGCCCAAGGGCCTCGATCACATCCTGTTCGTTTTGGGTCTTTTCCTTTTGTCGATGCGGATCGGCCCGCTTTTGTGGCAGGTGACAGCATTCACGCTAGCCCATACCGTCACACTGGCGCTTGGCGCGCTTGGCTGGGTGACGATCTCGGCCAGCGTCGTCGAACCCCTGATAGCTGCGTCGATCGTGTATGTGGCGGTCGAAAACATCTTTGCCCGCCGCCTGCATGCATGGCGGCCTGCGGTGGTGTTCGGGTTCGGGCTGCTGCACGGGCTTGGATTCGCCTCGGTCCTCAGCGAATTCGGGCTTCCGGATGCACAGTTCATACCGGCGCTGGTTGGTTTTAATATCGGTGTGGAGCTTGGGCAGCTCGCCGTGATCGCAATGGCTGCCATCGTCCTTGTTTTCGCCACGCGACTGGCAAGCTACGCGGACTTGCCGAGCGAGGAGTTGGTCGTGACCGACTACCCGGTCATGTTTCGTGCCGTGTCACTGTCCGGCTCGCTCATGATCGCGGCGATAGGCGCCTACTGGGTTGTCGAGCGGGTGTTCTTCTAACCCATTGCTGCGATGAGCGCGCCAAGGGTTGCCGCTGGGTCGTCTGCATCCCAGATTTCTTCGCCGATGGCAAAAAAATCCGTCACATCGGCCAGCTGTGCGATGAGATCCGGGGTCAGGCCACCCTCGGCCACGACCGGCAATTCGATCATCTCGCTCCACCAGGCAAAGAGTTCGTGATCGGCTTTGGTGCCGTCGCCGAGGCTCCCCGATACGGGGCCGAAGCTGACATAATCGGCCCCAGCCTCGCCCGCGTTCATACCGTCATGGCGCGACGTGCCGCAAAAGCTGCCGACGATTGCGTCGGACCCGAGCACCTTGCGTGCGTCGCGGACTGACCGGGCGGCGTCTGTCAAATGCACACCGTCCAGACCAAAGCGTTCGGCAAGCGCCACGTGGTCGTCCAAAACGATGGCAACGTCGCGGGCATACGCGACCTCGCGGCAGGCATCGGCGGCCCGTCCGATCCGATCCTCATCGCGGCTGGCCAGCGCGAGGCGCAGACAGGCGACCGGATGGGTATCCAAGACCGAGGCCAGGGTTCTGGCGAATGGCTCGGGGTCGAATACGGGCGGTGTAACGAGATAGATTTGCGGCTGCTCGGCATCGCTCATTGGCGGGGTCCTCTTCGTTTGGCCGCGGATTTAACCGATTGGCAGAACGAAGGAAACCGCTAGGGACGGGCCGGCAAACCGGCATCGTCGCGGGATCCCCTGGGGCAAACTCCGGGGATCCCAGATCGTCAGGGCTGCAGCCTTACCATTCCAGGTCTTCTTTCAGCCGTGACCGCGCACGGGCAAGGCGGGACATCACTGTACCGACTGGCAGATGCGTGATGCCTGCAAGTGTGCGGGGTGAGGTTTCGCCCTCGACCACAAGCTCCATAAGGTCGCGTTGCGGTCGTGGCAGGCGGGCAATGGCGGCCAGCGTTTCCGCGCAGGTCAGCCGCTCTTCGGCTTCGGGTTCTATGAGCGCGTCATCGTCGTGCAGTTCTTCGTCAGGGCGATGGCGCCAGTGGCGGCGGGCCTCGTTCGACATGGTCCGCATCGCATAGGCCGGGAGGTTCTCGATCCGGGTCTCTCCCTCCATCCTCTGCCAGAGATGCAGGAGGGTTTCCTGAACCAGATCGTCGGCCTCTGCCGGGCTTCGGGTCAGCCTGTGGGCCCTGCGTCGCAGGGACGGGATCAAGCCAATCAGTCCGGCTGTCTGATCGTATCTTTGATGTGTCATGCCTTCAAGCTGGCACTTTGAGATCCAGATACCAGCCCGGGGGTTCTTGCCGATCCGCTTCTTGCCCTCTTTTTGGGCAACCCTCTGCGCACGGCGCCGACGTGGATCGGCAGCAGCTCGCGTGTCAGTTGTCCCGGTGGGACGCGTTCCCGTCTTTTCTGCTCTTTCCTTGTGAGAGCGCACTGCTCTCGGTCAACGATCACGAAAGGGAGACCGATGACTAAATTCATGCCTCTGACACTTATGGTGGCTGCAATCAGCATCCCGGCCCTCGCTATGGGCCAGGGCGCGTCCGAAATGGACGTAAACGGTGATGGAGTTCTCACGATCGACGAGGTGCAAGCCGCGTTTCCGGATGTGACGTCTGATGGCTTTACCGCCATGGACCTGAACGCCGACGGTGCGCTTGATGCCGACGAGGTCGCAGCGGCCCAAGAGGCCGGGCTTATGCCGCCGTCAGAAGGCTAAGCCCAGTTCGTGGCGGTGGTGCCACCGAGCAGAACGCCCCCGCCGCCACAACAAGGATGCCCGGCACCCGCGCCCCCAGGCCGGTGTCGGGCATCTCCCCAGCATTCCTGAAAATCACTTCTTGGCTTACGTGGGCCTCGACATAAAACTGTTACGCTGAGATCATACGCCCAAGGGGTATTGTTCTGGGGGTACTTATGTCTTTCAAGTTTGTTGGGTTTTCGGCTTTTGCCGTGATTGTTTCTACGGGTTCTGTTTATGCACAATGTCTTCCTGATCCGGCGGCACCTGGCGATTTCGTTTCCTGCGCTGCCGACGATCCGGACGGCATCGATTTAACTGGCATCGCCGACATCTTTCTCGAGGTCGACAGCGGCGTTACCGTATCGAATACAGACGACACCATCCGCATCGGTGAAAGCGGCTTTGTCGGCAACGAAGGTATTATCGAAAGCCTCGACGAAACGGCGATCCAGTCGGCGGGATCAATCGATGGTGATGGTGATCCGGTTCCCGCTGCGGGTTTGACGGTCGACAACACCGGCGAAATCATCAGCCAGGGCGGCGACGCGATCCGTGGTGGCGATGATACAACCGTTATCAACGGCCCGAATGGTTTCATTGCTGCAGATGACGACGCGATCCAGACCGAAGGGTTTGACGGCCTCACCGTCGTAAATGACGGCATCATCACCGCGCTCGACAAGGGTATCGACGCGGATGACGACGATGGTGTGGGCGGCGCGGATCTGGTGGTTTCCAACACCGGTTCGATCGTGACGGTGGACGAGGCCATTGAGGGTGGCGACGGGGCAGAGATCGACAATTTCGGCGTCATCTTTTCCTTCGATGACGATGCGATCCAGGTCGCCGACGATGGTGAAATCTTCAATGACTTCGACGCCGTGATCCAATCCGAAGGGGGGGACTCGATCGATATCGACAGCGGCTTTGTCGACAACCTTGGCCTCATCATAACGACGGCAGAGGGCGAAGCTGCGATCGACGTGGATGCGGGCACGGACAAGAGCCTCGAGGTCCTCAACGAGGGCGTCATCAGCGGTGAGACCGGTATCCTTTCCGATGTCGATAACACGCAGTCCCAACTGGTGTTCAACAACGGTCTGATCGAGGGCTATGGCGGTCTGGCGATGGATCTGGGCAAGGGTGCCGACCTCGTCACCCTGTTTGACGGTTCCAAAATCGTCGGTGGCGCCGATTTTGGGTCGGGTGACGATGATCTCGTGCTTGCCGGGTCCGATTTTGATTTCGATGAGGCCGATATCTTTGACGGCAATGACGGTGTCGACATCGTGACGTTCGATCTGGCCTTTGGTGCCGTCGAAAGCCTGTTTCTGCGCAATGATATCTTTAAGATCTCGCTCGACGGCGGTGATGGCCCTTTCTCGCTGCGGCTGCGGAACTGGGAAATTTTTTCGTTTGCCGACCGCGATCTGAGCGATCTGGAACTTGCCCAATTGGCCGAACCAACTCCGGTTCCGCTGCCAGCAGGCGCGGTGCTGATGGTATCGGGCCTGGGCGCCTTTGGTCTGGGCCGGCGCCGCCGTCGCGCCTAAACTGACAGATGTATCGGAAAGCGGCTGCGGATCTCACGATCGGTGGCCGCATCGAACATCGCGGCGGGACGCTCTGACAGGATTTGCTCTTTTCGCGCCTTGGCCCTTTCCAGCAGATCGGGCTTTTCCAGCTCTTCCCATTCCTTGGGCGAGGTCCGGTCGGCGAGAGTGGGATAGATGTATTCGGTCTGCATTAGCCCCAAGGTCTGGTCCGACCCGAGATAATGCCCCGGACCGCCCAGGCATGTCGCTTTCATCGTCTCAAGCCCAACTGTGTCGTCGTTTACGTCGATCCCCCGCACGCACCGCAGGGCCTGTCCCAAAAGATCGTCACCGAGGATCAGGCTTTCATGACAAAAGCCAAGCAGCGAGGCGTGCATACCCGCGGCCTCATAGACCATGTTCAGACCGGACAGGCCTGCCATCACGTTTGACATCGCCTGTTCCCAGCCTGCCTGCATGTCCGGCAGCTTGGCGTCGGCGATCCCCGCGGCCGCACCACCGGGCAGATCGTAATACCGATGCATCTGGGCGCATCCCGCCGTCAGCAGCGCCTGTTCGCCGCTGCCGCCCGACATGGCACCGGTCCGCAGATCGCTGACAAAGGGCCAGGTGCCAAAGACCGCCGGGTGCCCGGGCTTGACCGCATGCACATAGACGAGGCCTGCAAGGCACTCAGCCACCGCCTGCACGATGGCACCGGCAATCGGGGCAGGGGCCGTGGCTCCGGCCTGTCCCGCGCTGAGCAGCAGAACCGGCATGCCGCCCCTGATGCAGGCCTCCATCACCTCGCAGGATTCAGTGGCGAATTTCATCGGGGGTACGACAAAGCAGTTCGAATTCGACACGAAGGGTCGCGCGCGCCATGCTCGTTCGCTGCCCGCGATCAGGTGGAGCATTTCAAGCGCGGCGGGCACAAAGTCGGGCTCGACGAACGATGTGCCGATGTGTTTCGTTGTCCCGCCACAGCAAGCGTAGATCGTGTTCAGATCAAGTTCGCGGTTATCGGTGATGTCCCGGGCGACCATGGGGCGCTGCAAGAAGTGGATGTTGTCGAGCTGGTCTGCGATCCGCGCGGCATCGTGAAGGTCTTGCAGGGTACTGTCACGGTAGGTGCGGCCCGCCACATCAACCATGTGAACGGCTGCCCCTGCGGTGCCGTAGTGCACCCGGGTACCGGACAGTTCGAGATCATGGCGCGGATCACGACCGCACAGAGTCACGGATCGATTGGCCGCGGCAATTGTGTCCTCGACCAGCGCGCGGGGAAAGCGCAGCCGCCCGTCTGCGCCCAGAATGACTCCGATCCCGGTCATTTGCTCGATGCCAGAGGGCGGCGCATCGGCAAGCCCGATTTCTTCGAGCGCGTCCAGGGCCGCGGCATGAATGCGGTCCATGTCGGTCTGGCTTAGCGGTTTGTAGGTACCGCCGGACATACCGGGGCGCACGGGGCGCAGATGTTGGGCAAGCGGGGCAGCCCGCGCGGCGCGGCGTGCAGCACGGCCACCTGAGCGGGACGGGGTCTGTTTGTTCATATGGCGGTCCTTGATGGGGTTAAGGGAACGGACTTAGCACCCGTTCGGGGCCCCACGGGCGGCGCGCCCACGTTCCGCACCGATGGTACGGCTCACTAAGGTCAGCTTGCATACCGCCTGCTGCATGGTCATCGCGCGTCTGCCTCCCTATCCGCCAGCGTCCGGCGCATCGACAACAAAGTCTTGCCCATTTGCGACGTCTGTTTGCGGCAGATTGAGGCCGGTTTGCTCTGGCTGGGTGGGCGAGCCTCCGCTGATGCAATCACAAAACCGGGACTGGTCTTCAAACATCGGGACGCCGCCCCAAATTCAACCCCAGGGCGCGCAAGCGCCCGATGGTTACGGAGCAGAGACATGACACGTATTCTTTCGGTTCTAGCAATGACAACCGCGCTCAGCGCGCCAGCCTTCGCCCAAGCATTCGGTGGCGGTGGTGACTGGACGGGCGGATATGCCGGTATCCAGCTTGGCTATGGCGATGTGGACGGAACCGGTTCGGCCGATGGCGAAGATTTCCTTTACGGTATCCATGCCGGCTATGACTACGACTTTGGCCAATTCGTCCTCGGTGGTGAGATCGACTACGACTTTGGTGATATCGATCTCGATGGAGCCGCGACGGTCGATTCCGTGGGTCGCCTTAAGATCCGGGGCGGTTACGACTTCGGCAAGACGCTGGCCTATGTGACCGCGGGTGTTGCCCAGGTTGATACATCGCTTGGGGACGAAAACGGCGAATTCTACGGTGTTGGATTTTCGTATCGCGTGACCGATCAATACACCATCGGTGCCGAAATCCTTGATCATTCGTTTGACGATATCGACGGCTCCGGCGTCGATGCAGATGCCACGACCTTTACGATCCGTGGCTCGCTGCGGTTCTGACCGCGTGCTGATCGGCAAACTCGCATAACTGACCGAGGGCAGTGGCAAAAATGCTGTCCTCGACTGTCATGGCAACGCGGACGTGCCCCGCGGCCGCGTTACCAAAACTCTCGCCCGGCATGACCGCGATCCGGTGCTGATCGAGCAGAGCATTCGCGAACGCCTCGCCGTTCATCCCCGTGGCCCGGATATCAAGCATGAGATACATGGCACCCTGGCTTGGGATCAGCCCGATGCTGTTGTACCCCCGCAGGATATTGCTGGCCAGCGCTCGGCGGCGGCGAAACGGCTCGGCGATCTCTGCCTCGAAGGCGTCGCCTTGCTGCAGAGCATAGACGCTGGCATCCTGGATGTAGCCCGGCACGCCGTAGGTCGTATGGGTGGCGAGCGTGATCAGATGCGCGATCGCCTCGGACGGTCCAATGATCCAGCCGCATCGTGATCCGGTCATCGCGTGGCTTTTAGACATCGAACCCACGACGAGCGTGCGTTGCGCCATACCTGGTAGCGATCTGGGGCTAATATGGGAGCCTTCCCAGACCTGAGTGTCATAGACCTCGTCCGAGATCAGCCAGAGCCCGTGATCGCGGCAGACCTCGGCGATTCCTTCCAGCGTCGCACCGGAATAAACCGTGCCCGTGGGGTTGTTGGGCGTGTTGATCAGCAAGGATGCCGCGCCGCTGGCCGCCGCAGCTATATCTGCGGGGCGGGGCTGAAACGCGTCTTCGGCTCGGGTTTCGATCCGGTGTGGAATGGCTCCGACACCGCGCAAAGTACCGGGATAGGTCGCATAAAACGGATCGAGATAAAGCGCCGTGTCGCCCGGATTGCAGGCCGCCATGTGCGCGCCGTAGAGTGCAGCCTGACCGCCCGGCGTGATCAGCACGTTGTCGCGGGTTGTTTGCACACCCGTTCGCGCTGCGACCCTCGACGCGACCGTATCGCGCAGCTTATCGGTGCCCGCAACCATCGCGTAACCCGTGTGTCCGGCCATTGCCTGCGCATGCATTTCCTGAAGGATCGGGGCGGCGGTGCGGATGTCGTGCTCGCCAATCGTCAGCTCTGTCACGGGCTCGCCTGCGGCCTTCATCCGGCGTGCGCGGTAAAAGACGTCCCAGCCGTCCGATCCGCCGCCCGTCAGCCCCCTGATCCGGTCCGATACCAGCATCGCCATTCTCCTTTGGCGGCAAGGGGCCAGAGCGATTGGGCATTGTCAATCGGCTGCTGGCGCTTTCGGCGACGGCGGGCTAGGGGTGGCGCGATAAGCCAGCCAAGCGGGGAGAAAGGTGATGATCCGACGTATCCATTCCGGCGGCGCTTACGAGCCAAAGATCGGGTATTGCCGGGCCGTTGTGGCGGGCGGTTTCGTGCACGTCGCGGGGACGGTCGCTGCAGGCCCGGATGTGCCAGAGGACGTCAGGGCACAGTGCACATCGGCTCTCAAAGTGATCGAGGTTGCCCTGAATGAGGCAGGCGTGGGGTTCGCCGAGGTCGTGCGCGTCACCTATATGCTGCCGAACCGTCACGATTTTGAAGCATGCTGGCCGGTTCTTGCGGACACCTTCGGAGCCAACCCGCCCGCCGCAACGATGATCGAATGCGGTCTGATTGATCCGCGTTACAAGATCGAGATTGAAGTGACGGCGCTGGCACCAGTCTGACAACGCGCTGCGGCTATAGGGCCTAAAGGAATGGCGCCGAGATCGCTGCGCAGTCCCGGCTTAGTCCGCTTCAATCCGCCTGAAAGCGTCGCCAGATTTTGCCCGCTCGATCTCGGGGTCAAAGAGCGTCGGGCCGGTCGCCACACCCATCTCGTTAGCCATCTCAAGCGCGTTCGAGATCGTGGTTGTCATCTCTTCGTTCCGGGCCTGCATCTGATCGAACGATCCCTCGCCCATCAGCCAACCGACCCGGGCCAACTGCTCGGCTTGCGTGGGGAGACGCCATGATGTTCTACCGCGCTGCTTGACCGACACGAACTTGGAGCCGCCGCTGCTGATCCGCGCCCCGTTCGAGACGTCTTTGACGGGCCAGAAGAAGAACGCCATGACGGCCAGCGAGATCGCACCGCCAATGATCCTGATCGCCTGCATGTCTCTGACTCCGTTCGGATTTTTCTTCAGCTCAAAATGCCCGGAATATCGCCGGCCATGAGGTCGGAACGTGACAATTTTTGGGAAAATCCGCCGACGGATCGGCATCACTCGGCGGTTCCGGACAGTTTGTCACTGGAACACCGCGCGTCCATAGGGCATATCACTGAAAACGGCGGAGACACGCATGGGCATTCTCACGACACTTTTGCGCGCAGTGACTTGGTGGAACGGGCAAACGCTCGGCACCCAGATCTGGACGGCGCGGCACGGTAAGAAAGTCGGCGAAGACAGCCAGGGCAACGTGTTCTATCGCAATGCCGACGACAGCAAACGCTGGGTGATCTACAATGGTGAAACCGAGGCGAGCCGGGTCGATCCGAATTGGCATGGCTGGCTGCATCGCACATGGGACGAGCCGCCAACCGAACGCCCCTTGGCCCACAAGGATTGGGAAAAACCGCATCAGGAGAACCTGACGGGTACGGCCCTTGCCTATGCCCCAGCAGGCTCGATCCGCCGCGCCGATCCTGTCGAGCGGTCGGATTACGAGGCATGGACGCCGGAATAGCGTCATGAGCACCAGCATCACAGAAACCGCTGTCGGAGGCGTTGTCCTTGCTGCTGCCATCGGGATCGCCGTCTATGGCGCGCAGGTGGCCGGCATCGGAGCCGTGTCCAACGGAACTTACGACCTCAGCGCCAGCTTCCGCAGCCTCGAAGGGGTCAATGTCGGCACCGACGTGCGTCTTGCGGGCGTCAAGGTCGGGACCGTGACAGGTATCACGCTGAACGCCGAAACCTATCGGGCGGACACGGTGGTTACCCTGAACGGGACAACACAGATCCCGGACGACAGCGCGATCATCATCAGCTCTGAAGGGCTGCTGGGTGGGAACTTTGTCGAGATCATGCCGGGTGGGTCGCCGTTCTATTTTGAACCCGGCGATGAATTCACCGACACCCAAGGGGCCGTGAGCCTGATCACCTTGCTGTTGCGCTATGTGGGAGGCGATGGCGGCGAGGGTGGTCGATGAGGGCCATTGCGCCGCTGATCCTGACCATTGCGCTGCCGATTGCGGCCCTTGCGCAGCAGACGAGCAACGCCGAGGGCGTGCTTTTGCGGGGTATCGACCGTTACACAGGTGAAGTCGTTGATATCGAACTGCCCGCCGGCCAAAGCGCCCGCTTCGGTCGCCTGATCGTCACGCTGACCGAGTGTCGCTATCCTGTCGGAAACCCGGCGGGTGATGCCTATGCCGGTTTGCAAATCCTCGAAGATGGGCGTGAGGACGTGCTGTTTTCAGGCTGGATGTTGGCCTCGTCGCCGGCGCTCAACGCGCTGGAGCATCCTCGCTATGACGTCTGGGTCATGCGTTGCATGACATCATAAAGCGTGACGTCGACGCCACTTCGGAAATTGGCGGGCCTTTGCCGCGCCTCGGCCAACATGGACTGATAGCGGGCGCGGGTCACCTCGATCGCGCCAAGGCTTGCCAGATGTTCGGTCACGAATTGCGTATCGAAGAGCGCAAAGCCAGTGCGCCGAAGCCGCTCTACTGCGGCCGCAAGCGCCATTTTTGATGCGTCCCTCCGGCGGGAGAACATGCTTTCGCCGAAGAACGCTGCGCCCAGGGTCACGCCATAGACGCCACCCACCAAAAAAGGCCCGTCCCAGATCTCAACCGACTGAGCGTGGCCGAGGGTGTGAAGCTCAAGATACACCTGGCGGATGTCGGCGTTGATCCATGTCTCAGCCCTGTCGGCGCAGCCATCGACGACGGACTCGAAGTCAGTGTTGATGGCCAGCCGGAAGTGGGTCTTGCGCATCGCGCGGGCGAGGCTGCGTGACATGTGGAACCCATCCAAGGGCAGGATGCCCCGCTTGCGCGGATCGACCCAGAACACCTCTGGATCGTCCCTGTGTTCAGCCATCGGGAAGATACCGATGGAATAGCCGTGCATGAGAATTTCGGGCGTCAGCCCCATCAGCCCTCTTGCGCTTGGGCAGCCAGCCATTTTTCCAGCCAATGGATGTTGTAGTCACCCCCCAGCACATCGCGTTCCTGCAGGAGCGCGTTAAACAGCGGCACGGTCGTGTCAATGCCATCCACGATCAGTTCGCCCAAGGCCCGGTCAAGCCGCGCCAGCGCTTCGGGCCGGTCGCGGCCGTGCACGATCAGCTTGGCGATCAGGCTGTCGTAATAGGGCGGAATGGCGTAGCCGTCATAAATCGCCGCATCCATCCGAACGCCCAAACCGCCCGGCGCGTGATATTGTGTGATCTTGCCGGGTGAGGGTGTAAATTCGGGGACGCGTTCAGCGTTGATGCGCACCTCGATCGCGTGACCGTTTATCTCAAGATCGTCCTGGGTGAACGACATAGGCAGACCGGCGGCCACGCGGATCTGTTCTCGGACGAGGTCGACGCCAAAGATGGCTTCGGTCACGGGATGCTCGACCTGCAACCGCGTGTTCATCTCGATGAAGTAGAACTGGCCGTTTTCGTAGAGGAATTCGACCGTGCCTGCCCCGATATAGTTGATGCGGGCCACGGCCTCGGCACACACACGCCCGATCTCGGCCCGTTCGTCTGCGGTTATGCAGGGCCCCGGAGCTTCTTCCAGGACCTTTTGGTGGCGGCGCTGCAGCGAGCAATCCCGCTCGCCCAAGTGTACAGCATTGCCCTTGCCGTCGCCAAAGACCTGGATCTCGATGTGGCGGGGCGTGGTGAGATACTTTTCAATATAGACTTCGTCGTTGCCGAAGGCAGCCTTGGCCTCGGCTCGTGCGGTCTGGAATGCGCTTTCCATATCGTCGGCCGTCAGGGCGACTTTCATCCCGCGCCCGCCGCCACCGGCCGTCGCCTTGACGATAACCGGGTAACCGATTTCGCCACCGATGCGCAGGGCGGCTTCCAGCCCAGGTACGCCTCCGTCAGAGCCGGGGACGCAAGGAACTCCCAGCTCTTTCATTGTGTCCTTGGCGGTGATTTTGTCACCCATGATCCGGATATGTTCGGCGGAGGGGCCGATGAACGTCAGATCGTGATCCTCGACGACCTGAACGAAATTCGCGTTCTCACTGAGAAACCCATAGCCGGGGTGGATCGCCTCGGCCCCCGTGATCTCGCAGGCCGAAATGATCGCGGGGAAGCTCAGATAGCTGTTGGTGGCGGAGGGCGGTCCGATGCAGACGGATTCGTCGGCCATGCGCACGTGCATGGCATTCGCGTCAGCAGTCGAATGAACCGCGACGGTGGCGATGCCCATCTCGCGCGCCGCACGCACGACCCGCAAAGCGATTTCACCCCGGTTGGCGATGAGGATCTTGTTGAACATTATTCGAGGATCACCAGAGGTGCGCCGAATTCGACGGCTGCGCCATCATCGACAAGGATGCGCTTGACCGTACCAGCCCGCGGGGCGGGGATCTGGTTCATCGTCTTCATGGCTTCGACGATCAGCAAGGTCTGACCCTCGTTCACGGTGTCGCCGACCTTGATGAAGGATGGCGCGCCGGGTTCGGGTTGCAGATAGACAGTGCCGACCATCGGCGAAGTGACGGCACCCGGATCATCGGCGGGGTCACTTGCCGCTGCTACCGGTGCTTCGGCCGATTCGGTCTTTGCCGCTGCTGGAGGCGCAATCGCGGTTGCTGCGGCGGGCACGACATGCGTGGTTGCGACGGGGGCTTGCTGGGTCTGTTTCGACACCCGGACGTTCAGGCTGTCCGCTTCGCCGTATTCCCGCTTGACCTGCAGCTCCGTTAACTCGTTCTCGCGCAGAAGCTCAGCGAGGGCCCGAATAAAGGCCACATCTGCGTCATGGGTGCTTTTTGTCATGAAGTCCTCGACCGGTTTCTTATGGGGCTATTCTTTTGCGCGCCTGCCCCTTGGATGACCCGTTGTATAGGCCAAGGTCCAGCCCAAGAAAAGAAGGTTCGGCGGTGGTGATATAGGCGGTCGGATCGACCGCTTCTATAGCTCCGGGCGTGATCGAGGGGGCGCTCCGGGTCCGCGTAGACGCGCTTGGGGCGGTCCATATGGCCCTAGATGAGCGGCTTTTCGCCAAGATTATTCATGATGCACAAGGCATCCGCGACAGCCCTCAAACTGGAGCTGTTAATTTTCATCAAGGCGGCGTTGGTGTTCCCGCTGCCATCGCGAACCGACGGCGCACAACGCCGACAAGTTCCCGTGAAAGGCTTGGAGCGATGGCGGAAGAAGGCATCGATTGCAGGTGGTTAGGCGCGGTTCGAAGGGGCAGAACCAACTTCCGGCGGCGTTCCGATGATCCAACAATGGATGAGGTTGCATTGTCTCATTTGAGATTTTTTATCACGATTGGAGCGCCAAACAACTAATGCTCAAATTTTAGGCATAGCAGCCAGATTGTGATATTATAACAGGCAGATAAGGGATGCTCGACCGGTTCTGATCATTTCTCGCATGTCGAGAATCTGGTACAGCTCTGGAATTACAAGACGTGCATTAGTTCGAGTGATGCAAAAGAACCATTGAGTTTCAATGGGTTATCTTTTGCGGTTTTTTTGAGAAGTGTTTCGTGAAACCGAAAGGAGGTCAATTATGGCTTCGAACAAGGCGTCGCGTACCGACGCCGTTACTCCCAAAGCTGCTGGTGCTGCGCTCGGCTCGAAAGGAGCGGACGTCGAACGGCTGAACAAATACCTCGGTATGTTCGGCTATTTTGATAATGGGCTGCATCAGAAACACGGCATGACGGCCCTGGGGGCCGCACCGCCACCACCCAGTGAGAACGAGTTCGGTGAACAGACCGAACAGGCCTTGCGCAAATTCCAGGAGTTCAATGGGCTAGCGCCCACGGGCAAGCTGGATGATGCGACGCTGGAGAAAATGAGCCACAGTCGCTGCGGCAACCCGGATCTGGGCGAATACACCGACAGCGGACGGAAGTGGAACAAGACCCACCTGACCTATGCCTATCAGGAGTTCACGGGCGATCTGACCCAGGCCGAAATTCGCGCGGCGATCAGTGCGGCGTTCGGGTACTGGGCGGCGGTCACACCTCTGACCTTTGCCGAGGTGGCGATGTCGGGCAGTCCCGATATCATCATCCGCTTCGTCACCGGCGATCACGGTGATGGCAGCCCCTTTGACGGGGCCGGCAGTGTGCTGGCGCACGCGTTCTACCCCGAACAGGGGGCGATCTCGGGCGACTCGCATTTTGACGATGCCGAGACATGGTCTGTCGATCTGCCTGCGTCGGGTATCGACCTCTATACCGTTGCTGCGCACGAATTTGGCCACGCGCTCGGCCTCGGTCACTCTACTGTAAACACGGCCCTGATGGCGCCGTTCTACGGTGGGCCACATCGCTATCTGGATCAGGATGACATCGATGGCATCCAGTCGATTTATGGTGTGCAGCAGTGGCACAACAACAAGCAGGTGTTGCGGACCTTCTGTTCGTATCACAGCAAAAACGCTTGGGGCTATGTCCAGGATGTGGGCTGGCGCAAGTGCAAGCCTTCGAACCCCGAAGGTGTAACATCAATGTTCGACGTTCTATGCGAGGCCCGTGCCAACGGCATGACCGTTAATGCCCTCGCCACGGCCAACGAACTCGAACAACTCTACCTGTAATTTGTAAGCAAGGAGCATTTGAAAATGGCAACGCACAGCAACAAGACCGTATCGCGGATCTTTACGACATATCACTCACAGAACAACTGGGCCTATCTTTCGGGAATCGGCTGGAAAAAGGTGAAAACTGGGAATGCGGATGGCAGCACGAATTGTCATATCGCCCTGACGGCCGGCCGCGCCAACGGCAAGGTTGTGACCGTCATCACCGATGGTGCCGACAGCCTGATCGAGCAGGTCTATCTCTGAAACCAACCTGGAAAGGAGATTGGACATGACCAATCCGACAATTCTGGGCGGTGATTTCTCAGAGGGGCCAACGCCGATGTCCCTTGGCGACATCGGAACCAGCGCGTCCGCAGGCGACGGAGAGGCTCCGGCCCCTGCGCCGCTTGGAGGCGAGGTGGCAGCCGGTGGTGATGCATCCTCGGCCCCAAGTCCGACAATGATGGGCGAGGCGGCCGTGGGCGGAGAGGCCGCTGCGCCGTCTCCGTCGATGGGTGAGGATGGAGGCAGCGCGGATACCCGTGGAGGCGAGATTCCGTGGCCGCTTGACGCCATGGGCGATGCCACTGTTGCCGCGTCCCGCGGTGGAGAAGCGCCAATGCCTGCCGATATCGGCGGTGATCAGACCGTTGCCGGCGGTGCTGCTTCGGGCGCGGTGCCTGCGCCCAGCGACATGATGGGCGGTGGCGTGCAGGGTGGCGGGTCAACCGCAGCCGGTGACGCGCCCGGTCCCATGGCCCTGGAAAACCTGAGCCGCGGCGGCCCGATCTAGACGCCCCGCCGGACGAAAGCCCGCAAAAACAGCCCGGTCGCATCCTTGCGGCCGGGCCCGCATGTCGAAAGAGGTAATCAAATGTCAGAGAGTTCTGTGGCCATGTTGCAGGCCCTGCTGATCGAAACCATCATGAACAATGGCATGCTGCCGGGGATGGAGCGTTCTTTGGATTTCCCCGATCTCGAAGCCTGGCGCAACAGCGAGCATCACTACCTATCGACCGAGCATCTTGCCGATCCCGACGCGCTGAGCCCGGTTTTCGAGCGCATCGGCGCGGATCAGATCAGGGACGTCGCGCAGCGGGGTGGCGTGTTTCCGTATCTGCGTTTTCAGGAACCGAAAGTCGAAGAGGGCAGGGTGCAGCTGAGCGTTCAGCTTTTGACCGGCTTTGAGGATGTCGAGCCGCTGCCGCTGGGCGCGGTGGTCGCCCAATTCGCGCAGCGCGATGGGGAATGGTTTGCAATCGATCCCACGCACGTGCTGGCATACTGAGCGTGTCTTGCTGACCGGCTGCTTGACCCGGATCAAGGCACGAGATCTTCCCAACGATAGGGTCTTGTTCATCCACTTACAGAAGGATGGATCGAATGGGAAAATCTGCTGTAGCCGCTCTTGCCGTCGCGGCGCTTGGCCTCACGGCTTGTGAAGAGATGAGCGCCCAAGACGAGGTTGTCCTGAGCGGGCTTGCCGGGGCGGCGGTCGGCGTAGTGACGGCCAGCGCGTTTGATGCCAATCCCGAATGGACGATTCTGGCCGGGCTGGCCGGTGCTGCCGTGGGCACGCTGGTGGCGCGCAACAACCAGACGCAGGAATGCGCCTATGCTCGCGGCGACGGGACCTATCGGATCGAGCGCTGCTGATTAAATAAGGCCAGCCCGCCGAGGACTGGCCTTTTGATGACCGGTGGAGGGAGGGCGTCCGGTCAGATGGCGAGATATTCCGCCCGTAGTTCCGCGTTTTCCAGCACCTCGGATGCGGTTCCGTCGAAGACTATGCCGCCCGTGTCGAGAATGATCGCCCGGTCGGCCAGCTGAAGGGCCCTTACCGCGTTCTGTTCCACCAGGATCGTAGTGATCCCCTGTTCCTTAATGATGGCGAGCGTCTTTTCGATCTCATCGACGATGACCGGGGCAAGACCTTCATACGGTTCGTCGAGCAACAGCACCTTGATGTCACGGGCCAGCGCGCGGGCAATGGCCAGCATCTGCTGCTCACCACCCGAAAGCGTCACACCTTCCTGACTGCGGCGCTCGCCGAGGCGGGGGAAGAGCTCGTAGAGCCGCTCGATCGACCAACCTACGGGGGGGGCGATCTGTGCAAGCTTGAGATTTTCCTCGACTGTCAGGCCGGGGATGATCCGCCGATCTTCAGGTACAAGGCCCAGACCCGCCCCCGATGCCTCGTGGCTGGACATCTTGTGCAAAGGCTGATGGTCCAGCCAGATCTCGCCACGCGTCACCTGCGGGTCGCCGATCCGCGCAATGGAGCGCAGGGTTGATGTTTTGCCTGCGCCGTTCCGGCCCAGCAGGGCCAGGATCTCGCCTTCGTGCACGTTAAAGGTGATGCCCTGCACGATATAGCTTTCGCCGTAATAGGCATGCATGTCCCACACGCTGAGAAATGCGGGGGCGGTGGAGGCGTGGCTGACGCCTTTTGAGAAGTCGGGTTTGACGTTCATGGCGATCCCTCCCTATGCCGCTTCGCCCAGATACGCTTCGCGCACCTTGGGGTGGCCCTTGATGTTTTCCGGGGTGTCCTCGACCAGAGGGGTGCCCTGGGCAAGGACCGTGATCCGTTCTGCGAGCGAAAAGACCACATGCATGTCGTGCTCGATGATCGCGATTGTGATGTCGCGCTCTTCCTTGATCTGCCGCAGCAGGTCGATCGTGTTGTTGGTGTCCGCACGGGCCATACCCGCCGTCGGTTCATCGAGCAGGAGCAGGCGTGGTTCTTGGGACAGACACATCCCGATCTCTAGACGCCGCTTGTCACCGCGCGACATGGCGGCCGCGTGCATGTCGCGCTTGTCGGCCATGTTCATCTCTTCGAGCATGTGGGTCGCGCGGTCCACAATCTCGGCATCCTTGAGCATGTCGCCGATGGCATTCAGCTCGAACGAACCATCCCGCTTGGCGAGGCAAGGGATCATCATGTTTTCCATGACCGTCAGGTCGCCAAAGATCTCGGGTGTCTGGAACACGCGGCTAATGCCGAGCTGGTTGATCTCGTAGGGTTTGCGCCCCAGAACCGACTGACTGTCGAACATGACCGAGCCGGTGTCTGGGATCAGCTTGCCCACCAGACAGTTCAGCAGGGTGGACTTGCCCGCGCCGTTCGGTCCGATGATGGCGTGAATGGTGTTTTCCTTCACGCTCAGGTTCACATTGCCGAGGGCCTGAAGACCGCCAAAGCGTTTGCCCACGTTTTTGACTTCGAGGATACCCATGGGTTTCTCTCCTTATTCCGCGGGGGTTGTTTTGCCGCGAGCGGTATCATCAGCGCGTTTCTTGCGTCCGAAGAGCCGGGCAATGCGTTGACCGCCTTCGACCAGGCCGCCGGGCAGGAAAATCACGACAAGCATGAAGATAATGCCCAGGGTGAGGTGCCAGCCCTTGCCGATGAAGGGGTAGATGATCGCGACGATGAAATCTTCGAGCCCTTCGGGCAGGAAGGCGAACCAAGTGTGCAGGATGTCTGAGTTGATCTTGGACAGGATGTTTTCCATGTACTTGATCGCACCGGCGCCCAACACGGGTCCTATCAGCGTGCCTACACCGCCGAGGATCGACATCAGAACGACCTCACCCGAGGCGGTCCAGAACATCCGCTCGGCCCCGGCCTGCGTGTCCATCGCCACCATCAGGCCACCGGCAAGTCCGGCATACATGCCCGAGATCACGAAGGCCGCGAGCGTATAGGGTTTGGGGTTTAGCCCAGTATAGCTCATCCGCTGTTGGTTTGATTTGATGGCCCGCAGCATCATGCCAAACGGCGAGCGGAAGATACGGATTGAGAGGTAAAAGCTCAGCAGCATCACGATGGCCGCGATGTAGTAGCCGGCGTTGAACGTGAAGACCCAGCTGCCCAAGCCAAGATCGTAGCTCGACACCATTTCGAGACCAAAGAGGTTCGCCTTCGGTACTACACCGTCCGTGACCGCCCCATCGAGGATGCGCGGGTCATTGACCTTGGGCTGCAGACCCGTCTCACCCCCCGTGACCGGTGTCAGCACCGAATAGGCCAGCGAATAGGACATCTGCGCGAAGGCGAGCGTCAGGATCGAAAAGTAGATCCCCGACCGCCGGAGCGAGATCCAGCCGACGGCGAGGGAAAAGAGCCCCGCGACGATGACCGATACGATGATGGCCGGGATCACGTTCATGGTCAGCAGCTTCATCATCCAGATTGCGGCGTAAGACCCGACCCCCAGAAAGGCTGCGTGGCCAAAGCTGAGATAGCCGGTGAGGCCGAAGAGGATGTTGAACCCGATCGCGAAGATCCCGAAGATCACGAACCGCTGCATCAGGTCAGGATAGCCCGCGTTGAACTGCGCCATGGCAGAACCTTCGGGGAAGGGGTTGAGGATGAAGGGCGCCGCCATCGTGAGGATCGCGACGATGATCAGCAGGCGGGTGTCTTTGGCGTCCAGTCCGAACATGGCTTAGTCCTCCATCATGCCCTTGCGGCCCATAAGGCCACGGGGTCGGGTGAGAAGAATGATGATGGCAACGAGGTAGATGATGATCTGGTTCAGACCGGGCAGTACATTGAGAACCTCGCGCATCGACGCAAAGCTTTCGAGGATGCCCAGCACAAACCCCGCCAGCACCGCGCCCGGCAACGAACCCATGCCACCCACGACGACGACCACGAAGCTGAGAACGAGGAAGTCCATCCCCATGTGGTAGTTTGGCGAGTTGATCGGGGTGTACATGACACCCGCTAGCCCCGCGACCGCAGCCGCGATCCCGAACATCAGGGTAAAGCGGCGGTCTATGTTGATGCCCAGCAATTGCACGGTCTCCCGGTCCGCCATGCCTGCGCGCACAACCATCCCGAAGGTGGTAAACTGCAAGAAGGCAAAGACCGCTCCGATGATCACTGCTGCAAAGGCGAAATAGATGATCCGCCAGTAGGGATAGATGATGATGTTGGGGTCAAAGCCCAGCAGCGCGCCGAAATCGAACGAGCCCTTGAACGCGGCTGGAGCCGGTGTCGGGATCGGGTTGGCGCCGTAGTAATACTTGATGATTTCCTGCAGCACGATGGCAAGGCCGAAGGTCACCAGGATCTGGTCAGCATGGGGGCGTTTGTAGAAGTGCTTGATCAGCCCGCGCTCCATCAACACGCCCAGCCCGATCATGACGGGAATGGCGAAGAGGATGGACAGAGGAACAGCCCAGTCGATAATGGCATCCCCGGTGGCCTGTCCGAACCAGTCATAGACGTAAGGAACGTCGACCTTGAGCGGATTTCCTAGAAAGTCAGTTCTTGTCTCGTCAACCACTGTGTGACTGAGTGTGAGGATCCGGCTGAGTGTCACAGCGCAGAACGCGCCGATCATGAAGAGCGCGCCATGGGCGAAGTTCACGACGCCGAGCGTGCCGAAAATCAATGTAAGCCCAAGCGCGATCAGCGCATAGGCCGAGCCCTTGTCGAGCCCATTCAGGACTTGAAGGATTATGGCTTCCATCGGTCTGACCTCTGGTTAAGGGGAGGAATCCCGCCTGAGCAGGATGGGTGGGCAAATTGCCCACCCTTTTTGGTTTGGTCTTAGGCGCCGGGGTTGCAGGTGCCCAGCTCGCCGCCGAAGATCGACGCGTCGTAGGTGACCTGGCTGACCGGCGTGATTTCGACGATCTCGAGAAGGTCGAACTCCGATGTCGGGTTCTCTTTCCCTTTCACGACCAGCACGTCCTTGAAGCATTGGTGGTCTTCGGCACGGTAGAGCGTCGGGCCGTTGCCCATGCCGTCGAATTCGAAGCCTTCCAGGGCCTCGCCGACCGCGCATGGGTTGAACGAACCGGCACGTTCGACGGCATCCGCATAAAGCAGCGCCTGCACATAGCAGGTGTGCGCGGCCTGGCTGGGCGGGAAGCCGTACTTGGTGCCGAAGGATTTGACGAAGGTTTTCGAGCCTTCATCCTGAAGCGACCAGTGCCAGTTGGTCGATCCGAAGATGCCCTTAACGTTGGCACCCGCACCTTTCGCCATCAGGCGGCTGTATAGCGGAACGACGATCTCGAAGTTCTTGCCGTTGACCTGCTTGTCGCGCAGTCCGAACTGAACAGCGTTGGTCAGCGAGTTGACCATGTTGCCGCCATAGTGGTTCAGGACCAGAACGTCGGCACCCGATTGCAGAACCGGCGCGATGTAGGACGAGAAGTCTGTTTGTGTCAGCGGTGTCTTAACGGCGGCGACAGTTTCCCAGCCCATGGCCTCGGTCGAGGTACGCACGGCCTCTTCTGTGGTGTAACCCCAGTTGTAATCCGCGGTCAGGTGATAGGCCTTGCGGTCCGTGCCGTAGTTGGCGGCCAGGATCGGCGCGAGCGCGGCACCTGACATGTAGGAGTTGAAGAAGTGGCGGAAGCCGTTGGCCTTCTTGTCCTTGCCTGTCGTGTCGTTGGAGTGGGTCAGACCCGCCATGAAGATGACGCCTGCTTCTTGGCAGAGCGCCTGCACGGCCACGGCCACGCCCGAGGATGAACCGCCGGTGATCATCACCGCGCCGTCTTTTTCGATCATCGACCGGGCCGAAGCACGAGCTGCGTCCGATTTCGTCTGTGTATCACCGGTGACGTATTCGACTTTCTTGCCGAGGATACCGTTCCCTTGCAGCGCCTTTGACGAGAACGTGCTCATCATCCCGCCGTCGCCGCCGCCATTCAGGTGTTCGACCGCAAGTTCGTATGCGCGTAGTTCGTCAGCACCTTCGTCAGCATAGGGTCCAGACTGCGGAACGTTGAACCCCAGGGTGACCGAGCTGCCGGTCGGTTCGTTTGTGAACGCGCTCGCAGATGACGCGGTAAAGATCGTCGGAACGGCAAGGCCCGCACCGGTAACGGCACCGGTTTTGAGCATGCCACGACGAGTCAGTGACGATTTGGACATAAAATCCCTCCCATTGAGATGATGCGGCAGGGCTCCTCTCCCTTTTCGCCGCGGGCACATGTGTGCAAAGCCTTTATCACCCGCCAGCAGAAAATCAGGCAATAAGTCCCTTGAAAGTCTCAACTATTTTGTAAATAAAATCACAATGCGATGGTATGCAGTGTAAATCCGCTTACGACGCAGTGCAGAAAGTCATTGAAATGCATGGCGAAAACCAAAGGGGGCAGATGTGGCGCGCGAAGGTCTGACAGGCAGTCGCATACGCGAGCGACGGGTGATTTCGGGGCTCAAGCAGGCGGACCTGGCGCGACACGTTGGCATCAGCGCATCATACCTCAATCTGATCGAGCACAACCGCCGCAGAATCGGAGGCAAGCTGCTGCTCGACATTGCACGCGTGCTCTCAGTCGAACCGGCGGCGCTGACCGAGGGCGCAGAGGCCGCGCTGATCGCGACCTTGCGGGATGCCGCAGCCAAGGCGGGTCTGGCTGCGGCAGAAGCCGAGCGGGCCGAGGAACTGGCTGGTCGGTTTCCCGGATGGGCAGACGTGATCTCGATCATTTACCGCCGGATCGGCGCGCTTGAACGAACGGTAGAGACGCTTTCGGACAGGCTTGGGCAGGATCCGCAACTGGCAGCTTCGGTGCATGAGGTGCTGTCGACTGCCGCTTCGATCCGGTCGACGGCGTCGATCCTCGTCGCAGAGCAGGAACTGACGCCGGAATGGCGAAACCGTTTTCACGCAAACATCGATCAGGACAGCCGCCGCCTGGCCAGCAGTTCAAAGGCTCTCGTCAGCTATCTCGATGCCGCCGAGGGTGATACGGAGGCGGCGAGTTCACCGCAGGAGGAGGTCGAGGCGTTTTTTGCGGCGCGCGATTACCGCTTCCCGGCTTACGAGCGTGGTGAGGAAAGCCTTGATGCCCTGATCGAGGCCGGCGCCGAACTGCGTTCGGGCGCGGCCCGGCAGATCGCGCGCGGGATCCTTGAGGGGCTGGCTCAAGATGCCGAACGGGTTCCGGCCGAGGCGCTGGAAGATGCAGTTGCCGATTGCGGCATCGACCCAATCGCGCTGGCGCGGCATTTCGATGCAACTGTCGCCTGCGTCATGCGCCGTTACGCATCGCTGCCCGAGCGGCCTTCGGGACTGATCGTCTGCGACCGTGCTGGAAGCCTGATTTTTCGCAAGCCCGTCACTGGCTTTGACATACCGCGCTATGGCTCAGCTTGTCCGCTTTGGCCGCTCTTTCAGGCAATCGCGGCGCCCGGTCAGGTGATCGCCGAGCATGTGGTGCATCTGGGGCGCTCATCAGCCGAGTTTCGATGTATCGCCGTGGCCGAACCGGTGGGCAACGTGGCCTTCAATCGCGCGCCTTTGCTGAATGCGACGATGCTTGTTGTGCCGATCCCAATGGGCGGTGATGCGCCGGCACCGGATCTTATGCAGGTTGGATCGACCTGCCGCGTCTGCCCCAAAGCCGGTTGCGACGGCCGGCGCGAGCCCTCGATCCTTCGAGAGGGTCTCTAGCCAGCCTTTTGACAGGCTCCGGAAAACTGACAATAGTGAATGCATCAAGAAGGACCGGAGCGGACGTACCCGCAACCGGCCTCGGGGGAGGACAGCAACATGGGCAAGCATGTTTTGCTGGTCGAAGATGAACTAAATATCATCGAGGCCATGCAATTTCTGCTTAGCCGCGAAGGATGGCAGGTCGACAGCCATTCCGACGGGGCGACTGCGATGGACAGGGTGCGGCAGATCCGACCGGATCTGGTGGTGCTCGACTATATGCTACCGGGCAAGAGCGGGATGGACATACTGAAGGAACTCCGTGCCGATGAAGATTTTTCGGACCTGCCGGTTCTGATGCTGACCGCACGGGGCCAATCGCGGGACCGCGATCAGGCTGAGCGGGCCGGGGTTAGTCGGTTCATGACCAAGCCTTTTTCCAATCAGGAGGTTCTGAACGCCGTTCGTGATTTGGTCAGGGCGCAGGCGCAATGACCGAAACGGTACGCCCCAGCGTGTTCCTAGAGCGCCGCAGCTATCGGCTGCGCCGGCTGATGGACGCGCTGCGGGTTTTGCCGGTCGCGGGCCTCATGCTTTGGATGTTTCCGCTGTTCTGGCCAATCGAGGCCAGCGAGGACGTGCCGCTGCGGTCTTTGTCCGAGGCCGTGATCTATGTGTTCGTCATTTGGTTTTTGCTGATCGCCGCGGGTGCGATCCTTTGGTTCGCGCTTGATGGCCGCTCTGCGGTACCACGCGCGCGGGCCGAACCCGACGACGACTGATGGCCACGCTCAACGTCCTCGTCGGCGTCAGCCTGATCTACGTGGCGTTCCTTTTTGCCGTGGCCTTTGCCGCCGAGCGGTCGGCGGCGCGGGGCAGAGGCAGTTGGCTGCGATCGCCGCTGGTCTATACGCTGTCGCTGTCGATCTACTGCACCGCTTGGACGTTTTACGGCGCGGTTGGCTATGCGGCGCGGTCGGGTCTCGAATTCGTAACGATCTATTTGGGTCCTTCGCTGGTCATGATCGGCTGGTGGTGGGGGCTGCGCAAGCTCGTGCGGATCGGACGAACGCAGCGGATCACTTCAGTGGCTGACCTCATCTC
>JBCBKL010000024.1:0-51546 GCA_038521825.1 Pseudomonadota bacterium | reverse complement strand
CGCCAATCAAGAACCCGCGCGGGCAGGTCGTGTTCGGTCGCAAGATCCTCAAGAACATCGGCACCAGTTGCATAAGCGCCTGTTTTTCCTTTCTTTCCGCCCTCAATGCCCATTTCGTCAAAGAGGATTTCACCGAGTTGCTTCGGCGAGCCAACATTGAATTTGCGGCCCGCAAGTTCGTGAATCTCATCTTCGAGGCCCGCCATCTTCTGAGCAAACGCATTGGACATTCGGCTCAGGGTATCACGGTCAACCTTGATCCCGGATCGCTCCATACGAGATAGTACCGATATCATTGGCCGTTCCAGCCGCTCATAGACTCGCGTGACTTGCGCGCGATGCAATTGCATCTTGAAGAGCTGCCAGAGGCGCAGCGTGATATCTGCGTCTTCGGCAGCATAGCGCACCCCGTCTTCGATCGGCACGCGGTCAAAGGTGCGGGCCGATTTCCCCGATCCCAACAGAGGTTTGATCGGTATCGGCGTATGGCCAAGATACCGCTCGCTCAGCGTATCCATCCCATGCCCGTGCAAACCACCATGCATCGCATATGACAGCAGCATCGTATCATCGACCGGGGCGACATCGATGCCGAGTGAAGCAAAGATCTTGACGTCGTATTTCATGTTCTGGCCGATCTTCAGGATGCTGTCGTCTTCCAGAACCGACTTAAGCAGATCCAGAGCCTCGGCCATCGGCATCTGCCCTTCAGCCAGATCGTCCGAACCGAACAGATCGTCACCACCCGCCGCCTTGTGACCGACCGGAATATAGCAGGCCTGACCGGGTTCGACGGCGAGCGATATGCCCACCAGACGCGCCTGCATTTCGTTTAAACTGGTTGTTTCGGTGTCGACGGCGACATATCCGCGTTCGTAAATCCGATCGATCCATGCCTGCAGACCGGCGGCATCGCCAACTTTCTCATAGACCGCTTTGTCGAAAGACGGCGCTTCCGGTGCGGCTTCGGTGGTCTTGGCCGGGGCGTCCGGGATCGTCGGCGCTTCGACGCCAAGTGCATCTGCGATCCGCTTGCTGAGTGTTCGAAACTCCATCTCGGCTAGGAACGCCATCAGCGTATCAGGCTCGGGATCGCGCACCTCGAGATCATCAAGCGTGAATTCCAACGGCGTTTCGCAGTCCAGCGTGACAAGATCACGGCTGAGCCGGATCTGATCTGCATGATCGATGAGCGTTTGGCGGCGCTTTGGTTGCTTGATTTCTTCCGCCCTCGCCAAAAGCTGATCGAGATCCCCGTATTCGTTAATCAACAGCGCGGCGGTTTTGATCCCGATCCCTGGCGCACCGGGAACGTTATCCACACTATCGCCGGCCAAAGCCTGAACATCGACCACCCGGTCGGGATAGACGCCGAATTTCTCATGGACGCCGTCCCGGTCGATGCGGGCATTCTTCATTGCATCCAGCATTTCGACCCCGCCACCGACCAGCTGCATCAGATCCTTGTCAGAGCTGATGATCGTCACTCGACCGCCAGCGTCGCGCGCCTGGCAGGACAGCGTCGCAATGATGTCATCGGCCTCGTATCCCTCCATTTCTTTGCATGCGATGTTGAAGGCTTCGGTTGCACGTCGGGTCAGGGGGATCTGCGGTCGCAGGTCTTCGGGCATGGCCTCTCGGTTGGCCTTGTACCGATCGTACATGTCATTGCGAAACGTGTGCGATCCTTTGTCGAAGATGACCGCGATATGGGTGGGCGCGTCGGGGCCATGATTCCCCTCGACATACTTCTGCAGCATGTTGCAAAAGCCTGACACCGCGCCGATCGGCAACCCGTCTGACTTGCGGGTTAATGGGGGCAAGGCGTGGTAGGCGCGGAAGATGAAAGCTGAGCCATCGATCAGATGCAGATGGCAGCCCTCACCGAATTGTAAATTGCTCATTGGTCAGCCCCCGCGTATTCGCATCATATGTCTGTATCCCGCATCATCGCGCTGGCTGCAATTCTCTCGACACCCCAATTCGCAGCAGCGTCCCCTGTAGTTGACCCAAGTTGTCAGCTGAAACCCGGCGAACCCGACAATTGCGTCCCTCTCGTCGGGTGTGTTGGCGACGATGGCAGGTACTTTGTCGGTGAGGCCATTGGATGGGACGCAGGCGACCTCACGGCGGAGACCGATGATGGCCTGGCCTGTTCAGGTCGTTGGCAGGCGCGCACCGCTATCGGGGCCGGGCAGGCGAACTTTCAATGTGGCGGCGAATTGAACGGTGTCGTTCTGTTCACCTATCAGGATCACACAACCGGAACGACAACCGGCCGCGGCGCAACAAGTGACGGCCGCGGGCTGCGCGTCTGGTCCGGTCACAACATTCGACGCTATATTGAACAGCAGTCCGGATCGGTCGACGCCCAGTTGATGTGCGGAACAAGCGTCGTTCCCCTTGGCTGATCACACCTTGTCTTCGAAATCCCGGTGGATGTATTTGCAGTCGCAGTAAGGGCACTCGACCCAGCCGGCTTCTACCGGAATCTGCAACCAGACGCGCGGATGCCCCAATGCGCCTTCTCCCCCATCACATGCTACGCGGTAACTGTCCACGATCTTGGTTTCGGGAGCCTCTTGGGTCATGGCGCGGTCCTTGTGGGTTAGTCCGCGCCGTTATGGGTCAGAGGGAGGTTGGTGTTCAAGGCCAGAACCATTGCGGCAACGGAATTTCTCAGCGGCCGCGGCGCACTTTACTTCAATCTCGGTCGACTCGCGCCTGATAGCAATTGTTCCGTGCCGATCGAACGTGAATGTAGGCCACCTCGGGATCGGCGAATATCGCATCAATCTTGGATTGCATTTCTTCGGTCGGCGTAACGGCACCGGTGCCGTAAATGATCCGGTCATTGGCGGAATAGCCTTTGACCAAAAAGTCAGGAGAGGTCGTGAATATTTCCGGTAGGTCATCGCCGCCCCCACGCTCACACGAATCCGCACAAAGGAAGATGGGACCAGTCTCTGCATAGGGATGGGAGCCATCAAATGGCTTGTAGGCCAGGATCAACATGTCTTGGCCCTTTGGGATATGCTTCAGGCAGTGTCGGCAAGGTGTACCTTCACCCGGTGACACCGCTCGCTCAGCCGGGTTGCCATGTGCATCGGGCGCGCCAGCGCGGAACGCCTCGGATTCTTTGGTTGTGATCGCTTTGAAACTTGGCATTTCATTCTCCTCTCGATGAGGAAAATGTGCGATATACGCCGCGTTCTGCACGACCCGTAAGTTGCGCAATTAAGGATCAGTCGGTCAATTGAACGATCATGGTCTCTTCGTTCCAGCCGGCAGGCAGGTCGCGCGCCTGGACTTGTACCTGGACCATGCCATCAGGGATCGAGACACCGCTGAGCGAACGGGTGAAAGGCTGTTCGTCTACATGCGGGTGATAAAGAACCCGCATGCCCAGCTCATTTCCATCCATATCCAGCACGCGCCAACCATCGGCATAATGATCCCATCCCGTATCGGGATGCCGGACCGTAACATCGAAGCGCCATGTGTCGCCCGTCTTTGTTGCACGCACGTCCTCAATCACCGGCGGCTCGGCAAGACTGGCGGTCGCACACCCAAGCGCAGCAAAAAGGATGCAGTGTCTAATCATGCCTCTGATCTAATCTGCAAAGCGGCATTCCGAAATACACGATTTCGCAAGTTTCGCCTGCGACCGTTTAACGGTTGCATGATTGAGCAAAATTGGTAATATATTTTTACCAATGGGGGGCTTCACATGGAAATGCCAACGCCAAGCGCTGCCGTTCTCGCCAGAAAGCCGCGGGTGATCGAACGTCTTTCTCAGGTACTTCCGATGGAAGCGATCATCCACGACCCTGCAGAAACCCGAGCCTACGAATGTGATGCGCTGACAGCGTATAAATGCCCACCGATGGTGGCCGTATTGCCCTCGTCGACAGCAGGGGTCGCTGGAGTGCTTCGGATTTGCTACGAAGAGGATGTGCCTGTTGTGCCGCGCGGATCGGGAACGTCGCTTGCCGGTGGAGCGTTGCCGACGGCCGATTGCGTGTTGCTGGGCGTCGCACGAATGAACGAAGTTCTGGAAACGGACTATGCCAATCGGACGATCCGCGTTCAGTCAGGTCGTACCAATCTAAGCGTCACGGGTGCTGTTGAGGCTGACGGCTACTTTTATGCCCCTGATCCTTCCAGCCAACTGGCCTGCGCCATCGCAGGCAACATTGCGATGAATTCCGGTGGGGCCCATTGTCTCAAATATGGGGTAACGACGAACAACCTGCTGGGGGTCACACTGGTTCAGATGGACGGTACGGTGACGGAAATCGGCGGGGACCATCTGGATGCTGCGGGTTACGATCTGCTGGGTCTGATCTGTGGATCCGAGGGTCAGTTGGGCATCGTAACCGAAGCGACGTTGCGCATCCTCCACAAGCCCGAGGGCGCACGCCCGATCCTCATGGCCTTCGACAGCTCCGAGGTGGCGGGCGCCTGCGTCTCCGACATCATAAAGGCGGGCGTGCTGCCGGTAGCGATCGAATTCATGGACCGGCTGTGCATTCGAGCATGCGAAAACTTTGCTCATGCCGGATATCCAGACTGCGATGCCCTCTTGATCGTTGAGGTTGAAGGCTCTGACCGCGAAATCGATGATCAACTGGACCGGATCAAGGACATCGCGCGCCAACATGACCCGATCGAGCTGCGCGAAAGCAAAAGCGCCGACGAAAGCGCCAAGATCTGGCTGGGCCGCAAGTCGGCCTTTGGCGCCATGGGTCAGATCAACGACTACATGTGCCTAGACGGTACCATCCCAGTCTCAGAGTTGCCCAAGGTCCTGCGGCGCATCGGCGAGTTGTCCGAAGAGTATGGCCTGGCCGTCGGCAATGTCTTCCACGCTGGCGATGGAAACATGCATCCGCTCATCCTTTTTGACGCCAACAAAACGGGCGATCTGGAGCGGTGCGAGGCGCTTGGTGCCGACATTCTGAAGCTATGCGTCGAGGTTGGCGGTTGTCTGACAGGCGAACACGGCGTCGGGATCGAGAAGCGGGATCTGATGACAGTGCAGTACAGCGATGCCGATCTTGAGGCACAGATGGCGGTGAAGGATGTGTTCGACAGGAAATGGCTGCTGAACGCCGCAAAGGTCTTTCCATTGCAGACCTCAGGCACACGCCGCTCGGCATTGTTGGCTGCGGAATAGACCATGCTGCAACCAGCAACCGAATCTGAGCTTGCCGCAGCGATAAAAGGTGCAAACGGTCCCCTGAGCATTGTTGGAGGTGGCACGCGCATGCTCAAACCTGCCGGGGGGGCATCGCTTGAGACAAGCGGTTTGAGCGGCATCACCCTTTACGAACCGGGGGCGCTGACGCTGGTTGCGCGGGCCGGTACGACGCTCGACGAAATCGAAGCCGCGCTCGAAGCTGAAAATCAGCGTCTCGCTTTTGAGCCCCCACGGCTGGCTAGTGTCCTTGGACGACAAGGCAAATCGACGATTGGTGGGATCGTCGCCGCCAACGCATCAGGGCCACGCCGCATTCAAGCGGGCGCGTGCCGGGACTATGCGCTAGGCGTGCGCTTTGTCGACGGAGCCGGGACTGTCGTCAAGAACGGCGGGCGCGTGATGAAGAACGTGACCGGCTACGATCTCGTCAAACTGATGGCCGGGAGTTGGGGCACGCTTGGTGTTCTTTCGGAAGTCGGCCTCAAGGTCATGCCAAAACCGGAAACGGCGGCGACACTGTCGCTGCATGGTCTATCGCCGACAGACGCGATTGCCGCCATGTCACGCGCACTTGGTTCGCCTTTCGACGTTACGGGTGCTGCACATCTACCAGCCGAAGCGAAAACGCTGGTCCGCATCGAGGGCTTTGCCGACTCGGTGGCCTACAGGACGGAACAACTATCCGGCCTGCTTAGGTCGTTCGGCGAAATTGGTCAGGCAGACAACGCCATCTGGAATAACGTGCGCGATCTGAAACCCTTCGTCGGAACCAATTCGGATATATGGCGGGTCTCCGTTCGGCCTAGCGACGGCGCCGCGGTCGTTGCTGCCTTGCCCGAGGATGCCGACTGGTTTTTCGACTGGGGCGGCGGCCTAGTCTGGGTCGCTTGCCCCGCGGGTACGAACCTGCGCAACGCCTTGGCTGCCATCGGTGGCCATGCAACGCTTGTTCGTGCCGATGCGGCGACACACAGCGCTTTTGGCACGTTTCAGCCGGAGCCGCCTGCGGTGACCGCATTGTCCGACGGTTTGAGAGCGCGGTTTGATCCCCGCAGCATCCTCAACGCCGGTTTGATGCGAGCGGCAGCCTGATGCGGCTCCTGCTTTTTGCGTTGGCATTTGCGATCGGGCCGCTGATTTATCTTTGGCTGCTGCGCGGCCGGATATCCATAAGCGTGTTGGGAACTACAGCTGTCGTAGCCACTTCCGTTGGTCTTTATCTCAGGTTTGGTCAGTCTTCGGCATACACCAGCAACGCCATAATCACGCTTGGCGCCCTGAGCTTATTCTGGGCCGGATGGATCGCGGGTTTGGCCGTACTGGGCCTCAAACTGATGTCTCCAAAAGACCGCAAGCTCATCCGCGTTGGCGGTTCGCTTGCAACAACCGTTCCGTGGTTTGGCTTTGCCGCCGCGCAATCTCTGGCGCACTGATGCAGACAACTTTCACACCAGAACAACTAAAAGACCCCGGTATCGCCCGCTCGAACGAGATCCTGCGCAACTGCGTCCACTGCGGGTTCTGCACCGCGACTTGCCCGACCTATCAGGTCTTGGGTGACGAACTCGACAGCCCCCGGGGCCGCATATATCTGATCAAGGATATGCTCGAAAACGAGCGTGTGCCAGATGAAAAGACGGTCAAACACATCGACAGATGCCTGAGCTGTCTTGCCTGCATGACAACATGTCCTTCGGGGGTGCACTATATGCACCTTGTCGATCATGCCCGGGAATACATCGAAGACCGGTACAAGAGACCGTGGTCGGACCGCGCCCTGCGCTGGATCCTTTCGCGCATCCTGCCCTATCCAACGCGTTTTCGGGTGGCCTTACTGGGTGCGAAGATCGGCAAGCCATTTCGACGATTGATTCCAGACGCCCGGTTGCGCGCTATGCTCGACATGGCGCCCCGACAGGTCCCTCCGGTCAGCCGCAACGATGACCCCCAGACCTTTTCTGCGACAAGCCAGAAAAAGCTGAGGGTCGCACTGATGACGGGTTGCGCACAGAAGGCCCTGAATACCGATATCAACGACGCAACGATCCGGCTTTTGACACGGCTTGGTGCCGAAGTGGTCGTCGCTGATGGGGTAGGCTGCTGTGGAGCGCTCACGCATCACATGGGAAAGACGGCGGAAAGCCATCGATCGGCGGCTGCGAACATCCGCGCATGGAAACGGGAAATCGATGGAAAAGGCCTTGACGCGATAGTCATCAACACGTCCGGCTGCGGAACGACCGTCAAGGATTATGGCCACATGTTCCGCAATGACCCGCTGGCAGATGATGCCGCGGTGGTCGGCGCCATAGCAAAGGACATAAGCGAGGTGCTGGCAGAACTCGTTAAGCCAGAGCATGTGACCCGATCTGCCGAGGGGATTAAAGTCGCCTACCATGCGGCGTGTTCATTGCAACATGGGCAGCAAATCAAATCGCATCCCAAGGACCTCTTGAAGAGGGCCGGATTCACCGTTGTCGAACCGGCCGATAGCCACCTGTGCTGCGGGTCCGCCGGAACCTACAACCTGATGCAACCGGAAATCTCGGCTCAACTGAAGGCCCGCAAGGTAACAACACTGGAAGCCAAAGAACCGGACGTGATCGCGGCAGGCAACATCGGTTGCATGATGCAAATCGGGTCGGGCACCGAGATCCCGATGGTTCACACCGTGGAATTGCTGGATTGGGCAACGGGCGGGCCAACACCTCCGAAATTCGACCCAGGCGGGTAATTTGTAGACAATCTAAGAAAGCCCACAAAATCCGCCCTAATTTCGCCGCCTTTCGATCCTAGCTGAGGTCCGATCACGCTTTGGAGATGATTTGGTGCGGCGCTGGATGTCTCTCTCACTCATGGCAGTGGTGGTGACATCAACTGCATTTGCTCAGGATGCGCGTTTGCGACGCGTCGATAGCGGCGTATTGACGACTCCGTGGGAGGCCGTCGGGCGGCTCGACATCGATGGCGAAGGGTTCTGCACCGCTGCCCTAATTGCTCCGGACCTCGTGTTGACAGCGGCGCATTGCCTTTATGATCGCGAAACCGGGAAGCGTTTTGACGCGTCCAAGGTCAAGTTCCTGGCCGGATGGCGTGACGGGCGTGCATCCGCTCATCGCGATGTCCATCGGGCCATCGTGCATCCCGGCTTCGACTATAGCAGCGACCTGACATCGGGTCGGGTCAGCCGCGATCTTGCCCTGCTGCAACTGGACCGGCCCATCCGCAACTCACAGATCGTGCCGTTCACAACAGCCGACGAACCCGTTCAAGGTGAACGGATCGGGGTTGTAAGCTATGCTAAAGACCGGTCAGAGGCCCCGTCGCTTCAGGAAGTCTGTACGGTTCTGGCCGAAAAGGACGGCATGCTGGTGACCTCGTGCAGCGTGGATTTCGGCAGTTCGGGCGCGCCTATCTTTTCCTTTGTCGATGGCGACGCCCAGATCGTATCAGTCATCTCAGCCAAGGCCGAAATGGACGGAGAGAACGTATCGCTTGGCACGTCTCTCAGCGTGCCGCTCAAATTGCTCCGGGCGACCCTGTCCGCGGAACGCGAGGTGTTCCAGACGGTCGGGATCGGCTCCGATGAACTCCAGCGTGGGGGCGCTCGAAACGCCACAGGAGCAAAATTCGTAAGACCATGAAAAGGATATTCAGTGCTGCTATTGCTGTTTGGCTGGCTGCGTCAGCCAGCGCCGAAACAACCGATCTACGCCGTCTCGAAAGCGATAACGAGGCATGGCCTTGGCGGGCGGTCGGGCGCATCGATCTTGGCCGAAACGCGATCTGCTCGGGAACGCTGATCGCCCCGGATCTTGTGCTGACCGCCGCGCATTGTCTCTACAAGGACGGTACAAAGGAGCTTTTTAGGCCTGAAGAGGTGCTCTTTCGCGCAGGCCTGCGCAATGGCCAGACGTATCGCACCCAGAAGGCAGCGGCGTTTGTGGCGCATCCCAACTTTAATCCGGTCGGACCGCTGAATCAGCGCAATATCACCTATGATGTCGGGTTAATCCGACTTGATCAGCCGATCCCAAGCCATGAGGTCGCGCCGTTCCGCCTTCATCAGGAGCGGATCGAACCCGGGCCCGTCAGCGTCGTATCGTACGGGCGGGGTCGAGCCAACGTCCAATCCCGTCAGGACGAATGTCAGCTGAACGCGGTTCGTGGTGACGTTCTTGTCTTTGACTGCGACGTTACATTCGGTTCTTCGGGTTCGCCGGTCTTTTCGCATCTCAACGGGCGGGGACAGATCATTTCGGTAATCTCAGGCTCGTCCGAAGGGAATTCGATCAACCGATCGGTCGGAATGCGTCTGACCGATCGGGTGGCGGAGTTGCGTCGCGAACTGCGGATCGGTGTGGCGCCACCCAAGGCGCAGGTACGCCGGATCCAGGTTGGTTCAGGCAAGCGCAACACCGGCGCCAAGTTCGTCCGCCCAGGCTCTTGAACCGCCGAAAATTCATCCCCACATCTTGAGCGTTGCGGTGCCCAACCGGGGCCGCGGCATGACGAAGAACGGGCCTGTCTGATGATGGAAGGTCCAGATCGAAATCGCTCAAACATGAGGATCACATGATGCGTAGCTTTGATTTTGCACCTCTTTATCGTGCGACCGTTGGCTTTGACCAAGTCGCTGACCTTATGGATCGTGTTCTTACCAACGACACCTCCACGGCGACCTACCCACCATACAACATCGAAAAAACCGACGATGATACGTACCGTATCTCGGTTGCCGTTGCCGGGTTTTCGGATGCGGACCTGTCGGTAGAGGTTAAGGAAAATGCCCTGATCGTGTCGGCTAAAAAGGCAGAAGACGAAGGCAAGAAATACCTTCACCGCGGCATTGCCACTCGTGCCTTCGAACGCCGGTTCCACCTCGCAGACCATGTCGTCGTGACAGGTGCGAGCCACGTGGACGGCATGCTGCATATCGATCTTGTCCGCGAAGTGCCCGAAGCGCTGAAACCGCGCCGGATCGAAATCGCGAGCCAGAAAGCCCTCGAAAAGGACGTTGTTGAGGCGAAGGCCGTCAACTGATCGTTCAAACGTCGGCCCGGGGCGTCCTCTCCGGGCCTTCTCAATTGCAAACAAGCCGACCGACAGTCCCCGCAAAATTCAGGCGACGAAGTTATCGCGTCTTGCCCGACAATACGAAACAAGAACGTCGCTGAAGGCCTTGACGCGCGCCGATGGCCAAACGTCGGGATGTGCCAGGATCCAAACATCGGCATAGGGCTGAGGCGACAGCAGCGGAACCTGTTCCAGACCGGGAAGCGATCGCCCCAGGAACATCGGCATCCGCACAACCCCAAGCCCCGCCTGTGCCGCACCCGACATGGCCACCATGTCATTCATTCTGAACCTGACGCGGTTGTTAGGGTAGATGGGGTCGATGCCTTTCGGCACGTCCGAGTAGCCATCAAAAATGATCCAGTCGATCATGCCATCGGGATCCACCGCGATCTGTTCCGCCCAAGATCGGGACGCAAAGCTCGCCGTATGCTGTTCAAGCAATCGGAGCCCCTTGAGCGTGTCGCCCGGACTACGGCTGATGCGAATGGCCAGATCGGCCTCGCGCCGCGTCAGATCGAGAATTTCGTTGGAGGCGCGGATTCTCAGGTCGATCTGGGGATAATCGCGGTCGAACCGATCGAGCATTGGCGCAAGAAAGTGCGCGATGAACAGTTGCGGTGCGGTAAGCGTCAAAGTGCCGGAAAGCTCTGGTGCAACACTATGGAGGCGGCGCAGCAATCCATGCTGGCTGGCCTCCATCTCTGCGGCATGCTCAGCAATCAGCGTGGCGGCATCATTGGCGCGATACCCTTCGGGAAGGCGTTCAAAGAGCGTTTGACCAAGCGCTTCTTCAGCCCGGCGGATCCGCCTCGCCACCGTCGTGTAATTAAGATCCAGTTCGCCCGCAGCACCGGCCAAAGTCCCGTGGCGAACAACCGCCAAGACGGTGCGCAAATCATCCCATGGCACATCCATACAAGCGTATTCGCATGTCATGCATGCAAATGCACGCGTTTCCGCAGGATGAGGCAATGCCTATTGTCGAACCCTCACAATCGGAGACGACAAAAATGATCTATGCATTTGCAAAACTGACCGTGTCCAACCCTCAAGCACTTGAGGAATACCGCGAAGTCGCTGGCGCGGCACTGGCGAAACATGGGGGCAAGGTTGAGACGGCCAGCAGTGAACTCACAATTCTTGATGGCACACCTGACACGCCAAACGTCGCCGCACTTCTCAGCTTTCCGGACAAGTCATCGGCCGAGGCATGGGCGAAAGACCCTGACCTGGCAGATGTGCACGAACTCCGGCGCAGTGCTGGCGGATCGGATATCTTGCTGATCGGCTAACGACAGCGCGTCTGTCAGGCCGCCACGCCGGGGGCTTGGAGGATCTGCACGCCATTGATCTTCCAGCCATCACGGGTCTCGATCATGTAATAGGCCAAAAGGTAGACCTGTCCTTGCGCGTCGGTGATCTGAACGGTCTGCCGCAGATTCCCGGCCTGGTCGCTGAGGTCGAGATACTGGACCTCGGCGGGGCGCCAAACCATCGGGTACCCTTGGGCGACCATGCGGCCAAAGTTCTCGGGCGTTCGGAATATTCCCTGAATGCCCGGGCTCGCAAAAGAGAATGCTTTTGCGAAATCGTCCGCTTTGAAGGCCTCGATCTGGCTTGAAATCACCCCTTCGATTTCGTTGCCCTGGGCGATCGCAGGCCGAATAAGCCCGATAGCCAGAATGATTGAGAGAATGACAGCGCGCATGTTCGGATCCTCCTTTCGCTGGCGAGCTAGCGCAAATCGCGCCCAAGTCACGAACCGTATACTGCTCCCCACCTTTCTATCAGAGCCTGCTGCAGTGCTCGTGCCTTCCGGTTCCAGCCTCTGGCACCCGGCGGGCGTTCCCTTTCTGCTCTGCTTATCCGCGCGCGAATGGCCTCGTCCGCAGCAAAAATCGCGAACGCCATTTCCGGACCCTTGCCCGGAGTCATGTATCCCGCAAGGCCTGAAACAAAGTTCAGTGTTCCCGTTTTTGCGCGCACCCTGATCGGGTGCGATTTGTCGGGCCGGCCCTGCCCGTCCCGCATGGTAACCTCGCGTAGGATTGGACGCAGCGCGCCATCCTGGTGAGCGCGGACCAAGGCGCGGACCATGGAAGACGCTGTCATCCGGCTATCACTTCCCAGTCCCGAATGATCGACAAGCGCAAGGCCTTCAACGCCAAGCTTCTGGGCAGCCCAGAGGTTCATCTCGTTTGCCGATGCTTCGAGTGATGACACCAACCCACGCCGCTTCCGGCTGGCAGCAAGACCAACCATCTCGGCCGTGATGTTGGTGGAATATCGCAACATACCCTGCAGGATTTCGATCAGCGGCGCGCTCTGGTGTGTGGCAACCACGGCACCTCCCGGCATCCCGCGCATCGCGACCGGCCTCTTCAGAACGATGCCGTGTGACCGGACAAGGGTCTGAAACACGTCTCCGGCATAAAGCGCCGGGTTACGCACGGGCAGCCATCGGGCCCCGCCACTGCCGAGGGCCCGCTTTGCAACGGTCCAATCGTCCCGATCCCGCCCCTTTGTGTAGGTGTAGATGGGCGCGGATCTGTCTTCGACCCGCATGCGGGCCACGCTGACCTCCGGCCTATACCGCGCGGTACGGGCGTCCATGCTGACCGCATATCCTTTGCCCTGCCGTTCCCAGCCGAAATGCACGCGGTTGAAATTCAGAGCGATGCCCGCAACGGCGGGGCTGTAGCCGACATGGTCAGGCTGGCCACGGTCGATCGAGTGGATCCGCGGATTGATACCATCCGCAACCAGAAAACGGCCCCGAACCTCTCGCAGGCCGGCGTCTTTCAAGGCGGATGCTAGTTCGGCCAGATCATCGGTATCGAGAGTTGGATCGCCGCCGCCCACAAGGATCAGATCGCCATCAAGAATCCCGCCGCTGATCGTTCCGCGCGCCAAAACCCGCGTCTCAAAACGATACTCAGCACCCAGTACGTCGATGGAGTAGAGCGCTGTGATCGCCTTCGCCACGCTGGCAGGTGCGGTGCCCAGATCGGAATTGCCGCCCTCGCGGATTTCGCCCGTCTCGAGATCAGCAACGGCATAGCAGACATGACCGGTCAAACGCGCCTTCGCAATGATCGCATCGGCCCCGGCGATCGCCTTTTTGTAGAGCTCACCCGGTCGCAGCTGGGGGCGCAGCGAAACCGACAGATCGCCGGCTCCAGCGGCTGTCGCCGCTCCGCCCAATGCAAAACCCAAAAATGACCGTCTTGAAAAACGCGGCAGCATGGTGGCATCTAAACCCAGGGTGGATTTCCAGACAACCGTCCAATGCTCACAATCCGTTGGGCTTGCTGGCTACCACGCCCCGGAAGCACGAATGGCGGTTGAGGAGTGTGCAACCATCGGTACGTTCACGAAACACCATGCTGGCGCCTCGGCGCGTGCAAGCAGATGTGACGCGCGCCCGCCAATCCGGTAGTGCGCATAAAGCCGGGCCGCCCTGCTCATCCGTGCGGAAATGCGCATTCCAGGGCGCGCGAGAACTCCGACGGGAGCGCTTTCCATGATCCACTGCCAGTCCTGCCAGAGGTGGAAGCTGGCCAGATTATCGGCACCCATCAGCCACACGAACCGGACGCCTGGATAACGGGCCTTGAGCTCGGCGAGCGTTTGGGCGGTATAGCGGGTGCCAAGATGCCCCTCGATATCCGTGACTGTCACCCTCGGGTCGCGCATTATCATCCGCGCCCGAGCGACGCGTTCGTCTAGCGGGGCCGGACCCCGTGACTTTAGCGGGTTGCCCGGAGACACCAACCACCAGACTCTTCCCAATCCAAAGCGTTTCAGCGCCTCGCGCGTAATATGCGCGTGACCCGGATGTGCCGGATCGAAAGAACCACCCAAAAGGCCGATGGTCTGACCCGCACGGGCAAAAGGGAAGACGGTCTTCATGGTCTTGCATTGAGAGAGCGGGAACCAGATTGTCAATCAATCGGTGTCACGGGATCGTGCAGGCTAACAGGGCCGGACTCCAATACTTCGGCACACCACCCTCCATGTCCGCGCACCGCTGCATAGCCACCGGGGCCGAGTGCCTCTTCCATCCGGCTGCACGGGGCACAGACGGCTGTCAAGCGCAGCTTGGCTTGCCCAACCTGTATTGCGCGACCCTTCAGCGACGCCAGATTGATATCTGAGATGACCAGGTTGCGGCGCAGGATCTCTGGCATGACAGCTTCGCGGCCCAGATAGGCGCCGATCGCCGCCAAATACTCCCACTGAACAAGGGTCACGGCACGCTTTCCGGCACGCGACCGGTCACCATCAAGACCATCGGTCATCATCGAAGCCGCATCGACCGGAACCATGGCTGACCGCCGCGCCGGTCGAAGGCCGATCCACACAACCCGCCCTGGCTGGGCATAGCGGTTGATCATATCATGAAGGTCGGTCAGTGGCGCACCCTCGGTTCAACAAGTCGACGGACAATAGGCCCGGGACCAGCCCGAAGGTACAAAAAAGCGCCGCCCATGATTGGACGACGCTGAATCGATTACATCTGCCCGATCGAGAAGAACATCGTCTCGCCAGAATGGTCGTCGACGCCGTCGTTGTCAGTCGAAATCCACGCCGTTCCATCAGGTGTGATGGCCAACCCTTCGACCTTGTCGAGGACAAAGCCGCCCGTCGAGGTCAGATCGGGGATCAGATCGCGCACCAATTCTTTTTCGACGACGGGCAGATCACCACCAAGAGCTGACGGGACCATCTGCGACAGTGGAACACGGTAGACCTTTTTCGTCACCGCTTCGATCCCGTGCTGGTTGTCGCGCTCAACGATATAGACATAATCGCCATGGGCTGTGATCTCGGACAAACCCACCCAACCTTTTTCAGGCTCGGCTTTCGGATAGTGCACCGCACCCCATTCCTCGGTCTCGGTGTTGTAGGCAACGAGCTTGACGTGGTTTTTGGGATCGTCCTTCCATTCACGCTGCACCGCCATCCAAAGCGTATCACCAACCTTGGTGATACCTTCGAAACCAAAACGACGCTCGACCGCCATCAACTTTGCTGGCAGCCCGATCTCTTCGTCGATGCTGCCGTCGGCTTCGACCTTGTAGATCGCATGCGGGATGACGCGGTCAGTCCGACCTTCCGATGCGATCCAGAATGCGTCACCATCAACGACGATGCCTTCCATATCAAGCTTTTGTGCCGGGCGGCCCGCGCGTGTCACGTCGATGGCCTCAACGATCTGTGCGGGTGTCTGGCTTGGGTCGATCTTAAAGATCCGGGGCTGGTAGCCGTAGAAGCTGTCGCTGACGGCATAGATCATGCCCTCGGCATCCGTGGCCATGCCCGAAATCGCGCCCCAGCCGATCAGTTCATCCATGCCCGCGCTGGTGAGATGCGGATAGACCGCATCGCCTTCCGCGTATTCGAAGATCATGACGTGCGCGCGCGCTGCGCCGTCTTCGAGCCCGTCGACCTCGTTGGCTGAAACCAGCAGATTGCGATCAGGAACGGTAACGTAGCCCTCTGGCCCAATACCTGACGGAAGCATCTGCTTCAGAACCGGCTTGGTCGGATCGGTGATGTCGTAAACACCAACGATCGAACCGCGCTCGGACCCGACAAACACGAACGGAGTTCCATCAAAGGTGGCCGCCGTCACGCTCTCGGGCTCAACACCTTTGCTGTCTGACCGCTTGTCGGGATAATGACCGATCTGGATCATGGCGTGTTCGAACGAAACGCCACTTTCGTAGACGACCGAGCCATCCTTGTTGAAGATCGTCCAGCCACGCGACCCGCCTTCATAGTCGCCTTCGTTGGCTGTAGCAAAGTGCTGATCATCGATCCAGGTGACGGCGTCTGGTTCACGCAGACGACTGGGCTGGCTTTCGGTAAAGATCATCGCGCCGCGTTCATCCGTTGCGTCGATCCCTTCGAGGTCGACGGCCCCGGCCGAAAAGTGGGAGACGATCGAACCGTCGCGCGCCACCACGATCATGTGGTTGTTTTCCTGCAGCGTCACGACCGTCTCGCCCAAGGCGTTGATCGATACGTATTCCGGTTCTGGATCGGAGGGCGCCACATCTGCCAAACCCGTCAGATCGGCCTCAACGAGCGTGTCGCAATTCAACAGGCCCTCGGGTGTCATGCCGATCATTACGAGGCTGCCCGCAGGCAATTGCGGGATCAGGCCATCATTCAAATCCTCATCGCGCTCGTTCTCGATCGCGATTGAGATAAAGCTGCCATCCGGCGCCTTGGCAAGGCTGTCGGGCTGGCCAGGCAGGGCGCAGCGGTCCGTCTCGGTCCCATTGGTCACGTTGTATGTAGCCACGTATCCCGAGGGTTCCGTATAGCTTTCGGAAGTATTAACGCCGACGGTCGCAAAGTTGTTCAGGACCACGACGCTCGTTGGCTCGCCGTCCAACGCGATGTTGCCCAACGGGGCCGGGTTTGCGGGATCCGTGATGTCGACGCGCCCAAGCGCCTCAAGCGGGCTGTCGGTGTAAACCAGAGTCATGCCGTCTGCGGTAACATCGATGATTTCAGGTGATGTTTCGCGGCTGGTGTCTTCGCCCTCGGCCATGTTTGTCACGACCGGGAATGACGCGATACGGTTAAAGTTCTTCTCCGCATGACCTCCGGCCATGGCGGATCCCGCGACCAGGGCAAACGCCGAGGTCATCGACATGAGATGCTTTTTCATGGATTGCTCCCCTATTCCTATGCGAAGCGGGGTGCAGGCCATGCGTAACGTTTCGGTGACGTTTTTATTTCACTTTTCTAAAATTCAGGGCGCTGGTGTCTGCCCGGAAAGCACAGTGAGAAACTTGTCGGTATCGATGTTGCCGCCGCACAGGATCACACCCGCCTTTTTGCCGGCCATCTGTGCCCGTTCCTGCATCAAGGCGGCAAGCGGCGCGGCCCCTGCCCCTTCGGCGACGTTGTGGGTCAGGCGGAAGTAAAGCCGCACAGCCTCAGCCACCTCGTCGTCGCTAACGGTGATGATCCGCTCCGCGCCCTTGGCATAAATGTCCAGCGCCTCTTGCACCGGCATGCGCACAGCCATGCCATCCGCGAAGGTATCGGCCGAGTTGGTTTCGACGAGCTGCCCGGCCTCGGCGGACAGCTTGGCCGTTTGGGCCTGATCGGAAACGACGCCGACGATCTTGGTCTTCAGCCCCAGAGCGTCACGCGCGATGATCGTCCCGCAAATGCCCGAGCCACAACCAATAGGTACATATACCGTATCGAGATCTGGCGCAGCCCTGAACAACTCGTATGCGTAAGTCGCCACGCCCCGAACTAACTCGCGGTGAAAGGGCGGAACGAGAAAAAGACCCTCTTCTTCCGCAACACGGATGGCTTCTTGCCGCGCGACATCGAAGTCGTCGCCGAATTCGATCAGATCGGCCCCGAACGCTTTCATCGCTGCGTTCTTTTCGGTCGAATTGCCACGCGGGACATAGACCTTGGCGATCAGTCCGGCGCGTGTGGCAGCCATTGCCTGACCCTGACCGTGGTTGCCTCGCGTGGCGGTACAGATTCCGGGCACATCCAGATGCGCCCGGGTCAGCCAATCCATGAAGGTGTAGGCGCCTCGTACCTTGAAAGCGCCAGTGGGCGTATGATTTTCGTGTTTGACCCAAACCTCGCTTCCGATCGCCGCGGAAAGCAACGGCCAGACATGTTGCGCAGTTGGCGTCATCTTTGAATGGACGAACGCCGTCGCCTCTTCGAGTTCAGACAGGTTGAACATCAAACACTCATGCAGATGTATTTCATTTCCAGAAACTCTTCGATCCCGTGATGCGATCCTTCGCGACCAAGCCCTGACTGCTTGACACCGCCAAAGGGGGCAACCTCGGTCGAGATGATACCGGTGTTCACGCCGACTATCCCGTATTCGAGTGCCTCTGCGACCTTGTAGACGCGGCTAAGATCCTTGGCATAGAAATAGCTGGCTAGCCCGAAAATCGTGTCGTTTGCCATCGCGATCACTTCGTCCTCATTCTCGAACTTGAAGAGGGGGGCGAGGGGGCCAAACGTCTCTTCATGCGCAACTTTCATCGATTGCGTAATGTCGGTCAGAATGGCGGGTGGGTAGAAGTTGCCAGCCTTCGCAGCGGCGTCAATATCCAGCAAGACGGAGCCACCTTTTGATTTCGCATCCGCGATATGCTCGTCGACCTTTGCAACCGCGTCGGCATTGATAAGGGGCCCAAGGTCCGTCCCATCCTCCAACCCGTCGCCAACCTTCATCGCGCTCACCCGTTCGGAAAGCTTGGCTGCAAAAGCATCATAGACACCGGCCTGAACATAGATGCGATTGGCGCAGACACAGGTCTGCCCGTTGTTGCGGAACTTGCAGGCGATCGCGCCATCCACGGCAGCATCAATGTCGGCATCATCGAAGACGATGAAGGGCGCGTTGCCACCCAACTCCATCGAGCATTTCATGACCTGATCGGCAGCTTGTTTCAAAAGGATCCGGCCTACTTCTGTCGATCCTGTAAAGGTTAGTTTCCGCACCCGTGGGTTCTCGCAGAACTCCTTGCCAATCTCGGACGCAGCCATCGACGGCACCACGTTGAAGACACCGGCCGGGATACCCGCCCGATCAGCCAAAACGGCCAGAACGATTGCACTGAGCGGGGTGTCTTCGGCCGGTCTGGATACAAAGCTGCACCCGGCGGCAAGCGCGGGACCAGCTTTGCGCGTGATCATCGCATTCGGAAAATTCCATGGTGTGATGGATGCCACGACGCCGATGGGTTGCTTGATGACCGTGATCCGTTTGTCAGGCTGGTGACCCGGTATCGTCTCGCCGTAAATCCTCTTGGCCTCTTCGGCGAAGAACTCGATGAACGAGGCGCCGTAAACAATCTCACCCTTGGCCTCAGCCAGGGGCTTGCCCTGCTCAACTGTCAGGATCGTTGCAAGATCTTCCGCGTTCTCGATCATCAATTCGAACCAACGGCGCAAAAACCCGGACCGTTCCTTCGCGGCAAGAGCGGCCCAGCTTTTCTGAGCCAGCTCTGCTGCCGCGATAGCTTCCGCCACTTGCGATCGGGAAAGATCGGCAACCTCTGCCACCACGTCGCCGCGCGCGGGGTTAACAACATCATAGGAACCTTCGCCGTCCACCCAGCTTCCGTTCACGTAACCACGCGTCTCAAGCAGCGTAGGATCCTTGAGCAAAGATTTTAGATTTGTCGTCTGGTCCAGCATGGCGCACCCTCCCCTCGCGTGTATGACTGACAGAGCAACAAAGCGGACTGTTGTCCAGTTCCCCAGCTTGGAAAAGGAAGTAGATGGACTACGACGATGCCTATGCCAATGCGCCGTACATTCCGGGGGCAGACGACATTCTTAATGGTTTGGCCGACACGGCCGAGCGTTTTCGATCTAAATTAGGGTCTCGGGCTAACCTCGCGATCAGCTACGGCCCGTCAGATCGGCAGGCTTTTGACCACTTTCTCCCAGTGGGGAAACCGGAGGGAATCCTAATTTTCGTTCATGGGGGGTACTGGCTGCGCTTTGACAGGTCGTATTGGTCCCATTTCGCGAGCGGCGCGTTGGAACGCGGTTGGGCGGTCGCCATGCCGTCATACGATCTCTGTCCTGATGTCAGGATCTCTTGTATCACTCAACAGATCGCCCAAGCGGTGATGCAGATCGCCGACGAGACGGAAGGGCCTATCGCGCTGTCTGGCCATTCGGCTGGTGGGCATCTTGTATCCCGCATGATGGCACCGGGTATGCTGTCGCAAAGCGTCATGGACCGTGTCATTCACGTCGCACCGATTTCCCCTTTGGCCGATCTCGAGCCGCTGATCCACACTCAGATGAACGACGCCTTTCGCATGGACAAAGATATGGCCCGCGCCGAGAGCCCGATGCTGCAACCGGTTCCCGTGATTCCCGCAACTGTCTGGGTCGGAGCCGATGAGCGGCCCGCATTCCTCGATCAGGCCATGTGGCTGGGCGACGCGTGGCAATGCAAACAGGTCGTTGTGCCGAACCGGCACCACTTTGACATTATTGATGATCTCGCCGATTCCAACAGCGAAATGGTCAAATCCTTGATAGAATCGGCGGTCAAATGAGAGGCGCAAAGAGGGTTTCGTTTTTGTGGTCATTTTGCCACGGTGACCGCCACGGAGACAGCTGATGGGGATGTAAATTGTTTTTACATTACCATATGAAGACCAAGAGATTGCGATGAGGGGAGATTAGATGGCCGATTTCAACGCCCAGGTACGGGAGTCCCAGGAACAGGTTGCGGAGGCTCAGGCCAAAATCGCCGAATTGACGGGCCGGATCGAAACCGCACGCCAGAAGATGAAAACCGGCGACGATGCGATGATCGACATCGAAAACGCGACGCTCGACGATGTTCATGCCCATACCGACGTGATGAACGCCAATATCGCCGAATTGATCATGGGCCTCGATGACGTGACATCAGCCTTTTCCAAAGACTTTGACGAGATGCGGAACAAGACAGGGTGGGAGAGTTTTGTCGGCATCTTTGCCCGCGCCAAGGCGGAATCCATGCGGCAGGAAAGGATCCGCGCGGCCACCATCGACGATAAACTGCAGGACCTGATCTCAAAATCCGACGTGATCGTCCAACTTCTCGAAGGCCAGCTTTCGATGTTGGAAGAGCAGAAGTCAAAGGTCGAAAGCAACCTGACCGATACGCTGGATGAGCGCGAATTCACGGTCAAGGAGCTGGAGGATCTGAAGGGCCAGATCCAGGCCATGGATCCCAAGATCATAACTCTTGAAAATCAGATCGCCTCCGAAACCGATGCCGCCGCCCGCACCGCGCTGGAAACGCAACTCGCTGAGTTGAACAGCCAGTACAACGAGATGGTGCAGGAAGAGCAGGTAAAGCTGGCTAAATCACAGACCTTGGAGCGCTATATCGAAAAGGGCAAAACTTGGGTCGACAGTCTCCAAAACCAGGCCGCGACGCAGATGGTGCTGATCAACAAGCTGCAGACGGACACCAGGCAGCGCGTGGTGCTCTATGACGCGCTGACCAAGTCATTGAAAACCGCCCAGCAGCAGGACGTGGCACACCGGATCAACGAAATCGGGGTGCAGACGGACCAAGAAGCGCAAACAGCGATGGCCGCCATCGGGACGGCAACGAACCAGAAGATGGCCGACATGATGGAAGCACACGAAGACCAGATGGTATTCGCCCGCGAAGTGCTAGAAGCGAAGGCCAAGGCCGACGAACGCTTCGCCCGCCGGTTTGCCGCGATCGTCGAGAAACACGATAGCAATGCGTATGGGGCATAGGGATGTGGTGGGGCAAACGTCCTCCTCCGCTCCGTGTCAAGAGCGTCAGTGAACTGTACCCGTACTTTAGGCCTCGGTGGGTCAAGGTCCGATCTTGGGGAACGCTTGCTGTCGTGACCGGCTTCTTTCTTGCGACGGGATTGATCAGCAACCAAATACCAGCGCTCATGGTGTTGTTAGTTGCTCCTGTGCTTGTGCATCCGGTTGGCGCGATTGAGGTGTTTGGCCTTTTGGGTCGGAATGATCCCACACTGGTAGGTTGGCATCAGAAGATTGAGGCTTGGCTCCAAATGGATCTCGACTGTGACGAATTAAGGCGATGAGCGAAAACAAGTCCCTCTCCGGCCTAACCGACACCTTCGCGTCACGCCGCTACTTCCACAAATTCGAGGCGATCACGATGCACATGCGCCGCGTGGCCGGGGTGATGGAGGTGGAGGGCCAGATAAGCCGCGATGAGGTCAAGGCTCTCACCCGCTACCTGATCGCGCTCAATTTTACCTTTCAGGCCCTTGGGTTCAAATACCTCCTGACCGGCCGCGACACGGGCCGCTTCTTTGGCTCCCTCGCCATTGATGCGCATTACAGCGGATTTCCGGCTGCGCAGGAAATCCTGACAATGGCCAATGACGCCCAGCAGGCGGATCGTCATCTGAGCAACCTACCCTCTGTGGCCGATCTTAAAAAAGAGATGATCGAAGTCATATTGGGCGAACGAACTGTTCCGACCAAACTGCAATTCGCCTTATCGCAACGGCTGTATTATCAGGAGCTTAAGAAGGGCGATCTGTTCTGGGCTCAGAATGACCCTGAGATCCAGTGGATAGGAAACATCAGTAAGGACCGTCGCCAGTTTTTGGTCCACTGGGCCGTCTATGACAGCGAGTTCAACCTACCCATCATCTATCTGATGGATGTCGAGGACAGCGGTCGCACCGCCCTGCCCAAGGATCAGCGGCGCTGGCCCGAGGTGCAGGCCCATCTGATGGCGCAGGCCCTCGGCGGCCTGAAGCTGGTGACCATCGCCACAGGCTTCGATACCGATTTTGACGATCTGCACCCCAAGCGTCTGCGCCGGTTTCATGTAGGGCCGATGTATTCGGATGCCTTTACCAAACAACCCGGGCCGCTGAGCCAGGTACTAGACAAGGCGATGGCGCCCAAGGGTCAGGATTGGGCGCTGGTCTGGACCGAAGAGGATCTGCAATCGGAAAAAGTGATCGAAGATCGGCAGGGGTGGTTTTCGAGCGTCGAGCGTGAGGTTTTTGCCCTCGACCCTTTTTCCGGCCGCGGCGCCGAGATGGGCAATACCAGGATGGAGCGCAGCATCGTACTGCCGCAGCGCCCTTTTCAGGCGTTGGAGGAACTGAACCCGCCAGGCTTCGGTTCAGTCAAGAAATTCGTTGTAAGCCCGCAAGGGCGCGTGTTGAGATATTAGATTCCATGCCTCCGGCGGCAGTATTTCTGGAGCAATGAAAGGCCGAAGATGACCCAGACCTCCGATCAGATGGAACTGCGCGAAGAGGAAATACGGGCGCATTATCCGATGGCCTTTGCCATGCTCGAAGGGTTCGACCACGCGCCTCGGATTGGAAAGGCGGTCGATGTGCCGCAGGTCGAGCGCAGCGCCGGGATCGGCACGCGGCGCCGGTTTCGTTCAACCACGCCCGGCCTTGTGACACGTCGGTCGGCACCAGCGGGCGCCGTGCAACTTATGGCCACGATTGAGGGCGCCGATGATGACGAGGCCCTGATATCGCCCTTGCAGGCAACCGTGCTGAACGTTCTTCGACGGGCGATCTCGATCTCGCTGGCCGTTTCCGAGAACTACGCGGATGTGTCCGGCCTTGCCGATCTCAAACGGGCCAACCTTGAGGGCGCGTTGCCCCCCAACCGCAAGACCGAGTTCGCCGAGCTTCTGGCGGCGGAGTCGCTTATCACGCTCCATGTGTTCGCCAACGCGACCGCTTTCCTGCTGGGTCCTCACCAGACCGAGGTCACAGTTGAGATCGGCGATGTTGAAGAGGTGCTGACCGACAACGGGCAAACCGCGCTGCATGGCGCGCTCTGGGAACTCGATCAGGACATCGCGGCACATGTCCAAGATGACGCACGCCTTGTCGCCACGGTCAGTGCCTTTGCAGAGAGCCTGATGGAAAAGGTTGCCCTGCGCGCGCAGACCATGCCGCGACTGGGGCCTTTTACAGCGGCGACGTGGCGGGTCGAGGCCGATGATTTTAGCGTCGACGGCTTTAACCCGGCCACTAAGGCGCGGGGCAGCACGTTGACCATGACGTTCAAGAAACCGAACGAGGTCGTTGGCAACCACATCGCCAAATATCAGGCAATGAAGCTGGCCAAGATGTTGATGGCCTATGACTTTGACCGCCGTCTTAACCCGTTCGCGGAACTCGGCGGGTTTATCTTCACCTTTATGGGAGACGGCGCACCTGGCACGGGCAAGACGACACTCATACAGATGATGGCGGGGCTGATCCACGACTATTGCCAGATCGCGGACTACCCATTTCGGTATCAGAACTTTGGCATCGACAATATTGACAGCTATCAGGGCAAATCGGGCCAGAATGCCAAGGCGTTCATTCAAAACGTGATCGACCCCCATGTTATCGGCTTCGGCACAATCGACGACATCGACCAGATCGCGGGCAAACGCGGCGACCGGCAATCAAGCGCGGGGCAGCAGGAGGTTACGGCCGTGTTCATGGAGGCCTTCGCCGGAGCCAACACGGTTGTGCGTGGGAACTGCACGTTTGGCATGTTTTCGAACTACCCCGAGAATGTCGATGATGCGCTGCGTCAAAGGGCCGGTGCGCGTTTTCTCGTGGACGGGCCGCAGACGCGTGAGGATTACATCGACATTCTTCACCTGCTGATGGGAACGAACCACGATATCCCGCTTGGCGGTCACGATCTTTATGCTGCCCAAGAGATCAAGAAAGCCGTGTCGGCCAGTTTTGAGAGCCATGGGAAACCACATGAAGAGGGGCTGTTGCGCGTCTACGAGCGGGTGGCCAAAGATCTTGGTGCTCTCAATACGATTGCCAAGCTCGGGAGCTATCTGAAGGGTATTCAGGAGGCGGACGAACGCTTCACCGGCCGCGCGATCAAGAACATCACAGATGCGGTGAAAGTTCGGGCGATGGATTTCGAGTTGCCCGACGAATGGATGGAAGAGCCTGACCTGTTCCTCTTCAAGGACTACGAGACGAAGAAAGGGATGATCGAGGAACTGCGCCAGCCGATCACAGTCGAGATGGTGATCCAGGAAATCAACCGCTACGCGGATTCGGAGTTCCGCTATGCTGATAAGTCGGACGAAGTGGCGATTGATGCGATAGTGCGGGATATGCAGCGCACGGAAGCGGCGAAGAAGCGTTACCTGGACATAACAACATGACATTGCCCATCGTATCAGGCGTGTTGGCTTTGATAGTGGGCTTCGCAGTCCCGCGCTCATTGGCAACGTCAGGTTACTTGATAGCGGTGCTTGTCGTGTTCTTGAGCGATTTTCTCATTCGATCATTGAGCGGTTTTGCCGGTGAAGACTTTGAAGAATCCTTGCTTTTATTCGGCGGCAGTTACGCAGCCTACTTCGGCTTTAACGCTCAGGTGACCTATCGCGCATTCGCCTTGCCGCTGCTCGTTCTAAGCGCCGTTTTCGTATATCGCTTGTCAAGGGAGGCTGAGAGATGAAGCGGCTTATCCAGCGCGGCCTCATGTTCGGGAACTTGTTTCACGTGGCCTCGCCCGTTTTGGTCGACCGCTATAATCGGGCGCTGGAACACCTAACGGGGAAACGCACCGGCCTGACCGATTTCCACATCGACATCTCAGGTTATGCGCCTGAGATCGGGCACGAGCTGGGCGATGATCTTTATCTCAACCCAAACGGCGTAAACCGACAGTTCATCCTCCTGTCGACCGAGCAGAAACGCTGCCCGCTCCTTAACGCCAAATTCTCGACCTCGCGCCACATCCTGCGGCATTTCATCGAAGACAACGAAGCGGCGCTCTTTGCGCTCACGGCCCGCGATGCCGTGGCAGGGGAACTCGTGAACAGTGTCTATCGCCTGAAGGAACCGGCGCAGCTCCTCGATATCCAGGCCATCACGGTCGAGGCTGACTCGACACGGGGTACGGTCCGTATCGCCAAGGAGCTGGAAGCAAAAATCAACCATTTCCTGCAGGACGACGACGCGTGGTTTGACGATGTACTCATCGGTGAGATGATCCAACTGTCTAGCCAAACGGGCGACATCTCGCGCAACCCGATTTCGCTCAAGTCGCAGGAGTTCGAGCAGAAGAATTTTTGGACTGCGCATTATGGCGGCCTTTACATCTTTCGGGATGTGGCCTCACCGGGCAACGTCTCTGTCGCAAAGACAGTCGATGGGCTCGATACGATCCCGATCAGCGACCGGAATGCGCTCGCCCGCTTTCTGGATGAAAACGGACTGGTCGAACCGATCGTCAAGGCGCGGGGTATAGATGCGGGCGCGGTGCTACGTCAAAAGATGGATTTCATTCTCATCAACGCCATCACCGCCTCCGGGAATGACCTGAGCGGAACGACGCGCCGCGACTTACGCCGCATGGCGCGGCGGCATGCCGATCTGATCCCTGAAGAGTATGACGCACTGTGGCGACTGGTGAACTGGGCCGAAAACAGCGGCAAGTGGCCCCAAATCTCATCGGAGCATCCCGCTTACTTCTACACCCTTCGCGCAGCCGACCACACTGATGCCGATCTGGTGAACATGTTGCTGGCAGAGCTGACCCCGAAAGATGTCAGACAGGTATTTATCTGCCACAAGGAACTATTCTATCGGCTCTATACAGACTGGCCCGAAGCAAAAAAGGAATATGTAGCAGATTACCTTGCGGCCGAATACGCGGTCGACAAGGCCGGGGCGCGTGCGCAACTATTCGGGCGCGAAGCGCCGATGGAAGAGCCGCAGGATATCATTGAACGTGTCGGCCCCTGGGGCGCGGTTGGGAGATAAAGCATGCTTGGCGCACTCCGTATCCTGTTGATGGTCTTCGTCGTTCTGACGGTGATCTATGTTTGTCTGTCGCTTTATTCGCGGGCGGCCAGACGAGACAAGCTGGAGGCGGAATGGGATGAGGGTGGCATCGAGACCCCGCGCGAGACCTTTGTCCAGGATGGCCTGCGGGAATACGACACCTCACTCCGGCGCAAACTCATTCTTGGTGTTTACGTCGTGCCTATCACCCTGATCTGCCTTATCATCTACCTGACGAATTTCGCCTGAGGGGGGCGCCGGATATGCGTTATCTAAGATGGTCCTTTTTCGTGGTCTTCTGGACCTTCGTGGTGGCATTTCTGCACTATACCCTGCCCCAGACCGACATTGTCCGCATCGTCAACACCTACGAAGAACGGCAAGAGCTGGGCGACTGGACCCGCATATTCTGGTCGGTGCCCGACACCCAGTCGGAGGGTCTGATCAATCGCGATGTCCAGTTCATCCAGACTGTCCGCGCCAACGGGCGCCCGATGGTCTATCGCAACGAGGATACCGGCTGGGGATGGCCGCCCTACTACAAGTTCGACACGGCCAACCTTTATACCGAAGCCAACGACGGCATCTCGACCCGCGAAAACCCAAAATGGCACGCGATCCGGCACTACGGCTGGCGTAACGAATTTCTATCGATCTTTCCGAACGCGGTCGCGATATGGGAGGTCGAAGGCCCTGATGTAAGGATCATCCCGTGGGTGAACATCCTGATCCTGGCCGTTCTTGCAGCCCTCTATTGGGCCATCCGAGTGCGCTGGCTAAGGTTCCGTCGCAATCGGATTGATCCAACGCTGGAAGAGATCACTGACAGCTGGGAAGCGGCTGGCGACGCAGTCGATGATCGCCGCAATCGTATCCGGCGCTGGCTTGACACCTGGCGGGCAAACTAGCGGCCCTTTGAGCCGTCCTTGATCCCAATTGGGACGACACCCGGATCTGACGGCTCCAACTCTTCAAAGTCAAAACTGTCAAGGCGGGCAGCGCGCTTGCCAGCGCGCTCGGCGGCTATGCCAATCCCTTCGACATCCTCTCGCGCCTGGCGGAAGTGCTGATCCAGCTTCGCGACCCGCTCGCCCACGATTTCGACGTCACGGTGCAATTGTCTGAGGGTCTTTCGGATCGCCCCAGCCTGCTCGCGCATCTGGGCGTCCTTCAGGATCGCGCGCATGGTGTTTAGCGTCGCCATGCAGGTTGTGGGTGACACGATCCAGACCCGCGCATTAAAGCTTTCGCGCACCAGATCGGTGAATGAGGCATGCAGCTCAGCATAGACCGCCTCGGATGGCAGAAACATCAGCGCTCCATCAGCCGTTTCGCCGTCAATGATGTATTTGTCGGCGATGTCGCGAATGTGTTTGCGGACAGCCGCCTTAAACTGAGTGACCGCTGCCTTCAGCGCTGCGTCAGTCTCGGCCCGGCGCATGGCTTCGTACGCTTCCAGGGGGAACTTGCTGTCGACCACGATCGGGCCTGGTGGGTTTGGCAGTTGGATCAGGCAATCGGCCCGTTTGCCGTTCGACAGCGTGGGCTGCCAAGCATAGCTGTTCGATGGCAACGCCTTTGACAGGATATCGCGCAACTGGATCTCACCGAAGGCACCGCGCGTTTGCTTGTTGGCAAGGATATCCTGCAGGCTCAGCACATCGCCGGACAGCTTGGTGATATTGTCCTGCGCCTTGTCGATGGCCGCCAACCGTTCCTGCAGCTGTGTCAGGGATGTCGTGGTCTGCTTGGCCGAGCCATGCAGGCTTTCCCGCATCCGCTCCTGCATCTCTGTGAGGGACCGCTGGGATCGCATCGCATTGTCTGCCAGCCTGTCCTGCATCTGTTGTTGCACCGTGGCAAGCCTTGCCTCGACGGTTTGGATTACCTGCGCCTGGGCATTGGTTTGCGTATCGGAAACCGTCTGCAGACCACCGCGCAGTTGCTCTTGGCCCATCGACAGCGATTGGACGTTTTGAGACAGGACCCCCAGATTGCGGGCGAGGGGTTCCGCCATCCTAGCGGACCGAGCTGCGGCGCGAACCGCAAGAACAAGCAGGATCAGGAAAAGCAGCACTATTCCGGCGCCCACCACAACTCCGACCACCATTGGATCGCCCAGATTGTAGAGTTGCCCGCCAATTTCAATCATGTCCGGCCAAACAACCTTTCGATATCTTTGAGTTGCAGCTCGACATAGGTCGGGCGGCCATGGTTGCATTGGCCGGAGTGCGGGGTCGCCTCCATGTCACGGAGCAATGCGTTCATTTCCTCGGCCCGCAGCCTGCGGCCGGAACGCACGGATCCATGACAAGCCATGCGGCTGAGAATGGCATCAATGCTCTCGATCACCTTCGTGCTGCTACCCAGATCAGCCAATTCATCGAGGATGTCTGCAATCAGCTGCTTGGTATCTATCTCACCAAGGATGGCCGGGGTGCCACGAACGGCGATGCTACTGCCGCCGAACGGCTCGATCCAAAGCCCGAGGTTCTCCAGCGCATCGGCATGGGCGAGAAGAGCGGCGCATTGGCCCTGGGTAAGATCAACGATATCGGGGACAAGAAGGGTCTGAGCCGGCACCCCGTTCTCAGCCCGGTAGGATTTGAGCTTTTCATAGACGATCCGCTCATGTGCGGCGTGTTGATCGACAATGACGACGCCCTTGGATGTCTGCGCAATGATGTAGTTTTCGTGGACCTGCGCACGGGCCACGCCCAAAGGCAGATCTTCGACCTCCTCTGCCGGCAGGCCCTCAACAACCTGCCCGCTGAAGGAGGCCGGCATTTCCGAAAACGTCGGAGCCGGACGCGGCCCCAGGAAGGGGCGATCCATCTGATAAACCCGGGAAGTGTCGGATCCGGTCTGAAAGGCACCAAGCGCGGCATCCGCAACCGTGGTTGACGCGCGATGACCGGCATTGGCAAGTCCATGGCGCAAGCCAGAAACGATGAGCCCGCGCGCAACACCCGGGTCGCGGAACCGCACTTCGGACTTCGCCGGATGCACGTTCACATCCACCAGGGTCGGATCGCAATCGACAAAGAGCGCGCCGACCGGATGGCGATCCCGGCTCAGAAAGTCGGAATAGGCGGCCCGGAATGCACCGATGAACAATTTGTCACGCACGGGACGCCCGTTAACAAAGAAGTGCTGCGCGACTGCGGCGCCCCTGGAGTAGGTCGGCAAACTCGCAAAGCCGGTCAGGTGCAGGCCGTCGCGTTCGGTATCGAGCGCAATCGTGTTTTGCGCGAAGTCGGACCCAAGAATGCCTTTCAGCCGCCCCTTGAGCGCAGAAACCGGATCACCCTGCTGCGCCTCTACTTCAAAGACTATCCGGATCTGATCGGCACTCAGGTCTCGCAATTCGAAGCGAACACGCGGCTCTGCCATGGCGAGCCTTTTGACGACATCAGTGATCGCTTGCGCCTCGGCCCGATCGGTCCGCAGGAACTTAAGACGCGCCGGTGTGGCATGAAACAGATCAGTCAGTGTGACGATCGTGCCGCCATTCAAAGCCGTTGGCCGGACCGGGCCGACCGCGCCGCCCGCTACACCAATCTCAGCCCCGTCCAACCCCTCAACGCGGCTCGATATCGTCAGACGGCCGACCGCGCCCAACGATGGCAGCGCCTCACCCCGAAAGCCGAATGTGTGGATGTTCAGCAGGTCAGAGCCATCGATTTTCGACGTCGCATGCCGACTGAGGGCAAGGGGGAGGTCGGAGGGCGCAATACCACAGCCGTTGTCAGTGACGCGGATCAGGGTCTTGCCGCCATCCGCTATGTCGATGCCGATGCGCGTTGCACCCGCATCAATAGCATTCTCGACCAGTTCCTTGACGGCCGAGGCGGGGCGTTCAACCACTTCACCCGCAGCGATCCGGTTGATCGCGCTTTCGTCAAGCTGCCGGATTCGAGGGCGACTATCGCCTATATTGCGGTTCGGAGCGGCCATGCATCGAAATCTAGCATGATCACCAACGATTCTGCCAGAAGTGATCGAGCCCTATTGCTGGCGCATCGCCGCTTGGTACCAGGCGACGATCTGCGCCCGTTCGCCCGGCTCCATATAGCTCAGATTGGCGGGGGGCATCGCGTGGCTCAGTCCGGCCTGAAGATATATTTCACGAGCGCTGCGAGCGATATCGGCTTGGGTCTCAAGCACCACTCCCTTGGGCGCCCAAAGCAGGCCGTCCCAGGTGGGTTCGGCAGCGTGACACATGCTGCACCGCCCAAGCACGATATCATGGACCGCTTCGAAACCATCGGTCGATGTGAACTTGCTCCCGCTGGTAATCTCTTCGTTCTGGTCTTGCGCCATTGGTGCCGTGCTCAGCCACATGATCGCGATAAAGATCAGGGCGGTGGCGGCCCATGTCCAATGCGGATGGCCCTTGCGGGCGTGCACGGTGTTGAACCAGTGCCGGATCGTCACGCCCATCAGAAAGACAAGGCTGCCGATGAGCCACGCATACTCCGTTCCGAATGACAGGGGATAGTGATTGCTGAGCATCAGGAAGATGACGGGCAACGTGAGATAGTTGTTGTGCGTTGAACGCTGTTTGGCAATCTTGCCGTACTTCGCATCTGGCGTCCGCCCGGCAATCAGATCTGCGACGACGATCCGCTGGTTCGGTATGATGATGTGAGCAACATTCGCCGTCATGATGGTGGCGGTGAAGGCGCCAAGATGCAAAAGCGCGCCACGGCCGGTGAAGACGGAAGAGTAGAAATAGGCCATCGCGACGAGAACCGCGAACAGGATGATCATCAGTGTGGTGCTGTCCTCACCTAAAGGGCTTTTGCAGAGCTGGTCGTAGACAACCCATCCAAGAGCCAAAGACAGAATGGAAATGCCGATGGCCTGCCAGCGGTCAAGGTCCAAAACCTCGGGGTCGATGAGATAGAACTCCGCGCCGAGATAGTAGACCAACGCGAGCAGGGCAAAGCCGCTCAGCCACGTCGCATAGCTTTCCCATTTGAACCAGACAAGATCGTCCGGCATCTGTTCGGGGGCGACTAGGTATTTCTGAATGTGGTAAAATCCGCCGCCGTGGACCTGCCATTGCTCACCATCTGCACCAGAGCTCAGTGCGCGGTCGCGGTGCAAACCAAGATCGAGCGCTATGAAATAGAATGACGACCCGATCCAGGCGATACCGGTGATGACGTGGAGCCACCGGACGGCAAACTCAATCCATGCGCCAAAGGCGGCGAGGTCGTACATTCGCGGCTTCCTCTTTTTGGGGTCACGCTATAGCCGCACAGGACCGGGGAAAAGGTGATATGCGGACGCAACCAACCCCTTCGGCTGCTTTTGCTTTCACTTTGAAGAATACGGTTAGGCCGCCTGCAGGCCGGCCTCAAGACCACTGAGCACACGGGCAACCTCATCCCCGGTGACGATCAAGGGTGGCGACATCATGATGTTGTTCGTGCCCAGCCGAACCATCACACCAGCCTCATATGCTGCTTTGTGGATACGCTTCATTGTGTCGTTATCCATGGGCGTCTTGCTGGACTGATCCGAGACAATTTCGACACCCGTCATAAGGCCATGACCGCCGCGGACGTCGCCGATGATATCAAAGCGATCTGCGAGTTCCGTCACGCCTTCAAAAAGTTGAGTGCCTCGGGCCGCTGCGTTGGTTTTGGTATCCAGCCGAAGCGTCTCTTCAAGGCACGCAACCACAGCCGCCGAACCAACGGGATGTGCGGAGTACGTATAGCCGTGGAATACCGCCGCATCGGGCCCCGCCGTCTCGAACACGTCCGCCACGGCATCACTGACCAGCGCGGCCCCAACAGGGAAATAGGCCGAGGTGATGCCCTTAGCGCAGCACATCATATCCGGCTTGACACCCCAGTGGCGCGATCCCGACCAGTCGCCCGTGCGACCGAAACCGGTAATGACTTCATCAGCGATGAACAGGATGCCATGGCGATCGCAGATCTCGCGCAACAGCCCCATAAGACTAGCGTCGGGCACGATCACTCCACCGGCTCCCTGAATGGGCTCCATGATGAAGGCCGCGATCGAACCGGCACCCTGGAATGCAACCTCGTCATCCATCGCCTGCGCGATGAGTTGAGCGAGCTTTGCGGGGTCAGTTTCGTTAAAGGGATTGCGGTAGGTGTACGGACTTGGGAGGTGGAAACACCCTGGCATCAACGGTTCATAGTTCACACGGAACCGGTTGTTCCCATTCACCGAGGCGCCGCCAAAATGCGTGCCGTGATACCCCTTCTTAAGGCTCAGGAACTTGGTACGGCCGGGCTCGCCGCGCAACCGGTGATACTGCCGGGCCAGCCGCAGGCAAGTCTCAACGCTGTCCGATCCGCCAGAGGTGAAGAACACCCGGGCCATCCCGTCCTCTGCAAAGAATTCGCGAACGGCATAAGACGCCTCGATCGCCATGGGATTCGTTGTACCGGCAAAAGCCGAGTAATAAGGCAACTCATAGAGCTGGCGGGCAATCGCCTCTTTCACCGCCTCGTTAGAATAGCCAAGATTTGCACACCAAAGGCCGCCAACGGCGTCGACGGTTTGATGCCCGTCGATATCCTCGATGATCGATCCTTCGGCCTTGGTAATGATGGTTGGCGCATGCTGTTTTGCCTCACCCGGATGGCCCATCGGGTGCCACAGATGTTTGGCGTTGTTTGCGCGCAGAAAGTTGTCGTCTTTCATCGTGGCCTCCGTCCGTTTGCGTTAGGAGGCCACGAATTGGCTTAACTGGCAAGCCGCCTTGATCAGACTTCTTCCGGAAGAACGAGGTTCAACCCGATTGCCAGAATTGCCGTCGGCGCCACTGCTGACGTCATCAACGTTTTCCAGACGCCCGGGACATACTGCACCGCTGTCGGAACAAGATTGAGGCCCAGACCGACGGCAAGCGAAACGGCTATGATAACCATGTTCCGTCTGTTTAGCTTTACCTCGCTCAACATGTTGAGACCGGCAGCGGCGACCATACCGAACATGACGATCACGCCGCCGCCCAATACCGGGAGTGGCATCGACGCGATAATGGCCCCGACCTTGGGAACCAGACCGCACAGGATCAGGAATAACGCCCCGATTGTTACGACATGCCGGCTCATGATCCCGGTCATACCGACGATCCCCACGTTCTGGCTGAATGACGTATTGGGCAACCCGCCAAAAACACCTGCCACAGCCGTACCCAACCCGTCGGCATAGGTGGCGCCTGCGATTTCACGATCTGTTGCCTGTCGACCTGCGCCCGCCTTTGCCGTGGCTGATGTGTCGCCCACGGTTTCGATGGCCGAGACGATGCTGACCAGTGTCACCGCAAAAACAGCGCCCAAGCTGAACTCAAACCCGTAAGGCAGCGGCTGGATCGACGTGACCCACGCCGCGTTCGCCACGGGCGCAAAGCTGACCATGCCGAAGGCGAAAGCAACCACATAGCCGACAATCAGACCGATAAGAATCGCAGCGTTGCTGGCAATGCCCTTGGTGTAGAATTTGAAGGCCAGCGCCACGATCACGACCGAAAGCGCGACGGTCCAGTGCATCAGGGAGCCAAAGCTTTCGGCCTCCATCTGAAACTTGGCCGCGCCGCCTGCGGCATACTTGATCGCAACCGGGATTAGATAAAGCCCGATGGCAAGGATCACGAGACCCGTCACCAACGGAGGGAAAAGCCACCGCAGATGCTGGATGACCGCACCAAGGCAGAAGTGAACGACGCCGCCAATGATGCATGCGCTCAGCGCCACGCTTAGCCCCTGCGTTGCCGCGATGCCCGCCAGAACACCAACAAAGGCAAAGCTGGTGCCCTGCATAATTGGCAGACGTGCGCCAATGGGACCAAGCCCAATCGTCTGGAACAGCGTCGCAACTCCCGCAAAAAGCATCGCCATCTGGATCAGATACACTTGCTCCGGCCCGCCAAATGCGAGCCCCGCCGCGCCCGCAACGATGATCGATGGTGTCACGTTCGACGCGAACATCGCTAGCACATGTTGCAGCCCCAAAGGCACTGCCTGCTCCAACGGAGGCGTTAGATTTGGGTCGGAATAGGCCGAACTTGCGGAGATCTCAGTCATGTTTTCAGTCCCTGTTACGCCGTCTTTTTGCGGCTGGAGGGGACTATGGGACTACTAAATATGGCGGATCAAGAAAAAACTCGTCGAGATTTGGCGATGTGCCGATCCGGTCCACCACTGCAAACAAACCGGGCAGGTGCAGCGGGGTGAGGACACCGTGCCAGGTTCCGCAATGAAAATTGATACCTTGACCGGGCGCAGTCAGAAAGGCCTCGGGCTCGCCCGGCCGCCCATCTTGATCCGGTGCGACGGTGACGAGAAAGGGGTTCTGGGTCATCGGAATAAACGCTTGGCTGCCTTCCGGATGCCGTTCAAGCAGGTCGAGTTGATAAGGCAGGTTTCGTACCTCGGCGTCAAAGATGCTGATACCGGGCAATCCGCCAAAAAACTCCAAGCGGGCGCGATCGTGATACCGCCCGCATTTGCCCGCATTGATGATCCGATCCGGGTTACCCGATGCCTCGATAACGTCACCATAGGGCGCAAAGGCTTCCGCCGTCAGTGATTGGCAGACGATCTCTTTCATAACAGGGCATGCCGGTTTACGTCTTTATAAAGCAGATAGCGAAATGGTTCGTCACCTGTGGCGATGCAAGCCTGTGGGCAAAAAGCGCGCAGCCACATGAAATCACCGGGCCCCACGTCGACCCAATCCTTGTTCAACAAGTACCGCGCCGTTCCCTGCAGCACGTAAAGCCCGTGTTCCATTACATGTGTCTCGGCAAACGGGATACGCCCGCCCGGTTCGAAGCTGACGATGTTGACATGCATGTCATGACGAAGATCGAAGGGGTCAACAAAGCGCTGTGTCGCCCAGATCCCGTTTGCATTCGGCATCGAGACCCGTGGGATATCGGATTCATGCACAACCAGCGCATCAGGCGCACCAAGCCCGTTGGCCTGCACATACCGTTTCCGGATCCAGTGCACGCCACTGGTCTGTTCGTGCCGGTTCCAGAGCGACCAGACCGCACCGGGCGGTATGTAGGCATAGCTGCCCGGTTTCAGGTCGTGAATGTCCCGGCCCAACTGCAGCCGCGGAAACCCATGGGCGACGAACAGCGCGGCCTCGGCCATGTCATCGGGCTCGGGTACATCGCTGCCCCCTTCGGGCGCCAGTTCGAGGGCATATTGCGCAAAAGTTTCGGCGAAACCACTGAGCGGACGGGCAAGGATCCATGCTCGGGTGCCGGTCCAGCCCGGAAGAAAACTGGTGACTATGTCGCGCTGCGTGTTGGCGGGAAGAACAGCATAGGCATCGGTGAAGATGGCCGTTCCTTCGGGATTTTCATTCTGACCGGGCAAGCCCCCCGGCGGAAACGCATAGTTCATAGCAGCGCCTCCAGCCGCAACCGGGCGATCCGCTCGACCTGTGCACAAGCTTCGTCAAATTCACCGTCTGAATCGCTTCCCAGCCGGCGTTCGAAGGAGCGAAGAATCCCAGCCTTTTCGTGATCACGCACTGCAATGATGAACGGGAAGCCGTGCTTGCCCTGATAGGCCTGGTTCAACGCCGTGAAACGATCACGTTCCTCATCGGTAAGCGCATCAAGCCCTGCACTTGCCTGCTCTGACGCACTGTCAGCAGTCAGACGTCTGGCAGCGGCAAGCTTGCCAGCCAGATCAGGGTGGGCTTTGAGGACATCGACCCGCTCGTGCCTTGATCCACGCCGAAACGCTCGGCAGAGGGCGCTGTGCAAACCAGCCACGGTATCATGCACTGGCCCCAGTTCCAGCTCAAACGCCCGCTCTGCAATCCAAGGGGAATGCTCAAAGATACCTCCGAACCTCTCGATGAATTCATCACGCGACATCTCTGATGGCCGCAAGCGGTCCTCGGGCGGATGAACATGTCTCCAATGTTCCGCGATTTCGCGGCGGCGCGCACACCAGACCCCCTCGAACCCTTGAATATAGTCGATGAACCGTCTTAGCGCCTGGATACGGCCCGGTCGCCCGATGAGACGACAATGCAGACCAATCGACATCATCTTTGCGTGGCCTGCCATTCCCTCCGCATAAAGCGCGTCGAACGTATCGCGGAGATAGGCGAAGAATTGATCGCCCGCATTGAAGCCCTGTGGCGTCGCGAACCGCATGTCGTTGCAATCAAGCGTGTAGGGCAGGATCAGTTGATCGCGACCAGCGATCCGCTTCCAATATGGCAGATCATCGTCGTAGGTGTCGCTGATCCACGCAAATCCCCGCTCGGCGGCCAACCCGATGGTGTTGATCGAACACCGGCCGGTATACCACCCGGTTGGCCGCTCGCCTGTGACCTCGGTATGCAACGCAATTGCCGCGTCCATGTCGGCCGCTTCGTCGACCTCGGAATGGTCCTTGTAGTCGATCCATTTCAGGCCATGGCTCGCAATCTCCCAATTGGCGCCGCGCATGGCCTCGACCTGCTCGGGACTGCGCGCCAGTGCTGTTGCAACGCCATAAACCGTGACCGGGATCTGCCTTTCCTGAAACAGTCGATGGATCCGCCAGAACCCGGCACGCGCGCCGTAGTCATAGATCGATTCCATGTTCCAATGGCGCTGCCCCGGCCATGGCTGCGCTCCCACAATCTCCGACAGGAACGCCTCGGATGCCGCATCACCGTGCAAAAGGCAGTTTTCCCCACCTTCCTCGTAGTTCAGAACGAACGAGACCACGACGCGCGCATTGTCGGGCCAGGCCGCATCAGGCGCGTTGCGACCGTAGCCGCGCATATCTCTTGGGTAGCGTGGAGGGTCTTCGGTCATTATGGTCCTGTCGAAAATGATCGCCGCCAATCTGCGGCACAGGCTGGGGTGATGCAATGGCGGCTGGCTATCTAACTACACATGTACTCGACACAGCGCGCGGCGTGCCTGCCGAAGGTATCAAGATTGCGCTCTATCGTGTGTCGGGGAACTCACACCGCAAAATCGCAGAGGCGGTGACCGACGCAGGCGGTCGAACTGATGTACCCATCCTGCCGCAGGGCAAAGTGAAAGCAGGGCACTACGAGCTGATCTTTTTTACTGGTCCTTATCTGGAGAAAGCCGGACTGGCGGTGTCAGAACCCAAGTTCCTCGACCAGATCCCGATCCGCTTCGGGGTTGATGATGAAGAGGCGCACTATCACGTGCCGCTGCTGCTTTCGCCGTTCGGGTATTCGACCTACCGCGGCAGCTAACCCGTACGCCTCGGACCGAACATGGCCGCACCCGCCAGCAGGATGCCTGAAACGGTTGCTATCATGCCCGCCGCACTAACCGAGTCGGCGCCGCCCAACCAAAGCGGGCCGTAGCCCGCCAACACATAGCCAATCACCGCAGCCGCTGCCGCAAAGGCAACGGACCAGGCAATTTGGGCACCAAGCCGATTGGTCATCAGACGCGCGGCGGCAGGTGGGCAGATAAACATCGCGATAACAATGATCGAACCCACGGCGTCGAATGCGGCGACAGCGGCCAGCGCCGAGACGATAACAAGAGAAAATCCAAGTGCGATAGTTGGGATGCCTTGGGTCTGCGCAAATCCCTCGTCGAACGTGGCAATCGAAAGCGGGCGCCAGAAAAGCGCCAAATACACCATGACGCCGAAAAGCGTGACGGCGAGGCGCGGCAATTCAACGGGCAGCGTCGCGAGGGCCACAGGATCAAGTACCGACTCCCAGCCCTCGGCATCGATCCATATCAGGCTTTCCAGATTGCCGAACAACGCATGCTCGACGTCCAGATGAACGGAGGACGTATCAGACCGCTCGAGTAGCAGGACACCCGCCGCAAACATCGTCGTAAATACCAAGCCCATGGCAGCGCCCGCTTCGATCCTGCCGAGGCGCTTGACGGCCTCAATCGCGGCCACGGCCAAAACGGCGGCCACCGCCGCGCCGATCACCATCGGCCCAGTCGTCACCACCCCTGTCACAAGGAAGGCCGCGACGATCCCGGGCAGGACAACATGGCTGATCGCATCGCCGATCAAAGCCTGACTGCGCAAAAGCAGAAAGTTCCCCGGAAGGGCGCAGGCGATGGCAACCAATACGCCAATCACCAACGGCACCAGGGACAGCGCGACGAATTCCGATCCCATTACTCAACCACCTTTGGCGCACCGATCCGGGTATCGACGTCAGCGATCTGGTCTGCTGTTAGAACGCTCTCAATTGCTGTCAGGCCATCATACCGGTCGGCCGCAGTCGCAAAGGCCAGATCGCCCCGAACAATATCCCAGCGTTTTTCATCAAGCAGCGCCTTTGCCGCTCGGCCCCGCCCATCGTCTGTGGCGACGCCATCAGCGCGGACAAGTCCGGCTCTTTTCAGAAGCCGAAGCGTCACAGGCTCAAGGATCGGCTGCCCATGGGCAAGCGCCAAAAGACCCTGCCGGACATGGACGCGCCGGTGAAATCTCCGATACTGCACCAGAGAGGACAGCACCCCGCGCGAAGGCGAGAGCAAAAGAGACGCGGCAAAAAAGCTAAAGCTGACCAGCACTATGATTGGTCCGGTCGGCAGATTGGGTGCCGTCGCAGAGATCGCGGCGCCCACATATCCTGCGGCACCCCCTAGCAAGCACGAGATGATAACAACATGATCAACCCGCTGTGACCAGAAGCGGGCGGTCACAGGCGGGATGATGAGCATTGCCACGATCAGGATCAACCCGACGGTCTTGAGCCCGACGACCGTGATGCATAGCACGATGCCCATGGTGGCAAGGTCAATCCGATTAAGGTCATGCCCTGTGGCCTGCGCAAATCCCGGATCGAATGCAGCCAGCGTCAAAGGCCTTCTTAGGATAAGCACCAAACAAAGCGTCAAAGCAGCACTCACCGCAAGCATTGCCGCTTCGCCGCTCAGCATGCCAGCGGTCGAACCAAGCAAAAAGCCTTCGAGTCCCGCTTGTTGGCCTAGAGATAGTGTCTGAATGGCCGTCAGCAGAACCACACCAAACCCAAAAAAGACCGACAGGACGGCACCGATTGCAGCATCCTCGCCCAGGCGCGTTCTGCGGGTCAGCCATTGGACAGCAAGCAGACCCAAAGCGGCCGAAAGCATCGCCCCCAACAGTAGACCCGGCAAGCCGCGCCCGTCGCCACCCAGCAAGGTCATTACAAGGAATGCCAGCCCAATGCCGGGAAGCGTCGCATGCGAGATCGCGTCGGACACCAGCGCCCGTTTTCTGAGGAAAAGAAACGTCCCCCCAAGCCCCGCCGCCATGCCCAGCAGCATTGCACCGATTGTCACGAGGGTCGCGTTGTACCCAAGCTGCAGCAAAAGCGCGTCGGCCAACAAGTCAGACTGCCGCTAAGTTCGGATCCGCTTTTGCCGTGGCCAACCGCCCGCCATAGGTTCGTTCGAGGTTGGCGTCGTTGAAAACCGTGGCAACCGGTCCGTGCGCGATGGCCGTGACGTTGAGTAGGAACACGTCGTCAAAGTAATCGGCAACGGTCGATAGGTCATGATGGACTGCCACGACGGTGCGCCCTTGGTCGCGCAGTTCTTTGAGAACATTGATGATGGCCCTTTCAGTGGCCGCATCGACCCCCGCAAAGGGTTCGTCGAGCAGATAGATGTCGGCGTTCTGAGCCAGCGCGCGAGCCAGAAAGACGCGCTGCTGCTGGCCGCCGGACAATTGGCCGATCTGACGTTCGGCGAAATCATCCATACCGACCCTTGTCAGACACTGCATCGCTCCATCACGATGTTTCTGACGTACCCGGCCTAGCAGGCCGAGCTGCCGATAGAACCCCATCAGCACCACATCGATGACGCGCGTCGGGAAATCCCAATCGACACTGGCGCGCTGAGGGACGTAAGCAATACGGTCGAGCGTCTTAGGCAGCGGCGCCCCGAAAACGCTAACCTTGCCTGATAGCGGCCTCAGTATACCAAGCACAGCCTTCAGCAACGTCGACTTACCCGCCCCGTTCGGGCCAACAATTGCGGTCATCGCGCCGGGACGAATGGCAAGATCGATAGAAAAGACCGCTGGCTGCGCGGCGTATGTGACCGTCAAACCCTGGATCAGCAGTGGGTGTTTCGAAGGCGGGGTCGTGTCTTTCTCGGGTTGCACCAGTTCTAGCATGATCTCAGCTTCCCAACTTGCCCAGTCGACCCGTTGCTGGGACATCGGCGCCAAGTGCGGCAGCGATCGTGGTGACGTTATGGTCGATCATGCCCAGCCATGTTCCTTCATAGGTGCCTTCGCGGCCCATCGCGTCACTAAAAAGAGACCCGCCAAGGCGAACATTGTGTCCCTTTGCGGCAGCCCCCTCAATCAACGCACGGACGTTTCGATCAGATACAGAGCTTTCGGTGAATACGGCCGGCACCTGTCGTTCGACAAGAAGATCGACCAAGGTGATGATGCGGTTCAGACCGGCTTCGCTCTCGGTCGAGATACCCTGTATACCTTCGACGGCGAAGTCATAGGCCTCACCGAAATAACCGAATGCGTCGTGTGCAGTGACAAGAACACGCCGTTCTTCCGGCACGCGGGACAAGACGTCACGGGCATACTCGTCAAGCGCAAGCGCATCTTTACGGAAGGTTTCCGCGTTGGCCATGAACAGATCCGCAAAATCCGGGCGCAAAAGGCCCAGTTCGTTGGCAACAACATCCGCGCACTCTGCCCAGATGGTCGGATCCATCCAGATATGCGGATCATAGCGGCCCGCATAATCGGCATGAGCGATCAGTTTGTCGGTTGCAATGCGGTCTGCCGCCGCCACCACGGGCACGCGACGTGCCAGCTGGGCAAAAAAGTCCTCCATCTGCGCTTCGAGGTAGAGACCATGCCAGAACACAGCATCGGCGCGGGTCATGGCAACGATATCGGTTCGGGTCTGCCGATAAGCGTGCGGGTCGACACCCGGGCCCATTAGCCCGCGCACGGTCGCGGCTTCTCCGCCAATGGATCGCACGAGATCAGTGATCATGCTGGTCGTCGCCACGATGTTGAACGGTTGCGCTGCACTGACCTGCATCGGAGTAAGGCCCAGAGCGGCAACACTGGTTGCCAAGAAGGTGCGGCGGTTAAACATCAAGAATCCCTCATACCTGAGAGTAAATATGAGAAGCATTCGCAATAAGTCAATAGTTGCGAACCGGTCGCAACTTGGGAATGGCGCTCTTGCCTTCATCTTGGGCGCGTGCGACGAACAGGAAAAGAGACAGCGGAAAGGGTGCCTCCGATGCTCGCTGCAAAATCAAAATCTGCTACGTCGCTGCCGCTGGTCACTGAGCAAAGAAACGCGGGAACTGCGCTCGACCTCGATCTGGTCAGAGCTGTGCAGGCGAACACCTCTGCGATCGAACGGCGCTGCAAAACATTGCCGGGCAGACGGTCGATCAAGAAAGAGTATCAGGCAGCCTGGCTCCTGCGGGCGATCACTTGCATTGACCTCACGACCCTGTCTGGTGACGACACAAAGGCGCGCGTCCGCCGACTGTGCGCCAAGGCTCGTCAACCCGTCCGCTCTGATCTGCTTAATGCGCTTGGCGTCGGCCCGGTGACAGTGGGAGCGGTCTGTGTCTACCACGAGATGATCGCGCCAGCGGTTGAGGCCCTTGCCGGATCGGGTATTCCCGTCGCTGCCGTGTCGACCGGATTCCCAGCGGGCTTGTCGCCGTTTCATCTTCGGATCAAGGAAATCGAAGAAAGCGTGGCAGCCGGAGCCAAGGAAATCGACATCGTGATATCGCGCCGCCATGTCCTAGAAGGCAACTGGCAGGCGCTTTATTCAGAGATGAAGACGATGCGCGAGGCCTGCGGTGATGCCCACGTCAAAGCGATCCTCGCAACGGGCGAATTGGGGACTCTTCGCAACGTCGCCCGTGCGTCGCTTGTCTGCATGATGGCCGGGGCGGATTTCATTAAGACGTCGACCGGCAAGGAAAGTGTCAACGCGACGCTGCCGGTATCGCTCATCATGATCCGCGCGATCAGGCAGTACCAAACGCTGACAGGGTATCGGGTCGGCTACAAACCAGCGGGCGGTATATCAAAGGCCAAGGACGCACTGGTTTATCTGTCGCTGATGAAGGACGAGCTTGGCGACCGCTGGCTCCAGCCGGATATGTTCCGCTTTGGCGCATCGAGCCTTTTGGGCGACATCGAACGGCAACTCGAGCACCACGTGACCGGGGCCTATTCGGCTGGTTACAGGCACGCAATGGGATAGAAGCATGACCGTCAAAGAAATCTTTGAAACAATGGAATACGGCCCGGCCCCGGAGAGCGACGCCGAGGCAATGGAATGGCTCAAAAGCCATGGCGCGAAATTCGGGCACTTCATCGATGGGGCGTTCACGAAACCCTCGAAAGGCTTTGAAAGCCGCAACCCGGCCAAAGGCAAAACGCTCGCCAGGATCAGTCAGGCAACCCAAAAAGACGTCGACGCCGCCATCAAAGCCGCGCGCGAGGCCCAACTCGCTTGGGGCCAGCTGGGCGGGCATGGTCGCGCAAGATATCTCTATGCGCTCGCAAGGCTTTTACAGAAGCACAGCCGCCTTTTTGCGGTTCTGGAGACGCTCGACAACGGCAAACCGATCCGCGAGAGCCGTGACATCGATATCCCGCTGGCACAGCGCCATTTCTACTATCACGCAGGGATGGCGCAGCTCATGGAGGCAGAACTGCCCGATTGCGCACCTCTGGGCGTTTGCGGCCAGATCATCCCATGGAATTTCCCCCTGCTAATGCTGGCATGGAAGATCGCGCCGGCTCTGGCCATGGGCAACACCGTCGTTCTGAAGCCTGCCGAATATACTTCTCTGACCGCGTTGCTTTTTGCCGAGATCTGCCAGCAAGCCGGGTTGCCCAAAGGTGTCGTTAACATCGTGACCGGCGACGGTGCCGTGGGCGAGATGATCGTCAATGCCGACGTCGACAAGATTGCCTTCACCGGCTCTACCTCCGTTGGTCGCCGCATTCGCGAAGCAACCGCCGGGACGGGCAAGGCGCTGACGTTGGAGTTGGGCGGCAAGTCCCCCTACATCGTGTTCGACGACGCGGACCTCGACTCGGCGATCGAGGGGCTGGTCGATGCAATCTGGTTCAATCAGGGACAGGTTTGCTGCGCCGGGTCGCGCCTGCTGGTCCATGAGCCAGTGGCCGACGCGTTTTACGAGCGACTGCGCGCCCGCATGGACACGCTTCGCATCGGCGACCCGCTGGATAAGTGCATCGATGTTGGCGCAATTGTTGATCCGGTTCAGCTGGACGCGATCACCAAGATGGTCGACGGCAACCCGGACGGTGAGAGGCACCAGAGCAATGCCGCGTTCCCCGCTCAGGGCTGTTTCTATCCACCAACGCTGATAACCGGCCTTGATATGGCCAACCCGCTGATGCAGGAAGAGATCTTTGGCCCGGTTCTGGTCTCGACAACCTTCCGCACCCCGTCCGAAGCCGTCGCCCTCGCGAACAACACCCGTTACGGCCTGGCCGCCACGCTCTGGACCGAGAACGTCAACCTGGCCCTCGATGTGGCGCCGAAACTTGCAGCGGGCGTGGTCTGGGTAAACGGCACCAATATGTTCGATGCTGCCGCCGGATTCGGCGGCGTACGCGAAAGCGGTTTTGGGCGGGAGGGCGGCTGGGAAGGATTGCGGGCCTACACCAAGCCGAAAGGCAAACGGAAAACGCTGAAACCGATTGCGCCTTTCACCGGCCACGCCGGCCCAACCGATCCGTTGGACCGGACCGCAAAGCTCTACATCGGCGGCAAACAAGCCCGGCCCGATGGGGGCTATTCGCAGTCCGTCTATGGCAAATCCGGCGCCCAGCTTGGTCAGGTAGGCATGGCGAACCGCAAGGACCTGAGGAATGCGGTCGAGGCAGCCCATGCGGCAAGGGGCTGGTCGGCGACCACGGGCCATTTGCGCGCCCAGATCCTGTATTACATAGCCGAAAACCTTTCGGCCCGTTCAGATGAGTTCGCCGGGCGGCTCGACGCGATGCAAGGCGGCAAGAGCGGGGCGGATGAGGTCGAAAGAACCATCCACCGGCTGTTTACCTATGCTGCCTGGGCAGACAAGTATGACGGCCATGCCAAGGGCGTACCGATCCGCGGTGTGGCGCTGGCGATGAATGAACCAGTTGGCGTCATCGCTGCCTTGTGCCCAGATACGGCACCCTTGCTGGGTCTTGTTTCACTCATGGCCCCGGCCATTGCCATGGGCAACCGGATCATCCTGTCAGCCTCGGAGCCGTTCCCGCTCGCGGCCACGGATTTCTATCAGATCCTCGAAACGTCCGATGTACCGCCGGGGGTGGTCAACATCCTGACCGGTCCCCATGCCGAGGTCGCAAGCCACATGGCAAAGCACAGCGATATCGACGCCCTCTGGTCCTTTTCGGGCCAAACATTGTCAAAGGACATCGAAGCCGGCGCGGCCGGGAACCTCAAGCGGACATGGGTCAACAATGGCTTGGCCCACGATTGGATGGGATCGGATGGCGAAGGCCGCGCCTTCCTCGAAGCCGCGACAGAGATCAAGACAGTCTGGATCCCCTACGGCGAATAATCAATGGCCCGCGCTTTCCATTTTGCGGCCTGCTAGAACGTCTTCTAGCCAGCCGAGCTTCATCTCGGGAACGGAACTGAGCAGCAGATCGGTATAGTCGTCGAATGGTGGGCTTAGCACTTCGGTCTTTGTGCCGTAGCGAACGACCTGACCCTGATACATCACCGCGATGCTGTCCGCGATGGCTCTCACAGTGGCAAGGTCGTGGGTGATGAACAGATACGCGACGTCTTCAATCCGTTGCAGGTCCAGCAACAGCTTCAGAATGCCGTCAGCGACAAGCGGATCGAGGGCCGAGGTGACCTCATCACAGATTATCAGCTTCGGTTTTGCGGCGAGGGCTCGCGCGATGCAGACCCGTTGCTTTTGCCCCCCGGAGAGTTCTGCCGGGTAGCGATCGATAAAGCCCTCTCCCATCTCGATCTCATCCAGCAACTCGATGACGCGCTTTCGCTTTTCCGCGCCCTTCAGACCGAAATAGAATTCTATTGGGCGTCCGATAATCGTGCCGACCGTCTGGCGCGGGTTCATCGCGACGTCGGCCATCTGGTACACCATTTGCAGCTCGCGCAGATCATCGATCGAGCGGGACGCCAGATCCGGCGTCAGGGTTCGATCCGAAAAGGTTATCTTCCCCACCGACGGCGGCAAAAGCCCGGTGATGACCCGCGCCAGTGTCGATTTGCCCGATCCGCTTTCGCCGACCACCGCGAGCGTTTGACCCGCCGAGATTTCGATATTCACATCGCGCAGAACATCAAAGTCTGTCCCCTTGTAGCGCGCGGTGATGTCGCTGACCCGAAGGACCGGATCGTTCGACGGTTGCTTTTCCTGATGCGTGATCTGCCGGACAGAGACGAGTGCGCGGGTATACTCCTCATGCGGATTGTTGATGATCTGATCAGTAGGCCCGTATTCGACCATGTTGCCGTGTCGAAGAACCATGATGTCATCACTCACCTGTGCGACGACAGCCAGATCATGGGTGATGTAAAGAGCGGCGACACCGGTGTCGTGGATCGCCTCCTTGATCGCGGCAAGTACGTCGATCTGTGTGGTGACATCCAGTGCGGTCGTCGGCTCGTCAAACACAACAAGATCGGGTTCGGGACACAGGGCAAGCGCCGTCATGCAGCGCTGAAGCTGCCCGCCGGACACCTGGTGAGGATAGCGGTTCCCGATGTTTTCTGGATCGGGCAGGCCCAGCTTGCGGAAAAGCTCAATCGCCCGTGTCTCGGCCTCCCGCTTTGGGAACTTGCCCTGGCTTATGGCCGCCTCGGTCACCTGCTCCATGATCTTCTTTGCGGGGTTGAACGACGCGGCGGCGGATTGGGAGACATAGGTAACCTCGCCCCCGCGCAGCTTGCGAACATCCCGTGTGCCGGAGAGCAGAATGTCGCGGCCATTCACCCAAACCTCACCGCCCGTGATCGTCACACCACCCCGACCGTATGCCATAGTGGCAAGGCCGATGGTCGACTTTCCCGCGCCGGACTCACCGATAAGGCCCAGTACTTTGCCCTTCTCGACCGAGAAACTGACTCCATGCACGATCTCGATGTCTTTGGGCGGCTCGCCGGGTGGATAGACGGTGGCACCGATCTTGAGATCTTTGGCTTCGACAAGGCTCATCCACGACCCCCTTTCAGCGACGTGGTCCGGTTCAGGATCCAGTCCGCCACTAGGTTGACCGAGATCGCAAGGGTCGCGATCGCAACGGCAGGAATGATTGCCGCCGGGATACCATAGACGATCCCCTCGGCGTTTTCCTTCACGATGCCACCCCAATCGGCCTGAGGTGGCTGAACCCCCAAACCCAGGAAGCTGAGCGTCGAGATGAACAAGACCATGAAGATGAACCGCAACCCCATTTCGGCAATCAGCGGTGACAGCGCATTGGGCAGGATCTCTCGGAAGATGATCCAGCCCAATTTTTCACCGCGAAGGCGTGCGGCTTCGACGTAATCCATGACAGATATGTCGACGGCAACCGCGCGGGCCAGTCTGTAGACCCGCGTCGCGTCCAGCAGCCCCATTACGACGATCAGCACAAACACCGTGACAGGCATGACCGAGAGCACGACCAGCGCGAAGATCAGTGAGGGAATCGACATCATCAGATCGACAAAGCGCGACAAGGCCTGATCAACCCAACCTCCCAGAACCGCAGCAGTGAACCCAAGCACCGACCCCGTGGTGAAGGACAGAAGCGTGGCGACGGTGGCGATGAAGATCGTTGTGCGCCCGCCATAGATCATCCGGCTAAGCAGATCGCGCCCGATCGTATCGGTACCGAGGATATGCTCGGCACTTCGGGGCTCCCACACATCACCAACGACTTCGGCCATGCCGTAGGGCGCCAGGACCGGCGCAAGAATGGCCAACAGAAAGTAAAATGCCGTGAAGAACAGACCAATCATGGCCGATACCGGTATGTTCCTCATTTCGGATGCCTCAGGCGCGGGTTGGAGAGGATCGAAACGATATCAGCGATCATGTTCAGCCCGATATAGATCGCAGCGAAGATCAGCCCGCAGGCCTGCACAACCGGGACATCCCGTTTGCTCACATGATCGACGAGGTACTGCCCCATACCGGGATAGACGAACACCACCTCGACAACCACGACCCCGACAACCAGATAGGCGAGGTTCAGCATCACCACGTTAACGACCGGTGCAACCGCATTGGGGAAGGCGTGCCGCCAGATCACGTTGAACGACGACAACCCCTTTAGCTCGGCCGTCTCGATATAGGCCGATTGCATCACGTTGAGGATCGCCGCACGCGTCATCCGCATCATATGTGCCAGTACGACGAGCGTGAGGACGGCCACCGGCAGAGCGATGGATTGAAGTTTCTGACCCAGCGACATCGACTGCGAAATCATCGCGAGCGACGGTGCCCAGCCAAGTTGGACGGCAAAGAAGAACATCAGCACATAGCCGATCAGGAATTCGGGGATCGAAATCGAGGCAAGTGTTACGCCGGAAATCAGCTTGTCCGGCCAGCGGTCTTTGTAGCGGACAGCGAGCAGCCCGAGCAGGATGGCAAGCGGAACCGCGATGATGGCCGCCCAGAAGGCAAGGAAGAGCGTGTTCATCATCCGACCGCCCAGCGTCGAGGCGATATCCTGGCCACTTGAAAGCGCGGTTCCCAGATCACCGGTCAGCACGCCACCGAGCCAATCGATATACCGTGTTAGCGGGGGGTCATTCAGACCCATCTCAGCGCGCAGATTGGCCAGCGCCTCTGGAGTAGCCGACTGCCCTAGGATGGATTGGGCGACGTCACCAGGAAGAATCTGCGTTCCGGCAAAGATCAGGATGGACACAAGAAACAAAAGAAGCAGGCCCAGCGCGATGCGCTGGACCAATAGTCTCGTAATGGGACCCATATCAGGCGGTAACCCACATCTTGAGCGGTGCGTAGCTGTTCATCAGGGCAAAACCTTTCGCGCCTTCCACCCAACCCGCGATCCGATCCGACGTCGCGTCGACGAAGTCGTTGAACATCGGGCAAATCAGGCCGCCTTCGTCGCGCAAGATGGTGGACATGTCCGCGTACATCTGCGTCCGCTTCGCGCCGTCCAGTTCGGCCCGCGCCGCAATGAGCATCTGGTCGAACTGCTCGTTGAAGAAGCGGGTGTCGTTCCAGTCAGCGGTCGACAAATACGCCGTCGTGAACATCTGGTCCTGAGTTGGACGACCACCCCAGTAGCTGGTGCAGAACGGCTGATTGTTCCAGACCTCTGACCAATAGCCGTCATTCGGCTCGCGCTTGATCTCCAGGTTGATGCCAGCAGCCTGACAGGATTGCTGGAACAGCGCCGAAGCATCCGGTGCACCCGGGAACGAGTTTTCGGAAGTACGCAGCAGGATCGGCCCGTCGTAGCCCGACTTCTCCATGTGGAACTTGGCCTTGTCAGGGTCGTACTCGCGTTGCTCGAACTCGGTATAGAACGGATACGAGCTGTTGATAGGTGTGTCGTTTCCGACTGAGCCATAGCCCGAAAGGATCTTGTCGACCATTTCCTGACGATTGATGCCGTATTTCAGCGCAAGGCGCACATCGTTGTTGTCGAATGGCGCCGTGTTGCAGTGCATGATGAACACGTAGTGGCCGGGGCCGCTGGCCGAATGCACGTTGATGCCCGGCGCCCGCCCGACAAGACCAGCCGTGCGTGGCGGCACGCGGTCGATCATATCGACCTGACCCGATTGCAACGCAGCCACCCGCGCCGTGTTGTCGTTGATAACCGTCAGTTCGATCGTATCAGCATAGCCGAGATCACCCCAATAGTTTGGGTTCTTCTCCGCTATAATGCGGACGCCCATCTCGACTTCTTTCAGAACATAGGGGCCGGTGCCGATGGCCGCGGCAGGGTCATCTTTGCCGCCGTTCGGCTGGACGATCAAATGGTAGTCAGCCATCAGATACGGCAGATCTGCGTTTGGCCCGTCCAGTTCGACGACAACGTTCTGGCCGTCTACGCTGACGTTCTTTACACCCCGCATGATCCCCAGTGCACCGGACTGGCTTTCCTCACCGGAGTGACGTTCCAGCGATGCGGCAACATCTTCCGCCGTGACTGTTTTGCCGTTCGAGAACATGATACCGGAGCGGACTTTGAAGGTCCAAACCCGCGCGTCCGCCGATGCCTCAAAACTTTCGGCCACCTTGCCCTGAAGACCGCCGTCATCCGAGAGTTCGACCAGCGGCTCGCCCCAAAGACGGATGAGCATCAGCGCCACCTGATTGGTCGCAAGCGCCGGATCAAGACTGTCGGTCGAGCTGCCGCCCTGCAGACCCATTCTAATGGTCCCGCCGGTCTGTGGCCCGGCGGCACGCACAGCGGATGCCAGAATCGAGTTTGCCGTCGCCGCTGTAAGACCAAGCGCTGCGGCACGGCCCACGAATTCGCGACGCGTCATAAGGCCGCGCGCCACCTGGCGCGTGAAGAAATCGAGTTGTTTTTTCATTTGGGTCTCCCGGTTGGTTGCCGTGCGTCTTTGCGCGCACGTTGCTGACACTTCTTGTCCGAGCGTACGGATTTGAAGGCGTGCCGCAAGGTTTAATCCTTTGACGTTCCCGCAGGTCGTCAGATATAATCTCGCTCAACGGTCTCAGAAATCTCCTTTGAAAATATTGACTTATCGTTTTCAAAGGCTTCCAGTCTGGCCCGCAAATAGAAGTTGTCGGCATCGGACGTCATTTCGGATGTCGTCTCGGTCCGCATACGGATGCCATCGCGTTCGACTTCCTCGGTCCAATGACAGAACCCTTTGGCCGATAACGGATCATCGGGGTGAATTGACCAGTTTTCGCGAGCAACCGCCCCGCTGATCAGGCCGTGGTCAAGATCTTGAACCTTGCCGAAATCGTCTTCGATGATCAGCGTAACGGTGCCGGTCCTGTGATCGGTTTCGGTCCGTCGAATATGTGCGGGCGCGCGCAATTCGTTCACTTTCCAAGGCTCGGCGCTTTCCGCTAGGGGAAAGCTGCAGACGCCGCTCTGCTTGACCTGCGGGATATCGACTGACCCGCCGGTCAACGTGATCGTCGCGGCACTGGGCGCCGGCCAGACAAGTGGCCAATAGCTGGTAGAGACTGCGAGCCGAAGGCGGTGCCCGGCCGGAACACGATAGGCAATGTGGTCGAGCGCGAGCGTCACCGTCTGGCTGACATTTGGTTCCGAGGCTTTCGGATCAGCTGACCCGTTGCGATGGCTTAGATTCAGCGTTCCATAGGTAACCCGGGTAGATGCGCCATCGGGGTGGACATGACACAAGCGAACGGCGATTTGTGCCTGTGGCTGGTCGCATGTGATCTGTAGCGTGACGTCCGGCGCGCCCGCAATAGCGAGATCTTCGGTCAGGGGCCCACTGTCGAAGCAGGCAGACATCGCATCGTCCGGCCGCTGATCGCCCGGCATTTCAGGACCAAGCCAGATCGCACAATACTCACCACCAGCGACGCCGCATTGCTGAGGGGACGCGGCGACGGTGCAAAATGCTTCGCCAACGACGGACAGAGCGTTGTCGGAGAGATGGAGCCGCAATGGCTCGACCCCCGGGTCGGCCAGCCAATCGCCATCGCGTTCTTCGTACCAGGTCGCCGGGCGCACGCCGTCCATCAAATACGGTCGGTAGTCCGGGTCCTTTTCAGCTCCATTCATGGCCCCTTTGAGCCACCGGTCCCACCAACGGACCGCCTCTTGCAGAAACCCGATGCGCGGCTCTGGGACAGCAAAATGCGGATACTTATGCACCCAGGGACCGACAATGCCCTTTGAACCTGGAATATTTTCGACGACCTGTGGAACGGCGTTCTTG
>JBCBKL010000023.1:0-62976 GCA_038521825.1 Pseudomonadota bacterium | reverse complement strand
CGCCAGATCCTTGACGACAACCGAAAACGGCCGAGCCGCTGCGGAAAGCACCCGCCAGCGGCCGGAGGGCGTTGCCCGATCTCACCCGACGAAAGGGGCTCTGTTGGAGCCTCCCTCCGGAGTATTTCCGGAACATGAAGGGCCGACCCGATCAAAGGACGGCCTGCTTCTTCTCGTCGATCAATACGCCGGGGGAGGCCCAAAGGGACGGGGGCAGAGCCCCCCTTAGTGGTCAGAAGTTCGCGCCACCGCCGGTCTGCTGCCAGGGCTGTACCAGATTGCCGAAGCGGGTAAAGCGCCCCTCAAAGCTCAAATCCACTGTGCCGATGGGGCCATGGCGTTGCTTGCCGATAATGACTTCGGCGCGGCCATGGAGGCGTTCCATTTCCTCCTGCCACTTCGCCATGGCCTCGAGATCGTGGTCGCCCGGTTTTTCGCGTTCTTTGTAGTATTCTTCGCGAAAGACGAACATCACCACGTCGGCGTCCTGCTCGATGGAGCCTGATTCCCTCAAATCCGAGAGCTGGGGCCGCTTGTCGTCGCGGCTTTCCACTTGCCGTGAGAGCTGCGACAGCCCGATCACGGGGATATTTAGTTCTTTGGCGATGGCCTTCAGACCCATGGAAATCTCGCCGATTTCTTGCACCCGGTTATCCGACGTTCCGCGCACCAGCTGAATGTAGTCGACGATCAGCACATCAAGGCCATGGGTTCGTTTCAGCCGCCTTGCCCGGGCGGCAAGCTGTGCAATCGGGATGGCGGGCGTGTCGTCGATGTAGAGAGGGCAGGCCTCCAGTGCCTTCGCCGCATCGACGAAGCGCCGGAATTCCGCTTCGGTCATGTCGCCTCGGCGGATCTGTTCGCTGGGTACCTCGGCTGCTTCCGACAGGATCCGCGCGGCCAATTGCTCGGCGCTCATCTCGAGCGAGAAAAACCCGACGACCCCACCTTCGATGGCACCATCGGATCCATCGGGTTTCTGGCCCTTCTTGTAGTGTTTGGCGACGTTGAACGCGATATTCGTCGCGAGGGATGTCTTACCCATCGAAGGGCGTCCCGCGAGGATCAAAAGGTCAGAGGGATGCAGCCCGCCCAGTTTCTTGTCGAGATCGGCCAGCCCTGTGGATACCCCCGCCAGCCCGCCTTCGCGCTGATAGGCGGCGTTGGCGACGTTCACCGCGTCGGTCACGGCGCTCAGAAAGCTCTGGAAGCCCTTCTCGGTCTGGCCCTGTTCGGCGAGTTTATAGAGCGCCTGCTCGGCCTCGACGATCTGATCCTTTGGGCCTGAAGCCACGTCGACCTTGGCGGCCTTAGCGCTGATGTCGCGGCCCAAAAGAATAAGATCACGTCGCACCGCCAGATCGTAGATCAGCTGCGCATAGTCCCGCACGGCGAAGGCGCTGATGGCGGCGCCGGCAAGACGGGCAAGATAGGCCGGCCCTCCCAATTCCTGAAGACCCGCATCTTCTTCCATGTAGGTCTTTAGGGTAACGGGGCTCGCCAGCGTGTTCCGTGCAATCTTGGTGGCGGCGGTTTCATAGATCCGCGCATGAACGGGATCGTAGAAGTGTTTGGCCCCGATGATGCTCGCCACACGGTCGTAGACATCATTGTTCGTCAGGATCGCACCCAGAAGCTGCTGCTCGGCCTCGATCGAATGCGGCATCGTCTCGGCGTCCTGAACGGCCACACCGGTTGGGTTGATTGTTGTTATCTCGTTCACTGTTTTTTGCCCGCTCACTGATGAGGCGAAGCCATGTCACATCCATTGCGAGGGGGATATCGGGAAATAACTGGGGGTTAACCTGTTGGTAACTCTGTCCAGCCCGAATGCCCAATCCAGATGATGTCGTGCCTCACCTTAAGACCACTATATGTCGGAAAGGGTGACGCGTCGAATCAAGCTTGTGCACAAGTGGTCCACAGGCGTGTATCCACAGATTCGTTCGAACCACTCAGAGGATGTTAGTGCTGCCGCTCAGTGATCGGGCAGGATCAGGCGCCTGATCCGCGGTCCGACCGCGCAGCCTGCCAGGCGCGGGGATCGCGCAGGAACGCTTCTACACCATCGAGCGTCGCCGCATCGAAACTGCCTTGCGCCTTGGCCTCGACCAGAACATCCCACCATGTGCAGAGATAGTGTAGGGCCACGCTATGATCGCCCAGTGTCTTTTCAGTTTCGGGGAAGATGCCGTAGTAAAAAATGACGGCCGTGTGTCCGCAGGTCGCACCCGTGTCCCGGATCGCGTCGACAAAGCTGAGCTTGGAACCGCCATCCGTCGTCAGATCTTCCACCAGCAGGACCCGCTGCCCTTCGGTCATCACCCCCTCGATGCGCGCGTTGCGGCCATAGCCCTTGGGTTTTTTGCGGACATAGGTCATCGGCAGGCTCATGCGTTCGGCGACGAGCGCGGCAAAAGGCATGCCCGCCGTTTCGCCGCCCGCGATATTGTCGAACGCCTCAAAACCCGCATTCCGCATGACGGTCACGGTCAGAAAATCCATCAATGTTGCGCGGATGCGGGGGAAGGAGATCAGCTTGCGGCAGTCGATGTAAGTCGGTGATGGTAGGCCGCTGGACAGTGTAAACGGTTCGGCCGCGTTGAAGTGCACTGCCTCGATTTCGAGCAGCATACGGGCAGTCAGACGTGCCATTTCGGCGGGTTCCGGGTAGCTGGTTGGGATCATCGGTTGCCTCCTGACGGTGCCCAAGGGTTTTCAAAAACCCTTGCCAAATTTCTTGCAAGAAATTTGCGCTTCACTGAACGCTCCATGCGAGCGGAAAACCCGGGTCGAAGACGGTGACCGGGCCGTCTTCGGTATCAATTCGGGTGGGATGCTCAGCCGCCTCCTTGATCAGCGTCAGGTTCCGTTCGTTTGGCGGCAGGCCATAGAATTCAGGCCCATTAAGGCTTGTAAACGCCTCCAGCCGGTCGAGCGCTTTTTCCTCTTCGAAGACCTGCGCGAGGATCGCCATCGTGTTGGGCGCGGTGAAGCAGCCTGCGCATCCGCAGGGCTGTAGTTTGCCCGCATCCGTATGCGGCGCGCTGTCGGTGCCCAGAAAGAACCTCGCCTCACCCGATGTCGCCGCCACGCGCAGCGCCAGCCGGTGGGTTTCCCGTTTGGCGACGGGCAGGCAATAGTAATGCGGCCGGATCCCGCCCGCGAGGATGTGGTTGCGGTTGATGACCAGATGGTGCGTCGTGATCGTGGCGCCCAGATCGTCGCCCTGGCTGCGCGCATAGCCGACCGCGTCAGCCGTCGTGATATGTTCCATAATTACCCGGAGCCCCGGTGTCGTGCGCCGGATCGGGTCGAGCACCCGGTCGATAAAAACAGCCTCGCGGTCAAAGATATCGACATCCGCATCGACGACCTCGCCATGGACGCAAAGCGGAAGTCCGATCTCGGCCATGCGCTCGAGAACCGGTCGCACCTTGTCGAAATCCTTCACTCCGCTGGCCGAGTTCGTTGTGGCCCCTGCCGGGTAGAGTTTGACCGCCTTCACCAGTCCGCTGGCGTGGGCCGCGGCGACGTCATCCGGATCGGTCTCTTCGGTCAGATAGAGCGTCATGAGCGGCTCGAATGTCATGCCGTCCGGCAGGGCCGCGAGGATGCGTTCGCGATAGGCCGCCGCATCGGCTGCCGTCACCACCGGCGGGACGAGGTTCGGCATCACGATTGCGCGGGCAAAATGGCGGGCGCTTGCCGGCAGAACCGCCCGCAGCATGGCCCCGTCACGCAGGTGAAGGTGCCAGTCATCGGGACGTCGGATAGTCAGTGTAGTCATGGGCCCGGGGCTATCACGGGTGCTGAGCGGCTGCTAGCCCCCGGACATCGCCGGTTGAACGACTTTCGTCCGCCGGCGCAGCTCGGGCGACTTCATGCGGGCCGTCACGTTCTTGGCGAGCATGAATGCCAGTTCCTCGCGGTCCGATCGTTCGAGCGTCGACATTAGACGCCGCAGATAGGGCGTGTGGCTGCGCCGTTTACGATAGAGCCGGGCGAAGCTTTCAGCAGTCAGCGTGCCCCGCACCGCGTCTTCCAGCAGCGTAGGCAGGATCTTCATTTCGATGAGGTCGCTTTGCAGGGTCCCGCCCATATGGGGCATGCGCAGTTTTGTAACGGCCGGCCGGGTAAAGAGCGCTGCGTGCATCGCGTCCATCTGCTCGGCTGGATCGAACAGGATATAGGCGCGCATCGCCGCGTCCAACATGTCGGGCGCAAAGCCGTAGCGCGATGTGAAATCGATCCGCCGCATTTCGGCAAAGCGGTCGTCCCAGTTGGCGACGCGGGGGTCCAGAGTCGCCTGCGGCTGCACGGCGACGACAGTCGATCCCGGGCTGGCAACGGAATAGGCCGCGGCCGCATAACCTGCAGGGCCCGCGCCGTAGAACAGAACGTTCTGATAGCGGTCAAAGAGGCCGCGATCGGTGAGCAGGTCGAAATAGCGGTAGACGGCATTATCACGGAACCACGTGTCACCGTCCGAAAGGATGCCGAGATGCGCCCAGCCCTTGCCGGTAACGTAGTCCCAACCAAGCGGGCGGCTGCCCGCGGCACCCCCGATCACGCCCTGCAACGGCTCGAATGTGACGAAGAGGGTGCGGGCGCCGCGGTTGTTGATGAAGGCTGCAGAGTGTTTCGTGCTCAGGTTGTGGAACGCGCCACATTGGCCGGCGATCGAACTGACCGCGCGGACCCATTCTTTTCGATCAAGACCCGAAAGACTCATATCTTTGACAGCAGCTAACCCCTGCACGTTGAACTCACTCCCCTCACGCTCTGGTTGTAAACATAATGCCCAGATTATGTATTGGGTGGGTCAAAAAGGGAGGTGAGTCCATTACCTTTTCTGCATTTTTCGGCCCTGCTCTGCAAAATTCATCAGAAACGCAGCGCCCTGCGGTGTGATGGGCCGGGTCGGTGGCGCCATCAGCAAGCGGCCAAACAACGCACGGTAGGGCTCTTCTAGCATCAGTTGGCCGAATCGTTCTTTGCGCCAGTGCACAGCATTGGCGTGAAGATCGGCTATCTGTGCGTCATCTATCAGAGAGGCCAGCGCCGCGTCGCGCGCAGGCTTGAGCCGCAGAACGCTCGCGTCTTCATCCTGGTTGAAGTTCCGCTCTACCCAGTAATCCATTCCCAGCATGTGGTCAGCGTGAACCGCGCGGCCCCGGTCAGCTTTCAGGACATAGCTTTCCATCGCGCCCAGCGGGTAGTGATTGAGCTGCACGAGCGCATAGTTCGACCGCCCGTAATTCGAAAAGATCCGGCGCGTCTTGAATTGGGCGTCAAGCTCGCGTCCTTCACCGTCGAACCACCGGGCCGTGTTCAGCTTGGCCTCGACCGGTGCCTTGGGCCGATGAACACCAAGCTTCTGATAGGTCCCGTCGTTGCGATACAGCGTCTTGAACATGGCGGACCGCCACGGCCAGTGCATGACGACCGGCGCGGCGCGCGTGAATTGTTCGGTGACGGGCTTGTCGGCATAGCGCACATGGCCGGCATTGCCGAAAAGCCGCCAGGTCAGAGCAATGGCCGTGGCGTCGGGCAGGGCGGTCAGCAGATCGGGCAGGGTTCCATCGCCCACGTGGATGTTCACGAACTCATCGATGTCGAGGGGCAGGATCCAGTCTGCCTCGTCCAGTGCCGGGTGTTTCACCGCCTTTTTCAGGGCGCTGAACTGCACGCCGCCTTTGTCGTAGGGTCCTTCGTTGCGGACATGAGTGAGGTGGCCCAGCGTCTGAAGCCGGTCGAGCATGTTATCTGTCCCGTCTTCACAATCGTTTGAAAAGACAAGGAAATCGGAAAAGCCGACAGCCTGGTGATGCGCCAGCCACTCGAGCAGGAATGCGGCCTCGTTCCGGACCGTCAGGATAGCAAGGGCCTTCACGTAACGTGCCAGTCCCTGCGAAAGACCACGACCTTGCCCAGCGATCCGCGCGCGTGATACGCCATTCCCGCATCCATGAAGGCCTGAAAGACCGTGTTCACGCCCTTGGGCCCGATCCATTGTGGATGCAGCTCGATGATGGCGACGCGCAGAGGCGACAGATCGAACATCGGGATCACGTCGACCTCGGCCCCTTCGATGTCGCAGATCAGCACGTTGGGTGCGATTTCGGCCATCGCTGCGCGCGCATCGCGGACCTCGACCAGCTCGGTGGCCAGAACGGTGCTGTCCTCGATGGGTGACATTGAGGATGACAGCAGGTTCTGGCGCACAAAGAAATCCACTGATCCCGAACCCTGACCAAGGATCGCGTTGTGCACCGTGACATTCCCGACGCTGTTCGCGGCATGAAGGTTGCGGATATAGGGTAAGAGATATGGATTGGCCTCGAATGCGTGGACATGGGCGACCTTGCACTGGGTTGCCAAAAGCGTCGACATGAACCCGATGCCTGCACCCAGTTCCATCACCACGTCGCCTGCTCGCACGTTGCGCAAGGCGGCATCCGCCTCTTTCCGTTCATAGGTTTCCTGTCGGAGTGAGCCGCGGATACGGCCCTGGATGATCCGACCGTCCTTGGGAAACCGCATGCCGCGCGAGCGGATGAAATCGCTTTTCTTCATATTCGCGACTTCCATCGCTCAGCTCTCCATGTCCAGCGCGAGAGCGTAGGCTGCGCGCTCGGTTTCGGTCAACCGGATGGCCAGTGCCTTATCGTAGAGGTCCTGGAATTCCGGGTTGGCACGCAGTTCCGTCGCCTTAGCTCTGTGCCAGTCAAAACCCTGCTGGTGCAGCGCCTTGAGCCGGTCATCTTGCATCAGGCGGTCATACTCTTCGCGCAGGCGGGGCAGGTTCCGCTTGATCGTGATGTCGCGGTGCACCGACCAATCCATCCGGATCCAGTAATTAAGGCCAATCGACCTGTCCACATGCAGCGCCCGCCCGCGCTGGCGTTTGATGAGAAAGCTTTCGGCGCTGCGCAGGGCATAATGGTTGAGCTGCAGAAGGTCATAGCCGATTGATCGTTTGGAGTTGCGCCAGCCATTGTCGACCGTCTCGGACGTCATGTCCCGCCCGGATCCGTTCACCCATTTCACCGCGCCGCGTTGCGCCGGGTCCAGCTTGTTGGGGCGGTGGCAGCTGAGTTTCTGATAGGCCCCGATATTTCGGGACATCGTCTTGAATCCCCAGACCGTGTGCGGCTTGGGGCAGTATTTCGGGGCGCAGGTGTCGAACTGATCGATGACGAAATCATCCCGCAGTTCTGTCACGCCGTTGTGGCCAAAGAGCCGCCAGGTCATTGCGACATTCGTGGCATCGGGGCACAGGTCAAAGAAGTCCTGTAGCGTCCCGTTGCCCGCCCGCACGTTGATGAATTCATCGACGTCGATGTGGATGATCCAGTCGGCCTGCCGGACCACCGTTTCGTTCATCGCGGCGTTCAGCGCGAATTGCTGGGGCGAGGCGCCCTTCCAGTCATCATTGTCGCGGTGCTGCACGATCCCCATGCTGTCGAGCCGTTGAAGGATCGCGTCCGTCCCGTCCTCGCAGCCATTGGTATAGATCAGAAAGTTGTCGACCCCGACGGCGCGGTGATGGGCAATCCATTCGGCGATGTATGGCGCTTCGTTCTTCATGCAGGCGATGATGACGTTGCCTGTCGATCCGGCCTGCAGGATGCGGGCGGGGACTGGGGCAAAGGCACTGGCGAGCGCCTCTTCATTCACGGCGCCGATTCGGTTGTGCGGGGCAAAGATCGACCGTTGCAGGTCGGCAAACTTTTCGACGGCAAGCGGCGGCATGACTGCGCGGGCCTCGGGCGTCAGAGATTGCTCGACCGCTTGGGCGGCTTTCGCATTCTTGCGGGCCTCCCGCGTGGCTCGGTCGATCCGCCAGCGGAAAGCCAGCGCGTATTGCGATGCGCGATAACCCAGCGTCGGATCCGCCTCAACCCAGGTATCGGCGCGTGGGGGCAGCGGAAAGGTAATCTTGTGGGCGTCGAGGATCGCCTCGTTCTGACGCGTGAGCGCCTTGGATACAGGATACAGGCTGCCAGGTTCTATGGCCGGGCCGTCAACCCGGATATCCTGCATGAATTGCCGTCTCAGCGGGCGCGGGATGACGCGCCCCTTTTGCTGGATCATCTGCTGCAGGATAACGTTTAGCTGTCGCCCCCGCGCCAGCCATGCGGCAGCCGGTTGATCCGGGGTCTTGGCCGCACTTGCCTGGCCGATCTGCGGTTTGATACCGAAGGCCGCGCGAATTTCGTCGGTCAGTTCGGCGCCGCAAAAGATGGCGGCATCTGCGGGCCGCAGCGTCAGGGCGCCCTTGCCAAAGGCGGCCTCCCAATGAGCGACCAGTTGCGTGTAGTCGAGCCAGAAGGGCGGGCCGTGGACCGCGCTGAAAATTCCGGCCTCTGGGTCAGCCTCGGGCATCGCGTCAAGGCAGGCATCCCACCAACAGGGCGCGTCGCTCAGCCCGAGTTCCACGTCCAGCGGTGCGATGCGCCCGTCGCTGATCTGTTCGGCGTAGTGCTGGACCAGCACGCGCCCGGGTTCGTCGACGTGGGCGACGATACGGATATCGTCGGATAGGGGACTGAGCAGGTCATGCAAGCGGGCAATCTCTGATGGCCGGGACAGGGCCGATCCAAGCTGTGCCGCCGACAGGATCAGATGTTTGGGCTTGTGGCGCGCAATCTCGGCAGCAAGCTCCGCCGCTACCGCCGCCCGCAACCGATCCTGTGCGTCCGCCGGGCCATAGCCCCTGTGATGGCGCAGCAAGTCGATGTTGTCGGGGTCGCTGACCGCCATGAAAAGGCGCGTGTGGTTCTTGTTGCCGGGCGACCGGGCATAAAGGATTCCCTTTGAAACAAGGCCGTCGCGCTTGGCCGACAGCACGCCCTGCAGCCTGTCCGTTGTCGCACCGTCCGGCCCAATATGCACGCTGATCCGCATCAGCCCGCCGCGTTCATTGGGTTGACGTTGGACTTGCCCCACCACGGCAGCGTAACGCCAAGAAAGACGCCGATCTTGGACGAAGCTTCGGGGTCGGCAATGTCGAACTTCAGGTAGTCGTCGCTGCCCGCGAAGATGGCATCGAGATGGGCATAATGCCCTTCGATCCACTGGATGCGTTCCTTGCTTGTCTCCCCGTATCCTTCCGGCAGGCCGGGGATCACGCTCGATGGCAGGCGTGAAACGCCAAAGTCGGACCAGGCGAGCATGGATTGCGAGATCTCGAACGGGTCGCGGGACGAGGCAAGAAAGCGGATGCCCGGGTGATGGCGTCGCAACCCGTCGATCACAGCAAAATCCATCTGCGGCCAGACTGAACGGCCTTGTCGCAAGAGGCTCATTTCCGAGATTGCGTCGAAGCGCTTGAAATACGCGCCCGGGTCCCCTTCGCCGTACAGACCACGATAGATCAGGTCGGCGACAAAGGCATATTTGACGTCTTCATCCTGGGTCTGATGGGGGCGCACCCGGTGGTCGGCCACATGCATCCCTGCGCGGCGCAGCGCCCGCGCCAGCGTCGTGGTGCCGGTCTTCGGCAGCCCGAGATTCACCACCCTCAGCGTCACGGCGCGAGACCCAGATCTAGCAGGAAAGCCTCTTCCAGCGGGGGGACCGTCGGCGCGGCCTGCAGCTGTGCGCGCATCGCCTGGTAGGCTGGCTGATCCATGAGCGCGTCGCGTTTGGCACGGTGAAGACGTACGCAGTCGTCATGCAGGGCCGCGATCTCGGGGTCCTTGAGGCGGTCCATCTCGGCCTTGAGCGCCTGTAGATGGCGCAGGATCGACCGGTCTTCGTAAGCAGGGTCGTTGCGTTCGCGCCAGTAGGCATCGTCGAAATCGCGGTTCTCGCGGTTCACGTCGCCCCGGTCGTTCTTGACGAGATAGCTGTCGAGGCTGCGCAAGGCATAATGGTTCAGCGTTGCATGGGTCCGCGCACCCTTGGCCGGGAACTTGCGGATGCGGCGGGGGATCTCGGCCTCGATAAAGGGGCGCGGCACCGGGCGGCCCGCGCCGTCGGTCCAGACAGCCGAGCCGCCCCGGCGCAGAAACGGACGATGCGCGCCGTAATACTTGAGCGGGAAGTCTGCGCGGACCAAAGTCTTGACCTCGATCGCCGTCTCCCCGCACCAGTTGTCCGGGTCGTGGGCATGGGTGAATTGTTCGATCACCGGGCGATCTTCGAAATCCTCAACGCCCGCATTGGCGAAGAACTGAAAGGTGACGCTGATGGCCTGCGGGTTGTCGCAGGCGGCAATCAGATCGGGGATGCTGCCGTCGCCCAAATGGATGTTCAGGAATTCATCGACATCGGCGACCCACACCCAGTCGGCCGCGGTCACGACATCCTGCCGCTTGGCGTCCTTCAGAGCCTCCATCTGATAATTGCGCCCCTCTGCCGGATTGGGCAGGTGCTGCACGATGCCGCGCGCGGCCAGCGCGTCGAGCAACACCTCGGTCCCGTCATCGCAATCGTTCGAATAGAACAGGAAATCAGTGACACCAATCACGCGATTGAAGGCGATCCATTCCAGCAGGAACGGGCCTTCGTTCTTGACGCATGTCACGGCGGTGATCTGCATAGTCTGCCCTGCTGCTCAGGCCGAACCGACCCTGTCTTGTCCAATGCCTCAGCCAGTCCCCGGTCTATTGCCAGAGCGTGGGTTAACGCGTCGTTACAATGCCATTCTGGCGGAATCGGGTCAATCATGGGCCCTTGGTGGCACTTGACGCCCCGGACCCACGGTGCAGGTTGGGGCGGATAGGAGGGCCCGGATGACCGAACTGAGCAGTATTGACGCCGTGCAGGAGATGCTTGGCAATGAGGGCTATGTCTGCGGACGCGCCCTGGGGACGGTGGTGTTTCTGGCTCTTCGCCTGGGGCGGCCGCTGTTTCTCGAAGGCGAGGCCGGCGTGGGCAAGACCGAAATCGCCAAGGCGCTTGCGACCGGGCTGGGCCGCCGCCTGATCCGCTTGCAATGCTACGAAGGGCTCGATGCGGCGACGGCGGTCTACGAATGGAACTTCCCCGCGCAGATGGTCGCGATCCGTACAGCCGAGGCTGAAGGCAATGCCGACCGCGATGTGCTGCAGCGCGAGCTTTTCAGCGCCGACTACCTGATCGAACGGCCCCTGCTTCAAGCCATGCGGCCCGACGAGCATGGTGCGCCCGTTCTTCTGATCGATGAGCTTGACCGGACGGACGAACCCTTCGAGGCGTTTCTTCTCGAAGCACTGAGCGACTTTCAGGTCACCATCCCCGAGCTTGGCACGATCAAGGCTCCTGAGCCGCCCATCGTGATCGTGACCTCGAACCGCACGCGCGAGGTGCATGACGCGCTGAAACGGCGCTGCCTCTACCACTGGGTCGACTACCCGACATTCGAGCGGGAAATTGCAATCCTGCAGGCCCGAGCGCCCGAAGCCGCCGAAAGCCTCAGCCGCGAAGTCGTCGCCTTCGTCCAGAAACTGCGCACCGAGGATCTCTTCAAGAAACCGGGCGTGGCCGAAACCATCGACTGGGCGAAATGCCTGTTGGCCCTCGACATGATCAACCTCAGCCCCGAAGTCATCGCAGACACGCTGGGTGCGATCCTGAAGTATCAGGACGACATCCAGAAACTGGAGGGATCGGAGGCAAAAAGGATCCTCGACGAAGCCAAGGCCACGCTCGAACCGGCATGATCCTTCATTGTTCCAGAAATACTCCGGGGGTCCGGGGGCAGCGCCCCCGGCGCGTGCCGCTTGGCTGAGCAGATCCCGCTTGAAATCCCCGCCGATCCCAAGCTCACGGGCAACATCACCCACTTCGCCCGGGCGCTCCGCAAGGCCGGGCTGCCCATCGGTCCGGGGCGGGTGCTGGACGCGATCCGGGCGGTCGAGGCAGCGGGCTTTACCGACAAGCAGGATTTCTACTGGACGCTCCATGCCTGTTTCGTGAACCGGCCCGAGCAGCGCGCGACTTTCGCGCAGGTCTTCCGGCTCTATTGGCGCGACCCGCGCTATCTCGAACACATGATGTCCTACATGATCCCGGCCGTGCGGGGCGTGCAGGAGGACCGCAGCGCACAGGCGGCAGAGAAGCGGGCGGCCGAGGCGCTGCTCGACGGGGCGCAGCCGCCGCAGCCTGAGCAGCCTGAGGGCGAGGTCGAAGGCACCGAGATCGAGATCGACGCGTCGCTTACCATGTCAGCCGAGGAAAAGCTCAAGACCCTCGATTTTGAACAGATGAGCACCGAAGAGATGGCCGCGGCCAAGCGCGTGCTGGCCCGGATGCGGCTGCCGGTCGATCCGATCGCCTCGCGCCGGTCGCGGGCGGCGCATCGGGGCCGCGTCGATGCGCGGCGCACCCTGCGATTGGCGATGCGCCGGGGCGGTCAGATGCGGGAGTTGGCCTGGAAAGAACCCCGGACACGGTGGCCGAATCTGATCGTACTCTGCGATATCTCCGGTTCGATGAGCCAATATTCCCGCGTCGTCCTTCATTTCCTCCACGCGGTGTCGAACGCCAAGGGGGCGGGTTGGGCCAAGGTGCATGCCTTTACCTTCGGCACCCGCTTGACCAACATCACCCGGCACCTGCGGCAGCGTGATGTAGATGCGGCTTTGAAGGCTGCTGGGGCAGAGGCACAAGATTGGGAGGGCGGTACGCGGATCGGCTCCTGCCTTGAGACCTTCAACCGCGACTGGTCGCGCCGCGTCATGGGGCAGGGGGCCGTGGTGCTGCTCATCACCGACGGCCTCGACCGGGGAGAGCCGGACAATCTGGACCGGCAGATGGAGCGTCTGCACCTATCTTCGAAACGCCTGATCTGGCTGAACCCGCTTTTGCGCTTTGATGGCTTTGCCCCAAAGGCGCAGGGGATCATGACGATGCTGCCCCACGTTGACAGTTTCCGCGCGGGTCATTCCATCGCGTCGCTCGAAGAGCTGGCGGCGGCGATTTCCCGTCGCGATGACGTGGGCGAAAAGGCGCGGCTGATGGCTGCTATCGGCACCGGTTGACGTAGATCAATCACAACCGCTTTGCCTCCAATTATATTCCAAAAAACGAATATAATTGGAGGAGAGTGCCATGACACTCAACTGGAAATACGGAGGGCTGCTGCTGGGCCTCGTCTTTTTTGCGGCGGTTCTCCTGGTCAAACCCATCGGGGTCAGCACGCAATTTGTCATCTTTGACGGAATTGTCGCCGATGCCGTTTCGGACGGGTTCATCAGCCAGACCGAGGACGGTTGGACCTCGACAAACGCCTATTTGGCGAAATCTGGGGGCAAATACGCGGAGAGCGCCGCGAACCCCATCAACTACGGTTTTGTCTTTGTTCTCGCGATGGCGCTGGGTGCGCTTTCGTCCGCGCAACTCAGAGGTGGCATCGACCGCACCGAGCGGCGGATGCCGGCAATCTGGCGGGCGAATTACGGCGACACGCCATGGCCGCGCTATGCCATGGCCTTTGCGGGCGGGTTCATCGTGCTTTATGGCGCAAGGCTCGCCGGGGGCTGCACGTCGGGTCACATGATGTCGGGGATGATGCAGACCGCGCTTTCGGGCTATCTCTTTGCTCTTGCGGCCTTTGCCGCCGCCATTCCCACGGCCATGATCATCTACAGGGAGGGTTGAGCCATGATGACCATTGTTCTTGCTATCGTGATCGGGGCCGCATTCGGTTTTGTGCTCGACCGGATCGGGGCCAGCGATCCAAACTGGATCGGCGGGATGCTGACGCTGCGGCGCCTGCATCTGATGAAGACCATCCTGCTGGCCATTGGGGTCGGTTCCGTCCTGATGTTCGGCGGGCAGATACTGGGCCTCGTCGATGTCGGCCATATGAGCGTCAAGGCGACCTATATCGGCGTTGTCATCGGCGGTGTTCTTCTAGGCATCGGCTGGGCAGCGTCCGGATATTGCCCTGGTACGGGTATCGCCGGTGCCGCCTCAGGTCGCATCGATGCACTGTTCTTTGTCGTCGGCGGCCTTCTGGGTGCTGGAGCCTACATGTTGAGCTATCCGTTGTGGCGGGCGAGCGGCCTGCTGGATAGCATTGCGGGTGGCAAGACGACACTGGGCCAGATTCCGGGCGCGGCGTATCCGGCCCTGATCCCCGTCTCGGGCGATTGGCTGGGTGTCGGCGTGGGTCTTGTGTTCATTGCCGTCGCCATCATCCTGCCAGACAGCCTTGTCGCCGACGGTGAACGGGTACGCTTACCCGCCGAATAGGAAGCGTACCGGCCCTGAAGAGCCCGTCTGATCGACTAGGCGGGCACTTACCGCCCTGCTCTGACTTCGGCGGGAATCCGCTCAGAATCTCCGCAAAAACGTTTGTGGTTTTTGGCGGTTTGCCCGACGCGGTTTAAGTTAACCCCAACCAGTAAAGCGCGAGTTTTGTGTGACTTAGACCATTCGACCAGGGGCCGGTGCGGATGCCGAAGGCGATGAACGATCTTGCGGAACGAGCTTTTGTCACGGACGGTGGACGTGCGGGCGTCGAGGAGTTGCTGACCTCTTCCAACTGGGAAGAGCGACTGGAAAAGGCGCGCGCCGCGCGCGAAAAGGTCCTCGCGCTCAAGCTGGTGCAGGAACCTACCACGCCCCCGGACCAGCCCGTCATGTCGTCCAGCGAGGCTGCGGAGGAACCTTCCAGCATAGCTGCGGCATCCTGGTCACCATGGATGATGCGCAGTGTCTTTGTCGCCGTTGCCTGCTTTTTTGGCTTGGGTCTGGGGCTGGCTTTGGGCTTTGGTGTTGTCTTTGGTTTCGGAGGGCTGCCGAAGGCCCAATTGGCGCAGGGCGCATCGTCGGAAGAGGGCGCTGCTGCAATGACGTCTGATCTTGGTGCGTTCTCGCTTGGATCCGGGACCGCAGCGGAAGGGCTAACCGCGACCAGCGCGCAATCCATCGCACCGCTGTTTGAATTGTCGGCGCTCGAAATCGATCGATCGGGTGTTCAGAACCTGTCGCAAGGCAAAGCGGTCGAAGGCGCCCCCACTGTGCCCGATCGCCTCGCCGTCGATGGGGTGGCGCCACCGGTTCCCGAATTGGAATTTGTCCCCGCGCGTGGGGCTGTCGCATCAGATCCCCTGGTGGACGCTCCTGACCGGTCCGAACCGGTCGAAAGCGGCACAGACGCGCCGCCGCTGCCGCTATTTGAGTTCGCCGAGGATCCGGATGCCCAAGACCCGGCGACGGTTCTGAAACCGCCCGCCGAGGTGGCTGTCGCGCCAGCGGATGCCTTCAGGCTGTATCTTTATGCTCCCGACAGCGTGGCGCAGACCGCGCTCGACGCCCAGCAAGCGCGCCTGGACGAGAGCGGGCTGCCAATCGCGGATGTACGGCGCGTCAGCTTCAACATCTCCGCGCCCCACATCCGGTATTATAATGAGCAAGACGCGGCGATGGCTAACACCCTCGCGAGCAATCTGGGGGTCGAGGCGCGCGCCTTTACAGATCGCCACGATGTTGCGGCGGGCCGGATCGAGTTCTGGCTGGATGGCACGTCGGCCGATCACCGCGTTGTAGTGGCGCCACATCGGCGGGTTCGCAACGAGGTGGCCAACGATTGGGTCCGCTTCCGCGATCGTCTTCTTCGCGGCCTGCGCTGACGCGTTCAGAGCTTTTTCATCATTCTGAGTAGACTGTATCCGCGCTTGGGTTGCGACTTAGGCGAGGGCGTTGGCAAATGTTGTTCGGTAGACATCGGCGAGATCGGCCAGCGGTGCATCCGAATTCCCAAACCGTACCGCGTCACCTCCGAACCGCCCGATACTCTGGATCGGCAGACCCGCTTGCCCGGCCGCAACCATGAGGCCCTCTGCCTGATCGAAATTGCAGGCGATGAGGTATCTTCCCTGGTCCTCACCGAACAGAAATGGGGTGTCGTCGCTGTCAAGCTGGACACCGACGCCCGAGCCTTCGGCGAGTTCGAAAGCGGCGAGTGCCAACCCGCCATCCGAAAGATCGGTGCAGGCCCGGATCAGGTCACGGTTGGCACGGATGAAGTCGCCCGCCTTGCGCTCGGCCTCTAGATCGACGGGCGGCGCATCCCCTTCGACACGGTTAAAGACCTCGGCAAGAAGGGCAGATTGCCCCAGATGGCCGGTGGTCTCGCCAAGCAGGAGCGCCACATGGCCCTCGCGCACCTCGGTTCCGATGATGTCGTCCTGATGATCCAGCAAGCCGACCGCACCGATGGTCGGGGTCGGCAGGATCGCTTGCCCGTCGGTTTCGTTGTAGAGCGATACGTTGCCGGACACGATCGGCATGCCAAGCGCGCCGCACGCGGCCCCGATCCCCTGGACCGCACCGACGAACTGGCCCATGATCTCGGGCTTTTCGGGGTTGCCGAAATTGAGGTTGTCGGTGGTGGCCAAGGGTTTTGCGCCGACAGCCGAGAGGTTCCGATAAGCCTCCGCCACGGCCTGCTTGCCGCCCTCGATGGGGTTCGCCTTGACATAGCGCGGTGTGACGTCGGAGGTGAAGGCCAGCGCCTTATCGGTTCCGTGCACGCGGACGATCCCGGCCCCCAGCCCCGGTGTGCGCGCGGTATCGGCCATTACCATCGTATCGTATTGTTCATAAACCCATTGCTTGGCCGCATAATTGGCCGATCCGATGAGCGCCTTTAGCCCGTCAATCGGATCGATCCCCGGCACGTCGCCCAAGGGTTCTGCTGCTGCTGCGGGCACGTGGGGACGGTCATACTCCGGAGCCTCCGAGGAGAGTTTGGAGAGCGGCAGGTCAGCCTTTGTTTCTCCATTGTGCACAATCAGGAAGCGATCATCGGGAATTGTTTCCCCAACAATGGCAAAGTCGAGATCCCATTTGTCGAACACCGCCTTAGCCTTGGCTTCGAGTTCTGGGCGCAGGACCATCAGCATCCGTTCCTGGCTTTCTGACAGCATCATCTCGTAGGCGGTCATTGCCTCTTCGCGGCAGGGCACCTTTTCGAGATCGAGGCGCACGCCGAGCCCGCCCTTGTCGCCCATTTCAACCGCGGAGCAGGTCAGACCCGCGGCACCCATATCCTGGATCGAGATCACCGCACCGGTGGCCATTAGTTCCAGACAGGCCTCCATCAGCCGCTTTTCGGTGAAGGGGTCACCAACCTGAACGGTGGGGCGTTTTTCTTCTATGCTGTCGTCGAATTCGGCCGATGCCATGGTCGCACCGCCAACCCCGTCGCGGCCCGTCTTGGCCCCGAGATAGACGACGGGCATGCCGACGCCCGACGCTGCCGAGTAAAAGATCTTGTCCGCGTCAGCGAGACCGGCGGCAAAGGCGTTCACGAGGCAGTTGCCATTATAGGCCGCATCAAAGCGCACCTCTCCCCCCACGGTCGGTACGCCGAAGGCGTTGCCATATCCGCCAATCCCCTCGACCACGCCGTTCACCAGCTGACGGGTCTTGGGGTGAGACGGTTCACCAAAGCTGAGGGCGTTCATGGCCGCAATGGGCCGTGCGCCCATGGTAAAGACGTCGCGCAGGATGCCACCGACGCCCGTGGCCGCGCCCTGATAGGGTTCGATGTAAGAAGGGTGGTTGTGGCTCTCCATCTTGAAGACAACGGCCTGACCATCGCCGATATCGACGACCCCAGCATTTTCACCGGGGCCGCAAATGACCTGCGGCCCGTCCGTGGGCAGGGTTCGCAGCCATTTCTTGGACGACTTGTAAGAACAGTGTTCGTTCCACATCGCCGAAAAGATGCCCAGTTCGGTGAATGTGGGCTCACGGTTCAGGATGCGCAGAATGTTGGCGTATTCGTCTGGTTTCAGCCCGTGGCTTTCGATCAGTTCTGGCGTGATGGCTGGTTCCTGCATCCGTCTCTCCCCAAGTGCAGGTTTCCATTAAGAGATACATCCGCTAGACGGAAGAGCGTTTGGGGGGAGAGAGCGATGAAGCCCGGATACCTGCGCCTGCGTCGATGGGTCTGGCAGTGGCAGGGCCGCAAGGTCGAGATGGGCGACGACACACGGATCGATGACACCGCACGCGTTTTGGCCACCGAAGACGAGCCGGTCGAAATGGGTCAATCGTGCCGGATCGGGGTGGGGGTGATCCTTGATCCGCGCGGTGGTTTCATCCGCATGGGCAACCATTGCAGCGTCAATCCCTATTGTGTGCTTTACGGTCACGGCGGCCTGACCATTGGGAACGATGTCCGTATCGCGGCCCATGTCGTCATAATCCCTGCCAACCACATCTTTGCCGACCGTGACCGCCCCATTCGCGAACAGGGGGTCACCCGCGAGGGCATCGTGATCGAAGACGATGTGTGGATCGGGGCGGGTGCGCGCATCCTCGATGGTGTCACGATTGCAAAGGGCTGTGTGGTCGCGGCGGGGGCTGTCCTGCGCGAGAGCACAACACCTTATGGTGTCTATGCTGGTGTGCCGGGGCGCAGGGTCGCCGAGAGGGGCGATGAGACGGTGGCTGATAGACCTGTCACGGGTGGTGACTGATACCGGCCTTGGCCGTGAACTTTGTAGCCTGTTCCAGATTGTTCATTGCCAGAAAGGCGGAATCGTCGACAATTCCATCTGAACCGGCAAAAAACTGACAATGACTATCAAATGTATATACATTGACTATCGATATGATATCTTCCGCCTGTTACCTTCGGGATAGAGTTCACCGTGACTGAGCGAAACAAGAAGAAAAAGGCCAGCAAAGACAGCCAGTTGGTCATTCGTATCAAGAAGTCCGAGCGCGACCGTTTTGTTTCGCTTTGCGATGAGCTCGACACCAGTGCCGCCCGGGAGATCCGCCGGTTCATCCGCGGATTTCTCGATGAGCATGGTGACAAGGGCTGAGCGCACGGGCAGATAGAAAGGACCATGAAATGGCCAAAAAATCGAAAATCAAGTCACTTAAGAAAGACGTCAGGAAGCGCGCAGGCCAGCTTAAGAAGGCCAAAAAAGCGCTGAAGAAAGCACTGTAATGCGCGGGCCCTTGGCGATCGCGCCGGGGGCCTGACTGGCTGTCCGGTGGATGTGAGCGCGGCGTATCTGCGTAGTTGCGCCCCATCTGCCGGACAGAAAAAAGGCCGAGCACGCGGCTCGGCCAAGTCCAACAGGGAGGTTGAAGATGAGGCGCTAAGCGCCATCTCCATCTTCTCCGAGGAGTTAATGCTTCCCTACTTCTCCTTCAAGCGTGAAGCGCTCAATCGCCGGGCATGTCAGCTATGCTGATGCTGCATAGCTAGGCATTTTCCAGAGATTTCAGCTTTTTGCGGTGCGCGATGATCTCATCCTGCACAAAATCCCGGAAGGCCGCGATGCGTTTCGACTGCCTCAGCTCTTCGGGATAGGCCAGAAATACTGGCACTTCGCCTGACTCGATGTCGGGCAGCACGCGGACAAGCCCGGGGAAATCCTGCGTGACGTAGTCTGGTAGCACCCCAAGGCCCAGATCGTTCAGCACGGCCTGCAGGACACCGAAATAATTGTTAACCGTCAGCAGGGATCTGATCGGATACGTCATCAGGTGCTGAACAAGACTAAGGCCCGCAGCAACCTGTGCCGTGTTGGTGTTCTGACAGATCAGGCGGTGCTGGCGTAGATCGTCCAGGCTTTCGGGGATGCCGCTGCGCGCCACATACGCTTCAGACGCGTAAAGGCACATCCGAACGCTCATCAGCTTTTTTCTGATGAGATCGGCCTGGCTGGGCTCCTTCATGCGAATGGCCACATCAGCCTCGCGCATGGGCAGATCCAGCACGCGCTCTTCCAGCATAAGATCGACACGGACATCGGGATACATGTCGTAAAGGGTCGGCAGCCTCGGTGCGAGCCATAGGGTGCCGAAGCCGATGGTCGTCGTTACGCGCAGGTCACCGAACACCTCTTCTTCGCTGTCGCGGATACGCGCGGCGGCGGCGTCGAGGCGCTTGTTCATCGCTGACGTTGCATCAAACAGCAATTCACCCTGTTCCGTCAGGATCAGCCCTCGCGCGTGGCGGTGAAACAGCGTAGCGCCGAGCGAATCCTCAAGCCCGCGGATCTGGCGGCTGACCGCCGACTGGCTGAGATTCAGGCGATCGCCTGCATGTGTAAGGCTGCCGGCATCCGCGACGGCGTGAAATATTCTGAGTTTGTCCCAGTCCATGGTCACCACTTTGCACGCTAACATGCGTCTTAACTGAAATAATGTTCAAGCTCACCCCAAACATATCAACTTTCTGCACTGCGGCGAAGAATTTTCTGGGCAGGTCAGTATGTGTGACCTAATATCATGCTTAGATTATGCAAGACTGATCCTGGCAAGGGAGGCCCGCGATGAGCACGCAGAAAATCACGCTGAACGACCGCTATGATCTCGAAAAAAGCCCCGTTCTACTGAACGGGACGCAGGCGCTGGTTCGGCTGATGCTGATGCAAAAGGCGCGTGACACGGCAGCCGGGCTGAACACCGCGGGGCTGGTGACAGGATATCGCGGTTCGCCCCTTGGTGCGGTTGATATGCAGATGACGCGTGCGCTGAAACAGCTCGCTGCCGCGGATGTGACCTTTCAGCCGGGGCTGAACGAAGATCTTGCCGCCACTGCCCTCTGGGGCAGTCAACAGGCCGAGCTGCGCGGCGAGGGTAAGTTCGACGGGGTCTTTGGCCTTTGGTACGGCAAGGGCCCTGGTGTGGATCGTTCGGGCGACGCCTTCAAGCACGCTAATATGGCCGGGTCATCGCAATATGGCGGTGTGCTGGTGGCCATGGGTGATGACCATACCGGCGAATCCTCGACCGTGCTGCACCAGTCGGAATGGGCGCTGATCGATGCCTATATGCCGGTCGTCTCCCCCGCCGGGGTGCAGGAGATCCTGGACTACGGCCTTTACGGCTGGGCCCTGTCGCGGTTTTCGGGTCTTTGGGTCGGTCTGAAGACGATGAAAGACACGATCGAAGCGACAAGCGTGGTCAACGGCCATCCGCATCGGCTGTCGTTCGCAACCCCTGCCTTTGACATGCCTGAGGGCGGCCTCAACATCCGCCTGGTCGACACGCCCACGGCCCAAGAAACCCGGATGATCGACCACAAACGCTTTGCCGCCGAGGAATTCAGCCGCGCCAACAAGATGGACAAACGGATGTGGGGCAAGCCTGGCGCCAAGATTGGTCTGGTGGCGGCCGGCAAGAACTGGCTCGACCTGATCCACGCGTTGGCGGTTCTGAATATCGACGAGGCAGAAGCAGAGCGGTTGGGCATCACCACCTACAAGGTCGGCCAGACCTTTCCGCTGGACATGAAGGGGTTTCATGATTGGGCCGAGGGCCTCGACCTGATCGTGGTCGTCGAAGAAAAGCGCAAGCTGATCGAGGTGCAGATCAAGGAGGCGATCTTTGACGACCGTCGCGGCCGCCGCGTCTATGGCTGGTACAAGGGCGGTGCCGGGGGCATGCACCGCGAAGAGCTGTTCCCCACCCGTGGGGCGCTTGATCCGGTTTGGATTGCGCAGAAGCTGGGCGAGATCCTAATCGAGGAGGGGCGCGAAACGGATGGGATACGGGCGGGTCTTGCGACCCTCGATGAGGCCCGCCGCGCCGACAATGCCGAGGAGATCGCGGCCCGTTTGCCCTATTTCTGCTCAGGCTGCCCGCACAATTCCTCGACCAAGGTGCCCGAGGGCAGCCGGGCCTATGCCGGTATTGGCTGCCATTACATGGTTCAATGGATGGACCGTGAAACAATCGGTTACACCCATATGGGAGGCGAGGGGGCGAACTGGATCGGTGAGGCGCCCTTTTCCAACACGCCCCACGTGTTCCAGAACATTGGCGACGGCACTTACAACCATTCGGGTGTGCAGGCGATCCGAGCCGCTTTGGCGGCAGGCACCAACATCACTTACAAGATCCTCTACAACGACGCTGTCGCAATGACGGGCGGGCAGGGCAATGAGGGTGGCCTCGACCCTTACCGGATCGTCAACGAGCTGCGGGCCATGGGCGTCGAGACCGTCGAGGTCGTCTATGATGAAAAGGAAGATGTGGATATCAGCCGCTTCCCCGAAGGCGTCGGGGTGCACGAACGGCTGGAGCTTCAGAACGTGCAGCAACGCCTGCGCGAGGTCGAGGGCGTATCGGCCATTGTTTATGTCCAGACCTGCGCCGCCGAAAAGCGCCGCCGCCGCAAGCGGGGCACGTTTCCAGACATCGACAAGCGCGTCTTCATCAATACCGATGTCTGCGAGGGTTGCGGCGATTGCGGGGTGCAGTCGAATTGCGTTTCCATCGTACCTGCCGAGACAGAACTGGGCCGCAAGCGGGCCATCGACCAGTCGAGCTGCAACAAGGACTTTTCTTGCCTCAAGGGCTTTTGCCCGTCTTTCGTGACGCTGGAGGGCGCAGAGGTGAAAAAGCAGGCCACGACCGAGCTTGATCTGCCCTATATGAAAGCGCCCCAGCTGCCCGCGATTGATGGCACATGGAATGTTGTCATCACCGGTGTCGGCGGCACGGGCGTTGTCACCATCGGCGCTGTTCTGGCGCAGGCCGCGCATATCGATGGCAAGGGTGCGGGGATGATGGAGATGGCGGGCCTCGCCCAGAAGGGCGGCGCGGTGCACATCCATTGCCGGCTGGCCGAAAACCCGGAAGACATAAGCGCCATCCGTGTCGCGACCGGTGAGGCGGATGCGCTGATCGGCGGCGATCTGGTGGTTAGTGCCGGGTCGAAAACGCTGGGCCTGACCAGCGCGGGCCGCACCGGCGCGGTGGTCAATTCCCATGAGATCATCACCGGCGATTTCACCCGCGACACCGAATTTGCCCTGCCGTCGGATCGGCTGAGCCTCGCGCTTGAGGCACGGATGAAGGACCGGATTGACCTGTTCGACGCGTCCGATCTGGCGAAAGCGACGCTGGGCGACTCGATCTTTTCCAATATGATGATTTTTGGTGCGGCGTGGCAGCGGGGCCTGATCCCGCTGAGCCAGCAGGCCATCAAAGAAGCCATCGAACTGAATGGCGCGGCGGTTGCGCGCAACCTGCGTGCCTTCGAGATTGGCCGGTGGGCAGTGCTGTATCCAGAGGAGGTCAGGACTGTCCTTGCCCCGAACGTGGTTCAACTGCCCAAGTCCCTGGACGACCGCATCGCGTTTCGCGCCGATCATCTTGTTGCCTATCAGGGCAAGCGTCTGGCCAAGCGGTATCGCAAACTGGTCGATAGCATTGACGACACGGGCCTGAAAGAAGCGGTGGCCAAAGGGTATCACAAGCTCTTGTCCTACAAGGACGAATACGAGGTGGCGCGCCTGCATTTGGCCACGCGCGACAAGGCCGCCGAGGCCTTCGACGGTGATTTCAAGGTCACCTATCATCTTGCTCCGCCGCTTCTGTCGCGGATGGGCCCCGAGGGCCGGCCCTTGAAACGCCAATTCGGCCCGTGGATCGAACGGGGCTTCCGGATGTTGGCGCGGATGAAGCGCCTGCGGGGCACACCGCTGGATGTCTTTGGCTATTCAGCCGAGCGCAAGATGGAGCGTGCGCTGATCCGGCAATACGAAAAGGACATGAAAGAGGTTCTGCAGACCGTTACGCCCGAAACCCGCGATGCCGTTTTGGCTCTGGCCGAATTGCCGTTGCAGATCCGCGGCTTTGGTCCGGTCAAAGCGGCCAATGAAGCGAAAGCCGCGAAACGGCGAGAAGAGCTGCGCGCCGCCATTCGGTCAGGCGGGGCGCCGTTGTCGAAGGCTGCTGAGTAGCGCCCTTCGACGCCGCCCGACTGGCTGTTTTTGCGGGCCGAAGCGGAACGTCGGGCAGCTTTTGCCGGATTGGGGGGCTGTATCCTACCAACAGTGCATGTCCGGCGATCCTGGCCCAAACGTAGAGCATTTGTGGTCCGAAGTTCCGCTGCGCGGGACGAAGCGCCAATTCGCTGCGATTGCTCCAGGGTCTGCTTCACAAGTCTCGTGTCAGATGCCCTTAACGGCATTTCCGATAATTGCCTTGGGTCGATGTATGGCAAGTTGCCTACGCGCTTCGTCATGACGCCCCAATCGTAGCAAGACACCGACAGACGCATATTCAATCAAATCGCGCTGCGCGCGACTGCCACCAAGGCGCGCGTGATCCCAAAGCGCTTTTGTCAACAAGTCATTCGCAACCGACCAGTTTTGATCCGCAATGGCACCGAATGCCTGTGCCAGATATCGGACAAGGTCAGCTGCCGGGCCTTTGGCACCATTTATAATCCGCTGAAGCTCCTCGGATCTCCCAGCCATCGCATATCCAAGGGCGGCATGTGCATCAACAAAACCCAATCCGGGGTTCGGAAATTTTTCTGCGGCATAGTCGCAAACGATCTGCCACCGTTCTTGAGGAACCTCCACACCCGAGAGTTCCGCCCGATAAAGAACCGCCGCCAGATCAACCATAACATTCAACGGGGGGCCCCATGCCCCACGCGGATCGATATCCTTATCAACAATGCTCCACATCTCGTCCGTGTCGCCACGCGCCAAGGCCCAAAGCGCAATGTGCCAAGCAATATGGCAATGCATCTGCCCTTCTTTGTGATAGGAGCGCTGCCAGCCAGTGATGAAATCATAACCAGCTTCGGTCTGGCCCGTTTCGTAATAAAGATGCGATCTAAAATGCGCAGCGTGTGCATTTCGTGGATTGGCAGATAGTGACTTCGTAATGCTTTTTTCGGCACGGTCAAATTGGCCAACTTCAATCTGCGCGAATCCCAACAAGCCTTGGAGCCACCAGTCATCGCCATAATGCGGTTCCAGAATCTCGGCGAGAGCAAGGTTTTCGGCTTCGCGTGCCGGCTCGCCACTGAAACCGATTAGGCTCAGGACGCCCAGACAAGCTTGCGCGACAATCACGTCACGCGGATATTCTCGCAAATGATCACGCGCGACCCGATATCCTGCGGCGCTTTTGCCGTCGATCAAAAGGCCGATAATCTTGATCTGCTGCGCTTCCCGTTTCGTCAACTGCCTGCCGCATTGTTTGGCGAGATGAAGAGATTTTTGCGCACCGCCCCTTTCCCCAACAAGCTGCCGATAACGCGCCAATACGAGGTGCGGGAGGGCAAAATCTTCGTCTTCTTCGACTGCCAGCTTCAGCGCGGCCTCAACGCCAATCTCGGCACCAAGAAACCGGTCTAGGCCAAGAACATAGGCATCCCTGGCCATTTGCGAGTTCGTAGAAAGCGAGTAACCGTATCTGTCCTTCATCCCCACTACCATTTTTGAACCAATGCTACTACAGATCGCACGAAAAGTCTGTGGCTTCGCCAAAGCGGTCGCTGATCAGTCGCGCAGCATTTGCCACTCGGGGCTCTTACAGGTCATTGGCCAGGCGCAGGCGGGGACAGCTCTCAATTTGCCGCCTGAAACCCGCTGCATTCGCCGCTTCGCTGCGTTGACCGGGGCGCCCAAGGGCCTTATTCTGCTACCACCTGAAGAGGAGCGCCCTGAACATGGACAAGACGGCCTGAACTATCGCCCGTTTCTGCGCCTGAGCCGCGCGGCTCATCCCTTCAGAGGAGTGATCTGACAATGGACAATTCGGTCTGACCCGCATCGCGGGGTACCGCGCGTGGCTTTGAACGCCACGCTCTACAAACCGTCAGATAAAAGAGGCATCCCATGCCGAAGAAACCAGATCATAACCCCAAGCCGGGGCATAGCCGCCCTATGCCTGTTAGCCGTCTGCCAAAACCGCAAAAGGACCGACAACCCAGGAATTCTGCCCACAAACTGTCGGGGCAGGGCAAGGGGGGGCGCCCGCCACTCTTTCCCGGTCGCACCGGCGGGCGCTAGGGCTTGTCAGGGGGCCGTGCGTGGGGTTTCCTCGCGCGGCCCAAGCCAAGGAACATCTGTGCCCAATCGTGAGACCGACTTATACCCACCCATCAAGACCTTCCTCGAAGATCAGGGCTATGTGGTGAAATCCGAGGTGGGTGCGGCTGACGTAGTTGCCGTGCGTGGAGCGGAGCCACCTGTGATTGTTGAGCTGAAGCTGGGGTTTTCGCTGGCCCTCGTGCATCAATGTGTGGCCCGCCTGACCGTATCCGATGACGTCTACATGGCCGCGGCGCGAGGCAAGGGGCGGCGGTTTCAAAAGGCGCTGAAAGATATGAAGACGCTCTGTCGTCGGCTGGGTCTGGGCCTGATCACCGTCCGGCTGGACGATGGTTTTGTCGAGGTTCATGTCGATCCAGGCACTTATACGCCGCGCAAATCGAAGCAGCGCAAGGGACGCCTACTACGGGAATTCGCCCGCCGCATCGGAGATCCGAATGACGGTGGTCAGACCCGCGCCGGCCTGGTGACCGCTTATCGTCAGGATGCGCTGAAGATCGCGCTTTATCTCTTTGAAGTCGGCGCAACCAAAGGGGCGGATGTTGCGCGTGAAACCGGTGTATCAAACGCCACGCGCATGATGCGGGACGATCATTATAGCTGGTTCGAGCGGGTCGAAACGGGCATCTACGGCCTCACTCCCAAGGGTGCTGAGGCTGCCCGGCAGGCCCAGACCGCCCTGAGCGGCTAGAACGCTTCGCGGTTCAGCGCGTAGCCTTCGGCCGCCAGCAGGTTCAGCAGCCCGTATTCTCCACTCAGATGGCCTGCGCCGACGGCAATCAGCACCGTTTCATCTGTCGCCGCAAGGATCCGGTCCATCCACGCGATGTTGCGCTGTGTGAGAATGGCACCCATCAGTTTGTCATATTCCGCGTCGAACTCTTCCGGTGGCAGGTCGATCAGGGGGCGGGACACGATGCGGGACAATTCGACAGCCGCGCCGTGCGCCTCTTCGAAATACTGCAGCTTGAGCGTCTCGAATGCGTTTTCGGCCCCATCGGGCGGGACAAGGCCCAGCCGCAGCATCTCGACCTGCTCTTCCAGCGGGTCCTGGCCAAAGATGGTGAACAGCGTGTCGTACGCCTCAAGCGCCTGGGTCGGGATGCCTTCGGCCTGGGCCATCTTCATGATGCGGTGGTCCAGCCCGCGCGGTCCGTTCTGCATCTCTGCCGCCATGCAGGGCGGGGTGCTGAGAACGATGGACAAATACCATGGCTGGAACTTGGCAACCATAAAGCCTGGCAAGCCGCGGGCCGCCGCTGCCTTTGCAAGTTCGTCCCATTCTTCGGGCGGCAAAAGATCGATAAGGGTCGGACCCGACGTAATGAACATCAGTTCGGGGCGCGAGGCCACGGCCTGCTGCAGCGCTGTCATCTCAGTATCCGTGGCTTCCAGCATCACGCGGTCGGCCTGTTTGATCAGCGGCTTAAGCCGGGCCGCGACGGGATCAAGGCGCGGGTCATCCAGATGGAACGTACCGACAATGCGCAGGGTCTGTCCCCCTTTGGTCGCGGTCCAGTGATTGCCGGCCGGATACGGCATGTCGGCCAACCGCTGGTCGAGTTCGGCCCGTTGTGCCGCATCCAGATCGGGACGCACATCAACACCGATGCAGGCCGCTTCAAGCGCACCCGGCAGCAAAAGGAAGACAGCAAAGACGAGACGGATCATCACAAGACCTCAACAGCGGGTATCGGGTGCTCCATACCTATGTCGAACTGTGGCCGCAGGCAAAGACAAGGGCATGAAAACTTGGCGGCGATTTCATGTTCAGGCGGCTTGACTCGGATTTTGCTCTCGCCTATTGGACGCCTCGTTAGCACTCGCTATGTATGAGTGATAACGAGGCCGGAAGGACGGCCTACAGGGAAAACTTTGAGCCTCAAGGAGCTGCAAAGATGGCATTGAAACCGCTTCATGATCGCGTTCTGGTACGCCGCGTAGAAAGCGACGAGAAAACCTCTGGCGGACTGATCATTCCAGACAGCGCCAAGGAAAAACCAGCCGAAGGCATCATCGTGGCCGTTGGCGCTGGCGCCAAGGACGAGGACGGTGATCGCATCGCGATGGACGTCAAAGAGGGTGACAAGATCCTGTTCGGCAAGTGGTCGGGCACAGAGGTCACCGTCGATGGCGAAGAGCTGCTGATGATGAAGGAAAGCGACATCATGGGGATCATCGAGTAAGCGGACCCGCTTCTCTGATCCACGATCGCTGACATCAAACCCATACTTTAGGAGAGACAATCATGTCTGCTAAGGACGTCAAGTTCGACACCGATGCCCGCAACCGGATGCTGGCCGGCGTCAACACACTCGCCAACGCCGTTAGAGTGACCCTCGGCCCCAAAGGCCGCAACGTGGTTCTGGACAAATCCTTCGGCGCACCGCGCATCACCAAGGATGGTGTGTCGGTCGCCAAGGAAATCGAACTGGAAGACAAGTTCGAAAACATGGGCGCGCAAATGGTCAAGGAAGTGGCGCAGCGCACCAACGACGAAGCGGGTGACGGTACAACGACCGCAACCGTTCTGGCCCATGCCATCGTCATGGAGGGGATGAAATCGGTTGCCGCTGGCATGAACCCGATGGATCTCAAGCGCGGCATCGACCTGGCCACAACCAAGGTCGTCGAGGCGATCAAGGCCGCTGCCCGCGAAGTCAAGGACAGCGACGAAGTCGCACAGGTCGGCACGATCTCGGCCAACGGCGAAGAAGAAATTGGTCGCCAGATCGCCGATGCGATGCAGAAGGTCGGAAACGAAGGCGTCATCACGGTTGAGGAAAACAAAGGCCTCGAAACCGAGACTGACGTTGTCGAGGGTATGCAGTTCGACCGCGGCTACCTGTCGCCATACTTCGTCACAAACGCTGACAAGATGACAGCCGAGCTGGAGGATTGCATGGTCCTGCTGCACGAAAAGAAACTGTCGTCGCTGCAGCCGATGGTTCCGCTGCTTGAGTCGGTCATCCAGTCGCAAAAACCGCTGCTGATCATCGCGGAAGACGTCGAAGGCGAAGCGCTGGCCACTTTGGTTGTCAACAAACTGCGCGGTGGCCTGAAAATCGCAGCCGTCAAGGCGCCGGGTTTCGGTGATCGCCGCAAGGCCATGCTGCAGGACATCGCGATCCTGACCGGCGGACAGGTCATCTCCGAAGATCTGGGCATGAAGCTCGAAAATGTCACGATGGAAATGCTCGGAACAGCCAAAAAGATCTCGATCACCAAGGACGAAACCACCGTCGTGGATGGCGCCGGTGAAAAAGCCGAGATCGAAGCGCGCGTGAGCCAGATCCGTCAGCAGATCGAAGAGACCACGTCGGATTACGACCGCGAAAAGCTGCAAGAGCGTGTTGCAAAACTCGCGGGCGGGGTGGCTGTGATCCGCGTCGGCGGCATGACCGAGGTCGAAGTGAAAGAGCGCAAGGATCGTGTTGACGACGCGCTGAACGCGACCCGCGCCGCGGTTCAGGAAGGTGTCGTTGTCGGTGGTGGCGTTGCCCTGGTCCAGGCTGGCAAGGCACTAAGCGGCCTGAAAGGGGCAAACCCCGATCAGGACGCAGGCATCGCGATTGTCCGCAAGGCGATCGAGTCGCCCCTGCGCCAGATCGCCGAGAACGCGGGCGTCGACGGTGCTGTCGTTGCGGGCAAAGTCCGCGAAAGCGACGACACTGCATTCGGTTTCAACGCGCAGACCGAAGAGTACGGTGATCTCTTCTCGTTCGGTGTCATCGACCCGGCCAAGGTCGTCCGTACCGCTCTGGAAGACGCGGCATCGGTTGCCGGCCTGCTGATCACGACCGAAGCGATGGTTGCTGACAAGCCGCAGAAAGAGGGCGCAGCCCCCGGAGGCGGCATGCCCGACATGGGCGGCATGGGCGGCATGATGTAAGCCGACCTGCCAAGACAGATCGAAGGGGTCGCTTAGGCGGCCCCTTTTTCTTTTTGTGCTCGCTTAACCGTTTCAAAACCAAGATGTCGTGCATTGCTTGCTCGCCTCAATTTCGACAACGTGATCCAAGATCTTGGTTCGGGCGGTAGCGAGGATCTCGGGGTGCGCGGCCCATTCTGGCTTCAAGGATCAACCCGCAGGATATTTCTGAAATGTCGAAAGCAAGTGTAAATTCAAGATCTTGGACTATTCAGAAGCTTTGGGCTCCGTTGGGTCCGCTGACCTGCACGATCATGGCGGTCATGTTGCTTCCTGCCTTTGCAAGCGCACAGGCAAATACTGACCTGTTGGGCAGTGTCGCTGCCGGCTCGTATGGTTCCATAACTTAGGAAGAAATTGAGGATATAGAGCTGCGATCCTATTCGGCATTGCTGGAGCATCCCCACGAAGTGTTGATACCCAACACGCCGTTCCGAAATCTGATCCATTGCAATCTTTATGATGCGGAGGGCGAGATCGTGACCTGGGCGTCGAGCAATACCGGAAACGGGGAAACCTGGATATTCTTTACCGAGAAGGTCAAGGATGCATCAGCAAGATGTTACTATATACGCAGCGAAAGGCAGATCCGGCCCTCAACCGGGCCAATTCCTCGAACTCGATAGGCGGCAATGTTGTTTATTAGCGGCCATTCGCCTCTTGATCGAGGTGTTATGGCTTTACTGCTCTTGCTTGTTTGCCGGGTACAGGAACAAATCTTTAGCTCAAAGACGCAGGCGCTGCTCCAAATGTTTGGTCAACGGAGCTCAACTTTTTGACACCATCAGAGTGGTGAGAATACGGAAACAGGGCGTTCTATTTCGCGTCGCATGAGACGTCAGATAGATCTCCATAGGTCGGTAATATTGGTCCTCCCGCAACGTCAAGGGATTTATCCCAGCCAAAGCTGGCGAGCATTGGATTTAAGGCCCCAGTAGGGGGACTATTCGTGAGCGTTGAACTTTTCTCAGACGCACGGATTGCTTCAGCCCGCAAGATGTCCCGCCATACCTTGCTTTGCCGTCTTGTGCGGATCAGCCCAGTTAGGCCTTTGATTTAACCATATTTTTGTCAGATTCGTATGCCACCTTAGGTAGTTGTTAATATTGTGTGCGTGGTGTGTGGTGCTGACCAAGGTCTTGGTTGTCTATTACGATGCCTTGTCGATTGCGGGCAAAACCGGCAAGCCGGTGGAACCAAGCGAGGCGCTCGCCTTTCGCAACGCAGCGATGGAACTGATCGAGGCTGGGCTTGAGGCTGAGCGCCTTGGCCAATGGGCTGGGGCCGAGATCGGGGCAGACGGGGTCCATTTCAGCTTTGCGGTTGAGGATTTCGAAATGGCCGAAGCCGTGATCCGGGCCACTGTCGATGGGACGCCTTATGAAGCCATCCGCGAGATCCGGCGCGAGGAGTACGATCCCGACGACTATTGACTGCCTGCTTGGCGTCGGCCGGTACAAAAGCTATGGCGGGCCATGCGCTTGTTCCTGCTCACCACCCTGACGATGTGCGCCTTTGCCGCCAACTCGCTGCTGAACCGGGTCGCGGTGGAGAGCCAGAGCATCGATCCGTCCTCGTTCGCATTCATTCGGGTGCTGTCGGGTGCCGCAGTTCTCGGTCTCATCGTGGTGTTTCGGGGCGGCGGGTTGCAGCCCTTCCGGCGTGTGCGCCTGATCGGAGCGCTGAGCCTTTCGGCCTATATGATCGGGTTCTCACTGGCTTACATCACGCTCGATGCGGGTCTGGGCGCCCTGATCCTGTTCGGCACTGTGCAAATCGGTATGTTCCTCTGGAGCGCTCTGACGGGCAGTCGTCCTACTGCCCGGCAGATGGCCGGGGCGGGGATCGCGTTCGGGGGCTTGATGCTTGCCCTTTGGCCTGAAGACGGGGGCGCGACCGGCTTGGGTGGTGCCGGGTTCATGGTGATCGCGGGGCTTGGCTGGGCCGCCTATACGCTTTCGGGGCGTGGGGCGGCTGACCCGATCGCGGCCACGGCGGCCAACTTCATCCTTGCACTGCCGGTCATGCTGCTGTTTCTGCCTGCCTTCAGCCCTGTGGGCGACTTCAACGGTATCGCCCTGGCGGTGATATCGGGCGCCGTCACGTCCGGGCTTGGCTACGCGCTTTGGTATCGCATCCTGCCGGATCATACCCCACAGGCGGCCGCGGTGATCCAGCTGTGCGTGCCGGTCATCGCCATTCTGGGCGGTGCTGTCCTGCTGGGCGAAAACGTAACGCCAGTTCTGTCGCTGGCCGCAGCGCTGGTTGTGGGGGGCATTGCCCTTGCCGTCACCTCACGATCCGTTCCAGCGCGTCGTAGCTGAGACGCTGTTCAGGATCGAAGGCGACCGCGCCAAGGCTCGACGGTTTGTGTGGGATCGTGGACAGATCATGGGCATCCGCCCAGAGATGATCCGTCACAATCGCCTCGGGGTCCTGCCAACCGTCGGGGATGATAGCGGACCCGGCTATGCTGCATCGAAAGAACAGCTCGACCTGGTGAAACCCGGTGGCGGGATCATGGAATTCGTTGACCAGGCAGGGTGGGCCGACGGTGATCTGCAAACCGGTTTCCTCTAGCACCTCGCGGCACAGATTGTCGGGTAGGGATGCGCCGGGTTCGACGCCGCCGCCCGGTGCGCACATCAGGGGGCTTTTGCCGTGAGGCCATGCATTCACGAGCAGCAGACGGCCGTCATAAACGATTACCGCCCGGACGGCGAGGCGCGGGGATTTCGGGCGCATCGGGTGTTCCTCCATTCGGCCATTCCATAACGTCACAATGAACGTTATCTCAAGCCGGATGCGGAATAGCCGACTAATATGCTGAGCCTGACCCTCACCGGCGCTGAGGTGCTGCGCCCCGGCGGCCTTGATCGCGAACCCCTGTCGATTGCGGGCGGGGTTGTGGTGGATTGTCAGGTTGGGCGCAAGGTCGATTTGACCGGCTACAAGGTCTTGCCGGGCATGGTCGATGTGCATGGCGACGGGTTTGAGCGCCATGTCGCCCCGCGTCGCGGCGCGATGAAGGACATAACCGATGGTTTGCGCGCGGCCGAGGCAGAGATGGCCGCCAATGGCGTCACCACAGCCACGGTCGCGCAGTTCGTGTCGTGGGAAGGCGGGATGCGGGGCATCGCCTTTGCCGACCAGATCTTTGACGCGCTTCGTCAGGTCTCCCCGGCAGTGGTGACGGACATGCGGGGTCAGTTGCGGTTCGAAACCCATCTGCTCGGCGATTACGATTCAGTGCCCGGTTGGCTTGATCGCTGGAGCGTTGACTATGTCGTTTTCAACGATCATCTGCCCCACGACTATCTGGCCGAGGGGCGGCGCCCGAAACGCCTAAACGGGCAGGCGTTGAAGGCGGGCCGGAACCCGGAAAAACACTTCGAAATGATGCTGGCCCTGCACGCACACAGCGGCGACGTGCCTGCCGCGTTGGATGGCCTGTGCGCATTGCTGTGTGACAAGGATGTGCGATTGGGCAGCCATGATGACCGGTCGGCTGAGGCCCGTGCTGTCTGGCGCGCACGGGGGGTGCGGGTCGCGGAATTTCCCGAGACGCTGGATGCGGCGGAGGCCGCGCGCGCGGGCGGTGATCATATCGTGATGGGCTCACCCAACGTCGTGCGGGGCGGATCGCATAATGGTAACATCTCGGCCATCGACCTGATCTCGATGGGACTTTGCGATGCTTTGGCATCTGATTACCACTATCCCAGCCTGCGCCGGGCGGCCCTGTTCGTGGCGCGTGCCGGGTTAATGCCGCTGGAGCAGGCCTGGGGGATGGTCAGCAGCGGCCCGGCGCAAGTGCTGGGTTTAGACGACCGAGGTGATCTGGACGTGGGCATGCGGGCCGATCTGGTTGTCCTCGATCCGGCAGATCGGGTGGCGGCGACCATCGCGGGCGGTCGCGTCAGCTATATGACCGGCGAGGTCGCGGCGCGATTCATCGGGTGATGACATAAGGCTTTGCCCTGTGCCTTGCCGCTACCCCTTGCTCAGCGGTGTGACACGGTTGAGGTGCCCCATTTTCCGACCTGCTTTGATCTCGCGCTTGCCGTAGAGATGCAGTGCTGTTCCGGGCTCGCGAGCCAGAGCTTCGGCCCGTGCGATGTCGTCACCGATCAGGTTTTCCATCACAACGTCGGCGTATCGCCCACCGTCACCCAGCGGCCAGCCCGCGACCGCTCGAATATGCTGTTCGAATTGATCGACCGCGCAGCCGTTCTGGGTCCAGTGCCCGGAATTGTGAACCCGTGGCGCGATTTCGTTGACGATGAGGTCGTCGCGGGTAACGAAGAGTTCGACGCCCAAAACCCCCACATAATCGAGCGCGTTCAAGATCTTCGCGGCGATGAGGACGGCATCGGTACGGTGACTGGCGGAGAAACGGGCGGGCACGGTGGTCGTATGAAGAATGCCATCGCGATGCACGTTCTCACCCGGATCGAAGGCGGCCACGGCCCCATCAACTCCCCGTGCCGCAATAACGGAAACCTCATGCGAGAAGTTGACGAAACCTTCGAGGATGGCAGGCGCCCCCTCCAATGCCTTCAGCGCGTCATGGGCATCAGCCGGATTGGTGATGCGTGCCTGTCCCTTGCCGTCATAGCCAAACCGCCGGGTCTTCAGGACGGACGGAGCGCCGATCTCTTGCATCGCCGCTGCCAACGCGTCCTCGTTCGGGATATCAGTATAGGGTGCGGTTGCCAGACCCAGTCCGGTCAAGAAGTCCTTTTCGGTGAGCCGGTCCTGGCTGACCCGCAGTGCCTCCCGGCCCGGCCGGATCGGGGCATGTGCCTCGACCGTGTCGAGCGCGGTAGTTGGGATGTTTTCGAATTCGTAAGTCACCGCGTCGACCGCTTGGGCAAAGGCGCGCAAGGCGGTCGCGTCATCATACGAAGCCATCGTCACCTTGTGAGCAACGTCAGCTGCTGGCGGGTTCTGGCCTGGTTCAAAAATATGGGTCCGAAAGCCGAGCCGCGACGCGGCAACAGCCAGCATTCGGCCCAACTGGCCGCCGCCGATGATCCCGATGATGCTGCCTTGGGGCAGGGGATCAGTCATCGGTCGGGCTTTCGGGGATCGAGGCCGAGAGATCGGCGCGCCATGTGTCGAGCCGGTCGGCCAGTGCCGGATCGTCAAGCGCAAGAATACCGGCGGCCATCAAACCGGCATTGGCAGCCCCGGCTGCGCCAATGGCCATGGTTGCAACGGGGTAACCGCGTGGCATTTGCACGATGGAATAGAGCGAGTCGACGCCCGACAGGGCCTTGGTCTGGACAGGAACACCAATCACCGGCACGCGCGTTTTTGAAGCCATCATACCAGGCAAATGCGCCGCACCACCCGCCCCGGCAATGATGACCTTCAATCCGCGTGCAACCGCGGTCTGGCCGTATTCCCAAAGCCGGTCCGGGGTCCGGTGGGCCGATACGATGCGGTTTTCGTAGGCGATTCCGAGCGTATCGAGGATATCTGCAGTCTCTTTCATCGTGGGCCAGTCAGACTGGCTGCCCATGATGATGCCGACGAGAGGGGATTGTTCTGTCATGTCAGACCCTTGGCGCGAGGAAGGGCGCACTATAATCACTGATCGGGCCTTGGCAACTCGGTCCCCGCATGGATCGCGGTTTTAGGCGATGATGTCGGGGGTCAATCGGTCTTCGATCAGCGCAATACGGTCCTTGAGCCAGAGCTTGCGCTTTTTCAGCCGCTGCAACGTCAGCTGGTCGCCGACGCCCCGGTCGCTGAGCGCCTGGATCGCCTGATCGAGGTCCCGGTGTTCACTGCGAAACACCTCGAGCTCGACGCGCAAAACGTCGTCCGTTTTCATCGAAAGATCGGTCGGAGCGTTCATATTGTGGTCTTCTGTCATCCCTCGCACCCGAATATAAGCAATCGCTTGTGATCCGCATAGCCCTTGTTCCCTTCTCATTTTGTTACCATATTCGGGACGTTCGCTGCCGAAATGGGGTGGGCACTGACTGTCGCTTGATCTGATAAGGACGTGTCGTATGACGAAAATGACGCTGGGGTCTTACCCCCACATGCTGGGGTTCGAACAGCTTGAGCGCCTGCTGGAACGTACAGCAAAATCTGGCGCCGAAGGGTATCCGCCTTTCAATATCGAACAGACCTCGGACTGGTCCTATCGCATCACCCTGGCCGTCGCCGGGTTTTCCGAAGCTGATCTGTCAATCACGGTGGAAGATCGCCAACTTGTCATTCGCGGCCGTCAGGCTGACGAAGGCGCCGAGCGCGTGTTTCTTCACCGGGGCATCGCCGCACGTCAGTTTCAGCGCAGCTTTGTTCTGGCCGACGGGGTCGAAGTGGGGGAGGCGACAATCGAGAACGGCCTGCTGCACATCGATCTGAGCCAGGCCAAGCCGGAGACAGTGGTTCAAACGATCACGATTAAGAAAGGGTAAGAGGATGCAGACACCATATGATTTTGGCGCAGCGACCGAGCGCATGGTCTATGTCAAACCCATTGCCGTGAAGGACCTGCCACGCGAAGTCCGTGAACAGGCCGAGGGCCATGACCAACTTTTTGCCGTCCATGACGAAGATGGCCAGCAACTGGCCTTGGTCGCGGATGAGCGCATGGCCTATGTCCTTGCGCGCCAGCATGACTATTCGCCTCAGCCACTTCACTAAGTTGCGCCGCAGCCATGCCGTTTGATGTCGATTGGGTCGACGCCTTCACCGACCGGCCCTTTGGCGGGAACGGCTGCGCCGTGGTGCATGGCGGTGCCTGTCTCGATGACGAGACCTGCAAGAATTTCGTCTGCGAGACGTCGCTGGTTGAATGCACGTATACCGGCCCTTCGGACGTGGCTGACATCCGCGTCCGTTATTTTGTGGCCAGCGCAGAGATCCCTTTTGCGGGCCATCCAACCGTCGCGACGGCTGTCGCGCTGCGCGAACGTGGCCTGATCGGTGACGGGCCATCGACCTTGGAAACGGGCGCGGGTGTGATCCCCATCGAAGTCCAGGGCAACCGTGTCCGGATGACCCAGATTGCCCCGGACTTTGGTGAGTATGTGCCTGTGGAATTGGTTGCCGCTGTTGGCAGCCTTAACGCCGACCAGATTGCCCATCCGCCACGGATCGTTTCGACGGGTCTGCCCTTTTGCATCACCGTTCTGAAATCCAAGGATGCCCTGAAGGCCCTGCGCCACGACATCGAAGGCCACCGCGCCTATGCGGCGCATTTGGGCCTCGGTTCAATCGATCTGCTTGAACCGTTCTGGGTGGTACCGGAGGGTTTTGACGAGGCGGGCGACACCGCCGCACGCCTGCTCATGGCCCCGCCGAACCCGCCCGAAGATCCATTTACCGGCTCGGCCACCGGCGCGATGGCTGCGTATCTCTGGGCCGAAGGGCTGCTGGACCAGCCCAGCTTCGTGGCGCAGCAGGGCTTTGGGATGGGTCGCCCGGGACAGGCAGAAGTCGAGGTTCTGGGTCCGACGGACGCGATCCGGGGCGTGTCGGTTACCGGTTCGGGATACCTGTTGATGAGCGGGACCTTGCACCTCGATTAGATCCGGCTTCGAAACAGCAACCGGCCGTGTCGCAGTCGCACCTGCGACACGGCCTTGTTGCGCGCCCGTGCTGCATCATCAAGCCGACGCGCCTTCGATCTGCTTCCGCAGACTAGATGCAGATCCAGATACGCGCCGAACGGACAAAGGGGGACGATTCATCCGGGCGCATGCCCGGCGGTCCACGGAACAACAGGCAGCCACGACAGCCGGGTGGACGGCCACGGCCAGTGTCGCGGGGCTCCTCCCGCCTGGTGATCAACGCGGAACCACCGAACACCTTTGTGTTTAGACTGCCGGGAACGCCGAACGCCTTGATCCAGATCATTCGGGCACAGCCGCTTGTGCGATTTCGTCACTCGCCAAGGGGTTTTGAAAGGCGTAAGAGCGGCGCATGGCCCAGACCCATCCGATTGCCCGCGCCCGGGAACTGCCCTTTTGGCGCAGACCGATCACCCTGCTGTTTCTGATGGCGGCGGCGATGCCGATCGCGTTTTCGACGTGGCTGGCGCTGCTCAACAATTTTGTGATCGACGCGGCCGCCTTTGACGGGGCGGATATTGGTTTGCTGCACACCGTGCGTGAAATCCCGGGCTTTCTGGCCGTCGGTGTCATCGCTGTTCTGCTGGTCATGCGCGAACAGGTGCTTGGTATGGCGTCCCTGTTTCTGTTGGGAGCGGCCACGGCGCTGACGGCACAGTTTCCGCAGATCCAGGGCATTCTCATCCTGACGTTCCTCAGTTCGGTCGGCTTTCATTATTACGAAACCGTCAACCAGTCGCTGCAGCTGCAATGGCTGCCGAAAGAGGACGCGCCGCGCATCCTCGGTTGGTTGCTCGCGGCGGGCTCGGTTTCGACCTTCCTCGTCTATTTCGTGATCATGGTTCTGTGGGAACCGCTGAACCTAACCTACAATATTGTATATTTGGTTGGCGGCGGCGTCACCGCGGCCATCGCGCTATTCGCCTGGGTTGCCTATCCGCAGTTCGAGGCACCGCATCCGCAGAAAAAGCAGATGATCCTGCGGCGGCGGTATTGGTTGTACTACGCTCTGCAATTCATGTCGGGTGCGCGGCGGCAGATCTTTGTCGTCTTCGCGGGTTTCATGATGGTTGAGCGGTTTGGCTTCGACGTGCACGAACTGACGGCGCTGTATCTGATCAACCTTGTGGTCAATATCTTTGCAGCCCCGCTCTTGGGTCGGGTTGTGCAACATTACGGTGAGCGGAACGCGCTTGGGTTCGAGTATATCGGGCTCGTGCTCGTGTTTCTTGCCTATGGCGGCGTCTATTATCTTGGCTGGGGGCTAGCGGTCGCTGCCGCCCTTTACGTAGTCGACCACATCTTTTTTGGGCTCGCGCTGGCGCTCAAGACATACTTCCAGAAAATCGCCGATCCGGGTGACATCGCGCCGACCGCGGCAGTGGCTTTTACGATTAATCATATCGCAGCGGTGTTCCTGCCGGTGATGCTGGGCTTTCTATGGCTCGTATCACCGGCGTCCGTATTCTTTCTTGCTGCCGCGATGGCGGGAATCTCGTTCATCCTGGCCACGTTGATCCCGCGGCATCCAGAGCCGGGGCGTGAGACGATATTTGCTCCCGGCCTGCCGGCCCCGGCGGAGTAACCCATGGCCACATGGACTGCGCTGACGACACTTGCAGGCAGGGCCGCCGCGGAAGCGCTTGGCGAAGCGATGGAGCGGCTGGAACCTGAACCCACAGGGATCGGAGTTTTCGAAGTCGAGGATGGATCGGGCCTGTGGGAGGTCGGCGGATACTTCACCGCGGCACCGGATGAGGCCGCCCTGATGCTATTGACGGCCGCAAAAGGGGCCAAGCCCTTTATCATTTCTGAAGTGCCAGAAACCGACTGGGTCGCCCATGTACGGCGCGAACTGGCACCGGTCGAGGCGGGGCGGTTCTTTGTCTACGGCGCCCATGATGCCGACAAGATCCCAGACGGAGCCGAACCGTTGTTGATCGAGGCGGCGATGGCCTTTGGCACGGGACACCATGGAACAACGCTGGGATGCCTGCTGGCGCTTGATGATCTGGTCAAAGCGCGTGCGGAGACCAAACGGGTCGTCGATATCGGCTGCGGTACGGCGGTTCTGGCGATGGCTGCGGCGCGGGTCTGGCCGCATCCGGTGCTGGCCAGCGACATCGATGCGGTCGCCGTCGATGTAGCCGAAGCGAACGTGCGGGCTAACAGGCTGGACGGTCGGGTGAAGGTGGTCGAAGCAGCAGGTCTGGATCACCCGGATCTGGCTGGCCCCTTCGATCTGGTCTTTGCCAACATCCTAAAAGGCCCGCTGATCGCGCTGGCGCCTGACATAATTTCGCACGTTTCAACTGGGGGTCATGTGATTCTTTCGGGTATCCTGAACGAACAGGCGGATGAAGTGGCCCAGGTTTATACACGGCTTGGGATCAATGTGATCAAACGCCGAGAGATTGTTGAGTGGACCACGCTCACACTGCAAAAACCAAGCTGATAAACGACACATTTTCCGGTGGTTACGCGGGGTTTGCCTTGTTTTGGCCACATTTGCAGATGATTTTTGTAAGACCAGTCGGTGGGGGCCGGTTTGGAGTAAGAGATGGCTGCTATGACGGATTCGCACGCAGAGTTCATGCATCGTCTCGCTGCGCTTGACAAAAAGCACTCAGCTTTGGCGCAGGGATATGTAACGCAGATCAGGGGCGACGGACTGATCGTCGTCAAACCAAAACGCAAGCGTTGGTCGGTTTCGCCGCGCGCGGCGCTCATTCTGTTTATCGCATTTTTCGGTTTCAAAGCGTTCATGCTGTCGGCACTTGGCCCGATCACCTACGACGAGCGGGTCGATCGGCTCGCAGCCGGGACTCCGATTGAGCAGGGTGGCGCGTGGGTCATGCAGATCGATCCGCTGACCCAGATGATATCAGAATACATCGGCCCGATCCTGCGCTGATCGGAGACCTGGAAACAAAAAAGCCGCCGTGTCTCATCGACCGGCGGCTTTTCTGCTTTGTCGCAGTGTTTCTTAGTGCCACGCCTGTACGGCGACTTCGTCGATGTCCCCGCGGCTGAGGCCGATGTCTTCGAGTTCGCGATCACTCAGTGCAGACAGGGCGTTGCGTGTCACGCGTGCGTCGTTCCAGGCGACGACCATTGCAACCAAGCGGTAAAATGGGCGGAAGAAGACGCCGGCAACAGGTGCAGCGTCAAACGAAGGGCGTGTGGTGTCAAATGCAGCCATTGCAGCAGTCCTTTTTGTTTGAGGAGTTGGGCGGGGTAACCCGCGTCACTACCGGCAGATAGGACCCGCTTTGACGAGGAACAAGCCGCAATTTTTGCATGGTCGATATGCAGTTAGTGCAAGGCCTCACCTTTCGGTAACAGACTGAAATTGAGGCATTTTTAAGACTGCGGCGATGTCGTTTTTGTTATCTCCCATGACGATTTTGAACCGAGTTTTTCACCCTTTGTCGCGGTCAGGATATTCGACGCCGTTTCGGGTCAAGCCCGGAACCGCTTGGCGAATGTTCGCCTTTCGTGCTAGTGAACAACAAAAGGCAAAAAGAAACAGGCAGGGCAGTTCCAAGATGCGTATTCTGGGGATCGATCCGGGGCTTCGCACGCTGGGTTGGGGCGTGATCGAGGTGCAGGGATCGCGGCTGCGTCACGTTGCGAACGGGCTGTGCCACGGCCTCGGCGATGGCCTGCCTGATCGGCTGCTGTCCCTTCATCAGGCCTTGACCGAAATCGTGCGCCAATATGCGCCCGACACGGCGGCGGTTGAACAGACCTTTGTGAACAAAGACGGGGCGGGCACGCTCAAGTTGGGCCAGGCACGGGGCATCGCCCTGCTGGTTCCCGCGCAGGCTGGTCTTTCAGTCGGTGAATATGCGCCCAACAAGGTCAAGAAATCCGTCGTGGGTGTTGGTCATGCCGACAAGGCGCAGGTCGCCCATATGGTGCGCCTGCAACTGCCCGGTGTCGATCTGGCCGGGCCGGACGCGGCGGATGCGCTGGCTCTTGCGATTTGCCATGCCCATCACGGTGGTGGTCTGGCCCGCGCGGTTGAAAGGGCCCGGGCATGATCGGAAAGCTTTCGGGTCGGATTGACCATCGCGCAGCGGATCACGTGCTGCTTGATGTGCGCGGTGTGGGCTACCTCGTCTACTGCTCGGACCGCACCCTCGCCGCCCTGCCAGACGTGGGTGAGGCCTGCGCACTTTATACCGATCTGGTGGTGCGCGAAGATTTGATGCAGCTCTTCGGATTTCCCACGCTTGCCGAAAAGGAATGGCACCGTTTGTTGATGTCGGTGCAGGGCGTCGGCGCCAAGGCATCGCTGGCCATTCTGGGCGCGCTCGGGGTTGATGGCGTAAGCCGCGCCATTGCCCTCGGTGATTGGGCGGCGGTCAAAAGGGCGAAGGGGATCGGACCGAAGATCGCGCAGCGGATCGTACTCGACCTTAAGGACAAGGCGCCGTCGGTTATGGCACTTGGCCGAACAACGGCTGCGCCTTCCGAAACCGGAACGGAAGCCGTCATCGAGGCACCCCTGCCGGCTGCTGCGTCCGCCGACCCGTCAGCCCAAGCCGAGGCGTTGTCGGCCCTGGGCAACCTAGGCTACAGCCCATCCGAGGCTGTGGCGGCCATCGCGCAGGCTGCGTCGGCTGCGCCGGATGCCGCGACGCCCGTATTGATCCGCGATGCGCTCAAACTGTTGGCGCCCAAGGCTTAACCGAGGGATATGATGGCCGATATCGATCCAACCCTGCGCCCCGATCCGCTGCCCGAGGATGTGGATAGGGCATTGCGCCCGCAATTGCTGGAGGATTTCGTCGGGCAAGCCGAAGCCAAGGCCAATCTCCGTGTCTTCATCCAATCTGCCAAGCAGCGTGGCGAGGCGATGGATCATACGCTTTTTCACGGGCCGCCGGGGCTGGGCAAGACGACGCTGGCGCAGATCATGGCGCGCGAGCTTGGAGTCGGGTTCCGAACGACCTCTGGCCCTGTTCTGGCCAAGGCAGGGGATCTGGCAGCGATCCTGACTAATCTGGAAGCGCGGGACGTCCTGTTTATCGACGAAATCCACCGGCTCAACCCGGCGGTCGAAGAGGTGCTTTATCCCGCGCTTGAGGATTTCGAACTGGACCTCGTCATTGGTGAAGGACCGGCGGCGCGCACCGTTCGCATCGAATTGCAGCCCTTTACGCTGGTGGGTGCTACGACACGGATGGGACTGTTGACGACGCCGCTGCGGGACCGCTTTGGCATTCCGACCCGCCTGCAATTCTATACTGAGGACGAGCTTTTTCGCATTGTCAGCGGGAACGCCCAGAAGTTGGGAGCACCTGCGGACGAGGGCGGCGCGCGCGAGATCGCGCGGCGGGCTCGAGGCACGCCCAGGATCGCGGGGCGTCTCTTGCGCCGGGTCGTGGATTTTGCAGTGGTCGAGGGCGATGGGACGGTCACGAAAGAGCTGGCCGATAATGCGCTGACGCGGCTCGGGGTCGATCACCTTGGCCTCGACGGGGCAGACCGGCGGTACATGCGTTTGATGGCCGATCATTATGGGGGCGGGCCAGTCGGCATCGAGACATTGTCGGCGGCGCTCTCGGAAAGCCGGGATGCTCTGGAAGAGGTGATCGAGCCTTACCTTCTGCAACAGGGCCTCATCCAGCGAACCCCTAGGGGACGGATGCTGACGCAAGGGGCCTGGCGGCATCTGGGGCTGACGCCACCAAAGGGGCAGACGGATCTGTTTGATTGACCGGCGGTCGCCAAGGGGATCAGAAAATTCGAATTTTCTGAGCAAAACTCTTTGAAGAGTTTTGGATCATCGCTGATGCGCCGCTCATTTTTGAAAGATGGGTTGCGACGCAACAACTGTGCTGCAAGTAAACCTCCATGACACCGGATGCGACCAAAGCCCTTTTTACCCGGGAGAGCGGCGAATATCTCTTCGCACGTTGGGGTCGCCCGCTGGCGCCCGTTGTCTTTGGTGTCGATGACAAGACGCTCTCGACGGTAAAGGGTGCCATCGAGGCGGTCTGCCAGCTTGCCGGGCACGAGATGGCCGAAACCGACCCCGAGCTTGGCAGCAACTTCATGTGGTTCTTCTTTCGCGACTGGTTCGAACTACCCGAAGTGCCGGGGCTGGATCGCCTCGTGCCCGATCTCGCTCCGCTGGTTGCCCGGCTCGAGGCGGCAGACGCCAATCAGTACCGGATCTTCCGGTTCGATGACACGGGCGCGATCCAAGCATGTTTCGTATTTCTGCGGATGGACCAGCATCTGAGCAAGGTGCCCGCCGAGACCCTTGCGCTCAGCCAGGTGGTGCAGTCGATCCTGCTCTGGTCTGATCTTGCCTTCCGCGATCAGTCCCCGCTGGCTGTCGCGGGAGAGGCGACGGTTCTGAGGCCGGACATTGCAGCGCTCATCCGGGCCGCCTACGATCCTGTCATGCCCCCCGTCGCGGAGGATCGCAGTCATGCGCTCCGCCTTTCTGCCCGCATAGTCCAGGTCCGCCCGAGCTAAACCGAAACGCCATGCCAGACCGGTGAGATTCGCCAATCAGAAATCCATAGGCATCGAGACCTTGGGATTTTGGCGACCGCCTCGCCGTCACCACGATGCAGTCAGCGCGCCTTTCCCCGGGATGGGAACGCTGGACAAGAGGCGCTGGTGGTGCATCTCGGCAACCCGACCGAGGCCACAATCACCGGCATATCGGCGATCAGGTGTCGGGGCGGGCGAGGCGGTCGTGGCCCCAAACCGCCATCCATATCCGACCGTGGGAGAGCCGGGATTTGGATGCCTCGACCGTGAGTGAGGCAACGACAGGACATGGGGCCGGTTCGGAAGCATCGTTTCTGATTGCGATCCATTTGTTGTGTTGTGCTTTGAACGGACTGGCCGCGTGGTTCCGTCGCCCCGCTTGCAGAATCTTTTCGGCCTTCGCACAGTCCGCCCAAATCGAGGAGCCGCGATGACCCACCAACACCCCGTGACCGTCTATTACGAAGACACCGACATGGCCGGGATCGTCTATTACGCCAATTATCTGCGGTTTATCGAGCGGGCCCGCTCTGAGATCGTCGAACAGATGGGGGTGGACCAGAATGCCATGCGATCGGACGGGATCGTCTTTGCGGTGACGCGGGTCGAGGCAGATTATATCGGGTCGGCGCGTCTGGGCGACCGCCTGACGGTCCACACGACACACGGCGCAAGCTCGCCCGTTCGCTGGGTTTTCGATCAGGAGGTGCGCCGGGAGGATGATCTGATCTTTCGCGCGCAGGTGACGGCCGTCTGCATGTCGACGGCGGGAAGACCCACCCGTCTTCCAGCGGAAATACGCGCATCTTTGGCAAAAAACCCAGGAAAATAACGCCGAAGTGATGGCGCTTTGCCCACCCCTCGTATATTGTTCGCCCCAATCAGAAGCGCTCGAACGCTTCGGCAGAAAAGAGCAGGTACATGGAAGTAGAGACTCTGGCCCTCGCGCAGGAGATTGATTTCTCGCTGTGGGGATTGTTTGCGCGTGCGACCCTGATCGTAAAGCTGGTGATGATTATGCTGGTTATCGCATCTTTCTGGGCTTGGGCGATCATCATCCAGAAACTCATCAACTATCGCAGGGCCCGGTCCGAAGCGGATCGGTTCGATCGTGCCTTTTGGTCGGGTGAGCCGCTTGATGGCCTGTTTGAACAGGTCGGGCCGACACCGGATGGTCAGTCCGAGCGCATCTTTGCGGCCGGTATGTCGGAATGGCAGCGTTCTCATCGGGATGACGGGGGGCTCATCGCCAACGCGACATCCCGCATCGACCGCAGCATGGATGTTGCCATTGCTAAAGAGGCTGAGGATCTGCAGCGCGGTTTGCCCATCCTCGCGACCGTGGGTTCGACCGCTCCGTTCGTGGGTCTTTTCGGTACGGTCTGGGGTATCATGAATGCCTTCATCGAAATCGCCGAGCAGCAGAATACCAATCTGGCCGTTGTGGCCCCCGGTATCGCAGAAGCGTTGCTTGCGACGGGTTTGGGCCTTCTGGCCGCTATCCCTGCGGTGATCTTTTATAACAAGCTCAGCGCGGACAGCGACCGGATTGTGGCCGGCTATGAATCCTTCGCCGACGAATTCGCGACGATCCTCAGCCGCCAGTTGGATGCCTGATGGGCGCTGGTGTCATAAAGAATGAAAATGGCGGCGGGTCGCGCCGTCGCCGCCGCGGCCGCGCACAGCCGATGGCCGAAATCAATGTGACCCCGTTTGTCGACGTGATGCTCGTGCTGCTGATCATCTTCATGGTGGCCGCGCCGCTGATGACGGTTGGCGTGCCCATCGAGCTGCCCAAGACTGCCGCCAACCCCCTGCCTGCCGATCAGGAAGAGCCGTTGACCGTCACGCTCACCTCCGAGGGCGCCATTCAGATCCAGACGACTGACACGGCGCGCGCCGATCTCGTGCCGCGTCTGCGGGCGATTGCAGCAGAGCGGACCAGCGACCGCATCTTCCTGCGCGCTGATGGGGCTGTGCCCTACAGCGATGTCATGCAGGTGATGGGGGCCCTAAACGCCGCCGGTTTCAGCGATATCGGCCTAGTCACCGATATCGGCGGCCCGACGCTGGACGGCGTGGACGGGTAGTCGCTTGAATACAGGGCAGGTCATATCAGGTCTGGGCCACATCGGCCTGATAGGCTGGGCATTCCTGGGTGCTTTCAAGGCCGAACCGCTGCCATTCGACGTCACCGCCGTCTCCGTCATATCGGGCGCAGAGTTCGATGCGCTATATGCCCCGCAATCACAGCCCGAAACCGTGACCCAGGTCGCGATGCCCCCTGAACCCGCGACCGAGATCGAGGCGGTTGCACCAACAGTCGAGGACACGTTGCCCGCAACCGAGGCGCCCGAAACTGTTGCAGAGCCGGATCCCGAGATTCTACCAGAAGTCCAGCCTGTGGTGCCAACGCCCGCGCCCGACCTTGCGGACAGTGACCCGGTGATCCCGAACCAAGATTTTGCCGTCGCGGCTCCGGATCTGTCAACGCGTCCGGTTCCGCGTCCATCGGAGCGGGTCGCGCCCGAACCGGTGGCTATTCCTGAACCCGATGCACGCCCTGACCCGGTCGAGCAGGAGGCCGTCACGCCGGACGAAAGCACCGAAGTCGAAACTCCCGCCGAAGAAACCGAGGCGACCGCACCCGAAGAGGCCACGACCGAGATCGTGACAGAGGCCGAGGAGCCGTCGGGCACCATGACGACCTCTCTGCGCCCGCCGCGCAGCCGCCCCACGCCGCCTGTCCGTCAGGCCGAGGAAGCGCCGACAGCCACCGACGACGCCGACGTGCTGGCGGCGCTGCAATCGGCTGAGGTGGCACAGTCCGATACGCAACCCTCTGCGGCCCCGGCCGGGCCACCGATGTCCGCCGGCGAAAAGGATACCCTGCGCGTCGCCGTTTCGTCCTGCTGGAATGTCGGGTCGCTGTCGTCCGACGCGCTCAACACCACCGTTGTGGTCGGTGTTGCCATGGACGAAGCGGCGCGGCCCGTCACTGCCAGCATCCGGATGCTGTCATTCTCGGGCGGGACCGAGGCCGCAGCGCGGCAGGCTTATGAGGCGGCACGACGTGCAATCATACGTTGCGGGGCAAAAGGCTATGAACTTCCCCCTGAGAAATATGCGCATTGGAAGGATATTGAGATGACGTTCAATCCAGAAAGGATGCGGATCAAATGAGGATGATGCGTGCGCTTCTGACCGGTTTCTCACTGGTTCTGGCGACTGCGGCAGTGGCCCAGCAAGGCCCCCTTCGAATTGAGATCACCGAAGGCGTGATCGAACCCTTGCCCTTTGCTGTTCCCGATTTCGTACCGGAAACACAAGGCAGCGCTGAAATAGGGCGTCAGATCGCGCGGGTCATCGCGCAGGATCTGACCGGAACGGGGCTGTTCCGGGAATTGCCATCGACCGCGTTCATCAGTCAGGTCAACAGCTTTCAGGCGCCGGTCCAGTATCCCGACTGGAAAGCCATCAATGCACAGGCCCTGATCACCGGGGCCGTGGCGGTGACCGGCAATCAGGTCAGCGTCAAGTTCCGGCTCTTTGACGTGTTTTCCGGGGCCGAGATGGGCAATGGCCTGCAATTCAACGGCACCAACGACGGCGTGCGCCGGATCGCCCACAAAGTTGCCGATGCCGTCTACAGCCGCATCACGGGCGAGGGCGGCTATTTCGACAGCCGCGTTGTCTATGTCTCGGAAAGCGGCCCCAAGGGCGACCGGCGTAAGCGACTGGCGATCATGGACTATGACGGGGCAAACACGCAGTATCTGACCGGATCCGATGCGCTGGTTCTTGCGCCGCGCTTTTCGCCGACCGGTGACCGGGTGCTCTATACCAGCTATGAGACGGGGTCGCCCCGTATCTACGTACTGGACGTCGGAACCGTATCGCGCCGGGTGCTTGAAACCGGCAATGCAACGATGAGCTTTGCGCCGCGCTTTGCCCCCGATGGCCAGACGGTGGTCTATTCGCTCGTCAATGGAGGCAACACCGACATCTTTCGCCTTAGTCTGGGCAACGGTCAGACGACACGCCTGACCCGCGCGCCATCCATCGAAACCGCTCCCAGTTTTTCGCCCGATGGCAGCCAGATCGTGTTTGAAAGCGACCGCTCCGGCACTCAGCAACTCTATATCATGGCGGCCAACGGGGGCGAGGCACGCCGCATCTCGTTTGGGACGGGCCGCTATGGTACGCCGGTCTGGTCGCCCCGCGGCGATCTGATCGCCTTCACCAAACAATCGCGTGGGCGGTTTCATATCGGCGTGATGCGAACCGATGGCAGCGAGGAGCGGCTGCTTACCGCGTCCTTCCTGGATGAGGGGCCGACATGGTCGCCGAATGGTCGGGTCATCATGTTCCATCGTGTCACGCAGGGTGCTGCGGGCCGGTCGACCCTTTATTCGGTCGATATCACAGGCAGAAACCTGCGGCCTGTCCAAACCCCCGAAGGGGGCTCGGACCCGGCATGGGGGCCGCTTCAGCGTTGACTGTGCAGCGCCGCGTTTTCACGGGCGCCTCATCGTGTTAAGAAAAGTAAAAACAGGCGGAAGAAAAAGGCAGAAGCCATGAAAATCAGCAGTAAAGCAGTTTTGATCCTGGGGGCCCTCAGTCTGGCGGCCTGTACAGATGCCGGACGACTTGGATGGCCGGGACGCGGCGGTGATGATGCCGCAGGCGGCGCGGGAGTGGCGGGCAGCATCTCTGACCCGACATCACCGGCCTTCTTTCAGGAAACCGTCGGCGATCGGGTCCTCTTTCCGGTCGATCAGTCTGACCTGACGGATGGGGCCCGCGCAACGCTGAATGCACAGGCGTCATGGCTGCAGGACAACCCGGCCTACAACGCGGTGATCGAGGGTCATGCGGATGAACAGGGAACGGGCGCATACAACATTGCGCTTGGCGCACGCCGGGCTGATGAGGTCCGCAGCTACCTGATCAGCCGAGGCATCGCCGATACTCGGCTAACGACGATCAGCTACGGCAAGGAACGCCCGCTTGCGATTTGCAGCGACGAAAGCTGCTATGCGCAGAACCGGCGGGCTGTCACCGTGCTCGCGACCGGGGGCACCAGCTAGGCCATGTGGCGCGTTCTTCCGGTCCTGCTGATCCTGGCTGCGCCGCTGAAGGCGCAGGACGATCAGACCCTTGCCGACATCCGGCAGGAATTGACTGTGCTTTATGTCGAGGTTCAGAAGCTGCGGCGTGAACTCAGTACGACCGGAGCGCCGCAGACGTCGGTCGGGGGCGCGTCGACGCTGGACCGAGTCAATGCGATCGAGAGCGAATTGCAGCGGCTAACGTCCAAGACCGAAGAGCTCGAGTTCAGGATCGATCGCATCGTCAGGGACGGGACGAACCGGATCGGAGATCTGGAATTCCGGCTGGTAGAGCTTGAGGGTGGCGATGTCAGCCAACTGGGCGAAACCACGACGCTGGGCGGTGACACACAGACTGCGGCGGTTGCACCTGCGCCGCAGCCAGACCCGGCAACGCCGCAGCTTGCAACACAGGAGCAGGCCGATTTCGAAGTGGCCAAGGCTGCATATGAGGCCGGTGATTTCGTGACCGCCGCCGCTGCCTTTGCGGCATTCAATGACGCCTATCCGGGTGGCCCGATGGCGGTGCCAGCCGATCTTTACCGCGGTCGCGCGCTGCAGGAGCTTGGCGATACGCGCGAGGCTGCCCGTGCCTTTCTCGCGGCGTTCCGGGTCAACCCGACGGGGCCGGATGCTCCTGAGGCGCTTTTTCGATTGGGCGCGACGCTTGGCCAGCTCGGGCAAGCGACTGAGGCTTGCCTCACATTGGCGGAGGTGCCAGTTCGGTTCCCCAGCTCGGCCTTTGCGACCGAAGCGCAGACCGAAATGGGCGCGCTGGCCTGCTCCTGAGACCGATGGCCGATACCCTGCTCCGCATTATCGAAGAGCAGTTTATGCCACAGCCGCCCAAGCGGCTCGGCGTCGCTGTTTCGGGGGGCGGAGATTCCATGGCGCTCCTCAGCCTGCTGGCCGAATTCGCCCGGGGCAAGGAGTGCGAAATCCATGCCATCAGCGTCGATCACGGCCTGCGGGCCGAGGCGCGGGATGAATTGAGACTGGTGACCGATCTTGCCGCCCGCCTCGGGATCTCGCACCACATCGAATATTGGCGCGGCTGGGACGGAGAAGGCAATCTTCAGGAAAGGGCCCGCGACGCCCGCTATGACCTGATGTCGTCCTGGGCCGAGGCCAATAGCATATCGCACATCGCGCTCGCCCATACCGCTGACGATCAGGCGGAGACCTTTCTGATGCGTCTGGCCCGCGGGGCCGGTGTTAATGGGCTTTCCGCCATGGCTCACCGGCATGTTCGTCATGGGATCACATGGCTGCGCCCCCTTCTGCGCGTCCGGCGTCAGGCGCTGCGGGAATACCTTCAGGACCGCGACATTGGATGGTGCGAGGATCCCACCAACGAAGACACCCGTTTTGAACGCGTCCGCGTCCGCGAGATGATGCCGCTGCTCGAAGAGCTCGGCCTGATGACCGACACGCTCGTTCACGTTGCGCACACCATGAACAAGGCCCGCGAAGCGTTGGATTGGCAGACTTTTCTGGCGGCTCGCGAAATGGTGCGTGTTGTGTACGGGGCGCTTGCCATCGACCTGCGGCTGTTTCGGACCTTGCCCGATGAAATCGCGCGGCGGCTTTTGACCCGCGCCATCGCATGGATCAGCGCCAGCGGCCATCCGCCCCGCGGGGCCGCTCTCGAACGTATGCTCAAGGCGATGCGCGATGGTGAGACGTCGACGCTGGAGGGATGTCAGGTTTCGCGCGACAAGGGGGTCGTCTGGATCTATCGCGAGCTCAACGCCGCTCAGAACATTGAAAGCGAAGTGGGCGATCTTTGGGATGGCCGCTGGCTGGTGACTGGCCCCGAAGATGACCCTTCGCTGGTGGTGCGCGCCCTTGGCGAAGACGGCCTTGCGGCAGTGCAAAACTGGCGTGATGTGGGCCTGCCGCGGGCTGCTTTGCTGTCGTCCCCGTCTGTCTGGAATGGGGACGCTTTGGTGGCGGCACCTGTTGCAGATCCGTCCGACGAATGGCTTGCTGAGCTCGAAGGCGGCAAAGAAGCCTTCTTTGCGACATTATTATCGCGTTGAACTGTTGGCATGTATCCTTATTTTATGACAGAGAGTCTGGCGCAGCCGCCAAAGGCTCATTTTTAAGGAGATATCCTTGGGCAACGTTCGAAACATCGCCTTCTGGGTCGTGCTGTTCCTGCTGGTTCTGGCCCTTTTCAACCTCTTCAGCGGGTCCGGCAACACGCTGCAGAGCCGTGAAATCAGCTATTCAGAATTCGTCCGCGCCGTCGAAGATGGTAGCGTGACCAACGTCACCCTCGATGGCGAGCAGGTTCGCTTTCGTCAGGGTTCGCAGGATTACGTGACGATCAAGCCGGAAGATGCTGAAATCACTCAGCTTCTCATTACGAACGACATCGCGGTCCGGGCCGAACAGCAAGAACAGTCAGGTTTCCAGACCTTCCTGCTGTCGCTTCTGCCATTTCTGCTGCTGATCGGCGTCTGGGTCTACTTCATGAACCGGATGCAGGGCGGTCGCGGCGGCGGCGCCATGGGTTTTGGCAAGTCCAAGGCCAAGATGCTGACCGAAAAACAGGGCCGCGTCACATTTGACGATGTCGCTGGTATCGACGAGGCCAAGGAAGAGCTCGAAGAGATTGTCGAATTCCTGCGCAACCCACAGAAATTCTCGCGCCTTGGCGGCAAAATTCCCAAAGGCGCACTTTTGGTTGGCCCTCCGGGCACTGGTAAGACGCTGCTTGCGCGGGCAATCGCCGGTGAGGCGGGTGTGCCGTTCTTCACCATCTCAGGTTCGGATTTCGTCGAGATGTTCGTCGGCGTCGGCGCAAGCCGTGTCCGTGACATGTTCGAGCAGGCGAAAAAGAACGCGCCCTGTATCGTTTTCATCGACGAGATCGACGCCGTGGGCCGCCATCGTGGCGCAGGCTATGGCGGTGGTAATGACGAGCGTGAACAGACCTTGAACCAATTGCTGGTCGAGATGGATGGCTTCGAAGCTAACGAAGGCGTCATCATCATCGCGGCCACCAACCGCCGCGACGTTCTTGACCCCGCGCTGCTGCGTCCCGGCCGGTTCGACCGGCAGGTCACCGTGCCGAACCCCGACATCAAGGGCCGCGAAAAAATTCTGGGTGTTCACGCCCGCAAGACGCCGCTTGGTCCCGATGTCGACCTGCGCATCATCGCGCGTGGCACGCCCGGATTCTCGGGTGCAGATCTGGCCAACCTCGTGAACGAGGCGGCACTGATGGCTGCCCGGGTCGGACGGCGCTTTGTGACTATGCTCGATTTCGAGAATGCGAAAGACAAGGTCATGATGGGCCCCGAACGGCGCAGCATGGTCATGACGCCGGAGCAAAAGGAAATGACAGCCTATCACGAGGCCGGACACGCGCTGGTCGGTATGAAGCTGCCGAAATGCGACCCGGTCTACAAAGCGACGATCATTCCGCGCGGCGGTGCGCTTGGCATGGTGATGAGCCTGCCGGAAATGGACCGCCTGAACATGTTCAAGGACGAATGCCGTCAGCGGCTTGCCATGACGATGGCGGGCAAGGCGGCCGAAATCTTCAAATATGGCGAAGATTCGGTGTCGAACGGCCCGGCAGGCGATATCCAACAGGCGTCTGCGCTTGCGCGTGCCATGGTGATGAGATGGGGCATGTCCGACAAGGTCGGCAACATCGACTACACCGAAGCGGCTGAGGGTTATCAGGGCAATACTGCTGGATTCTCGGTCTCGGCTCACACCAAGGAATTGGTCGAGGAAGAGGTTCGCGCCTTTATCCAGGAAGGATATGAATTGGCCAAGAAGCTCATTGAAGAGAATGAGCAGGAATTCGAACGCCTGGCGCAGGGTCTTCTGGAATATGAAACGCTGACCGGCGAAGAAATTGGCCGCGTGATCCGGGGCGAACCGCCGCACAAGGACGACGATCAGGACAGCGGCAGCGAGGTCAAGGACGAAAAGCCAAGCCTGACCGCCATTCCGAAGGCCAAGAAGAAATCGCCACCGGCATCCGATGGCGGGATGGAGCCGGAACCCGCGGGCTAAGTCGACGCCACAATGATCAAAAGCCTCGCAGCACAGCCTGCGGGGCTTTTTTATTCGCGATTTGTTTCGCTCGGTTCACATCCTTTGATTGGCTGGTTTCGGGAAATTTCGGTAGATTGGCCGAGACAACAGATCAAAGGATTGACCCGCATGCCCGCATTGAAGCCAACCCCTTTCAGCGCACGCATCACATGGTTGGGCCGGGTCGTGCCAGAAGCAGGTACGCTGCGATCCGTTGCGGCCGAAGTATTGAATGCGCAGTTCGATGGTGTCCTTGGCGAGGCGCATAGCGGGTCCACCCGGCCATCCTGCAGCCGGATGACCGCACAGCATCCCAAAGGCACGACGATCCGCAACGTGCGGCAGCTCTCGGTTCTGTCGGCGGAAGAGCTGGGGGCGACGGCGGCGGCTATGGGGCTCGACGAAATTGATCCGGTGCTCGTCGGGGCATCCATGGTGATCGAGGGCATCCCCGATTTCACCCACGTCACGCCCTCGGCGCGGCTGCAGGGATCGGACGGCGTTACGCTTGTGATCGACATGGAGAACCGGCCCTGTCACCTGCCCGCGCGCGAGATCGACACCGAAGCGCCCGGTTTCGGCAAGTTATACAAGGCCGCGGCATCGGGTCGGCGGGGGGTTACCGCCTGGGTTGAGCGAGAGGGGATGCTCAGACGTGGCGATACCCTGACGCTGCATATTCCCGATCAGCCGGTCTGGGCGCATCTGGCCGACGCGCGGGGGCTCACAGCGCGCGACGCGGCGGAGTAAGCGCGCCACTTATCGATCGCCATGGTTTCCAAAACGAAACCCGCGCCCTGCAGCGCGCCGTTCCGCGCATGGGAAATGTCGGAATTGCGCGCATTGCGGATTGGCATGCCCCTGTATGCAGATCACAACACGAACGCCCTGACTGCGGATGAGGAGCGCCATGGCCTACAAGACCGACATCGAAATCGCCCGAGAGGCGAACAAGCTACCCATTCAGGAGATTGGGGCGAAGCTGAGCATTGGTGCAAAAGATCTGCTGCCGTATGGTCATGACAAGGCCAAGGTCAGCCAGGACTTCATCAATTCGGTGCAGGATCGGCAGGATGGCAAGCTGATCCTTGTCACGGCGATTAACCCGACCCCGGCGGGTGAGGGCAAGACGACGACGACGGTAGGTCTGGGCGACGGGCTGAACCGGATCGGAAAGAAAGCCTGCGTTTGCATTCGCGAAGCCTCGCTCGGCCCGAATTTCGGGATGAAGGGCGGTGCCGCCGGTGGTGGGATGGCCCAGGTCGTCCCGATGGAAGAGATGAACCTGCATTTCACAGGCGATTTCCACGCGATCACATCGGCCCACAACCTCCTGAGCGCGATGATCGATAACCACATCTATTGGGGTAATTCGCTCGAGATTGATACGCGCCGGATCGTCTGGCGCCGCGTGCTCGACATGAACGACCGGGCGCTGCGTCAGATCACAACTTCGCTTGGTGGCGTGGCGAATGGTTTCCCGGCCGAGAGCGGGTTCGACATCACCGTGGCCTCGGAGGTCATGGCGATCCTGTGCCTTTCTCGCGATCTGGCGGACCTGCAAAAGCGCCTTGGTGACATGATCGTCGCCTATCGGCGCGACCGTTCACCGATCTATGCGCGTGACATCAAGGCCGATGGTGCGATGACGGTGCTGCTGAAGGATGCGATGCAACCGAACCTCGTTCAGACCCTCGAAAACAACCCGGCCTTTGTGCATGGCGGCCCGTTTGCCAATATCGCGCATGGCTGCAACTCGGTCATTGCGACGACGACGGCGCTGAAGCTTGCCGACTATGTCGTGACCGAGGCCGGGTTCGGGGCTGATCTGGGCGCCGAGAAATTCATGAATATCAAGTGTCGCAAGGCCGGTCTGCACCCCTCGGTCGTCGTTGTGGTTGCCACAGTGCGCGCCATGAAGATGAATGGTGGCGTTGCCAAGCCCGATCTGGGCGCCGAGAATGTGGACGCCGTCAAGAAGGGCTGTGCCAACCTTGGGCGTCACATCGAGAACGTCAAAAGCTTTGGCGTGCCGGTCGTCGTGGCCATCAACCATTTCGTAACCGATACGGATGCCGAGGTGCAGGCGGTCAAGGATTACGTGGCCGAGCAGGGGGCTGAGGCGATCCTGTCGCGTCACTGGGAACTGGGCAGCGAAGGATCCGCGGAATTGGCGACCCGCGTGGCAGAGATCGCCGATGCGGATCAGGCAAATTTTGCGCCGATCTATCCCGACGAGATGAGCCTCTTTGAGAAGATCGAGACAATTGCCAAGCGGATCTATCGCGCGGACGAGGTTCTCGCCGATCAGAAGATCCGCACCCAACTGCATCAGTGGGAAGAGCAGGGATATGGCAACCTGCCGGTCTGCATGGCCAAGACGCAGTATTCCTTTACCACGGACCCGACACGGCGGGGTGCGCCCATCGGCCATTCGGTTCCCGTGCGGGAAGTGCGCCTGAGTGCCGGTGCGGGCTTTGTCGTTGTGATCTGCGGTGAGATCATGACGATGCCGGGCTTGCCCCGTGTGCCTGCCGCCGAGACTATTGGATTGAACGAGGTCGGCGAGGTCGAAGGGCTGTTCTGATCGGTGCGGGCCGGCGCGGGCATCGAGCCCTTGCCGGCCCGGTCACGGCACAGACGTGCCGCTCCTGCCGCTGGCGGGGATGTTGAAACCAGAAGAGAAAGGGCGGGACATGATCAGGGTGCTTGCGTTTGTCGCTGGTTTGCTGATCGCAGGCGCTGCTTCGGCCGATGACCGGTATGTCGGCTATTACTATCCCGATTTCACGTCATCCGAAGTCTTTGACCGCGTCATCCGCCCCGCAACAGGCGCCAACAAGCGCGTGCGCGTCGATTTCGTTACCAGCCTGACCAACGCACAGCTGGCAGCGGACGACAATCCCCGCTTTGTCTTTTTTGCAAAGGGCGGGCAGGCCAAGACCCTGATCCTCGTGGCACTCGATGATCAGGTCTTTTCGACACTTTTCCGGGCACGGGCCGTGCTGGCCCAGTTGACCTCGAACATGAGGGACAGCGCTCCCTTTGTTGGCCAGGATCTTCAGTTCCTGGTAACGTTTTTTGATCTGTTGCAGATCTTGGAGTTTGACCGGTTGGTCATTTCGGATGGGGTCACGTGGACCCATCAGGTGAATTTTGTGAGACGATGAGGGACGGCATGTCAGCGGAGTTGATTGACGGAAAGGCCTTTTCGGCCAAGGTACGGGCGCAGGTAGCGCACCGGGTGGCGGAATTGGCCGAGCAGGGCATCAAACCCGGCCTTGCCGTTGTTCTGGTCGGCGAGGATCCGGCGAGCCAGGTCTATGTTCGGTCCAAGGGCAAGCAGACGGTCGAAGCGGGCATGAACTCTTACGAGCATCGCTTGGCTGCGGACACGCCGGAAGCCGAGTTGATGGATCTCATCCAAAAGTTGAACAATGACCCACAAGTTCATGGGATCTTGGTGCAATTGCCGCTGCCCGGTCATTTGGACGAGGCGCTGGTCATCAACGCGGTTGACCCGGCCAAAGATGTGGATGGCTTCCACATCTCGAACGTTGGTCTGCTTGCCACCGGGCAAAAGGCGATGGTGCCATGCACGCCCTTGGGCTGCTTGATGATGTTGCGGAATCACCACGGGTCGCTTTCGGGGCTTGATGCGGTCGTCATCGGCCGGTCAAACATCGTGGGCAAGCCGATGGCGCAGCTTTTGCTGGGCGAAAGCTGCACGGTGACCATCTCCCATTCCCGGACTAGGGATTTGCCCGATGTTGTGCGCAGAGCCGATATTGTCGTGGCTGCCGTCGGTCGCCCGCAGATGGTACCGGGCGACTGGATCAAGCCGGGGGCAACGGTCATCGATGTGGGCATCAACCGTATCGACGCGGGGTACGGCAAAACCCGCCTTGTGGGGGATGTCGATTTCGAAAGCTGTGCTGCCGTGGCGGGGGCCATTACACCGGTTCCAGGCGGTGTCGGCCCGATGACGATCGCTTGTCTGTTGGCCAACACCCTGACCGCCTGCTGCCGTGCAAACGGTCTGCCGGAACCTGAGGGGCTGACCGTCTAGTCAGCGCGGCATCGGCACTTCGACCGGGCGCTGACCGGTAAGGATGGCACGGGCACCGGGCATCATCAGGTCCGAGAGCGTGGCCTCGTGGCTGCGCAATCCGCCGGTATAGGTACCATAGGCGGGCATGATCAGCCGCGCCCCGTCATACAGAAAAGCGGGCCGCGTTATGGGCCGGGCCCGTGTCGGCAAAACCGCCTTTGGATGGTAATGGCCCGAAACCTCGCCTCGGGCATCGGGTTGGGCGATGTGGCGGAAGACCAGGCCGCTAAGGACCATTTCGGCCATATGTTCGCCGCCCAGTTCGACTGGGCCAGGATCATGGTTCCCCTCGATCCAGATCCACCGCCGCCCCGCCTGCAATCGGGCGATCCATAAGCGTTCATCCTCGGGCATAGCCACGGCCGCGGCTCGATCATCAAAGCTGTCGCCAAGGCAGATCACCATCTGCGCCCCGGTCGCATCAAGATCGGACGAAAGCCGGGTCAGTGTATCGCGCGTCTCGTACGGGGGCAGGGCGGTGCCACCCCGGCGGACCATCCGCTCCGATTTACCAAGATGAAGGTCGGATACGCAGAGCAGCCGTCTATCAGGCCACCAAAGGGCACCGGAGCCAAGGGCATGCAGCGCGGTCTCGCAGAAGTTGAAGGCATGACAGTTCATGATTTGTTCATCCGACACGGCGGGGTGAATTGCAAGGCTGATGACGGTCGGGAGCCAGTGACTGGGATTGCGAAAGTCGGGTCGGATTAGGGCGGCATCGGGTTCCTTAGGACCATCAACACCCTGCTCGGCACAGACCAACCACGGTTAGTAGGGCACCCGCCATTGCCGCTTTTGCGCAGCCGGCTCCATCGCGGTTGCGATCAGACGTTCGGCCTCTTCGGCAAGCAGGCGTTCCTCGGCCAACCCCTTGATCGGCACGCGTCCCGGCTCAAGGAAAAGGGGGGCGGCAAGCGGTGTGATCCGACCCAGCACCAGATGGTCGATCCGGTCGCCGACCCGGGCGGCCATTTCTTCGATGCGTCCGAAATCGACAAGGCCCCTCAACGCCTCCTCGCGCGTGATGTCCAGCATCAGGTGATCGGGGTCGTATTTGACAAGTGTGTCATAGAGGATGTCTGAACTGAACGTGGCCTGCCGCCCGGTCTTGCGCGCGGATGGCGTGTTGCGTTCGATCAGCCCGGCAATGGTGGCCGAGGCGCGGAACGTCCGCTTCATCACGGCATTCCCTGCCAGCCATTTTTCGAACCCGTCGCGCAGCGCTTCTATTTCGAAGAAATGCGTGGGGTCGGTCATGGTCTCCAGCCCCCAGATCAGGGTGGCGTAATCGGTCGAGACAAAGCCAAGCGGGTCAAGACCCATCTCCTCCATCCGTTTGGTCAGCAGCAAACCCAGTGTCTGTTGCGCGTTGCGCCCGGCGAATCCGTAGATCACCGTGTTCGACCGACCGTCATGCGGAAAGCTCTCGATCAGCAGCCGTCCGGGTTCAGGCAGGCGGCTCACTTCGCGCTGCAGCGCCAGCCAGTCCGCCGTGTGTGTCGGCAGATCGGGCCAGCTTTCCTGCTGGAACATGTCGATGATACGGGCCGATAACTGGGTCGAGGTGGCGAACTTCGTGCCCATGAACGTTGCGATCTTGGGCTTTTGGTCGGATCGGCGCGTGACCTCCACGGTCATCTGGTTCAGGCCTTCGTATCGCACGATCTGGCCACCGATCAGGAAGGTATCGCCAGGGGTTAAGGTCGCGGCAAACCCCTCCTCGATCTCGCCCAGCGGCTTGCCACCATAGCGGTTCTTCAGCCGCACCTTCAGCGTATCGGTATCCTGTATCGTGCCCACATTCATCCGGATCCGCTGCGCCGCCCGCGGGTCGCGCAGTTGCCACGTACCATCGGGGCGCTGTTTCAACCGTTGCCACTGGTCATAGGCCCGCAACGCGTAGCCACCCGTCGCGCAAAAATCGAGACAGGCGTCGAATTCGGCCCGCGTGAGCTTTGCGTAGCGTCCGGCGGTGGTCACTTCGGCGAAAAGCTGATCGGCATCGAAAGGGCCGGCTGCTGCAGTGATCAGGATGTGCTGGCACAAAACATCGCGCGGGCCTGGGCCCGGCGGATCACCATCGAGTTCGTGGGACAGAACGGCATCGAGTGCTGCGACGCATTCCACCACCTCGAACCGGTTGGCGGGCACCAGCAGGGCCTTGGACGGCGCGTTGTAGCGGTGGTTGGCCCGGCCGATCCGCTGGACGAGCCGTTTGACGTTCTTGGGTGCGCCGATCTGGATCACGAGGTCTACATCGCCCCAGTCGATCCCCAGATCGAGGCTGCCTGTGCAGACGATGGCCCGCAGATCGCCGCTGACCATGGCCGCTTCGACCCTTTCGCGCTGCACCCGGTCGAGCGAGCCGTGATGGATGCCGATGGGCAGCCCGTCTTCGTTGGCGAGCCAGAGATTGTGGAAAAATATCTCGGCCTGCGCCCGTGTGTTGTGAAAGATCAGGGTCGTCTTGTGCTTTTTGACCTCTTCCAGCACGCGTGGGATCGCATGCTTGGCCCCACCACCGGCCCAAGGCGGGGCCTCATCGGTTTCAAGCATCGCGATATCAGGTGCCGGTCCCGGATCGGCCTCAAGGATGTCGCAAGGGTCAGGGTGCCGGGCGAGCTGGCGCGCGATCGCTGCCGGATCCTCGACCGTGGCCGAAAGCCCCACGCGCCGCAGGTTCGGACACAGGGTCTGCACCCGGGCCAGAGCCAGCATCAACTGGTCGCCGCGCTTCGATTCAGCAAGCGCATGGATCTCATCGACCACGACACGCTGCAGCCCACGAAAGATGTGCGGGGCGTCTTCGTAGCTGGTGAGCAGGGCAAGGCTCTCCGGCGTTGTCAACAGGATATGGGGCGGGTCCGCGCGTTGGCGCTTCTTTTGTGTGGCCGACGTGTCGCCGGTGCGGTCTTCGATCCGGATGGGCAGGTCCATTTCATCAACTGGGGTTCGAAGGTTGCGTTTGATATCGGCCGCAAGCGCCTTCAGCGGCGATATATAGAGGGTGTGCAGCCCTTCATGCGGTTGCTCGGCCAGATCGACAAGCGTAGGCAGGAACCCGGCCAGCGTCTTGCCCCCGCCCGTCGGCGCGATCAGCAGCAGTGTGGGCGCATCGGCCCGGTCCAGCATGGCCTGCTGGTGCGGGTGAATGGACCAGCCTTTGCTGGCGAACCAATTCTCGAAAAGGCTGGGCAGACTGCGCATATCGCTGAGGGTAGGGCAGAGAGCATGCGGGACCAACAGCATCAAGGCCCCGCATTGGGTCAATGTGTTTCGTTATCCAGCATAATGATTATGTCGGATAACCGTTTTCAACTCACCGCTTTTGACAGCGCCTGATCCAGATCGGCGATCAGGTCGTCGGCGTCTTCGATACCGATGGACAGCCTGACAACCTCTGGTGCGGCTCCGGCCGCACGCTGTTGTTCTTCAGTCAATTGCCGGTGTGTGGTTGAAGCCGAATGAATGATCAACGACCGCGCATCACCGAGATTGGCCACGTGGCTGAAGATCTCGAGCGCATTGACCAGCTTGACGCAGGCATCATAGCCACCCTTCACTGCGAATGTGAAAAGCGAGCCCGCCCCGCGCGGGCAGATCTTGGCCACCCGTTCGAAATAGGGCGAGCTTTCAAGCCCTGCATAGGTCACGTAGTCCACCCGGTCGTCGGCTTCGAGCCACTTGGCGATCTTGACCGCGTTTTCCACATGCCGGTCCATCCGCAGCGAGAGCGTCTCGGTCCCCATGAGCGTATAGTGCGCAGCCTGTGGGTTCATCGTCATGCCAAGATCCCGCAGCCCCACGGCGATACCATGGAATGTAAACGCCAGAGGCCCGAACGTCTCGTGGAACTTGAGACCGTGGTAGGCGGGCTCCGGTTCGCTGAGCGACGGGAATTTGTCATTGGCCGACCAGTCGAATTTGCCGCTGTCAATGACGCAGCCGCCCGTGACCGTACCGTTGCCTGTCAAGAACTTGGTCGTCGAATGCACAACCAGCGTGGCCCCGTGTTCGATGGGGCGGCAGAGATACGGCGTGGCAGAGGTGTTGTCGACGATCAGCGGCAGGCCCGCGTCGTCAGCGATGGCGCTGATGGTTGGAAGGTCGGTGATATAGCCACCGGGGTTCGCGATGGATTCGCAAAAGATGACCCGCGTGTCGTCGTCGATCGCTGCTTTGACTGCCTTGGTATCGTCGAAATCTACAAACCTCGCCGACCAACCGAAGCGTTTGATCGTCTGACTGAACTGCGTGACCGTGCCGCCGTAAAGGCGCGTCGAGACCACGACGTTCTTGCCAGGGCTCATGAGGGGGAAGAGCGCCATGATCTGCGCGGCATGGCCGGACGAACAGCAGACAGCGCCGACGCCACCCTCGAGGGTGGCCAGACGCTCTTGCAGAACAGCGACCGTCGGATTGGTCAGCCGCGAATAGATGTACCCCACTTCCTGCAGGTTAAAGAGCGCCGCCGCATGTTCGGCATCGCGAAAGACATAGGCCGTCGTCTGGTAGATCGGCGTCTGCCGCGCGCCGGTCGCCGGGTCAGGCCGCGCGCCCGCATGGATTTGGAGGGTGTCGAAACCGTAAACTGGGCCATCGTTCATGGCGGTGTCCTTTCGCTGTCGCAGTGTTGGCCCCATGGGTAAGCCAAGCACCGAAGAGCAGCAAGGTGCCGTCAGGCCGAGCGGGTCACCTTGTCGACACTGACCATGGCCATTCTTTCAACGATCTCCGCGATACTGAGATCGTCGTAGTCGACCATTTCGATTTTCGGGTATTTCTGATCTTCCGGCCACGACAGGACATATGAGGCGTGAAAAACGTCGTAAACGTTTCCATCCTTGTCGTGCTGTTTCCAATCAACGCGCACTTTTCTGAATGCGTCGTTCACAGTTTCGCCGTCCCGAACTTGGGCCTCAAATCCGACAATGCGGTTCTCTTTCATTTTCTCGTTGTAGATCCGCAGCGCATCGGCATAGCGCTCTGGTGACCCGAAGATGATCAGTTCGTCCAGTGCTGTGAAGGGCAGCGGATAGCGGTAATGCTGTACAACGGCGTCATAGTCCTCGGCGAAAAAGGCGCTGGACAGATGACGAAAGAACGCGTCGAGAGAACGCGGCATTGCAATCTCCTCTAGGTAGAGTCTTGATCACTAGACTCGCGTGATTATCACGTCAACCAGGACGGGCAAGTCGAACTCGAAACATGGACTATATGACTAATAGGACGTGTTTTGCCGCGTCTTGAGTTCCCTCAAAAGGGGAAATCCGGTGACTGCTTCCCCGAAATTTGTTAACGCATCCAATGACCTTCGGCCTTGATCCGGTTTCGGATCGCCTGTTCACGACGCGGAAGGTCGTTTTGATCGAATAGCGCCCGGACCTTGGCGCCGCGCCCCTGATAGACCATTCGCTTGATCGGTTCGTAACCCTTGAGCAGCTTCTTGATCCGGTTTGGCGCGCAAACGGTTTCCAGTGCGGTGATTGTGGCGTCGTCTTCGCGGGCATAGAGCAGGGGAAAGACCCTGTAATGACAGCTTACACTGCCGTCTAGCAGGTCGGACGGCAGCGTGTCCCTTGCACCGCCAAGAGCGTGAATAACCAAGGGTAGCGCAATTTGATCGAGCCACGGGTCAATTTGTTGGCAAGCAAGGGCGTCGGGTGGGTCGTTGCGAATTGAAAGCGCATATTCAAGAAATAGCTGCCCGAATTGATGTGGGCATTTGTAGAAGAAATACCCGGCATTGAAATAAAGGTATCTGCGCCAGAATTCATCTGGTTCATTCAGGTCCAGGCTGCTTTCGAAATCGAGCCCGAAGCGATCGTAGAGCGACCGCCAGATCCCGGCATAGCCCGCGCTCTATGGCCCGGGC
>JBCBKL010000022.1:0-64156 GCA_038521825.1 Pseudomonadota bacterium | reverse complement strand
CGCAGCTTGGGTGCCGGACGATCCGCACCCCCTTTCCCCGTTCCGCCCGCGGGGCCTTTCTGGCGCGTCGAACGCATGGGCCGCGGCGCCGTCCCGGTCGGCGACGGGCGGAACGTTGTTGGCCAACGACCCGCCGATCGTCCCGCGGTTACGCACGGCCGGATCGCCGATATGCGACGCGAGGCCGGCCAGGCCCGGATAATGCGCGGCCGCCTCCTCCGATACGGTCGCATGGGTCGTCGCACCGCCGATGGAAAGGCGGCCGTCATCCATCTTGCAGACGCCTTTCATGTCGGCGATGCCTGTCATGCTCACCAGTTTCGACGGACTCGCCAGACGCTGCTTCAGCGTCGGGATCAGGGTTTGTCCACCACCCAGCGGCTGCGCCTCATCGGTGCTAAGTTCTGCCACCGCATCCGACACCGTCGAGGGCTTCTCGAGTTCGAAATTATACATCTCTGTCCTCCTCTGGCCGAAATCGCTTTTTGCTTGTTCAGGCCAAAACATCTTTGATAGCCGGGAGGCTGGCTGCCCCCCGGCCGTTTCCTTCACCCGTTCATCGCGGCCCATACGCGCGCAGGCGTCGCGGGCATGTCGATATGCTCGACCTTGTGGCCCGCCGAATGCAACGCATCGATGACCGCGTTAATCACAGAGGGCGGCGATCCGATCGCACCGGCCTCGCCGCACCCTTTCACGCCGAGCGGGTTGTGGGTGCAGGGGGTCTGACAGGAATGGTCGACCTCATAGAACGGCACGTCGTCGGCACGGGGCATCGCGTAGTCCATGTATGACGCGCTCAAAAGCTGGCCGTTCTCGTCATAGGCACAGTTTTCCAGCAGTGCCTGCCCGATACCCTGAGCCAGGCCACCATGAACCTGACCGGTCACAATCATCGGATTGATGATGTTGCCGAAATCATCTGCCGCAGAGAAACGTTCGATCGTCACTTTGCCAGTTTCCGGATCAATCTCAACTTCGCAGGCATAGGCACCGGACGGATAGGTGAAGTTTGCCGGATCGTAGAAAGCCGTCTCTTCGAGACCCGGTTCAATATCCTCGAGCGGATAGTTGTGCGGTACATACGCAGCCAGGGTTACATCCCCCCACGCGACCGACTTGTCGGTGCCCGCAACCGTGAACTGGCCGTCCTTAAGCTCGATATCCGCCTCGGCGGCTTCAAGCAGGTGGGCGGCGATTTTCTTGGTCTTGTTGATGATCTTCTCTGTAGCCCGAACCATGGCCGACCCGCAGACCGCGATCGAGCGCGAACCATAAGTGCCCATGCCAAAAGGGATTTTCGAGCTGTCGCCATGAACGATGTCGATCATGCTCTCATCGATGCCCAGCATCTCGGCCACGACCTGCGGGAACGAAGTCTCGTGCCCCTGTCCGTGGCTGTGAGCGCCGACCATCACGCTGATAGACCCCGTCGCGTTAACCCGCACCGTAGCAGCATCATAGAGGCCGGCCCGGGCACCCAACTGACCAACAAGGTTCGACGGCGCGATGCCACATGCCTCGATGTAGCAGTTGACGCCAAGACCACGCAGCTTGCCATTTGCCTCGCTCGCGGCACGGCGTGCGGCAAAGCCCGAGAAATCGCCGATCTCTTCCAGCTTGTCCATCGTCGCGACGTAGTCGCCCGTGTCGTATTCGACCGCGACCGGGGTCGCATATGGGAACTCGGTCACGAAGTTCTGCCGACGCAGAGCGACCGGGTCGACGCCAAGCTCTCGCGCCGCCTTATCGATGACACGCTCCAACTGAAACGTTGCCTCGGGACGGCCCGCGCCGCGATAGGCGTCGACCGGAACAGTGTTGGTAAACACCGCCTTCACGTTCACATAGATCAGCGGGGTCTTGTAGTTCCCGGCCATCAACGTTCCGTGCAGCCATGTCGGCACGGACGGAGCAAAGGTGGACAGATACGCGCCCATGTTCGCGAATGTTTCGGTCCGGAGCGCAGTGAAGTTATTTTCCGCATCCAGAGCCAGTTCGATGGTCGTGACGTGATCGCGGCCATGAGCGTCGGACATGAATGCCTCTGACCGGCTGGACGTCCATTTCACTGGGCGGTTGCAGGCCTTAGCCGCGAAGGTGCAGAACGCTTCTTCGGCATAATGGAAGATCTTGGTACCGAAACCGCCGCCCACGTCAGGCGCGACGACACGCAGCTTGTGCTCCGGAATACCAAGGACGAACGCGCCCATCAGCAGACGGATGACATGTGGGTTCTGGGATGTCGTATAAAGCGTGTGGTCATCACCGGCCCGGCTGTAATCGCCGACTGCAACGCGTGGCTCCATCGGGTTGGCAACCAGACGGTTGTTCACCAGCTCCAGCTTGGTGACATGGGCCGCTGCTTCGAACGCAGCATCTGTTGCAGCCTTGTTTTCTTCGACAAAGCCCCAGTCGTAGCAAAGGTTCGACGTCAAATCGTCGTGGACCTTGGTTGCCCCGTCTGCCAGCGCCCGTTTCATGTCAACCACTGCCGGCAATTCCGAGATATCAAGCTCTATCGCCTCAGCCGCATCGCGTGCCTGCTCCAACGTTTCGGCGACAACTGCGGCAACAATCTCGCCCACGTGGCGCACCTTGCCCTGCGCGATAACCGGATGGGCCGGTTCCTGCATCGGCTGGCCGTGCTTATCTGTCACCTGCCAACCGCAGGGTAAGCCGCCGACACCTTCGAAATCGGCGCCGGTAAATATCTTGACGACCCCGGGCATACCTGCTGCCGCGCCGGTGTCGATCGCGTTGATCGTTCCGTGGGCGATGTCAGAGCGCAAGAAATAGACATGCGCCTGGCCGATGATGTTGATGTCATCTGTGTAATTGCCGGCTCCGGTCAGGAACCGTACATCTTCGCGCCGCTTTGAGCTTGCGCCGATACCACTATCCTTTGGCATCTATTCCTCCCTGTCTGGCGCGGCAGAATAGCCATGCGCCGTTGTCTCGTCTCATGCAGCAGGCAAGCTGCCTGCTGTCCCTGTTATTCTGCTGCGATCGCGACGTCCTGACCGGACGCGGCCATGATGGCCTTGACGATGTTGTGGTAGCCCGTGCAGCGGCAAAGGTTGCCTTCGAGATACTCGCGCACCTCTGCCTCGGTCGGCTTGGGTTTCTCTTTCAAAAGAGCTGCGGCCGACATCACCATGCCGGGGGTACAAAACCCGCATTGCAGACCGTGATGATCCTGAAATGCTTGCTGGATGACGCTGAGCGAACCATCGGCATTGGCCATACCTTCGATCGTGGCGACTTCCGCACCGTCGGCTTCCGCCGCGAGCATGGTGCATGCTTTGACCGCCTGACCATCGACATGAACGACACATGCGCCGCATTGCGACGTGTCGCACCCGACATGGGTACCGGTCAGATGCAGATCATCACGCAGAAAGCTCGACAGCAGCGTGCGGCCTTCCACTTCACCGGAAACGGCCTTGCCGTTCACGGTCATTGAAACTTTGGTCATCCTCTTCCTCCCTAGAGTCCCTTCAGCTGGTCACGAGGCGTTTGAACCAGCCTTTTTTCTGTGTGGTTTCACCTTCATCGGATGGCTCGTCCTCAGTATCTTCGGACGGGCCTTCGACGGCTTCCTGAAAGTTCGTAAAAAACTGATCAGCCATCTTCTTGGCGAAACCATCGATGATGCGACTGCCGAGCTGGGCCAACTTGCCGCCGACCTTGGCCTCGACCTCGTAAGAAAGAAGCGTGCCGTCATCTTGGGCAGACAGGGTCACGTCAGCGCCCCCTTTGGCAAATCCGGCGGCACCCCCCTTGCCCTCGCCCTCGATCGTCAGGCTTTTCGGGCGATCCATATCCTTGAGCTGAACGACCCCTTTGAAGGTCGCCTTTACCGGCCCCACCTTTTGAACGACGGTTGCCTCGAATCCATCCTCGGGCGAGCCGGTCATTTCCTGGCAGCCCGGAACGCAGGCCTTCAACACCTCAGGGTCCAGCAAAGCCGCCCAGACGATCTCTGGCTCGGCCTTGATCACCCGGCTGTCGGACATTTTCATTCAAGGGGCCTCCTCATATCGGATGCAGTTAATCAAGCCTACGATGAAACGTATATTCGACCAAGGGCTTAGAGCTATCTTTCGGGCGGCTGAAATGTGAGGCCGTAGTCAGAAAATACTTGCGCGATGCGCCCGTCTTCGAGCGCATAGCGCACCGCGTCGTCCACCGCGTAGGCAAGGGGACGGTAACGGAAGTTAATGCCGACACCCAAGGTCCATTTGCTGACCGCAAAGCCAGCCAATGGGGGCTGATGCACACCCACCCCATCGACGGTGCCATGTTCAAGCTGCGCCAGCGGACCCATGGCCGCCATCGTCTCGCCGCCCGCTAGGGCTTCCATCACCACTTCCATGTTTGCAAAGCGCTTCACGCCTGAATTCAACTGGCCGCCGGCAAAAGACGAAAGATAGAAATCCGAGATCGAGTCATTTTCGACCGCGACCGTATCGAACCGGAAATAGGCCGGGACAGGTTTGTCCTCGGGATAGGCCGATTCGCTATAAGCGATCGCGATGGATTCAGTCTGATACTGACCCGTGAACACAACCTGCTCGGCGCGGCACTTGAAGGCACTGTCGTAGGGGACGCGCATCATCACGTTCGATACACGACCGCCGACAATCGGACCTTTCCACACGTTGTTGCGCAGGTCAGCATCGAGGTTTTCAGCCGCGGTAACGAAGTTGAAACGCGGCTCAACCCCTAAGTCCTCCGCTATGATCCGGGCGATCTCAACATCGACGCCGCGGGGCTTTCCGGCTTCTTCCCAGCTGTAGGGCGGAAAGTCCTCATAGACAGCGAAGGTCATAAAGCCCTGATCGATTATCTGATCCAGCTCCTGGCCTACGATATCGCGGCCCGCGTTCTGCGGCTTGGGCTGCGGTATGTAATCGGCGCAGGGATCAGCGACGGACCACCCCGCAAGGGACAGTCCGGCCAGTAAGTAGAAAACGAAAGCGCGCCGCCGCATGACCTGATTATTGAGCGGCAGACAGGCCGATGGTCAAGGTTTCGGCGGCGCTTTTGTAACCGCCCGGCGTGCCGTCGATCAGAGCCGCGGCCCGGTATGCCACGCTATCGGCAACGGGGGCGCCCGAAAGCGTTTCGATGCTTCCGGCAATCTCGCTCAGACGGGCTTTGAGCGCGTCGGCATCTGCCCCGCTGGCATCCTCCGTATAGGCTTGCAGTTCATCCCGCAGGGCGCGCAGTTCCGGGGTCAGTTCTTCCATCGCCACGTCGTCGGGACGGGTTTCAATATATGTGCGGATCGCCCATGCCGCTTCCTGACCCAGCAAGTCGCCAAAGGCAGGCATCTTTGTGATCCCGTTCTGGGTATAGCCATGGCGGTACCGCTCCATATACCACTCATCGCCGTATTCCTCGGCCTCCAAAAAGCGCAAGTCGGGGGCAAGGCCACCGGACACGACCTCAAGGCCATGACAACGGGCGCAGTTCTGATTGTAGGCCGATGCGCCAATCTGAACGGCGAGTTGCCACGTCTCTTCGCCGGCGGCCTCCGCACGGTAGGGGTTCTCGATCAGCCATTCCTCACCCATCTCCGGCAGACCTGCCGTATCAACGGGCTGAGGCGCAACGTCACCATGTGCGAACGCCATAGCCGCAGCGGCATTCAGTCCGGCGGCCGCGCTCAAGCGAAACAAAAGTCGTGTCATTGTGCTCTCCCTAGGCGCATACTCGCCCTCTAAGGTCCGGTTTTAGTCGGTGACGCTGCAGTGCGGTATTGGACTTTGGTTGCGCTGCATTTCGACACAGGACCAAAGTCCTATTTGGAGGGGATTTGTCGACTTGGTACCTTGGTAGCGGGAGGCCTATCATGCGAAAAATCGCAGCAATCGCAGCGGTTTGCTTTTGTGCAAACACCGCTGGCGCCGAAGTCGCGCTGACAATCAACTATCTGCAAGTGGAAACCGCAAACCCACCAACTTTATCGAACCTCGACCCCGAACCCGATGATATTGGCGTCGCCGGTGCGTTGACCGGTCTAGACGACAACAAAACCACGGGGCGGTTTCTGAACCAGACCTACGCGCTGAACGTCATCACGGTCCCCGAAGACGATGACCCGCTGGCCGCTGCCCGCATGGCGCTTACGGAGGCGCCCTTCCTCGTGATGGACGCTCCGGCCGCCACGCAATTGCAGGTCGCCGACCTTGTAGAGGCACGGGGCGCAATTATTTTCAATGCAAGCGATGGCGACGTTGCTATGCGCAACGCCGAATGCCGGGCGAACCTCCTTCATACAAAGCCGTCCGACGCGATGCGGACCGACGCGCTTGCTCAGATGTTTGTCAAAAAGCGCTGGACCGACCTTGTCATGATCTCGGGCAGCTATCCGCCCGACATGGCATATGCGGCTGCGATGCGGCGATCGCTGACCAAGTTCGGCTTGGAGCTTCAGGCCGAGAAAGAATGGCGCTTTGATGCTGATATGCGCCGCAATGCTGCGCAAGAGGTACCGCTCTTCACCCAGGATTTCGGCGACTATGACGCACTGATCGTGGCTGATGAAGTCGAGGATTTCGGTCGTTACATCCTGTACAATACTTGGGAGGCCCGCCCTGTCGTCGGCTCCGAAGGGCTGGGCGCTCACACCTGGGCACCCGTGGTCGAACAATGGGGGGCTGCACAGCTTCAAAGCCGCTTTGAAAAGGCGCACGGTCGGACCATGGAATCGCAGGACTATGCAGCTTGGGCGGCCGTTCGTACCTTGGGTGAGGCCGTGACGCGAACCGACACCGGCGATGCCGAGACCTTGCGTGACTACATCCTGTCTGACGCCTTCGAGCTCGCCGGCTTCAAAGGGCGGCCACTGACCTACCGCGACTGGAACGGGCAGTTGCGCCAACCGATACCCATCGTGCATCCTCGCGCGCTGGTCGCGTTGGCGCCACTGGACGGGTTCCTGCACCAGACAAACGAGCTCGACAGCCTCGGGCTCGACCGACCAGAAAGCCAATGCGCGGCGTTTGCCGACTGATGCCAGCTTGCTTTGGCGCAAAACACACCACGGAATGACAGGGCTGGTACCCCCGTTCCAAACCTCAAGAAAGGACCGACATATGAAAATGCTGCCGATCCTCGCCGCGCTGGCCGTGCCCGCAGCGGCAAGTGCCGACGAAATGTGGGTGACAAACGAAAAGGACGACACGATCAGCGTGATCGATATTGAAACGTTGGAGGTGACGCGCACCATCAACACCGGCGAACGGCCCCGCGGCATCACCTTCGCCAAGGATTATTCCGTCGTCTACATCTGCGCTTCGGACAGCGATACCGTTCAGGTCATGGATCCCGAGACCGGGCGGATCCTGCACAACCTGCCGTCTGGCGAAGATCCTGAACAGTTCGTTCTGCACCCCAATAATCGGCATCTCTACATCGCCAACGAAGACGATGCCATCACCACAGTGGTTGATGTCGAAAGCCGCACGGTCATCGCCCAGATCGACGTTGGCGTCGAACCCGAGGGTATGGCTGTCTCGCCCGACGGCGCAATCGCCATTACGACCTCCGAAACGACGAACATGGCGCATTGGATCGACACCTCGACACAAAAGCTGTTCGCCAACACGCTCGTTGACAGCCGCCCGCGCCATGCGGAATTCATCAAAGACGGGACGGAGCTTTGGGTGTCAGCCGAGATCGGCGGCACGATCAGTATCTTCGACGTGGCGACCCAACAGGAAACCGCCAAGATCGCCTTCGAGGTCCAAGGTGTTCATCCCGACCGGGTGCAACCTGTCGGCTTTGAATTCACGACAGGCGACACCCACGCCTTTGTTGCTCTTGGTCCGTCCAATCACGTGGCCGTCGTCAATGCCGAAACCTACGAGGTCGAAGACTACATCCTCGTCGGCCGTCGGGTCTGGCACATGGACTTCAACGCCGACCGCTCGCTGCTCTTCACCACCAATGGCGTGTCAGGCGACGTGACGGTCATCGATGTGGCCAGCCGCGAGGCGATCAAGACCGTCAAGGTCGGTCGCTTCCCGTGGGGTGCAGCATTCCGCCCAACTGGTTCCTAATCAGGCCCCATCCCGCACTTAGCAAATCAAAATAAGGATCACGGAAATGAAACACGCCCTCGCCCTCGCCGCCTGTCTTGCCCTCGCGCACCCTGCGCACGCGGACGATGATGACGACGCGGGCTTCCGCGCGGCCGGTCTGCTATCCGGGAAGAACAAAGAAGATCTGCCACCCATCATCCTGTCGGCGGGTGAACCCATCAGCGGCGCACCGTGGGAGCTGAAATCCGGCACCTACTACGAATTCGAGATCCAAGGCGACGGCAGCCAGGAACTCGCCCTTATCGGCTCCGAATTCTTCCGCGCGATCTGGATCGACGAGATCGTGGTGGAAGGGCTTGAAATCCGCCCCCTGGGTCTCGACAGCATCGAATTTGATGAGGCTGGCGAGATGGAAATCGGTTTTATCGCGATCAAGCCCGGCAGCTACTACATGAAGATCCCCGGCTCGACCGGAGAAACTCAGCGCGTGGATATCGTGATCAAGTGAAGTGGTATTTGCCCTCTGATGCTCGCCCCGCGAACACCATTTGGGTGAGCCTGCGCGTCAATCATCTGAGCTATGCCTAAGGCGCCAAAACAGCGCTGGATAGCGTGTCATTCGCGGTCAAGGCCGGTCAGTTGTGCGCATTGCTGGGGCCCAATGGTGCGGGCAAAAGCACGCTTCATGCCTTGCTGTACCGCCTGCTCATCCCGGACCATGGCTCGATAGACATTGCAGGCCACGCTCTGAATGAAAACCCCAGGACGGCACTGGCCCGGATCGGGATTGTGTTTCAGCAGCCCACATTCGATCTCGACCTGACGGTTCAGCAAAACATGCGATACTTCGCTGCCCTACAAGGCATTTCCGGTCTGCATGCCGAGGACCGCATCGACGTGGCACTCGACCGGTTGGAGATGCGCGAACGGGACCACAAAGAAACCCGAGCGCTCAATGGCGGCCATCGCAGACGGACCGAGATCGCCCGGGCCCTGATCCATCAGCCCGACATCTTGCTACTGGACGAACCGACAGTCGGTCCCCACGCCGCCGCCCGGCAGGCAATCACGAAAGCCGGCGGCAAAGACGAGCAGCCATGCGAGACATTTATCGTACCGGGTCTTTGCGGCATGGTTCTGCTGTTCAACGGAATGCAATCCAGCTTCAGCCTGGTTTACGACTGCGAGATGGGGTCGATGCGGCTGCTGCTCACCTCCCCCCGGGCCCGCCGGTAGTTGCTGAAATGCAAGCTGATTGGCAGCTCGGCGATATCGATCCTTCAGGTCCGTGCTTTTCTGGGCATCGCCTACTCCTACGGGGTCAAGGCGCCGATCTGGGGCTATGTGACGGCTTTGCCTGCGCTGCTGATCGCAGGGCTGATGCTGAGGGCGCTTGGGCCTTTTCCATCCAGCTTTATCCGGCAGCTTGAGAATTTCGCGGGTGTTATGAACTTTGTCATCTTCCGGATGTTCTTTCTGTGCTCCGCGCTTTACCCACTTTGAAAAATGGCAGAGAGCAGCGAGTTGCTGCATGACATCTGCGCTGCCAACCCGTTCACCTACACGGTCGAGCTGATCCGTTTCGCGCCTTATCTGCAGTGCAATGGCAGCGCTCTTGGGTGGACCTTGCTGGCAACCGCCGTGTCCTCGCTCTGGCGATCTGGGGATACGATCCGGCCCGGTTGGGAAAACGTCATACTTGCTGACGTGAATTACGACCATATCGGCGCAGATTTCAGTTCGACCTTCTGCTATGAGAGGACCAGAGAGGGAGAGCCATGCGCATCTTTGCTATTGCCGCACTGACCTTTGGTGTGCCCGTTCTGGCGCAGGAGACCGTCGTGGACGAGGGCGGCGCGCTCAATCCGCCCGAGATGGGTATCGGACGGGTGATGGAAAATATCCGTCAGGGAAAGCCTGACATGATGACCTGCGCGTCAGGCTATTACATCACCAAGAAGGGTGACCACGAAACCGCGCGGGAGTTGTTCGAAGGCTGCGCGAACGCCGGCTGGACGGGCACAATGACGTGGATGAGCCAACTGGACAACAATGGCCTGGGTGGCGAGTACAACCCGGATGCTGCAGCCGAATGGGACAAGCGCGCCGCAGAACTGGGCGACCCGGTGGGCAAGTTCAACTACGGGCTCGATCTGATGCGTGGCCACGGCGTTGCCCGGAACGAACAGTTGGGACGCCGGTATGTCGACGAGGCGGCAAGCGAAGGACTTGCGGTGGCCAAACGCTTGCAGGACGCAGGATACGACCTCGACGAGGTGACACCTGACGCCGACAACTGGAAGTACGCGCCGGTCTTCTAAGGCGAGCAACCTTTGGCAGTTCTCGAACGTTACTGCGCATAATAGTTTTGCGGCATAACCAAATTCAGCGATCGGCGCGGATCATTCAATCACGAGGACAGGAAGCCAGTGGCTTTCGGGTTCGCCGGGTTCCAGGTGTTTTGCTTGGACCGGGCGCAATTCGCCATGGTCGGGCGGAGCCGAGAGGATATCCATGTCCATTTCGTGCAGCGTGCCGGTCAGCCGCCCGTTATTCTCTTCCAAGACATAGTAGACCCCGTTCCACATGTTGATCCCGTATTCAGTTGACCCTTTCCACAGAAACAGGAAGTCATACTCCAGATCCGTGAGGTCATCGCCGATTTGGCGAGTGATATCGTAGGGGTACGGGACGTGGCACCAGTGTTTGGCCGGCCCTTCGAGACAGCGGAAGGGACGCATTGACAGGAAATGATCGGTGAAGGGCGCCTCGGCCATCGTGACGGAATAACGCCCATCCTCGGCCAGATCGATCTCTGCGATCTGGATGCGCGTGCCGTCCACCGCTTCGAGATAGACGTTTTGGATCTCGGCATAGCCCGCACCGGCTGTCAGGGCCGCACCAAGTGTGATCGCTTTGAACATCGCGGCGTTCCTCCCCGTATGGCACTCTATGTGGCCGGGCAAGGCCAAGCATTACGACCTTGGTCTCCCGCCCCTATGGCATTGGCCAGGGTTATTGAAACGGGATGATGACGGGTTGAAGCAGTCCTGAGCGGACGCTCGAGGCTCAAATCTTCGCGCGGCTTCGGTTCCGGCAGGTCCAACGCCCGCTTCGGACCGTTCCCAGCAAAACGCATCGCCTCTAGTGAAAATCCCGTGATTTCGGAATGATCCGCACGTCGCGCGGATGGCGATGCGGAACACTGGGGATCGGTTTTACGACCTCGTCCGCGCGGGCCAGTTGCGTCAGCAGCGGGTCGCCGGACAGGCGGTAAAGCGCGTCGGTCCGATCCTCCAGATGCTGCACGACAATATGGATGATATCGGCATCGCGCTGGACATAGCCCCGCACAGACAGCAGCCGTGCGCGCATGATGACGGCACGGTAGGTCTCCATCACCTTGGGCCAAACCACCAGGTTGGCGACCCCCACCTCATCTTCCAGCGTGATAAAGCAGACCCCCTTGGCGCTGCCGGGGCGCTGGCGGACAAGGACGATGCCCGCCAGCGAAACCTTTTGGCCGTTGCGTGACCTCTGTAAGTCATCGGTCGAGATAAAGCGCTGCCGTGTGAGGCTTTTCCGCAGGAATGACATCGGGTGCGCCTTGAGCGACAGGCGGAGCGTCTGGTAATCGGCAACCACATGTTCACAGACGGGCATGGCAGGCAGGCTCACGCGCCGCTCGGCCCCTTCGTCCCGTGCTTCGGATGCTTTGAACAGCGGCAGGCTGGGCGCGTCCCGCAGCGCTGCAGCATCCCAAAGCGCCGCCCGCCGATCAAGCGTCATGGACCGCATCGCATCCGCCGAAGCCAGCCGCCGCATAGCACCCGCATTGAGATGTGCCCGCGTCCGCAGATCCTCCAGATCTTCAAAGGGTCGGTCCCGCACGTCCATCAGGCGCAGAACTTCGGTCTCTTTCATCCCCGTCACCTGCCGCAGCCCCAGACGGACGGCAAAAGCCCCTGCACCGACGGGTTCAAGGGTGTTGTCCCAGTTGCTGTAATTCACATCCGGCGGGCGTACCTCGATATCGTGTTCCCGCGCATCCCGCACGATCTGGGCCGGTGCATAGAACCCCATCGGCTGCGAATTCAGCAGTGCGGCGCAGAACACGTCCGGGTAATGGCACTTGATCCAGCTGGAGACATAAACCAGGTGCGCGAAACTCGCCGCGTGGCTTTCGGGAAAGCCATAATCGCCAAAGCCTTTGATCTGGTTGAAACAGCGCGCCGCAAATTCCGGATCATAGCCACGATTAATCATGCGGCTGACCATCTTGTGCTCAAGCTGGCCAATCGTACCGCGAGATCGGAACGTCGCCATCGCCTTGCGCAACTGGTTTGCCTCATCGGGGGAGAATTCAGCCGCGACCATCGCGATTTTCATTGCCTGTTCCTGAAAGATCGGCACGCCCTTGGTGCGTTTCAGGACCTTGCGCAGTTCATCCGGGTCATGATCGGGGCCAGGTGATGGATAATCCTCCGGCTCCAGCCCATTCCGCCGCCGCAGATAGGGATGCACCATATCCCCCTGGATCGGGCCAGGGCGGACGATAGCCACCTGAATGACCAGATCGTAAAATTCCCGAGGCCTGAGGCGTGGCAGCATGTTCATCTGCGCCCGGCTTTCAACCTGAAACACGCCCAGACTGTCCCCTTGGCAGAGCATATCGTAAACGGCTTCATCACCCTCTTCGATGCTCGCCAAAGTCAGTTTGCGCCCGTAATGCCCCTCGATCAGATCAAACGCCTTGCGAATGCAGGTGAGCATCCCAAGGGCCAGCACATCGACCTTGAGGATGCGCAATTCGTCAATGTCGTCCTTGTCCCATTCGATAAAACTGCGCTCGGGCATTGCCCCGTTGCCGATGGGGACGGTCTGGATCAGTGGGTTTTCGGTCAGGATAAAGCCACCCACATGCTGGCCAAGATGACGCGGCATCCCGATCATCTGATCGGCAAGCCTGATGGTGCGGGCAATCAGCGGATCGCGCAGATCAACACCCGCTTCTTCCGCCTCGCGCGTACCAATTTCGCGACCCCATGAACCCCAGATGGTTTTGGCCAATGCGCCGGTGATATCCTCAGACAATCCCATGACCTTACCCACCTCGCGCACGGCCATGCGAGGACGGTAATGGATAACGGTGGCGCATAAGGCTGCCCGGTCGCGACCGTATTTGTCATAGATGTGCTGGATCACCTCCTCGCGCCGCTCATGTTCGAAATCGACGTCGATATCGGGCGGTTCCTTACGTTCTTCGCTGATAAACCGCTCAAACAGCAGATCATTCTGAGCGGGATCTACGGCAGTGATCCCCAGCACATAGCACACGGCGGAATTGGCTGCTGATCCTCTGCCTTGGCAAAGAATGGGGGGCTTGCATTCGTAGCGGGCAAAATTGACCACCTGATGGATCGTCAGAAAGTACTGCGCGATATTCAGCTTGGCGATCAGTGCGAGCTCTTTCTTCAAGACCTCTTTGATATGGTCCGGCACACCCGTTGGATAGCGGTTGGCCGCCCCCTTCCATGTCAGTTCCGTCAAGTATTCCTGCGGTGTCTGACCAGGTGGTACGGTTTCATGTGGATATTCATATGCCAGCTCGCGCAGATCGAAATTGCACGCATCCGCAATAGCGCGGGTGGCGCGGATTGCATGGGGCCATTCGTCAAAAAGCTGGCACATACGGGCGGGGGATTTCAGGTACCGTTCAGCGTTGGCGTCCAAAAGATACCCCGCCTTGTGGATGGTGGTTTTATGCAGGATGCAGGTCATGATGTCCTGCAAGGGGCGCCGTGAGGGCGCGTGATAATGCACGTCGTTGGTCGCCATGATCCCCAGCCCATGGGATCTGGCGATAGCGTCAAGCTGGTTGATCCGCGCCCGGTCGTCGCCACGATAGAGATAGCTGACCGCGATGTGTTTCAGGCTTGGCAATGCCTTTGTTAGCCGCCGCAACCCGGCGCTGAAATGCAGGATATTGTCGCCGGGGATGGCGATCAGTTGGATACCTTCGCTATGTTGGGCGAGGTCGTCGAGGGTGATGTCGCAGGCCCCTTTTTCCTGCCAGGTCCCATCAGGCATCTGCATTTTGCCTTTGGACAGCAATGTGCAGAGCTGGCCGTAAGCCACGCGGTCGCGTGGATAAGCCAGGAATTCTTCACCGGTCGTCAATTGCAGGCGGCAGCCGATGACAGGTTTGACTTGCCCTTTCAGCGCCTCTGCATGAAGCCGCACGACCCCGGCCATGGTATTAAGATCGGCGCAACCGATAGCATCATAGCCAAGTTTGTTGGCCGTCGTGGCAAGGTCTACGGCATCGGAAGCCCCACGCAGGAAGGAAAAACAGGTGGTCACCCCCAATTCCACATACTCGGCACGAGGGTTGGAAGTGAAACCGTCATCTTCAATTGTGCGGCGAGGGCGTTGATGATCCATCTCGGGCATTACGCAAACATCCCGTGTAGAAACCAGCGGGGCGCCCCGCCCCGACCGTCCTCGTGCAGCCCTTCGCGGTACAGCCAAAAGCGGCGGCCCATCTGATCCTCAATTTTAAAATAATCGCGCAGCCGGGTGCCGGGTCGGTCTTGCCACCATTCGGGTGCGATGCGTTCTGGGCCGGCATAGCGTGTCACGTTCAGGGTCTGCCGCCGCCAGATGAATTGAGCGGGCGCGCCTTCGGGGATGGCGTAAAGCACCCGGATCTCTTCTGGCGCTTGTAGTAGGCGGATGGGCCGTTCGCGGGCCGGGGTATCGGTTGTTTCGGGTGGCATTGTCATCGCACTGACCCAGCCCTGCGCCCGTTCGGGCAAATGGCTTGCCTTGCGGGCCGGGCGCTGGATGGCCCGGCTGCCGAAACGGGCCGTCAGGCGGTCGACAAGGCGGGACAGTTCCAGATCATTATCGACCTTGCCATCAAGCCTGCGCTGCCGCGTTTCCAGCGCCTCAACACCACCGGCCTCAAGCGCGATGAGATCAAAGCCAAATCCGGGGTCGATCCGTTCGAGCTTGCCCTCAAACAAGCGGGCCAGATGCTCGGCATCCCGGTTGGGCCGCGACGTGGCAGCGCGCACAGTCCTGACCTCACCGTCGGTCCGGAACACCGTCAGAGCAAGCTGGCGGCAACCCTGTCCGGCTTTTTCCAACTGGGCACAGAGATCTTCACAGAGCAAGGGGATATGGGGCGTCGGATCCTGAATAGATTCGGGCAGACGGCTGAGGGCGCGAACCGGCGGACGTGCTTCGACGCTCGCAATGGGTTCTGCCGTTTTGCCAAAGGCCTGATCCATCCGCATGAGCGGATTGCGGGCCAGCTCAGCCCGCGAAAAGCGCCGGGTCAGCGACAGGCGGGGGATGGTGATCAGATCACCCACGGTTTTTAGACCCAGCCGATGCAGCATCAGAACCGTATCCGCCTCCAGCCGCAGGACATCGGTGGGCAAAGGGGCAAGCTGTTCGGTTAGATTACCCGGATGGGCCAGAGCCCGCACCGGACCGAACCGCGCCAGCCCCCAAGCCGCACCCCATGTCGGGGCCGCAGCGAGCTGCGCGGTAAGGCCAAGAGTCGACAGATCCGCCTCCATCCCCGCCAGCATCGCCGCCTCGCCACCCATCAGGTGATCGGAGCCGGTCGTATCTAGGATAATCCCATCAGCCCCGTCCCGCCGGGTCCAGGGGCACCAGCGCCGCGCCCACAGGGTCAGACGGTCCAGCAGCGCCTCATCCCCTGCAAGATCGGCATATTCGACGCGCAGTTCGGGGCAGAGTGCACGCATATCCACGACACGCCCGCCCCGCTTGATGCCGGTCAGGCGTGCGGCGCGGTTGACCGCATGCACGACAGGACCATGCGTGCCTTCGGTCACCAGTACCGTGGGCAGGTCATCTGGCGCGGAATTGCCCGCGCGTTCCATCGCCTTCTGCCAACGCTCCATCGCGAAGTGGGGCAGAAAAATGGATACGATCCGCCGCCCGGTCATGACGCACCACCCATTCGGCAGGCGGTGCCATGCGCGATCGGAAGAGTTCGGCTCGCCAGCGCGGTTGCCCCGGCGCGCGCGGATCGTCCGGATGGGCCGCAGCAGGCAGCGACGTCACGCGCCACCGATTGCGTGCGGCACTCAGCGCCGGTGCGGACGCGCGGCGGACCAGCCAGCAGGGCATGTCGCTGGCCTCGGCCCGCATGACCAGCCGCTTGGTCGCAGTAAAGCCGAGCGCGTGAGGATCGCCCCAGACCTCGCCCACCACGGCGCCAAGGGCGGAACAGCCCAGCCCGTCCTCCATTGCCTGCAAGACGTCTGCGGGGCGGCTGAGCTGAACGCGCAACAGCGGTACGTCGAGCAGATATGGGTCCCCCGCCTCTTTGGTCGATAGCCTGTCCTGCACCCAAAGCACCGGCTTTGAATGCCGCGGCAGGCTGGCCAGCACAAAGGCCGACGGCCCCGCATCCAGCGCCGTCTCGGCAAAAACCTCTGACAGCGTACGGGCCCGGAAAACGCTGTGCGGCCGGGCGAGACGGGACGGAGATTTGATCGTTGCAGCCATGCACGTGCAGACCATCACGCAGTTTGTTCTTCTTTTGTTCTAATCTTTTTGATGCAAGAGTCAAATCCGCCAAATGCGGTTAACGCAGGTTCTCGGCAATCGGTTGGCGCAGCACTACCAGGGCGGGCAACAGCGACAAAAGGGCCGTGACGGACAGAAAGGCAAGTGCCAGATGCACCTCACCCCAGCCAAGACTGGCCGTCACAAGAACACCCGTCCGCTGCGTGACGATGAGCGACAGAACCGCCGCCGCGATCAGGCCAAAGACCAACCCAAGCGCCGTTCCGACCCCCAGCAGCACAACACCATAGAGCCAGACCACCGCCATCACGAAACGCCGCGGCGCCCCAAGTGCCCGCAGCATCGCCACCTGCCGCTGAAACAGCCGCGACAGAATAAAAAGTCCAAGCAACACGCTGATGGCCACCAAAACTTGTGTGACGATCGACATCAGCGACATGGCCTGCCGGATATCCCCCATAACACTGTAGAGATTGGCCAGAACCGTGCCCGGGAAAAACGCCATCGTTTCATTCTCGCGGGTGAATTCGGTCCGCAGCGCATAGGTGGCCGCCAGCGACTCAGCCCGCACGATCACCGCTGGTGTCCCGGGGAAATAGGCCGGATCGAAAGGTGGCCCGATCTGACCCTGCTCTTCGAACGGATGCCCGTTGGGCAGGCCATGCACCTCCCAAACCGTCTCGATCGGGATCAGGATCGCCTTGTCCCACGGCGATCCGGTACGGGGCATCCGACCGACAACGACCAGTTCCTCGCCATCATGGCCCCCAACCTCTGCTGTAAAACCGATGCCATGGGCGGGCTCGAACCGGTCACCGATCTCAAGCCGGACCAAGGCTCCCACGACGGCTTCGCCAGATTGTTCCCAAACACGCCCCTCCACTCCGCTCTCCGTCAAATGAGAGATGAAGTCGGCGATGGTTCCGACGATGGGGTGGCCCGCATAACTGTCGCCAAATCCGATGGGCGCGGCAAATGCGATCCGGTCATGGTTCGCGATGTCGGCATAGGTTGGTCCGTCAACCATCGGCACATCGGTTGGCTGCAGAAAGACCGCCGCCAACATCATGGTGAGTTCACTGCCCGGAGCAGAGATCACCATGTCAAACTTATCGGCTGCCTGCGCGGTTCCCTGTCGCAGCCCCCGTTCCTGCGCAATAAGGCCGATCCCCATCCCAACCGAAATAGCGATGAGCAGCACAAAAAGAACGTTCGGCCAGCGAAACCGCCACAGGATCCCACGCACCAATGGCCATGGCGCAAAGCGCCTCAGCAACACGACGCCAAGCCCGATCAGCGGCAGCAGAAAGAGACCAGAAAGCAGCAGATCCTGAACCAGCGCCGGTATACCATCCCACCAGTTGCGCATCAGGCCGGCACTTCGTCCGCTGCGATCTGTCCGTCGCGAATGGTCAGGACCCGGTCCATCCGCTTTAGCAGCAGAGCGTCATGACTGACCACGATCATCGTCTTGCCCACAGCGCGGACCAGACCCGTCAGGTCATCGATCAGCCGGTCCGCATTGGCGCGGTCGAGGCTGGCCGTAGGTTCGTCGGCCAACAGGATCTTGGGATCGCTGGCCAAAGCACGGGCGATAGCAACGCGCTGACGTTCACCGCCCGAATAGCTAACCACCGACCGCGCGGTGTCGGACAACCCCAAGGCCGCAAGATGGGCCCCGCCCTGTTCATTGACCTTGCCCCGCCGTGATGGCTGGCCAAAAAGTGATACGACACCGGCATTCTGATGGGCCGACAACTCCTCGAACAACAGAAGGTCCTGAAAAATCATGCCCATATGGGCCGCACGAAAGGCGGTGCGCTGCTCGATGGGTAGCGCGAGTATCTCTGTCTCATCCCACGTCACGCTTCCCTCTACCCGCTCAAGCAGTCCGCTGATTGCAAACAGCAGGGTCGATTTTCCGGCGCCGGAAGGACCACGGATGCCGATCAACGCGCCGGGATCCGCAGCGAACGAAGGAACTGTTAGGAGCGGTCGGCCCGACCGGCTTTTTACCACAAGGTCGGCCACACGTAAGGATTGACCCATTTAGGTTTCTGCTTAGCCGTAGGTCGCGTCAGAGAGGCGCACCATGCTGAGAAAGCCAGTATCCGGATCTGTCACGCTGCCCAGTTCCAGCACGCCCCGCGCCTCGATCTTAACGTTATACGATATCACTTTTACCCGCCGCTTGGTATAAATGGCAAGGATGTCATCGGGCCACTCGGCTTCGGTCTCGCAGAACGGACAGACCGACATCGGCATCTTGGTCAGGACAAAAAACTTCGAGTCGGCCTTGAGTGGCGGAGCCATGAAACCCGTTACCGTAATACGCTCTCCCTCCATTGATAGCGCCAGATCCGAAAAGCTCCGGTCTTTGTTGTATAGCTCGCGCAGTTTGATGGGCTTTTCCTGAGCCAAGGTCTGCGCGGCAAGAGGTGTAGCCGCGAGAGTAAGCAGAAGGGTACGGCGAGAGATCATCGAAGCCTCCGATCGGCGGGTCACTCATATTCGAAAGGGGAAAAGGGCCCCATCCAAGGGGCCCTCCGGTCTCTTACATAGCAACTGTGTGACTTACTGCGTCATCGCATGGTGCATGACGTGGAAGATCACCTGCTGTTCGATGGTGCCATCAAAGAGGTGGGCGAACGGACCCTTTGCATAGACCGCCACGTCTTCACCCGAGTGGGTTTCCGATGATTTCGGGATCAGCGCCTGCTGGGTGTAGTCGATGTCGATCGCATCTTCCTCGGTCAAAGCAGGACGAACACCGGCATAGTTCATGTCTTCGCGCAAGACCGAACCCCCACCATTCAGATAGCCCGCAACCGTATAAGCCTGGCCATCATCAGCCAGTTCCGGCTCACCCGTATGCGCAACACCGGCACCGTCGATCCCCATGCAGAGACCCAGGATGTTCGAGCCACGGCCACAATAGCCGTTGAAGGCAATGGCGTGTTCGTGGTCAGCCGTCACAACGATCAGGGTGTCGGCGTCGTCAGTCAGCTCATCCGCGATGGCAACGGCATCAGCCATGGCCTTTTGGTCGCGCACAACGCGGGCCAGATTGCCGGCGTGGTTCGCATGGTCAACACGGCCCGCTTCAACCTGCAGGAAGAAACCGTTGTCGCCACCTGCAGCTTGCAGCGCTGTGATGGCAGCGGCCGTCATTTCGGCCAGCGAAGGTTCGTCAGAACGATCTGCTTCGTACTGCATATGGCTAGATTCAAACAGGCCCAGCACCGGCGAACCATCTGTCGGAGCGGCTGCGAATGTTTCCATGTTCCAGGCATAGTGTGCGCCGAGGCTGGTTGCGCGTTCGATCAGGTTTTCACCTGCGGCGCGGCGGCCTGCCTTGCCTTCCTCGTCGGTGATGTCTTCGCCGATGAAGTTGCGCCGACCACCGCCCATGGCGACGTCGATCATACCGGATTCCATCGCGTCGATCAGCTGGGTCGCGATGTCGGTCTGCTGGGTGCAGCCCTCGGGCACGGACGCTTCGAAGTTGCGGTCAACCGATTTCGAATAGGCCGACGCCGGTGTCGCGTGGGTGATCCGAGCGGTCGAAACGATACCGGTTGCCTTACCCATTTCGCTGGCGATTTCGTTCAGCGACACAACGGTGTTGCCTTCGATCGTTGCGCATTCACCGCGGTTGACGTTTTCGTTCACGCCCACGATGCCCGCCTTGGTCTTGATGCCTGACATCATCGCCGTGCCTGTACCAGCCGAGTCCGGGGTTTGGGCGTTGACGTTGTATGTCTTGACGAGTGCGAGGTTCGGGAACGCCTCGTGCGGTTGAACGTATTCGTCACCAAAGCCGCCGGCCTGCTGACCCGCGAACACGCGTGAGGCGTAGTTTGTGCCGACACCGTTGCCGTCCGAGATCAGGATAATGACGTTTTTTGCGGTGCTCGTGTTGATGGTCTTTGACAGCTCAGCCTGCAGACGTGCCTGGCCAGCGGCGAACCATTCATTGCCTGCCTGTGGCAAATCTTGCGCAGAAACTGCTGTAGCGGCCAATAGAGACAAAGCCGATGCGGTAACGGATTTATTCATTTTGTTGGAACCCCCAAAGGTGGTGAATCGCGGCGGGCGTGGGTGCCCGTGCGCGCGCAACAAATCGTCTTGTTGTAACACCTTTGTGAAACGAGAGACCGGCCCAGACCCTATCCGGCCTGGGTGCCCCAGTGAGAAACGCAGCTCACCTCTCGGCGCTACGTTATAACGTAACGGATTTTGGAGTCAACCGACTCCATTGCCTTAACATGTATAATTCAGGGCCAGCCTGCCGCCATCGACATAGATCGTCTCGCCCGTGATGTAGCTGGCCTTGTCCGAGCACAGAAACGCGACCACGTCCGCGATTTCATGCGGTTGCCCGATCCGCTTGAGCGGCGTGCGTGACAGTGCGGTTTTCATTGCCTTGGGGTCTGCGTTGATACCGGCCATCATCTCCGTATCGATGGAGCCGGGACCGACGGCATTGACCCGGACGCCATGGGGCGCAAGCGCAAGCGCGGATGCCTTCGTCAATTGCATCACTCCGCCTTTCGAGGCGCAATAAGCCGGGATCGCGGGGATTGAGACCTGGGCATTGATCGACGACATGTTGACGATGGCCCCAGACACACCGGCGTCAATCATCCCCTTGGCCGCTCGCTGGGTTGCAACAAAGACCGCGCGCAGATTGACTGCCAGCACCGCATCAAAAGTCTCGACATCGTAAGTCAGGAAGTCACCGGGGCGCGCGATACCTGCATTGTTGATCAATGCCGCAACAACCCCATGGGTTTGTTCGACCCGTTTGAACATCGAGTGGATGGCAGCGGCATCCGACATATCGCATACGATCCCTACCCCACCGATTTCTTCGGCGGTGTCGTGTACGCTATCCTGGATGTCAGCCAATACGACCTGATATCCATCATCTACCAGCGCTTTCGCGCAGGCCTGCCCGATACCTTGTGCCGCACCTGTAACCAGCGCCACCCTGCCTTCACCCATGTTATTCTCCTTCGTCTAGTCCGGTTCCAACGCTTGGCCTCAGAACCCTTTCACGACCTGATTGGCCGCAAACACAGTCTCAAAGAAACGGGATTTTATCGGAGCCCACCGGTCCGCCGAGAGGGACGTGACCGGCAGGGGCAAGTCAGCCTCGCGATGCCCAGTCAGCAATTCCGACATGGCCTGTCCGAAAACGGTTCCCGTTGTGATGCCCCGCCCGTTATAACCGATCGGCGCATATAGCCCCTCATCCAGCCGGTGAATGCGCGGCAGATGCTCCGGCGTCATCGCGATGTCGCCATGCCAAGCCTCCTCGAATTCGACGGGTCCTAGATCAGGGAACAGACGGCGCAGATGACGGGCCGCCCACCGTCTGGACAGCCCGGATGCGGCATCACCCATGACGCGGCCCATCGACCCGACAATCAGCCGATCCTGCGCATCGCGTCGCAGCGATGTCATGATCGTGCCCGTGTCCCACAGCCCCTGACGACCCGGAAGGATACCGTTCAGGCGATCGCCCAACGGTTTGGTGGCGAACTGAAAATACCCGATCGTCGTGAACGTGCCGTTCAGCCCCGGCCACAGATTGTCCGTATAGGCATTGGTCCCGAGGACCACAGACTTTGCGGCAATCTCGCCGTCACTGGTTCGCAAGTGCCAAAGCCCGGATTTGCGTTCCAGATCTAGCACACGAACGCGCGTTGTAATGGTCGCACCCGCATTGACGGCCGCTCGGGCCAGCCCCTGGCAATAGCTCAGCGGATTGATCGTTCCGGCACGATGATCCAACAGACCGCCATGAAAGGCATGCGTACCGACACGCGCTGCGACCTCTTCTGGCCCCAGCAGATCGACCGGTTCACCCAGCCGCTGCCACTCGGCATGGCGGTCTTTCAGATCGCGCAGACCGCTCTCGGCATGGGCCGCGTGAATTGTGCCAGTCCGAGTCACATCGCAGCGGATCTGATGCTTTTTGATGAGGGAGAAGACGTATTCCGGTGCGCGACTGAACCGCGAAACAAAACGTGGGCCATAGGTTTCGCCCAGAACACGCCGAACCTTCGTTGGCGGCAACCAAGCGGCGGCGTTGACCAACCCCGCGTTTCGCCCCGAACCGCCATGCCCGATGTCGTAGGCCTCAATGACCTGCGCGCTCAAACCGCGTTCTGCGCAATGGAGCGCCGTGGACAGACCGGTGAAGCCACCGCCCACAATCGCAATGTCGACGGATTGCCGGACTGCGCCGGTCGGATACACTGCAGCTTCGCCTGCTGATGCCGCCCAGATTGTGCTTGCGTCGTCCCGGCTCATTCAAGCTCCTACCCCTTAAGGCAGCCTGCAGCCTCGACCCTTCGCTTTCAAGTGTTGGCCGCTGGGGTTCGGCAAGTGCCATATCCCGGGTGCGGCCGATTATGCAAAGGGGGGCGACAGGCCAAAAGGGATTGAGCCCAGCGAAACACCACCAAGCCTCCAAAATCTTTTATGGATCGCGAGAGTAAAACCATTCGCGTCCTGCCGGATCGAGATCCCCCCGGCGCGATCCCAAACCTTATTTACCGCGTTTACAGCGTTTCAGGCCACCGCTGCAGCGGGAGCCTGAAACACAGGCGCTGGTTCTACTTGCCACTCACGCAGCAAGACGTGCGTTTGCGGGGTGGCACCCGATGTTTCAGCCAGCAACGACCGCTCTGACCCGGCACACCGGCACCGACAAAGGTGAAGGCCTTGCAATCTCTATCAAGTGCGCAACGCAATCGGCAGGCCGCCGGATCACCGTTGGGTATGAGTATGTTGCGCAGATCACTGCCAGGCCGGTCCCAGTCGTATTCCAGCCCCTTCACGCCGGATATCCGGCCCGCCCGCGCCGTTTGCACTGGTATGTCGTCTTTCAGCCAGCACCGCGCGTTCGACAGATCCTGTATACCCGGCGCAACATAGGTCCAGCTCTTGCACGCCGCATTGTCATTGCAACGATCGCGGCAGACCTCCGGGTCAGGGTCGGGCAGATCGAAATTGGAAATGTCAGACCCGTTGCGCGACACGTCTTTCTCAAAAGTCTTGCGTGTCGCCTCGTAGAATGCGTTGAGCAGGACCGGAGCCAGTTGCACGGCGGTCATCTCGTCGCTGTTCACAGCGGCCACACCCACGTGGTTAAAGGGCAACCGTATGGTCAGCGTGTTTGCGCGACCGCCACCCGATGACGCGGGCGGCGTGCGGCCGCCATGGGCCCGGTAGGTATCGACCCTCGTGTTCTTGGCAAGCCACCTATGGCTGAAGCTGCGCCAGTAGATCATCCGCGGAGACATGCTGGCCGGAAACATCCGCCGGCTATTGCGCTTGATGATCGTGTTGCCCAGTTCGATCGTACGCAGAATATGGGCCATATCGCGCACCGAATAGCTCCACGATCCCTGTGACCGACAAAAACCAGACGCGTCACTTAGACCGCCTCGACGCGCGTTGCGGTTTGTATACTGCTTGGCCACACGACCGTGGCTCAGATCACCGGCCACACAGGTGCCGCCGTCCAATCGCACCGGGAAACGGGGCAGAAACTCTTCCGTCATGTACCGCGTATAAAGGCTGCCATACTCCCTTGCGGCGAAGCCGTTGTAATCGCTGCGACCCAGATCCGCCGCCGCCTCTTCCAGCGCGTTCGTCTCGTACCGGTAGAACAGGTTGGGGATCGCGTAGAGCAGCAGTGTGTAATTGTTGTTATTGTAGTCCAGCGTGTTGTTGTTCAGCTCGCTCGTCTGGACAGGCTGGGACAACGACCAGCCGATCTTGGTGCCCTCATTGTGCTGGACGTTCCTAGCTGGCTCATCGGCGAGGCCCGAGGTATGGTCCAGCAGATCCTCTAGCGTCACCCGGTCAAACGTCGTCGCCGTGGAACCCCCAAAGTAAAAGTTCCTCCACTTGTCCGGCATGAAGAACGGAAAGGGCGTCTGAAGCTCCTGCGCTAGCGAATTACCCCGGTCTTCGAGCAAATCCAGAAGGGCCACGCCTGACAGGACCTTTTGGTTGGATCCGAAATTGATGGCAACGTTGGGTGCCATCCGCAGGTCACCATCGCCGGGGGCCTGAGCCCAACCGCCCGATGCCTCGGCAACGATCCCGTCAGCATCGGCGACCGCAAAAGCATAGCCCATCACCCGCCCGTTCATCTGTCGGGCAATGGAGCGATCAAAGACATCCTGATCCACCGAGCGCCAGCTCTGCGCGAAGGTCAGATGAGGGATAAGTATGAGAAGTAGTGCGAGCGCAACGCGCGAGCGTACAAATGGTGACATATCAAAAATCCCTAAAAAATGGGTTGTCTAAAATGGTCGAATTGAATGCTTTGAGCCTAGCACATCTGCTCGATTGAGACCACGGCCCCGGCAGCTTCCTGCCACCAGGCGGGCGACAAGCAACGCCCATCGGGACGATGGCCCGTGCCTAGGGTCAGGACCCATTGATTACCGTCGGATGGCGTGATTCACGCTTCGAAAAACGATCGGTGAACATGTCTGATCTTTTCTGGTTGAGCGACGCGCAAATGGCGCGCCTTGCGCCTTTCTTCCCGAAGTCCCACGGCAAGCCCCGGGGCGATGACAGACGCGTGTTGAGCGGTATTATTTTACTCAATCGCAATGGCTTACGATGGCGCGACGCGCCCAGGGAATACGGCCCGCACAAGACGCTCTACAACCGCTGGAAGCGGTGGAGCGATAAGGGCATCTTCGCCCATATGATGGTGGGGCTGGCCTCAGATCACGGTGAAGACAAGACAGTAATGATCGATGCCACATACCTCAAAGCACACCGCACAGCGACCAGCCTGGGCGTCAAAAAGGGGGGCGTGGACGCCTGATTGGCCGAGAACCAAGGGCGGCATGAACACCAAGTTGCACGCCATCTGTGACAGCCAAGGACGCCCGCTGAACCTGTTCGTGACGGCTGGTCAGGTCAGTGACTACATCGGCGCACGGGCTTTGCTGAGCAGCTTGCCTGACGTCGACTGGCTGCTCGGGGACCGCGGCTATGACGCCGACTGGTTCAGGGAAACGTTGCAAGACAAAGGGATACGCCCTTGCATACCGGGCCGGAAACAGCGGAAGAAACCGGTAAAGTACGACAAGCGGCGGTACAAACGGCGCAACCGGATCGAGATCATGTTTGGCAAGCTCAAGGACTGGCGGCGCGTGGCAACCCGCTACGATAGATGCCCGAAGGTCTTCCTGTCAGCCATCGCTCTCGCCGCACCCGTTATTTACTGGCTATGAGGCCTGATCCTAGCCATCCATTTTGAGCGCGGAAATAAACGCTTCTTGCGGGATGTCTACTTTTCCGAACTGACGCATCTTCTTCTTACCCGCCTTTTGCTTGTCCAGCAGTTTGCGTTTCCGCGTGGCGTCGCCTCCGTAGCATTTGGCGGTCACGTCCTTGCGTAAGGCGCTCAACGTTTCGCGGGCGATCACCTTGCCGCCGATGGCCGCCTGGATCGGGATCTTGAACATGTGGCGGGGGATCAGGTCTTTGAGTTTTTCGCACATCGCCCGCCCGCGCGCCTCGGCCCGGTCGCGGTGCACCATCATGGAGAGCGCATCCACCGGCTCGTCATTCACCAGCACCTGCATCTTGACCAGATTGTCCTCACGGTATCCCGTCATCTGGTAGTCGAAGCTGGCATACCCCTTGGTCACCGATTTCAGCCGGTCGTAGAAGTCGAACACGACCTCGTTCAGCGGCAGGTCATAGACGGCCATCGCGCGGGAACCCGCATAGGTGAGGTCTTCCTGTATCCCGCGCCGGTCCTGGCAGAGTTTCAGCACGTCGCCCAGATATTCATCCGGAACCAGGATGGTCGCCTTGATCCGCGGCTCTTCCAGGTGGTCCACATGCGTGAGGTCGGGCATGTCGGCGGGGTTGTGCAATTCACGCATCGTCCCGTCCTTCATGTAGATGTGGTAGACGACCGAGGGGGCCGTGGTGATCAGCTCGATATCGTATTCCCGCTCGATCCGGTCGCGGATCACTTCGAGGTGCAGAAGGCCCAGGAACCCGCAGCGGAAGCCGAAGCCGAGTGCCGCGGAGGTTTCCATTTCAGATGAGAAGCTGGCGTCGTTGAGCGCGAGCTTTTCGATGGCGTCCCGCAGGTCTTCGAATTCGGCGCTGTCGACGGGAAAGAGCCCGCAGAAGACGACCGGTTGCGAGGGTTTGAAGCCGGGCAGCGGTTCGACCTCGTCCCGCTGGTGGGTGATCGTATCGCCGACGCGGGTGTCGCGGACCTGCTTGATGCTGGCCGTCAGGAATCCGATCTCACCCGGGCCAAGCACATCGATCGCCTCCATCTGTGGCCGAAAGACACCGATCCGGTCGACATGGTGGATGGTGTTGTTCGAGACGAATTTGATCTTTTCGCCCTTTTTAAGCTGCCCGTCCATAACCCTGACCAGCACGATGACCCCGAGATAGGCGTCGTACCAGCTGTCTACTAGCATCGCCTTGAGCGGCGCGTCGCCGTCGCCCTTGGGCGCCGGCAGGTGCTGCACGATGGCTTCGAGCGTTTCGTGGATACCCTGCCCGGTCTTGGCAGAAACCTGGATGGCCCCGGAGGCGTCGATGCCGATGACATCCTCGATCTGTTCGGCCACGCGGTCACAATCAGAGGCCGGCAGATCGATCTTGTTAAGCACGGGCACGATTTCGTGGTCGGCGTCGATCGCCTGGTACACATTGGCAAGCGTCTGCGCCTCGACCCCTTGGGTGCTGTCGACAACCAGAAGCGACCCTTCGACGGCGCGCATGGACCGCGAAACCTCATAGGCAAAGTCCACGTGTCCGGGCGTGTCGATCAGGTTCAGCACATAGGTTTCGCCATCATCGGCCTTGTAGTCGATGCGGACGGTGTTTGCCTTGATGGTGATGCCCCGTTCCCGCTCGATATCCATCGCGTCGAGCAATTGTTCCTTCATGTCCCGGTCAGCGACCGTGTTGGTCGACTGGATCAGGCGGTCAGCGAGCGTCGATTTCCCGTGGTCGATATGGGCGACGATGGAGAAATTGCGGATATGCGAAAGCGGTGTCATGGCAGAGCATATGCGGCGGATTGGGCCTCTGGTCAATAAGTCAAAATCGTCACGGGCGGTTGTCGGAATGTACACTTCGATGTATATTCCACACCACAAAAGGAGCCCGCCATGACCCGCCTTCTGACTAATGAGATCGCCACGATGACCGAGATGCGCGAGCCGCAGAAGGTGCTGGACCGGGCGAAGGGCAAACCGGTGGCGATTTTGAAGAACTCAAAACTTGTTGGATACTTCGTGCCGGCCGAGGCCGTGGCCGATCCGGGTGAACACCGGGTGGCAACGCTGGATGAAGTGATGGCGGTGCTGAAGGCCCGGCGAGAGATCGATCAACCGGTTCTGGATTATCTGCGCGACAAATGACCTTCCGCCTGCTGTCTGTGGATCTTGTCATCGCTATCCACGATGAGGTGCTCAATCCGGGGGAACTGCCAGGGTTCGCGCTCGACAAATCGCTCGACGGTGCGTTGGCGCGGGTGGATAACCGTATGGCCTATGGGATGGTAGAGGATGTACTTGACCTCGCCGCAGCTTACGCCGTGGCGATTGCAATCGGCTATTGCTTCAATGACGCCAACAAGCGCACGGCCTACGAAAGCATGGTCGTTTGTCTCCAATTGAACGACATAGTACTGCGCCCGGTTGTGGACGCAATCGGCCCAATTATCATCGAGGTGGCGCAAGGCAATATGGATGAGGCCACGCTGGCGAAATGGCTGCGGGGGTCAATGGATGGTTGAGACCGTGGATCGTAAAGCCAATATCTGGTCTTCTGTCTTTTATTGATTTGTATCCCGGTATTCGACTATGGCCTTCATTACATTGATCGACAACGAGAATGCGGTTCGCAAATGGCTTGAGACCGCGCCGGATCAGGTGCGCATCTGGTTCGCTGTACGGTGTGGCTTGCGTGTTCTTCCAGCACTCGCGTCTGAGAGGTTGGACGACACAGAGGCTCAGGTCTGGCCCGCATTTCGGATCTTGTTTTTTGCGTCCCTCGCGGCCAAGACAGAAATATCTTTGGAATTGCTGCACTCGCGTTTGAAGGGTTCTGGCACCGGCATCCCGGTCGATCTATACATCGCTGGCGGCTCCAATCGAGTTGCCGCCGCAGATGGGATTAACCCGACGGCGGGGCTTCTCTCACAACCTTCTGCTCACGAGGCATGGTCGTCTTACACTTCAACCATCACTTCCCATGATGGCCGTGAGCAGCGCGAGGAATTGCACCACGCCCTTCGGCCAGCGATGTTGCACGATGCCCAGAACAAGAGACATTGGGGACCCCTTTGGCCAGACCAAGTCATCGCCGTTCCATTTGACAGATACTGGGAGACAGCGCTTCGGGTACTGGCGGGGAAAGAAGATGTCTGGGGCTTCTGGCTGAAATGGTATCAGGCTCTCCTCGACGGACAGCCGATGGATGGGAAACTGCAGAAAAAAAATCGCCCTGGATCTGTCCAAAACGGATTGGAACGCCGGCCCGGCACACGTGGCAGAGCGGATCAGGGAAATTGAGGCGCGCTTTGATCTGCGGTCGGCGATTGCTGATTTTCGCCAATCGTTGGACGAGGTCCCCGACAGCGCGGCTTTGGCGCATCGGGGGCACAACAACCCTCCCGAATTGATTTTGGACAACGCTCTTAGCGAGCCCATAACCATTGTGTGGGTGGCGCTGGCCGATATCGAGCGGGAAGCCGAAGCAGACGAGCCGGACAAATCCAGAATTGAAAAAGCGTTGCGCACAGTCAGAGATTGGTTTGTCAAAACCCTTCGATATCTTGGGCAGAGGGCCGTCGACCTTGCCATTGATGAAACGATCAGATGGGCTGCGAAGGTGGGAGGCGTCTATCTTCTTTTCAATCCCTCAGCCTTACAGAGGCGTCATAGACGCTGCGACCCATTGGATGAACCTTCCGCGATAAGGCAGTGCCGCACCCAGGGGTTTGGGCTGCGCGGTTCACAGGGCGTGACGGACGGCGCAGCAATCCAAGCCTTGGTGGATCGCTTTGCGGGACAAGACGATCATTGTCTATATTCGGCCGAACGACTGCTCGCAGCCCCAAGAAGCGGAAAGGATCACCTAGCACCCGCGACGGCCGTTCGAGTTCGACGCGGGCTTTGGGCCGGAGCAACGCGAGTGGGTTTGCGGAAAGATGCCAACGCCGCGGTGCATCCGAGGTAAGCTTGGACCCAATGCGGAAATCTGGCGTGTTGGCTTCTTGATTTTGCTTCGGGCTGAGCGTAGACGGTGTGGATTTCGTCGGTAAATTCGCCTCGATTGGTTATCCAGTTTCGCGGGCTTATCCATTCACTTCGGTAGTTGGCCTCCGGCAGCTGTATTTCACCAGAGGGACCGACGGCACCGAGAAGCGCCAGCCTTTGAACCCGAGACTGTCACAGAGATCACCAGCTTCATTCATGAAAACCTTTCGGCGAATGAGATAATCGAAATGCTTGCGGACATTGCCGGACTGCAACGTACTCGGTTCATCAAATCCTTCAGAAATGCTATCGGAGAAACGCCTTATCGGTATCTGCTGCGCATACGGCTTGAAGCGGCGCGCTTGTCTATCATTGCAACCTCATTGGGCCTCACGGAAACTGCGCTCGACAGTGGTTTTCATCCCAACAGCACCTGACCAGCTTGTTTTCGTCGGGGTTTGGGTTTCCGCCTCGGCATTTCGCAAACAAACACAGCGCGGCGGATTTGCGGAATGGCGCGGGGTCGTGGGCTGAGCAAGATGAGGTCGGCCCAGTTACATTTGACCCTTGGCCGTCAGCTCCTGACCGAGTGAGGCTCTTAGAAAGGCACGCCTGCGAGCGTCGCTGGGCACCTGCTGTATTGCCGCGACGTTTTTGAATGCGCGCGTAAACCCTTATGGCCAGGCATAGCCCAGTCGGAAGAGCCCCTTTCCAGATAGGTTCCAAATCGGTGTTCGCTTCGGCCTCTGGTGCGACGCGCACAGAAAGCTGTTCAGAGCAGAGCGGGTCAAAGATGGCCCGTCGATCCGCCGGTCCGGTACTTTCGGCAAGCGTAACAATGGCGGCCAACTGCCTGTGTGTCTGAAGTCAGCACACAAACGACAGATCGGAGGGTTTGAGCAACGCAGGATTTCTGGTTCATCGAAGCCGTCAAGGAACGAAGATGAACAGAAAATCCGGAACGTCGAAGGACGCCGCAGACAAGCTTGCCAAGGGCATCAAGCGAAAGACCCGCAATACTTTACTCTGCCGAAAAGAAGACCGCGTTGTGCTGGCCGGCCTAGGTGGCGAGGAGAGTATTGCCGCGCGGTGCCGCCGGGAGGGTCTGTTTGACACGATCGATCATGGGTTTCGGAAGTCCGCTCGGCTGCTCAAAGGCTCTTGGTGTGCCGCACCGATACCGCCTGTATGAGAGATCGGCTGTATCGAAAGCAGATCAGCCGCCTTCTTGCAGGGCCCCGTTCTGCCACTGACCCGAAGCGACTTCGCCCGTTGCAAACCGCATCGTGCCCGCGCCCTGGCGTTTGCCATTGCTGAAAGAGCCTTCATAGACGTCGCCGTTGGCATAGGTGGCAGTCCCTTCGCCGTCGATCTTGCCGTTTTCCCAGTTGCCGTCGTAGCTGAAGCCGTCTGCCATGGCGATCTTACCCTCGCCGTGGCGCTGTCCATTGAGGAAGGACCCTTCGTAAACGGTTCCGTCAGGATAGGTCGACTTGCCGGTTCCATGGCGTTTGCCTTCGGCCCAGTCGCCTTCGTAGCGATAACCATCCGTGTAGACCATGACGCCATAGCCGTGGTTCAGCGCATTGCGGAAGCCACCTTCGTAGACGACCCCGTTGGGGTAGGTGATCTTGCCATCGCCCTCGATGACGCCGGCAACCCACTGGCCTTCGTATACTGCGCCATCCGGGTAGGTGATCACGCCCTGACCGTCGGCGAGATCATCGCGGAAGCTGCCTTCGTAGACCGAGCCGTCGGGGTGAACCAAACGGCCTTCGCCCTCGATCTGCCCGGCGACCCACGATCCGGTGTAAGTATAACCGTCCGGTGCCGTCAGCGAGCCTTGACCATGGCGTAGGTCGTCGAGAAATTCGCCTTCGTAGATTTCACCGTTCTGGTAGGTCATCTTGCCCTGACCCTCGCGGCGGCCGGCAACGAAATTCCCTTCATAGAGATCGCCATTGGGCTGGGTGAGCGTGCCTCGCCCTTCGGTTTTGCCGTCTTTCCAGAGACCGGCAAAGACCAGCCCTTCGGCTGTTGTCAACGTGCCTTCACCTTCCAGCTTTCCGGCCTCGACCGCCCCCTCGTAGACCGAGCCGTCGGCGTAGGTGATAACGGCCTCGCCCTGTTTGACGCCATCGACCCAGTCGCCCTTATATTCGTAGCCGCCGGGGCTTTGCATCACGCCCTTGCCGTGATGGCGGGCATCCTTGAATTCGCCCTCATAGCGGACGCCGTTGGCGTAGATGGCGACACCCTGGCCCATCATGGTGCCGTCTTTCCACTCACCCTCATACGTTCCGCCGTCGGCGAAGGTGATCTTTCCGAATCCGTCCGGCTTGCCCTTTGCAAAGGCGCCCTCGTACACCGATCCGTTGGGGAAAGTCGCGGTGCCTTGGCCGAGGATTTCGCCATCGACCCATTCGCCTGAGTACTCATAGCCGTTCGGCAGTCGATAAGTACCCTGGCCGTGCTGCAGCCCTCCGCGGAAGCTGCCTTCGTAGACGCCGCCGTCTTCGTACTGCTTGGTCAGGGTTTGTTCGTCCTGCGCGGCTAACAGCCCCGGTGCCAGGACCAACGCCAGGATCGATACAATTCGGAACATGCTGCTTCTCGCCTTTCCCTTACCCCGCCTCGGTACGGTTCGGTGTACAGGTTAAGAGAGCAGAGCCAATCGGGCAACGCCTTTTGATGCGCGATGTTCTGTCTCTCGCCCTTCCTTGTACCTGCCAATCTGCTACATCCGTTCGAAAGATCAGTGACAAGGCGCATCGATGTCGGACCGCTTTCGAATAACCCTGGCCCAACTTAACCCGATTGTCGGTGATTTGCAGGGCAATTCGGCCAAGGCCCGTGCCGCTTGGGAGGCGGGCCGGGTCGCGGGCGCCAATCTCGTGGCGCTGCCCGAGATGTTTATCGCGGGTTACAATGCTCAAGACCTTGTGATGAAGCCGGCCTTCCATTCGGCCGCGATGAAGGCCGCACAGGCCGTTGCGGAGGCATGTGCCGATGGTCCATCGCTGGCGATCGGGGCACCTTGGGCGGAGGGGGCTGAGCTTTACAACGCCTACCTCATATGCACCGGTGGCCGGATCGTCAGCCGGGTTCTCAAACATCATCTGCCGAACGAAACCGTTTTTGACGAAGTGCGCGTGTTCGATTCCGGGCCGCTTGGCGGGCCCTACAGCGTTGGCAACACGCGCGTCGGCAGTCCGATCTGCGAAGACGCATGGCACCCGGATGTGGCCGAGACGCTGGCCGAAACGGGCGCCGAGTTCCTGTTGGTGCCGAACGGCTCGCCCTATTATCGCAACAAGTTCGAAACGCGGCTCAACCACATGGTGGCCCGTGTTGTCGAAACCGGTCTCCCAGTCATCTACCTCAATATGGTTGGCGGACAGGACGATCAGGTTTTTGACGGCGGATCATTCGGCCTGAACCCGGGCGGGACACTCGCGTTTCAGATGCCGGTATTCGATGAGGCGATTACCCACATCGATCTTTCGCGCGATACGAACGGTTGGCAACTCGACCCCGGTCCGGTGGCTATACATCCTGACGCGTGGGAGCAGGATTACCGTGCCATGGTCACCGCGCTGCGCGACTATCTCGCCAAGACCGGCTTTAGGAAAGTGCTGCTTGGCCTGTCTGGTGGCGTAGATAGTGCGCTTGTTGCAACTATCGCTGCTGACGCCATTGGCCCCGAAAATGTGCGCTGTGTGATGCTGCCATCCGAGTACACCGCCGAACACAGCCTCGACGATGCAAAAGCGTGTGCCGAGGCGCTGGGTGTCAGATACGACTATCTGCCCATCTCAGAGGTGCGTTCGTCGGTCACCCACACGCTGGAGCCGCTTTTTAATGGTCATGGCCCGGATATCACCGAAGAGAACATTCAAAGCCGCATCCGGGGGATGCTCTTGATGGCGCTTTCGAACAAGTTCGGTGAGATGCTTCTGACGACGGGCAACAAGTCCGAAGTCGCCGTTGGGTATGCGACCATCTATGGCGATATGTCCGGCGGCTATAATCCGATCAAGGATCTGTACAAGACCCGCGTTTTCGAGACCTGCCGGTGGCGTAATGTCAATCACCGCGAGTGGATGAAGGGCCCCGCTGGTGAGGTCATTCCGCAGCGGATCATCACCAAACCGCCCTCCGCCGAATTGCGCGAAGATCAAAAAGATAGCGACAGCTTGCCTGATTACCCCGATCTCGACGCGCTGCTCGAAATCCTGATCGACCGGGATGGATCCATCACCGATTGTGTGGCGGCCGGGTTTGATGCCGAGACGGCGCGCAAGGTTGAAAGGCTGATTTATCTGAGCGAATACAAGCGGTTCCAGTCCGCTCCGGGTACCCGCCTGACGAAAAAGGCATTCTGGCTCGATCGCCGGTATCCCATCGTCAACGGTTGGCGGGATCACGGTGGATGATTCAAAAAATCTCTTAAAATCAACGCTATAACTCGGCGCCGGGTTAAGGCCCTATAAAGAGCTCATTCCCATTCTCCGCGACGGGAGAGTGGGAAAATGCCTTTAACGTTTTATGCGGAAGACAATCAGTTTGCCGTCGCCACGGGTGCCAATGTCAATGACAACAACGACGGTACCAGTACGTTCGACTATCCACCGAACTCGACGAAGGACCTTATTGTTACGTCAAATAGCGCCGATGCAGATGAGCGGCTGTTTGAGGTCGGAGAAAGCTATTCGCTCAGTTTTGGCGGTAACGGCGGGGGTGTCCGGATCGATGATGCTGTGGTCATTCGGTCGGACATTCTTGGCGGCAACATGGGCGCAATCGCCTTTGAAGGCCTCGATCAGAACGGAGACCTGACACAGGTTGTCTGGTCACCAAACTTCAATCTCGAACAATGGTATTGGGACAATTTCGATAGCGGGGCTTCCCCCGGCTTCTACACTTATGAACGGGACGCCTCCGAATACAGGTTCGCCTGCTTCGTCGCCGGGTCAATCATCGAAACACTAAAGGGACCTGTCATCGTCGAAAGCCTCAAGGCCGGCGATATGGTCCGTACCGTAGACCATGGGTTTCAGCCACTTGTCTGGAACGCGGTCTCAACGGTTCCCGGCATCGGTCGGGGCGCACCCGTACAGATCGCGGCAGAGGTCTTTGGGACCGATCAGGATCTGTCCGTGTCGGGCAATCACCGTATGTTGTTGAAAGGAAGTGAATGTGAGCTCTATTTCGACACGTCTGAGGTGCTCGTCCCGGCGAAATTTCTGGTGGATGGTGAGCGGGTCAGGCGGCTGCAAACCCGGGAAACGCGGTACCACCATCTTGTTTTCGAACGCCATGAACTGGTTTTCGCCAATGGCGTTCCCTCAGAAAGCTTCTTTCTCGGGGATGATACTGCAGGCTTTGTCGATCCGAGTGTCGCGAACGAGTTCGAATCCCGGGCCGGTTTTGCCCTCGACGATCCAGCGCACGATGCGACATCGCGCAGAGTTCTGAGAGCCCACGAGGCGCCACTGGCCCGCGCCATACTTAGCCTCAAGATGCGCGATCAGAGCGTGGCGCCGCCCAGCTTCCTGTTCGCGGCCTAAGCCTTAGAGGCGGGGGCGGGCACGAGGCCCGCCCGGTACAGGGTCAGAGTGTCAGCTGGTAGCTGTGCGGCACGTAGCGATAGCCGTCGCCAGCGGTCTCAACATATCCGAAGGCCGGGAACGGCATATGGTAGCCGACAAAGGCGACCTTGTCTGCCGCAAGCATATCGAGCACCCGGCGACGAGTCGCAGCCGCAGCCGCTTTGTCCATATCGAAACGCACCTCCCAATCGGGATGCGCCAGCGACCAGACGTAATGGTTGGCGAAATCGGCGCAGAGCGCCAGTTGCGTGCCTTCGCTTTCGATCATGTAGGTCATGTGCCCCGGCGTGTGGCCAAAAGCGGCCATGGCCGTCACGCCCGATGCGACTGAACCGCCGTCATCAAGCATGGTAAATTGCTCGGCCAGAGGACGCACATTGCCTTCGAACCCCTCGTTGTCGCTGGCGGCCCAAGCGTCAAACTCGGCCGATCCGGTGATATAGCGCGCATTTGGGTATGTGGGCGTACCATCGATCAACAGGCCGCCGATATGGTCGCCGTGCATATGTGTGATGACAACGGTGTCGACCTGATCTGCGGTGTATCCCGCTGCCTCGATCGCGGCGGTCGTGGCGCCACCCTGAAGGCCCGTGTCGAACAGGATCAGTTCGCTGCCGGTATTGACCAGCGTTGGTGTGAAAAAGAACTGTGCGGCGTCGGTTGGCAGGCCCGCATCAGCACTGACGTCGTTGAAGGTCGATGGGTCCACATTCAGGCCAAAGATCTTGTTCGGTTCCGGAACAGACCGGCTGCCCGCGAGGATGTTGGTCACCTCGAAAGCGCCGACGGCGACGCGCATGAACGGCGGACGGGCAGTGCCCAGCATCGGCGCCCCGGCACGGGTTGCTGTGCCGACCGTTGCTGCAAGCGGGAGCGTCGCTGCGCCAGCAAGGGCTGCGCGGCGGGTAAGCTTGGGTTGATGGGACATGGGTGTTATCCTTCCTGTCAGAGTGTCACAAACTAGCGCGCGCATGTGTCAGTCGAGTGCGCTGATGCGGAGCAGGCTGTTCATTTTTGTGCGAGGTCCCCAATGGCGGAACCGAAAACCCGGCCGATCGACGAAGATTTCGACACCTGGCTCGCCACGGTGGAGCCGCGCCGGCAAGGTGAAACGGTGACCCTGATCGACCTCTTTTCCAACTCGACGGGTTTCAAGCCGCACCTCTGGAGCGGCAACATGATCGGTTTTGGTCGCTATCATTACACTTATGCGTCGGGTCGGTCGGGAACGTGGTTCGCTACCGGCTTCGCGCCCCGCAAGGCGAAGCTGTCGATCTATATCATGCCCGGTTACGCTGATTTCGAACCGATCCTCGGACGGCTGGGTAAACACAAGATCGGCAAATCGTGCCTTTACGTGAACAAGCTCCCGGACATTGACCTCGGCGTTCTGTCGGAACTGATCCAAGCAGGCCTCGACGATCTGGGGAAACGCTGGCCTGTCAAGCCGGAGTAGCCACGACTGGACAAGCTCCAGCCCCTGTGAGAAGGCGTGCGGCAACAGGAGATCGCTGATGACCATTACACGTTTTGCGCCCTCGCCTACGGGTTACCTGCACGTCGGAAATCTGCGCACCGCGCTGATGAACTATCTGATCGCGCGGAAGGCTGGCGGTACGTTCCTCCTCCGCATCGACGACACCGACCCGGAGCGGTCGAAAGAAGAATACGTCGACGCGATCAAGGAAGATCTCGAATGGCTGGGCCTGCACTGGGACCGGATCGAGCGGCAGTCGATGCGGCTTGATCGCTATGCGGAGGCGGCCGACAAACTGCGGGTAATCGGGCGGTTCTACGAGGCTTTCGAGACCCCGACCGAACTGGATCTCAAGCGGAAAAAGCAGCTCAATATGGGCAAGCCACCGGTCTATGACCGGACCGCGCTGACGCTGAGCGCTGAAGAGATCGAAGTGTTGCGGGCCGAGCGGGGGCAGGGGGTCTGGCGCTTCAAGCTCGATCACGCGCGGATTGAATGGAAAGACGGCATTCTTGGCGACATCTCGATCGATGCGGCCAGCGTCAGCGATCCGGTTCTAATCCGGCAGGACGGTCAGGTGCTTTATACGCTGGCATCGGTCGTCGACGACACGGAAATGGGCGTCACGCATGTCGTACGCGGCTCGGACCATGTGACCAATACCGCGACCCAGATCCAGATAATCGGTGCGCTTGGCGGGCAAGTCCCCGAGTTTGCGCATCACTCGCTGCTGACGGGCCCTCAGGGTGAAGCACTGTCCAAACGGCTCGGGACACTGGCCTTGCGCGATCTGCGCGAACAGGGTGTAGAACCCGCGGCCTTGCTGAGTCACATGGCGCGGCTTGGCTCGTCAGACCCGGTCGAGCTGCGGACCGACATGGCCGAGCTGATTGACGGCTTCGACATCACGAAGTTCGGCGCAGCACCCACCAAGTTCGATGTGGAGGACTTGTTTCCACTCACGGGTCGGTATCTTCAGACGCTGCCGATTGATGCGGTGCGCGACCGCATTGATGCCTTGGGTGTCCCGGGTGACGAAGCCGAACCCTTCTGGCTGGTTATCCGCGACAACATTCAGACGCTCAACGATCTGCAGGAGTGGTGGCGCGTGTGTTCCGAAGGCGCCGAGCCCGCAATTGATGCAGAAGATCAGGACTTTGTCATTGCCGCCATGGACCTGCTGCCCGACACCCAGTTCGATGAAACGACCTGGAGCAACTGGACCGCCGCCGTCAAAGAGGCGACAGGGCGCAAGGGCCGAAATCTGTTCATGCCGTTGAGAAAAGCCTTGACTGGTCAATCGCATGGGCCGGACATGGGAGCGCTGATGCCCCTTCTCAAGGTGATCAAGGCCCGCCAGACAACCGCCTGATCTAAACCTGACTGCTGACAAAGGGCGCGGCCGAGCAGGAGGCGCAGTTGGACCAGCAGGCAAAGTTCTTGACCGGCAGTCTCTTTCGCCACGTGACGGTAATGTCGCTGACCGCCAGTGTCGGTCTGATGGCGGTCTTTGCCGTCGACTTCATCGACATGGTCTTTATCTCGATGCTCGGCAAGGAAGAGCTGGCTGCCGCCGTGGGTTATGCCGGGGCCATCCTGTTCTTCACGACGTCCTTCGGAATAGGCATGGCGATCGCCATCGGTGCTTTGGTCGCCCGATCGTTGGGAGAGGGCAACCGCCAGCTTGCCCAGGAACGAACCAGCCACGGCCTGATCTTCGGCGTTGTTTTTGGAGCAATCTTTTCCGCCCTGGTCTGGATCTATATCGATCCGCTTGTTGCTTTGCTTGGGGCCAAAGGCGAGACGGCGCAACTGGCCGCCAACTATCTGGCCATCGTCGTGCCGTCGTTGCCGTTTCTCGTGGTTGGTATGATGGGTGGGGCCATCTTGCGCGCGCATGGAGACGCCCGGCGCGCAATGATGGCGACCATTTATGGCGGGTTGGTTAACGCGATCCTCGATCTAATCCTGATCTTTGGCCTTAACCTTGAACTGACAGGCGCGGCACTTGCGTCTGTGGCCGCACGGTTGACGATCGCGGCTACGGGACTCTTGCCCATCCTCAGACACCATGGCGGGCTTCAAAAGCCGACCCTGCCTGGAGCGCTGCGCGATTTACCTCCCTTCGTTTCCATTGGCTTTCCGGCCATCCTGACCCAGCTGGCCACGCCGGTGGGTCAAGCCATCGTCACGCGCAGCATGGCGCAGTTCGGCGAAGACGCGGTTGCGGGTATGGCGATTGTCGCCCGGCTGATGCCGGTTGCTTTCGGGGTCATCTTCGCCCTTTCGGGCGCCATCGGACCCATTATCGGCCAGAATTTCGGAGCGCGGGATCATGGGCGAGTGCGCGACGGGTACTTCGCGGCCCTCTATTTCACTGGAATTGTCATTGCTGTTGTCTCAGCAGTTCTGTTCCTCTTGCGGGTCCCGCTTGCCAACCTCTTCGAGGCAGAAGGGGTAACGCGCGATTTGCTGTTTCTGTTTTGCGGCCCCTTGGCGCTGCTGTTTTTCTTCAACGGCGTCCTTTTCGTCAGCAATGCTGCCTTCAACAATCTGGGCCATCCGTTCTATTCGACCCTGATGAATTGGGGTCGGAATACGGTTGCGATGATCCCGCTGGTGTTTCTTGGGGCCACGTGGTTCGGGGCCCAGGGCGTGCTGATCGGTCAGGCTTTGTCGAGCGTTGTCTTTGGCGGCGTGGCGTGGTGGCTGGGGACGAAAATGATTGCGGCTGGCGGCGAAGAACAGCCGCGCGCCATTTTTGCGCGCGACGGTCGGCTCATGTCACTGCTGCACATGCGCCGCTAGCTGCTGCAGGTGATGGTCGACAAGGTCAGTCTCATCCGGATGTAAGGTCTGCGCGCGAGGATAGCGCGGCCGATCTCTGTCGTTCAGGATGGGTGTGTCCCAACCTGCTGTGGTTTCGAAGAAAGCCGCAACGCCGTCGGACCCGAATTGCTGGTGAAAACCCTGAACGACGACATCGAGATAGCTTAGCAGGATAAAATGATCGCCGCTGACAATCTGACCGGTCACGGGGACCGAATAGACCGAAACAGATCCGTAACGGGCCTCTGCTGCGATCTGATCGCTGACCGGATGCCGTTCATATCCGCGCTCTCGGGCATCAAGGGCTGACCAATCGTGGTCTGGAACCTCGGCGACAACGCCCTCAATTGTGGTTTCCTTGCAGGGTTGCACGCTTAGAAACGCAACCTCGCGCAGCGGTGTCCGGACCCAAACGCGCCGCCATCCGGTCAGGCGGGCATGTTGCGTATTCGGGTAGTCGTGCGTGTTAAGATTGACGAGGCTGCCATAGCCGAAGAACTGCGGGAGTTTCACGATGTTCAGTCGTCTCCCAGCAGATCGGCAAAGACGTCCCTGACAGCCTGCCACGTTGCCGCCGACGACGCTGACAGCAGGAAACCGTCGGATTGACCGGCAACGTAGTCCGACCCGTCGAGCATGGCCGAATGCCCGCCGGATTTCCGGCAGAGCACCACGCCGGCCGCGTGATCCCAGGGTTTCAGCTTGGCCGACAGAACGAAATCGACCGCACCTTCTGCCAGCAGGCGGTACTCGTAGGCCGAACAGCGCAGATTGGTTACCATGCCGAATTTTGCCATTCGCGCAGTGGCCAGTGCGCGGTCAGCCGGTTCCATAAGGGCCGGCGACATGTAACCAGTCATTTCGGACAGCGGCTTTATCCCGTTGGTTGCTGCCAGCGGATAAGCCAGACCCGCAGCGGTGTGGCGCCGCGCGGGGCCCTCGTTATCCGAGACAAGGGCGTCGTCGCCAATCGGGTCGTAGATTAGCCCAAAAACGGGCTGACCGAACCTGCAGGCCGCGACCATCGTGCTGAAGACTGGCAAGCCATGGGCAAAGTTCCACGTGCCGTCGACCGGATCGATCAAAAATGCAAGCTCGGTGTCCGGCAGCTTTTTGATAAGGTCTGCATTATGTTCGGCCGCCTCTTCACCAACAATCAGGGCCGACGGGAACGCCATTTGAAGGCCACGAGCGATCATCGCCTCGGCGCCGTGATCGGCTGCGGTAACAAGGTCTGTCGGGCCGGTTTTGGTTAGGATCTCACCCCGGTCCAGCTTGCGGAATCGCGGCAGGATCTCGGCCCGGCCCGCGCGCCGGACAAGGTTCAAAACGGTTGTTTTTTGCGCAGATGTCAGCGGTGCCGTGACGGGCATTGGTAGTTGGTCAGGCATGGTCCTCTCCGATTCCCCGGGGCATCTATCAACTGCCATGCATGCTGCGCTGCGGCAACCGCTCTACTCGCGAGCGCGCAAAACATGTGCGGGACGCGCCGCCAGCGGCGCCCACGCAAAAGCCAGACCTGCAAGCAAAGTTGCCACCACCCCGCCACCGACGATAGCGATGGCAGATGGCCAGATGATGACAAAATCGGTTTCCATCACGAAGCGGCTGACAGCCCAACCGCCGGCAATCCCGGCGGCGAGCGCTACGGTGCCAGCCGCAAGACCCAAAAGGCCGGATCGTATCGCAAAGCTGATGAGGATACGCCGGCGGCTTGCACCAAGGGTCTTGAGTACGGCCGCCTCGTAGATCCGCGCCGGTGTGCCGGATGCGGCAGCACCGATCAGGACAAGGAAACCGGTTAGCAGCGTGACGGACGCGCCGTAGGATGTGGCCGAGGCAAGCCCCGCCAATAGGTCCGATACCTGATCGATCGCGTCCCGCACCCTGATCGCGGTGATGTTGGGGTATTGGCGGGACAAGTCGCGCAGAATATCGGCCTCGGCCCCGTCTTCGGCATAGACGGTCGAGATAAAGCTATGCGGCGCACCGCGCAGTGCGGCCGGGTTCATCGCGAGGATGAAACCCATCCCTGCGGTCGAAAAGTCCACCTCGCGAAAACTGGCAATCGTACCAGTTATATCGCGGCCAAGAATGTTGACCGTCAGTTCATCCCCGATTGCCAGACCCATTTCGATGGCCTCTTCGGCAGCGATGCTGATGAGGGGCGGCCCCTCATATCCTTCCGCCCACCACGCGCCGTCAGTGATCCGGGTGTTGGTGGGCAGCGTTTCTGAATATGTAACGCCCCGGTCGCCGCTCAGCACCCAATGGTCGCCAGCGACTTCTCGCGCCGGCCTGCCATTGATCTGGGTGATCACCCCGCGCAGCATCGGTGCGCTTTCGATCCTGCTGACGGCCGGGTCCGATTCCAGCCGAGCGGTATATCCGTCCATCTGGTCGCGCTGGATATCGACGAAGAAATAGGATGGGGCCACATCGGGCAAGTTGCCCGAAATTGCGCTGCGCAGGTTGCCGTCGATCTGACCGACGGCCGCCAGAACCGAAAGACCCAGCCCCAATGACAGCACGACCGATGCTGCCCCTTCGCGGGTGCCCGAAATCGCGCCGAGCGCCCAGCGAAGCGCCGGTGCACCCTTGGCCAAGCCGCCGCCCCGCCGGGCCAGCCAGCGAACAAGGAAAGACGAGGCTGCGAGCAACAAAAGCGCGCCGGTCAGCCCGCCCGCTGTCCAAAGCGTCAGTCGCCAAGTGTCGCTGAAATACGCTGCAACCAGAACCAGCAAAGCAAGGCCAGCGGCGATGACCAGCAAGTAACGCGGCGCAGGCAGGATGCGCGTCGTCGACAACGCATCGCGAAACAGCGTTGCGGCCTTTACTTCTTCCGCCCGGGCCAGTGGCCAGAGGGTGAAGATGAACGCCGTCAGTACGCCATAGATCGCGGCCTCGAACAGTGGACGGCTGTATATCCCGAACGCCGCAGGGATGGGCAGTTGTGCCTCGATCACGGGGGCCAGCAGAACCGGGGCGAGACCGCCAAGGATGATCCCCAGAACAATGCCGATGGCAGACAAGATCCCGATTTGGATGAAATAGGTCTGAAATATCGTCGCCCGATCTGCCCCCAGCGTCCGCAGGGTGGCGATGACGCTGGTCTTTTCTGCTAGATAGGCCCGCACGGCGGAGGAAACGCCGACGCCCCCAACCGCCAGACCCGACAGGCCAACGAGGATCAGAAAGGCACCCAGCCTGTCCACAAACTGCGCGATGCCAGGAGCCCCATTGCGCGCATCGGTCCACCGCATCCCGGTGTTTTCAAATTGGGCGCGGGCATCTCGTTCGAGGGTTTCGAGATCCGTTCCATCCCGCAGATCCAAGCGGTACTTGGAGCTGAAGAGCGTGCCGGGGGCCAGCAGCGACGAATTCGCGAGGCTCTCGGTCAGAACCAGCGTGCGAGGCCCCAGGCCAAAGCCATCTGCCGCACTGTCGGGCTCTCTCTCAATTGTGGCGGTCAGCACGAATTCCTGGGTGCCAAGCCGGAAGATATCCCCCATCTCAAGACCCAGCCGATCGATCAGCACCCGCTCCATCACCGCGCCGGGTTGACCGTTCTGGTCGCCAAGAGCCGCCGCAAGCGGCAGGTTGGGCTGAAGCGCGACTGATCCGACCAGCGGATAGGCATCATCTACGCCCTTGATCTGAGTGAGGCTGCGTTCCTCCAGCTCACCCGAACCGACCACCGCCATCGACCGGAAATCGACGATTTCTGAAACTGCATCCGCAGTGGCTTCCATCCAGGCGCGTTCGTCGTCGGATGCAAAGCGGTAGGTAAAGTCGAGCTCTGCATCGCCGCCCAACAGCGCCGCGCCCTCACGCGCAAGTCCAGCCTCGATGCTGCTGCGGACCGTGCCCACAGCGGCAATCGCGGCGACGCCAAGCGCCAGACAGGCCAGGAAAATGCGGAACCCGCGCAAGCCGCCGCGCAGCTCGCGCACGGCAAAGCGTGCTGACGTATGCACGCTCATTCGGCGGCCTGTTTCACGGGGGCAGCCACCCGGCCATCCTCCAGCCGCACAATCCGGTCGCAGCGTGCCGCAAGGGTGTTGGAATGGGTCACTAGAACCAGCGTCGCGCCGTGCTTGTCGCGTAATCCAAAGAGCAGGTCGATAATGGCTGCGCCATTGGCGCCGTCAAGGTTCCCGGTCGGCTCGTCAGCCAGCAGGATCTTGGGGCGCGGGGCCGAGGCGCGGGCGAGCGCCACGCGCTGCTGCTCCCCACCAGACATCTGGCTGGGATAGTGATCGGCCCTCGCGGACAAGCCCACAGCGTCCAGCTCCGCTGCTGCCCGGTCAAATGCATCCGACACACCCGCCAGTTCCAGCGGTGTCGCCACGTTTTCCAGCGCCGTCATCGTCGGGATCAGATGAAAGGATTGAAACACGACGCCCATATTGTCACGCCTGAAGCGGGCCAGCCCGTCTTCGTTCATGGTGGTCAGGTCCTGGCCCAAAGCCTCAACCAAACCCGACGTTGCGCGCTCAAGCCCGCCCAAGAGCATCAGCGCGGACGACTTGCCGGAGCCCGATGGCCCGACAATGCCCAAGGTTTCACCTTGTTCGATGTTGATCGAGATCCCATGCAAGATCTCGACCCGCCCCGCATTGCCATCAAGAGCAAGGGTTGCATCTTTCAATCGAAGAACTGGATCGGGCATGGGCAAGTCCCTTTATTGGCGGTTACGATGCGATATGGAGGCTGGATCACGATGAACAAGCTGTTTGCAACTGTTGTTATCGGCTTGGCAGCCATCACTGCAAAGGCCGAAGATGTTACAATTGCCGCTTTGGGTGACAGCCTGACGCAAGGATACGGGCTGCCGGTTGAGCAGGGATTCGTGCCTCAGCTGCAAGACTGGTTGAGGATTCGCGGCCATGATGTGACGCTGATCAACGCCGGGGTGTCGGGTGATACGACGGCGGGTGGGCTTTCTCGTATTGCATGGACGCTGACCGACGAGGTGGATGCGGTCATCGTCGCGCTTGGGGGCAACGATCTGTTGCGCGGCATCGATCCGGCCAACAGCCGTGCCAATCTTGACGGTATCCTGCAGGCCGCCCGCAATGCAAAGGTCGATGTTCTGCTAATCGGGATGGAGGCGCCCGGCAATTACGGCCCCGATTACAAGGCGGCCTTTGATGCGATGTATCCCGAACTGGCCGAGGAATACGGTGCTCTGTACCTTCAGAGTTTCTTCGAGGGACTGCGCACGGTCGGGTCGGATCCGGCCTCGGTCCGGGCTTATATGCAGCGTGACGGCATTCACCCGTCGGCACAGGGTGTGGCCCTGATTGTCGAAGGGATCGGCCCCCATGTAGAGCGGCTGCTGGCCCAGGTCGGTGATTGATGCCGGGTCGCTTCTTTCTGACCTCCACCGTTGACCGCCTCGCCGCGGATTTGCATGTGAGTGCAGAGCATCTGGCCAACGAACCGCAACGGCGCAACATAGCGCCTGGGCAGGAAATCATCGTGTTTGACGGTACGCTCAAGCGGATGAGGTGGGGTATCATCCCGGTTGGCCGCAAAAACGCGCGCGGCCGCCCTGTGATGGAAACGATCATCAACGCCCGGTCCGAAACCGTGTTCGACAAGACCGCTTTCGATGGGGTCGGGCGCGCGGTTATCCCTGTCAACGGTTGGTACGAATGGACGGGCGAGACGCGGAGAAAGACCCCATGGGCGTTTGGGCCAAAGCTGGGTGAATTTCTTTACTTTGCGGCCATAACCGATGTTTGGAAAGCGCCAGGCGGCCTGGAAGTGCCACAGGTTGCGGCGGTGACGTGCGAACCGAATGCGGATGTCAGGAAGATCCACCACCGCATGGGAGTCATCCTTGAACCAAGAGATATCCCGGCCTGGCTTGGCTCGGATATCGAGGGGGCCAAGGCCTTGATGAAGCCTTGGCCTGACGGGCGCCTAGCCGTAACCAGAAACCCGGATGTCGATTGGTCGGGTCCTTAAAGGACTTCGATGTTGACCGCGCTCTCGCGGCCATCGCGGCTTTTTTCCAGTTCAAAGCTGACTTTCGCGTTGTCTTGCAGGCCGGTCAGACCTGACCGTTCAACGGCCGAGATGTGAACAAACACATCTTTGCCGCCGCCCTCGGGCGCGATGAAGCCGAAGCCTTTCGTTGTGTTAAACCATTTGACGGTGCCTTGAGCCATCGTCGTTGCTCCTTTTGAATGCTGCCCGCGGAAGTGCGGCAGCCTGGCTTTGTCTAAGAATCGAGAGACTGAGCCGGGTAGGAGCAGTAGGTCGATGCGTAGCGTTGCACCGTGTATGTGCGAGCACAGCCTGCGAATTGCAACTGTTTGCAGTGCTCAATGGCTGAGCATTTGCAGTTTTTTGCCCGTTGTTGCGGAATTTTACCAGTTGATAAAAAAATTTTCCTGTGAAAGCGTTTTGGCCGTGATATGACTTCGGGGATCTTCGATGCGACAGGATGCTTTCACACCAGGGATTCAGGCCGGGCGGCTTGAGGCCAAGGATTATTCTGGCAATTTCTCGGATCTGCATCCGCCGCTGGATGCACACGAGGCGCTGGTGGCTGCCGACCGGTGTTACTTCTGTCATGACGCGCCCTGCATCACGGCCTGTCCGACAGATATCGATATCCCGCTCTTCATCCGTCAGATCGCCACGGGCACGCCCGATGCGGCGGCAAAAACGATCCTGAGCCAGAACATCCTCGGCGGAATGTGTGCGCGTGTCTGTCCGACCGAGACCCTTTGCGAAGAGGCTTGCGTGCGTGAATTGGCCGAGGGCAAGCCGGTTCTGATCGGACAGTTGCAGCGTTACGCAACCGATCATCTTCAGGCCAAGGGCATCCATCCGTTTGAGCGCGCCGCGCCCACGGGTAAGCGTGTTGCAATCGTTGGAGCCGGTCCGGCCGGCCTAGCCTGTGCGCACCGGCTGGCGATGCTTGGGCATCACGTGATCATCCACGACGCCAAACCGAAACCTGGCGGGCTGAATGAATACGGGATCGCGGCTTACAAGACGGTCGACGGGTTTGCGCAGGCGGAAGTCGACTGGCTGCTGCAGATCGGCGGGATCGAGATCAGCTACGGCGCACAGCTTGGGCGCGACCTTACGCTTGACGGCCTCAAGGCTGATTTCGACGCGGTTTTTCTCGCTATCGGCCTTGGTGGCGTCAATGATTTGACCGTCGAAGGCGCGGACAAGGGTGGCGTGATGGACGCGGTGAAGTTCATTGAAGACTTACGGCAGGCCGATCGGGTGTCTGACCTGCCGGTGGGTCGCGACGTAGTCGTGATCGGCGGCGGGATGACCGCCGTTGACGCCGCGGTTCAATCCAAGCTGCTGGGGGCAGTCAACGTCACCATCGCGTATCGGCGCGGGCGAGATCGGATGAATGCCTCTGTCTACGAACAGGATCTCGCGGCCTCAAAGGGCGTACGGATCATGACCAACGTTGTACCGGTGGCGATCCACGGCAACGCGGCCGTGCGCGAGATCGAACTGGAATACGTCAGCGACGACATGAGCGGAACCGGGCAAACCATCCGGGTGGCCGCCGATCAGGTGCTCAAGGCCATCGGGCAAACGCTCGAAAACAGCGGGCTACCCGATCTCGACGAACGAAAGATCAAGGTCACCGGCGCGGGCCGCACATCGATCAGTGGCGTATGGGCAGGCGGTGATTGCGCCTCTGGGGGTGACGATCTGACCGTTACCGCGGTGGCCGAGGGGCGCGATGCCGCCACGGACATCCATGCGGCTTTGACGGCCTGATATGCTATGATGATGGCATCCTTTGATTATTGGGAGGCTGTCATGACGTTAGAAGACGACGTTGCTCAACATTACCAAACAGGCCATTTGCTAGACCGCATCGACGCAGCGCTCAGGGCACTCAACATCGATCCGAAGCGGCCCGGTGTTGATGACCTCAAACCCGTTGATGAATTCCATACCGGTGGCATCGAGGCGACGACGGCCCTCTTGGATCAGCTGGAAATCACCCCGGAAATGCGGGTGCTCGACATCGGATGCGGGCTTGGTGGCACGGCCCGGCACATCGTCCACCGCTACGGCCCCCGCGTCGTTGGTGTTGACTTGACCGACGAGTACCTTGAAACCGGTCGCGCCTTGAATGACCGGCTTGGGCTGACCGACCGGATCGATCTGGTGCAAGGTTCCGCGCTGAGCCTGCCGGTCGAGGATCGTGGCTTCGACCTCGTGACCATGTTCCACGTTGGTATGAACATCCCCGACAAGCCGCAATTGTTCCATGAGGTCGAGCGAGTTCTGAAACCCGGGGGTCGTTTCGCGCTGTTCGACGTGATGGGCGGTAACCTCGAAGAGCCGCTCGTCTTTCCCCTGCCTTGGGCGACCGAGGCAGCGCTCAGCCACGTTCAGCCGCCGGGTATCTATCGGCGGGCCGCCCACACGGCGGGGCTGGAAGAAGTCACAGAGCGCGACCGTACCGAATTCGCCAAGAGCTACTTTGACCGCGTCTTTCGCATGATCGCCGCCCATGGTGCGCCGCCTCTTGGGATCCACCTGCTGATGGGTGACACGGCGCAGCAGAAAATCCAGAATTACGTCGAAAACCTCAACGCAGGGCGTATCGCGCCCACCGAAATGGTATTTCGCCGGCCCTGACCGGCGGGCTCAGCAAGGAGACTGACATGGCCAATCTTCAAAGCGACTTCATCGGGATCAAATCGCCTAACCCGTTCTGGTTGGCCTCTGCCCCACCCACGGACAAGGAATACAATGTGCGCCGTGCTTTCGAAGCCGGTTGGGGCGGTGTAGTCTGGAAAACGCTGGGAGAGACCGGACCGCCCGTTGTCAACGTCAACGGCCCCCGCTACGGCGCGATCTGGGGGGCGGATCGGCGGCTGTTGGGTCTCAACAATATCGAGTTGATCACCGACCGCCCGCTTGAGGTGAACCTGCAGGAGATCAAAGCGGTCAAACGCGACTATCCCGACCGGGCGATGGTCGTGTCGCTGATGGTGCCCTGCGAGGAAGAGCCGTGGAAACGCATCCTGCCGCTGGTCGAGGAGACGGGGGCGGACGGGGTCGAACTGAACTTCGGCTGCCCGCACGGGATGTCTGAACGCGGCATGGGTTCGGCCGTGGGGCAGGTTCCGGAATACATCGAGATGGTGACCCGCTGGGTTAAGAAACACACACGGATGCCCGTTATCGTCAAGTTGACGCCCAACATCACCGATATCCGCAAGCCCGCCAGCGCCGCCATGGCTGGTGGAGCGGATTCGGTATCGCTCATAAACACGATCAACTCGATCACGTCCGTTGATCTCGACCTTTTCGCGCCGGAGCCCACGATTGACGGCAAGGGTGCGCATGGCGGCTATTGCGGGCCTGCGGTGAAGCCCATTGCGCTCAACATGGTTGCCGAGATTGCCCGCGATCCGGAGCTTGGCAGCATCCCGATCAGTGGCATCGGTGGTATTACCACCTGGCGCGACGCGGCGGAGTTCATGGCATTGGGTGCGGGCAACGTGCAGGTTTGCACGGCGGCGATGACCTATGGATTCAAGATCGTGCAGGAGATGATCTCGGGTCTGTCGGAATGGATGGACGAAAAGGGGCTGACCTCGGTCGACCAGATCGTCGGGCGGGCCGTTCCCAATGTCACCGACTGGAATAACCTGAACCTCAACTATGTCACCAAGGCGCGGATCAACCAAGATCTCTGCGTCTCATGCGGCCGGTGCTATGCGGCATGCGAGGACACGTCCCACCAGGCGATATCGATGTCCGAGGACCGTGTGTTCGAGGTGATCGACGACGAATGCGTCGCCTGCAACCTCTGCGTCAATGTCTGCCCGGTCGAGAACTGCATCACGATGGAGCAGTTGCCTCTTGGCGCTGTCGACCCGCGCACGGGCCGGACCGTCGAGGAATATGCGAACTGGACGACGCATCCCAACAATCCGGCGGCGCAGGCCGCGGAATAGCCGTCAGGCGATCCGGACCATTAGTACCATGGCCGCGAGGGCGCAGCCGATACCAAGCACCTCGCGGGTATAGATACGTTCGTCGAAATAGACGACGCCAATCAGGCAGAGGGCGAGCAGCGTGAGCATCGAATAGGCCACGCCGGCCTGCGCCAGCGTGGCGTGCCGCATGGAAAAATACCACATGACTGCCGACGCACCATAAAGCAGGCAGCCACCGAGCACGTATGTCGACAGGAGCGACATGCGCCCATCGGCAGCAATCTTGATGAGAAAATCGCCCCCAAGGACGATCACTGCGGTGAGCAGGGCAAATCCATAACCCAATAATAGTCCGGCCATAACAAGTTCCTTTATATCATGTGGCCCTTAAATACGGCGGGCCTATTGGGCATGATGCGCGTGGGGCGGGTATCTTGTCAAAGGCAGACCGGTCTCTGTAAGTCTATGGGCGGGAGGGTGCCGCTATGCCGAAGATTGCCGAGGGAACAAAATACCAGACCGTGGTCACGACCTTCGAGGTCACACCGGGGACATGCGAGGATGTGCTTGATGCGCTGCGGGCGGCCTATGCCGAAGTTATCTCGAAATCTCAGGGGTTTATCGCAGCCGGTCTGCACGTGAATGACGCCCAGACCCGAATTGCGAACTATTCCCAATGGGAGCGGCGAGAGGATTTCATGGAAATGCTCCGCTCGGCTGAGATGCGCAAGCGCAACCGCGAGATTGGCGCAATGGCCAAGAGCTTTGAGCCCGTCATGTACGACGTGGTAAAGGTCTTTTGACCAAGTAGCCGTCTGTTTACTGTTTGGACTGAAGGTAGAGCCACACCACGGGCACCCTGCGCGCCTCATCCACCATGAACTTCTGGATCTCGAAATTATAAGGCTTCATTTGTGGCCAGTTTGCCTCGTGCGCTTTCTGGTAGGTCGGCATGCTTTGCACCGCAAAGATGTCATGTGTCTTCGCAAATGCGGTTCGAATGCCCGTGCTGATGGTAGGGGATTTGAAGTCGTGGCATTCAATGATCAGGTCATGCGGCGCGCAGGCCGCGACACTTGCTTCGGAAAAGAGCGTTTCCTCATAGCCCTCGCAATCCGAAAAAATCAGTGCGCGACCTTTGTATGGCAGTGCGGCGAGAGCTTCGGGATCACAGAATTCCCGCAGGTGAAGCCGGTCGCTGACACCGTTCAGGTCCGCCATACGCTGACAAAGCTGCCTTGCATGCGCGTCGACATCGAAGGCATGGATTTCCGCCTTCGGCAGACGCAGGGCCAACCCGATGGCATAGTACCCCTCGGCCGATCCCACATCGACGACGTCGGTGGGGTTGCGTGTGATGGCGCGCTCGATGAAGTCCGCGATTTCGCTTTCATAGCTGCCCAGCAACTTGGGCAGGAATGCACTGCCTGAGGCTATTGCATCGGCGTATTTCAGGCCTGTCAAAGGCCCATTCAGCACCGTTAGATCGGGGAATTCCCGGCGCAGCAGCATGGATTTCAGATCTTCGCGCGCGCCGGTGCTGCGCTGCCGGTCAGTGTAGGTGATGAGGGCATCAAGGCCCGAAGACAGTTTGCGTACAGGGCGCAGCACACGCTCACCGGATCCGCTGTTGGCAAAACGTGCCAGAAAATTCTTTATCGCTAAATTCATGACATACCTCATTCAATGGGCGCGAGCCTAGCAAGGAACCGCGCCAAAAGCACAGCCTCTTTGTGTGTCCATGTCGATCGGCTGGACTCATTTGCGTGTGAATTCAGCGCGTTCCGGGAATTGTTCGATGGCTTGGCGCCCATCACGATTGAAGAGCCGCCGACCGCCGGTGCGTCCCGATAACGAATGCTCGCCTGTTTACAGCAGGTTAACGGCAACACGATCGGGTATTGCGCCGCGGTTGTCGGGCCCAGCCAGCGATGCGATCGAGCGTGCTCAGCCACCCGCATAGGTGGTTTCGCGCCGATCCTTGCCCTCGATCAACCCCCTCGATGCAAAACCTCGGTTATACTCGACCCATTCGAGATTTTGGAAACGGGAGGAACCACCATGCCAGTTGCACGCGTAACAGAGATCATCGCCGGATCGACCAAGGGTTTTGATGATGCGGTGAACAAGGGTGTCGAACGGGCTGTGCAGACGCTCAAGAATGTGACCGGAGCGTGGGTGCAGGATCAGAGTGTGAACGTGACGGATGGCGAGATCACCGAGTACAGGGTAGCGCTGAAGGTGACGTTTGTGCTGGCGGATTAGGTCCGCGCACTGTTCGGCTACGGTCGTCGCTGGCAAGGCTGCAAACACTGGGATCGTCGGCAAAAGGGTAGGGAGCAGCACGCGTTGTCCCGCTCCCGGTTTGGCTGTTTCCCTCAGAAGCGGGGCAGCAGGCGGAACTCGTTATGTTTAATCCCGTTTATGAAATACACTTGAACGTGGTGGGAATCGTCGGGAAGACTGACGTCGGTCAGCACGATTTCGCCCGATGGTCTGCCCAGGAACGAAATCAGTTTGCGGCCGCCCATCCACCAGTTGTTGCCGCCATCATGGCCGTCCCGATGTCCTTGGCCAAAGTAAAGCGGCGCGACGATCCTCTGCCCTCCGACAGTGAAGGTCAGGTTCGTCTTGAAGTAAAAGTTCAAAAGGTCCGGGCCGTTTCTTTGTGAGTTTCTTCTTTCGGCAAATGGGCTTGCAACGTGCTCGGCACCTCCGCTCGCCTCGATGAACTGGCGCGCGATATCGGGTGAGCCCTTGCGGCCGGCTTTTACCGTGAATGTCAGAACGCCATTCTTGGCAGTGATTTTCACCGTGTCATCTTTTGGTTCGCCGAACGTGACATTGAGTGAACCCGGAATGAATTCGTGCGCGGTGACATCGCGCGCCTCGAGGTGGAACGTATTGGTCCGGATCTTGGGGCTGGCCTCGACTTCGGGGTCCTTGGTGATGTCTTCAACTTCGGTGGTCATTTTCCTCTCCTTATCTCTCAATGTCTGTCTAAGCCTTGCTTGAAATTGCGACCGGGTGGGCCGTGGTTCAGAGCTACGCGCACGCTGCATTACCTACAACCAACAGGAATGAACCGGTGGCATTCACAATTTTGGGTTGATCGCTTCGGTGGGTCAGATGAATGGTCAGGCGACTATGGTGAAAGAGTGTGGGGAGAGAGGTTGGCGAGGTCGACGATCTTGTTAGTTGGGTTGATGGCAATGATGGGCAGGTTGCCTATCCTACTCGCTTCCACATGTTATTGTGCAGCCGAAGTTGGTGCCTTCTCGTTCGATGCCAACGACCATCGACTTCTCTTCCTCGCACGTATTCTTCATAGTAAATACAAACAGACCACCACAAATCATCATGTACGAGCCACCAATTATGGCCAGCGGCACAAGTGGTACGGGATCATCGTGAACTGTTAGAAAACCGCTTTCATTGCTGCTTGAATTAAGGGAATAAATGCTCGTCGTAATTGGAGGTTCTTCAAGAGCTGCAAACCTCGAGACTAGTCAAATGTCTAGCTCTCCTTCTGGCAGAGATATAGACGCGCCATTTTCATCGAGTTCTTCAGCGAGGGAGCTATCAACGTTTACTTCTATCAGCATTTCGCCTTGTCGAAATAGTCGTCCGTTAAATCGCGCGGGCTCGTCTCCTTCTGTTAACTGGCCTGATGCAAGATAACTAGAGGCGCTACCGGCCTCGGGGGTTATGATTGAAGAGCGGGTTAGACCCAATTTTCTTCGACCAACGCTTATACTGTGTAGATCACAAGCAAAAATAACGAAAAACCGCTTGTTTTCATTGTATCCACCTCAATAAATCATGGGCTAATAAGTGTCGGCCCTTTTGCAGATTAATTCACAAAACTGTCAGAAAGCCCACAAACAGTCCCGATTTACCGCTTCTTCCGCCGCTTCACATTCCCGCCCCTCTGCCCCGCTCTTCCAGCCGTTGACCGGCCCGATGATTTCTGCGCGTCGTCCACCGCCTTTTCGACCGCGTATTGCCGCGCCATGGGGTCGTCGGCGATGGCCAGATCCACCGTCTCCAGCCGTTTGACCTCGTCCCGCAGCCTTGCCGCTTCCTCGAACTCCAGGTTCTCCGCCGCTTTGCGCATGTCGGCGCGCAACCCATCCAGCACGGCTTGCAGGTTTGATCCTGCCTTGGCCTGATCGATCTGCGCTGTCACCCGGTTCATGTCCACGTCGCCTTTGTAGAGGCCGGCCAGAACATCCTCGACGTTCTTTTTGACCGTCTCGGGCGTGATCCCGTGTTCCTCGTTATAGGCGATCTGTTTGGCGCGGCGGCGGTTGGTTTCGGCCAGTGCGCGTTCCATGGAACCGGTGATCTTGTCGGCGTACATGATGACGCGACCATCGGCGTTCCGCGCCGCGCGGCCAATCGTCTGCACGAGCGAGGTTTCGGACCGCAGGAACCCTTCCTTGTCTGCATCCAAAATCGCGACGAGGCCGCATTCGGGAATGTCGAGCCCCTCGCGCAACAGGTTGATGCCCACCAGCACGTCGAAGGCGCCGAGGCGCAGGTCGCGCAAGATCTCGATCCGTTCCAGCGTGTCGATATCGGAATGCATGTAGCGGACGCGGATGCCCTGTTCGTGCATGTATTCGGTCAGGTCCTCGGCCATGCGCTTGGTCAGCGTGGTGGCGAGGGTGCGATAGCCCGCCTGAGCCACGCGGCGTACCTCGTCCAGCAGGTCGTCCACCTGCATTTCCACCGGGCGGATCTCGACTGGCGGATCCAGAAGCCCGGTGGGGCGGATCACCTGTTCGGTGAAGACGCCCCCGGCTTGGTCGATCTCCCAGGTGGCGGGGGTTGCTGAAACGAAGACGGATTGGGGGCGCATGGCATCCCATTCCTCGAACTTGAGGGGGCGGTTGTCCATGCAGGAGGGCAATCGAAAGCCGTGTTCGGCCAGCGTGAACTTGCGGCGGTAGTCGCCCTTGTACATCCCGCCGATCTGGGGGACCGAGACGTGGGATTCATCGGCGAAGACGATGGCATGGTCAGGGATGAATTCAAAGAGGGTGGGCGGCGGTTCCCCTGGGGCGCGGCCGGTCAGATAGCGCGAATAGTTCTCGATCCCGTTGCAGACGCCTGTCGCCTCGAGCATTTCGAGGTCGAAATTCGTGCGCTGTTCAAGCCGCTGCGCTTCGAGCAGCTTGCCTTCGCCGACCAGTTGATCGAGCCGGATCCGCAGTTCTTTTTTGATGCCGACGATGGCCTGGTTCATCGTGGGTTTGGGCGTGACGTAGTGCGAATTGGCGTAGACCCGGATGTGTTCCATCGTGTCGCATTTTTCGCCTGTGAGCGGATCGAATTCGGTGATGCTTTCCAATTCCTCACCAAAGAATGACAGTTTCCACGCGCGATCTTCGAGGTGGGCGGGGAAGATTTCGAGGCTGTCGCCCCGCACGCGGAAGCTGCCCCTTTGAAACGCTTGATCGTTGCGCCGGTATTGCTGGGCGACCAGATCGGCCATCACCTGCCGCTGGTCGTAGATCTTGCCGATCTTGAGGTCCTGGGTCATGGCCCCGTAGGTCTCAACGCTGCCGATGCCGTAAATGCACGAGACCGACGCGACGATGATCACATCATCCCGTTCGAGCAGCGCCCGCGTGGCCGAGTGGCGCATGCGGTCGATCTGTTCGTTGATCTGGGATTCCTTCTCGATATAGGTGTCGCTGCGCGGCACGTAGGCTTCGGGTTGGTAGTAGTCGTAGTAGCTGACGAAATACTCGACCGCGTTTTCGGGAAAGAACCCTTTGAATTCACCGTAAAGCTGAGCTGCGAGCGTTTTGTTCGGGGCGAGGATGATCGCCGGCCGCTGGGTTTCTTCGATTACCTTGGCCATGGTGTATGTCTTGCCTGTCCCCGTTGCTCCAAGCAGAACCTGATTGCGTTCACCCTCGTTGACCCCCTCGGACAGTTCGGCAATCGCCGTCGGCTGGTCACCCGCCGGTTGGAATTCGGTGTGCATTACGAAGCGCTTGCCGCCCTCAAGCTTGAGGCGGGTCCGCACGTCTTCGGCCGGGTTGGCCAGCGCGGATGCGGATTTGTCGGGATGGGCGTAGGGCATGGGCAGACTCGCTTTCCTGACAAGAGTTGAGGGGATGCGCACGGGGTTCAAGGGGTGAGAAGGAATTGCTGACAGTAATTGGCAGTAATTCTGGTGTGTCTCACGGCAGCAAGGCTGCTTTGCCCAAGATATTAAACGTCGTGAATCCGCTTCAACAGGCCACGTAGCGTTTCTTTTTCTGTGGTAGATAGCGGGGCCAGGATGACTGCCAGAGCGTCCGATACGGCCGCCTCGATGGCGCCGACGGCCTTGCCTCCTTCATCGGTAAGCTTGAGCACGCTGACCCGCGCATCGCGCGGATCATCTTGTCGTTCGATCAGGCCCTTTGCCTCTAGCGCCTTGATTGCTCGAGTCATTTGCGACTTGTCGCGGGCCATTCTGCCGACAAGCTCGTGGACCTTTGCCGGTTCGATTTCCGCAAGGGTGAGGAGGATGATCCCACCACCCGGGCCAAGGCGATAAGTGTCGAATTCAGCGGCTTTGGCGTTTAAGGCGGCATGGATGCGCCGCATCAGGCGGTCCGTCAGCCGGGCGATTTCGTTATCAGGCATGGCTCGTTTTTGTTGACAAAATCCACAAAATAGTTAGTGGATCAAGTCAACATAATGAGTTCGTCAGCGGGGAGCAATTCTCGGCATGGCGGAACGAACGCCATCACCGATGAAGGAGATTGATATGACGGATCCGCGTGGCCTTGCGCTGAAGCTGGCAGCTGTTCTTTGGGTGATCTGGGGCCTTGTCCATGCCCTTGCCGGGGTGATCGTTCTGTCGACGGACGCAGCAGGAGGCTTTGCCGCGATTGCCGATGCCGTCGATGCAGAGCTTTTGGCTGCGGACTATCATGCCGCTGTGGGAGGTATCCTGAACCAGCACGGGTGGAACTTGCTGTGGTTCGGTGTGGCGACCGTCATCGGCGCGATCCTGATCTGGCGGGGTAGCATCACGTGGATCTGGGTGACAGCCATCATCGGCGGCTTTGCCGATCTGGGATATCTCCTGTTCGTCGATTTTCCCGGTTTTGTCCGCTTTTTTCCCGGGACGGTCATGACCATTATATCTGGATCCGCCATCGTTCTCAGCTTCTGGGCCTGGCTGACGGGGGAGGCGCCCGAGAGCGCGACATAAGGCGCTGATCTGGAAGCCACCACGATAATGACGAAAAGTGAGGCAAAACGCGACTTGCCCACAGGCCGCGGATTGTCGATATAGTCGGTGTCGTTCAACGGAGCCAACGTCATGCGCGCACGCATCTACCAACCCGCCCGGACCGCGATGTCATCGGGCGCGGCAAAGACCAAACATTGGGTATTGGAATATGCGCCCGCTTCGGCCAGAGCGGTCGATCCCCTAATGGGTTGGACATCGTCCAGCGATACGCAAAGTCAGGTCCGGCTGAACTTTGACACTAAGGAAGAGGCCATCGATTACGCTCGCGAGAACGGCATCGACGCCATCGTCAAGGAACCGCACAAGCGCAAACCTAACATTCGCGCGGGCGGCTATGGTGAGAATTTTGCTACCAATCGTCGGGGCGCTTGGACTCACTGAATTGAGGTAATGGCTTTTTCGTAGGCTTCATCCAAATTTGCGCTCAAACAGGTTTGAACTTTCTTCTTCGCGTTACAAAACCGGAATATTTTCCTCATAACTTTGGGGAGTAGTTTCATGCGTTTTATTCTTGCATCGCTCTTTGCCACAGCCGCAACAATTTCAATTGCACAAGCCGCAACCGTAGAAATTCTTCCGGGTGGGCCGCTGCCGCTGCCGGATCAGCAGGCTGAAGCCTCGGTTTTTGTACGGACTTCGGTCGAGCTCCCATCCGGGCAGCAGCGGGATGTGAATCTTCCGGATCGCCGAACGGTGAATGCCGGAGTGTCGGAAGGCTTCACATCCATTTCAGGATCGGTCAGCGGTCAGCAACTGCAGGCTGGCATGCCTGACAGCACCGGTTTTGAGGCAATGGCCGGTCCGGATCGGTTTTTCTATTCCGCAAATGCTGACTCCGAGGCTTTGGTCACAGTGCCCAACCTTGGCGTGTCGCCTGAAATTCAGACCCAAGCGGAAGTCAACATTGAGCGCGCGCAGGACACGCGCAATAACCGACGGGCGGATGCGGCAGCCAGCGGCGCGCTGGCGTATCAGGCCAAGCTCAACCGCATCGACGGATCCGCATTGGGGCTGATGATCGATTTTGCACCAATCTCTGTCACGATCCTCGCAGATATGGAGGCCTCGGTGACGCCCGGTGATTTTTCCGACATCGCTCTCGTCGCGCGCGGCTCTGCTTCGGTGCTGGCGTCGGTCGCACCGATCAGTGTCAACGATGCGGGTGGCTTGGATTTTGATGCGAGCCTAACGGATGTTCTGTTTTCGGAGAGCGTGAATGCCCGCAGTGACGGCACAACGTTCCAGGATCTCGATGACAGGCTCAAAACCACGAGCTTTGGCGCCGACATCCAGGTGGGCCAGGATCTGTACATCGGCAAAACCGCAACCTCGAACGTAGATGCATTGCTGAAATTGCCGCAGAACATCTCGGTGACGGCTTCGGCGCAGGCTGTGGTCGATCCTGTGTTCAGCTTCGATCAAGCGCGCTTTGACCAGCTTTACGGCGAACAGTGCCTGCAGGTTCTTGGGACGGCGTGCCCGGCGATGGACACACTCTTTTCGCTGTCACTTTCGCCTTTCGTCGGGAACGGCTTTGGCCCCTCAGTCTCAGAACCCGGACCAGCGCCGGTGCCCCTGCCGCTGAGCGCGGCGTTTCTGCTGACGGCTGTTGCCGGAATGGGTCTGACGAAACGGCGGGCGCAACCCGCCGGTTGATCTTGCTTTCCGCATGGCGCATGAAAGCGCCGTGCGGTCCCTTAGCTCAACTGGATAGAGCAGCTGACTTCTAATCAGCAGGTTGAGGGTTCGAGTCCTTCAGGGATCGCCAAGACTCAGGTCAGACTACGGATTTATGAGGTCGATTGCTTCGTCGCAGGCTTTAACCAGAACCGTAATCATTGCCTTCGTGTCTGGATCATTTTCTTTGCGGCAGATGTTCATCAGCGCAGATTTGAGCGCAATCAGTGTGCCCTCAGATGTTTGAATTTGTGTGCTGTCGTTATGAACCAGTTGATCAATCATTTCACTCGTACCCTTATTAGCCGCACTTTAGCGTCAGATTACACGCTTAGCGATACTTGACCTAAGGTTAGATTTGAAGATCAGATGCAGAAAATAAAAGGATGGTTAACGTGCCTGCTTGAACCAGACACGAAGAAACGCGCGTGCGATGATTGGCGTTCAGGGTCTTTCAATTACCAATGCCCCAGTGATCGCATAAACTGAAAATCCTTACATCCTCTGTAGGGTGTTTTTCGGATCGTATGGGTTGAATGCTATGATGTGTGCTGGGATCCTGTCACCGATAACCTCGACATCAAAACGACGGCCGATTTGATCGTTACCCGGCATCACGAAGCCCATGGCGATATTAAGCGCTGTTCGGTGGCCCCAACCGCCCGAGGTTACTGTGCCGACCACCTCATCACCATCCGTGATCGCCGTTCCAGGTTGGGCATGTGCGTGGTCGCACTCGAGCGAGAGGGTGACAAAGGTCCGCGAGAGCGTTTGCTCGCGCAGCGCGTCCTTACCGATGAAATCCTTTTCCATGTTCACAAATCGGCCGAGCCCGCTTTCAAAGGGTGTGAACTCGGTTATCAGGTCGGCCTTCCAGTGGCGGTACCCTTTTTCAAGCCGCATGGACTCGACGGCTTCGCTCCCAAAGAGGGTCAGGCCATGCTGGTCGCCCGCCCCACGCAAAGCAAGATAAGCGGCGTAGAGATGAGCGTTTGGCACGTGGATCTCATAGGCCAGTTCGCCCGAAAAACTGACCGACATGACGATGGCGGGCGCGATGCCGACATAGGCCTTACGTACCGACAGCCATGGGAACGCGCCGGCTGACCAGTCGCCTCGCGATGCGGTCGAAAGGACGTCTCGTGCTTTCGGGCCGGCGAGCACCAGGATCGTCCAATCATTCGTCAACGATCGCATGGTGACGCTGCCATCTTCAGGAAGGTGAGCATAGAGCCAGTCGCGGTCATGATATTCCGAAGCCGCCGCAGAGCCATACCAGACGTGACCGTCTGGGAGGTTGGCGATGGTTGCTTCGGCTTTCACCTTGCCATGATGGTTGAGCAGATAGCCAAGCCCAACCCTTCCGGGTTTCCGGGGTACCTGGCCACAGATCATCCGGTCGAGGAAGTCGTGCACGCCCGGTCCGGCCAATTCGATCCGGTTGAAGCCATTCACCTCACACAGGCCGACGCTGTTCTGAACCGCCTGAACCTCACGCGCGACGACGTCGAATGCTTCGTTGAAACGATAGCCGAGCGTTTCGGTGAAATCGCTTGTCGGTTTGAAATATGCCGCCCGCTCCCAACCACTGACCACACCAAACTCGGCCCCTTCGACTGCGAGGATGGGTGTTAGCGGCGTCGTTTTGGCCGGCCGACCAGCAGGGCGATGCTCATTCGGGAAATGGAATCGGAACTCGTTCTGGTAGTCTTCGACAGCTTTCAGCGCCGTCAATTCTACGTTCGCGTGGCCGGTGAAGCGGCGGGGATCCAGGACCCAGGTGTCGTAACACGCCTCGCCATGCACGATCTGTTGCGCCAACAGCCACCCATGTCCGCCGCCTTCGCCAAGGCCTGCGCGGAGCCCGATAATGCAATAGGCATTCCGCTTGCCCGGGATCGGCCCCACCAGTGGCGCGCCGTCAATAGTGTAGGTAATCGGGCCGTTAACAACCGTGTGGATCCCGACATCCATCAGGGCGGGCATCCGAGCAAAGGCACCTTCGAGCACGTCGGTTACCCGGTCGAGGTCATTGGGGCAGAGCGCATTGGTGAAGTTCGGGTCGATCCCGTCCATGCCCCAGGTCTTGCAATCTTGCTCGTAGAACCCCAGCAGGAGTCCGTTTTTCTCTTGCCGGGAATAAAAGTCAGCGATCGGGCAGCGGATAAGCGGCATCCGGTGACCGGCATCAATGATCTGCTGTATCGGTTCGGTCAGGAAATACTGGTGTTCCATCGACATGACGGGATGCTGAACGCCCATCATCGCACCAACTTCGTTCACCCGATAGCCGCACGCGTTGACCACGATCTCGCAAGCGATGTCGCCTTTGGTTGTATGGACCGTCCAGCTGTGATCCGAGTGTTGCGTCAGCCCCTTAACAGGGGTGTGCCGATAGACCTCGGCCCCCGCTTTTCGCGCCCGCCGCGCAAGCGCTTGGCATAGTTGGGCGGGGTCAATATCGCCGTCGAGCGGGTCCCAAAGTCCCCCGATCAGATTATCGGTCGAGATCAGCGGATGTCGCCGCGCGCATTCGTGTGCGTCGATCACCTCGAATGCGACCCCCATGCATTTGGCCACGCTGGCAAAATGCCGGTAGCCATCCATCTGGGCCTCGGTGTTGGCCAGCCGAAGACCACCGTCGCCGTGGTGATAATTGATTGGGTAATCGGGATCGTCAGCGAGTTCTTTGTAAAGGCGGATCGAATGGCTTTTGAGCCCGATCATTGTTTGGGTCATGCCGAAATTGGTGACCTGCGCTGCGGAGTGCCACGTCGTGCCCGATGTCAACTCGTCCCGCTCGACCAGCACAGCATCGGTCCAGCCTTCTTGCGTCAGATGGTAGAGCGTTGAGCACCCGGCGATCCCGCCGCCGATGACGACGACGCGCGTGCTTGATTTCATGCTGGCTGCTCCCCCTTGGTTTGCGCCTGACTGCGACGCAGTACGGGCGCGATGTCAAGGGAGGGTGTTGTGGTTCAGACCCGTTCAGCAGTCAGCCATACCCCGCCATCGGGGCGTAGGGTGAGGATCATCACCGGGTCGGGCTGAAGCCCCTCGACGGCTGTGAAACGAAACCGGGCGACAAGGGAGGCAAGAATGATCACGGCCTCCTGCAGCGCAAAGGATGATCCGATGCAGATGCGTGGCCCGTCCCCGAACGGCAGATAGGCATAGCGGTCGACGGGGCGACCGTCTTCCCACCGATCCGGTATGAAAGCGTCCGGTTCGTCCCAGAGACGGTAGTTCCTGTGCAGCGCGTAGATCGGGATCATGACGGTATCGCCCGGCCGAACTTCCCGCCCGCCGAGCGTATCAGCCTTCTGAGCTGTGCGAGAGACGACACCAGCAGGCGGGTAGAGCCGCAGCGCCTCGTCAACGATCTGGCGAATGAATTTCAGCTTCTCGACATCCGCTCCGGTCGCCGCCCGATCGCCCAGAACATCTTTGGCCTCGGCCCGCGCCCGGTCCTGGACCTCCTGGTCGAAGGCGAGCAGATAGAGAGACCACGCTAGTGTCAGTGCGGTTGTCTCATGCCCGGCAACGATGAAGGTCAGCAGGTTGTCGCGCAGCTCAGCCGTGTTCATCTTTCGCTTGGTCTCCGGGTCCTCTCCCGCAAGCAACAGATCAAGTAGATCCGGCACACCTTCGGTACCCCGGGCGACACGGGATTCGATCGCCCTGTCGGCCATTTTTTTCGTTTCACGCATTGCCCGGCCAGTGACCAGACGCGCGGGGCGGGGGATCCAATCCGGCGCACCGAGGATGTCGAGGAACGAGATCCTGCCGGCGTCACGCAGATAATCCTCGATCGCGTTGTGCACGCCAGCCCGGTCAAAGCTGTCGCCGCCAGAGAGTGTGACGTCTGCGATGACGTCAAAGGTCGTCGTGGTCATCTCGTCCAGCATGTTGATCGCCCGCGGTCCGGCCGCCTCAATCCGCTCGACACATCTTTCTGCGGCCCCTGTCATGATTGGCGCGAGGTTCATCACGTTGCGGAATGAAAAGACAGGTGCGGCGGCCCGTCTTTGCCAGCGCCAGTGCGCCCCCTCTGCGATAAAAAGAGATTCCCCCACGGCGGGGCGCAGCAGGTTTTTGGTCACCAGCGATTTCGGGTAGTCGTCAAGCCGGTCCAGCAGCATCGTCCGGATCGCCTCGGGATCCATAACCATGTGCCAGCGGGTACCGGTCTTGCCCGAGACCATCGGTTGTGTCGTCGCGATCTCTGGGATGATACGCAAGACGTTCTTGCGGGCCATCTGAAGGCTTTTCATGATGCCCCAGGCCTCGTTCACTAGCGGCACTTTAACGGGCGTCGGTCTTAGTTGGATGGTATCAGGCATCGGCGAATTCTCCCCTCAGTCAGTGATATAAGTGGGGTTGGTGGTCAGGCAATTGCGCCTGATGACGCGCTACGCTAGGACTTTGGCCATCGAAAAAAATGGGGCAGGGCATGGTACGGTTCTTACTGGTTTTTCTGGTGCTCTTCGGGCTGAGCGCCTGTAGCGCGACGCGAGATCTTGACGAAGCGCCGGTGGCCTTGGGCGATTTCAAGTTGGGTCATAACGTCGTCGTCGCCTCAAAGGCGCAGATGGGCCCGCTGAGCCGCCGAGCCTCCGAGGATAAAATCAAGGCCGCGATGACCGGTGCACTTGCCGATCGGTTTGGACGATACACCGGCGACGGGCTCTATCATTTCGGGGTCTCGGTCGAGGGCTACGTGCTTGCCGCCCCCGGTGTACCGCTGGTCGTGTCGCCGAAGTCGGTGATGATTATCAACCTCACCGTATGGAGCGATGAGCTGAATAAGAAACTGAACGAAAAGCCTGAGCAGATCGCGGTCATCGAAAGTCTCGGGTCGGGTGCTTTCATAGGGTCAGGCTATACCCTGTCCGCCGACGAGCAGCTGACCCAACTGTCTGAAAACGCAGCTAAGGCGATCGAACGCTATCTGGTTAAAAACCACAAGAATGCGGACTGGTTCGTGCCCGGTGCGGCGCCGCAGCCACCCTATGAGGCGCCCGACGAAGAGAGCTGACTGGCTCCGCAGTCTCTTGGCAAGCATCGAAGCTGTGACATCCGCCAGAACGCCGCTTGATTTTCCCTTTCTTTAGCAATAGATGCCGCGCGGAGAAAATTCCGGATAATCCGGTTCATCAACCTTAAAAAAGGGCGCCTGACGAATGGCAAAGGAAAAGTTTGAACGCACGAAGCCGCATGTGAACATTGGCACGATTGGTCACGTGGATCATGGCAAGACGACGTTGACGGCGGCGATTACGAAGTATTTCGGCGATTTCAAGGCCTATGACCAGATTGACGGTGCTCCGGAGGAGAAGGCGCGTGGCATCACGATCTCGACGGCGCACGTGGAATACGAGACGGACAACCGTCACTATGCCCATGTCGACTGCCCGGGCCACGCGGACTACG
>JBCBKL010000021.1:0-64161 GCA_038521825.1 Pseudomonadota bacterium | reverse complement strand
CCGAACCATCCGGCCATGCCGACACCGACAGCCAGCGCAGCGGGCACCACAACCTTTGCGATACCGGTTACGGCAGTTGCCCCATCGCGGTTGTTTTCGTCTCGCCACCAATCGAAACGGAATGGGTTCACGTCAAATCACCTTGTGTCAATGAAGGTAATAATACCCGTTTTGCGCGATGTGCCAAGAGATGAGGAATGCGCCTAGGGCGTTGCCGCCGGGAGGGAGGTGGAGAGTAGGTCAAGTGCGCGGAATCAAGGCGCATCGCGCCGCCGCGCATCGCCGGGCCGCCCCCTCGGCACGGCGATTGTTTGGGGTTTGCTCATCGCTTGAACCGCGCAGGCAAATGCTAGCCATAAAGTGCCATAGAACGACCGTTTGATCGCCGCACCGCGGCCCGACGCTGCGCGGCAGTGTTGCTGCTGCCGGGTGCTGTTCTCATCGTTTTTGAGACGGGGGGCGCGCTACTGCTTCCGGGTGCCGCTCTGGGCATCTTTTGCTTTGCAAACGAGCCTGCCACGCACTGGTCGCCCTGCTTTGCAGGACGCCCGTTAGCGCACCTTCAGGGTGGCCAACCCAATCATCGCCAGGATCAGCGAGATGATCCAGAAGCGGATGACGATCTGCGGCTCCGCCCAGCCCTTCTTTTCATAATGGTGGTGGATCGGCGCCATGAGGAAGACCCGCTTGCCCGTCCGTTTGAAGTAGAGGACCTGGATGATGACGCTGAGCGCCTCGACCACGAAGAGCCCGCCGACAACGGCCAGCACCAGTTCGTGCTTGGTCGCCACCGCGATGGCGCCGAGTGCACCGCCGAGCGCCAGTGATCCGGTGTCGCCCATGAAGACGGCGGCGGGGGGCGCGTTGTACCAGAGAAACCCGAGCCCGCCGCCAAAGAGTGCGGCGGTGAAGATCAAAAGCTCACCCGTGCCGGGCACGTAATGGACGTCGAGATATTCGGTGAAGTCCACGCGCCCCACGGCGTAGGCGATGATGCCGAGCGTCCCGCCCGCAATCATGGCGGGCATGATCGCCAGCCCGTCGAGCCCGTCTGTGAGGTTGACCGCGTTGGCGGATCCCACGATCACAATGATCGAGAAGGGCACGAAGAAGAGCCCCAGATTGATCAGCGTGTCCTTGAAGACGGGTAAGGCGAGCTGGTTCTGAAGCGCCTCCGGGTGGGCCTGGGCCGAGAGCCAGGCGGCGATGCCCGCGATGACGAGGCCCAGCAGCAGGCGCAATCGCCCCGGCACGCCGGCGGTGGTCTGTTTCGACACTTTGGCGTAGTCATCCGCGAACCCGATGATGGCGAAGGTGACCGTGACAAAGAGCACGATCCAGACGAACGGATTGTCGAGCCGCGCCCAGAGCAGCGTGGCCGTCAACAAGGCCCCGACGATGAGCAGCCCGCCCATGGTTGGCGTCCCGGCCTTGGCAAAATGCGCTTCGGGGCCGTCGCCACGGATCGGCTGCCCCTTGCCCTGCCGCTTGCGCAGCACCGCGATCAGCGGCTTGCCGAAGATGAACCCGAAGACAAGTGCGGTCAGGAATGCGCCACCGGCCCGAAACGTGATGTAGCGGAAGAGGTTAAAGAAATCGCCGCCATCCGACAAAGCAGTGAGCCAATAGAGCATCTGACCGGCCTCTAATTCTGTTCTTGTTGTTCTTCGGGGCCGAGCGGATGACCCATTTTTCGGATGGCGTCAACGATGACGGCAAGGCGCATCGACAGCGATCCCTTGGCCAGTACCACGTCACCGCTGTCGAGACGGGAGGCCACGCGGGGCGCCATCTCTTCGGCTGTTTCTGTCCACACCCCCCGCCGATGGTCCGGCAGGGCATCGTAGAGGGCGCGCATATGGCGGCCTATGCAATGCACCCGGTCGATGGACTGGATCGCAGGCAGGCTGGACAACGCTTCGTGCATTTTATCAGCTTCACCGCCCAACTCTTTCATATCACCCAGAAAAGCGATGCGCCGCCCCTTGCTCACACGACCGACATCGTTGACCACATCCGCCGCGGCGAGCACATCGAGGGCGGCGGCCATGGACGTAGGATTTGCGTTGTAACTGTCGTCGATCAACTCGAGGGAAAATGCGGGTTCGAGCGGGTCAAGCACGATAACCTCGCGCACCCCGCGCCCATCGACAGGCCGCCAGCGTCCCAGGCTTTGAGCAGCCAGCGCGAGATCGGCGCCCAGAGCGGACGCTGCCGCCAGCGCCCCCAGACCATTGATCGCGAAGTGCCGCCCCGCCGCAGACACCTTGTAAAGCAGCGGTATTTCCTGCGCCGCGGCCTCCACAATGGTGGCGTCGCGTTTAAACGTGACCGCGGAAGCTTTGAAGTCAGCCTCATCCAGCCCGAATGTGATGTATCGAACCCCAAGCTCTTGCGCCGTACCTGTGAGGATGTCAGCCGTATCGCAATCGGCGTTGAGCACACCGATGCCATCAGGCTCCAGCCCCTCCATGATCGATGCCTTTTCGACAGCAATACCGGCGACGTCATCAAAGGCTGCCAGGTGGGCTGAGGCGACGGTTGTCACAAGCACGACATGGGGCCGGGCAAGGCGCGCAAGCGGCGCGATCTCGCCGGGGTGGTTCATGCCGATCTCGATCACCGCAAATTCGGTGTCACGCGGCATCCGGGCCAGGGTAAGGGGCACGCCCCAGTGGTTGTTGTAACTTGCCACACTCGCATGGGTTCGGCCCTGATCGGCCAGAATTGCACGCAGCATCTCTTTGGTCGATGTCTTGCCCACGCTACCGGTGATGGCCACGACCTTCGCTGCGGTTCTGGCCCGCGCAGCCCGTCCCAAGGCTTCGAGCCCGGTCTGCACGTCGTCGACAATCAGCAATGGCGCATCATCGGCCACATCGTCCGGTCGATGGGTCACCAGCGCGGCAGCAGCCCCCTTTTCAAACGCCTGCGCCACAAAATCGTGGCCGTCCCGCGCGGCCTTCAGCGCGACGAACACATCACCCGCCTGCAACGTCCGGGTATCGATCGAGACGCCGGTCGCGGCCCAGTTACCTGTCGCCGTCCCGCCGGTTGCCCGCGCAGCCTCTTCTGCGGTCCAGAGCGTCATGCGAGCCGCCCCTCAAGCGCGGCGACGGCCACGCTGGCCTGCTCTGTATCATCGAACGGCAGGATGGCATCGCCCACAACCTGCCCGGTTTCGTGTCCCTTGCCCGCGATGAGCAGGGCGTCGCCCGTCTCGAGCGCATCAACCGCGCGCAGGATCGCCTCGGCGCGGTCCCCGACCTCGGTCGCCTGCGGCGCGCCTTCCATCACGGCGGCCCGGATGGTTGCCGGGTCTTCGCTGCGCGGATTGTCGTCGGTGACAAATACCACATCGGCATTTTCGCCAGCCGCAGCCCCCATGAGGGGGCGTTTGCCCCGGTCACGATCCCCGCCTGCCCCCAAAACCACGATCAGGCGGCCCATCACGTGGGGCCGCAAAGCCTTTAACGCGGTCCGGACCGCATCCGGGGTGTGGGCGTAATCCACAAAGACCGATCCGCCGTTGCTGCGCCGGGCGGCCAGTTGCATGCGGCCACGCACGGTCTCAAGCCCCGGCAACACCTCGACCACGTCGGAAAAGGTACCGCCGCAGGCAATGACCAATCCAGCGGCGACCATCACGTTCTCGGCCTGAAAGCCCCCGATCAGCGCCAGACGTACCTGCGCCGTCTTGGCCTGATAGGTCAACCGGATGTCCTGGCCCGTTGCATCGAAGCGCTGTCCGCTGAGGCGCAAATCTCCGCTATCCCGCCCGACCGTGATGATGCTTTGGCCCCGCGCCTTGGCCATGGCCATCATGTCGACGCCCCTTGGGTCGTCGATGTTGATAACCGCTGTTCCATCCTCTGACAGAACACGGGCGAACAGGCCGGCCTTGGCATCGAAATAGGCGTCGAAGCTTTCGTGATAATCCAGATGATCCTGCGAGAAATTGGTAAAACCGGCGGCCTTGAGCATCACCCCGTCGAGCCTGCGCTGATCAAGACCATGGGAGGACGCCTCCATCGCGGCATGGGTGATACCGACGGCTTTGGCTTCGGCCAGCACGCGATGCAGCGTGATCGGTTCCGGCGTGGTATGAGCCAGTGGTGCGTTCCAGTCGCCCTCGACCCCGTTGGTGCCCAGATTGACGGCCGGGTGACCAAGCGCCGACCAGATTTGTTGGACGAAGGAAGCGACGGAGGTCTTACCGTTTGTTCCGGTGACCGCGACCATCGTTTCGGGCTGGGCGCCGTACCAAAGCGCAGCCGCCCGGCTGAGCGCCTCGCGCGGCGCGTCGGTGACGACGATGGCGACCTTTGAACCTGCCAGGACATCCCCCGCCATGGCCGCCCCATCGGGATCGGTCAGCACCGCCGCTGCGTCCATCCGCAGCGCGAATTCGATGAACTCGGCCCCATGCATCCGGCTGCCCGGCATCGCCGCAAAGAGGTATCCCGGCTTGACCCGGCGACTGTCCACCGCGAGCCCGGTGATCACGGGGTTCGCACCGCCTCTTGCGGTCAAGCCAAGCGCCGAAAGAGGGATGTTTCGAGGGGGCATGTCGGTGATTTTCTGCCTTATTGGCTGCTCGTCAGTTGTATATCAATCAAGACACGGGGTTCAACGTCAGGCCGCAAGCCCAGAAGGGGTGCAATGCGGGTGATCATCTCGGCCGCGACGGGCACGGCGGTCCAGCCCGCAGTGCGCCGCGGTTCTTCGCCGCTGGTCTCGACCGGCTCGTCCAGCGTGACGACCAGCACATATTTCGGATCGTGGGCCGGGAACATGGTGGCGAAGGTCGCGATCACCTTTTCCTCGTAATACCCGCCGCGCGGTTTGGGTTTGTCTGCGGTGCCCGTCTTGCCACCGACGGCATAACCCGCAACGTCGCCCATACTGGCCGTCCCTTCCCGGACCACCTTGCGCAGCATCAATCGCGCGGCCCGCGCGGCGCTTTCGCTCATGACCCGATGCCCCAACCGGGGCCCCCTTTGCCGCAGGATGGTTGGCGCGATCCTGTGGCCGCCATTCGCGATGGCGGCATAGCCCGCCGCAAGATGCATCGGCGAAGTGCTGAGACCGTGGCCGTAGGAAATCGTCATCGCCGACAGCTCCGACCATTTGCGCGGCAAGAGCGGCTTGCCCGTCGCGGCCTCAACGATCTCGAAAGATGTAGCCTCGAACATACCGAGCTGCCGCAGGAAGTCCTGCTGCCGGTCCGCTCCGATCATCTGGGCGATCCGCGCGGTGCCGATATTCGACGATTTGACGATGATCTCTTCGACCGAAAGCTCGTCACCGTAGTTCCGGAAGTCGCGGATGCGGAACTTGCCCCAGCGCAGCGGCCCCTTGATATCGATCACGGTGGACGGATTGACGACGCCCAGATCGATCGCATGAGCGGCGGTGAAAATCTTGAAGGTCGAGCCGAGTTCATAGACGCCCTGCACCGAGCGATTGAACAGCGGGCTGTCCGACTGATCACCCGTCAGGACCGGGCGTGGCCTGTCGTTCGGGTCGAAATTCGGAAGGCTCACGACCGAAATGACCTCGCCCGTATGCACGTCCATCAGAATCGATGTCGCCCCCTTGGCGTTCATCAGGCGCATCCCGCCGTAAAGAACCCGTTCGGCTGCCGCCTGCACGGTCAGATCGAGCGACAATTGAAGCGGCTGATTGGCAAGAGCCGGATCGCGCAGGCGGTCGTCAAAGTACTTTTCAATGCCCGCCACCCCAACAACTTCGGCGGCGCTTACACCCTCTTTGCCGAAGGACGCACCGCCCAGAACGTGTGCGGCGAGTTTGCCGTTGGGATAAAGCCGCATCTCGCGCGGGCCAAACAGCAGACCCGGATCGCCGATGTCGTGCACCGCCTGCATTTGCTCGGGGCTGATCTTGCGCTTGATCCAGACGAATTTGCGATTGCCGGTGAAATCCTTGCGCAGACGATCCGCGTCGAGATCCGGGAAAATGCTGACCAGATCCGCTACAGTCCGCTCGGGGTCGATCATCAGCGGGGGTTGGGCATAAAGCGCATGTGTTTCGAAGTTCGTCGCCAGAATACGCCCGTGCCGATCGACGATATCGGCGCGCGCGGCGCTGATCGCAGCACCGGGCGCGCTGGCGCGGGGCTCGACCGGCTCTGACGTGGCAAGTACCGCCATGCGGCCGCCAACGATTGTGAACGCGCAGACAAAGAAGATGCCAAGCACCAAAAGCCGCCCTTCGGCCCGCTGCCGCAGCCGGTCACGCATTTCTTCATGCCGCTGGCGCGTGTTTTCCTTTTCGATCACGTCCGGGTTCTGTCCGGCCGCACGGGCCGACAGGATCCGGGCCAGCGGTCGAAGCGGCGTGCGGATCATTCATCGCCCTCCAGATTGGCGACTTCGACCGCGTTGACAATCGACAGATCGGGATCGGGCGGAAAGGCAACTTGTGACACATGGCCAAACTGATCGGGATGCAATGGGAAAAGACCCAGCCGGTCAAAATTGAGATCCGCCAGTTCGCGCAAACGGTCCGGACGGTTCAGATAGGCCCATTCGGCACGCAGAACAGCAAGACGTGTGTGTGCGGTCTGAATCTGATGATGCAGGCGTTCGGTTTCATTCAAGGCCTCGCGGGTTGCGTGGTTCTCGTGATAGGCCCAGAAGGCAAGACCGATGACGCTGAGCGTGGTCAGAACAAACAAAATGGTACGCATTACATAGCTCCCTTGAATTGAGGCATCCCGAGCGCTTTGGGTTCAATTGATCCGGCGGGCGCGTCGGTGCGCTGCGCCACCCGCAGTTTGGCCGACCGGCTGCGTGGGTTCTCGGCCAGTTCCTGATCGTCCGGGCCGATGGCCTTGCGGCTGAGCAGAATGAATTGCGCAGGCTTTTCTTCGGCTTCGGGGGCATAGCGGTTGGCGCGCCCTCCTCCGCCGGAACGGGCGGTCAGGAACCGTTTGACCATCCGATCCTCGACCGAGTGAAAGGTGACCACCGCCAGCTTCCCGCCCGGGGCCAGTGCACGTTCGGCCGCCATGAGACCCCGATAAAGCTCGCCATATTCATCGTTCACAAAGATGCGCAGGGCCTGAAAGGTCCGTGTCGCCGGATGAGACTGACCCGGCTTCTGCCGTGGCAGGCAGCCAGACACCACGTCGGCCAACCGCAATGTCGTCTCAAACGGTGCCTCCGCGCGCACTCTCATAATGGCTTTCGCAATACGCCGCGCCGCACGCTCCTCACCGTAGAGGAAGATGATATCAGCGAGATCGGCCTCGCTGGCCTCGTTCACCACATCGGCGGCTGAAACGCCCTCCTGGCTCATCCGCATGTCGAGCGGTCCGTCATGCATGAACGAAAAGCCGCGCTCGGCCTGATCGAGCTGCATCGAACTGACGCCAAGATCGAGAACGACGCCGTCCAAGCCGGTCGCGATCTCGTCCATCCGGGAAAACACGCTTTGGTTCATGTCCAGCCGGTCACCGTATTCATCGGCCCAGCCGGCCGCCATCTCAAAGGCAACGGGATCGCGGTCCACGGCGATGACACGCTCGGCGCCAGCATCGAGAAGCGCCCGTGTGTATCCGCCCGCGCCAAACGTACCATCCAGCCAGACCCCCTGAACCGGGGCGATCGCTGCCAGCAGGGGGCGTAGCAAGACGGGGATATGTGGGGGTTCATCGACGGCAGCGGCAGCAGCGGCCATGGGCTCAGCCCTCTTGCCGCTGGTCGAGGAAGGCCATCGGATCGAAATCGTCGGGCAATTCGTCCAACCAATCCTCCGTCTTGGCCAGCTCTTCGCTTTCGTAGGTTTCGGGCTTCCAGATCTGGAACGTGTCACCGGCGGCGATAAAAAACGCCTCGCCCGTGAGGTCGATTTTGTCCCGCAGCTTTGCCGGAAGGACCAAACGGCCCGTTTCATCGACGGATGTTGGGAAGGACTGACCGTGAAACAGGCGCTGGAGCATCTTCCGCTCCATCGAGCCGCGCGGGAGGGCGTCGATCTTGGCATCCACCTCTTCGATGGCGGCCATGGTATAGCATTCAAGGTATCGGCGGCGGTGGTCGCCGTACACGATAACCAGTTCTGGGTTGTCGCCGTCGCGCCAGTTGGGATCACCGGCTTCGAGCACACGGCGAAACGAGGCCGGGATAGACACCCTGCCCTTCGCATCCACCTTATGGTGGCTCTCGCCTCTGAACCTGCGTGCCACGCCTGTCCGTCCCTCTTTGCCGCGCCGTTGCGCGATCCCCCAAAATGGAAACGGCGGGTTGATCTGCTGCCAATGATCAACCCGCCGCCCTCGTCCCGCTTTGCGGGGAAGTCCAGCCGCGCGCGCCACCTGGGGGGATGTCTGCTCGCTCGCGCGCCGGATCTCTGGTCGGATGAAATCGAGGTGCCTGTATGAAACCTGCTAAGTTTTTTGGGGTCGTTTAGCGCCCCGGCTCGTTCTCATCTGATGGAGAAGGGATGCCACGGGAAAACATGGGAATCAACTGTTTTCTGCGGGATTTAATACTTTCTGCCAGACTACGTATCACACAGCAGGCTAATGATGAGCGATAATCGATGGGCAACTTCGCTCATTTAGTAGCTACTTTATTTCAGAACACTAGATGTGCTAGAACTATAATCCCTGATGCAGTGGCCCATGAATTCCCAGAATTTGAGCCTTTTCCCGGCAACAGAGCCAACGGGTGACCTGTCTTTCGCTGTTTTACGGCCAAATCGGGAGTGTGAGCACGCCCCCTGGGCGACTCGATTCGTCAAACTGAAGGCCATCTCCCACGAATTCCCATGGGATGCTCTGGCCGCAGCTCAGGCTATGCCCCCCTTCACAAGGCCCGCCGCAATACGGTCGTAAGCCTCTGCCATCGGTCCGTCCCCAAGCGCAACAGGCGTACCGCTGTCGCCCGCCAGCCGGGTTTCGAGGTCGATCGGCAATGCGCCGAGCAGAGGAACGCCAATTTTCTCGGCCTCCGCCGCGACGCCGCCATGGCCAAAGATATGCGCCTCGAACCCGCATTGCGGGCAGTGAAACAGGCTCATGTTCTCGATCAGCCCCAACACAGGGGTCTTGAGGGTTGCAAACATGTCCAGCGCCTTACGCGCATCAAGCAGGGCCACATCCTGCGGGGTGCTGACGACAATGGCGCCTGTCAGCTCCGACTTGGTGCATAATGTAAGCTGCACGTCACCCGTTCCGGGCGGCAGATCGACCAGCAGCACATCCAGTTCACCCCAGGCCACCTGCCCCAGCATCTGTTGCAGCGCGCCCATCAGCATCGGGCCGCGCCAGACGACGGCCTTGGCCTCGTCAAGCATGAAACCGATGGACATCAGCGTCACCCCATGGGCGTGAAGCGGGATGATCGTCTTGCCATCGGGGCTTGCCGGGCGCTTGTTGACACCCATCATGCGCGGCTGGGACGGGCCGTAAATGTCAGCATCCAGCAATCCCACCTTCCGCCCGGCCTTGGCCAGGGCAACGGCGAGGTTCGAGGCAACGGTCGACTTGCCGACGCCCCCCTTGCCCGACCCGATGGCCAGTATGCGGTCAACCCCGGCGGGTTTGGCCGGCCCCGCCTGCGGCTTGGGATGCCCGCCGATCTTGAGACTGGGCGGGGCCTTTTTCACAGGTCCATGTGCGGTCAGCGCCACCTGGGCCGACACGACCCCCGACACCTGTCTCACAGCCTCCTCGGCCACGGCACGCACCGCTTCCATCTTCTTGGCGGCGTCAGGGTCGGGCGCTTCGATCACAAAGCGCACAGCACCGTCCTCAACCGTCAGGGCTCGGACCAGATCCTTTGAAACCAGCGTACCGCCATCCGGCAGGGCAACGCGGGACAAGGCCTCGATCACATCTTCCCTAAGCGGTTTCATGCGCGCATATCCTTCCATTTCGCGTGAATCAGCCTTCATTACATATGGTCAAAATGATTAACGACCAGATGGTCAGCATTCTCTACCATGGCGGGAAAAAGTTGCACAGTTTCAAGGCCGTTCGCTCATGCATTTGCTGCATAGCAGCATTGCCGATCTTTTCATTGTGCAGCTGCAGCATTGGCTTATGTTAGCGCCTGTAAACAATATAACGAGCGCGAGGCAACGTCATCATGGCCTACACCACTGGAATTTCGCACCGCACCGATCTGGTTGAGCGCATCCTTGCATATGGCGCCTCCCTGCTGGAAGCGGCGGCACACAAACACGCTGAACGTCGGATCTACCGCGAAACGCTGCACGAATTGCGTCGGCTCGACGATCGGGAACTCGCAGATCTCGGCCTGAGCCGGTCCATGCTGAAAGGCGTGGCGCTTGAGGCCGCACAGAAAGCCGCGAACGGCTGAGTAACAACGGGATCAGATGCCTCTCTCCTCCTCCCTGAGGTATCTGTGATTGGCGGCGGCACCCTCCTCCTCCCTGGGTGTCGCCGCATTTTTCCCAAACCGAATGCCGAACCTGGCCCTCCTCCTCCCTGGTCCAGGTCGGTGAAAGAAGCGGCGGCACCCTCCTCCTCCCTGGGTGTCGCCGTTTTCTTTTTTGCGGCAGGGGAAAATGACGCCCATTTAAGGGACGGTGGGCGGGGCGATCTGCGCAGCAGGAGCGTCGTCCGACCGGCCCAAAGCGGAAATCTATTTCTCTCTAGAACGGAATGTCGTCGCAGCCGGAGACAAAGCGCGACACGACTTTCTTAGTTCCGGCCTTCTCGAACGCGATCTCCAGCTTGTCGCCCTCGATTCCGATGATCGCGCCATAGCCGAACTTTTGGTGAAAAACCCGCTCGCCGACGGTAAAGGCCGAAATCGCATCCAGATCGATAACCGCATTCTTGGCTTCACGCGGCTGGCTCATGGGCCGCTCTCCGGCGCGCGCCTGCAAACGTCGCCATCCGGGCGAGTTGTAGACGTTGGCCTCAGCCGCCGCCTGATCGAGTCGCGACGTGCCCATTCCAACGGCCCCATAGCCGCCACCGTAAAGGCCGGGCGGGGTCAGCACGTCCACATGATCCTCAGGCAATTCGTCGATAAACCGCGATGCCATCGACGATTGCCATTGACCAAAGATGCGCCGGTTGGCAGCGAATGAGATGGTGCAGACCTCCTCGGCCCGGGTGATGCCGACATAGGCCAGCCGCCGCTCCTCCTCGAGCCCCTTGATCCCCTCTTCGTCCATGGCCCGCTGCGAGGGGAAAAGCCCGTCTTCCCAGCCTGGCAGAAAGACCATCGGGAATTCGAGACCCTTGGCTGCGTGCAGCGTCATGATGCTGACCTTCGCCCCGCCATCATCGGTTTCATTGTCCATGATCAGGCTGACATGTTCCAAAAAGCCGGTCAGATTCTCAAACTGTTCCAGCGCCTTGACCAGTTCCTTGAGGTTTTCAAGGCGGCCCGGCGCTTCGGGCGTCTTGTCGTTCTGCCACATCGCGGTGTAGCCGCTTTCGTCAAGGATCTGCTCAGCCAGTTCCAGGTGGTTCAAATCCTTCGCACCGACCAACCGCCCCCAGCGGTCGATCCCGTCGACGAGCTGCCGCAGTTCGTTGCCGCCCTTGCCCTTGATGAGACCCTGTTCAACGGCGAGCCGCGCACCCTCGACCAGGCTGACACCATTTGCCCGCGCCGCCACCTGGATCGTCTGCTGCGCCTTGTCACCCAAGCCGCGTTTCGGCGTGTTGACGATGCGTTCGAACGCCAGATCGTCGTCGGGCGAAACCACGACGCGGAAATAGGCCATGGCGTCCCGGATCTCCATCCGCTCGTAAAAGCGGGGGCCGCCGATGACCCGGTACGGCAGGCCGATGGTCAGGAAACGGTCTTCGAACGCCCGCATCTGGTGTGAGGCCCGCACAAGGATCGCCATCTCATCCAGCGTCATGGGGCGCACGCCGCGTGTACCGCTTTGGGCCGATTCGACCTCTTCGCCGATCCACCGCGCCTCTTCCTCGCCATCCCAATGGCCGATCAGGCGGATCTTTTCGCCGTCGTTCTTGTCGGTCCAGAGCGTCTTGCCCAGCCGCCCCTGATTGCCGGCAATCACACCGGACGCAGCACCCAGGATATGGGGGGTCGAGCGGTAATTCTGTTCCAGCCGGACCACATGCGCGCCCGGAAAATCAGTTTCGAACCGCAGGATGTTGCCGACCTCGGCACCCCGCCAGCCATAGATTGACTGGTCGTCGTCACCGACGCAGCAGATGTTCTTGTGCCCCTGCGCCAGCAACCGCAGCCACAGATATTGGGCCACGTTGGTGTCCTGATACTCGTCGACGAGGATGAAGGCGAACCAGCGCTGATACTGTTCCAGCACGTCCGGATGGGTCTGAAAGATCGTCACCATGTGCAACAGCAAATCGCCGAAATCGCAGGCGTTCAGCTCTTTCAGCCGGGCCTGATACTGAGCGTAAAGCTCGGGGCCCTTGTGGTTATAGGCCCCCGCATCCGCCGCTGGTACCTTGTCGGGCGTGAGGGCCCGGTTCTTCCAGCCGTCGATGATCGACGAGAGCTGCCGCGCGGGCCAACGCTTTTCATCGACGCCAGCCGCGACGATGAGTTGTTTGAGCAGGCGCAGCTGGTCGTCCGTATCAAGTATGGTGAAGTTTGATTTGAGCCCCGCAAGTTCGGCATGACGGCGCAGCAGTTTCACGCAAATGGCGTGGAAGGTGCCGAGCCATGGCATCCCCTCGACTGCATGACCCAGCATCTGCCCAACGCGATTCTTCATCTCGCGCGCTGCCTTGTTCGTAAACGTCACGGCAAGAATTTCGTTGGGTCGCGCCCGCCCGGTGTTGAGCAGGTGAACGATCCGGGCAGTCAGCGCCCGGGTCTTGCCCGTCCCCGCACCCGCCAGCATCAGGACCGGGCCGTCGAGCTGTTCGACCGCTTCCCGCTGCGCCGGGTTCAATCCGTCGAGGTAAGGCGTCGGGCGGGCGGCCATCGCCCGGGCCGACAATGATGCGCCTTCGAACGCGTCGGTTTCATCGTAGCTGCTCATGCCGGGAACTTAGCCCGAAGCGGCCTGAAGGAAAAGCCGTGTTCGTGGGATGTTCTCACGCGTCAGGTTTGCCTCTGGCCCCGTCCGCAGCGCAACCGGACATCCGCTGTGCTGCTGCAACGCCTCGGTAGCGATCCATCAACCAACGTGCCGGTTCAATTGGCCCGAATTCGCTCATTCCATCCGCGTTGACAAAAAATTAGCAGATTTCAACCACGACGTAGTTAACGCAGGTCACAAAGCCGCCAAGAATCAGGGTCAAGATGAAGGTGTCAGATGGTTAACGACAGGGTAAAAGGTATGAGCACGACGATCACACATCGCGGCACGGCCGACATGGCCCGCATGGCATTAACGGGCCGCCAGACAATAGGGTCGTTGGCGCGCTCTGTCGTCATCGGGCCGGCGACCAAAGACCCCACCTGCCCGCTGCGCGAGCGTGTCGTGGGGGCCTACCGCCCCAACGATGGGCGTTGGCTCAGGACCTTGGCGGCATCAGCTCTCCTCTTGACGACCCTGGTCGCGCTTGCCATCAAGTTCCACGGCTCATGGATGTATTACATAGAACTGATCATTTCGCTCTGCACCTAGACCGGATTTCCCGGTCTGGCTGAGGCAATGGATCGTTCGACCTATTTCCCGGCCATCGCCGACCTTGCTGCGCGCGCGCAACGGCGCATTCCGAAATTTGTCTGGGAGTACCTCGACAGCGGCACCGGCGTCGAAGCCACCAAGGCCCGCAATCGTAGCGCCCTCGATCAGGTCGGCCTCATGCCATCGATCTTGCATGGCGAATTCGAGCCGGACCTTTCCGTTTCCCTTCTGGGCCAGACCTTTCCGCTGCCCTTCGGGATTGCGCCCGTCGGCATGTCGGGCCTGATATGGCCAAATGCCGAGCATCTGCTGGCCAAAGCCGCCGCCAAGGCAGGTATCCCCTATACCCTCAGTACCGTAGCCACTGCCGCACCCGAGGATCTGGCCGGGTCAGTCGGCGACCACGGATGGTTCCAGATGTACCCGCCCCGGGACGAAGGGATCCGCACCGATATGCTGGATCGGGCCCGGGCGGCGGGATTCTCGACGCTGGTGCTGACCGTCGACGTACCCGTGGCGTCCCGGCGAGAGCGGCAGACCCGCTCAGGCCTGACCAATCCTCCACGCCTCACGCCGCGGCTGATGGCACAGATCGCAACCTGCCCAGCTTGGGCTCTGGGTATGGCACAAAACGGAATGCCACGGATGCGGATGCTCGACAAATACAGCACCGGGATGACGGAAAACCTGCCCTCGAACGCCCATGTCGGATATCTGCTGCGGACATCGCCCGACTGGGATTACGTGTCGTGGCTGCGGCACGCCTGGTCCGGAACGTTCGTCGTGAAAGGCGTCTCTCGGCCAGACGACGCGGCCCGCCTCACCACGATGGGTGTGGATGCCATCTGGGTGTCGAACCACGCGGGCCGACAGTTCGACGGGGCACCGGGAACCGCGGCCGCTCTGCCCCGCATCAGGGACGCGACCGAATTGCCTGTCATCTTCGACAGCGGGATCGAAGGCGGGCTGGACATCATACGCGCCTTGGCGCTTGGGGCGGATTTCGTGATGATGGGCCGCGCCTGGCATTTCGCGCTTGGCGCCCTTGGGGCCGAGGGACCCGCCCATCTGGTTGATATCCTGACCAAAGACCTGCAGGCCAACATGGGTCAACTCGGCACCCATACGCTGCGCGATCTGCCCATACCGATCCGTCTGGATTGAACAAGAAGGGCAGGTGGAATGCCCGGCCAAGGCTGGCGGATACCCAATATTACGTTGTTTACCCCTTCACGAGAACGTCATAAACCTTGCTGCAACTGCAAAGTGACGTTCCGGAAAGGATGGCCACGATGACCGAATTCAGCAAGATCCTCATTGCAAACCGGGGCGAGATTGCGATCCGCATCATGCGGGCCGCGAACGAGATGGGCAAGAAAACCGTCGCCGTCTTTGCCGAAGAGGACAAGCTGGGCCTCCACCGCTTCAAGGCGGATGAAGCCTATCTGATCGGCGAAGGGCTGGGACCGGTCGCCGCATATCTCAGCGTCGACGAGATCATTCGCGTGGCACGCCAAAGCGGGGCGGATGCGATCCATCCCGGTTACGGTCTGCTGTCCGAGAACCCAGAACTGGTCGAGGCCTGTGAAAAGGTCGGCATCACCTTTATCGGCCCCAAGGCGGAAACGATGCGAGCCCTTGGTGACAAGGCCAGCGCGCGGCGTGTTGCGATCAAGGCCGGCGTGCCCGTGATCCCCGCGACCGAAGTGCTGGGCGACGACATGAAGGCGATCCGCAAGGAAGCGGCCGAGATCGGGTACCCGCTGATGCTCAAGGCGTCGTGGGGCGGTGGTGGCCGCGGTATGCGCCCGATCCACGGCGAGGACGAACTGGAAGAAAAGGTGCTGGAAGGCCGACGCGAGGCCGAGGCCGCCTTTGGCAACGGTGAGGGCTACCTTGAAAAGATGATCACGCGGGCGCGCCACGTCGAGGTTCAGATCCTCGGCGACAAGCATGGCGGGATGTACCACCTTTTTGAACGGGACTGTTCGGTTCAGCGCCGCAACCAAAAGGTCGTTGAACGCGCCCCGGCCCCGTACCTGACCGAAGAACAACGGGCCGAGATTTGCGACCTCGGCTACAAGATCTGCAAGCACGTCAATTACGAATGCGCCGGCACTGTCGAGTTCCTTATGGATATGGAATCCGGCAACTTCTACTTCATCGAGGTCAATCCCCGGGTTCAGGTCGAACACACCGTGACCGAAGAGGTGACGGGTATCGATATCGTCCGCGCCCAGATCCTGATCGCCGAAGGCAAGACCATCGCCGAAGCGACAGGCTATGACCGACAGGGAGACATCTCGCTGCATGGTCACGCCTTGCAGACCCGGGTCACGACGGAAGACCCCCAGAACAACTTTATTCCTGATTATGGCCGCATCACGGCCTATCGGGGGGCCACCGGCATGGGCATCCGCCTTGACGGGGGCACTGCCTATTCCGGCGCCGTGATCACGCGATACTACGACTCGCTCTTGGAAAAGGTGACGGCATGGGCGCCGACGCCTGAAATGGCCATCGCCCGGATGGACCGCGCCCTGCGTGAGTTCCGTATTCGTGGCGTCAGCACCAACATCGCCTTTGTCGAAAACCTGCTGAAGCACCCGACGTTCCTGTCGAACGAATACACCACCAAGTTCATAGACGACACGCCCGACCTGTTCGTCTTTCCCAAGCGGCGGGACCGGGGCACGAAGGTTCTGACCTATATCGCAGATGTTACCGTCAACGGGCATCCGGAGACCAAGGAACGGCCGCGCCCGCCCGCCGATCTGAAGGATCCCAAACCCCCAGCTCAGCGCGGCGAGCCACAGATGGGGACGCGGAACCTATTGGAACAAAAGGGCCCGCAGGCCGTAGCCGACTGGATGAAGGCGCGCCCAGAGCTTTTGATCACCGACACCACAATGCGCGACGGGCACCAATCCCTGTTGGCCACGCGGATGCGGTCGTATGACATGATCAAGGTGGCGCCTGCCTATTCCGCCAATCTGCCGCAGCTTTTCAGCGTGGAATGCTGGGGGGGTGCGACCTTTGACGTCGCCTATCGTTTCCTTCAGGAATGCCCGTGGCAACGCCTGCGCGATCTGCGCGAACGGATGCCGAACCTGATGACGCAGATGTTGCTGCGCGGATCGAACGGCGTGGGCTACACCAACTATCCCGACAACGTCGTGCAGGAATTCGTCCGGGTCGCCGCGACCACCGGGATCGACATTTTCCGGGTCTTCGATAGCCTCAACTGGGTCGAAAACATGCGCGTCGCGATGGATGCGGTCGTCGAGCAGAACAAGATATGCGAAGGCACGATTTGCTATACCGGCGACATCCTGAACCCGGACCGGGCGAAGTACGACCTGAAATACTACGTCAACATGGGCCAGGAATTGCGGGATGCAGGCGCGCATGTTCTGGGGCTCAAGGATATGGCGGGCCTTTTGAAGCCGGCTTCGGCCAAGGTTCTGATCCGGGCGCTCAAGCAAGAGATCGGCCTGCCGATCCACTTCCACACGCATGACACGGCAGGCGTGGCTGTTGCGACGATCCTCGCCGCAGCCGAGGCTGGCGTTGATGCGGTCGACTGCGCGATGGACGCGCTTTCGGGCAACACCAGCCAAGCAACGCTGGGCTCTGTCGTCGAGGCCCTGCGCCACACCGACCGCGACACCGAGCTCGACATCAGCGCGGTTCGGGAAATCAGCGATTATTGGGAGGCTGTGCGCGAGCACTACGCCGCCTTCGAATCCGGGATGCAGGCCCCCTCTTCCGAGGTTTATCTGCACGAAATGCCGGGGGGGCAATTCACCAACCTCAAGGCGCAGGCTCGTTCGTTGGGTCTGGAAGAACGCTGGCACGAGGTGGCCCGCACCTATGCGGACGTGAACCATATGTTTGGCGATATCGTAAAGGTCACGCCATCATCCAAGGTGGTGGGCGACATGGCCCTCATGATGGTCAGCCAGGGATTGACCCGGGCCGATGTCGAGGATCCGGACAAGGACGTTGCCTTTCCCGATAGCGTCATCGACATGATGCGCGGCAACCTCGGCCAGCCGCCGGACGGTTTTCCGCCGGCCATCGCCGCCAAGATCCTGAAAGGCGAGGCGCAAAACACCGAGCGCCCGGGCAAGCATCTCGAAGCGGTGGATCTGGAGGCGACCCGCGCGGACGTGTCAGCGCAGATGGAGGGCAAGGTTGTCGATGACGAGGATCTGAGCGGCTATCTGATGTATCCCAAGGTCTTTCTCGACTATATGGGCCGTCACAGAGTCTATGGCCCGGTTCGGTCTCTTCCAACAAAGACGTTCTTTTACGGGATGGAACCCAGCGAAGAGATCACGGCCGAGATCGATCCGGGCAAGACGCTTGAGATCCGGTTGCAGGCCGTGGGTGAGACGCATGAGGACGGTGAGGTGCGGGTGTTCTTCGAACTCAACGGACAGCCGCGCGTCATCCGCGTCCCGAACCGCAACGTCGCAGCAGGCAAGGCCCAGCGACCCAAGGCCGAGGACGGTAACACGGCCCATGTGGGCGCGCCGATGCCGGGCGTTGTTGCGACGGTTGCGGCACAGGCGGGTGCGCAGGTTAAAGAGGGTGATCTCTTGCTGACCATCGAGGCGATGAAGATGGAGACCGGCATTCACGCCGAGCGGGATGCGACCGTCAAAGCGGTGCATGTTCAGCCTGGCGGGCAGATCGATGCAAAGGATTTGCTGGTCGAACTGGACTAGGCCCGAAGGCGCGTTAACCGGCCGCTTAGAGGCCGGTCGCGTGATAGAAGACCGTGGCCACCTATTGTCATGCGCCGGCAGCCCTGCGTCGTTCACCCTGAGTTCATGCAGGACTAGCTAGTGTAGCTCCGTGAAATCGACTGTCTTCATCATATGCGCCCTGCTGGCAGGGCTCGCGGGGCCAGCAACCATGGCCGCCGCGCAGATCCAAGAGCTTGGATCGCGCGATATGCGCCGCCTTGTTGCGAGCGGTCAAAGCAAAAGCATCAAAGAACTGCTTCGAACACTGAGCAAGCGTGTCAAGGGTGAGGCGGTCGACGTCCGGGCTTTCAAGGCCGACAAAACATACGTCCGCATTCTGGTCATGCAGCCCAATGGCAAGATCGGCAGCGTCGTGATGGATGCACAGACCGGGGCCTTGTTGCCTGGTCGCTCGCGCATCGCCAAGGAGATCCGCGCCGCAGCACAGCAAGATACCAAGTCCGCGCGCAAATCCACCTCTGCCAAGAGCAAGGGGAAGAGCAACGGTAAAGGAAAAGGAAACTCCGGCGGCAACAAGGGTGGTAATAACGGCGGAAATGGTGGTGGCAACGGCGGCGGCAACGGTGGTGGTGGCGGCGGCGGCAACGGTGGCGGCGGCAACGGTGGTGGCGGCGGAAATGGCGGCGGCGGTGGCAACGGCGGCGGCAAAAAGTAGGTCGATTGTTCCCTAACCCTGCACAACTTCGACAAAATTCAGTCATTTTGTCATGTATTGTCACCCGGCATGAGAATACTTGTCGCCGAAGATGACGTTGAACTAGCCGACCAGCTCAAGCGCGCATTGGCCGCCGATGGTCATGCTGTCGACGTTCAGCATGATGGAGAAGAGATTCACTTTCTTGGCTCCACCGAACCCTATGACCTGATCATCCTCGATCTTGGTCTTCCGAAAATCGACGGCATCGAGATCCTGAAACGCTGGCGGCGCGAAGCTGTCGAAACAGCGGTCCTGATCCTGACGGCGCGCGACGGGTGGTCGGAGCGCGTGCACGGGCTCGACGCCGGGGCCGACGATTACATGACCAAGCCATTCCACATGCCCGAACTGAGCGCCCGGGTCAGGGCTATGCTGCGGCGCAAATCGCAAATGTCCAATCCTGTTTTTGATCGCGATGGTTTCTTCTTCGACACACGCAACGCAACCGCGATGCATGAAGGGATGCCGATCCGCCTGACGGCACAGGAAACCGCGGTTCTGTCATATCTCATCCACAACCAGGGCCGCACGATCTCGCGTACGGAACTGTCCGAACACATCTACGACTACGATGGCGACCGCGACTCGAACACGATCGCGGTTTTCGTGGCCCGGCTGCGGCGAAAGCTGAACAATGACCTGATCGAGACGATCCGCGGTCGGGGCTACATGATCAAAGCGGCAGGATGACCTCGCTCAGAGTGCGAGCGGTTCTGGGGGGCCTGGTCTGGGTCGCCTTTTCGCTTGCGCTTGGTACCTTCGGGATCCTCACTTTCGTAAACAGTCTCTCTGAACGCCGGTTCGACGAAGCCCTTGTCGAGCGGCAACTCCAGGTTCTGGTGGCGCTCAGCAGCAGTGAAGGCGACGAGGACGCGCTGGAAAGCTTCCTGACCGACCCAGGCTACCGCCGCCCCTATTCCGGGAGATACTGGCAACTGCGCAAAACCACTGGCGAGCTGTTGACCTCGCGGTCGCTGCTCGACGGTTTGCTGCGTATGAGGGAACCGGATGCGACCGACCCCGAACTCTGGCAAGGCCGGGGACCCGATGACGAACCCCTGCGCGGCATCATCCAGCGCGTGACGCTGGATAACGGAGACGGCTGGCTGGTTCTGGTCGCGGATTCCGAAACCAAGCTGAGCGAGGAAAAGGCGCAGGTTCGCCGATCGGTCCTGCTCGCTTTCGGTATTCTCGGGGTCATCGGGGTTGCGGCCTTGGCCACCCAGATTGCCACGGTACTGCACCCACTGAGCAAGCTGCGATCAGACGTGCTGCATCGCTGGGACAAGGGACAAAGCCTCGATCCGGGCGAATACCCGAGCGAGGTTGCGCCACTGGTTACCGATATCAACACCTTGCTTGCACGCAATCACGACACGGTTTCGCGCTCCAGACGGCAGGCTGCTGATCTCGCCCATGCGCTCAAGACGCCCTCGGCGATCTTGCGTAACGAACTGCAGGCGCTTCAGAATAAGGGAACGGAGACCACCCGCGCCCTTTCCGCACTGGATCGTGTCGACGCACAGGTCTCACGGTCGCTGGCACGGATGCGCGCCTCTTTCGGTGGGCAGGCAGCCTTCAAACCGCTGGACGTCACCAACGTCGCAGAACGGCTGGGCCGCGCATTGTCAAAGATTGCGGAAATGGCGGGCAAGACCGTAGCGCTTGAGGTGGAGCCCGGCCTGAACCTGCAAGGTGACGCCCAGGATGTCGAAGAAATCCTGGGGATATTGCTCGACAATGCGATCAAATGGGCCGGTCAGCACGTGCGTCTCAGTGTTCGCGGGCAGGACAATCACATCGTTTTCTCGGTCGAAGATGACGGGCCCGGCATCTGCCCGAAGAAAAGATCGTTCGTGCTGCAGCCCGGCTCCCGGCTGGACACATCCGAAGCAGGCAACGGGCTGGGCCTGGCAATCGTAAGCGATCTGTGCGCAGCCTATGGCGGCGCGTTCGAATTGGAAACTTCCGAAGTGCTGGGCGGGCTCGAAGCCCGCTGCACGTTACCCCGCCGCAGGCTCGCCGCCTAGGACAGGACAGCTGTTCAGGCGAGCACAATCGCGTTGCTGCACAGGATCACTAGACCCGACATGGCCCAAAGCGCATTGCGGGATGTCAGCCAGGCGGGCGCCATGTTCACACCCACGGTGAGCAAGCCGACGAAACCCGCCGTGAGAGCTGTCATTGCCAAGATCATATAGTCGAGCAGAAAAACCATCATCTGAAAACGTACCCCTAGTTACTCTATCGTTTCTTCATTCAGACCAAGCATCGCCTGAACCGTCGCCTCGACCTCTGGCGTGACCTCTTTGTTGGCAGCGGCGTCCAGCAGATCGGCCTGATCCTGTTCGTTCTTGGCCGCCCTCTCTGTCAGGTCAGCGACTTCTTGTTCTTTGTCTTCATAGGCCTGGGCGTCGACCAGATCATTCTGCAGCGCATCGGCCTCGGCCTGGGCGGCGGCCAGATCATCCTGCGCTTTGCTTAGGGCCTCGGCCAAGGTCGGATCGTCGCTTGACGCAACCTCGGTCTCGAGCGCGTCAACAACCTCCGCGAAGGCATCACGCTTGTCGGCAGCGACCTGCAGGTCTGTCGCGATCTCGGTCGATGGCCGCGTCGGCGGGGTCAAATCACCCAACTCTGTCTCCGCGTTGACAAGTTCGGTCTCCAGCACCCTTCCGGTGATCACGGCCTCACGGTACGCGCCCAGCTTGCCGACGCGTGAATTCGGCGATGCGTTGGCAAAGGCATTGGGTGACGCATTGGCGGCGTTCAAAGCACCAAGCTGCGAGGGGTGAACGCCCAGAATATCAGATAGTTTTGGCTTTGATGGCCGCGCTGCTGGGATTTGTTTCGGGGGCCGCTTGGACGTGGCGGTCGCTACTTTCACCGTCTGTTTCTTCGCGGTCTTCGCGGGTTTCGATGCCTTCGCCTTCTTGGATTTCCCGCCGAATAGGTCCCGCAAAAGGCCGCCGCCCTTACGGTCACCGGACTGCTTGCCCGCGAACCCTCGAGATTTCTCGGTCTTGGATTTTCCGGAGCCCTTTGCGCTGCGGTCGGATTTGTCCCGACCCTTGTCGGATTTACCGCGATCCCCGGCTTCGCCGGATTTTCCGCGATCACCGCCGCGCTCCGAGTTTCCGCGATCGCCACCCTTTTCGCCTTTGGCATAGACAACGTCGACGGTGACAAGCGTGACCGCCATAGAAGCGGCGCCGAGACACATGACCGACACAGCGGCGGATTGCAGAGTTTTCTTGAGAAGCGCCATGGTAACCTCGAACTATTTAACGAAATGCCGTGAGTGGTGGGTTCTGGCGCGTATACGACGTTCGGCCCTGACCGGAACGGTTTGGCGCTCTTTACTGAACAGCGCTAGGCCGAGGATCATGGTTGGAACACAAAAAATCGTAGCGAACAGGAAGGACAGCATCAGAACAATTCCGGATTAGGCAGCGTCGGACCACATACGCGGAACAAGCTGGTCGACGAGGTCGTCGATCGGCTCAAAACGAGACGCGGTTGCCTGGGTTTGAGAAGATGTCTTCGCCGCGGCCACCGCACCGAAGCAGGACATGTCGCGCGCGCCGCTATCGGCGTCAAAAGCGTCACTAGTCAAAACGTCAAATGGCATCTGTCAACTACTCCTCCAGCGTTGCGATCCAAACCTGCAGCCGGTTTGCGCCGCGTCGATGCCTTAATGTGCGTCGGGCGGAGTTAACCCTTACGAAACGGTTCGTTCATGTGGCGTTAATATTGGTGAACTCAAAACCTATCAGCATCAACCATTTGAAATAACGTAATTTTCTTGGCTTTTTCTGCTACCTGCTTCGTGCGGGCTGGGCGGCTTAGGACGAAAAACAGCGCAAAATCCACAAATGGGCGAACAAATTCTGACCCGATCATGCCCGAATCGTTTCAAAATTAACGTCTCGCTGCAGTGTTGCGCACTCCCGCCGCTCCCGATGCGACAAAGCCCCAACCCGCTTGTTACCGATCGCGCGCCATGCCAGAGACAGTTCATGCGTCTTTCGGCCCTCACACTGATTGTCTCGGACTATGACGAAGCGATCGCGCATTATTGCGGCGTCCTCGGGTTTGTCCTGGCCGAGGATATCGATCAAGGGCACAAAAGATGGGTTCGGGTCACACCACCGGGCGGCGGTGCATCATTCGTACTGGCCCGTGCTGACAGCGCCGATCAGGCCGCCGCGATCGGAAATCAGGGTGCGGGTCGCGTTTGGCTGTTTCTTGAAAGTGACGATTTCGCAAGCGATTATGCCCGGCTCTCCGCTAAAGGCATTCAATTCGAAGAAGAACCCCGCCATGAAGCCTATGGGACGGTTGCCGTTTTTCGCGATCTCTTCGGCAATCGTTGGGACCTGATCCAGTATTCGGAACAAACGTAAACGGAGACACCGCATGACGATTACAGTCACGCCGATCTATGCCGGGCTGCTTGCCCTCCTTTTTATTGCCTTGTCGGTACGGGTTATCCGCTATCGTCAGGGCGCGGGCATATCGCTGGGCGATGCAGGCGATGTCGCAATGCAAAGGCGGATCCGGGCCCAGGCCAATTTCGCCGAATACGCACCGCTCGGGCTGATCCTGCTTCTGGCGATCGAAATGCAGGGCGCGCCTGCCCTCGCCCTGCATGCGCTTGGTCTTTTGCTGCTCGTCGGGCGAACGGCCCACGGTATCGGGCTGACAAGGGCGCAACCAAATCCGGCGCTCCGTGTTGGCGGCATGTTTCTTACGCTCGCCGCCCTCGCATTGATGGCACTGGGCACGCTGTTGCATGCGATCTTCTGACCCTTGTCAGCCAATCCGAAGCAATCGTTCGCAGATCGGATCTGTGTCTTCCATCTTTGCCTCGGCTACATGACCGGCGAAGATTGCCAACAAAAGAATGACGGCTTTGACGTCTCCGGCAGTGATCCACATATATGTGCTCCCTGATCCTTGCGGTGGTTCTCTTCTTCTTGAACGAGGGAACTGGCAGTTTCCGTCACCAGGCCGGTTTTTTTCGCCGATCGCTTCACTTTCCTCTTGCGGAGGTCGGCGGCGGTTTGTATCCCACGCCTCACCCAAGGATGCGGGCGTAGCTCAGGGGTAGAGCATTACCTTGCCAAGGTAAGGGTCGTGAGTTCGAATCTCATCGCCCGCTCCAAACACTACAGGACATTTGGCTTACCGCATGGGCGCGGTCGTGCTAGTACTCTGGTATGCAATCGCTCCGCGCCGCCCTTTCCGCCTGTCTGCTTGCCACTGCCCCGCTGCCCGTTGTCGGTGACTGCACCGAGGATGCGATGCTGGTCTTCGATGCCTCGGGTTCGATGGCCGAGATGGGGTATAACGGACTGGATCTGCCTCGCATTTTCGAAGCGCGCAGCGCCCTGCACGAGGTTCTGCCACGCGTGACACCCCTGCGCAACATCGGCCTTGTCGTCTATGGTCCGGGGCAGGAGGCGGAGATGTGCGATAATGTTGAGCTGCGCCTGCCACCCCTGCCGGATGCCGCGGATGCTATTCTGGCCGAGATCGACAGCACGGAACCCGACGGCAGCACGCCCCTGACCCGGGCCGTCAGCGAGGCTGCGGATGCGTTACAGGGTGAATCGCGGCAGGGAACGGTCGTGTTGGTGACTGACGGCAAGGAAACCTGCGGCGGTGCGACCTGCAACCTTGCCACCCAATTGTCGCGCACCGATCTGACCGTCCATGTCATCGGCTTCAAGGTCCGGGCCAAACGCTGGGCGTGGCAAGGGGCCGACGCGAACCCCAACCCCGACGTCGAGATCAGCGTCGCCCGGTGCCTCGCGGATCGAACGGGCGGGCTTTATGTCTCTGCCGAAACCACGCAAGAACTGGTCCGTGCCCTGCAGCAAACGCTCGGCTGCCCTGTCTACGGGCAACTCACGGCCCGTGGTCCAGATCAATAGAAACTTTGCGGGTCGATATCGACGGCCAGCCGCATGTCGCCCTTGAGTTTGAGCGGCGCGATCCAGCGGGCAATGGCCCCTTGCAATGCGACGCCCTTCGCCGCCTTCACCAGCAGCCGCACACGGTGCCGACCCTGAATACGGGCAATCGGTGCGGGTGCCGGGCCAAAGACCTGAGCCCCGATCCTGACCAGGGGTGCGGTGTTGCGGGCAAGCAGGTTTGCCGCGTCGAACACCATGCCCACGTCCGGCCCGCTCAGGATGATCCCGGCCATCCGGCCAAAGGGCGGCACGCCAGCAGCCTCGCGCTCGGCGGCCTCGGCCCGCCAGAACGCCTCTTCCTCGCCGCCCAGGATTGCGCGGATCACGGGGTGTTCGGGCTGGTAGGTCTGCAGCATCGCAGCGCCGGGTTTCTCAGCCCGTCCTGCACGCCCCGCCACCTGCCGCATCAACTGAAAGGTGCGCTCGGCTGCCCGAAGATCAGACCCCTGCAAGCTGAGATCGGCGTCGATGACCCCGACAAGGGTCAACAGCGGAAAGTTATGACCCTTGGCGACAAGCTGCGTGCCGATGACGATATCCGCGGCCCCCGCGGCGATCGCCTCGATCTCGGCCTTGAGTGCGCGGGCAGAGCCGTACATGTCTGAACTCAGCACTGCGATCCGGGCATCGGGGAAAAGCGCGGTTGCCTCCTCTGCCAGCCGTTCGACACCGGGGCCAACCGGTGCCAGCCGACCCTCGGCCTCGCATGAGGGGCAGACGTCGGGGATGGGTCGGGTTTCACCGCATTGATGGCACATCAACCGTTTCAGAAACCGGTGCTCGACCATCCGCGCGTCGCAATGATCGCAGCCGATCTGGTGCCCACAGGCCCGGCAGAGCGTGACCGGCGCATAGCCACGGCGGTTGATGAAAAGCATCGCCTGTTCGCCCGCCGCGACCCTCGCCTCGACTGCCTGTTTCAGCGTGTCCGACACCCAGCGGTCTGACGGCAGCTTTTCGGCCCGCATGTCGATCGCGTTCATCTGCGGCATGACAGAGGGGCCAAAGCGGGCCGTCAGGTCGATCCGCTCATACTTGCCGCTTTCGGCGTTCGACCAGGTCTCAAGCGACGGTGTGGCTGACGCCAGAACCACATGCGCGCCACAGATCGATGCGCGCAGGACGGCCATATCGCGGGCGTTGTAAAGGACACCATCCTCTTGCTTGTATGAGGTGTCGTGTTCCTCATCGACGACGATAAGGCCAAGGTTCTGAAAAGGCAGAAAGAGCGATGAGCGGGCCCCGATGACGAGCTGCGCATCGCCCTGCCCCACCATCCGCCAGATCCGCCGCCGCTCGGTCATGGTGGCGCCCGAATGCCATTCGGCCGGACGCGTGCCAAAGCGCGCCTCGACCCGGGTCAGGAATTCTGCCGTCAGCGCAATCTCAGGCAGAAGGACAAGCGCCTGCCGCCCCATCCGGAGGCATTCCGCCACAGCTTCGAGATACACCTCGGTCTTGCCCGACCCGGTCACGCCGCGCAGCAGGGTCGTGCCATATGTCTCGGCCCGGATGCATGCCCGCAACCGCGCTGCACCCGCAGCCTGATCGGCCGTTAGGGCCTTGCCTGCGCGGTCGGGATCGAGGGGCGGAAACGGCAGATCGCGGGGCCGGTCCTCTTCGACGACGGCACCTTGCTTGACCAGCCCCTTGACGACCGATGTGGTCACACCTGCCATCTCGGCCAGCTCCGACAGGGTGAAAGACAAGGCGCCGTACTCGGCCAGCGTCCGGATCACGCGCCGCCTTGCATCGGTCATGCGGTCCGGATCGGACTGGCCCCGCCGGTAAACCTTGCGCATCGACGGCGGATCGCCCAAGCCGGGCGCGCGCGTGGCCAGCCGCAGCATCGCGGGCATGGGCGTCAGGGTGTAGGCGGCGGCCTTTTCCAGAAAGTTCCGCATCTCGGCCCGCATAGGCGCTGCATCAAGAACCCGGATCACCGGGCGGATCTTGGACAGATCGTAATCGCCCCGCCCCGTACTCCAGACAACACCCAGAACCTTGCGCGGCCCAAGCGGCACCTCAACGAAGGCACCCAGATGACAGCCGCACTCTGGCGCCTTGTAATCCAGCGCCCGGTCGAGCGGCTGCGTCGTCAGGACGCCCACGAGGTCGCCTTCGGCAAAGAATTCGGGATGGTCCACGAGCAGCAGGATTTCCGGTTTCGGGTCGTCAGATCATGCGTTAAAGCAGAGCCAAGGCCAACCCACCAGAAGGACCATGCCCATGAAATTCTTTGTCGATACGGCCGAGATCGAGGCCATCCGCGAACTCAACGACCTCGGCATGGTGGACGGTGTGACCACAAACCCGTCGCTGATCCTGAAATCCGGGCGCGACATCATCGAGGTCACCAAAGAGATCTGCGACATCGTCAACGGACCCGTCAGCGCCGAGGTTGTCGCGACCGAAGCCGACGCCATGATCGCCGAAGGTCGCAAGCTGGCCAAGATTGCCGAGAACATCGCGGTCAAGCTGCCACTCACCTGGGACGGTCTCAAGGCATGCAAGGAATTGTCCGGCGAAGGGCAGATGGTCAACGTAACCCTTTGTTTCTCGGCCAACCAGGCGCTCTTGGCGGCCAAGGCGGGGGCGACGTTCATTTCGCCTTTCATCGGACGGCTCGACGACATCAACATCGATGGCATGGACCTGATCGAGGATATCCGCACGATTTACGACAATTACGGGTTCGAAACCCAGATCCTCGCCGCCTCGATCCGTTCGGTGAACCACGTGCTGGAAAGCGCGCGGATCGGCGCTGATGTCATGACGGCTCCGCCCGACGTGATCCGCAAACTGGCATCGCATCCGTTGACCGACAAGGGGCTGGCGCAGTTCCTCGCGGATTGGGAAAAGACCGGTCAGAAAATTCTCTGAGCCGCGTCGCCAACCGACAAAACAATACCTTTGAGGGCACCGTTCCCGCGTGGCGGGATCAAGTGACTCTTTGATGCCACACCCCTTTCAGTTCCCGTAAAAAGTGTCGCCTGAAGGGCAGATTTCGCGGCTATTTCGTGCTATGCGGAAAGAAAAACACAACAGCAGGTACGGTATGAGCACAGCCCCCAAGATCGACGACGCCCTGCGCGAAGCAATCATGCTGCGTCCGGACGTGATCCTGAACGACAGTGACCTTATGCATGCCCTCGTGGCGGCCAATGACCGTTCCATGGGTTCAAACGTGGTCGATATGCGCGGCCTCGCGATGGAGCGGCTTCAAAAGCGGCTCGAGCGGTTGGAAGACACGCATCGCAACGTGATAGCCGCCGCCTACGAAAACCTCGCCGGTACAAATCAGGTGCAACGAGCCGTATTGGCTCTGCTGGAACCTGCGGATTTCGAAACGTTCCTGCATAATCTTAAAACCACCGCAGCCGAAGCCCTGCGCGTCGATACCGTGCGACTTGTTCTTGAGACAGTGCAACGGGATCTGGAAGAGACGATCGCGCCACTTGAGGACGTGCTTAGCGTCGAGCGTCCGGGGTTCATAGACGCATATCTCGCTCATGGGCGCAGCGGCCCGGTCCGTAAGGTGACCCTGCGCCAGTTGCAGAACCCACCTGTCGATGTCTATCGCTCGGGCGGTGATTGGGTGCGGTCCGAAGCGGGGCTCAAGCTCGACCTCGGCGAGGGAAGGCTACCCGGCCTGCTTCTGCTTGGCGCGGAAGACCCACACATGTTCACACCACAACAGGGCACCGATCTTCTGGGCTTCTTCACTGGCGTCTTCGAACGGATGATGCGCCGCTATCTGGGATGACACTGATATCGCCGCAGGCGCGTGATGCGCTTGAAACCTATCTCGCGCATCAGCGCGGGGTCAAAGACGCGGCTGAAAACACGATCATTGCCTATTGCGGGGACATCACCGAGTTTCTGGCTTTCATGACCGAATATACCGGCGAACGGCAGGGGCTTGCGGCCCTGTCGCAGATCGGCACACGCGACATGCGGGCGTGGATGGCCCAGACGCGGGCGAATGGCGTTGGTGCCCGGTCGCTCGCCCGCAAGCTGTCGGCGGTCAAGGCCTTCTATAGATGGCTCGCCGAACGCGAAGGGTTCGAACCAACGGCGGTGCTGTCGATCCGCGCGCCCAGGTTCACCAAGAAACTGCCCCGCCCGCTTGAGATCGATGCAGCCAAAGAAGTGCTGAACATCGCGCCCTTGCAATCAACCAAAGGCTGGGTCGGCTTGCGGGACGTTGCGGTGCTGACCTTGCTCTGGGGTTGCGGGTTGCGGATTTCCGAAGCACTGGGCCTTATCGGCAAGGACGCGCCCCTTGATCAAAGCCTGCGGATCGTCGGCAAAGGCCAGAAAGAGCGCATCGTCCCGGTTATCGAAGCCGCCCGCGAGGCGGTCGAGAGATACCGCGCCGCCTGCCCCCATGATCTTGACCACGAGGGGCCACTTTTCCGCGGTGTCCGGGGCGGTGCACTGTCGCCCTCGGCCATTCAGAAGGTCATGGTGGCGGCTCGGATGCAGCTGGGTCTGCCAGCTTCGGCCACGCCTCATGCGCTGCGCCACAGCTTTGCCACCCACCTTTTGAATGCGGGTGGCGATCTGCGCACGATCCAGGAACTATTGGGGCACGCGTCACTCTCAACCACGCAAGCCTACACAGCGGTCGATCAGGCCCGCCTGATGGAGGTCTACGCCCGCGCCCATCCCAAGGCCTGATCACGGACAAGTGGACAGACGTTACCCCGACGTGACTGGCCAGATGGCATCCTGCCACTAGCGGCATACAGCCGTATACAAAGTGGAGGGGAACCATGAAAACCATCTGGCTCACAATCGGGGCGCTCGCTCTGGGTACGTCGGCAGCCCTGGCTCAGGACTGTGCGGCGGTCACGGTCGAAGACCAATTCGATCTTGATGAAGGCGCCATTGCGGTTCTGTACGAGTGTCTCGAGGCAAAGATGGCGACGGGCTATGCCAAGGAAGGGCATGAGGTCGCCGGCGCCTATCGCGGCTGGACCGTGACATCAACACGTCCCGCCGTAGCGGGGCCGCATGGCTCACGCTTGCTGCAGACCTTTGCGAATGACATCGCTGCCGAACAATATCTGAAATTCGCCGACGAGGGGGTCGTGATGCCTGTGGGTTCGGTGCTCGCCAAGGAAAGCATCACGGTTAGCCTGAAAAAGAAAATGGCGCGTCCGGGGCCCCTGTTCATTATGACCAAGGTTGCCGCGGGCGAAGCGCCCGAAACGGATGACTGGGTTTATGACGGGGTGCAGCCCAACGGAAAACCGATGAAATTCAAGCAATCCTTCTGCCACGATTGTCACGCCGGATGGGCCGCACAGGACAACCTCGCCTATCCACTCGAAGAGGTACGCGTGGGCGGGTAACTCCCCCGGAAACTCTTTGCACTCGGGCGCGCATTCCGTCATGACGGATTTATGACACTCAAGATGCGCGCCTTGTCCGTTCACCTGCTGACGGCCACCGGGGCTGTTTTTGCCATGCTCGCGATGCTCGCCGCGGTTGAGGCCCGGTGGGATCTAATGTTTTTGTGGCTTGTCGTAGCCTTTTTCGTCGACGGGATCGATGGACCCCTGGCCCGGCACTACGACGTCCAACGGAACGCACCGGAGTTTGACGGCGTCCTTCTCGATCTGATCATCGATTATCTGACCTACGTCTTCATTCCCGCCTTTGCTCTCTTCAGCTCGGGCCTGATGAACGGTTGGACAGGCTGGGTGGCGATCATCCTGATCACCTTCGCATCAGCCATGTATTTCGCCGATACGCGGATGAAGACGCGCGACAATTCCTTTTCTGGCTTTCCCGGCTGCTGGAACATGGTCGTGTTGGTGATCTTTGCGCTGCAGCCCAGTTTTTGGGTCAGTCTAGCGCTAGTTACCATTTTGGCGGTGGCGATGTTCCTGCCGCTCAAGTTCGTGCATCCGGTGCGCACGGCGCGGTGGCGGCCTGTCACCCTGCCCGTCGCTCTTGCCTGGACATTCTTTGCCGGATGGGCGGCCTGGGTCGACTTCGATCCGCAAAGCTGGGCGCATTGGGGTCTGATCGCGACCAGCCTTTACCTGCTGCTGGCCGGCATGGCGCAGCAAGTGCTGCGACCCCGCGCGATTCAGAGCACGTCCTGAACCTCGATGTCGCGACCATTGAAGGAAAAGGTGTCACCGGCCCTCAACCCCTTCATCGCCTGGTAGATCGGGCTTTGGGTCGAGATGCCCATGTAGGTCTGACCATCCACGTCAAACCGCGTCGTCGATACCGCGACGACAAAGTTGCGACCGTTGAACGAGACAACCGCGCCCGGCTGGATCGTATCGCTTGGCCCAAAGTCGAGGTTCTCAAGCACGTCGATCTTGGCGTGATGCGCCTGAACCGGATGATCGAAGGCGGCTGCAAGGTCACGCGCTTCGCGCGCATCAGCGATCTCGTCCGTGTCATGGCTTTCGCTGCGATCCAGTTGCGCTTCTTTCAGATAGGCTTCGTAGTGCGCGATAGCAGTGGCCAGTTCAGCCTCTTCCAGCGCCATCATCTTGGCGTGTATCGCCTGTTTCAATGCAGCCCGATCCGGTGTGGCCGACATGGGCGCGTCCTCCCTCTGGTCGTATGGGTCTGACCAGACTGGGCTTTGCGCGCCCCGATTGCAATGCCCACAGCTAAAGCAAGAAACCACCCGCCCCTTCGTGACGCAGCAGGGCCACCTTGGTCTCGACCCCGCCCGCGCCGGAAAAACCGGTAAGACCCTTTGCCCCCATGACCCGGTGGCAGGGCACGATGATCGGGATGGGATTTGCCCCGCAGGCCTGCCCAACGGCCTGGGCCGGCACGTCCAGGTCGCTAGCGATCTCGCCATAGGTGCGGGTAAATCCGAAAGGGATCGCGCGCATCGCGTCGCACACCTCCTGCTGAAAGTCTGACGCCTCGATCCGCAGCGGTAGATCGAACGCCTCCAATTCACCAGCATCATAGGCCCGCAACTGGCGCGACGCTTCATCCAAGAGATCGGTTCGGTCCGCCGCGCCGCTGCGCCCCCATGCCAGACGAACAAGGGCGCCATCCCGCTCCGTCAGGCAAAGAGTTCCAAACTGGGTATCGACGTCTTGCCTTAGCATGATCCAAAGATGGCGATGCAGGGGGCGCAGCTCAACCCGGAAGCTGCGCCAACGGATCTAATTTGCGCAGGCCATCGCCTCGGCAAATTCAGGCCGCGTGGTGCCATCGTCGATCGTGCGGGTCGCAAATTCGGCGCCGTCAAAGGTCACGGCCACCAGCTCGGCCCAGTTTGCGGTGGCAAGGATCATTTCGGGGCCCGCACCGCAATCGCGGATACCGCCTGCGATATCGGCCTCGCCAATCCGATGGTTGGTCAGGCCGCCCAGGCTGCCAACCTCGGTCAGATTGCCACCCTCGAAGCGCCAGACGCGCAGAGTCTTGGCAAGATGAGGGCGATCTATATAGGCCAGCTCAATCGCGCCATCTCCATCCAAATCCGCAGCACCCAAGGGGGCCAACCAGCGAAAGCGGGTGCCGATAAAGGGCGTTGCCGCGATCAGCCCGCCGCCATTGTAGATGGCCAGCCGGGCGCCGAGGCGCTGATCACTTTCCACCACAACAGCCTCGTCGCGCCCGTCCCCGTCGACGTCGATCATGCGGGGGGCCACGTCTTCGAAAACCCGGTTCTCCGGCAGGCGGATCGTCAAGGCGGCTTGTCCGGATCCATAAACCAACTCAAGCGCGCCGTATTCTATGGCATCGCCCAAAACACCATGCGGATAACGGCCGGTCGGCTCGGCGTAGCGGGCAGCGGTCAGCGGGTCGGACTTCCAGAGATCCGCTGCCGCCGGGGCTGCCAACGACAGCCACGGGCCCAAGGCCAGCAGCGCGCCGCGCGCGATCGGGCGCCAAAGGCGGCACAGCAGACGCGGCGCCCCTGCGGACATCAGATCTGTTTTTCGGGCATCTGGACGACCAGACCGTCCAGCGCGTCGGTCACCTTCAGCTGGCAAGTCAGCCGCGACCGCTTCGCGTCGGGCTCATAGGCGAAGTCGAGCATGTCCGCCTCCATATCATCCTTCTCGGGCAGCTTCTCAACCCAGTCGGGATGCACATAGACGTGGCAGGTCGAACAGGCGCAGGCGCCGCCGCAATCGGCCTCAATGCCGGGGATGTTGTTGTCACGCGCGCCTTCCATCACGGTCAGCCCGTTGGCGACGTCGACAACGTGCTCTTTGCCGCCATGCTCGATATAGGTGATCTTTGCCATTTCTTACCCTGTCTTCCGATATGCATCCGCGTCGATATAGGACGCTTGGCCGATCTTGGCGAGATCGGAATGCAACTGCCGCAGGGAGGCACCAACAAAAAAAGGGCGCCGTCAAACGGCGCCCCTACGGCATTCGGAAGCGTGGCGACTATTCCCCAACGCCCAAGGCCACGAAGCGCGGATCGCCCGCACGCCGAACAAGCAGCAGCAGAGACTTACGGCCCGCCTCCTTTACGTCGATCAGACGATCCTCGAATTCCGAGATCGTCGTTACAACCTGCTGACCGGCCTCGGTGATGATGTCACCGGAACGCAGCCCCTTCTCGAAGGCTTCCGATGTCTCATCCACATCCGTCACGGCAAGGCCGGCCTGGTCCGACGCTACGCCCAATTCCTCGCGCAACTCATCGGTCAGCGGGTTGAGTGTCATGCCCAGAACGAGTTTGCTCGAAGGCTCTTCTTCCTCGTCCGGGGCTTCCGCCACGGCCGGCACCGCGCCCTCGGCCTCTTCGCGGCGGCCCAGCGTGATGCGCAGCGTCACCGTCTCACCATCGCGGAAAACGACGACCCGCACAGTCTCACCAACCGGGCTGTTGCCCACCTGACGTACCAGACCGCGCGTGTCGGCGACATCGACACCGTCGAAGGACAGAATGACGTCACCATCGAGCATGCCACCTTCCCGTGCTGGGCCTTCGGGCACCTCGGTCACCAGCGCACCGGCAACTTCCTCAAGCCCGATCGCCTCGGCGATTTCGTCGTCCACGTCCTGGATCCGCACACCGAGCCAGCCGCGGCGGGTTTCGCCGAAGTTCTGGAGCTGATCGACGACCCGAGTGACAACGTTCGACGCCATCGAAAAGCCGATGCCGATAGAGCCGCCATTGGGTGACAGGATCGCGGTGTTCACACCGATGACGTCACCATCCATGTTGAAGAGCGGCCCACCAGAATTGCCCCGGTTAATCGCCGCATCGGTCTGGATGTAGTCGTCATATGACCCACTCAAGGCCCGATTGCGTGCCGAGACGATCCCGGCCGATACCGAAAAGCCCTGGCCGAGCGGGTTGCCCATGGCAACGACCCAGTCGCCCACCCGGGCCGTATCCGAGTTGCCGAAGGACACAAACGCCAGCGGCGTCTCCGCTTCAACCTTCAAAAGGGCAATGTCGGTCTTGGGGTCCGTACCGATCACCTCTGCAGGCAACCGTTTCTGGGGCTGACCGTCACCGGGGAAGAATTCGATCAGGATTTCATCGGCCCCTTCGATCACGTGGTTGTTCGTGACGATATAGCCGTCTTCCGAGATCACGAAGCCTGAGCCGAGCGCAGATGACCTGCGAGGCCGCTGACCATTGTTGTTGTTGTTGTTGTTGTTCCGGTCCTGGAATTCGCGAAAGAAGTCCTCGAACGGGGAGCCTTCGGGCACGATCCCCTGCGGGCCTGTGTTGCGTGCCACCACCGTCGATGTCGTGATGTTGACCACTGACGGGCTGATCTGTTCGGCCAGCGGTGCCAGGCTTTCAGGCCGCGCATACGCCGCGATGGCCTGTGCCAGCATCAGAACGATGGCAAGGACGCCAAGCCAGAGGGCCCGCATCCGGTTTATGTCTTGGTAATGCTTCGAAATGGCGATCGCCTTCGGCTGCATTGATACATTCTCCTGCATCTTAGATTTGGCCTGCCATGGCCTTCTTGCACGATAATTTGCGTGAGTACGCGCAAGAGTGCATCTAGGGTTCCTTAGGTTCAAGTTAAAAGATGTGATGCAAACAAAGGGTTTCAACAGCGCGTTACCAAGCTGTGAGAATCAATTCGGCTCCAAGCGGGAATCAATTCAGGCCGAGGTAAAACGCCAGATAGGTCAGAATGAGACCGGTCACGCAGGCCAGCGCGCCGATCTGACGCCGCGCCTCGATGGGCAGACTGCGCAGAATTTCAAGCAGTCGCTCAACCATCGAAGGGGCCAGCGCATAGGCCAGCCCCTCGACAATGAAGACAAGTCCGATCGCCAGAAGGATCCAGGCCATCAGTTGTTCGAGCTGGCCTCGTCGTCGGTCGCCGAGGCAGGCAGCCGTTGCGCAGTATCGACGCCGCTTTCATCCGTGGCCGGGGCAACCGGCGCACTATTCAGATTAACCGAAGGCACTGGAGCGTTCTGCCCGGCAATCCCGGTCGGGGATTTCAGGTAGTTAAAGAACTCTGAGTCCGGCGAAAGGATCATGGTCGAGTTATTGCCCTGCAATGACCGCTGATAGGCCGTCAGCGATCGGTAGAATTCAAAGAATTCCGGATCGGCCCCAAAAGCTGCGGCAAAGATCGCGTTGCGGCGCGCATCGGCTTCACCGCGAATGATCTCGGCTTGACGCTGCGAGTCCGATACAAGCTCGACAACTGTCCGGTCCGCCTGGGCTCTGACACGCTGCGCGGCTTCGTTACCGCGAGCGCGTTCGTCCGTGGCTTCCCGCTCCCGCTCTGCCCGCATCCGCTCGAAGGTCGCGTCAAGGTTCTCGGCCGGCAAGTCCGTTCTCTTCAATCGAACGTCAATGATCTCGATACCAAGCGCGCGGGCCTGGGCAATCGCACCATTGCGGATCCGTAGCATCAGGGCAGCCCGATCCGAACTCAGAATGTCGTTCGAGCTGACAGAACCCAGCACCGCCCGCAATTCGTTCCGCAAAATACCATCAAGCCGCTGTTCGCCCGCCGTGATGCCACCGACGCCAACAGCTTGACGGAATTGTTCGACATTCACGATCCGGTACCGCGCGAACGCATCGACGACCAGACGACGGTCATCCAGGGGCGTCACCTCGAGCGGGTCGACATCCCGGCTTAGGATCCGGTCATCGTAGCGAACAACTTCCTGAATGACCGGGATCTTGAACGCCAGCCCAGGATCCTCCTGAATTGCCACGACACGGCCAAACTGCAAGACGAGGGCCTTTTCGCGCTCATCAACAATGAAAATCGAACTCAGGGCGGTCGCGATCAGGATCACGACGATGGGCAGAAGATAAGTGGAACGGCGCATCAGTTCGATCCTCCGGTCGCGCCGCGGCGCAGTTCGTTCAGGGGCAGATAGGGCACAACACCCTGACCGGCGCCGCCGCTATTCTCGTCGAGAATGATCTTGTCGACACGGCCAAGCACCTGCTCCATCGTTTCGAGGTAGAGGCGTTTGCGGGTAACGTCCGGCGCCTTGGCGTATTCCGTCAGAACGGCGGTAAAGCGGCTTGCTTCACCTTCGGCTTCGTTCACAACGCGGGCGCGGTAGGCTTCGGCCTGTTCCAGCAGCTGCGCCGATTCCCCGCGCGCCTCAGCCAGAACACGGTTCGCATAGGCATCCGCCACGTTTTGCAGCCGGTCGCGTTCTTGTTCAGCAGCCTGAACATCGCGGAAGGAGTCGATCACCGATGCTGGCGGGTCCGCTTTGTCAAAGTTGACACGAAGAATGGTGACACCAGCGTCATAAGCATCCAACGTCGACTGGATTAGGTCGAGCAACTGGTCTGCGATCGCCTGACGATCCCGGTTGAGGATTGGAGCAAGATCGGATTGGGCAATGATCTCGCGCATGGCCGATTCACTCACCGCCCGGATCGTCGGACGTGCATCCCTGAGGTTGAACAGGAATTTGGCCGGGTCATTGATGTTCCAGACCACCTGAAAGTCGATATCGACGATGTTCTCGTCCCCGGTCAGCATCAGGCCGGCATCGCCGCCACGACCGCCAACACCGATCTCCTCGGTCTGTTCGCGGGTCACGGGGATCACCTCAGCGGTGATCAGTGGCCACGGTGCAAAGTTCAGACCCGGATTACCGATCTGGGAAAACTCGCCGAGGAAAAGCTCAACTGATTGTTCTTCGGGCCGGACCGTATAGAAGCTCGCCATACCCCAAAGGATGAGACCGATCAGAGCCGCGACACCAACGGTGCCGCGGGTCAGGATCGGCCCGCCGCCACCGGCGCCTCCGCCCCGTCCGTTCATGCCGCCGCCGCCACCGCGGCCGCCCATCAGAACGCGCAGCTGTTCCTGGCCCTTTTTGACCAACTCATCGATTTCGGGAATTTGCGGGCCGTCATCGCCGGGTCTGCGTCCGCCGCCGCCTTGACCCCGGCCGCCGCCACGTCCGTCATCGCCGCCACCCGAATTGCCGCCGCCCCCCCAGGGACCGCCAGAATTGCCCGCCATTTGGTTGTGTTCCCTTCTGCTTGCGCACGCGCCTAAACGCTGTTGTATACCTGTGATTTTTTGTCGGAAATTCAAGCCGTCCGCACAGGTGTCTTCATGGTCACGATCTCTTCCGACATTGTCGGGTGAACGGCAACCGTTCTGTCGAAATCTTCCTTGGTCGCCCCCATTTTAACGGCGATTCCGGCCAGTTGGATCATCTCGCCCGCATCAGGCGCGACGATGTGGCACCCCAAGACCGTACGCCGTGCCTTGGACACGACCAGTTTCATCAATACCCGATCCGGTCGACCTGCGAAAGCGGTGCGCATCGGGCGGAACGAGGTGCAGTAGACCTCAACCTCTTCCTGTTCCCGCGCTTCTTCCTCGGTCAGACCGACGGTTCCCAGCTCAGGCTGGGTGAAAACGGCCGAGGGGATCAGATCATGATTGGGCGCGGTCGGGTTATTCTTGAACGCTGTCTCGACGAAGGCCATACCTTCCCGAATGGCAACGGGTGTCAGGTTGACCCGGTTCGTCACGTCGCCAATCGCATAGATGCTGTCGACCGCCGTCTTGCTGTATTCGTCGACAACAATCTCGCCGCGCCGGCCCAGTTCGATCCCCGCCTCTTTTAGCCCCATCTCGTGGGTATTAGGCGTGCGGCCGGTGGCAAATAGCACGGCTTCAAAGATGTTTTCGGCGCCCGTCGTGGACTTCACCCAGATGGGCCCCTTGACCGCACCGCTCTGCGGCAGGTCCAGAACTGTGGCCCCGGCGGCTGCGTCGGACGCTGTAACCATTGAGGTGAGCGAGTGGTCGGCGCTTGCGGGCGCCATTTCGAGGATGTTGGTCCCCAGATGCAGGTTGATCCCGCTTTCGCGCATACTTTCTGCCACCAGACCCCTTGCTTCTTCGTCAAAGCCCCGCAAGATCTGTGCGCCCCGGTAGTACTGCGTCACCTCGACACCCAAACCGTTGAAGATGCAGGCGAACTCGCAAGCGATATACCCCCCGCCGATGATCAGAATGGACTTGGGTAAAGCATCGAGATGAAAGATGTCATCGGACACGATCCCAAGATCGGCGTGCGGGATCTCTGGTCGCACGGGATGGCCGCCGGTCGCGATCAGGATCTTCGCGGCCGTTTTGGTCTCCCCCGTCGATAGATGGATGGTATGCGCGTCCTTGATTGTCGCCCGCGCATCGAAGGTCTCGACCCCTGAATTCTTCAGGAGCGAGCGATAGATCTCTTCCAGCCGGTCGAGCTCCTTGTTCAGGGTGGTCCGGAATGTGGGCCAGTCGAATGGACCATTCTTGATATCCCAGCCATAGGCCTGCCCGATGGAAGTCGTTTCCGCAAACTCCGAGGCAAACACCATCAGCTTTTTGGGCACGCAGCCCCGGATGACGCAGGTGCCACCGTACCTGTCTTCTTCGGCGAGAGCGACCCGCGCGCCGGCATCCCCAGCAGCGACACGTGCGGCCCGGACGCCGCCAGAGCCACCACCAATGACGAAGAGGTCATAGTCATAGTCGCTCATGTCCATATCCTTCCGCATCCGGACTGCCCTGCAGGCGCATATACGCGCTTGAGATTGCGATGACCACGTGCCCTTACGTCAGACCGGGCCGTATCAATCCAACAAATCCGTGAAGAGGTTCTCGTTCTCAAGAAAATCGAGTTGCTCTTTCTCTACCGTGCCACGATTGATGTCCCGCACCTCGATCTTACCGTCACCGTATCCAATCACCACGGCGTCGCAGATATCTATGAAGAGCCCGTTCTCAACAACACCCGGCATCTGGTTGATGATCAACGAGAATTGACGTGGGTTGCCGATGCGGCTGAGGTGCAGGTCGAGGATGTAATTGCCTTCGTCCGTCTTGAAGGGCTTGTCCCCGTTCATGCGGATGCTTGAATTCCTGCCCAGAACGTCCATCGACACCAGCGTCTCTTCGACGAGGGCCTGCGTCGTTTGCCATCCGAACGGAATGATCTCGAGCGGCAGGGGAAAGGCGCCAAGGGTTTCGACCTCTTTGCCAGCATCCGCGATCACGATCATCTGATCGCTTGCTGTCGCCACGATCTTTTCCTGCAGCAAGGCGCCGCCGCCGCCTTTGATCAGATTGAGATCCGCGTCGAATTCATCCGCGCCGTCGATGGTCAAATCCAGCCATCGCGCCTCGTCCAGGGTGATGACCTCAATGCCCACCTCGCGCGCCAATTCAGCCGTTCGCGTGGATGTGGGGACGCCCTTGATCTTTAGCCCATCATCCCGCACCTGCTCGCCAAGACAGCGCACCAGCCATGCCGCTGTTGAACCGGTGCCAAGACCCACACGCATCCCGTCTTCGACAAATTCCGCCGCGCGTTTCGCCGCAACGAACTTTGCTTTGTCGATCGGGGAAAGCTCTCCGCTCATATGAGCCTCCTGATTGTTCCGTCTCGCCTTATAGCAAAGGCGCCCACAGAGGCGAGACGTAATCGGCTCAACATTCGCCGCATATCCCTGCAACAATCGCGCATGCCGTGCCGTTTTGGGCCTACGGGGTCGCTTTTCGCACGTCAAAACGAAACCATTGCCCTAAATCTCTCGGCATGGTTTTCCATCATCCCGCACCGCTCAAGACTTCCCGCACCGTCCCTTTCGAATGGATCGAGGGCAGCCCGCTCAGCGGTCTGATCTGGAAACATGCACGCTTTTCAGAAGGGTGGCCCCGCTGATGTTCGTTTCGGTCTTTGACATGTTCAAGGTCGGGATTGGCCCGTCGTCTTCCCATACGATGGGCCCAATGGTGGCCGCTTCGCGGTTTCTCGACATGATGCGCGCATCGCCGTTCAAATTCTCCGGGGTTCGGGCTTCACTGCATGGAAGCTTGGCGTTTACCGGGGTCGGACACGCTACGGACCGCGCCGTCATGCTCGGCCTCGCGGGCATTACCCCAGCCGGATACGACCACGACGCTGCCGAAGCCGCGCTGGCCGAACTGAGGGAAATCCGAGGGATCATGCATGACGATCTTGGCCGGCTGGGCTTTGATCCAGAGAGTGACTTGATTTTCGACTACGAGACGCCCCTTGCTGGCCACGCCAACGGCATAGTTTTCATGGCGACCGATGCGCAGGGCGATGTCACGCTGCGCCAGGTTTTCTATTCCATCGGCGGCGGTTTCGTCGTGACCGAGGAGGAATTGGCCCAGGGCAAGGCGTCGGACGACGGCCCCGCCATACCCTACCCGTTCAAATCCGCCGCCGAGATGCTTGAGATGGCGGCCTCTTCCGGCAAATCCATCGCCGCCATGAAGCGCGCGAACGAGCTGACGCGAACATCGACGCAATCGCTGAAGGATGGCATCGGACGGGTCTGGCACGTGATGCGTGAATGCATCGATCGCGGTCTCGTAACGGATGGAGCGCTGCCGGGCGGATTGCAGGTAAAACGCCGGGCCAAGGGCATTCATGATGCGTTGATCGCCGAACGCGGCATGAACTTGACGGCACCGCATACAATCAACGACTGGATCGGCGTTTATGCCATGGCGGTGAACGAGGAAAACGCTGCCGGAGGGCAGGTCGTGACGGCCCCGACCAACGGCGCAGCCGGAGTGTTACCAGCGACCTTGCGCTACTATCTCGATCATGTGCCGGGGGCGACCGAGACACGGATCGAGGATTTCCTGCTGACGGCCGCGGCGATCGGGGGTCTTGTCAAATTCAACGCTTCGATATCAGGGGCCGAGGCGGGATGTCAGGCCGAGGTCGGAAGCGCCAGCGCAATGGCCGCGGCCGGGCTCTGCGCGGTGATGGGCGGATCGCCTGCCCAGATTGAAAACGCGGCAGAGATCGCGCTGGAACACCACCTCGGCATGACATGCGATCCGGTCAAGGGTCTGGTCCAGGTCCCTTGTATCGAACGCAACGGCCTTGGGGCGATCAAGGCGGTATCGGCAGCCTCGCTTGCGCTGCGGGGTGATGGAACACACTTTGTTCCGCTCGATGCGTGTATCGAAACGATGCGGCAGACCGGGGCGGACATGTCCGAGAAGTACAAGGAAACCTCCCTCGGCGGATTGGCGGTTAACGTACCGAACTGCTGACGCGAATTAGCATCACATCTTGTCTCAAAGCCGCCCCTTGGCCCGTTTGCGGGGTCATCATACTTTCCGCGTGATGAAAACAGACCGTCCGCTTCTTGGCATTATGCTGATGCTTGGTTTCTGCGTCGTCGCCCCGATGGGCGATGCGGTGGCCAAGCTGTTGGGCGAATCCGTTCCCCTTGGTCAGCTTCTGTTTGCCCGCTTCGCGATTCAGGCTGCCATCCTGATACCCATCGTCTGGGCCACACGGCGGGCGTGGCGGATGCGGGGCCGCGTGCTCAACCTTATCATCCTGCGGACCATCCTGCATATCTTCGGCATTGGGGCTATGGTGACGGCCCTGCAATACCTGCCATTGGCCGATGCGGTGGCGATCTCCTTCGTCATGCCTTTTATCATGTTGCTGCTCGGCAAGTTTGTCCTGGGCGAGGCGGTCGGCCCCCATCGTCTGGCCGCCTGTGCCGTGGGGTTCGCGGGGACGCTGATGGTGGTCCAGCCCAGCTTTGCCGAGGTCGGTTGGCCCGCGCTGCTTCCGCTGGTCGTGGCCGTCAATTTCTCCTTCTTCATGCTCGTCACCCGTCAGATCGCGAAGGAGACCGATCCGATTGGTCTTCAGGCCGTTAGTGGCGTCATGGCCGTTGCTATCATGGGGCCGCTCTTGCTGCTGTTCTCGGGTCAGGGCATCGCGGTGCTTGAGCTGATCACACCGGGCCCTCGGGAATATTGGCTTCTGCTGGCAATCGGTTTGTTGGGCAGCCTCGCCCACCTGCTGATGACCTGGTCGCTCAAGTTTGCACCGTCGGCAACTGTGGCCCCGATGCAGTATCTTGAAATCCCCGTCGCCACAGTCATCGGCTTGCTGGTGTTCCGGGAATTGCCGAACGCGGTGGCTTCGGCAGGCATCTGCGTAACGATCGGTGCGGGCCTTTACATCGTCATGCGCGAGCGGGCCATGGCGCGCCTTGATCGGCGCGCAGGAGCGCCTGCATGAGGTCGGGTAAAACCCGACGTGGCACGAAAGCGATCATAGCCGCCTGATCCATCCAGAGCTCGACCGGACCTGTCGCCTCATTCGAGGTGCCGATCTGATGCATCGGGTCGAAGGACAGCCCATCGATCGGCCAGCGCAACCCGGTCGACCGGCCGGTTACGGGGCCGAGCGGGAACAGAGACAGCACATCACCGGGCCCGAGATCCAGATTGATGTGTTCAGGACACAAAAAGCCCGCCTCTGTCTCGCCGATCAGGATACAGGTGCTCGCAGGCCGTCGCACAAGGGTATGCAGAACGGCAAGCTGATGATCCATACGAGCGCCCGTAAACCCGACGGCCAGCACAATCGGCGCGCTGATGCTGCGCAGCGCCTTGTCGAAGTCGGTACTGTCTTGCTCTGCGATGCGGTGCAGACGGTCGTCCGGGATACGCGACAAGGCGTCGGCGGTGATCGAGTCGAAATCGCCGATCACGGCCTCGGGAACCACGCCCGCAGACAGCGCCAAACCGGCGCCGCCATCGGCTGCGACAAGCGTCGGCGCGAGTGACAAAGCCTCGTGCAAATCCGCCTCGGTAGCGGCGCCGCCGCCCACAAGAGTGACAGGATGGTTTGTTTCTACAATCGAAGACATCACGCTGTATTTAATGCATTATTCGGATATTGGTCACAATCTAGCCATGAAATGGTACCGTTCCCGGCACAGATTCGGGCCGGTTATGCCCGCGAGAGGTTGGTAAATGGTCCCGCTATGCGGCAGAGGACGAGCAACTTATGATGACAACAAATAAAATTCTTACGGTCTCCTATGGCACTTTTTCGTGCACGCTCGAAGGGTTTGACGATTCCTTCGAGACAATGAAGGCCATTGCCGAATATTTCCGGGATCTTGCTGCCGAAGACCGTTATTTTGGTGCCGAACCGCCACAGCCTGACGCTGACGTCATGGCCCGGATCGCGCAGCGCGAAATCTCGCGTCAGGTCGAGGCGCGCGAGCATGAGGGCCGCATCGTGCTCAGCGCCGCGCAGGCCGCGCCCTCTGGCAGTGACGCAACAACCGCTCAATCTGAAGTATCTGGCCAAGAGATGTCGCAGGCCGAAATCATGAGCGCGGCCGAAGCGGCCGTTCCTGCCGAAAGCATCACGTCCAAACTGCAACGCATCCGCGCGGTCGTCTCGAAGCAAGAGACCATCGAGGAAGAAGAGTTCGAAGATGATGAACCGGCAGAAGATCTGATCGGCTCCGTCGCACGTGATCTCGAAGCCGCGATCGAGATTGACGATGCCGCCATGAAACAGGCCGAGCATGCAGCGCCCGAGGTCGAGGAACCCGCCGAGGAAGAAACGGCAGAGGCCATGGCGGAAGACGATGCCTCAGAGCTTGATGAGGTGCTCGCAGAGACGCCCGAGATCACCGAAGCGCAGACGGACGATGGTACCGAGGCACCCGAAGCGGAAGGCGACGACACCGCCAGCCTGCTCAGCGATCTGATCACCGCCGACGACGGACATCTCGACGAGACCTATGAAGACGAAGGCGAGCTTGCCGCATCGGAAGAGATGCCTGCCTCGGACGCGCTAGAGGCAGCGGCCCACGACAGTGCCGACGACGCCGAGCCTTTCCAGCTTGATCAATCGCTCGCCACGGCGGCCGAAGACGCTGACGACATGGTCGCCGAAGAGGTCGACAACGCCGAGACAGCCGATCTGGAACAACCGGCCACGGCAGTGACGGAAATCGAAGAAATCGACGCCGATGCTGATCTGACGGCTTTCCTCGACGGTCTGAAAGGTGGACCGGATGCATCCGAAGACGACAACCTGTTCGAAGGTGCCGAAGAGGACAAGGCCGAGACAATCGAGGAAGACCCCAAGCCAGCGACGCAGCGGCGCCGGTCGCGCATTATCCGCGTCAAGCGGGCTCCGGTTGAACCAGTGGCCGAAGCGGAGGATGCCGACGAGGACACGATGGCCGCGCAAGCCGAGGCTGAACTTCGCGACGAATTGGCCGCGGTCGAGGCTGAATTGGCGGTAGCCGACGAGGTAGAGCCCGAAGCGGAGCAACATGCCGATACGGCGGCTGGCGATGCCGAAGCGGAGACTGAGGCTGAGGCTGAGGCTGTCGAGGAGGTTACTGCCGAAGCAACCGATGAGCCGGAAACCACCTCCGAGGAGGAGCCGCTGCAAATGGCGCAGTACTCGGTTGATACCGAGGAAGACGAGGACAAGACCGAAGAGTCCGATAGCCAGGCCACCAAACTTTCTCAGCGCGTCCGGTCGCGCGAAGTTCCATTCGAGGATGTGGAGCGGCTGATGAACGAGGCCGAGAGCCAGATGGGTGAACCCGAAGGCTCGAACCGCCGCAGCGCGTTTGCCCATCTAAAAGCCGCCGTTGCCGCGCGCCGCGCCGATCGGAACATCGTTCGCGATGGTGACGGCCAGGATGACGAAGACTACCGTTCGGACCTTGCCAGCGTGGTGCGCCCGCGCCGCCCGAATGTCAGCAAGGGCGGTACGGAACGCCCTGCCGATGGCGGTGGCGCTCCGCTGAAACTGGTTGCCGAGCAACGGATCGACCAATCCGACGACGAAACGTCAGAGGACAGCTCAGTCGTACCCCGTCGCGTCGACCGCGAAGAAACGGCGGGCGATGATGCCGGACGCAGCGGGTTTGCCGATTTCGCGGCAGAAGTGGGCGCGCACGATCTGCCGGAACTGCTCGAAGCCGCGGCGGCATACCTGTCGTTCGTCGAGGGTCGCGAGCAATTCTCGCGTCCGCAGCTTATGACGAAGGTCCGTCAGGTCGAGAGCGGCGAATTCAGTCGTGAAGCGGGCCTGCGATCATTCGGCCAGCTGCTGCGCTCGGGCAAGATCGAAAAGATCAAGGGCGGCCGCTTTGCCGTCACGGGCGAGATCGGTTTCAAACCGGATGAGCGCGAAGCAGGTTAAGAGCTGCTGACTAACACGTGTTGAAAGAGATCGGGGCCACCGCGGCCCCGTTTTCGTTTCAGCGAGCCAATTTGGACTGGGCCGCTCAGTCCGATTTGGCGTCGGGATCCGCTTGCCCGATCCCCTTAAACAGAGGTTTCAGTGGGATGGCCCAGATTATCCCCAACCCGACATAGATGAAAAACTCCACCACGATCGATGGCCGTTCAAAAAGGTCGATCAGGTTCACGGCCGCGATCACATAAATCGGCAGCCCCAGAACCAGAACCACCAAAGCCCACCGTTTCCGCGCCTTATAAGAAAGTGCCATGCTCCGCCTAATCCGCAAATGGGTCGCGCACGAGGATCGTGTCGTCACGTTCAGGTGACGTAGAAAGTAGGGCTACCGGGCAATCGATCAATTCCTCAACCCGGCGGACGTATTTGATAGCATTGGCCGGCAGATCTGCCCAGCTCCGCGCGCCTTCGGTCGTCTCGGACCAGCCCGGCATCTCTTCGTAGATGGGTGTGCAGCGGGCCTGATGATCCGCGGCGGTCGGCAGATAGTCGATGCGCTGCCCGTCAAGCTCGTATCCCACGCACAGCCGGATCGTTTCGAACCCGTCCAGAACGTCCAGCTTTGTCAGGGCAATACCGTTCACGCCGCTCGTGGCACAGGTCTGGCGCACGAGGGTCGCATCGAACCAGCCACAGCGGCGTTTGCGCCCCGTTGTGGTTCCGAATTCATGACCGCGCTCGCCCAGCCGCTGTCCGTCCGCGTCCTCAAGCTCGGTTGGAAAAGGTCCCTCACCAACCCGCGTCGTATAGGCCTTGACGATCCCCAGCACGAAATCGATGCCACCGGGGCCCATGCCCGTACCGGTTGCGGCCTGCCCCGCGATGACATTTGATGATGTGACAAAGGGATAAGTGCCAAAATCAATATCCAGCAATGCGCCCTGTGCCCCCTCAAAGAGGATACGCTTGCCGGCTTTCCGCGCCTCGGCCATCACCTTCCAGACCGGGGCCGCGTATTGCAGTATCTCCGGGGCAATGGCGCGAAGCCGGCCCAGCAATGCATCCCGATCGACAGGCTCCAGCCCCAGCCCGCGCCGCAACGCATCATGGTGAACCAGAGCCCGGTCGACCCGTTTTTCCAGCGTCGCCGCATCGGCCAGATCCGCAACCCGGACAGAACGGCGGCCCACCTTGTCTTCGTAGGCCGGACCAATACCGCGCCCGGTCGTTCCGATCTTGGCGACGGCGTTCTGCGCCTCGCGTGCCCGGTCAAGCTCGCCATGGATTGGCAGGATCAGAGGCGTGTTTTCGGCGATCATCAGCGTGTCGGGTGTGATCTCGACCCCCTGCGCCCGGATCGTTTCGATTTCCTCGATCAGATGCCATGGGTCGAGGACAACGCCGTTGCCGATAACACTCAGCTTGCCGCCCCGGACAACGCCGGATGGCAGCGCATGCAGCTTGTAGACCGTTCCATCGATTACCAGCGTATGGCCCGCATTGTGCCCACCCTGAAACCGGGCGATCACGTCGGCCCGCTCGCTCAGCCAGTCGACGATCTTGCCCTTGCCCTCGTCGCCCCATTGCGCCCCGACAACCACAACATTGGCCATGCGCCACCTCATTCATGAAACCCGCGCCCGTATAGCGGGGCAGGAGAGCGCGCGAAACCGCAAAACGCCCCGGCCCGCTCGACAAATATGCGGCGCATGGCCTATCTGGGATCAACCAACAACCGGAGCATCAGACCCGCATGGGCATACTCACACGCTGGCTTTTCGCCCTGATCCTTCTTGCCGCGACGTACAACCCCACGGAATACAATTATGTCCGTTGGGTGGTGGACTACGGAAGCCAGAACCTGTCGGTTGCGGTACTGTTCGGACTGTTGCTGGCGGTTGGCTATATCATCTACCTGCGGGCCACGCTGCGTTCGATCGGCGCGTTTGGGATGATGCTTGTACTGGCCGTCGTGACGGCCCTGCTTTGGGTCCTCTACGATCTAGGCATGCTCAACCTCGACAACCGCAACCTCAACACATGGCTTGGGCTACTCGCCCTGTCCGTCGTTCTGGGGATCGGACTGAGCTGGAGCCTTGTACGCCGCCGCCTGAGCGGTCAGGCCGACGTCGACGATATCGACGAATGATCAAGGCGGACCGGCGCGCCGTGCGGGGTCGATCGATACGCCGCCTCCCAAGCTGACCGCGCCATTTCGACATCTGCGGGCCGCGCAACACAGAGATCGGCGAGCATGTCTTCCAGAGCACCAAGCCAGGCGGTGAAGTAGTCATGGCCCCCGTTCAGATCCCGATCAATTCCGTGCTCTGCGAGCGTCGCCCCAAACCGCGCAGCCCAATCTGGCCAGTCAAAAAGCCCGCTTTCGTTCAGATGCACGGTCAATGCAAAGACCTGCGCGTGCCACGGCTCTTGAAAAACCGGCTCCTGGCGGGTCAAAGTACCGGCTCCAGATAGCTTTGCCAGAGATCCAGGATCACCTCGTCACCCGGATGCTCCGGGTTGGTCCAAAGATCGCCCGCAGCGAATGCAACGGCGTAAAGCGGCTCGGGCGCCTCTCCCATCCTGTGAGCGTTGCTGTCGGGCAGGACGTGCGCTCCGTGACATCGCACGATCCGGCCCTCTGACAAGGCAGCATAGGACGGTAGGCGCGTGTGGCCGCCATCGACCAAGAGATTGCCCGCCCGGCGCGTGCGCACCCGGTCACCTTCATCAAAAAGCTGCGGGACATTGCTGGGCCGATCCGCAGGCCCACCGCGGGCCAAAACGCCGGCAACCGCGTCACGCATCAAGGCTCTCTGGGCAAGCGGACCTGCCCCGGTGCCCTGCCCCGCCGCCAATTCCTCGGCTGTCACCGCACCGCTTTCAACCAGCAGATCAGCCAAGGCGGCGATCCACTTTTCGTAATAGCTGAAGCGGCTGTAATCCTTGGGTGCCAGCCGCTCGCGCGCGTGGCGCGACACGTCGATGTTCCATTGACCAAGCGACCCGCAGGCCAGGGTGACCGCCAAAGCCCGGGCATGCCAATCGGTCTCGAAGACCGGCGCATCTTCGGCCTCTGGCAAAACGGCTCCGTCGCCATAGCGTCCGCCCATGTCGTGCACCCGGCTCATGGCGATTTCGCCAGCGCGGTGCCGATCATGGCGTCACGGGTAACCAGCTCCATTAGGGCCGCCTCGTCCATCCCATCCGTGCCAGAAGGGCGTTTCGGAATGACCAGATACCGGATCTCCGCCGTCGAATCCCAGACCCGCACAGCGGTCTCTTTCGGGAGCATCACACCGAATTCGGCCAGCACCTTGCGCGGCTCGCGCACCGCGCGAGCGCGGTAAGCATCGGATTTGTACCAGCCAGGCGGAATGCCAAGCAGCGACCACGGATAGCAAGAGCACAAGGTGCAGACGACCATGTTGTGCACCGCGTCCGTGTTCTCGACCGCGACAATGTGTTCGCCCTGCCGCCCGTAATAGCCCAATTCGGCTACGACCGGCGTGGCATCGGCCAGCAACGCGGCCTTAAATTCAGGATCGGACCAGGCCCGGGCCACAACATGCGCCCCGTTCTTCGGACCCACCCTGTTTTCGTAAGTGTCGATGATCTCATCCAGCGCTGCGGGATCAATCAGCCCCTTCTGCGTCAGAACGGTTTCAAGCGCCTTGACCCGCAGTGCCGGGTCGGGGGGCAGATGGGTGTGGGGGTGGTCATCATGATCATGCGGCATGGTCCAACAATGACCCCGCAGCCGGCCGCCGTCCAGCCCCGCGCAGGGCCTCAGAATGCGCTTGTATTGCGTGGCCGAGCGCCTTAGATAGCCGAAATCCCAAACAGTTCGGGTTCTCATGGAAAACGTCGTTCTTATCGTTCACCTCATCCTTGCGCTTTCGCTTATCGCGGTCGTGCTTTTGCAACGGTCCGAAGGCGGCGGGCTCGGCATGGGTGGCGGAGGTGGCGGTGGCGCCATGACCGGGCGGGCCGCGTCGACGGCCTTGGGCAAACTGACATGGCTTTTGGCGATTGCCTTCATCTGCACCTCGCTCACGCTTACCATCCTCGCGGCACAGAACGCGGCGGGCACATCGGTGATCGATCAGCTTGGGGTGACACCGCCTGCGCAGAATACGAATGATGCACCGCTGGTGCCCCCGGCGGATGACCTGCTGCCCCCGGCGCAGGGTGACGACGCACCACTTGTTCCGCTGGCCGACTGACGCAATACCTTGGGCACGCGTAATTTGACGCAACATCATGTTGCGGCACACTTGCCCTTGGCTACCGAATCCTGATATCCTTGAGTCCCGTGGGTAGCGCATTGCGTTGCCAGTTTGACGGCCTTGAGGGCCATGTAATTCACGGGGGTCCCACACATGGCGCGCTTTATATTCATCACCGGCGGTGTTGTGTCATCGCTGGGCAAAGGGCTTGCTTCGGCGGCTCTGGGCGCGCTGTTGCAGGCCCGCGGGTTTTCCGTGCGGCTGCGCAAGCTTGATCCCTATCTGAATGTCGATCCCGGAACGATGTCGCCGTTCGAGCATGGCGAGGTGTTCGTGACCGATGACGGCGCCGAGACCGATCTGGACCTGGGCCATTACGAACGGTTCACCGGCGTCGCTGCCCGCCGCACAGACTCGGTCAGTTCCGGCCGTATCTACTCGGATGTGCTCGAAAAGGAGCGCCGCGGCGATTACCTCGGAAAGACGATCCAGGTGATCCCGCACGTCACCAACGAGATCAAGGATTTCATCAAGATCGGCGAGGATGAGGTTGACTTTATGCTCTGCGAAATCGGCGGCACGGTCGGCGACATCGAAGGCCTGCCGTTCTTCGAAGCGATCCGCCAGTTCAGTCAGGACAAGCCGCGCGGACAATGCATCTTTATGCACCTGACCCTGCTGCCCTACATCAAGGCCAGCGGCGAGCTTAAGACCAAGCCGACCCAGCACAGCGTCAAGGAACTGCGCAGCATCGGTATCGCCCCCGATATCCTCGTTTGCCGGTCCGAAGGGCCGATCCCGGAAAAAGAGCGCGACAAGCTTGCCTTGTTCTGCAACGTCCGCTCCGAAAGCGTGATCGCGGCGCAGGACCTTTCGTCAATCTATGACGCCCCCCTCGCCTATCACCGCGAGGGATTGGACCAGGCCGTGCTCGACGCTTTCCACATCAGCCCGGCCCCCCGCCCCGACCTGCGCAAATGGGAAGACGTGAGCGATCGCATCCACAATGCCGAGGGCGAGGTGAAGGTCGCTATCGTGGGCAAGTACACCGAGCTTGAAGACGCCTATAAATCCATTGCCGAGGCCCTGACCCACGGTGGCATGGCCAACCGTGTCCGGGTCCGCGTCGAATGGGTCGATTCCGAGCTCTTCGAGCACGAAGACCCCGCTCCGCATCTTGAAGGGTTCCACGCAATCCTCGTGCCCGGCGGCTTTGGGGAGCGCGGCACAGAGGGCAAGATCAACGCCGCCGAATTCGCCAGGACCCGCAAGGTGCCGTATCTGGGCATCTGTCTGGGGATGCAGATGGCCGTCATCGAAGCCGCCCGGAACGTGGCGGACCTGGCAGATGCCGGATCGGAGGAGTTTGATCACGAGGCGGGCAAGAAGCGCTTCACACCGGTGGTCTATCACCTCAAGGAATGGGTGAAGGGCAACTACAAGGTCGAGCGCAAGGTGACAGACGACAAGGGCGGCACGATGCGGCTGGGGGCCTATGACGCCGTCCTGACCGAGGGTTCGAAGGTGGCCGAGGTTTATGGGACGACAGCGATCGATGAACGGCACCGCCACCGCTATGAGGTGGACATAAAGTATCGCGACAAGCTCGAAGAGGCAGGTCTGCGCTTCACCGGCATGTCACCGGACGGGCGCCTGCCTGAGATTGTGGAATGGCCCGATCATCCGTGGTTCATCGGCGTGCAGTTTCACCCAGAACTGAAATCGAAACCCTTCGACCCGCACCCCCTGTTCAAGGATTTCGTGCGGGCCGCCAGGGATGTCAGCCGTTTGGTCTAGCTGCGTCGACGCAAATTGATCAGCAGGCCAAGCGCGGCCAGTAGCGCGACGCCGGTTGCGGGAAGCGGGACGATGGCCAGATTGTTGCGCACGACGGTGAAGTTTATCATGTCACCGTTCCAGACGAACTGGACAAACGGATCCTCGCTGAAGACGAACGTATTAAATGGATCGCCTATAGAGAATAGCACGTTGTCGCCCACGTTCAGCCCACCCGCGAGGAAGTAATCGAAATTAATACCCTGAGATGACGCTGCACTAAAACTCGTTTCGGTGATCTCTGCAGAGTCACCGATGCAGTCGAAACCCGCGATGCTGCAGTCGTAAATGAAACCCTGATCATCAACCGGATCAGGATTCTGGATTGTGGCGGTAAACGACACGACATCACCCACAACTGCGCCTGGCACAATCTGTGGAAATCCGAACGGATTTTCTCCGAGCGGCAGATCACCAAGACGGAAAGTCTCTTCTTCGACGTCCATCTCGACATCGCTGAACAGGTAACTATCGACGCGAAGGTCGAGATCGATCGGGACAATGGAGGACGCCCCCGCTGTCCCTGCGGCCAGCACCAAGGCCGCACATCCGCTACAGAAATGAGACTTCAAGTTCATCGAAACACTCCTTGCATGGCTACAGGCGCGGAGTGTACCCCCGCCCTTCTATTTTAACGGGTGATTGGGGGCTACCTCAGATCAGTTTTTCCGCGAGCAGCTTTCTGCCGGGGTGCCCAAGATGGTCCAACGGCCCGATCAGCCTTGGCTCATCGGCGCGAAATTCCAACCAGAATAGAAGGCGGTGCAGCTCGCCCCGCGCCCTCTTCAAGGATGTCGTGCAGGCCGCGCAGGAGATCAGCCAGTTGGTTTAAGACTTGCGCCTGCGGCCTAGACTGACCAGCAGGCCCAGCCCCCCCACCATAAAAAACGCAGCGGCCGGCAGTGGCAATTCGGAGAGTGTGTTGTCAGCCACTACCGTGAAAATGGCTTCTTGATCCCACCAATAGGTATACCAATCGTCGCCTTCGCTTGCTCCGTCGGTAAAGTCGTCAGAGTAGAGATCGTAAAAACTGACGGTATCTCCGACGGCGCGTCCCCCTTCGATAACAACTTCAAGATTAAACATGTCCAGGCCGAAAGAGGTTTCTGTGACCGAAGCGAATTCATTTCCACCGCAGTCGATCCCATCAAAAGAACAATTGTAGGTGGTGCCGAACTCATCTGGTCCGCCATCAGGGTCAATATCGACGCTAAATGAAATCTCGTCACCTACGGACAGGTGCGGAAACATTCGGGTCAGACCAAGCACGTCGTCTTGCGAGGCCAAGGTATCGTAGAAGACCTCTGTTCCGTCGTCGTAGTAAAGGTCGACCTCGTGATAAATTTCACCTTCGTAACGAAGGCCGAGATCGATGGAAACGACTGAGGCGCTGACAGCCATCGCTGACATGCTGACTGCGCAAATCGTACTGGCTAGTAACTTCATACCGGACTCCGATCGGGACCAACGATGCAATGCGATCGCCAAATGGCCGTTCACCCCCGGGTTGAAGCTGTATTCAATGGTATGGTGCAGACGCTACCCCGTTGTCGCGCGCAAGCGCACAGTGCGCCCAAAACATCACGTGCTGAACAATGCGGCGGAAGCTTTATCAAATTGGGTCAAATACTTAGACTAGGGCCCCAAATAAGCGCCGAACCGCTCAAAACGCACGAATTCGGCTCGAACTCTACCAAAGATTGATTTCTAAAGCCGGAAAACAACTCGAGGGCTTCAGAGCGGGCACAGCGGGTGCCGACCCGCATGCAAATCACGAATCGTGAATGGTGTATCAAATCTTGCCCGTCGTCGCCCGGGTGCAGCGAAAAGCCTTACGACCAATGTTCAATTTCTTGCCGACGGTCGATGCGCCCATACTGATCCCGGGTCAAAAAGAGCGGCGGGTATCCCGTGTGCGACCGTAACCAAAGCCTTAGGGAGGAGACAAAATGAACAGGTTCATTTTGGCTGTAACGGCTGGTCTGCTAGCAACGACGTTTGCGCAGGCCGAAGTGACAGAAGAGATGTTGCTGAATGACACCGCATCGACGGGCGATGTCCTGACAAACGGGATGGGGCGGCATCTGCAGCGCTATTCTCCGCTGGACACACTGAACAAAGAGAACGTCAAGAACCTGGTTCCAGCATGGGCCTTCAGCCTGGGCGGCGAAAAGCAGCGCGGCCAGGAAACGCAGCCGATCGTGCATGACGGCATTATGTATATCACCGGCTCCTACAGCCGCCTCTATGCCATCGACGTCAAGACGGGCGAAGAGATCTGGCAGTACGACGCCCGCCTGCCCGAGGGCATCTTGCCCTGCTGTGACGTGGTCAACCGCGGTGCGGCAATCTATGGCAACAACATCTATTTCGGCACGCTCGACGCGCGCATGGTGGCCCTGAACAAAGACACCGGCGACGTGGTCTGGCGTAAGAAGATCGACGATTACAAGGCGGGCTACAGCTATACTGCGGCACCGATGGTCGTGAACGGTCTTATTGTTCACGGGGTTTCTGGCGGTGAATTCGGCATCGTGGGCCGCGTCGACGCGCTCGATGCAGAAACGGGCGAGCGGGTCTGGTCCCGTCCAGTGATCGAAGGCCATATGGGTGAGTTGAACGGCGAACCGTCGACCATGACGGGTGAGCTGAACGCAACATGGCCCGGCGACATGTGGAAAACGGGTGGCGGCGCCACCTGGCTTGGCGGTTCCTACGATGCAGAGACCCAAACAATTATCATGGGCACCGGCAACCCGGCACCATGGAACAGCCACCTGCGCCGCGCTGGCGAACCAATGCCGGACAATTCCGGTGACAACCTTTACGCAGCCAGCCGTATCGGCATCGACCCGGCAACGGGCGAGATCAAGTGGCACTTCCAGACAACGCCGCGCGAAGGCTGGGACTATGACGGCGTGAACGAGGTCGTGGTTTACGAAAACCGCGCTGGCGAAAGACGTCTGGCCACGGCTGACCGCAACGGCTTCTTCTACGTCCTGGACGCGGCCGATGGCGGCTTTGTCCGTGGTGTGCCGTTCGTCAAGGATATCAGCTGGGCCGAAGGTCTGGATGAAACCGGCCGCCCGATCTTTGTCGAAGACAACCGCCCGGGCGATCCGGCAGCTTCGACCGACGGCAAGAAGGGCCAGGTGATCTTTGCCTCACCGTCCTTCCTTGGCGGCAAGAACTGGATGCCGATGGCCTTCAGCCAGCGCACCGGCCACTTCTATGTTCCGGCGAACGAGTGGGGCATGGATATCTGGAACGAGCCGATCACCTACAAAAAAGGTGCCGCCTATCTGGGTGCGGGCTTTACGATCAAGCCCAACTACGAAGACCATATCGGCAGCCTGAAAGCGATCGACCCCGACACGGGCGAGCTTGTCTGGGAAGCCAAGAATGACGCCCCGCTATGGGGTGGCGTGATGGCGACCGCTGGTGGTCTGGTCTTCACCGGCACGCCCGAAGGCAAGTTCGTCGCCTATGACGACGAGACGGGCGAAGAGCTGTGGTCGTTCCAGACAGGTTCTGGCATCGTTGGCCAGCCGATCACCTGGGAACAGGATGGCGAGCAATATGTCTCGATCATTTCCGGCTGGGGCGGTGCTGTTCCGCTCTGGGGTGGTGAGGTCGCCAAGAAGGTGAACTACCTCAACCAGGGTGGAATGCTGTGGACCTTCCGCCTGCCGAAACAACTGGCATCGGCGAACTAAGGCCAACCACAGGACATCAGAGGGGCGCGTCCGCAGCGGCGCGCCCTTTTTTGTTGGTCCAATAAGACCAATTGGCGAGTGGTTTCGCGATCGTAAGCGGTTAGGGTGAAGTATGGTAGCAGAGACCCAAACAGCCGAACGAAAAACACAGGGCGCCTCGATCCAGGGTTGGGCTCTGGTAATCGACGACCATCCGCTCTTTTGCGATGCTCTCGAGCTCACACTGAAATCCGTCGCCGACTTCGACAGCGTGGCCAAGGCCGACCGGCTGGAGGTCGCGCTGGAAACGATCCGCCGGGATGGTCGCCCGGCGCTTGTGCTGCTGGACCTCAATCTGCCCGATGTAAGCGGGCTCGATGGTCTCATCCGTCTCAAACGCCTTGTCGAAGATGCGCCCGTGATCATCGTATCCTCTGTCACCGACAACAAGATCATTGCGGCGGCGATCAGGGCGGGCGCATCCGGTTTCGTGCCCAAGCACAGCCACCGCTCCGTGTTCAAAGAAGCGCTCGACGCCATTCGCGACGGCCATCTCTTCAAACCCGCCGGATTTGTCGAAGCGGAAATCGACGAAACGACAGGCGACGCGCTGTCCCGCCTCGCCACGCTCACGAACCAGCAGGCCCGGATCCTGCAGCTGATCTGCGAAGGCAAGCTGAACAAGCAGATCGCTTATGATCTGTCGATTGCCGAAACCACCGTAAAGGCCCACGTCACTGCCATCATGCGCAAGCTTGGTGTTCAAAGCCGAACCCAAGCAGTTCTCGTGGCGCGCGACGCCAACTTTTCTTCCGGCTTGCCAAGCGCCGACTGACGCCCCTATCCTTGCGTCAGGGAGGCACTGCTGTTGAATAAGGAGGCTTTTGACCAAGGCCGCGATCCGCTTGCGCATGCACAGCGGGCCTCTGGGGTAATTTTGACAGCGCAAGCTCCGCATGACGCACCCGACTGCATGGGGCGGCTGCAGCAATCGCTGGGCTTTGAACCCCTGGCGCTTCTTCTACTGTTTGTTTCGCCAGACGCGGATTTCTCGGCGATCACCCAACGGGCCGAAACGCTATACCCAAGCACGGATGTTCTGGCCTGTACCACGGCAGGAGAGATCGGGACAGACGGCTACGAAGAAGGGATGATCATTGCGATCGGCTTCCCGCGTGAGCATTATCTCGCATCATGCCTGATGGTTCAGCCGCTGTCCGATATCGACCCGCAAACGGTAATCGACAACGTGGTGCAGGCGGGCGTGGCCCTGCGCCACGCGCAAGAAGATTTCGAGAACGGCTTTGCCTTTCTCATGGTCGACGGTTTGTCGCTGCGCGAAGACATGCTGGCCTCATCCGTCGCCGCGGCCCTTGGTGGTATGCCGTTTTTCGGCGGCTCTGCCGGTGATGGCGAACGGTTCGGGGACACCTTTGTCGCGCTCAATGGTGAGATCCGTCAGGATGCCGGTGTCATTGCCATGGTTCGCAGCCATCACGACATCCGGGTCTTCAGCCTCGATCATCTTGAGCCCCAGGACCGCCAGATGGTGGTGACCGAGGCCGACCCAGATCAACGTATCGTCAAGGAAATCAACGCCGAACCGGCAGCGCGTGAATATGCCCGCGTGGTTGGCAAGGACCCGGAACAGCTCGATCCTTTCATCTTTGCGTCTCATCCCGTCGCGGTTCGCATCGGGGACAGTCACCATGTCCGCGCGATCCAGCGGGTGAACGACGCCGGTGAGCTGGTGTTCTTTTCCGCCATCGACGAAGGCATGGTCCTGAACGTGGCCGAACCCGCAAATCTCGTGACTCATCTGGACGAGGAACTGACGAAACTCAGCGCGGAACGAACGCCGGGCGCGATCCTTGCCTGCGATTGCCTTCTGCGCCGGATCGAGGCGGGTCAGAAACAGATGGCGCGCGATGTCTCGGGCGTGCTCAACCGGCATGGCGTGCGCGGCTTCTCTACCTACGGGGAACAGATCGGTCCGCTGCATGTGAACCACACGATGACGGGCGTCGCGATCTATCCGCGCGACGTGACTGGGACCAAGGACTAGGGCATGCTGCTGCTGAACCCTGACGATCCGCTCGAAGTTCAGAACCAGAAACTCTTGCGGATCACCCAGTCGCTGATGCGGCGAGTCGAACAGAAAAACGAGCAATCCGGCCTCGCCTATGCCCAGTTTGAACGGGCCGCGATGCTGGACGCACAGGTGCGCGAACGCACCAATGATCTCGAACGCACGCTCGATCTGCTGCAGGAATCGAACGCTCGGCTCGAAGAGGCAAACCTCGCAACCGAAGCGGCCCGGACGAACCTCAGCGAAGCGATCGAAACCATCTCGGAAGGGTTCGCGCTGTTCGGACCGGACGACCGGCTTATCCTGTCGAACAGCCGGTTTTGCCTGAACCTGCGCGATGTCAGCGAAAAACTGGCCGAAGGCATGCCCTTTGCCGACTATGTGGCCCTTGTTTCGAACAGCCGCTATCTGGCCCTGCCCGAAGGCGACAGCCCCGCGCGCTGGTCAAAACGCCGGATGGAGCGGCATGGCGACAACCACGTCGTCTTCAACGTCAGCCTGATCTGGGACCGGTGGCTGCAAGTCAGCGAACACCGCACCGCACGCGGCGGTACCGTCATCCTGCAAACCGACGTGACCGAGATCTTCCGTGCCGAACGGCAAGAGCGGGACAAGCTACGCAGCGAACAGGCGCAAATTTTTCGGGCCACCCTCGATCACCTGAACCAAGGGGTGTGCATCTTCGACAGCAACCAGCGTCTTGTCGGCTGGAACAAGAAGATGAACAGCCTTTTGGATTTGCCTGCCGAGGAGACCGCCCTTGGCCGCGATTTTTCATTTCTGCTGCAAAGCATTGGCGACCAGATCGAATTTGCCCAGGGCTTTGACCGGCTCATGCTGCTTCGCTGGGCGCAATCGGGGCGCGGGCGGCGCCCTGTCGCGTTCGAAATCAACAAGGGTGAGGCCAAGATCCTCAGTGTCTTCGGGCAGGAAATGCCGGATGGCGGTTTCGTCGTCAGCCTGACGGATGTCACCGCCGAACGGCAAGCGGCGGCGGCCCTCTTCGACATGAATGAAAAGCTGGAACGCCGGGTGGAGGAACGCACGACCGAGCTGGGGATCGCCCTGGAAGAGGCGGAACGGGCCAACGCTTCTAAATCCCGCTTTGTCGCCGCGGCCAGCCACGATCTACTGCAACCTCTTTCGGCCGCCAAGCTGTTCGTGTCTTCCTTGGGCGAACGAGCGGGTGATGCCGAAACCGCAGCCATCGCGGAAAAGGCCGAAACGGCGCTTTCGAGCGCTGAAAGCATCATCGGCGCCCTTCTCGACATCTCCAAGCTCGATGCCGGCAAGGCCGTTTTCGACATCCAGTCGGTTCGGCTTTCGGCGATCCTTGGGCCGTTGCGGGATGAGCTGACCCCGATGGCCGAGCGTAAGGGGATCACGCTGCGCGTGCTCAACAGCGATCTGGTCGTGGAAAGCGACCCCGGTTATCTACGCCGCATCCTGCAAAATCTCGTCACCAACGCGATCCGCTACACGGACCGGGGCAAAGTGCTTGTTGGTACACGGCGCAACGGCGGTTCTGCCCGGGTTGAGGTCTGGGACACCGGCCGCGGTATCCCAAGCGCGGATCAGGCCACGATTTTCCAGGAATTCAAGCAACTTGCGCCCAAAGACGCGGCAGACGGGCTGGGCCTTGGCCTTGCCATCGTCGAACGGGCCTGCAAGGGGCTGGGTCACCCGCTTAGCCTGTGGTCGGAACCGGATGTTGGCAGTTGCTTTTCGCTCAATGCCCCGATCTGTGATGAACCACAACCAATTGTCGGGCTCGGCGGGCGTGCCAATCCGATCGATGCGCTGCCAGAGGCCGGGCACCTTATTCTGCTGGTCGAAAACGACCTGCAGGTAGCCAACGCCATGTCGCTGATGATCGAGGGTTGGGGGATCAGCGTGATCCACGCCGCATCATCGCAAGAAGCGCTGTCGCTGCTGTCCGAAATCGACCTCACGCCAGATGCAATGCTGCTGGACTACCAGCTGGGCGGCGGCGTCACGGGGGCCGAGCTTTACCGGATCATCACCGGCCAGCTTGGTCCGGTGCCGACCCGCATTGTCTCCGCCGACCGAAACAAGGCGATGCGCCAGACCTGTGCAGCGCTTGGTCTTGAGATCATCCACAAGCCCATCGACCGCAACAAACTGGCAGCTTTTCTCGCAACACTGCCAACCGATACGATACAAGGCCCGCCTTGTTCCTTGGTCTAGTATCCCAAATAACGAACCATGGGTAACCTGATCGCGTCAAAGGAGGACACCACCATGGCTTGGAAGAAACCAACTGCTGTTGAAATCAAATGCGGCATGGAAATCAATATGTACGGCCCTGGCGAAGATGACCGCACTGGCGGCGACGTAATCTAAGCCAACCCTCTACATGCAGATCGTTATTCTTGAGGCGGCTGCCAGCGGCGGGCTGCTCCAATGGAATTGCGGTTGTCGAAATTGTTCAGACGCGCGGGCGGGACGGATCCCGCGGCTTACGCAGTCATCGGTGGCTTTGTCTGCGGATGGCGACAATTGGGTTGTCCTGAACGCTTCGCCCGACATTCGTGATCAATGGACCGCATGCCCGCCCGGTCCTGCACCCGCCCAGCCTGCATGACAGTCCGGTCAAGGCCGTTGTCCTCACGGACGGCACCTAAACCGCAATGTATGTTCCCGGCTGCACCACCCTGCCCGAATGGCTGGTCGATCGTCTTGGCCGCGCCGACATGGTGCTATTCGACGGAACGGTCTGGAAAAACGATGAAATGGCGCGCACCGGAACCGGAGAGAAGACAGGCGCCCGCATGGGCCATATCGCGATGAACGGGTTCGACGGCAGCATTGCAAGGCTGGAGCGCCTTGAGGGCCGCAAGGTTTATATCCAGATCAACAACACGAACCCGGGTCTTGCAACCCGACAGCCTTGAACGGGCCCCGGTCGAGGCGGCGGGTTGGACCATCGGACAGGACGGGTTGGAGCTGCAGCCATGAACGTGCAATCGATCGTCGATTTCAAAGCCCGCCTGCGTCAGATCGGGGCAGACCGGTATCACGACATGCACCCATTCCATCAGCTTTTGTATACCGGTGGCTGCACCATCAATCAGGCTCGCGCCTGAGTCCTCAACCGCGACTTTTCCCAAAGCCGGATCCCGATGAAGGACGCGCCCTTTCTGTCGCGCGTCAGCCATCCGAACCTGCGGCGTATCTGGCGGCCGCGCGCCCGGCGAAGGCGGCATCGCGCGCTGGCTGAAACTGACCGGGGGGCTCGACCCCGATTGCGTCTCGTCCGAGGTGGGCAATCTGCCGGCCAGCCGGTTCGCCGTCGACGCCTATGTGTGGTTCATGCGCCAAGAGCCGCTGCTGCCCGCCGTCGCCCCGTCTTTGACCGAGCTCTCCGCCCCCAAAGATCCACGAACAGCGTATCGCTGGCCTTCCGGCCAACTACGATTTCGCCAATGACGACATCAACGCCTATTTCAAACAGCGCCTGAAGGAGGCCCCCAAGGACGTAGCCTTTGGCCTGCAATGGGCACTGGATCAGGCCAAGACGCAGGCCGATCAGGATGCCGCTGCCCGCGCGCTCATCTTCAAGACAGAAGTGCTGTGGGCGCAACTCGGTGCGCTTTGATCGGCCTGTGTCAAGCCGGGCCGCATCCCGCCCGGCGGGTGGCAACCGGGCGAGGGGCTGCTATGACGCCCGAGGCCATCCCCACCCTGCCCCGCGGTGTCCGCACTCACTATGACCGCGTGCGGGAAACGGATGCTCTGCGGGGGTCTGAACGGGTTTTGATGCTGGATGAGATCGGTAAGGCGGTGCTCGACCAAGTGGATGGCGGTGCCAGCATCACCGCCATATCGGGTGATCTGGCCCGAACCTATGGCGCGCCGCTAGATCAGGTTCAGGCGGATGTAATCGAAGACCCGCGCGATCTGGCTGACAAACGCCTGCTGGACGTAAGCAACGGTCAACCGACCCCTCGCAATGCTTGCCGAGTTGACGGATCGGTGTCCGCGTTCCTGCCCCTGCTGCTCGAACCCGACAGATCTCTTGAAAAAGGACGCGGAGCTTTCGACAGATCAATGAGCCGGGATTTTCCAGCAGGCCGCCAATCTGGGCGTGTTGCAATTACACCTGCCAGGGGGTGAGCCTGCATCGCGCCCCGATCTACTCGATCTGGTGACGGCCGCGCGCGAGGCAGGGCTTTACCCCAACCTCATCACGTCGGGCATCGGACTGACGGAAAGGCGGCTGGATGCGCTGGATGCGGCGGGGCTGGACCATATCCAGCTTTCTTTGCGTGGCGTCAATGCGGAGATGGCCGACCGGATCGGCGGCTACAAGGGCGGCTTTGATCGCAAGATGTACGTGGCCGACCACATCGCCCGCATCGGCTTTCCCCTGACGCTGAACGCGATGATGCACCGCCAGAATCTGGACGATCTCCCTGCGACGCTCCAGATGGCGGTGCGTCTCGGGGTTCGGCGGACCGAAGTCGCCTGTGTGCAGTTCCAGGGTTGAGCGTTGGAAAACCCGCAGCATCGCAACCATTCAGGCATCAGGTGGACGCAGCAAAAAAGGCCATCATCGCCGAAGCAATCGAGGCCTATCGCGGCACACTCGTGATCGATTTCGTGCCACCCGACTATTATCCCTATTTTCCACAGGCTTGCATGGGTGGCTGAGGCTTTACGGGGCTGAATGTGACGTTGGACGGAACCGTACTGCCCTGCCACACGGCCGAGACGATCCCGGACATGCATCTCGAGCCCGGACCAACATTTCGAGAAGGTGACGAACGCGCCCCTTGCCGCGATCCGGTACGACAACCTGGCCTTCAACGCCTTTCGTGGCACCGATTGGATACCCGAACTTTTTCAAACCTGCGACCGACGCGATATCGATTTCGGTGGCTGCCGATGCCAGGCGATGGCGGTTCTGGGTGATGCAACGGCAACCGATCCGGTTTGTCGCAAATCACCGGGCCGGTCCCAACTCGACGCGCTCATCGCTGAAGAAACTCTGCCCGAGGTCGAGCCTGACCTGGTCTATCGCCGCCTCTAGGTTTCCTTAGAAATCAAAGGCTTTCTGGCGCGGATCATTGCCCCGCCGTTTCGGGCTGCGATCATTGACAAAGTGACCATCCGGATCCTTGCGACTGGCGTGTTTTTCGATGACCCGATTGGCCTCTGACCGGAAAGCAGACCCGCGCCGCACGGCAAAGATCTGATCACGCGCCGCCTTCGCGGCAGCGGGGACATCAACGATGGGCGCAGGATAGGCCAGATTACCCGCGCCCTCCCACTTCCATGGCTCCTGCAACAAATCGTCCGGCACCGCGGCCAGTTCAGGCAGCCATCTTCGGGTAAAAACACCTTGCGGATCCTGGTCGTGCCCCTGTTTGATCGGGTTATAGATGCGGATGGTATTCATCCCTGTAGTTCCCGATTGCATCTGGGTTTGTGGCCAGTGAATGCCCGGTTCGAAGTCGGTGAACTGGCGGGCCAGATGCAGACCGGTCTGCCGCCAGTCGAGCCACAGATGATACGATGCCACCGCCATCAACATCGAGCGCATCCGGAAATTGAGCCAACCGGTCGCGATCACATAGCGCATGCAGGCATCGAAAAAGGGCAGGCCGGTTTCGCCCCTTTCCCACGCCTCGCGGCGCGCCCGGTCATCACCGCGCAATCCGTCATAGCCCGAGTGCAGACAGCGATGTTCGAGGGCAGGTTCGTCCTCGAGCTTCTGCATGAAGTGATCGCGCCACGCGAGCCGCGCCTGAAAGGATTTGAGCGACCCGCCCCAGCCCTCACGCGTGCCTTTGACTTCGCGCTGCCGGGCGGCGGCGGCCTGGGCGACCTCTCGGCCGGACAGGCACCCGAAGGCCAGATAGGGCGACACCCGCGAACCGCTCGTTTCCGCCGTCAGGGGCGATGACATTTCGCGGCGATAGGGCTGGCCGCGGATCGTCAGAAACGATCCCAGATGCGCGAGGCCCTCCTCCCGCCCGCCCCGCTGTCGACCCGGGCAATGATCATCCGCAACCAGACGGGGCACGTTATCTGACGGCGCCGTTATGGATGCGAGACGGCCCGGCGGGTCGATCTGTGGCTTGCGCAGAAAGGCGTTTCGCTGTTTTGCCCAACCATCCCGGCCATTCAGACGGCGGACAACGCCGGACTGCGCCAGTTCCGTCCATGTGACGCCCTGCCCGCCTGCCCATTCGGCGACGGCCCGGTCCCGGGAATAGGTCCAGGCGTTGCCGGTTTCCTCATGACTGACCAGAGCAGCGATGCCATACTGCGCCCTGAGGTCCTCCAGAACATCGACGGCATCCCCAACCCGGACGCAAAGCTTGGCACCAAGTCGCGCGAGTTGGGCCCGCAGATCGGGCACACTCTCAAGAACAAAGTCGAACTGGCGGCCAGAGACGTCAGGCTCTACCCAATAGGCTGGCTCGAAGATGTAAAGGGGCAAAACCGCACCCTGCTCCGCCGCAAACGAAAGCGCCGCGTGATCGGATACTCGTAAATCCCGTTTGAACCAAAGAAGAGTGTTCATGAAAGATGATCTAGCAGCGCACCCGACCGCGACCACCGCCCGCCCCCTTTCGCCTTCCTTAACCTCGGGGCCCTAGAACCCGTCCCCGGTTAACCACCGCGCCTCCTCAAGGCGCGAACCAAGGAAAACAGGTGTGAAGAGCGTGTCCATATGGGGGGCACGCCTTGTCAGACACCAGCGCTGGAGCCTCGCAGCAGAGGCGATGATTGGGCCGGCATGAACCCCCCGGCACACCGCATTTCCGCCCCCTTGGC
>JBCBKL010000020.1:0-78630 GCA_038521825.1 Pseudomonadota bacterium | reverse complement strand
CACCGCGCCAGCCGCGCGGTCACAGGATCGGACGCGGCGAAAAACCCGACATCCAGCACCCCCGCTTCGATCCCGGAGAAAGTCAGCGCTTCGGACACGGCCTTGGCCAGTGCGTCTTCGGCCTCTTCAAGGGCATCGACAAACCCGAGCAGATGGCCGGACGCCCCGGTCTTCGACTTCGTTCCGACCAGATAGGCCGACCGGGCCAGCCCCGCTGCCGCCGCGAGCTTGGTGTCCAGCGCGGTGATCAGGCTTTCGGGCAATCCCGCGGGTGCCGAGAGTTCAGCGAACAGGCTTTCGACCTGTTCGGGCGCATGCCCCAGCGTGTCGGCGAGCCATGCCACGCCCTGCGCGTCCAGCATGAAGGACGAGGGCGCGACATCGAAGTTCAGCCCCAGACCTAGCCCCTGACCGGCGAGCAGCGCCGCGATCGCCCGTCCCGAAAGGGCCGCATAGGGCGCCGAGCCTCCGACGAATTCCGCCAGCCGCTCTTCCCGGTCGAAGGCCAGAACCAGACGATGCGCGCCGGTTTCGAAGATTTCGGGTTTGATCTGGCCACCGCTGGCCTCCTCCCGCAGCAGCAAGAACAGCTCTGCATCGGAGATCCGCTCAAAGAACCGCAGTCGGGCGGCGTCGTTTCCGGGCGTAGCCTTCATCGCGGCATGCGCCATGTCGAGCGGAGTTTCAGCCATCGAGCACCTCTTGCACGCGGGACCGGAGCGCGGGCAGTACCTCAGCCTCGAACCACGGGTTGCGTTTGATCCAGCCGGTATTCCGCCAAGACGGATGCGGCAAGGGAAAAACACCCGGTGCATGGGTGCGCCAGTCTTCGACGGTGTCGGTGACGCCGGTTTTGACGCCGAGGTGCCATTTTTGGGCATATCCGCCTACCAGCAGGATAAGGGGTACGGCGCCGACCTCGTCCATTACCTGCGCGCGCCATGTCTTGTGACAAATGGGCGGTGGCGGCAGGTCTGACCCCTTTGCATCGTAGCCGGGAAAGCAGAACCCCATAGGGACGATCGCAAGGCGGGTCTGATCGTAAAAGATGTCACGCCCGATCCCCATCCAATCCCGCAGCCGGTCGCCTGATGGATCGTCAAAGGGGCGACCCTTGGCATGCACCTGCGCGCCTGGCGCCTGACCGGCGATCAGGATGCGCGCGCCGGGCTGGAACCAGACGATGGGCCGCGGTTCATGCGCGGTGGCCGTGGCTGCAAAGCGATCCGCGCAAATCCGGCAGGCCCGCAGGGCTGAGCGAAGGTCGGACATGGGTCTTAGCGGTACAGCGCCGGATGGGGATGTGCAATTATTTCGAAATTCTTCGAAATAACACTTGCACAATTCAATTAATTCGACAATTCTAGAAATATGAAAATAGATTCGCCTGAAAACATCGACCTTACACTGGCCGCCAGCAGCTTTGCCGCCTTGGGATCAGAGCAACGCCTGGGGGTCTTGCGGACACTTGTACGCGCCGGGCCTGACGGTCTGAGTATCGGAGAACTGGGCAAGCGCAGCGGTGTAACGGGCTCGACTCTTACCCATCACGTCAAGCTGCTGGCCCAGGCGGGGCTGGTGGACCAACAGCGGCAAGGCCGCTCGATCATTTGCGCGGCTGTGGCTTATGACACGGTCAAAGCGCTTTCGGAATTTCTGCTGAACGAATGCTGCGCCGACAGCGCGGACCTGTGCGAGGATCACGATAATGACTGATACAACACAGACACAGCGCGCAGCCCTTGAATGGCGAAAAAAGATCGACTGGGCCTGGTTCGCTGTCCTTGCGATATTGGCGGCGCTCGCAGTCTTCGATCCCGCGCAGTTCGGGCCGTCGATCACGTTTGCGGTCGGCGCATTGGGGCACACAGCGCCCTTTATAGCCTTCGCCGTGCTTGCCGTGGCTTATCTGAAGGCGACGGGGGCGGAAAACCTGCTTGCCAAGGCGTTCGAGGGCAACCCGGCGCGGATGATTGTGCTTGCAGCACTTCTCGGGGGGCTGTCGCCCTTCTGTTCGTGTGAGGTGATCCCCTTTATCGCCGCGTTGCTGGCAGTGGGCGCTCCGCTGGGGGCCGTGATGGCGTTCTGGCTCGCCTCGCCCCTGATGGACCCGGCCATGTTCCTCATCACGTCCGGCACTTTGGGCTGGGACTTTGCCATTGCAAAGACCATCGCCGCGATTTGCCTTGGCATGTTCGGCGGTTTTGGCACCATGCTGCTGGCCAATTCCCCGGTCTTTGTCGACCCCCTGCGCGAGCGCCCCGCAGTCGGAGGATGCTGCGGTGCCAAGAAACCGTTCTCGGAAAAGCCAGTCTGGCGTTTCTGGGGTGGCAGCGACCGTGTTCGGATCTTTCGCGATACGGGGCTTGAGAACGCGTTGTTCCTGCTCAAGTGGCTGGCGCTCGCCTATGTGATCGAATCCCTAATGCTGCGGTACATCCCGGCGGAATTGATCGCGACGGTACTAGGCGGCAGCGGAGCCGGGCCGATCCTGTTGGGGGCTATCGTCGGCGCTCCGGCCTATCTGAACGGCTATGCCGCCGTCCCCCTGGTCGACGCGTTGCTGGCGCAGGGCATGGCAAACGGCGCGGCGATGTCGTTCGTCATCGCGGGTGGTGTCAGCTCCATACCGGCGGCCATCGCGGTCTGGGCGCTGGTCAAGCCGCGGGTCTTTGCCGCCTATCTTGGCTTTGCCGTGACGGGCGCGATGATTGCCGGGCTGGCCTGGCAAGCCGTCGCCTGAAACGCCTGCCAAAATCCTTGATGCTGTCACAGATCCGCCCCGCGCGGGTCTGTAGATTTATCTGCCGTTTGTGGATAAAGTTTCGAATGTCGGTGAACAGACCGTTAAGGACCGTCTGATAGGGCAGGGGCGATGCCTGAAAAACGGGCGCAATAGGCAGAAGCCGGAGCAGCGATGCTTGAGTTCGAGAACGTCAGCAAGGCCTTTTGGACAGGCAGTCAGCACAAGGTCATTCTCGACCGGGTGTCTTTCCGCGTGGAACTGGGGCGGTCGCTTGGCATTCTTGCGCCGAACGGCACGGGCAAGACGACGCTGATCAACATGATGGCGGGCCTTGAAAAGCCGGATGAGGGCGAAATCCGGCGGTCGTGCAACGTGTCATTTCCACTGGGGTTCATGGGTGGTGTCGTGGGCAAGATCTCGGCCATGGAAAACGCCCGGTACATCGCGCGGCTGTATGGGCTCGATCCCGACTATGTCGAAAGCTACTGCCGCTGGCTGTGTGGTTTGGGCGAATATTTCGACCAACCGCTGGGCACGTACAGTTCGGGCATGCGGGCGCGGTTCAGCTTTGCGTTGATGCTGGCGCTCGATTTCGACATCTACCTCATCGACGAGGGGATGCCGGCCAGCACGGATGTCGAATTCAACAAGAAAGCCAGTGACATCTTGCGCGAACGGCTGCGCACAACAACAATCATAATTGTGTCGCATCAGGCCAGCACGCTGGAAAAGTTTGCGCGTGAGGCTGCGGTTCTGCTGGATGGCAAGCTGCACCAGTTCGACACATTGGAAGAGGCAAAGCGGCTGTATGACTACGAAACCCAAGGCGCGTAAGTTCCGGGTCCGCAGGACGGACGCCCCCAGCGACGGTGCTGCGGCGGCGCCCCCACGCGCCGAGGCGGCAGATGCTTCCAAAGAAGGTCAGGAGGCCCAGGCCAAACCGGACCAAGAGATCGCCGAGAGCGATCTGACGCCGCGCCAGCTGCGCATGGCCCGCAGGATCGCGCTGCGGCAGGGCATTACGGTCGAATCCGATATCGATGCGGTCCGAAAGCTGCGGGCCGGTGGCATTGACCCTTTCCAGAAAGACAGCCGCCTTGAGCTGGTGGCACCGGCAGGCGCAGGCGGTCCGCAGGCCAAGGCTGCCCCCAAGGACAACAGCAAGGTCGAGGCCGAAGGTCAGTTGCCACAAACCGTCCCCGGCGGCGGTTTCAACCTGCCCTCGACCGAACAGCTGTCGCCGGCCGAACGCCGCGCGCGTGAAATCAAGGACATGCAACAGCAGTTGCTGCGCCGGCGACAGCGCAAGGTGGCGATGCTGTTTGCCCGATTGGCCTTTTTTGTTTTCTTGCCCACGGCGATTGCGGGCTATTATTTCTACAGCATCGCGACGCCGATGTATTCCACGGAGTCCGAGTTTCTGATCATTCAGTCGGAAGGGTCCGGTGGTGGCGTGGGCGGCCTCTTGTCAGGGACCCAATTCGCGACGAATTCCGACAGCATAGCTACGCAGGGTTACTTGAAATCGAAGGACGCGATGCTGCGGCTCGACCGTGATGCGGGGTTCAAGGAACACTGGACCCAAAGCTGGATCGATCCGATCCAGCGCCTGACCTCCAGTCCCACGAATGAAGAAGCCTACAAGACTTACAAAAAGAACATCAAAATCGGTTATGACCCTACCGAGGGCGTGATCCGGATGGAGGTTATCGCCGCCAATCCCGAGGTGGCAAAGCAGTTCTCGGAACGCCTGATCGCCTATGCGGAAGAACGGGTGAACAACCTCAGCGACAAGAAGCGTCAGGACCAGATGCGCGACGCGCGCGAGAGCTTTGACAATGCTGTGGATGAACGCCGCGCCGCGCAGGAGGATCTGGTGCGCCTGCAGCTCGAAGGGTCGACCCTTGATCCCGAGGGGGTCATCGCGGGCCTCCGGGCGCAAATCAACAATGTCGAGCTGCAGTTGCTTGAGAAAGAGCTGCAACTGGCTGCGCTTCTGGACAACGCCCGCCCCAACCAGGCCCGGGTGGATGGTGCTCAGTCTGATGTGCGTCGGCTGCAGAACCAACTCGATCAGCTGAACACGCGGATGACGGATGCCAGTCAAGGTGAGAATTCGCTGGCGCAGCTGACGGTGCGGATCCAGATGGCGCAGGCCGATCTTGCAACCCGCGACGCGTTGCTGCAATCGGCCTTGCAACAAATGGAGCAGACCCGGACCGAAGCGAACCGGCAGGTCCGCTACCTCACCACGGCAGTCGAACCCGTGGCAAGCGAAGAGCCGTCATATCCCCGCGCATTCGAGAATACGATCTTGGCATTCCTCATCTTTACGGGCATCTACCTGATGATCTCGCTGACCGCGTCGATCCTGAGGGAACAGGTGACCGCCTAGATGAAACACGTCTCAATCGCCGATCTGACCATCGGCAATGACCGGCCCCTGACCATCATCGCTGGGCCCTGCCAGATCGAAAGTGCGGGGCAGGGGCAGGACATCGCAGCAACCGTGAAAGAGGCCTGCGATGCCGCCGGGGCGCAGTACGTGTTCAAGGCCAGCTACGACAAGGCCAACCGGACCTCGCTTTCCGGTCAGCGCGGCATGGGCATCGACGACGGCCTCGCGGCGCTGAAATCGGTCAAGGATGCGGTCGGTGTTCCCGTCCTGACAGATGTCCATACCGAGGCACAGTGCGCCGTCGCCGCCGAGGTAGCCGATATCCTGCAGATCCCGGCATTTCTCTGCCGCCAAACCGACATGCTTCTGGCCGCTGGCAATACCGGTGCAGTCGTGAATGTCAAAAAGGGGCAGTTTCTGGCGCCGTGGGAGATGCCCAATATCGTGACTAAGATCGAAAGCACCGGCAACGAACGGATCCTACTGACCGAGCGGGGGACGTCCTTTGGCTACAACACCCTCGTTGCCGACATGCGGGCGCTGCCCCAGATGGCGCAGACCGGCTATCCGGTGGTGATGGATGCGACCCATTCGGTGCAGCAGCCGGGCGGCAAAGGGGGCTCGTCCGGCGGGCAGCGGGAATTTGCACCGGTGATGGCGCGGGCCGCGGTGGCCGTCGGTGTTGCTGCCGTTTTCATCGAAACGCACCCCGATCCGGACAATGCGCCGTCAGACGGGCCCAACATGATCCACTTGTCTGATATGGCTCAACTGGTTGATACATTAATGGCGTTTGATGCACTCGCCAAAGCGCGTCCCGTCGCGATCTGATGAAGAGTTAACAGAAAGATATACGATGACACCGGCCCCTATTGTTGCCCAGAACACCTGGGATTTTCTCAAATATCCAATGATTACCCCAACCGGCTTTCGCGAATACGACGCGCGCTGGAAATACCCCGACGAGATCAACCTGCCCGGTATGACCGCCCTTGGGCTGGGCTTGGGCACACAGATGCACAAGCGCGGCATCGCCCCTGTCATCGCCGTGGGCAACGATTACCGAGACTATTCGCTCGCTATCAAGAACGCCCTCGTCGTGGGCCTGATGCAAGCGGGTATTCATGTGAAGGATATCGGCCCGGCCCTGTCCCCCATGGCGTATTTCAGCCAGTTTCATCTGGATGTACCTGCCGTCGCAATGGTCACAGCCAGCCACAACCCAAATGGTTGGACCGGCGTCAAGATGGGCTTTGACCGCCCTCTGACCCACGGCCCAGATGAGATGGCCGAGCTGAAGGGCATCGTGCTCAATGGCGAAGGGGTTGCCCGTGAAGGTGGGCGATACGAATTCGTCGAAGGGGTGCGCGAGGCGTATCTTGATGACCTTGTCGGTGACTTCAAAATATCCCGCCCGCTGAAAGTGGTCTGCGCCACTGGAAACGGAACCGCCTCTGCCTTTGCGCCTGAGCTATTCGAACGGATGGGGGTCGAGGTGGTGCCCAGCCACAATGAGCTCGACTACACTTTTCCCAACTACAATCCGAACCCCGAGGCGATGGAGATGCTGCATGACATGGCGGCGTCGGTCAAATCGTCGGGTGCGGACTTTGCCCTTGGTTTTGATGGTGACGGCGATCGTTGTGGCGTTGTGGATGACGAGGGCGAAGAGATCTTTGCCGACAAGGTGGGTGTCATCATGGCCCGCGATCTGGCCAAGATTTATCCAAACTCGACCTTCGTGGCCGATGTGAAATCGACCGGTCTTTTTGCCAGCGACCCAGAACTGCAAAAGCATGGCGTCAAGGCGGATTATTGGAAGACCGGCCATAGCCATATGAAGCGCCGGGTCAAGGAGATCGGAGCGCTCGCCGGGTTCGAGAAGTCCGGTCACTACTTCCTCGCTGAACCTGTGGGGCGGGGCTATGATTGCGGGATGCGGGTCGCCGTTGAGATCTGCAAGCTGATGGATCGTAACCCGGACATGAAAATGTCGGACCTGCGTAAGGCGCTGCCCAAAACCTATTCGACCCCGACAATGTCGCCCTACTGCGCGGACACCGAAAAATACGACACGCTGCAGCGCCTTGTCAAAAAGCTAGAGGCGAAGGCGGCGGCGGGCGAAACGGTCGCAGGCCGCGCGATCAAGGAGGTCGTGACGGTGAACGGCGCGCGCGTGATCCTCGACAACGGGGCATGGGGATTGGTGCGGGCGTCGTCCAACACGCCGAACCTCGTTGTCGTCTGTGAAAGCCCCGAAAGCGACGATGAGATGCGGGCGATCTTTGCCGATATTGATGCAGTGATCCGGACCGAGCCCAATGTGGGCGACTACGACCAGAAGATCTAACTCAACAGAGAGAAACGCGGATGGGCTGAAATGGTCCAGAGCGGAGGTTTGAGCCTTAAACCTCCGCGATCTGGCCATTGCAGGGCTTCGGTTTCAGCGGGGCCTACGCCCGCTTCGGACCTTTTTCGGTTAGACGCATCATACTCGAAGGCAAAGTCTTGGAAGCCACGTCTTAACGCGCCTGCAATGTCTCGCCCAATTCGCGGCTGGCGGCCCGTGCACTTTGTACGATGGCCGGTTCCCGCAATGTCAGTGGGTTTTCCAGCCGTAACCAACGCGGCACATGGTCGGAGAACCGCAGCCCGCTGAGCGCCGATAGAGGCACGGCCAGCAGAAGGCTCCCCATGATCGGGACCAGCCACCACGACACGAGACCTGCAAAAAAGCCCCAGAGCAGAAGCGCACCAATCACTGTTTCGACCCAGTGAAAGCGGATCAGCGTGCCAAGCCCGTGATGCACCACGCCGCGCCGCTGCGGTGACCAGCCCTGCGACAGGCCCAAAAGGCCACGTAGAACCGCGCGGGTCTGCTGGATCATCAGGATCGGGGCATAAGCGACCGACAGCACGATCTCGACCAAAACGGCCACAACGAATGCGGGATATCCCCCAAAGCTGCGCACGGCCCGTCGCCGTGTCGCGATCATGGCAGCGGCCGTCAGCTTTGGGGCTAGCAGCATCGCGTACATAATGAGGAGGAACGTGGCGCTATCGAGATGCGTCATCTCGGGCGGCCAGTTGGGGAACATGGGGTTCGCCTCGTTAAAATAGCGGATGACGTTGGTCTCGGCATCGCGCCCCAGCAGGGTCCAGAACACCAGGAGGACGAACCAGGCAGGCGACATGAGGTACGCCATTGCACCCTGAAAGAGGTGAAAGCGCGAGACCGGGTGCAGACCGCGGGCGCCCAGCAACCGCAAATGCTGCAGGTTGCCTCTGCACCAGCGCTGATCGCGCAGGGCATAGTCGATCAGGTTGCTCGGGGTTTCTTCGAAACTGCCGGACATACGAGGCAGGAACCGCACGCGCCAGCCCGCCCGGCGCAACAAACCCGCCTCGACGAAATCATGGCTGAGGATCAGCTTGTCACCGAACAGACCAGAGATGCGGGGCAGCCCGGCGGCTGCGGCAAAGGCGCGGGTGCGGATGATGGCGTTATGACCCCAATAATTCCCTTCGGTCTGCGCCCAATGCGCCAGCCCCTCGGCCAGAAGCCAGCCATAGGCCCGGTTCGAAAACTGTTGAAGACGGGCAAAGACCGTCTCGGCCGCGATGAGCTGCGGATAGGTCTGGATCAGGCCAGCCTGCGGGTCGGCGGACATCTCGCTGGCGAGTCGGTCGATGCTGCGGCCGGACATCAGGCTGTCGGCATCCAGCACGATCATCGCCTCGAACGCGCGCCCCCATCCGGTGATCCAGTCGACGATATTGCCGACCTTTCGGTCCGTGTTCCTGGCACGCCGCCGGTAATGCATCGGGATCTGCGCCGTCTCATGCAGAGCGGCAAAGGCGCTTTCCTCTTGCCCGGCAATCTCGGTATCCTGTGTGTCGCTGAGAAAGAACAGGCTGAACCGGTGCGTGCTGTGGTGACGGGCCAGCGCGTCGAGCATGGCGCGGGCATTGCCGAAAACGACGCTGGGGTTCTCGTTGTAAATCGGGATCAGAAGGGCCACGTCTAGCGGCGCGCCGCCCTGCGCGGGCTTTGGCGCTCGACCCAGAAGGCCCGCCCCTACGGTACTGACGGCCAGGGTGACCCAGACGAACGTGATCCCGATCAGCGCCAGCAGCACGTATTCAAGCGGGGTGACGCCATCGCTATGAAATAGGCTCCAAAGTCCCCAGATCATCAACCCGGTAGCCGCAAGCGCCGGAAGAAACACCGCGATCCGGCCCAATGGAGACCGTTTCGGCCCGGCCGTCGTCGGGGTCGGAGCCTGCCGCAGATCCTGCACGGGCATCGCCAGTGGCGCGCGCGGCGGCATCGCTATGAGGCGTGGTTCACTCACGGCCTGGTCCATCGGTAAAGCCATACTTCGCTCAGCGGCTTGCCATCATGGCGCAGCTGCGCCCGGAATTCGGCCCAGGTCGCATCGCCTGGCATGAACGTGAAGGCCAGCCGTGGGCCACCAGTTTCCGGGTTATGTTGAATTATGCCTTCGGTCACGTCGCCCGCGCTGGTCCGGACCAGTCGTTCGATCTGGCTCAGGTCACCGGGCACGTTCGGGCCATCCTCGAAGTCGATGGCAAAGATCCGTCCGCCTTCGGGCCGTCCACCGGCTGCAGTGTTCAGCACGCGCAGGGGCATCTCAGGCAGGCGAGACGGCTCTGTCCCCCAATCCATCCGATACGTCATCCGGTGGGACGATCCCGCCTCGATATCCGCCGAAGGGCGCCAATAGGCGACGATGTTGTCATAGATCTCGCGATCCGACGGGATCTCGACCAGCGTCACCGACCCGCGGCCCCAGCCTTCGCCGGGCGTGATCCAGAGACCGGGCCGCTGGTGATAAAGCGCCTCAAGGTCGTTGAAGTCACCGAAGTTTCGCGCCCGCTGCATCAGGCCAAAACCGCGCGGGTTGTTGTCGCGGAATGCACTGATCTGCAGGGTCAGGTGATTGGCAAGCGGCCGCCAGATCATCTCGCCCGCGCCGTTGTGAATAAGCAGGCCGTCATTGTCATGCACCGCCGGGCGGAAATCGTCGAAACGCTGCCGGTCGGTGTCGTCAAAGAGGAACATCGAGGTCAGGGGTGCTATGCCCACATGCTTCAACCGCTCGCGGGCAAAGACTTCCGCCTCGACGTCCATCACCAGCGTCTCGCCATAGCGGATGTCAAAGCGGTAGGCACCCGTGCAGGATGGGCTATCGAGCAGGGCATGCAGCACGACATTCCCCGCATCCGGGCCGGGCTTTTCAATCCAGAAGGCGACGAAATCGGGAAATTCCTCGCCCATCGGATCGCCAGTTTTCAGCGCCAGACCCCGGGCCGACAGGCCATAGATCTGGCCTGTCCCGATCCCACGGAAATAGCTGGCACCCTGAAAGACCGCGTATTCCTCGTAGGTTCCCTTTTCCCGCAGTTCTGCTCGCAACCGCAGGCCAGAATAACCCAGCGTGTCATCAATAGTCACGTCCGGGAACTTGTCGGTGGTATCGAAAACGCCCATGCCGAAGGTAAGCGGGCGGGCCAGGCTACCATCGACCACATACATTTTCACCCCTTGTGGAAAGTACAGGCCCGGCGGAAACACATCGACCCGCTGGGGTACGCTGTCATCTTCGCGCCAGAGGGCATTGCGACTGTCGAACCAGATCTTGCGGTACTGATCATAGGTCAGATTGCGCCAGTCTTCGGGGATCATTGGGCGCGCTTCATAATCCTGCGCGGCCATATCCCGGGCCATGGCCCGTACGTCTTCAGATGAGAATGGCACGCCCTCACCCAAGGCGATTCCGGGCTCTTCTGCGCCAGCGACCGAGGGGATGGCGGCAAGGGCAAGGATGGATTTCAGCAGATCGCGGCGCAGCATCAGGCTGTCTTCTTTTTCCATGGGGTGGATTTGAACCAACCGGCAACATATGCCGTGATAACCAGAACGCAGGCCCCGGCCAGATTGACCAGCAGAACGGTGCCCGTGTCGCGCCCCAACACATCCATGGCGAAACCCATGATCCGGGCGATGAACATCGATACAACGAATACGGCAAGGGATTGCTGCCCGACCTTCAGGATGATCGTCAGCATGCCTTGCCAAATGCGGGCCAAGGTGTGTGTGCCGTGGGCGACAAGCCGGGCGCCCTTGTCCCCGGCGGCCACCCAAGCGAGGTACGCGAGCGCGAGGAAATGTGCATAGCGCAGGATCCCAAAGCTTGATTTGTCGAACCACGGGCGGTTGTCGCTGCGCCACTCCTTGGCCCAGTCCAGACCCAGTTCACGCACGCCGATATTCGACAGTGGGACGTTGGCCAGCACGATAACCAGGGCGATGCCGATCAACACAGCATTGACGGGCGGTTTGGGCAACCAGCCCAGCATGAAGGCAAACCCGGTGAAAAAGACCAGCTGCCAACCGAAGGGATTAAAGTACCATGATCGTTCGGTCCATGGCTCGGCTGGCAGACCGAAATGGGGCAGGCCAAGGGTCGCCATCAGGGTCTTTTGTGCAAAAAGCCAGGTCACCAGCACAAAAGCCAGAACCGCCCACAGGCTGACCCGGCTGAGCGCCATGATCAGCGGCATCATGATCAGCACAACCATATACATGGGCAGGATATCAAAATAGTTCGGCACATAGCGTAGCGTCATAAAGCTGAGCAGGATGTCGGGGTTCGTCCACTTCTCGCTTTCAACAAACAGCGGCCACAGGTTCAGCCGCCCCCAGTAGTTCCGGCCCGTAATGTCCAGATCGGTCAGAAAGATCACCAGCGCCGTCGTGGCAAAGAACAGCCCGACATGCGCCCAATAGACCTGCCAGACCCGAAAGCCGACGCGCGCGGTGCCCAGAAGCCAGCCGGATTTGCGAAACGCGCCGCCAAAGGCAATGGCACTCGCCATGCCTGAGCAGAAGACAAAGATCTCGGTCGCGTCGGAAAAGCCCCAACGGGCCGGGATCCACAGCGTCAGGAAATTCCCCGGTGTGTGCGCCATCAAAATGATGAACATCGCGATCCCGCGAAAGAAATCGAGCCGTAGGTCGCGGACGCGGGCAGGGCTGGCCGGAATGGCCTGCGTCTTGCTTTCTGCACGGGTCGGGTCGGCAAACGTCATGGCCGGTCTTTCGTCTTCTTTCCTCGCGCGTTCAAGGCCTGCACGCCCTATTGCGCCGGGATCCGCCGCATCTCGGCCAGGTCGGCCAGCCGGGTAGCGGCAAAGCGGTCTTCGATACCATCCCTGAGCGCGATCCGCTCTTCCAGAATGGCCTGCGCCCCATCGGCCAGCCCTGCGCGCAGGCCCGCATCGATGGTCATCCGGTCGAACACATCGCGCTGCGCGTGGCTACCGCCGATGGTCTGCATCGTTGCCCGCGCCGCCGCGAGGTTGCGGAAGGCGGTGTCATAGCGCCCCTCGGCAAAGGCATTCAGGCCAACGAGGGCCGCGACGCCCGGATTGGCGACGCGCTTGTTCATGTCGCCGGTTCGTCGCGCATCCATCGCAAAACGGGCCTGAAGTGCGGCCTGCTTTTTGCTGCGGCCTGCATTGGCCAGCGCCAGCATGTAGTGCAGGTCGGCAAACACCACGCATCCGTCATCTATCCGGTTTTCGGCAAGATCTGCCAGCTCTTCCCAGCGGTCGCCGACGGCCAATCCTTCGAGCTCCAGCCGGACAAGCAGGGATGTCGCGTTGGCGATGTCGCGGTAGTCGTCGGACTTATCTTCACGGATCTGGGTGTCATAGAGTTGCAGGGCCGTGTCAATCTCGCCCCGGTCGAGATGCAGAAGCGCCTTGTGCCACCAGACATGATAGCGGAAGTTATTGCAGTGATCCCATGCGGAACAATTGCTTTCAATCAGGCCGATGCCCCGATCCGGCTGGCCCGTCATGTCGTAGACATGCGCCACTGCGTGCAGTCCCCAAGCATCGTCTGGGGCGAATGTCAGACCCTCTAGTCCGGCTCGTTCGGCCGCGTGATAGTCGCCGGTTTCTTCCAGCGAAAAGGCGTGACAGCCCAGTAGGTATCCACGGCAGGGGTGATCCGGACCATGCGCGGCCAGAACAGCCTCGATAGAGCGCCGCATCCCCTTGTTGTCGCCAAGGATGAAGCGGATGGCGTGGCTCACCTTGGCCGAGAGTGTGTCTTGGGGGAACCGATGCAAAAGCTCTTCGATCTTTTCAATCGAGTGGGTGGGAAAGCCGTCAATCCAGGCTTCAAGCGCCTCGGTCCACAGCCTGTCCCGATCCGCGCCGTCACCGCTACTGAGCGCCGCGCGAGCCGCCAAGGCGGCCTCTCGGGCGACCCCGACCAGTTCGGCCCGGCCCATCATCATCGAAAACAGCCCCTTGGCCGCGTGGCCCTGGGCAAATCCCGGTTCAGCCGCGAGGACCGCGCCAAGATGTTGCGGGGTGGTTTTGCCGTGGGACAGGAACGCAAGCGTCATCGCGTTCCAGTCAGTCATCGCGTCCTGCGTGTGCAGGTTCACGGGGGTTTGGCAGATATCGTGCAGCATTCTTGGCCCTCGTTGGCTCGATCTCTACTGATGTAGCCGATGGAAACAGCGTCGCGCAGGTGTTCGACCGGGTTTACACGCAAGCGTGAAGCTGGTGGCCAATTCCGTGATCGAAAATGTGCATTGACGCGCGGTAACAGCAGGAATTCAGGCGATTATTCGCAGATCAGTCTCTGGCCTTGCCGTCTTTTTCGGCGCGCAGTGTTTCAAGGACCTCTTCGGTATCCTGACCAAATCGGGGTGGTGAGTGGCGATACTGAACCGGCGTTGCCGAAAGCTTCAGCGGATTCGCAAGCAATTTCAGTTCTTCGCCAGCGACATCGTCCCGCTGCATGCGCAAGACTGTCCCGCGCGCCTCGGCTTGATCCGAACCAAGCGCCTCGGCTACGGTGTGGATCGGACCGCCGGGTACCTTTGCGTCGTTCATGCGCTGCAGGATTTCGGCCTTGGGCATGGTGGCCAGCGTCTCACGCAGCGCGTGGGTGAGTGAAACACGGTTTTCGATCCGTTTGAGGTTGGTGGTATATCGTGGATCCTCGCCAAGGTCGGCGCGGTCGATGCAATCGCAGAACCGCACGAACTGCGCGTCATTGCCGACAGCGACAAGGATATGCCCGTCAGATGTTGGAAAGGCGTCGTAAGGCACGATGTTGGGATGGGCGTTGCCACGCCGCTCGGGCAATTGCCCGCTGGTCAGGAAACTGACACCTTCGTTGATCAGCCATGCCATTTGCGCGTCGACGAGGCTGAGGTCGATATGCTGGCCTTCGCCCGTGCTGTCACGGTGGCGCAAAGCCGCCAGAATGCCGATCGTCGCGTACATCCCGCACATTACATCCGCGATCCCGACACCAACCTTGGTGGGCACCCCGTCCGGATCACCCGTCAGCGACATGATCCCGCCATAGCCCTGAGCCATCAGGTCATATCCGGGCAAGTCGCGATTCGGTCCGGTCTGGCCGAAGCCAGAGATCGAACAATAGACGAGGCCGGGATGGGCACGCCGTAACGTATCGTGATCGAGGCCAAATTTCGAAAGCCCGCCGGGTTTGTAGTTTTCGATCACCACGTCGGCCCGCGCCGCCAGCGCACGAGTGGTGGCCTGCCCGTCTTCGGTCGACAGATCCACGGCAACTGATTTCTTGTTGCGATTGGCAGACATGAAATAGGCTGACAGGTCCGTCGGTGTGCCGTCAGCACCCTTGGCATAGACCGGTCCCCACGTACGCGTGTCGTCCCCGCCCGTCTTGGGGTTCTCGATTTTGATCACCTCCGCACCTAGATCACCCAAAAGCTGCGTGGCTGTCGGACCGGCAAGAATGCGGCTGAGATCCAGAACGACGATCCCGTCTAGCGCCATGGGCTTAGATGCGTCCGTCATAGGCCCCCCGTTCGATATGTGCCGCGATGACGGTGAAGGTGTCGGCGGCCATGGCCTGTTTCAGCGCTACGGTCAGTTCCTGCCGCGAATGCACTTGATGCCCCGCGCCACCAAACGCCTCACCCATAGCGGCAAAATCGTGGGTGCCGAAATCGACTCCCGCATTCGGCAGCTGACGCTGGCGTTGTTTCAGCTCGATGAGGGCCAGCGATGCATCCACAAACACGACGAAGATCGTTTTCAATCCCAGTTCCTTGGCGGTTGCCAGTTCGCCCGCAACCATCAGGAAACCCGCGTCGCCGGAAAAGCTGACGACCATGCGATCCTGCGAGGCAACGGCGGCGCCCATGGCCAGCGGAACGGCGCATCCCATCGTGCAAAGGGCCGAAGATTGCATCAGGCCCCTTGGCTCATAGCATTGCCACATCTGGCTTAGCAGGATCCGGTGCGCGCCGCTGTCGGCGGTGGCCAGCACGTTGCGGGGCAGGGTGGTTCGACAGATGTCGATGATCGCCCCAGGGCCCCATTCTTCATCCGTCGGAAAGGCTTGCGTCAGCGCAGACTTGCAGGCCGCCACTTCCTCCGCCGTCCATCGCGACTGGGGTGTGGTCTCATCCGTGATGGCTTCCAGGCTGGCGTTGCAATCGCCCACGATGTTGAGTGTGCCCTGATGCATGTAATGATGGTTTGGCATGGCGGTGATGTCGATCATCTGCTGTGCAGGCGCGAGAAAATCCCGCCAGCCGACGCGCATCTCGATCGGGTCATAGCCGATGCCGATGACCAGATCGGATTGCTGGAGGAAGGGCAGCAGGATCGCATCGGCCTTGGGTGACAGGCCGGCCCCGCCCAGGGCGAGCGGATCGTCCTCGGACAGCAATCCCTTGGCTTTGTAGGACGTTACGACGGGGATGGCGTGTCTTTTGGCGAGATCTGTAATGGCCTGTCCGGCATCTTCGTTGACGGCATCAACGCCGGCAATGATGATTGGGCGCTTGGCGTTTGCAAAAAGATCGCGCGCCGCCTGCAAATCTTGTCCCGCCGGGGCCATGGTAGCCGCCGGGCGGCGTTGGACCGGGCGGTCGGATGAGGGTGCATTCGCGACCGAGATTGGGACATCGATATGAACCGGGCCCGGCTGCCCCTCGGTCGCGATGGCGACGGCCTTGTCGGCGATGACATGGGTAGCGCCGGTGTTCAGGGTGAACGATGCCTTGGTAATTGACCCGAAGACCTGCGTCTGATCCAGCACCTGATGGGTGTAGGTCTGCGCTTCGTCGGCATCGACGCAGCCGGCCAGCACGATCAGGGGCACCCGATCCTGATGGGCATTCGCCACCGCATTGACGCCGTTCAGCGCCCCGGGGCCTACAGTCGCGACAAGGATGCCGGGTGCGCCAGTGCGGTGCCACGTGCCTTCGGCCATGAAGGCGGCGGCGTTTTCGTGTTTGGCCAGCACAAAGCGAATGCCAGCCTTTTCAAGGGCATCGACCAGGGTCAGCACCTCGCCACCGGGCATGCCGAAGGCATAGCGGCAGCCTTCCTCATACAAACGTTTTGCCAAGACATCTGCGGTGCGCGGCGTATCGGTCATGGATCGGTCCCCGGTTTTCGCGCTTTCCTGTCACGCAGTGGCGCGGGCCGCAACTCACGCCTGCGTTTGGTTTATTGCAATGCACGTTTTGGGGTCGGCCATGGCTCCGGAAATTGACCTATGTCAAGTTCGGGCAACTGAAAGGCTGGCAGTGTCCTACGACAAGGGAGTTTGCTAGATCAGAGATTCCGTTCGTCTGTCTTTGGCGTGAGTGGGCATCGGCGAACGGAACGGTCGGTATTGGCCGACCGGGCCGCGTAGGCAGAAGGTGGTTTAGTCGGGTGTGTCTTGGGGAAGGCGTGCGTCCGGCGGCCAGTTTTCCGCCTGCGCGGCTTTTCCTTCGCCCCCAGGGAGCGCGGATCAGGCCCGCGCTGAACCGGAATGCAGGTAATCCCGCGTCAGCGGCACCGCATCCCGATTCTTGGCCAGTTGGAATTGATAGACGGCCTGTCGCTGATCCTCGAACGCAATGACGCATGCTGTCAGATAGTACCGGAACATTCGGACGAAACGCTCGTCATAGGTCGCGCTGATCTCGTCCAGATGTGCTTCGAAACGGGTTCTCCAATGCCGAAGGGTCTTGGCGTAGTGCAGACGCCAGATCTCGATATCCATCTGCCACAGCCCCGACTGCTCAATGGGCCCTGCCAGCTCGGACAATGACGGTACATAGCCGCCGGGAAAGATGTACTTGTTGATCCACGCGCTCTGCGCGATCGGCGGCGCGGATCGCCCTATCGTATGGATCAGGGCCACGCCATCGGGGGTCAGCAACTCTTCGACCCTTCCGAAATAAGTGGCATAGTTCGGGGTCCCCACGTGTTCCAGCATGCCGACGCTGACGATCCGGTCATATGCTCCCTCTACATGACGGTAGTCGCGCAGCTCAAAGGTGACGCGGTCTGAAAGGCCAGCGGCCTCGGCCCGCTTTCTTGCCGTTTCAAGTTGGTTTTCGGAAAGAGTAATGCCCGTCACCCGCGCCCCGTAGTCGCGGGCCAGCGTCATGGCCATCCCACCCCATCCACAACCGATATCCAGCACGCACATGTCGCGTTCGATCTGCAGCTTGCTGGCGATATGGGCCTTTTTTGCGGCCTGCGCCTCTTCCAGTGACATGCCGTCTCGTCTGAAATAGGCGCAGGAATACTGCATGTCATCATCAAGAAAGAGGCGATAGAGGTCGTCCGAGATATCGTAGTGGTGGGCCACGTTCTGTCTGGATGCCGCAGGCGCGTTGCGCTGCAAAAACCGTCGCATGTGAAACCGGGCGCGATCAGCGGCCAGAACCCAGCCGGGCATATGCCCGGCTTCGCGGTTGCGGATCAGGATCTTCAACAGCCCCTCAAGCGTCGTGTTCCGCAAAAGAATGGCGCCGTTCATGTATCCCTCGCCCAGACCCAGTTCGGGATTGATGCACAGGGCACGCAGGGTTGACCGCCGCGGAATGGCGATATGCGCGGCCCGCCCCGTGTTGGGTCCGTAATCTCTGTCGGTGCCGTCCGGAAAGGTCACTGTCAGCCGGTCACGCACCATCATACCGTTCAAAAAACGGTCAATCAGCTTTTCCCACATCTCCCACTCCCCAATGCGAATGTGGTGGCAGATGATAGGGTCGGGGATGGGTTGCGTTACGTCAAGAGGTGGGGGCGCCCATGAAAATGCGAACGGCGGATTCAAACCCACGCGGATCGTCGGCATGCAGCCAATGGCCGGCATTCTTGAGTTTCGCGAACCGGGCGTTCGGAAAGAGGGGCCCGATGATTGGGCGATGCTCGCGTTTCACGTAATCAGAATCCGCTCCGGACAGGAACAGGGTAGGCCCCTCGAATTGGCCAGCAAGCTTAGGAAAAGAAAGTATTTTTGACATCTCGGCCTCAAGCGTGTCGAGATTGAACCGCCACTTTTGACCAGCTGCGTCGAGCGATTGGGTGAAGAACGCGCAAAGGGCTGGTTCGATCCCTTGCGCGGCCAATTGTGCCTCGGCCTCAGACCGGCGCGAAATGGCCGAAAGGTTAACGGCGCGCATGGCGCCAATGTATTGTGACTGGTCGTGACCGTAGGAAACCGGTGCGATATCGCCGATCAAAAGCCGGTCAACCGCCTCGGGATTAAGCAGGGCAACGGCCATCGCCGCCTTGCCACCCATCGAATGCCCGACGATGTCCATCGGGGCGCCAAGCGTGTTGATCACCTCTGCCAGATCGCTCGCCAGATCCTCGTAAGTATGGGTATCCGTCCATGGGCTTTGCCCGTGGTTTCGCATATCAACCGCTATGACGCGGCGGCTGTCCGACAGCCGTTTTGCAATGACGCCCCAGTTGCGCCCCGATCCAAAGAGGCCATGCGCGATCAAGAGCGGTTTGCCCGTCGCGGGGCCGAATTCAGTGTATGCCAGCATGGTCCCTCGCTACCCGGATTGGCTTTGTCTGACCAGAGGGATTGAGACTGCGAAAGCAGGAGGTTAGTCAGTCGCAATGACACCGGAGGCGCAGAATATCGAAGCTCGAAGCATCCGCATTCGCGAGGCACTGGCCGAACGGCTGGGCGTCAAGTCGAACGACCTCGAAACTGCCCTGCGGCGTGCGCAGGCGCATCTGCCGCGCCGGATACGGGCGCAGGGGGATCAGATCGTGGCCGCTGCCAAGATTGCAGACCATCCAAAACTCAGAAATCGCATCGATCTGCAGGCCCTCGCACGGGCCGAGAAAGAAATCCTCCAGCATCTCGAAGGGATCAACCCTGCAGAGCGGCGCAAGGATTTCTGGCTTGGTCTCGCCGGGGCCATCGCCTTCAACATCCTGGTCATTGTCGGGCTCTTTGTCGTCTGGCTGGTCCTTTCGGGTACCAGCTGAGGCTTGCCAACTCACCCGAACCGGGCCATCGTACATATTCATAAAATGGAGTATGATCGATGAAACATCTGATCGCGGGCCTGGCCATGATGGCGGCAACCGGGGTGCTTGCCGAAGGGATGACGCACTATGTCGCCGTTCATGTGGACGAAAATGACCCGCAACTGATGAACATGGCGCTCAACAACGTTCAGAACCTGACCGCCTATTACGAGGGGCAAGGCGATGATGTCGTGGTGGAAGTCGTGACATACGGGCCCGGGCTCAACATGCTTATCCCCGGAAAATCCCCAGTCGAACAGCGGATCAGCGCCATGTCGCTTGAGATGGACAACCTTAGCTTTGCGGCCTGCGGTAATACGCATCGCAAGATGTCGGAAAAAGCGGGCGCCCCGGTCGAACTGATGACGGAGGCTAAGATGGTTCCGTCCGGCGTGGTGCGCCTGATCGAACTGCAAGAGAACGGGTTCGCCTATATCCGGCCCTAGGCACCGTTCGCCTTGGCCCGCGTCTGGACGTCGACCGCTTCGCGGACCTGACGCAATAGCGGGTCAGCATCGGTTCTGACCTTGCCGTAATCGAGATTGAACGCCCAGTCGAAACCGGGTGCGTCGGCGGCGAGGTGCTGCAGCATCGTTTCGATCTTGTCAAAACCCTTGGCCATGATTGCTTCGGGCGTTTCCCCTGCCGCATATTCGTCCCAGTGGGAAAGGATGTCCGCGGCCAGATCATCCGGCAGCGGGCCGCAGAGCGTTATCAGGTCGGCCCGCTCCCGCGTTTCGCGTCCGTCATCCGCAGTCTGTTCCGTAGCTGGCACGTCGCCCGATATTGCCTCACCCAGATCGTGAACGATACAAAGCTTAAGCAGCTTCAACATGTTGATCCCGTCGAGTTCGTTTTCGAACAGCAGAACCAGCAGGCACAGCCGCCAGGTGTGTTCGGCGGTGCTTTCCGCGCGGCCCTGCCGGGTGCGCCCCGAGCGCAGGGTGTCCTTTAGCGCCTCGGCCCCCTGCAGGAACGACAGGATCGCGGACAGGCGCTGGGGGTTCATCGGGGTCATGGCTGTTTCCGCAAGAAGGTGAGAAGCGTCTCGGCCGTCTCGCCCGGATGAGTGTCGGGGAAGAAATGACCACCCGGCATGGCAACCGCGTCAAAGTTCTCCAACCGCTCGGCCCAGGTTGCGGGCACGTCATAGGCTTTGTCCATCAAACCGTCAGACCCGTACATGACCAAGGCAGGGCACCCGACACGCCGCCCCAGATCGGCGGCATCGACCGAGAAATCGACCTCGATCGCCGCGCGATAGTCGTTGCACATCGTGTGGATGGTCTCGGGTCGCCGCCAGCTCTGCCGGTAGGCGTGCAACGCATCTGCGTCATAATCATCAAGGCCGACACCGCCCCAACCCAAGAGACAGCTTTCGTAGAACGCATCGGGGTCCGCACCGATCGTCCGCTCCGGCAGGGGCTGTGGCTGGGCAAGGAAGAACCAGTGATAATAGGCCAGCGCGACCTGTTGGGTCAGGTCATTCAGCAGCAGATGGGTCGGCACAATGTCCATGACCGTCAGGCTGCGCACCGCGTCTGGATGATCGAGCGCCAGCCGATGGGCCGTGCGCCCGCCCCTGTCGTGGCCAACCAGATGAAAGGTGTCAAAGCCCACATGGGCCATCAAACCCACCTGATCCGCCGCCATGTTTCGGAACGACATCGCAGGCACACCATCGGGTTTCGAGCTGTCGCCATAACCCCGCAAGTCGGCTGCGATCACCGTGAAGTGCTCCGCCAGAACGGGCGCAACGCCGTGCCACATCGCCCGCATTTGCGGAAAGCCATGAAGCAATAGCACCGGCGGGCCATCACCGCCGCGCGAATAGGCGATGCGCTGGCCGTTTACCTCGGCCGTTGCGTCGGCAAATCCTGGGATCATGTCAGGGCCGCAAGGACCCGCGCCCACGATCGGATGCCTTTGTGAAAGCTCTCCAGATCGTACTTCTCGTTGGGCGAATGGATCTGGTCGTCATCCTTGCCAAAGCCGATCAGCATGGGGGTGACGCCAAGGATGTCCTGAAAGTACCCCGCAATCGGGATCGACCCACCACTGCCCACATAGGCCGCCGGAATTTGCCATTCCTCGCTGAGTGCCTTGCGCGCCGCCTCGAAAGCTGGGCCGCTGACATCGGTGGCCGACGCGGGACTTGCCCCGTGATCGGCAAACTCGACCGTGCAATCGGGGGGCAGGGCGTCTCGCACCATCTGGCGAAAGCTTTCGCGGATCGCATGCGGGTCCTGAGTGCCAACCAGCCTGAAGCTGACCTTGGCCGATGCTTTGGATGGCAGCACGGTCTTGAATCCGTCGCCGGTGTAACCGCCAATGATGCCGTTGATCTCACATGTCGGGCGTGACCAGATCATTTCGAGCGGCGTGCGATCCTTCTCGCCCGCCGGATCGCTCAGGCCTACATCGCCCAGAAATGTCGCGTGGTCAAAGCCGAGGCCCTGCCACTGCGCGCGGATGTCGTCTGGTAGTTCTGGAACGCCGTCATAAAAGCCGGGGACGGTGACGCGGGCCTGATCGTCATGCAGGCTGGCGAGGATCCGCGTCAGCACCCGGATCGGGTTCATGGCAACACCGCCATACATGCCGGAATGCAGATCCTTGTCGGGGGCGGTGATCGTGATCTCTTCGCCCAGCAGGCCGCGCAGCATGGTGACGATCGCGGGCACGCGTGATTCAAAGAGGCCGGTGTCGCAGATCAGCGCGAGGTCGGCTTTCAGTTCGTCCGCGTTGTCTTTCATGAAAGGGATAAGAGAGGGGGAGCCGGATTCCTCTTCGCCTTCGAAAAAGAAGGTAAGCTGGCAGGGCAGGGTGCCATGAACGGCTTTCCATGCGCGGCAGGCCTCGACAAAGGTCATCAACTGGCCCTTGTCGTCCGACGATCCCCGCGCCCGGATCACCTTACCGGCCGACGTGTCCTGCAACTCGGGGTCAAACGGATCGCGATGCCACAGATCCAGCGGATCGACCGGCTGCACGTCATAGTGTCCGTAGAACATCAGGTGCGGCCCGTCGCCATCCATTTGCCCAACCACCATCGGGTGCCCCGGGGTCGGACGCTTTGCGGCTGTCACACCCAAGCTTTGAAGGTCTTCGACCAGCCAATCCGCGGCCGCCTGGCAATGATCGGCATAGGCGGGATCTGTGGAAATGGACGGGATGCGCAGCAGCGCCATCAGGCGCTCGGTCGCCTGCGGTAGATCGTCGTCGATTTTGGTCAATATGGCGTCCAGCGACATGGCTCTCTCCTGTTTTGGCTGCAGCCTAACAGGGTGCCGACCGGTGTCCATATCGTGACGCCGGCCGCTGGCGTAATCAGGCCATGCCAGCTTCGTGGCATGGCCTGCATTGTTCAGAGGTTGGGATAAAGCGGGAAGCGGGCACAGAGCTGGGCCACGTCGGCTTTTACCTTTTCCTCGACCGCGCCGTTGGCATCAGCCCCGTTGGCCGCAAGACCGTCAACGACGGTGTTGATCCAGTCGCCGATCTGACGGAATTCCGGTTCGCCAAAGCCGCGGGTCGTCCCGGCGGGTGAGCCAAGGCGAATGCCCGAGGTCACGGTCGGCTTTTCGTCGTCGAAGGGCACGCCGTTCTTGTTGCAGGTGATATGGGCGCGCCCAAGGGCGGTTTCGGTCGCGTTGCCTTTCACCCCCTTGGGACGCAAATCCACCAGCAGCACGTGGCAGTCGGTGCCGTGGGTCACGGTCTCAAGCCCACCTTTATGCAACTGATCGGCGAGCGCCTGCGCGTTCTTGATGACCTGCTTCTGATAGGTCTTGAATTCGGGGCGCAAGGCCTCGCCGAACGCAACGGCCTTGGCGGCGATGACATGCATCAGCGGGCCGCCCTGAATGCCGGGGAAGATGGCGGAGTTGAACTTTTTCGCCAGATCCGCGTCGTTCGTCAGGATCATGCCGCCGCGCGGGCCGCGCAGGGTCTTGTGGGTGGTGGTGGTCGCCACATGCACATGCGGGAACGGATCGGGATATTCGCCCGCCGCGATCAGGCCCGCGAAATGCGCCACATCAGCCAGCAGCCACGCGCCCACGCTGTCGGCAATCTCGCGGAACTTGGCAAAGTCGAGATGACGCGGAATCGCCGACCCGCCCGCGATCATCATCTGAGGTTTGTGTTCTTGGGCCAGCGCGGCGATCTGATCGTAATCGACGTTCAGCGTTTCGCGATCCACACCGTATTGCACCGCGTTGAACCACTTGCCTGACTGGTTCGGCCGCGCGCCGTGGGTCAGGTGACCGCCGGCATCCAGCGACATGCCAAGGATCGTGTCACCGGGTTTCAGGAGGGCCTGAAAGACACCCTGGTTCGCCTGACTGCCCGAGTTGGGCTGGACGTTCGCAAAGTCGCACCCAAAGAGCTGGCAGGCCCGTTCGATCGCCAGCTCTTCGGCAATGTCGACATACTGACAACCGCCGTAATAGCGGCGACCGGGATATCCCTCGGCATACTTGTTGGTCATGACCGAGCCCTGCGCCTCGAGCACGGCGGCCGACACGATGTTCTCGGATGCGATCAGTTCAATCTCATCACGCTGACGGCCCAGCTCGCTGCGGATGGCGCCGAACAGGTCCGGATCACGCTCGGCAAGCGCTTGGGTGAAAAATCCACTATCACGATGGGGGGCATTCATGGGCACTCTCCCTAGGTCTGGCTTTTGAGTTCTGAGGCGTTTCCTATCGGAAACGACACAGGGCGGAAAGGTTGTAAAGCGGCAATGCATCAGAATATCGCGGCAATGCTGGTGCGCCGGGAAAGAATGTGTTTGTTTCGGCCCCGAAAGACGACGACAGGAAACTTTGTTCATGGGGCTGAAGATCGCCTTCTGTGCGAGCCGCGCGCCGGTAGCGCAAACCGCACGGGCCGCATTGATCGGGCGTTACGGCGATGCCGACATGGACGACGCGGATGTCATCGTGGCTTTGGGCGGCGACGGGTTCATGCTGCAGACACTGCACGGAACCGAGCACCTGCCTGCGCCGGTTTACGGCATGAATCGCGGCACCATCGGCTTTCTGATGAACGAATACAGCGAAACCGATCTGGTCGACCGGCTGCAGCGGGCCGAGGAGGCGGCTCTGAACCCGTTGTCGATGACCGCGACGGGGATGGATGGCGACACGCATCGCGCTCTGGCGATCAACGAGGTGTCGCTGCTGCGCATGGGGCCGCAGGCTGCAAAGCTGCGGATCACTGTTGATGGGCGCTTGCGGATGGAAGAGTTGGTCTGCGACGGGGCGCTGGTCTCAACCCCTGCCGGTTCGACGGCTTACAATTACTCTGCCCACGGGCCGGTCTTGCCCATCGGGTCAGACGTTCTGGCCCTGACGGCGGTCGCGGCCTTCCGGCCGCGGCGCTGGCGCGGGGCGCTGTTGCCCAAATCCGCCAAGGTACGGTTCGACGTGCTAGAGCCCGAAAAGCGGCCTGTCATGGCCGAGGCGGATTCGCGGTCGTTCGAGCGGGTGGCTTCTGTGGTGATCCAGTCCGAGCCGACGATCGTTCACAAGATCCTCTTTGATCCCGGCCACGGGCTCGAAGAGCGGCTGATCAGCGAGCAGTTTCATTGACAGCGCCGCACCGGACCCTCTGCACCGATTGCGGAGTGTCCCAAAGCCGCGACCCCGCTGCCTGTGGCCGAGCCTGCCAGTTCATCAAGCCCGACTATCCGCGGTTGGAAACCGCAGTGCACGGGCGGGCGCGTGGCGACGGTGACGAAGTGTTCTTTGGCCCGTTTCAGGCGATGTACCGGGCGCGGATGGCCCAGCCCCGGACGGGCGCGCAATGGACGGGGATCACGACATCGCTGGCTGCGGTGCTGTTGGAAAACGGCTCCGTCGAAGCGGTCCTGACCGTCGTCCCTGATCCGGATGACCGATGGAAACCCCAGCCCGCGCTCATCACGGATCCGGCGGATCTGGCACGCGCGCGGGGGATGCGGATGGGCTATGCCCCCTTGCTCAAGTTGCTGGACGATGCGCGCGACAGGGGGCTCACGCGGCTCGCCGTCATCGGCATCCCGTGTCAGATCTACGCGTTGCGGGCGCTGGAGGCTGAGCTTGGCCTGACGCTCCATGTGATCGGCACACCTTGTTCCGACAATACGACGACCGAGAACTTTCACCGCTTCCTCGCCCTGCTGGACGAGGCACCGGAGGATATCACCTACCTCGAATTCCGCGCCGATTACCGGGTCGAGTTGCGGTACGCGGATGGGCGCACCCGGTTTATCCCGTTTCTCAGCCTACCTATCTCCGACCTGCCCGGCGATTTCTTCCCGCTGACCTGCCGGACCTGCGTCGACTACACCAACGCACTGGCCGACATCACGGTGGGCTATATGGGGGGTGAAGGGGATCAATGGATCATTGTCCGCAACGGACGGGGGGCCGAAATGCTTGCCGGGTTGGGTGATCAGATTCAGCTGAGGGACCCGGGAAGCAAAGGCAGCAGGGCGGGCGCGGTCAAAGGTTTCATCGCCAACACGGCCCGCGCCGCCGGCGGGCTGCCGCTGCGGCGGATGCCCAAATGGGCGCGCCCCATCGTCAGCTGGCTGCAACCCCGGTTTGGCCCGCGCGGTCTCGAATTCGCTCGAGCACGGGTCGAAATGAAGGCGGCCGAAACGATCCTGCACCTGCGGCGGTCGGCGCCCGTGAAAATCAAGAACATGGTGCCGGGCCACGTCTGGAAGATCATGAAGGCTTATGGTCTGGAACCGGACGGCGACGAAAGGACGGATCGCCCGCAGCGATGAGAGGCGGCCGGAAAATGATGTCTTTTTCGACGATGTGCCCGCTGATTGCGCTCTGACAAGCGTCTAGTCTCGTTCACACCCGTAATCCGCTGTATGACCCGCGACTGTTAGCTCACCGTCTGGCTACACAAGCGAGAGGGCGCACCAGCGATGTCTCTTGTGGTCTTCGGCCAACAACCGCGCAAACTTTGTCATGGCAGGACACAGCAGCACGCCTCATTGAGCCAACTACTTGTTGGCCGTTCAAAAATACCTACCTCTGTCGCTCACTTATTGAGGTCCTATCATGCGGACAGCACTACTTTTCTTAAAGGCAATATTGTTCATTCTGCTCAGCCACGGCGCTTCGGCTCAACAAGGGCCCCCGACCGTGACCGCCTCGAACCCGCTCGTTAAGACCATTGTTGAAGATGACGAGTTCGTCGGTCGTTTTGGCGCTTCCGGCGAAGTGGATGTGCGCGCCCGCGTGACCGGTTTTCTGGATGAAGTGCACTTTACGGACGGCGCGCTTGTCGAAAAAGACCAGCTGCTCTTCACAATCGACCAGCGCCAGTTCCGCACCGCGCTGCGTCAGGCGCAGGCACAAATCGATATTGCGGAGGCGACCAGCGAATTTGCCAGCGAACAACTCGACAGGGCAGTGGCCCTGATCGACAACGGCACGATCCCGCAAAGCGTGGTTGACGAACGACGCGAGGCGTTTCTGGCGGCACAAGGTGCGCTGGAACAGGCGCGTGCCGCTCTCGAACTGGCCGAGCTTGACCTTGAATACTCTGAAATCCGGGCTCCGATGTCCGGGCGCATTGACCAGGCATTACTAGATCCCGGGAATCTGGTCACAGAGAACCAGACCCTGCTGACATCGATTGTCGCAACAGATCCGATCCATTTCTATTTCGACATCGATGAACGGTTCTTTCTTGCCTATTCACGGGATGCGCGGGCGCGGGGTTCGATGCTGCAGGAAGGGGCGAGCGGATTGGAGGTTCGCGTAACCGTCTCTGATCGCCAGATCCCGCCGCAGGTCGGCTACCTCGATTTCTCGGAGAACCGCATCGACGAAGAGACCGGGACGATGCGTGTCCGGGCGGTGCTGGAGAACCCGGATGAGCTGCTGACCCCCGGGCTCTTTGGACGTATCAACGTTCCAGGATCACTGCCCTACGAAGGCATCCTCATCCCCGACGCCGCCATCGTATCCGATCAGAACCGTCGCCTTGTGATGTCGCTGGATGCCGAAGGCAATGTCACACCGCTCCCTATTCGCCCCGGTCCGCGGATCGATGGCTATCGCGTCGTGCGCGAGGGGCTCGATGGATCTGAGGTGATCGTCATCGAGGGTCTGTTGCGGGCCCGACCCGGCAGCGTCGTCACACCGGAGATGGTGGAACTGCCATTGGTCGCAGAGAACTGAGATGGGCCGCTTTTTCGTCACCCGTCCCGTCTTTGCCATCGTCATCGCCTTGATCACCACGATCCTCGGGGTCCTGGCGTATTTCGAGTTGCCGGTCGAGCAATACCCCGAGATCGCACCGCCATCGATTGTCGTACGCGCCAGTTATCCGGGTGCAGACGCCGCGACGATCGCGGCGACGGTGGCGACGCCACTCGAACAAGAGATCAACGGGGTCGAGGATATGCTCTATATGTCCTCGTATTCGACGGCTGATGGGTCTATGTCGCTCACCATCACGTTCGAGCTGGGCACCGATCTGGATGCCGCACAGGTCCTTGTGCAAAACCGCGTGGCGGTGGCAGAACCGCGTCTTCCGCAAGAAGTCCGCTCGCTTGGCGTGACAACGACCAAGTCATCGCCTGACCTGATGATGGTTGTGCACATGCTGTCGCCTGATGAGACATTCGATCAGCTCTACGTCTCGAACTATGCGCGGGCACGGGTGCGCGACAGGCTTGTCAGGCTGGATGGGGTCGGCGATCTATTGATTTTCGGGGAACGCGAGTTTTCGGCGCGTGTGTGGCTCGATCCGGACCGTCTCGGATCCCTTGGTCTGACTGCGGGCGATGTCGTCGATGCGCTTCGCGAACAGAACGTGCAGGTTTCGGGTGGATCGCTGGGCGCTCCGCCGAACCGTTCGGAAAACGCGTTCGAAGTCACCCTGACAACGCAAGGCCGGTTGCAGGACCCCCGCGAATTCGGGCGCGTCATCATCAAATCGTCGGATGACGGGCGGGTCGTGCGCGTGCGTGACGTCGCCCGTGTAGAGATCGGCGCCCGGTCCTATGTGACGAATTCCTACCTCAACAACAAACCCGCCGTGGCCCTTGGCATTTTTCAGCGACCGGGATCGAACGCGCTTGCATCCGCAGACGAGATTTTGGCGGTGATGGAGGAATTGTCAGAGGATTTTCCGCCCGGGCTCGAATATCAGGTGGTCTATAACCCGACAGAGTTCATCGAAGCCTCGGTGAACGCGGTCTACCGCACGCTCTTCGAAGCGGTGTTGCTGGTGATCGCGGTCATTGTCGTGTTCCTGCAAAGCTGGCGGACTGCCATAATCCCCCTCTTGGCCATCCCCGTTTCGTTGATCGGGACTTTCGCCGTGATGCTGGCCCTTGGGTACACCCTGAACCTGCTGACGCTCTTTGGCCTGATCCTCGCCATCGGCATCGTGGTGGACGACGCCATCGTCGTGGTCGAGAATGTGGAGCGCAACATCGAGAACGGTATGTCTCCGCGCGAGGCATCGGCGCGAACTATGGACGAGGTGCAAAATGCGGTGATCGGGACGTCCCTGGTGTTGATCGCGGTGTTCGTACCCGCGGCCCTTGTGCCGGGTATAACCGGCCAATTCTACCGCCAGTTCGCCGTCACGATTTCGGTGGCAACAGTGATCTCTACCATCAATTCGCTCAGCCTGTCCCCAGCTTTGGCCGCTGCCGTGTTGAAACCGAAGAACAGCGCGCCGTCACGCAATCCGCTCGCGCTGCTCACTGCACCTCTGGCCAATGGTTTCAACCGCGGCTTCGACGCGGTGGCGCGCGGCTATGGGCGGGTTGTCCGCTGGCTGGTCAGTTCGGCCGGGATGCTAGGCTTGTCCCTCGCCGCCTTCGCGGGGCTCCTGGGCGTGACGTACTGGATCAACAGTCAGGTGCCGACCGGTTTCATCCCGGATGCGGACCAGGGCTATGCCATCGTAGTCGTGCAATTGCCTGACGGGGCGGCGCTGGACCGGACCGACACCATCGTCCAACAGGCCGCCGACATTGCGCTGGAAACACCCGGGGTGACGAACGCCGTCGCCTTTGCAGGCTTTTCCGGTGCGACATTCACCAATGCCAGCAATCAGGGGGTTATCTTTACGACATTTGAAAGCTTTGAGGATCGCGAAATAAGCGGATTGACCGCCGGTGCCATCGTTGGTGAGCTTTTCGGTCGAATGCAGGCCCTGCGAGAGCCGTTCATCATTGCGATTGCGCCGCCTGCGGTGCGCGGGGTCGGTACGGGTGGTGGCTTCAAGCTGCAATTGCGGGACGCGGAAAGCGCCGACATGTCGCGGGTTCTGAACTCTGCTTACGCGATCATGGGAGGTGCGGCAGGCTCTGACCAGGTTCAGGGTGTGTTCACGACCTTCTCTGCCGGGTCACCCCAGCTTTACCTTGAGATTGACCGCGTCCGCGCTCAGATGCTGAACGTGCCCATTGGCGAGATATTCGAAGCGCTTTCTATCAACCTTGGCTCTTCCTACGTAAACGACTTCAACGCGTTCGGTCGCTTGTTCCAGGTCCGCGCCCAGGCGGACGAACAATATCGCCTTGACGAAAGCGACATCCGAAATCTGCGCGTTCGTTCTGCCACGGGCGCCTTGGTGCCCTTGGGCACGCTGGTCACGGTGCGCGAAACCGCCGGCCCGTCGCTGGTGCAACGCTACAACCAGTTGGTTTCGGTTCCGGTCCAGGGGTCGCCGGCGCCGGGTGTGTCGACCGGTCAGGCGCTACTGGCGATGGAGGAAATGGCCGAGGGGCTGATGCCGCCCGGTTTGGATTACGAATGGACGGAACTTGCCCTGCAGGAGCGAAACCAGGGCGACACGGCAATCTACATCTTCGCCTTTTCGGTGCTATTTGCCTTCCTGTTCCTCGCCGCTCTTTATGAAAGTTGGGTCTTGCCGATGGCCATCATCCTCATCGTCCCGCTATCCGTGCTGGGTGCTTTGACTGGCGTGATGCTGCGGGGCATGGACAACAACATCCTGACCCAAGTCGGCCTGATCGTTCTTGTTGGCCTCGCGGCCAAAAACGCGATCCTGATCGTTGAGTTTGCCAAGCAGGCACAGGAAGAGCGGGGGTTGTCGATCGTCGATGCGGCGGTCGAGGCCAGCCAGCTGCGATTGCGGCCGATCCTGATGACGGCGCTGGCGTTCATTCTGGGCGTCGTGCCATTGATGATCGCCACCGGCCCGGGTTCGGAAATGCGTCAGGCGCTTGGTACGGCGGTCTTCTTCGGGATGTCGGGTGTCACCTTCCTCGGGCTGTTCTTCACCCCTGTGTTCTACGTGCTTCTCAGGCGGATCTTTCGGAGGAGCGCCGATAGAGCCGTTTCCTAGACAGAACGACCGGGATGGCGGACCTTGGTGCTGCCAATCTATCAGTTGCTGAACCGCTCGTTCCAGAGGGCGACACGTTCGTTGTCGCGGGCGTCGTAGGCGGCAATTGCATCGGGCAATTTCTCGGGTCCGGACAGGTCACGACCCTCGGCAAGCTCGGTCAATCGCATCGTGTACCAGGCCGTCACGCCACCCGCTGGCGGGTCCTGGAACCGTGGAAAGACGGGTGAGCGGGTATCCCCGTCCAGCCATGCGTTCGGTAGCTCCGGCTCAAGTACAAGGGCCCGCGCCAAACCCACGACATCCACGCCCTGCGCAAGCGCCTCCGTGACCTGATCGTGGTTTTTGAAGCCACCGGTCAGCATCAGCGGCTTTGAGGTGAGATTTCGGGCATGATGCGCGAAGCCCAGAAAATAGGGACCCTTACCAGAACCATCCGAGGCGGAAGGGGCACCGGGAAAGTAGGTGCCGCCGCTGATGTCGATCAGATCGATGCTGGTGTCATCCAGTGCCTCGACGACATTAAGCGCATCGTCCTGCGACAACCCGCCCTCCAGTTGATCGGTAGCGTTGAGCTTGATGCCGACAGGGAAATCCTGGCCCACAGCCTGCCGCACGGCCTCGATCACTTCCAGCGTGAGACGCATCCGATTTCCGATCAATCCGCCATAATCGTCATCCCGCTGATTGAAGAGGGGCGACAGGAACTGGCTAAGCAGGAAACCATGGGCCGCATGGATCTGGACGCCACCAAACCCGATATCCTTTGCCAGCCGCGCGGTCTCGGCAAACCGGTCCGGCAAGCTCGCGATTTCGGCTGTCGAGAGGGCATCGCATTTGAGGCCATCAATATCGAGGGCACTTGGCCCTTTCGGCTGGCTGATCGGTGGATGGGCCATAGCCCCGGCATGACCCAGTTGCAGCCACAGATGTGCGTGACTTGTTGCACCGGCCTTGGCGAGCTCTCTAAAACGTTCGAGCGCCGCATCAGGCCGCAAGACCAGATTGCCCGGCTTTTCGGCGACGGTTGGATCGCCCTGCACCTCCCCGACAACGGCAAGCGCCAAACCGCCGTCGGCCCATCTGCGATAAAGGCCGATCTGCCGCTCTGTTGGATTGCCCCGGCCATCTCCCAGCGAGTCGGACATCGCGGATTTTGCGATGCGGTTCTTCAACACCGCTCCGCAGGGCAGTTTCAGCGCTCGGTTCAGCGACGCAATACCGGGGTGATCCATGCCTGCCATCGTTGCGCCCAAAGAATCCGAAGTGCCGCAATAGGATCGTTCCTTGGAAGGAGGTTCAAGCGCTCTTCCTAGACGGCCTTGGCGTCGCGCGTCGAGCAGCTCAACATATAGGCCTTGTACCACAGCGCCGCCCCGATCCGTCCCGTGATTTCAAAACCCGCTGCAGACAGCCTGTCGGCAAGGTCGGTCACCTTGCGATTGCGGCGGTCCTTGACGGATCGGGCTTCCAATTCGATCAGGTCTTTCGCTGTTCCAAGGCTTTCAGCGTGGCGTTGGTAGTCCAACACCATGGCATCGACGGGATCCTCTTCGTCAAAGCAGATGTCGGCCAGCAGCAATGCCCCACCTGGTTTCAGCCGCGATCTGAGCGCGCGCAGCATCCTTGCTTCGCGCTCGCATTCGTTGACCTCATGCAGAACGAAAAGGATCGTCGCAGCATCGAAGACCTGATCAAGCACCATATCCTCGATCCCGCGTTCGACATAGGTCACCTTGCCGGGGTACTTCGCACGCTTCGCGGTCTGTTTCGCGTCAGCGAGATTGTTCGCTGACGGCTCAACAATTATCAGGTCCGGCGCCATGCCTCCTGCGGTCAACAGGTCGATTTCGCGCCCGCCGCCACCTCCGACAATGAGAACAGTGTCATCCGGCCCGCAGACCTGCACCAGCGCGTCGCCAACTGCACCATAGAGCGCCTCCAAACCCGGCACAGACGCCTGAAGTTCGCGGTACCGGGCCAAGCGAGACATGCATCAACCTTCCATCGTGCCCAAGTTCATCCGCCAGCTTGGCGGACGAACAGACGGGTTTTCGGTGCCTCAGACAGCAAGGGGCTTCTTCAGCAGCAACACGTCACCGGTATAGTATGGCGGGCTGGGGTGCAGACGCACGGCTTCTTTCGCCGCGAGCGTATAGCCCAGCCGCTCGTATAGCCGAACCGCATCGACGTTCTGTTCATAAACCTGAATGCTCATCTCGTCGAAGCCCCTCACCCTGGCTTGCCCCTCAGCTGCGGTCATCAGCGCGGTGCCGATCCCGCGTCCGCGCGCCTCGGCAAAGACCGCCAGAGCGTTAACGTACCACGTGCCCACCGACAGTTTTTCGAGCGCGACGAAGGGCGCGATCGGTGCTGGCAGGTCGTTGGGGTTATTTTCAGGTGCTTCGGTAATCGCGTAGCTCAGAACCATGCCGATGGGATCGCTGCCTTGATCCGCGATCAGTGCATTGGTGTAGGAAAAGCCGCCGCTTGGCCGCCTGGCCCGCTCGATACCGGTCTCCAGGGGTGTCTGACCTTCGACGCAGGCGCGGGTCCAAAGCCAGTTGGGAATGCCCTCGCCCGCGATGTTGATCAGCTTCGCCAGGGCGGGCGCATCAGCTTCGGACGCTTGTCGGATCAGGGATGTCGTCTGCATCGTCATGGATTTGTTCTTTCCTTAAAGTGGGGGTTGGACATGCGGTCGGGCGAACCGGTCACCCGACCGCAACGTCAGCCATCAAGTCGACGGGCCGCCGCGATGAGTATGAACCGGACCGACCGGGGCGCCGGAATCCCATTCCAGGTGATCCTCTTCTTCGATCGGGCCGTGACCGTAATCGGCTTCGTCCAGCGCGGCGTCCCGGGCAATGAACCCTGAGGTTGCAGGCGCGCTGCGCGCATGATCCGTGGCCCCGTCCTCGATCCGGAAGGTGACATTCACTGTCATCCGTTCGCTGAAGCCCAGCATCGTCTGAACCATGGCGTCGCCGATATCGGCGTAATCGCCGGTCGAGCCCGTGATAGGTCGCAGGTTTTCGACGCCTGCATCAACGATCTCCGTTCCTTGTGTGATGATCGTGTCACCGTCATCGAAGGCAAAGACCTGGCGACTGATCACCCAGACGCCGCTGGTGGCATTCCCACCGTCGCCGACAAAGTAACCGTCGCAGGTCCAGGTGCCGAGCACTAGGTCAGGAAAGGCCGGGCTGCCATCTTCCAGAACGCCGACCGAGCCAGGATCGAGCGTACCAGCAGGATAGATGTAACCCTGACTGACAAAGGCGTTGCCATGGGCCGGCATGCCGTTTTCGTGCAAGGGCCTGTCCGCCATGTAGATGCGCGTGTGATCCTCGGCGACATCAAAGGCCATCGGAGCGTCAGCTTGTGCGTAGCCGGCCAACGACATGGCGAGGGCGGACGACATGAAAAGGGATTTGAACATGGGTTTTCCTTTCGGGTAGAGTTTGGATTTTGTGAAGAATTCAGGCTGCAGACCGGGCGTGATCATGCCCCGCAATGCAGCCCACGTGCCGGTGGTCGGTGCCGCAGCACCCTCCCAGAACCCGGATGTTGGGAAGGCGCCCCAATAGCTCCGCGCTCAGCCGACCCAGTTCGACCGGATCGCCATCGTCCAGAACCTCGGCTTCGTCGAGTTCCGCGTGGCTCATCCGGGACGCGTTGGATCGAATGCCGCCAATTCGCAGGGTCCAGGCCGCGTTCCTATCAAGCACGTCTCGAAAATGATCCGGATGGGCGCAGTTGATCATGTAGTAGAGCGGTCCGGCATTCGTGGCCCCATCGACCTCTGCAATCGCTTCACTCAGCGGCTGACCGGAGGGCAGGCGGCCGTCCGTTTCGAGGGTAAAGGCGATCGCGACCGGAACATCGATCTCCTTGGTGGCCTGAACGATGCCAATCGCCTCGCCCGCATGGGTCAGGGTCATGGCACTGATCATGTCGACCCCGGCCTTGCCAAGTGCATGAATCTGCGGGGCGTGGATCAGCAGGGAATCCTGTGGGGCGATTTCGGTATCCGGGGCATATGCATCCCCGGCAGGCCCCACGAGACCATTGATCAGGATCGGGCATTCAACCGTCTCATGATAATCCCGCAGGTCCGAAACGAAGGCGACGGCGCGCCTGTTCGTTTCCATCACCTCCTGCAGGCCCTGGCCCAGCGGACCCGCCCAGGCCGATCCAGCCCGCCAAGTCGGCGCATCCATGACGAAACCGCGACCAGTCTCTTTCGCAATCCCGATGAAGCGCTCGAAATAGGCCGCCAGGTCGGCCCGGCCTTGGGCGGTGTCCAAAAGGATCGCGGCCGAGAAACAGGGCAGGTCGTAACCCTTCTCGAAAATAAGAAATGTCTCCAACCCTCCATCCGAGAGAAAGAAACGGCGGGTTTGTGTAAGCTGTTGAATTCGCATCGAAGCTGTCCTTGTCTGTCAGTGCGAGAGGACTATGCCAAGGCGGCCATCGGCATCTAGTTGCCCGGTGGTCCGGTTGTCCCGATTTGATTTTTGCCATATTTTCATGGGGTAAGAGCCCAAGGCCTCGCACAGCATTTGCCGGCACCGGCCTGAACTGGACTCGCGGTACAGTCAGGAATGCGAGAATGGATCAGAAAGTTGATACACGCAGCCGAATACTCGATATCGCCGAAGCCTCTGTGCTCGAAAAGGGGTTCGAGGCCACCTCAATCGAAGAGATCGTGGCTGGCGCCGAGATCTCGCGGGGTGGTTTCTTTTACCACTTCAAGGACAAGAACGCCCTGGCCCGCGCCATGCTGGAGCGGTACATTGAGGTCGAGAACGCGCTTTATGACGATCTGTTTGCGCGCGCTCGCGAGCTCAATGATGACCCGCTGCACTGCATGCTCATCGGTCTGAAACTGCTGGCCGAGATGCTGGAAGAGATGCCAACGGGCCACCCCGGCTGTGTCATCGCCTCGACCGCGTATCAGGACAGGCTGTTTGACGAGGGTGTGCGGGAACTCAACCGTCAGGCCATCCTTGGCTGGCGCAAACGGTTCCGCGGCATGTTCGAAGATATCGCCAAGGTTTACGAACCCCGTGAGGCGGTGAATATGGATGCGCTCGGTGACATGGTGTCGGGGGTTGTCGAGGGCGGATTGGTGCTTCAGCGTGCCTTGCGGGAACACAACAATGCGTCAGAGCAGATCATGCTGTTTCGGACATTCCTGAAACTGCTCTTTTCACCGAAAGCCTAGTGGGCCTGCATTGCCTGTGGTGGCCATGATACACGCACCAGGGATCAGGCAGCTTGGTTGGGTCTTGGCTCAAACCGGCTCCACCAACGAAAGAAAAAAGCCCCGCCTAGGCGGGGCTTCTAATACAGTCTGATGTATAGCTCAGTCTTTGCCTTTTGCGCGTGCCTTGATCGGGGCCCAGAGCCGTTTGTTTGTCAGGTACAGCAGTACCGACAGCACAGTAAGGAAGATCACGCCGACAAAGCCGGCCTGTTTGCGCGCCATCATCTGTGGCTCTGCAGTCCACATTAGGAAGGCCGAAACGTCTTCGGCGATGTGGTGCAGGTCGTTGGCATGACCATCGGCAAACTCGACGTCCTCACCGTAAAGCGGCGGTGCCATCGAGATCCAGCCGCCCGGGAAGGCGGTGTTTTCATAGAGGATCGTGCCAGCCTCTTCCTTTTCTTCACCCGTGTAGCCGATCAGAAGCGACGCGATATAGTCTGGGCCGCCCATACCATAGAGCAGCTGGTTGATCCCAAGGCCGTAAGGCCCGTGGAACCCGGCGCGGGCCTTGGCCATCAGGCTCAGGTCGGGTGCATTTTCCAGACCGGATTCAGGGAAGTGATCGGTTTCGACGGCCGCCCTGAAATCATCGATTTCTGCATCGTAGACTTCGAAACCTTCCGCATAGGCGCGCATCTGATCTTGGGGCAGTTCAGGGCCGCCCTCATCTGCGAGCGTCCGGAATGGCACATACTTCAGTCCATGGCAGGCCGCGCAGATCTCGGTATAGACCTGAAGACCACGCTGAAGCTGGTTCTGATCGTAAGAGCCGAAAGGCCCATCGAACGAGAACGGGAAATTCTCGACATGGGTCTCGCCGCCTGCCGCCATCGCCCCGGTCGCGAGCCCGAAGGCCGCAACCGCGCTGAGTGCGATTTTCTTGAACATGAACCGGTACTCCTTATTCCGCGGGCTGGGCCGAAGCCTGGCCACCTGCCGCGTCGCCACCATAATGGGCGTTAAAGTCTTCTTCGATGGTTGCCGGTTGCTGATCCGGTTTCTCGATCACGCCCAAGAGCGGCATGATGATCAGGAAGAACGCGAACCAATAGGCCGACCCCAGAAGGGCGATGTAGGGATAGATCCCCTCTGCCGGCATCGCACCCGCCCACATCAGGACGAAGAAGTTGACGACAAAGACCCAGAACCACGCCTTGAACATCGGGCGATACCGGCCCGACCGAACGCTCGACGTGTCGAGCCATGGGGCCAGCGCCATCACGACAATGGCGCCAAACATGGCCAGGACACCGAAGAACTTGGCGTCGATGATGCCGCCGGTCAGCCAGCTTGCCGCGATCACCACCCAGACGTCACCGTCAAAGGCCCGCAGGATCGCGTAGAACGGCAGGAAGTACCATTCGGGCACGATGTGGGCCGGCGTCGCCAGCGGGTTCGCCTCGATATAGTTGTCGGGGTGGCCCAGATAGTTTGGCATGAAGCCGACGACCGCAAAGAACACCACCAGGATCACGGCCAGCGCGAACAGGTCCTTGATCACAAAGTAGGGCCAGAAAGGCAGCGTGTCTTTCTCGGCGTCTTCCTTCGACGTGCGGCGCACTTCAACGCCTGTCGGGTTGTTGTTGCCCGTGGTGTGGAAGGCCCAGATGTGCAGGATCACAAGGCCAGCGATCAGGAAGGGCAGCAGATAGTGCAGGCTGAAGAAGCGGTTCAGCGTGGCGTTGTCCACGGCCGGTCCGCCCAGAAGCCAGGTCTGGATGCCCTCCCCGATGAACGGAATGGCACCGAAGAGGCCGGTGATCACCGTGGCACCCCAGAACGACATCTGACCCCAAGGCAGAACATAGCCCATAAAGGCCGTGCCCATCATCAGCAAGTAGATGAGCATACCGATGATCCATGTCACCTCACGCGGGGCCTTGTAGGACCCGTAATAGAGGCCGCGGAAGATGTGCGCATAAACCGCTACAAAGAACAGCGATGCGCCGTTCATGTGCAGATACCGCAGCATGTGGCCGCCATTCACGTTGCGCATGATGTGCTCGATCGAGGCAAAGGCGTAATCGACATGCGGCGTGTAGTGCATGACCAGGACGATGCCCGTGATGATCTGCAGAGCAAGGCAGAAGGTCAGAACGATGCCCCAGATCCACATCCAATTGAGGTTCTTCGGCGTGGGGATCATCAGGGTGTCATACATCAGGCTGACGATCGGCAGGCGGCTGTGCCACCACTTTTCGCCAGCTGATTTCGGTTCGTAATGGTCGTGAGGAATTCCGGACATCGGTGTCTCCCTTAACCGAGTTTGATCGTGGTTTCGTCCACGAATTCTGCGACAGGCACTTCCAGGTTGGTCGGTGCCGGACCTCTACGGATGCGGCCTGACGTGTCATAATGCGAGCCGTGGCAGGGGCAGAACCAGCCACCAAAATCGCCTGCACCGTCGCCCAGCGGGACGCAGCCAAGATGCGTGCACACGCCCATCATCACCAACCATTCGCCGCTTTCGTCCATGGCGCGGTTTTCATCAGTTGCGGGGACGTCGCCAAGGTTTTCGTTCCGGGCGATATCATCCGGCAATTCCGACAGATCGACCGCGCGAGCCGCCTCGATCTCATCCGGGTTGCGGCGGCGGATAAAGACCGGTTTTCCCAGCCATTTCACCGTCATCTGGGTGCCGGGCTCAACGCCGGACACGTCAACGCGGATCGATGAGAGCGCCCGGACATCCGCTGATGGGTTCATCTGGTTCACAAGCGGCCAGACGGCGGCACCTGTCGTGACGACGCCAGCACCGGCAGTCGCGAAATACAGAAAGTCGCGCCTTGTGCCTTCGTGGTCTTCTTCTACGTGGGACACGCGGTTTCTCCAGTCTTAGCGGCCCTTCGGGCCAATCAATCTTGGGGGCTGCAACAAGGGGCAACCTGACTCCTCGCGCTACATAGCTGGGCGGCATAGGCCCGTCCAGCAATCAAGGTGGTGCACGTGGTCGCAGGAGGCCCTAGCGGTTTTTCCCGTTCAAAGGGTTAAGACCCCGGGGCAAGTCGCCGACCTGCGTGGCTGTCAGCGGCGACGGTCGCGGCGCGACGACATCGGCTGGAACGCAACGCCGACATGGGCATCGCAATAGGGTTTGCCTTGCTGAACGGGCAGGCCGCAGAACCAGAAGTCTTCGGTGGCCGGGTCGCCGACGGGCCACTTGCATGTCCGCTCTGTCAGCTCCATCAGGCTGAGTCTCTTTGCTTTTTTCTCGATCTCGTTGACCTTGGCCAAAGCCTCGGGGCTGATCTCGTTTGCCGACGGTTGCGGGGGCAGGGGTTGGCCCGCCGGGATGATCTGCTTGCGCGCCGGAACGGCCGGTTTCGTCTCTGCCACGGGCTCGGGCTTGACGGCCGGTTCGGTCTTGGGCTGAGGCTTGGGTTTCGCTTCGGCTTTGGCTGCTTTGGCCTTTGGCTCCGCCTTTGGCGTCGCGGATGCGCCGCCGCCCGCGCGGTTCGACAGACCCAGGCGATGGACCTTGCCGATGACCGCGTTACGCGTGACGCCCCCCAGCTCTTTTGCGATCTGGCTGGCGGACTGGCCCTCTCCCCACATCTTTTTCAGCAACTCGACGCGCTCTTCCGTCCAGGACATGAGGTTTCCTTAGCTAAAAAGCGGCCTCGAAGCGGGCCGCCTTATCGTTTCAACTTGGCGTCTAATACTAATCACCTGCGCAGGAGTTACAAGCGCCTCCTCGTGCGTACTCGCAGCGTTACGATGGTTTCTCGTCTGCGACCGATACGGCCAAATCCGAAACTATCTGTGCCCCGCTCTCGTCTCTCCTCCATCGTTGGCCCACGCGCCAAGCTGGGCCGCGCATCTGAGACAAGGGAGATTTTGCAATGACCTGGAGAATCAAGCAGCGCGAGGTTGAAGTGATCGAAGGATCGGATTCCTGGACGAAGGTAAAATTCGATATCTGGTGGGACGGAACCATTCCGCCTGATACCGACCTGGTGTCGATCCTGCTTGGCATCAAGCATGTGACCACGAATGCATCCGATCAGATCGGCTTCGTCGGCAGCACGGTGGAAAACGCCAGCATGGCCTTCTGGCCACAGACGGATGCCGGGCTGAAAGGATCGTTTGAAGTCTTCTTCCTCGCTGACGACATGTCGGAAGACGATGAATTGTTCGAGATTACGGTGACCGATTCCGTCTTCTGGGAGCGCGATCCCAAGACCGGCGAAATCTTCCGCTACGACAACGATGCGCCAAGCTCGGACGTGGCGCAGGTTTGGATCGTCGACGATGATACACCCCCTGCATCACCCCTAACGATGGACGGTTTGCTGGATCCGCCAATCTTGGCCAAAAGCGGCCTCGAAGACGACCGCCAACACCGCGAGGAAGCGGAAGCCTCCGAACCCCTGATCGAAGGGTTGGGTTTGGCACCCGGATCTGCCCTTGGCGAAGACGCAACTGCGCCGCTCGATGCGCCGTTGAGCATGGTCGAATGCAAGACCGGCAATGTTGCGGATACGTTCGATTTCAGAAAAACGGATAACGCAGCAAACCCGGACGCCGATGTTGTGATCGAGCCCCATCTGTTCGACCAGTCATCCTTCACCCCTGCCGCAGAACGGCTGTTTGACCCGGTATCGCACATGCCATCCGACCCCGGAATGCTGCACGCGACCGACGATTTCCTTGGTTAGACCAATACCAAGCTGATGCGCGGGATTCGTGACCGATCGCCCGGTCCGGCGAAGTTTCCGGTGGTGTGACGCCGCCAAGTACGCTATGCGCTGCGTCATGACCGCAAACGCCACAATCCGACGACGCTCACGACGCTCACGACGCGCCTGACCCGGCTATGCATCCGTGCGCCTTCGCGCGCATCACTCTTCCAAAATCGTTGACCTGTTCGCGCCCCTCATGCACCAAAGGGGCCTCTGACAAAGGATGATCCGATGATCGCTTCCGTTTTGCCGACCTACAATCGTGCGCCCCTTTCCTTTGTGAAGGGCGAAGGCTCCTGGCTGATCGAGGCGGACGGGCGACGCTTTCTGGATCTCGGGGCAGGGATCGCCGTGAACGCGCTCGGGCATGCGCATCCTGCGCTCGTTCAGGCGGTGACCGATCAAGCACAAGCGCTCTGGCATGTCTCGAACCTCTATCAGATCCCGCAGCAACAGGCGCTGGCCGACAGGCTCGTCGATCTGACCTTTGCCGATACGGTGTTCTTCACGAATTCCGGCACGGAAGCCTGCGAACTGGCGGTCAAGATGGCCCGGAAGTATTGGTTCGACAAAGAACAACCCGACCGCGTCGAGATCATCACCTTCGCGGGGTCCTTCCACGGGCGGTCGTCGGCGGGCATCGCCGCTGCCGGGTCCGAAAAGATGACCCAGGGCTTCGGCCCGCTCCTGCCCGGTTTCGTCCATCTCGACTGGGGCGATCACGACGCGCTCGAACCCGCCATCACCAATAAGACGGCCGCGATCCTGATCGAACCGATCCAGGGCGAAGGCGGTATCCGCCCGCTGCCTGATCAATGCCTCAAGGGGCTGCGTGACGTCTGCGATCAGCACGGCATTCTGCTGATCCTTGACGAGGTGCAGTGCGGGGTCGGGCGGACCGGCAAGCTCTTCGCGCACGAATGGGCGGGGATCGAGCCGGACATCATGATGGTCGCAAAGGGGATCGGCGGCGGCTTCCCACTTGGCGCCGTTCTGGCCACGGCCGATGCGGCCTCAGGCATGACGGCAGGCACCCACGGGTCCACATATGGCGGCAACCCGCTCGGCTGCGCGGTCGGATGCGCCGTACTCGACATCGTGGGCGATGCCAAATTCCTCGCTGACGTCAATCGCAAGGCCGGGTTCCTGCGCCAGAAACTCGAAGGGCTCGTTTCCGCACATCCCGATCTCTTCGATCACGTGCGCGGGTCGGGGCTGATGCTCGGGATCAAATGCAAGGCCGCCAACACCGATATCGTGCAGGCCGGCTACGACGCCCACGTGCTCACCGTTCCCGCGGCCGACAACGTGATCCGGCTGCTGCCCCCGCTCACCATCACCGAAGGCGAAATCGGCGAGGCCATAACCCGGCTCGACGCCGCCGCCACATCGCTCAAGGCCCAGGCGGCCTGATCTTCACTGTTCCGCAAATACTCCGGGGTCCGGGGCAGCGCCCCGTTTCGCCCTCCGAAACGAAAACGAACCCATGAACCACTTTCTCGACATCCACAAAACCGACCCCGCCGCCCTCAGGCACATGATCGACCACGCCCGGACAATGAAAGACGCCAGGCTCGACAGGCCCCGCGGTGCGCCCGACGACGAATTGCCGCTTCAGGGGCGGATGGTCGCGCTGATCTTCGAAAAACCCTCGACCCGAACGCGCGTCTCCTTCGATGTGGGCGTCCGGCAGATGGGGGGCGAGACGATGGTGCTCTCCGGCAACGACATGCAGCTCGGGCATGGCGAGACCATCGCCGACACCGCCCGCGTGCTGTCGCGCTATGTCGATCTGATCATGATCCGCACCTTCGACGAGGCGGTGCTGACGGACATGGCTGAATTCGCCTCCGTCCCCGTGATCAACGGACTCACGGACCGGACTCACCCCTGCCAGATCATGGCCGACGTGATGACCTACGAAGAGCACCGTGGCCCGATCGACGGGATCAAGGCGGTCTGGTGCGGCGATGGCAACAACGTCTGCGCCAGTGTTATGCACGCGGCGGCCCAGTTCGGCTTTGACCTGACCTTTGCCGGCCCCTCGCAGCTTGACCCCGAAGAGGAATGGCAGGGGCTGGTCCGCAAATCCGGCCGCAGTTTCGAGATCAACCGCGATGCCCAGGACGCCGTCGCTGGGGCCGATCTGATCTTTGCCGATACGTGGGTTTCGATGCATGACGCCCAATCGGCCAAGGAACGGCGGCACAACATGCTCCGGCCATACCAGGTGAATGCCGAACTGATGGAGCACGCGAAAGACAGTGCCATTTTCATGCATTGCCTGCCCGCGCACCGCGAAGAGGAAGTGACAAGCGAGGTCATGGACGGTGCGCAATCGGTCGTCTTCGACGAAGCTGAAAACCGGCTGCACGCGCAAAAGGCCATCATGCGATGGTGCCTTGGTGTCTAGACCCAAAATCGTCATAGCCGGTGCTGGCAGCATAGGCTGTTACGTGGGCGGGTGTCTTTCACTTGCCGGACAAAAGGTGCGGTTTCTGGGACGGCCCCGGATCATCGCGGCGGTGGCCGAGGGGCTGCATCTCACCGATTACGCCGGTCTCGATGTGACCGTGAAACCGGACATGACCGACGATCCGGCTACGCTGTCTGGGGCGGACTTTGTTCTTGTGGCCGTCAAGTCCGGTGCAACCTCCGAAATGGCTGATCATATCGCTGTCCACGCGCCTACCGCCACGGTCGTGTCGCTGCAAAACGGGGTGACCAACGCCGCCCTATTGCGGGATGCCCTACCTGACGCGAAAGTGCTGGCCGCCGTGGTCCCGTTCAACGTGGTGCCGCTGACACCGGCCCATTATCACCGGGGGACATCAGGTGCGATCATGGTCGAGGCCGGTGATCTGCCCGATCTCAGCACCACGCATCTCAGATGGGAGCAGACAGACGACATCGCGGGCATTCAATGGGGCAAACTGCTCATCAATCTGGGCAACGCGCTCAACGCGCTCTCTGATCTGCCACTCAAGGACATGCTCCAGGATCGGGCATGGCGGCGCCTGATGGCGGATCAGATGGCCGAGGCGCTGCGCGTTCTTCACGCCGCCGGCATAAAGCCCGCGAAAACCACTGGCGCGCCGCCTGCGCTCATTCCCCACATATTGCGTCTGCCCACGCCGCTTTTTCGCCGCATCGCGGCCAGCATGCTGACCATTGACCCAAAGGCGCGGTCGTCTATGTGGGATGATCTCACACAACGCCGCCCGACCGAAATCGATGCGCTGCAGGGCGTCATCATCGAGATGGGCAAAAAGCACCGTGTCAAGACACCCCTGAACCAGCGGATGCACGACCTGATTAAAGCCGCCGAAACAGCGCGCGGCGGTCCGCCCGGTATAGAACCGGGCGACGTGCGGCACGCGGCCTGACCCTGCGACATATGTGCCGGAATTAACCCGGTTTGGTGGCGCCTTGGGGCCTTGCGGCCGCTTTTGTACGTTTTCAGGGCCAAAACGCACAAAACGCCCTGTTTGGCGGTTTTTGCGCCCCTGGCCTCACTTGCCAAAACGTACAATCTGATCGGCAAAGGGTACAATTCGGGCCTCGGCGGATGGGATCCTGCGGTTGGCAGGCTGCTGCTGTGCGCGGTTAACGCACCGCCCGCCGCTTCGTCCGCAGCGTCGGATCGGCTTGCGTCGGATCCTCGGGCCACGGATGTTTCGGGTAACGCCCCCGCATGTCCTTGCGCACATCGGCATAGGACGAGGCCCAGAAACCCGGCAGATCCATCGTGACCTGAACGGGCCTGCCGGCCGGTGACAAAAGCGAGATCCTCAGGGGGCGGCCAGCCACGTTCGGATGCGTGGTTTGTCCAAAAAGTTCCTGCAATCTCAGTTCGATAGATGGCTCTTCCGCGCCATAGTCGATCGGCACCTTGCGCCCGAGCGGTGTGGTGAATTGGGCTGGCACCTCACGGTCCAAGCTCTGCCGCTGATCCCAATCGAGCATGGCATCGAGGGCGGGCAGGATGTCGAACGCCTTCCAGTCCTCGGCGCTGCGCAACCCATTGATATGAGGCAATAACCACGTGTCGAGATGCTTCATCAACGCTGCTTCCGACATGTCTGGAAGGCTATTCAGAAGACGGCAGCGTGCCATGAAAAGTTTCGCCTTTTCAGAAGGTTGCAGACCAATCTGGCGCACGCCGTCCAGCATCGCGCGGGCAATGGCTTCATCCGGTGCGTCCCGCCATACCCGGTCGTCCAACACCAACGCGCCAAACCGTTCTTGCCGCCGCGCCGCGACCCGGCCCTCGCGCCGTGACCACTCGCAGATATCCAACCAATTGATTTGGTTTGAAAAAATCTCTCGGAGTTCATTCTCCGAGAGCGCTGCAGCCATCCTGACCCGCGCCTCGCGTGGGTCGCCGTCCAGATCCGTTGCGACGATGAGGCGCTGTTGCCCCATCCGGTCGCTGTCCGAAAAAACGGCGCCTTTTCCGCCGCTTAGAACATAACGGGGCGCGTCACCCGGCCGCCGAAGGCCGACCCGATCCGGATAAGCCAGCGCAAGCATCTGGCCGACGCTGAGTGCACCGGTCTTGGTGCGCCCACGGCTCAACCGTTTCGCTTCCTCCCGGATCCGGGCCAGCGCGGCGGGATTGGCAGTGGAGTGACCACTCTTAACAAATTGTATTCGCAAAGAAAAATCCGTATCCGCACCGCGCAGTGGATCCCTGTCGGCCAAGAGAGCGGCCAGAGGCGCTGCGTCCCTGCCGCCGATCTCGAGCATATGAGCCAGGCGGGGATGCAGGGGGACCTGTACAAGCCTTTGACCGTGGGCGGTAATCTGGTCTTCGGTATCGAGCGCACCCAACATCCGCAGCAGCGCCCGTGCCTCCGCCAATCGGCCCGCATGAGGGGGCGTCACAAATCGCAGGTCGCTCTCGGACGCACCCCAGGCGGCCAATTCGAGCGCAAACCCTGCAAGATCTCCGCGCTCGATTTCCGTTGCGGGAAAGGGGGATAGGCCACCGTCTTCTCCCTTGGTCCACAGCTTGTAGCAATGCCCTTCCGCGACGCGACCGGCCCGCCCTGCGCGTTGCTGGGCCTCGGCCTTGGTGACGCGCTCGGTGACAAGGCGGGACATCCCGGACCCGGGATCGAACACCGCCCGCCGTGCCCGCCCGCCATCGACCACAACACGGATATCGGGGAGGGTCAGGGATGTCTCTGCGATCGCGGTTGCGAGGATCACCTTCCGATTGCCCGGCCCGGCGGGTTCGAGCGCCTCTTTCTGGGCCCCGAACGGCATCGCACCATAGAGCGGCTGGATTACTACGTTTTTGGTATGAGCATCGTCTAACAGGTTGTGAACACGACGAATTTCACCTTCGCCAGGCAGAAAGGCGAGCACGGACCCTTTGGAGTCCAACAAGGCCTGACGGATCAGCTCCGCCATCGCAGCCTCGAACCGCGCCTTCGGGCCGAAGGGTTTTTCGAGCCAATGCGGCGTTACCGGAAAGCCGCGCCCTTCGGAGGTCAGGACCGGCGCCTTCATCATCTCGGCCACCGGGCCTGCATCAAGCGTCGCCGACATCGCGACTAAGATGAGATCATCCCGCAAATCCGCAACATCGAGGCTCAGCGCCAGCCCGAGATCGGCTTGCAGGCTGCGTTCGTGGAATTCATCGAAGATGATTGTGCCCACGCCGTGCATGTCCGGATCGTTCTGGATCATCCTGGTCAGGATGCCTTCGGTCACAACCTCGATCCGGGTTTCAGGACTTGTCTTGCTTTCACCCCGTATTCGGTAACCCACGGTCTTGCCGACCGGCTCGCCAAGGCTTTCTGCCATCCGCGCCGCCGCTGCGCGGGCAGCCAGACGGCGCGGTTCAAGCATGATGATCCTGCCGTTTCCCAGCCCGGCGTCGAGAAGGGCAAGGGGTACGCGCGTTGTCTTGCCGGCACCCGGCGGGGCCTGCAGCACCGCCCGACGGTTTTGGCGCAAAAGGGCGACCAGGTCAGGCAGGATTGGATCAATGGGCAGCGGCGCGTCCATATCGGCTTTATCCTCCAGCCTCGCCCAAAGGCCAATGCCCCTAGACATTTTGCGGCGCGTTCCCGAAAACGGCGGGCAAAGCACGAGATGGCAGGCATGGACACCAAAGACCTCGCAGCACGGATAGCCGCCGGCGAACGGCGGGCGCTGGCCCGTGGAATAACGCTTGTCGAAAGTGCGCGCCCCGATCACCGAGCAGCGGCGAGTGCGGTCCTGTCGGCCATGCCCAAAGACCGGTCGGCGCTGCGCATTGGGTTGTCAGGCACGCCCGGTGTCGGGAAATCGACCTTCATCGAGAGCTTTGGCATGATGCTGATCGGGCTGGGTCTGAAGGTGGCGGTTCTTGCCGTCGATCCTTCATCGGCGCGGTCGGGCGGATCTATCCTGGGCGACAAGACGCGGATGGACAGGCTGAGCCGCGAGCCCGCCGCCTTTATTCGGCCATCGCCCAGCCAGACCCATCTGGGCGGTGTCGCACGCCGCACCCGCGAGGCCGTCGAGCTGTGTGAAGGGGCAGGGTACGACGTCATCCTGATCGAAACGGTTGGCGTTGGTCAGTCAGAAACGGTCGTGGCGCACATGTCTGACGTCTTTATCCTGTTGCTGGCCCCGGCAGGTGGGGACGAATTGCAGGGCGTCAAGCGCGGCATCATGGAGATGGCCGACCTCATCCTGATCAACAAGGCCGATGGTGACCTGAAAGCTGCCGCAACCCGAACCTGCGCCGACTATACCGGTGCCTTGCGGCTTTTGCGCAGGCGCCCGCAGGACCCGCCCGATTTTCCCAAGGCCATGATGGTTTCTGCCATGCAGGAAGACGGGCTGGCCGAAGCCTGGAGCGCAATCGGTGAGCTGACGGATTGGCGCAAGGCAGAAAGTCATTTTGATGCCGCGCGCGCTGCTCAGGCGCGATACTGGTTCGAAGACGAAGTCCGTCAGGCCTTGCTGGCGCAGATGCAAAACCCGACCGCGCAGAGGCTGATAGCCGCCATCGGTCAAGATGTTGCGTCAGGCCAGCTTTCCGCTGCTGAGGGTGCCGAGAGGTTTCTGGCCTCGCTGGGAAAATCTTGATCCGCGCGCCTTGACCCTCTGGGTGATTCCGCCTAAACGCGCAGAACGAAATTCAGAGCGCCGCCTTTGCGGCGCCTCTGTCGTTTAGGGGCATCGGTCCAAACGGCAGATTATCAATGAGGATGCAGCCATGTCGCGTGTTTGCGAACTGACCGGAAAAGGCCCGATGGTTGGCAACAATGTCAGCCACGCCAACAACAAAACCAAGCGGCGCTTTCTGCCGAACCTGAATGACGTGACGCTTCAGTCCGAAACGCTGGGTCGTGGTATTAAGTTCCGTATTTCGGCCCACGCGCTGCGCAGCGTTGACCATCGTGGTGGTCTGGATGCGTTCCTGGCCAAGGCGAAAGACACAGAGCTGTCAGCGAACGCGCTTAAGGTCAAGAAAGAGATAGCGAAAGCGCAGGCCGCAAAGGCCTGATAAGTCTTCCTTTGATTGACGGCCCCGGTCGCGTTGCGACCGGGGTCGCTTCGTTTTGGCGCATTGGATCGACCACCGGCCATTGTTAGCTCGACCTCATGGTCCGAACCTGTGCCGCATTCCTTCTGACTTTGCTTCTTGCCCTTACCGGGCAGACGATGGCCTTAGCGAGCGGCGCGACGGATGCGCATGGGCAGATGATCATTTGCACGGGTCATGGGCCCGTCACCGTTTGGGTTGACGGCGACGGCAAGCCAGTCGATGCCCCGCATCTCTGCCCGGATTGTATCGCGCAGGCCCTGACTGGCATCTTGTCGGATCATCCAGATGCCGCTCAGCAGAGTTTTTTAAACGCGCGCCATTCATTTCCCGATCGATTACAGCGGGTCATCGCGGTCGACGTTGAATGCCCTGCAAGGGGACCACCTGGATTGCTTTTTTCGTAACTCAAAACGACACAGCATATCCAAGGAAAGAACATGAAACATACTCTTGCAATTGCCGCGGCATTGCTGATCGGCGCTGCCGCGCATGCTCAGGATGTCACAGTCGACGACGCCTATGCCCGTTCTGCCACCGAACGCTCGGTCACCGGCGCGGCCTTTATGACCCTGGTCAACACCACGGATCGCGCCGACCGACTGATTGCCGCCCAAACCGATGCCGCAAAGCGGGTTGAACTGCACACCCACCTCGAGGACGGGGATGGCGTCATGCGGATGATCGAGGTCGAAGACGGCTTTGCGATCCCGGCCAACGGGGCCCACATGCTGAAACGTGGCGGTGATCATATCATGCTGATGGGTCTGAACCGCCCGCTGCTACAGGATGAAGTGATTGCCATCACCTTGACGTTTGAGCAGGCCGGGGAGGTGACCATCGAAGTTCCTGTCGACAACCTGCGCAAACCAAAACACGGCGTGGGGCACGGCAGTTAGGCCAGCAGCCTATCGACCCAGGCCGGGACCGTTTCGCTGGCCTTGCCCAAGATCATTTCATCGAATTCAGACACGGTGACGGACGGTTCGAGGTTCAACTCGATCGTCCGCGCCCCCACCATCGTGGCAAGCTGAACGAATCCCGCTGCGGGATAAACATTGCCGGATGTTCCGATAGCGGCAAAGAGGTCGGCGCGCGACAGGGCAGCTTCGATCCGGTCCATATGGTAGGGGATTTCGCCAAACCAAACGATGTCCGGCCGGGCCCTCGGCGCTTGGCATCTGGGGCAGTCATCACCGGGCACCATTTTAAGCGGGGCGGGCCAGCGATGATCGCAGGCCCCGCATAAGGCCGAATTCAACGCGCCGTGCATGTGGACGACGTTCTGGCAGCCGCCCTTTTCGTGCAGGTCGTCGACATTCTGGGTGACGATCATGACATCGCCGGCATGCGTGGCCTCTAACCGCGCCAACGCCGCATGGGCCGCGTTTGGCTGGGCAGATGCGGCCTGATCCCGCCGCGCATTGTAGAAATCGACGACCAGCTGCGGGTTCTTGGCGAAACCTTCCGGTGTGGCGACGTCCTCGATCCGATGTTGGGCCCAAAGCCCGTCCTGATCGCGGAATGTCCCGAGCCCGCTTTCGGCGGAAATCCCGGCGCCCGTCAGAATGACAATGTTCATCGCTGCCTTATCCACGCCAACTTTCTGGTGTTCCCGACGATCGTTTTTTGGAAGAAGACGGCAGTGCAGGATTTGAGGCAAGGCTAATGTTTGGGAACGGTGACAGTCTCTTCGAGTTTCGTGGCCCCTTCGGCGTGCCGGTCCATGTTTCTTCATCCGTGATGGTGCTGGCCCTGGTTTTTGTGGGGCTAAACGCAAGCTCGACCGAAGACATGATCTTTGGCGCGACGTTGTTTGCGATGCTGATGGTTTCGATCTTTCTGCACGAATTCGGCCATGCCTGGGGTGCACTGATACAAGGTGTGGCGGTCGAACGGGTCGTTCTGCACGGCGGAGGCGGTTTTTGTCAGACGCGGCCCCGCAGTATCCGACAATCGGAATTCATCGTGATGATGGGTCCGAGCGTGAACCTTGCCCTCTGGGCCATTGCATCACTCTGCAGTTGGTGGATCTGGCAACGCATTGACCGGTTCGAGCCGGCTGCCATCTCGGACGTGCAAAGTGCGATGACGTGGTTGCGGTTCGCCGGTTACCTGGACATCTTTGCGACGATCAATCTGATCCTCTTTGCGCTCAACCTCGCCCCGGTCCAGCCGCTGGATGGTGGGCGACTGCTCAGCTACGGGTTGATGCGCATCCTGCCCCGAGACCTTGCGCTGCGCGTGTCTGGTGCCATTGGCCTGACGATTTCCGTTGTGTGGCTCCCGGCGATGCTGGTTCTGTTTTATTTTTTCGGCTGGCTCTTGTTGTTCTTCCCATCGATTGGCCTGCATTGGCGTATGGTGAGGGGCGTTGCGTAGGCGATCAGGATTCGATCAGGCGCAGTTCGCCGCTGAGCCATGGGAGTTTTGCCAGCATCGGTTCGATCATATGGCTCTGGATCAGGCGCCGCATTGTCTGCGCCACATCAACGGGTACGTCGCCGGCCCAATCCGCGCTTGCATACAATGAAATCGTTCTGGAAAAGGGCTTGAAGGGCAGGCGCAACGCGTCAACCTCGTCATGAAACCGGGCCGCCCGCATGTAGCCCAGCGGCGTTGTCACGGTCCAACCAATCCGGCGCGCCACCATTGCCATCAGGGCCAGGTGACTTCCAACCTCGAACCGGTCATCGAAGTCCAGCTTTTGCCGGGCAAGGTGGGCGCTGATCTGGCGCGCGATGAGTTGCTCGTTGTCGTAGCGCAAAAATGGCAGATCATCCAAAACCGCGTTCGCCACCTCTGGTTCGCCATACCCTTTCGGCACGACCAATATGAAAGGATCGCGGGCCAGCGGATATTCCAGCACGCCGTCAAGCATCGTGCCCGAACTGGCTGAGATCGCAATATGCAACTCCTTGCGCGCGACGAGGTTGAGGATTTCGTGGCTGGGGGCGGTAATGAGTTTGAATTTGCACCGCTTGAGGCTGTCGGCGAGGATTGTGACCAGCCGGGGGGTCAGATCGTTATCGAAGTCATCGATCAGTCCGATGGAAAGCGCCGAAAGGTGGGCGAGATCCATGACCGTGAGTTCCGACTGGGCCTGCCGCAGTTCGCCTAATGCCGCCTCTGCCCGCACTAGGAAACTGCGACCGGCCGGGGTCAGACGCATGGGTCTTTTGCCGTGATCGATCAGATCCGTGGCCAGCGCGTTTTCGAGGTTTTTGATCTGCTGGCTGACTGCCGGTTGACTTAGGCCGGTGAGGTTCGCCGCTTGGGCTACCGAACCGGTAGAGGCGAGCGCCTCGAATACCTCGAGTCCCCGCAGCGTAACGCCTTTCGTCAACATGGCCGTGTCGATCCTAGTTTTTGAAAGTGTGAAACTACCAGCTCGTTCCGTCAATCCCCTTGATCGCCCTTTCCGGCTTCGCAGCAACACCACGACAATCCGTGGCCCGAATTGATGACCAACCGCCTGCACCCTAAGAATCATGCGGAATGCTGTTTATTGGACCTTTTTGACCAGCGGGCCTATCGAAAGGGGCTGTTCATCGGATCGCCGCGCCCTGCAGGCCGTTGAACATCGCAAGCAGCTTGATCCCCAAATTAAGAAAAACTGATCTACAGTTTCAGGGCCCAAAGATTGAAATATGCGAATATCAGGCGCATCACGTCCATCGTGAGAGGATGCTTCGATGACTGTTACTTATCTCAAACCCGCTCCCGGTTTGCCGCCACGAGACGCAGGCGATACGGCAGATATCGTCCGCATCATGCTGGCACGGATCGCGACCGAGGGCGAAGTCGCCGTTCGTAGCTACGCCGAGCGGCTGGACGGTTGGACTGATCAGATCGTCGTCAGCCCGGAAGAGGTGGCGGCGGCAGGCGATGCACTGACTGCCGATGAACGGCAGTACATCCAATATGCCCATGACAACATCCGACGCTTTGCCAATGCGCAGCGCGCCACAGCGGGTGACATGGAAATCGAACTGCGCCCCGGCCTGACCGCCGGTCAGCGATTTATCCCCCTACAGGCGGCGGGGTGTTACGTGCCGGGCGGTCGTTACTCTCATATCGCGTCCGCGCTCATGAGCATCACGACAGCCCGCGCCGCGGGTGTGCCATTCGTGACCGCATGCTCGCCGCCAAGGTCCGAAGGGATACCGCCCGCGATCCTTTACTCGATGCATCTCGCTGGTGCCGATCTTGTCCTCGCGGTCGGCGGGGTACAGGGTGTGGCTGCAATGGCGCAGGGCCTTTTTGGCGCACCCAAGGCCGACATCCTTGTCGGGCCGGGCAATCAATTCGTTGCAGAAGCCAAGCGTCAGCTCTTCGGGCCGCTTGGCATCGACATGTTTGCCGGACCCACGGACAGTATGGTGCTGGCCGACCTGACGGCCGATCCCTTGACGGTGGCATGGGATCTGGCCGGGCAGGCAGAGCATGGGTACAACTCGCCAGTCTGGCTGGCAACGGATCATGCGCCTCTAGCCCAAGCTGTTCTGAAGCTCGTTCCCGACTGCATTGCGACCCTCCCCGAACCCAACCAGTCCAGCGCGCGCGAGGCATGGGCCGCTCTGGGCGAAGTGATCCTTGTTTCGGACCGCGAGGAAATGGCGCGGGTCGCCGACCGATATGGACCCGAGCATCTGCATGTTCAGGCCGCGGATCTGCCGTGGTGGAAGGAACGGCTGAAATCCTATGGTTCGCTCTTTCTTGGCGAAAACACGACCGTTGCATTTGGCGACAAGGCTTCTGGCCCCAACCACGTTCTGCCAACAAGTGGTGCCGCGCGATACACCGGTGGCCTGAGCGTCCACAAGTTTCTGAAATGCGTTACCTGGCAGACAGTCGATGACGCCGCCTTGCCCGATCTGGCCCGCGCAACTGCTGGCATATCGCGGATGGAGGGGATGGAGGGCCATGCCCGCACCGCAGACATCCGCCTCGACAAAGCAAATCCACCCCTTAAAGTCGCGGGATCTTAGACCCGGGACTGCAAGAACGACCAAAAGGACTTTCAATGAACCTCGCCAAGTTTCCGCGCGTGCGCCTCGCTCATCTGGCCACGCCCCTCGAATTCATGCCGCGCCTGACCGAGGCATTGGGCGGTCCGGAGATCTGGATCAAGCGGGACGATTGCACCGGGCTCAGCACCGGGGGGAACAAGACCCGCAAGCTAGAATACCTGATGGCCGAAGCGGTCGAGCAGGGGGCCGATATCGTCCTCACCCAGGGCGCGACCCAATCGAACCATGCGCGCCAGACGGCGGCGGCTGCCGCGAAACTCGGACTGGACTGTCATATCCTTCTTGAGGACCGGACTGGCTATAACCACGAGAACTACCGCTACAACGGAAACGTCCTGCTGGATGTGCTGCATGGCGCTACGATCGAACATCGCGGCCCAGACCTGGACATGAACGCCGAAATGGAGGCCGTGGCGGACAAGTTTCGCGCCGATGGTCGAAACGCCTATGCCATTCCTGGTGGGGGATCGAATGCAACGGGTGCACTGGGCTATGTGAATTGCGCCTTCGAGATGCTGACGCAATTCAACGACATGGGCTTGAAGGTCGATCATATCGTGCATGCCACCGGATCGGCCGGCACGCAGGCGGGGTTGATCACCGGGCTAAAGGCGATGAATGCAGGCATCCCGCTTCTGGGCATCGGTGTTCGCGCGCCGAAGCTAAAGCAAGAGGAAAACGTGTACAACCTTGCCGTCAAAACGGCTGAGAAACTGGGTTGCCCCGGTGTCGTGGCGCGCGAAGATGTTGTGGCCAACACGGATTACGTCGGGCCCGGCTATGGTATCCCGGCCGCCGACACACTCGAGGCGATCGACCTTTTTGCTAAGACCGAGGCCATTCTTCTCGATCCCGTCTATTCCGCAAAGGGCGGGGCGGGGCTGATCGACCTGATCCGCAAGGGGCACTTCAAGAAAGGCGAAAGGGTCGTCTTTCTTCATACGGGCGGCGCAATTGGTCTGACCGGATACACTCACGAATTCGACGTTGCCGCGGTGGCATGAAACCTGTCGGTATCCTTGGCGGGATGGGGCCTGAGGCCACGATCCTGCTGATGCAAAAGGTGCTGGCGGCCATCGATGCTGGTGACGATGCGGATCACGTCCCACTGATCGTGCACCAGAACCCGCAGGTCCCTTCGCGGATCAAGGCGTTGATCGAAGGGACGGGCGCAGACCCCGCGCCAACCCTTCGGCAGATGGCGCGCGATCTCGAATCCGCTGGGGCTCAGGCACTTGCGATGCCGTGCAACACCGCACACCACTACGCGGCGGCGATCTCCGCCTCGACAGACCTGCCGTTTATCAACATGATCGACCTGACCGCGCGGGCCCTCACGGGCAGGGGGCGTATCGGGATGCTCGCCTCGCCCGCGGTCCGAAAGGTTGGTGTGTTCGACATCGCTTTTTCCGGCTTGGGCCTCGAAGCCGTCTATCCTGACGACGGTCCGATCCTGGGGATCATTCAGGCCGTCAAGGCCGGAGACGAACCGGACATAGGGGCTTTCCAGACCATCGCGGCCCAACTCCTCTCGGAAACTGATTACCTCTGCGTCGCCTGCACGGAACTCAGCCTGCTGACGGATGCTTTGCCATCGGACAAGTGGACCGACAGCCTCGATTGCCTGACCCACGGTATGGTCTCCTTCGCGACGGGCTGATCTTCTTCTCGTCCAAAATACGCCCGCCGGAGGCTCCCGAATCGCGGGCTTGCTCTGCGACCGGATCAGACAGAATGTGGCTGCAGGAGAGCCTTTATGAAGATCGCCACCGCCGCCTACCCGCTCGATGTCCTGACCAGCTGGGCCCAGTACGAAGACAAGATGTCCCGCTGGGTCGACGAAGGCGCCAGCCACGGCGCCGATCTGCTTGTCTTTCCCGAATACGGCGCCTTGGAACTCGCAACGCTGGAGGGTCGAAACGCCGCCGCCGATCTAGAACAATCGATCCATGCGGTGTCGGACCGGCTGGCCGATGTGGACGCGCTCCACGCCCATCTTGCCCAGCAATTCGGCGTTCATGTTCTGGCTGCATCCGCCCCGGCAACCCGGGCAGAGGGGCGGCCAGTCAACCGTGCGCGCTTTTTCTCTCCGACCGGTGCCCGCGGTGAACAGGACAAACAGATCATGACCCGGTTCGAGGCCGAAATCTGGGGTATCACGCCGGGTGGCCCGCTGCAGCTGTTCGAAACGCAAATCGGCAAGATTGGGATCCTTATTTGTTACGACAGCGAGTTTCCCCTGCTCGGCCGTGCGCTCAGCGAGGCGGATCTGATCCTCGTGCCATCCGTGACCGAAGCCCGGTTCGGCTATTCCCGTGTTCGGATCGGTGCGCAGGCTCGCGCGCTTGAAAATCAATGCGTCACCGTGATGTCTTCTGTCGTTGGCGAGGCGGAATGGTCCGAGGCGATCGGGACATCTGTCGGTGCGGGTGGCATTTATGGACCACCCGATCGCGGTTTCCCCGAGACGGGGGTTCTGGCCCAAGGCGAACTCAACCAGCCCGGATGGACCTATGCCGAGATTGACCTTGCCATTCTTGCAGAGGTCCGTGCCGACGGTAGTGTCCTCAACCGGCGCGACTGGGACAGCCAGATGGGCCGTGACGGTGCGGTCACAATCACGCGGCTGACCTAGATCGCCCTTGAAATATCGAGGGAGACGGCGCATGTAGGGGCGCATCCGCGGTTGGCGGATGTGCAACGAAGGAGAGACCATGGCCAAGGAAGAACTGCTCGAATTTCCCGGCGTCGTGAAGGAACTCCTGCCAAATGCGACATTTCGGGTCGAGCTGGAAAACGGCCATGAGATCATCGCACATACGGCAGGAAAGATGCGCAAGAACCGGATCCGGGTCTTGGCAGGCGACAAGGTTCAAGTCGAAATGACGCCATACGACCTGACCAAAGGGCGTATCAACTACCGCTTCAAGTAAGCGCAACGGATGTTTGTCTTGGGATCGGGAAGCCCCCGGCGGCTGGAGCTGCTGGAGCAACTGGGCGTGACGCCAGATGCGATCCGCCCGCCCGATATTGATGAAACACCCCGAAACGGCGAGCTCCCACGCCCCTATTGCAGGCGCATGGCGTGCGAAAAGGCGCTGGCCGTCGATGCTGGGGCCGGCGATGTGGTTCTGTGCGCGGATACGACCGTGGCCTTGGGCCGCCGCATTCTGGGGAAACCCGAAGATGAGGCGGAAGCGGTTGATTTCCTTTGGAAAATGTCTGGCCGTCGCCATCGGGTCATAACTGCCGTGGCGGTCCGGCGCGGGGACAAACTTTGGGAAAAAGACGTCGTCAGCCAAGTCCGTATGAAAGCGCTCTGTGACACCGAAGTTCTTGCCTATGTCGCATCGGGCGATTGGCGTGGCAAGGCGGGCGGCTACGGGATCCAGGGTCCTGCTGGTGCTCTGATCCCATGGATCAGCGGATCCTTCACCGCCATCGTTGGCTTGCCCCTGGCCGAAACCGCCGGGCTCTTGCGGGCGGCGGGCGTCGAGGTTTGGTCATGAAGGGGCGCACGTTAGTTCTCGATCATCTGGGTGACCGCGAAGCCGCCGCGCTTATGGTCGATGGCCGTCTTGAGGATATCCTAATCGACGGCGATGCGCCGCGTCCCGGTACCGTCTACCGGGCCATTGCCGAGCGACCGATGAAGGGGCAGGGGGGTGTCTTCGTGCGCACGCCCGATGGTTCTGCCTATCTGCGTCAGATCAAAGGGTTGGCACCGGGGGATGCGCTGCTGGTTCAAGTGACAGGCTATGCCGAGCCGGGAAAAGCCCTGCCGGTGACTATCAAGCTGCTTTTCAAGAGCCGCTACGCGATCATCACGCCAGACGCGCCGGGTCTCAACATATCCCGTCAGATCAAAGACGAGGCGGCACGCGATCGCCTCCTCGAGATCGCCCATGACGCGATGGCCGAAGTCAGTTACGGCTTGATCCTCCGCTCCGTATGCGAGGGGGCTGATCCCGAGCAGATCCATGATGACATCCATGCCATGCTTAAGCTGGCGCAGGCGGTTCTTTCGGATCAGGGTGAGGGGGCTGAGACATTGACCGAAGGCGATGGGCCTCATGCCGTCGCGTGGCGGGATTGGGTTGAGCCTGCCGATGTGGTGCACGAACCAGGATCCTTTGCGGCACTCGGCGTCCTCGATGCGCTTGATATGGCGACCGGCCTGCGCGAAGAACTTTCTCCCGGATCGATGTTTCTTGAGCAAACCCGAGCGCTTGTGGCGGTCGATGTGAACACTGGCGGAGACACGTCGCTCGCTGCAGGATTGAAGGCCAATCTCGCCTGCGCAAGGGCGCTTCCCCGCGCGCTGCGGCTCCGCGGCCTTGGAGGGCAGATCGTGATTGACCCGGCGCCTATGGCCAAGAAAGACAGGCGCACGTTCGAAGACGCCTTGCGCCGTGCTTTGCGCGCTGACGATATCGATACGGTCTTGGCAGGATGGACCCCGTTGGGACATTACGAATTGCAGCGAAAACGCGCCCGCCTGCCCCTGTCGGAGGTTCTGAAATGAGTTGCCCGATCTGTGGGTCCGAACGAGACGAGAAGTACCGCCCATTCTGTTCGCGGCGGTGCGCGGATGTCGATCTGGCCCGTTGGATGAACGGGCAATATGCCGTGCCGTCGGACGATCCCGAAGATGCTGCCGAAGCCGCGGAACAGGCGGCTCAGCAACAGGCCAAGCCGCACTGAGAATTGTAGAAATCCCTCTGGACACCCTTGGCCTGAGGCCCTAGAACCCGCTCACCCGAACGCCAGCCGTTCTCCCGTGCCCGGGTAGCTCAGGGGTAGAGCAGTGGATTGAAAATCCTCGTGTCGGTGGTTCGATTCCGCCCCCGGGCACCAACAAAATCAAATACTTACGAGGTTTCGAGTTGACAATTTAGGGTCGTTGTCTCGTTTTTGTCTCGCTATTTTGGGGCGATCCGGGAAGCGTGAAACCCGATTGAAATGCCTCTTTTCTGTATCTGTAAGCCGACTTCGCGGTAGAGGTTCCCACACGTTTCCTCAATTTCCTCGAAGTCAGGGACGGTTCGTACGCCAACTTTCAGATAGCGCAGATCAATCATGTCTTCTGTGGATGGCATGAATGACAGCAATTCTTGGTCTTTGTCGGATAGAATTAGGCCGCGCTTTATGGCTTCAGTAGCGAGTGCCGTGATGTTGTGGCCGTAGTCCCGGCTTCTGAGTTTCTTCAATTCCATCCCATCAAGCAACAAGTATGCCTTCAAGAAGAGTTCGATTGAGTGCCAGTAAAGAAATTCGGCCGGGCTGTCGGAGTGCGTTTCGCGATCTTCCCATTCCAATCTGTCGAGCGCCTTTGCAGCCCCGAGAAATGAGTGTGCGTAGTTGAAGGTACCAATCGGGGAGGCGTCAGTAAAAAGTGACAATCAAATACTCCGTTGGATGTGCTCTATTCGCCTGGGGCTATTCCAGCGATCCTACGGACCACATCAACTAACGCAACAGAACCGATCAGACATGTTCACGGCTCGTTTTTTGAACCGTGAACCACGCCATCCGACGGAAATCAATGGGTCCTGACCCTAGCCAGCCGTAGAGTGGGCAATCTGCCCACCTCCACATCACTCCTCAACCCGCACCGCCCCCTCCAACCTCTCCACCCGCGCCACCGCCTTTTCTGCCCGCGCCCGCACGGCGTCTAGTGCCCGCACCTTGGCCTCTTTCACCCCGGCGGCGATCTCTTTCAGGGCGTCCACTTCTGGCCCGTCCAGCCCGACCTTTTCGGCCAGCGCCAGCACCGCATCGCTGAGTTTGCTGAGCTGGGTCCCGTAGCTCGCGACGGTTGTGCAGACCTCGTACTCGACCTCGGGGATGCCGGCCATTTCCCAGTTGAACTCGGGCGAGATGCCCTGAGTCACATCACCGGATAGCGGATATTCATAGGTTGGCGCGAAAACGAATGGAAACATCAAACTCTCCTCTGTCGAAATACGCCACAGTTTTGCTGCGCTGCAGCGCCCGGTCAAGCCAGGCGGCGCGCATGTAAAAGGGGCAGCCCCCAGAGACTGCCCCTTCTTACAATAAAGTGCCCTATGATATCGTTTGAGGTCCAATCCCCGCTTGGCTGGCCGTCTGACGGTTGGCCGATGTGCCAAGCATTGCAACCAGACCATCATGCCATATCGGTTGCGCATCAGTTTGATGCAGATCAATGCACCTGCATATTTCTTAATCAACCGACTCGCCTATAGCCTGCAAGTTTCGGCTGTCGCTCACCCTCAAAGTTACTTTTTCCAGTACCCATTGCTTCGGTACACCCGGTCCGTCGCGCTGGCATAGGCGAACTTCTCCTTGATCCCTTCCCAATAGGCATGCTCGGTCACGCCCGGCGGTGGATATTTGAAATCGTTCTCTTCGAACACTTCTGCCCTGTACGTGCCCAGCCGCGACATGCCGCGGATGGTCCGGGCGCGGTCGATCTCCATCCGCTCCATCAGTTGATCAAAGGGACAGCCATGCAGATCGCTCAGCAGCTTTTCGTCGCGCATAGGGATGATGGCGCATTTGGGACGGCCGTGAAAGCACAGCCACAGATGATCTCCCTCCCAGGTAACCACCTTGATCTCTTTCGACATGTTCTGCCGAAAGTCCGAAAAAGAAATCTTGCGAAAACCGGGACGCATTTTGTCACACCTGTTGGGTCAAAGGTCAAAACGTACGTTTTGCCGGCCCAATCGTACAATTCGCCGAAATGACCCGGTCTTGGGCCATTTCTCCCCGCGTCCAAATCGTACAATTCAACCCGCAAAACGCACGATTTGGGTTTTAGCGCCATGCACCCAAGCCCGGGTTAAGCGCCCGGGCGGTATGGTTGTAAGATGTTGGTTATTTGTAGCCGAAGGCCGAATTCGGCATCCAATCGGGCTCGTCCTTGCCCGCCCGCATATGCAGGCATGCCGTCTTATACCGTTGAAAATAAACGACTTCGATGGGGTACCACCCTGCCTCCGGAACGATCACCCGCTGCGGTGCGCTTTCCTGACACGTGTGCCGCCCGTCAAAGAACACGACCTGCTGTCCGCCGACAATGGCTTTGACGCCATCATTACTAACAAAATCAATGACATAGTCGCCGGCCGAGTCAAATTTCACATAGCCCGTGATTCGCGCGACAACCTTTTCTGCCCGTCCGCTGGTCAGCGTCGGCTCACCCTCGTCCGTGTCCCGATAATCCAACCCTGCCAATGGCTTACCCGGTTTTGCGCGGCGCAGATCTCGCTCGGCCTGACCCAGCGTTTTCACGTCTGGCGGGAATGCGTATTCAACAGCCAGTCCACTTTTTAAACCCGTCGGCTGAGGGTTCGCCGGCTGCAGCGTCAAAGCCCCCGCAAGCGCTTGAGATGAAACGAAAAAACAGAGCAGTAGTGCGACCAGGCGCATGGCATCCTCCGGGCCAGAAATGTCGTTGACCGAAGCCTAGACCGCCCTTACCGCGCAGTGCAACTCACGTTTCAAGCCGGTTACACGGCCCGGTAGAAAAAGTAGCGGTCGGGATCGACGGTATCGGGGCCACTAACCTGCCCAAAGCCCATAAGCGGCTGTTGTGAAACGATAATCCCACCCGGGACCATGACCTTGGCAATGGCTTTGGACAGGGCAAGTGCTTCGGCCACATCATCGTCCTTGGCCCCATAACCCAGATCGTAATGCGCAAGCGCGATCCGTCCCCCCTGCTCGACCAGCCGGGCCAGCATCGCATCTGCCTCCCCCTGCAGAAAGTCCTCTGCAGGCGGCACGCAAGACGGATGGCAGTTGAGCGCCCTGTCGATGACCCAGACGCGGCGGCCCCCATACTCTCTCAAATGATCATACGTCCGGCCGTTACCGAGGCCGATATCAAGCATATCCCCTTGTAAATCCTTGATTTCCTGGATGGCCCAATTGAGACCATCGATCTGTGCCGACAGTCTTCGGCGCATAGATTCCAAGCGGCTCATGTCGTAACTGACCCTTCCCACGGTACCGCGCCGCAATTCAGAAGTTCTGCCAACAGCGCATCGGTGAACTGCCAAATCGCGGCACTGTGCACAAGATGATGCGTCAGCAGGCCAATGGGCTCACCTGATCCATCGTTTTGAATCCTATCGGCAATTGAGTTGGCAATTGCCTTAATCAACACCTCCGGATCGACAAGGTCGCGCGATCCTCGCCAGTCGATCGGATCGATATGCGTGTTGACGACCTTCAGCGAGTTGGTGTTTCCAAGATGCTGATCACCAAACGTCGACAAAACCGTGTGACCAGCGTCAGCGACAAGCGGCAGAACCGATGCGTCCACACGGTTCCACGGTGGAACAAACATTGGAAAGAGCCGCGACCCGAACATCGCGCTCAGCCGTTCAACTCCCTGCCGCAATTCCTTGTCCGTTTCAGGACGGACAAACCCGTACTCCGACTTCTTGCCCGTTTTCTGATGGTTCTCATGTCGCCATCCGTGAACGACAGGAACAACCGTTGCAGCATCCGCCGCGTCGACGATACTAGGCTTCACTAACCCTGGAATGATGGCGAGATGCACCGGCAGGTGGTGTTCGGACAGTCGGATCAACCGTTCGAGGGCAGGCGTCGCTTCGATGGCATCATCATCCCGCCACCAAATCTTCAACGGACCAAGTGCGGCCTCATGGCGTCGCATGGCAGATCGAACCGGGGCCCAGGACACGCTCATGCCTTCTTTGCCCTCCAAAGGCGCGTCGCGATCTCCACTGTTCTTGCGGCACCTCCAAAACCCGACGTGAACGGCTCCGGCCGTGGTCCAGCGATGACGCTCTCCACCTTCTCACGCAGCGTGGTGCCGCTCAGTGCCTCGCCAGCCAAGATCTCGATGCCCACCCGTTGGCTCAAACCCTTGGCGCGGATCGTCTGTTCAACCTCGTTCCCGTCGTCAAACGGAACAAAAACCGCCGGAACGCCAGCCTGCAGTACGTCCATCGCCGTGTTGTAGCCACAGAGCGAAACCGAAGCAGCGGCGCCTGTCAGAAGGTTGCGAAAGTCGGGACGAGCAGGCTCTATGATGAGATTAGGCGCACGGTGACAATCTAAGAGCGCCTCGTGCCCTCGACCAACCAACAGACGCCATGTGCGATCCGATCGAGCCGCAGCTTCGATTGCGGCCTTGAACAGACCGCCACCGACGGCGCCGCCGCCGGCACTAACGATGACCTCGGCCCGCGTCACGTCACTTGGTTCAGCGGGGTCAGGCGCCACGAAGCCAGTGTAGAACAGCTTGTCTGCGATGCCCTCCGTGTCCGGCCAGCTCAGCCTCAAAGGCAATAGCTTAGGATCCGAATGGACCAGCACGCCATCATAGAACGCGTCGATAGCGGATTTTGCATAAGCCACCTTCGATGGCCCTGACGGCGGGTGGACGATGTCGCGGATCGACGAAAGTATCATCGCCTTTCCCCGCGCCCGTTCGAGCAGCGTTGTGAATTCGTCGCGCAGGATTCTGCGGCCAAATGGGAAGAGTTCTGTGATCAGAATGTCAGGACCAATGTCGTCGTAGAGGGAGAGCAAATCGGCCCGCCGCGCATCAAGCGCATCCTGACCTGCGACCTGGCCCGAAGCATCAAGCAGACGCGAAAAATCAACGCCGTCCGATTTTACTGGCTCAAGCTGGAGCAGCCTCAACCCATCGGACGAAAGATGCGGCGCGGGCACACCGCCCGAAACGACACCGACGTCATGACCTTGAGCAGCAAAGGCCCGGCCCAACGTCAGCGCCCGCGACAAATGTCCAGTCCCCAAAAGGTGGGTCACCAGGATCATTGCCTTCATGCTGGCCGCTCCTTCACCCTGATGGGATCAACTGAAGCGGTCAGCCTTTCACCATCCCATGTGAGGCAATAAAGCCGACCACGCTTGATCGAAAACGGTGGGGGCCCTGAAAACGCCCAGCCAGTGCCGATAGCCATCAGTAGACGCATAACACCGATATGGCTGACGGCCAGGGTATCGGTTCGCTGTTGCGCCACCCAATCCATTAATCGCCCGCGCATGCCGTGCAGGCTCTCACCTCCGGGTGGCGCAAAATCCCACCCCCAATCCTCGATATCGCGATAGCTACTTGCCGGGTCGGCCCTCAAGTCGGCCCCATTCAGCCCCTCCCAGTCGCCCCAATCCATTTCGATCAGAGATGGAGCAATCTGGGGTGTATGCCCGGTAACGGCGTGGGCAGTCTCGATCGCTCGGGATAGTGGGCTTGAGACGACGTGTGCATCTGTCCATGCCTCGGGGATCGTCCAGCCTCTGACCATCTCCCGCCCCCCGGCATCGAGCGGTATATCGGTCCGGCCCTGAATCCGACCCTCCCGGTTCCATGACGTGGGACCATGGCGAAGAAGCGCGATACGGATCACGTAATAGCCTCCAGCCCTTCGCTCAGTGTCCGGGCGGCTGCGCCGAGCAGATGATGCCGTTCGATCTTACTGCGCGCCTCGGCACCAAGCCGCGCCCTGTCCTTGGGATTGTGGAGCAACTCTTTGATCACGTCCGCCATCGCTTCCGGCCCTTCGAAGACCCGTGGCTGCACCCCGTGAACGATATCCCGCACACCGGGACGATCCTGGGCGATGACCGGCAAACCTGCCGCTTGTGCTTCGAGGTACACCATACCGAACGCCTCATTTACACCGGGCCAGAAGAACAGACTTGATGACGCGTAGATCTCGGCCAGCCGCGCCTTCTCGATAGCGCCGACAAAGCTGACCCGGTCCCCAAAGGACACCATCATAGCCTCGACAGCGGCCCGGGCCTCACCATCGCCGACAATCGTCAAGTGCCACCCGAAAGTGGGCAGCAGTGCGAGCGTGTCGGCGATCAGCCGATAAGATGCCAGTTTGTCGCCCCGCCGCATCATACCGACGCTCAGGATCGGACCATCGCCAACCGTCGGATCGGGCAGCGTATAAGTCTGCAGGAAGGGCGGCAGGTGGATCAGCCTCTGGCCATCGGGGGCATAGGCCTGCAACGCCTCTGCATCGTGTTGCGTGAAGTAAAAAATGGCGCTGGCCGCCTCACTCGCCTCCTCAGCCGCATGGGCAAAATCCGCCCAGAGACCGGTTAGCCGCTTGCGGGCCCGCGTCGACTCAATTTGTGCATAAGGAATGCCCAATGCGGCGCATACTGCCGGACCGACAAGATCAGGCGCCTTGTAGTAGTTATGATAAGTCAGCCAGACATCCCAGTCGCGTGACGCCGGGTCCGCGATCAGGCGCGCAACCTCATCGGATGCCGCTCTGGCTATCTCCGCCTGCCTCTCTTTGCTGCCTTGGCCCTCCCGCAATCGGATCGTCGATGCGATCGAGACGCGGTGGTCCTTATGCCGAAGGGCGGCGACAATCGCTTTGCCCATCTCCCGGTCGCCCGAAGGTGTAGGATGATCGGGTGGCTTCAGCGGGGCGAAGAATGCGACGTGCATGTATGCCCCGTTGTCGTCAGCGTATTTAGGCGATCCCGCAGATGCGCGATCCCCGGTGCCATCGTGAAATCGGCCTTAAGCCGCGTAAGCGCGGCCTCCGCCATCTCTTCCAGTGGCAGTGGATTGTGAGCCGCCCAAACCATTGCTTCAGCGATTTCTGGCGGGGCATCATCACGCAAAAGACCGTGGGTGCCGTTTGTGATGAACTCGGGGATGGCTGAGACGGGTGTCGACAGGATCGGCAAGGATTGCGAGGCGGCTTCCATCAGGACATTTGGCAGACCATCGCGGTCCCCGTCCCCAGCGATGCGACTGGGCAAAACAAACAGATTGGCTTTGCGCATCTCGGCGATCACCTCGGGCTGGTCACACGATCCCATCCAAAGTATCCGTTCAGAAACGCCCAGTTCGTCCGCCTGCGCCTTGAGTTGCGCGCCGTAATCGCCCCGGCTGCCACCAATATGGACCCATTGCCAGACCAGATCATCTGGCAACAGCGTCAGCGCTTCGATCAAACGGTCAAACCCCTTCTTCTCGACCAAGCGACCGACCGACAACATCCGGAACGGCCCGTCTGAGGATCGAGGTGGACGTTCGGGCGGTACCGGAAACCGGCTCAGGTCCAGCCCGTGATAAACCAGATCAACCGGCGTGCCGCTCGACAGATCACGGAGATGCGCTGCACCAAAGGATGTGCAGGTCGCACCGAATGCGGCGCCGTGGCTGGCAGAGCTTAACTTTTCTGAAAGCTCCCAATCAGGAGACGTCCAGATATCCTTGGCATGAGCCGCAAAAGACCACGGCAACCCCGTCAGGATCGATGCATAGCGTGCCACCGATGACGGGGTATGCAGAAAATGGGCGTAGAAGGCGCGAACATCGCCCGTCACTTCTCGGCACAAGACGCAGGCCTGTCCAAAGCGGCGCACCCGGTTGGGTGTCCGATCGCGCCGCAGATCCGCTCGAAACGCGCGCCATGCCGCTTTCCAACCCGGCAATCGCCGCGCGTGCAGGATGCCTTGCCAGACACGGCGCGGTTCATCGCGCAGGTACTCTGGCAGATAGCGAACAGGGGCGGATAGCCGACGATGCAGTGGATGGGTCTTTTTATCGGTCGGGCGTCTCAGGGACCAAAGCTCAAACCGGATCCCAGCTTCTTCGAGCGCGACGAGTTCCTGCGCGATAAAGGTTTCGGACAAACGCGGCCAGCCCTTGACCAAAACAGCAAGCGGGCGCGGCGCTTCGGTCATCCCGACGAGGCGCGCTCCTGCGAAGCCATCAAACCGCGAGTCCGGTCAATGATCGCAGGCAATCCATTGAGCAATCTGCCGGCGCAGGCCTCCGACGGTTTCGGTTGCGACGGCAATGCCCGGATCGCTTCGATCATCGCCTCGGCGGTCAAACCATCCCGTTCCTCGTCGATCATCCGGACGAGGCCCATTTTTTCGGCCTGCTTCGCCCTTATCCACTGCTCGCGCCGCGGGACGGTTCGTGGCACGATCACAGCGCGCTTGTCGAATGACAAAACCTCGCAGAACGTGTTGTAGCCGCCCATGCAGACCACACCTTCGGCGGCCGCAAAAAGGGCTTCTATCAGACTGTCAAAACCGACCGCCTTCACCCGGCCATTCAGCCGTGCGACCCGTGCTTCAAACTCGTCGCGTACCTCACCCGATAGAAAGGGCCCATAGACAAGAACGGCATTCGGGCCGAGCGTTTCGTCTTTTTCGTAGGCTGACAGCACCAGGTTCACCATCGCCTCGCCGTCGCCGCCGCCCCCCGGTGTAATCAGGACGAAGGGCCCCTCAGGCGCGTCACCAGTCTCGGTTGCTTCCCGCCGTAAATACCCCGTCCAGTGCATCCGTCTGCGAGCTTCCGGCGACAGCGGCAGTGCTTCGGTCGGATCATAGACCTGTCGATGGCCATAGACCCAGATCTCGTCATAGTATTTCTGCGCGGCGTCGGTCGCGCCCTTGCGATCCCACTCCGCTACCAGACTTGCGGGTTCATCGAGAACATCCCGCAAACCCAGAACCAGACGGGTGCGCCTCCCAGATGAAAGAGTCTCCAAAGTCTCAATCAACTCGCCCCGGAACCCTGTCGGCTCTTTGTCGACGATAAGCAGATCCGGATCGTACTGAGCGACGGCAGACTTGATTAGGCCCGACCGCAAAGCTGTCGTCTCTTCGATATCAAAACCGCCGGTTTGAGAGATGTAGGACCCATCTGACAGCTTCTTCACGCCCGGCAACCGCACATGATCGACGTTTTCTGGAAAGGTGAATCGACCAGCAACCGGACTGCCGGTAAGGATGATTGCGGATGAGGCAACGCCACTTTCCGTCAGCGCGGTCGCAATAGCACGCGAGCGGCGCAGATGACCCAAGCCAAAAGTGTCATGGCTGTACAGCATGACACGGCCCTGATCCCCGGCAAAAGTTGTATCTGGATTACTTCCGTCTTTCATCTTTGCCCACTACAGCCGTAGGTCGCTCCCTTCGCGGCCGAAAATCCCTTTGATGTCGTACAACACGGCTCCCTCCTTGCCAAAGCCGCGCACCTTTTCCACGCCCATTTCACGAAATTGCCGATGCCCAACGGCAACGATCACCGCATCATATGTGCCCGGATCAGGCGCATCGACCACCGACAGATCGTGATTGCCCTTTAGCACATGGGGTGCGACCCACGGATCGTGAACATCGACTTGCACAGAATAATCCTCAAGCTCGGACACAATATCGGCAACGCGCGTGTTACGGGTATCGGCACAGTTTTCCTTGAACGTAAAACCAAGCACAAGCACGCGCGCGTCCTTGACCTGAGCCCCGCGTGCCAGCATCGACTTGATCAGGGTCTGGGCCACGTGAACGCCCATGTGATCGTTGATGCGCCGACCGGCGAGAATGACCTCGGGGTGATAGCCAAGCTGCTCGGCCCGGTAGGTCAGGTAATACGGATCCACACCGATGCAGTGTCCGCCAACAAGGCCCGGACGGAAATTCAGAAAGTTCCATTTGGTGCCCGCCGCCTCTAGAACATCAAGGGTATCGAGACCCAGACGGTCGAATATCAGCGCGAATTCATTGACCAGCGCGATGTTCAAATCCCGCTGTGTGTTTTCGATCACCTTGGCCGCCTCGGCAGTCATGATGCTGTCGGCGCGGTGCAGACCCGCCTTGATTATGGGGGCATAGATCGCTTCGACCCGGTCCAGCGTCGCTTTGTCCTGTCCGGCAATGATCTTGACCACTGTTTCGAGCGAATGTTCGGCGTCGCCCGGGTTCACGCGTTCGGGCGAATAGCCGAGCTGGAAATCGACGCCCGCCTCAAGACCGGACGAGCATGCCAGTTCCGGCCCGCAGACCTCCTCTGTCACACCGGGATAAACCGTGCTTTCGACAACGACCAGAGCACCCTTCGTTAGATTTGGCCCGACGATCCGACAGGCCGACCGAACCGGGTTCAGATCGGGTGCCTTGGCATCCGTGATCGGAGTTGGAACGGCGATGATGAAGGTTTTGGCACCGGCCAGCGCGGCGGGATCAGACACGAACCGCATGTCAGACTTCGCAACCGATGCCTCGGCGACCTCTCCGTTCGGGTCGCGACCCTCGTTCAGTGCCCGGACCAGACGATCATCGGTATCGAACCCAACAACCTCAAACCCCGCGCGCGACAATGCCAGCGCCAGCGGCAGGCCGACATAACCCAGCCCAAGAACCGCAATGGGGTTGATGTCGTGCAAAGTCTTCCCACTCATGGCTCTTTACCCGTTCATACTTTCTTGTCCGCCGCAACCGCGATCTGGGGACCATGGCTTCGAATTTCAAAAGGTTGCAAGCAAACTCGCGCCGGATTGACCATGCGTGTGGTACGCCGCCTCAGCGCATTTGCAATGATTGCTGCGCTCGCATAGCGTCAAAGCATCTTTTTGGACGACTTTGAAACGGACAACAGCTTGCGCCATCTCCTTTTTCTTGTCTTTGCGATAGCGACGCTGACATTTTGGGGGCCGTTTGCTAATGCGCAGGGGCTGAGCAGCCTCGTACCCTCAGCGACGACCTCGACCGAAGAAGACACATCTGATGTTACCGAAATCATCAGATCTGCGGCCGAAAACGGTGTCAGCATCATCGTGATCGATAGCGACGGAAACATTCTGTCGCAGGGCAATGAAGCGGCCAGCGAGAACGCCGACGATGAGCAATTCGCCGATGGCTCCGAGCTCATGAAGATGAGCGATAGCGCCGCAGAATTCCGTTCAGCACTGGTTGCGCAATTTCTGGCCCTGCCTTCAGCTTTCAATGAGGTCGTTTACATCCTGCGCGCGGCCAGCCCTGACGGCACGATCATTGCATACTTCATTGCACTCGTGAGCAGCCTGCTTTTGTTCGGTGTGGGGATGCTGTTCGAGCGTTATATCTTTGGCCAGCGCATCGCGAGACAATACGTCGTTGCGAGGATTCAGGAAAATCCACAGGGCTATGTCGGAAAAATGCCGTTTCTGGTTTTTCGGTTCTTCATGGGCGTTACCGGCACGCTCGTCTCGATGGCCGTTGCCTACATACTTGGCTACATAATCTTCGGACCACTCGACGATTCAGCCCTGCAGTTCACGGTTGCTCTGATCAACATCGGATACTTCTCAATAAGGGTGGTCACGGGCCTGTGGCGGATGATCCTGTCGCCCTTCCTGGCGCAGTACCGCATCCCGCTCTTTTCCGACCAGGATGCCAAAAAGCTCTACAGTTGGCTGGTTGCCGCGACAGTCATCGGCGCATCGGCAATCCTGCTCGGCCTCTGGATCGGTGAGTTGGGACTGAACTACGACGTCTACGCCTTCTTCTCTTCACTGCTTTCGTTCGTTGTAATGATGACGAACATCGCTCTCGTTACGGCCAATCGAAAGGCGATTACGAATGCGTTGAGGAACGGACAACCCCACAAGGAATGCTCTTGGCCAGTACGTTTTATGGCAAATGTCTGGGCGCCATTCGCGTATCTTTACCTGATCTTCGCTTGGGTCGAACTGACGTATGAGGTGGTGATTGGTCAGCCATCGAACATCCCCATGATTGCGGGCGCCTACGGTATTTTGACAACGATCATAGTGGTCTACGGCATCATCAGCTACTTCATCGAGGCCAGTTTCGCTCGGCGCCGCGCCCTTGCTGCAAGAAACGAAGAACTTGTGCTCGATAACTTCGATCTGGAGGAGGCCGAGATAGAGGTCGCACTGCAACCGCGCATAACGACCTATGAGGAACTTGCTCAGCGCGTTGCCGGAGTGCTCGCGTTCGTGGCCGGTGTCTATGCGTGCCTCCTCATCTGGGATTCGCCCTCGACCGGTATGGGGGAGTCCTTTCAGCAGCGCATAATCGACATAACGGTAATCTGTTTTCTGGGCTACATCGCCTATCACGTCTTCCGGATCTGGATCGATCAAAAGATTGAGGAAGAGCAAGGCGACGCCCCCGAAGAGGGCGAGCTCGGCGACGAAGGTGGCGGGTCGAGCGCAAGTCGCCTTGGCACGCTGCTGCCGCTCTTCAGAAACACCGTTCTTGTCGTGATCTTCGTCGCGATCGGACTGATCGTACTGATGGAGATGGGTGTCAATGTCGGCCCCCTCTTCGCGGGCGCCGGTATCGTTGGTGTCGCCATCGGCTTTGGATCTCAGGCGCTGGTGCGTGACATCTTTTCGGGCGCCTTCTTTCTTTTCGATGACGCCTTCCGCAAGGGTGAGTACGTCGATGTCGGCGGGGTGAAAGGCACGGTCGAAAAGATCTCGGTCCGGTCGTTCCAGCTACGCCACCATCTGGGCGCTTTACAAACAATACCATTCGGCGAAATCCAGGTGATGACCAACTATTCCCGCGATTGGGTCATCATGAAACTGCCCCTGCGGGTGACATATGACACCGACGTCGAGCATGTGCGCAAACTGATCAAGAATCTGGGGCAAGAACTGCTCGACGATCCTGTGATCGGACAGGATTTCATTCAACCCCTCAAATCGCAGGGTGTCATCGAAATGCAGGACAGCGCGATGATCATCCGGGTCAAGTTCATGACCAAGCCGGGGGATCAATGGATCATCCGGAAACGGGTCTATCAGGAAATCCGGTCGCTCTTTGACCGCGAAGGCATCAAGTTTGCGCACCGCGAGGTGACGGTCCGGCTGGCTGAGGACAAGCAGAAAGAACTACCCCCCGAGCAGCGCGAAGCGGTCCTTGCCGCGGCCCAAGCCGCCATTGATGAGGACTATCTCGACGAGATGGCCGGTGGCGGCGACGACCGATAATTCGATACGGCTTGCAAGACCGTGAATTGCGGTCCGGCTTCCGGTTGGGCATACTGGAATGCAAGAGCGGTCAGACGGGAAGCAGACCGCCGATTAACAGAGCAGGCGCAATGCTTCGAGCATCCATGATAGTGGTCTTACTCCTCATTTTGTCGTCATGCGGCGGCACAAGGTATTCCAACCAGAATGCAGCCAACAGCCGCACAAACCCCGCCACGCAACCAGTCCTTTTCGCGACCGGCCCGATCTCGTCCGCATGCCTTGCTGCCGGACGACGCGATGCCAGTCGCGTCCGCTGCGGCTGTGTTCAGGCGGTGGCCAACATGTCGCTTAGTGCGTCCGACCAGCGCCGCGGCATCGTTTTCTTTGACGACCCGCAACGCGCGCAAGATACCCGGCAGGCAGATGGAGCGTCGAACGAAGCGTTCTGGCAGAGATGGAAAGCGTTTGGTGCAGACGCAGAGCGTCTGTGCACGTGACCGACTAGAGGCTGCGCATCCAGAACTGAAGATACTTCGAAGTCTCTGTCAGTTGACCGATATCCTTCCAAGCGAATTGCGCCCGCACTCCATCGAGCTTGCGATATCCGCGCACTGCCCAAAAACCATCGAGCGAACGATGGTCTGATGGTCGGAGGGGATGATCAGCGGGTCGGTTCACAGCACAAAAACAGACATGACGATACCCTTTGTCCCGCGCGTGATCCTCGCGCAGATCAAAAAATCTATGACCAACCCCTTGGCCACGAAACTGAGGCAAAAGCACGCTTTCCGCACAGTAGAAAACGTCATCCAGCGCCTCTGAGCGATCACTAAAGGCCGCGCCGAACTCATCCGCGTGATCACGAAGGGGCGATGCGGTACTCGCCCCGACCAATTCACCGTTGTTGTAAGCACCTACGACGATGGCATCCTTGCTTTGGGCAAATACGCCAAGATACCGCCGTTCATAGTCCGCATCTCCGTCATAGAGATACGGCCATTCCCGGAAAACCGCGATCCGCAACCGCGCAACACCATCAAGCGCCCTCTTAAGGGAGGGGCCGGTCAAGACGCGCAGATCTATCACGAGACCTGCCGGATCCATTCGTTAAGGTTGTAGTAGGTGCTGACGCGGCTGATAAGACCATCCCGGATGTCGAAAAAGCTACCAGCCGGCAACGAATAGGCTTGGCCATCGGCCTCGGGCAGCCCGTCATCCGTTTCGATGTAATTGCCGTTAACTGTATATTCGGCGGCGGCTCGGTTGCCCGAGGCCTCTGACAGGATCACGAGATCGGTCAGCTCTTCCTGATAGCAGTGATCCATATGCGCGCAAAACTCGGCAAAGGCTGCCTTACCAGTCCGCACACCACCTTGGTTGACGTGGTGAGCCACGTCATCGGTCAGGCAGGCCAGCATCTCGTGGGTGTCGCTGGCATTGAAGGCGGCGAAATAGCGTTCGATGATATCCGTCATTGCACCCTCGTCGGCTCACCCCAGCGGTCTCTAAGGCGTTCTATGATCTGGTCACGGGCCTCCCGGTAGCTGGCCAGCTTGTCAGCCCGCGTTTCCCCCAGTCCGGTCGGGTCAAGGATGGGCCAGTATTCGACGTCCAGATGATAGTACCGCGTCAATTCCAGCGCGCGCCGTTGCGATGCGGGCGACAGCGCGATGACCAGATCGAAAGAAGAAAGATCGTCTCCCCATTCCTCCATCTCGTCAAAGCTGCGCGACCGGTGCCGGCTCAGCTCCACGTCCATTTCCTGGCAGACGGCGATGGAAAAGCCGTCGATCTCCATATCATTGTGGACGCCTACGGATTGCACGTAGGTGCCGGTGCCATAGAATTTCTTCATAATCCCCTCGGCCATCGGTGAGCGTACTGCATTGTGATCACAACAGAAAAGCACCGATTGGGGAAGTGTCTTGGCCATCTAACCGCCGAAGTGCAGAACGCAGATGAGCGTAAAGAGACGGCGGGCCGTGTCAGAGTCGATCTCGACCTTGCCGTCGAGCCGCTCGATCAAGACGCGGCTCCCTTCGTTGTGGATTCCGCGGCGCGCCATGTCGATCGTCTCGATCTGGCTCGGCGGCAGCTTCTTTACAGCTTCGAAGTAGCTTTCGCAGATCTGGAAGTAGTCCTTTACGACCTGCCGGAAGGGGCCCAGTGACAGATGAAACTCTGCCGCCTTCTCTTCACCCTCCGTTTCGACGTCGAAGACAAGCCGCTTGTCGCGGATCGCAAGCCCCAGATGATAGGGTCCGGCCGGTACGGCGCGCCCGTCCCGTTCCGGCAGAACAAACGAATTCTGCTCGAGCAGATCGAAAATGGCGACCTTCCTCTCCTGCTCGATCTCAGGTGTCGGCGGAGGCAGGTTGGCGTCGTCGAGAGAAATGTGAGTGATACGAGACATCGGATGGGCAACAGGCTTGCGGGGTTAATGGCCGCGCAGTCCTTAACCAAACCCTCGCATCATGACAATGCTCGCATTTCAGGACGCGGCAATTAGCCAGAGCGCCGTAATGGCAAACATGAAAAAGCCCGAGATACGGGCGATGTTGACCCGCCCGTCCTCTAGCATGAGCCGCTGTCGCACAGGCGGCACAATGCTGGGCAGTAGAATGATCTGCAATGCGACCCATGCATCGTTAAGCCCCGGGGTGACCGCCAGCACCATGAGATAAAAAAACACGACACCTGGCCATACCCGGGACAGAAGCCGAAGAGGATCAGGATCATTCGCGGGAAGCACGGCAAATCGCGACGGCGCGATCTCGGGCAATTCGACCGACATCAGATGCGCGAGGCCAACCGACAGGCACATGCCAAGCATCGCCGAAAACATCCGGGCCCAGAGGCTGTTCGCGTCGGTCCAGCTCGCGAAGATAAAGACAATCATGGGTAGGAATGTCATCCAGACAAGGCATGTCAGATAATCGGCCCAATGCGGTTTTCGACCGGATGCCACGGACAGCGATGCTTCGATCACCGGCAACAAAAGAAGGACGCCGGTGAACGTCAAAATACCTAATTCAGCAGCAACCAGATTGGCACTGCTGTCGGTCGGGACCTGCAACAACACCACCAGTAGGCCACAAAGTGACGCCAGCAAGAGCATCTGCGCATCCCGCCGATACGTCGATGTCAGAACCCCACGCATGACACCACAAAGCGCGGGCCATGCGTTGTCCGTCAAGGCCGGTGCAAGGCCCTCCCCGGCCTAGGCGGGAACCCGCCCGTAATTTCATCGGGTTTCGGTCTTTTGGGCCTAACTCAAGACGATCCTTGAAAATTCATCGCGGCAATCATCCGCGCATCGCGTTCAATCGTGCGAGCCGGACAGCCACCGACAGCCCGTGCGCCTCAAGGCTCTCGGCTCGTGCCAACCGTTCAGCGCTTGCCCCAATCTCGGACAATGCACTGGGCGTCATGCACGCAAGCGTGGTTCGCTTCATGAAGTCAAGAACAGACAGACCGGACGAAAACCGGGCCGAGCGGGCCGTAGGCAAGACATGGTTGGGGCCGCCGACATAGTCACCGATCGCCTCGGGCGTCCATTGACCCAGAAAGATTGCACCAGCATGGGTGATCCGGGCGCAAAGGCTCTCCGGGTCCGCAACACAAAGCTCAAGGTGTTCGGGTGCTATCCGGTCGCTGATCCGCGCGGCCTGTTCCAGATCGGACACCACGATGACGGCACCAAAATCGCGCCAGCTTGGCCCTGCGATTGCCCTGCGTTCTAAGTTTTCGAGGCGTTTGTCCACCGCATCCATCACTGCCCGTCCAAAGGCTGCATCGTCGGTCACGAGGATGGATTGGGCGCTTTCGTCGTGTTCCGCCTGGCTGAGAAGGTCGAGTGCGATCCAGTCGGGGTCATTGACGGCATCGGCAATCACCAGGATCTCCGACGGCCCCGCGATCATATCGATCCCGACCTTTCCGAATACGCGCCGCTTGGCGGCCGCGACAAAGGCGTTACCCGGTCCCGTGATCTTGTCCACCGGCGCGACCGTCTCCGTGCCGTAAGCCAACGCCGCGATGGCCTGCGCGCCACCGATGCGATAGATTTCGTCAACCCCGGACAGATGTGCTGCAAGCAGGACAAGCGGATTAAGCTGACCGTCGGGCGTGGGCACGGTGATCGCCAGCCGGGAAACACCGGCCACCTTGGCTGGGATCGCGTTCATCAGAACCGAGGATGGGTAGCTGGCCAGACCGCCCGGCACATAAAGCCCTGCCGCGGAAACTGGCGTCCAGCGCCAGCCCAAGGTGGCCCCGGCCTCGTCCGTCCAGCTTTCGTCCGTAGGGCGCTGACGTTCATGATAGGCTGTGATGCGCTCGGCCGCGAGTTCAAGCGCGGCACGATCTTCGGAACCGACATGGTCGATGGCTTCCGCAATCTCTCCGGATTTCAGCCGCAACTGATCGGGGCTGAGCGCCATGCGATCATACCGTTCGGTCAGCTCGATCACCGCCGCATCGCCACGAGCACGCACGTCAGCGATGATCCGGGCCACAGCGTCATCGACATCGGGACTGTCTTCGCGCTTTGCTTCGAGCAGCGCGGTAAAGCGCATCTCAAAATCCGAATCGGAACAGTCGAGAAACTGCGGCATCACATATCCTTTCGTCCGCGCGGGATACCGATTGGCGATTGCAGGCTCAAGTGCGCAATGCGCGCAGGTCGCGGACATAGAACATGTCATGTTCCGTCGCATCACCGTCCAGTATCGCATTTGGCAACCGCCCTTCGCGGACAAAGCCATGACGTTCGTAAAATCGGGTTCCGCGCGTATTGGTCTCGGCCACGAAGAGTTCCAGCTGCCAGATCCCTTCCACGCGTGCGAAATCGATCATGGCCAGCATAAGCGCATCCGCGACGCCGCTCCCTTGCGCCAAAGGTCTGACGTAAAAGGCACCAATCTCTGCCCGATGCCGGGTTCGGGTCCGATTTGTCAGGGGCAGGATGGACGCGATCCCGACAGGCTCATTATCCTGAAATGCGGCGAAAGTGCCCTTGCGCGCCAATCCTATTTCGATTTTCTCGACGCTCTGCGCTTTGGCCTCGTCCAACGACGTCAGAAATGCGCCAGGATAGTTGCGGATGCCCTCGATCCTCAAATCCCGCCAGATCTTTGCGTCATCGGGACCGAGCATCCGGACTTTCGTCATGCAGGATGTTCCGGTGTCTTTCGAGTCGGTGCAAGATAGGGCCGCGTGACGTCTTTGAGCGTGACTTCAAGCGCCTCAACGTTCAGTCGCAAGGCACCATCGCCCGCGAGGTTCAGGACGACCTGACCCGCGCCGCCCTCACCGGCCGTGAAGGTCACATTGAGAACGGAAAGAATGATGTCCTTGTCCGCCCGATCGACCCCCTGACTGGACACGCCAAGGACGTTGTCGATCATCAGCACCGACTGCACGCGTTCCGCGCCATGGCGGTCGCGACCCTCATCTTCCCACCGAAAGCGGTTCAGCAGCAACGCAAAGCGGTGGCGCTTGGGTTCCCACTTCATCTCGGTGACAGGCAAAACGGCGTCCTGTACCAGCGACGAGATAACGTTCAGGTCCGCCTCGTCCTCAGCTCCGAGGTTAAGCGGCGCTTCGCGTCCGTCTTCGAATTTGGCGTCTTCATTCATGCGTCGCTGATCCGTTCGATATCGGCACCGACCATGCTGAGCTTGCGCACCACATGCTCATATCCCCGGTCAAGGTGATAGACCCGCGACACTCGCGTCTCGCCCTCTGCCGCCAAACCGGCAAGGATCAGCGATACCGACGCACGCAAGTCCGTCGCCATGACCGGTGCGCCCTTGAGCAGTTCGACGCCCGTAACAGTCGCGGTCCCGCCCTGAACGTCGATGCTGGCCCCCATACGCATCAATTCGGGTGCATGCATGAAACGGTTTTCAAAGATCTTCTCTTCCAAAACGGATGTACCCGTGGCCGTGCAGAGCAGCGCCATCATCTGTGCCTGCAAGTCGGTTGGAAATCCCGGAAACGGAGCCGTCGTGACATCAACCGCGCGGATGTTGCCGTTCTTGCGTTTCACCGTCAGTCCGTTGGCCGTCTCTGCCACCTCGATACCAGCCTCATCCAGCTTTTCGCAGAACGCACTGAGCAGACCGATACGCCCGCCCAGCAGCTCGACCTCGCCGCCGCAAACCGCTGGGGCAAGCATGTAGGTTCCCAACTCGATGCGATCGGTCACGACGGGGTGGGTCGCGCCGCGCAGGCGATCAACGCCTTCGATAGTTATGGTCGATGTCCCCTCTCCTTCGAGATGCGCCCCCATGGCGCGCAAACACAGGGCCAAATCGACAATCTCGGGCTCTCGTGCGGCGTTGTTCAACACCGTCGTACCCTTTGCTAAGGTCGCCGCCATCAGCGCGTTCTCGGTTGCCCCGACACTGGCAAAGGCGAAATCCACAGTGCCGCCGCGCAGGCCCTTGGGTGCGGAGGCATGAACGTAGCCGTCCTTCAGCTCCAGTTCCGCGCCCATCACTTCCAGCGCCTTGAGGTGCAGATCGACCGGTCGGGCCCCAATGGCGCATCCCCCGGGCAGCGAGACAACCGCCTGACCCGTCCGGGCCAGCAGCGGACCCAGAACAAGGATCGAGGCCCGCATCTTGCGCACGATGTCATAGTGGGCGGTGTGATTGTCGAGGCCATGCGACGACAGGGCAATCACCTTGCCGTCCTGAAGGCTCGACACCTCCGCTCCCAGTGATTGCAGCAGCAGCGTCATCGTCCTGATGTCGCTGAGGCGCGGCGCGTTGGTTAGTGTCAGGGGCTCTTCGCTGAGCAGGGTTGCCGGCATCAGTGTCAGGCAGGCGTTCTTGGCGCCCGCGATTGGTATTTGCCCGTTGAGCGGGCCGTTGCCCCGCACCAGAATGCTATCCATCGTCCTGCTCCTTGCCTCTTTCCGCCGCGTGCCGCGCTTTGATTTGTGCCTTTCGTCGCGCAAGATTTGCCTTGAGCGCCGCCTTCAGGCGCGCCTCGCGATCTTCGTTTTTTCCGGCCTTCGGGGCGGTTTTTTCTGCCATGGAAACCCCATACAGCAGGGACTCTGGATGGTCCAGAATTGGCTTGCGCGGCTGGTGTTTTGCGTCTAATCACCCGCCACAGCGCTGCTGTAGCTCAGTGGTAGAGCGCACCCTTGGTAAGGGTGAGGTCGGGAGTTCAATCCTCCCCAGCAGCACCATCTCGCACTTTTTTGACGATAATCCGCCTAACACCTTGAAGGATAAGGCGGTTTTTGGAGTTCCATACACACCTTCTGGTGTGTATGTAAGCGGCTCCGAAAAAACCAGTCTCAGCACTGTTTGACGAACCGCATGGCTTCCATTTTTGTATATATCCCAAGGCTTTGAGAGGAATCGCAAGGAGAGTTCAATACACTCCTCGAATTTGCCCGCACTTGGCAGTGGTTCAGAGGCCTTCTCGACAAGCGCAAACTTCTCCCGTTCCAGCTTTTC
>JBCBKL010000019.1:0-90582 GCA_038521825.1 Pseudomonadota bacterium | reverse complement strand
CCGATCATCTTTGGCCATGCGGTTAAGGCATGGCTTGGCCCGGTGTGGGGAACGCACGGCGCGGCAATCGCCGCGGCAGGCGGTAACCCGAATGCAGGTCTGGGTGATGTTTTGGCTGCCATCGACACCATGCCGAACGCCGAAACGATCAAGGCCGAGATTGCCGCGCTTGACCGTCCGTCCATGTACATGGTCGATAGCGACAAGGGCATCACCAACCTTCATGTGCCATCAGATGTGATCATCGATGCGTCCATGCCCGCAGTGATCCGCGCTGGCGGCAAAGGTTGGGACGAAACCGGAGCCAAGGGCGACACCAACTGCGTGATCCCCGACAATTGCTATGCGCCTGTCTACGACGAGACGATCAACTTCTTCAAAATCAACGGCGCGCTGGATGTTACAACCGCCGGATCCGTCGCCAATGTGGGGCTGATGGCGCAAAAGGCCGAGGAATACGGTTCGCACCCGACCACGTTCGAGGCGCCGGGCAAGGGCACCATGCGGATCGTGCTGGCCAATGGTGACACGCTGCATTCCCACCAGGTCGAGGCGGGCGATATCTGGCGGTCCTGCACCGTCAAGAAAGCGCCGATCGAGAACTGGATCCAACTGGCGATGGATCGCCAACGGCTCACGGGGTCAGAGGCGATTTTCTGGCTGGACGAGGACCGCGCCCACGACGCGGAACTCATCAGATATGTCAAACCCGCGTTGGATGCGGCCGGCGTCGCCGAAAAATTCCACATCATGGCGCCGCGCGCGGCAACGCGGCAGAGCCTCGAAACCATCACGGCGGGCAAAGACAGTATCGCCATCACGGGCAACGTGTTGCGGGACTATCTGACGGACCTGTTCCCGATTCTTGAACTGGGCACATCGGCCAAAATGCTTTCGATCGTTAAACTGATGAAAGGCGGCGGGCTGTTCGAGACTGGTGCCGGGGGGTCAGCGCCAAAGCACGTGCAACAACTGCACGCCGAAAATCACCTCCGATGGGATTCGATGGGTGAGTTCTGCGCCTTGGGAGAATCGCTGAATTTCCTTGCAGATGCTCAAGGCAATGCGAAGGCAGGCGTGTTGGGGGCCGCCGCCGAGGCGGCGACCCAGGGGATCCTCGACCACGACCGATCGCCCGGGCGCAAGGTGGGTCAGCCTGATAACCGCGCCTCGCACTACTGGTTTGCGCGCTACTGGGCCGACGCCTTGGCCACACAGACTGACGATGCCGATCTGGCTGCTCATTTCTCGCCGATTGCATCGGCCTTGGCCGAAGGTGAAGGCACGATACTCGCCGAGTTGGCGACTGGAGCAGGGAGCGAAGCGGATACCGGGGGCTATTTCCGGAATGACACCGACAAATGTGCGGCAGTGATGCGTCCAAGCGCAACTTTGAATGGGATCATCGGCTAACGCTCGACAAATAATGCGGGCGGTCTGAACCGCCTGCACCTCGTTTGCGCTCAGATAACGAACGGGGTCGGTTTCCGCACTGAGTCAGTCTTCGGACTTGCCTGCGCGGTGGTCCTTGAGTTTCTTGGCAAGGAACTTTCGGCCCTGAACCTCAGCCATCCGTGTTCTGATCGCAGTCAAGAACGCCTCTTCGAGGGTCTGGGAAGACGCGCCCAAAACCTGGCCTACTTCCATGAATAACCGGTCGTCACCGACCTCGTTCTGGACGGCAAGGCATTCTTCGGCCAGTTTGTTGGCCATTTCGGTGAGCGTCGAATCCGCCATTAGCGTGTTGTCTCGGTCAGCCTTCGTTTGACGTAATCAGTGGTGTGACCGATCAGGGTTTCAAGATGCGGCTCTTCGAAAAAGTGACCGGCCCCTTCGACCTGCGTGTGGGTGATCGTGATGCCCTTTTGTTCATGCAGCTTTGCCACCAGGGCCTCAGTGTCGGCCGGCGGGGCCACCCGATCTGCAGTGCCGTTGATGATCAGGCCGGATGAGGGGCAGGGGGCAAGGAACGAAAAATCATACATGTTCGCGGGGGGCGAGACGCTGATGAAGCCCGTGATCTCGGGCCGCCGCATCAAGAGCTGCATCCCGATCCACGCACCAAACGAGAACCCGGCTACCCAGCAATGCTTGGAATTGTTGTTCATCGATTGCAGGTAGTCGAGCGCAGATGCAGCATCGGAAAGCTCGCCGATGCCCTGATCGTATTCGCCCTGGCTGCGTCCGACGCCCCGGAAGTTGAAGCGCAAGACGGTGAAACCCATGTTAAAAAACGCGTAGTGCAGTGAATGCACCACCTTGTTGTTCATCGTGCCCCCAAATTGTGGATGCGGGTGCAGGATGATGGCTATTGGGGCGTCACGTTCTTTTTGGGGATGATAGCGGCCTTCCAGGCGGCCTTCGGGTCCGGGAAAAATGACCTCGGGCATAGATGCGTCTGTCCTCGCTGTTCGTTCGGCGCCGTTCGTTTCTTGACGAATTTTATCGGGTTCTTTAGAACAGTTCTAAATCGTGTTGGGTGCCAGTTTTTGGCGGTGACCGTGGATGTATGACCTTCCATCATGAAGGTCAATCGGGGGCAGAGCGATGAAGCTGTCGACAAAGGGCCGGTATGCGATGGTTGCGCTTGCTGACATCGCACTTCAGCCGGAGGATCATCTGGTGAGCCTTGGCGATATTGCAGAGCGGCAGGACATTTCGCTGCCTTATCTCGAGCAGCTTTTCGTGAAGCTTCGCCGCGCCGATCTGGTGACCTCCGTGCGTGGTCCCGGCGGCGGATATCGCCTGTCCAAACCTCCGTCGGAGATCCGGGTGGTCGATGTGCTCTCGGCGGTCGACGAAACCGTGGATGCGATGCACAAGGGCGCGGGGGCGTCGGGAGCGTTGTCGGGCAGCAAGGCTCAGTCTCTAACGAATCGCTTGTGGGAGGGCTTGAGCGCCCATGTCTACGTGTTTTTGCACCAGACGCGGTTGTCGGACGTGATCAAGAACGATCTGGTACCCTGTCCGGCGGTTCCGAGCCTGTTTGCGGTGGTGGATGAATGAGCATCATTGTGCGGATTGCTGATGACAAGAGCGAGGGGCCAGCCCCTCGCGCTCCCCGGCGTATTGGCAACGAGAAGAAGCCATGAGTCGGGTCTATCTGGATTACAATGCCACGGCACCTTTGAGGCCGGAAGCACGGGATGCGATGCTGGCGGCGATGGACATGTTGGGCAACCCGTCGAGCGTGCATGCCGAGGGGCGCAGGGCAAAGGCGATCGTGGAGAAAGCACGCGGGCAAGTGGCGGCGCTCGTGGGATGCGAACCGACGCAGTTGGTTTTTACCGGTTCAGCCACGGAAGCTGCGCAGACGGCAGTCCAAGCTTTCGGAGCACAATACGCAACCATTTGTGCTGGTATCGAGCATGATGCGGTCTGGGCGCACAAAGACCGCAAAAACATATTGCGAATTCATACATCGGGCACTCTGGCGCTTGAGGACGATTTCGATAGGAACATCTTGGGTGGGGTTGGGCCATTGGACGCGTTTGCAATCCAAGCGGCCAATTCCGAAACCGGAGTGCTTCAGGACGTTGCAGGGGCTATTCACTACATTGCAGAAAGACTGCCGCGTCGTGCGCGATTTCTGTGTGATGCGGTGCAGATTTGGGGCAAGGCGGGATTTTGTTTCAGTGAATGCGGAGCAGACGCTGCATTGCTATCGGCACACAAACTGGGTGGCCCAAAAGGTGTTGGGGCGTTGGCTATTCAGACGGGAATTGATGACTTCGAACGCACGCCTCTCATAGAGGGCGGTGGACAGGAGATGGGCCGCCGCTCGGGGACCGAGAACGTGATCGGGATTGCCGGATTCGGTGCGGCGGCGGCAGCGGCACAACAGGATGTGGCGGCCGGTAAATGGGACCGGGTCGAGAAACTTAGAAATATTCTAGAAAACGCCCTTGCTGCTGCGTCAAAGACAACTATTTTTGTCGGGAAAGAGGCGCCGCGCCTTCCTAACACCTCTTGTTTCATCACGCCGGAATGGAAAGGCGAGACTCAGGTGATGCAAATGGACCTTGCCGGTTTTGCAGTTTCCGCAGGGTCGGCCTGCTCAAGCGGCAAGGTCAAGGCGAGCAGGGTGTTGAAGGCCATGGGCTATTCGGACACAGAGGCCGCATCGGCCGTTCGGGTGAGCCTGGGACTTGAGACGACCGAAGACGACGTTCTGCGCTTTGCCGATGCGTGGACCGAGAAGTTCAAGAAACACGAGGCGCGTGCGGCCTGAGCCGCCAGTCTGCAGAAAGGGAACCCACCGTGGAAAACACATTGGTCAAGGAAGGTGTCGATCAGGAAACCGTTGATGCGGTGCGCGAGGTCAGTACCTACAAATACGGCTGGGAAACCGATATCGAGATGGAATACGCCCCGAAAGGGCTGACACCCGATATCGTGCGCCTCATCTCGGAGAAGAATGAAGAGCCTGAATGGATGACCGAATGGCGGCTGGCGGCCTATCAGCGCTGGTTGCAAATGAAGGAACCCGATTGGGCGATGGTCGATTACCCGGAAATCGACTTTCAGGATCAGTATTATTACGCCCGGCCCAAATCGATGGAGCAGAAGCCGAAATCGCTTGATGAGGTCGATCCGAAGCTGTTGGCGACTTATGAGAAGCTTGGCATCCCTCTGAAGGAACAGATGATCCTTGCCGGTGTCGAAGGGGCCGAGGCCGCCCCTGCGGAAGGTCGCAAAGTCGCTGTCGATGCGGTGTTCGATAGTGTGTCTGTCGGTACCACGTTCCAGGCTGAACTGAAAAAGGCGGGCGTCATCTTCTGCTCAATCTCGGAGGCCATCAAGGAGCATCCCGAACTGGTCAAGAAGTATCTTGGATCGGTCGTGCCGGTCTCTGACAACTTTTATGCAACGTTGAACTCGGCCGTCTTTTCCGACGGTTCGTTCGTTTACGTGCCGCCGGGTGTTCGCTGCCCCATGGAGCTGAGCACCTATTTTCGGATTAACGCGGAAAACACCGGCCAATTCGAGCGCACGCTGATCATTGCCGACAAAGGATCATACGTGTCCTACCTCGAAGGTTGTACGGCACCCCAGCGGGACACATCGCAGCTTCATGCTGCGGTCGTGGAAATCGTTGTCGAAGAAGACGCCGAGGTGAAATACTCCACCGTGCAGAACTGGTTCCCGGGTGACGAGAACGGCAGGGGCGGCATCTACAATTTCGTGACCAAGCGCGCCGATTGCCGGGGCGACCGGGCCAAGGTGATGTGGACGCAGGTTGAAACCGGTTCGGCTGTCACATGGAAGTATCCGTCGTGCATCTTGCGCGGCGACGACAGCCAGGGCGAGTTCTATTCGATTGCCATCACGAACAACTATCAGCAGGCTGACACGGGCACCAAGATGATCCATCTTGGCAAGAACACCAAGTCGCGGATCGTCTCGAAGGGTATCAGCGCGGGTAAGGCCCAGAACACCTATCGGGGCCTCGTGTCCATGCACCCGAAGGCAAAAGACAGCCGCAACTATACCCAGTGCGACAGCTTGCTCATTGGCGACAAGTGCGGGGCGCATACGGTCCCGTATATAGAGGTGAAGAACAATTCAAGCCGCGTTGAGCACGAGGCGACGACGTCCAAGGTGGATGACGATCAGCTCTTTTATTGCCGGTCGCGCGGTATGGACGAAGAAGAGGCTGTCGCTCTCGTGGTGAATGGCTTCTGCAAAGAGGTGCTGCAGGCCTTGCCTATGGAGTTTGCAATGGAGGCGCAGCAACTCGTGGCAATCTCGCTTGAGGGGTCGGTGGGCTAAGCATCATGAATGCCGCTTCCCGGACACAAAGTTTAGGGGGCGAGCCTCTGACCGGCATCTTTTGTGCTGATTGGGGCCGTTCGTCACCAATTTTGGCCAACTTTTGCCACAAAAGTGCAGTCAAGATCGGAAATCTGTTGGTTTCCGGGTTCTTTCATGACGGACGCGACACACTTGTACGCCAGCCATTACCAGCCGCGGCCCGCGCGCAACGTGCACCGCTGGGACGCGTCCGGGCTAAGCTTTGTGCTGATGCGCTGTGTGATGGCCGCGAGCGCATTGATGATCGGCGTTATCGGGGCGCTGTTCGGACGGATGCTGCGGGTGTACTACCTCGAACCTTCGGGGCTGTCTCTCGATGCGGCGGGCATGAACCTTCGGCCGCTCTTCGACTTCTGTTTCAGCTACATGATGTGCAAGGTCTTTGGCGCCACGTTTGGCAACAGCTTTCCGATGGCAGGACGGTTCCGGGTGACCGGTGTCTGGCTGACAGTCGTACTTATGCACAACGTGGTCTGGTGGTATCCGGAATGGATGGCGGCGCTGTATTCGCCTGCCTATGTCGAAGAGGTTCAGGACAGAACCGAACCGGGCACGATCTATGCCGTTGCGGCCTATGTCTCGTTCTCGGACCTTTTTCAGACCGACGAAACGGACTTCTCCGAAGAACAGGAACGGGTTACGCCCGAGTTCTTCCTGAATGCAGAGGACGGTGTGCGCCTGAAAGGGTTCCGGGATACGCTCGATCAGACGGGCCGAGAAGGCCGCTTCATCATGGTCGATTAAGGGCCGGCGTTCAGCCTGAGCCTTTGCCAACCAGATTCCGACCAAGTCAATTCGACGATCCAAGCCGCGCCCATGCGAAGGGGCGCGGTCATTTTCATGCAAGGATATTTTCATGATCGTGACAACCACGCCATCCGTCGAAGGCCGAACCATCAGTGATTACAAGGGCGTCGTTGTGGGCGAGGCCATTCTGGGCGCGAACGTCTTCCGTGACATCTTTGCCGGTATCACAGATATAATCGGCGGGCGATCGGGGGCTTATGAACAGGAACTGGGCAAGGCGCGCGACATCGCCTTGAGCGAGTTGGAAGACCGCGCTGCCGTCCTTGGCGCCAACGCGGTGGTCGGCGTCGATCTCGACTACGAAGTGATCAACAACATGCTGATGGTGAGTGCATCCGGCACTGCCGTCGTTTTGGCGTGAGCGCCTGGTGACGGCGTCATCTACATATCCTCCACGGTTGCGTGAAATGGCCCCAATACCGCCAAAGTTGCGTCCAGAGCGTAAGCAAAACGCTTACGTGAAAGAAGCAGGTATCGCGGATCGGGCGGATCATGCAGCACGAAGACATGAAGAACCAGCAGCAGGCGGAGTTCCAGGAGCGGATCGCGCGCATCAACGCCAATCAGGGGCAGGAACAGCCGATTTTGGTCGGCGATCAAACAGAGGTGCCTCTGCAGCCCAAACAGGAAGAGGAAGAGCGACGCATTCCGATCGGCGGGATTGTCGCCTTCGTTCTAGCTGCAGTGATCCTGATGGTGGGGAATGTCGCGGCGTTTCAAACGCGCGCCTTGCCAACTGCGAACGGGGAGTTTCTGGGCACGGTCGTTCTGGCGATTGGTCCATGGGGTATCACGGGCCTTTTGCTTTTTGTCGTGATGATCGGCTTTGGGATGCGGGACAAACACCATTGCATCGGGATTGCAGCCGGTCTGGTCGCCGTTTTCCTTGGCGAGCCCTACCTCGCTTGGCTCTTTCCGCAGCAATGGGCGCAGCTATACTCGCTCGAGCATGTCGACGCGATGCTGATCCAAGCCGGGCTACGGACACCGCCGCTGGCCTACTGAACACACGAACACCTGTCGAAAAACCTGTCAGCCGCCGGCATCCTGCCGCGCGGGCTGTCGCCATTGGAAAGTAAGAAAGATGCTGGAAATCAAAAGCCTACACGTGGAACTTGAGGAAGAAGGCAAGCAGATCCTGAAAGGTGTCGATCTCAAGGTCGAGGCCGGTAAGGTGCATGCCATCATGGGCCCGAACGGGTCGGGAAAATCGACGCTGTCATACGTGCTGTCCGGTCGGGACGGTTACGAGGTGACCGAAGGATCAGCGTTACTCGAAGGTGAAGACCTCTTGGAACTGGAACCGGACGAGCGGGCCGCCGCCGGTCTGTTTCTCGCCTTCCAATACCCGGTCGAGATCCCGGGTGTCGGCAACATGACCTTCCTGCGCACCGCCATGAATGCGCAACGCAAGGCCCGGGGCCAAGACGAGGTCAGCGCGGCGGATTTCCTGAAACTCATCCGCGAGCGGGCAAAGGCGCTCAAGATCGATGCCGAAATGCTCAAGCGGCCGGTCAATGTCGGCTTTTCGGGCGGTGAAAAAAAGCGCAACGAAATCCTGCAGATGGCTGTGCTAGAACCCAAGATGTGCATCCTCGATGAAACCGATTCCGGACTGGATGTGGACGCGATGAAGCTGGTGGCAGAAGGCGTCAACGCGTTGCGCAACGAAGGCCGCGGCTTTCTCGTCATCACGCACTATCAGCGGCTGCTGGACCACATCAAACCGGATGTCGTGCACATCATGGCCGATGGGCGCATCGTCAAGACGGGCGGACCGGAACTCGCACTGGAAGTCGAAAACAATGGCTACGCCGATATTCTGGCAGAGGTCGCCTGATGGGACTGCCGGCAGAAAAAATTGACGCAACCGAAGCACGCATCGCCGGGCTGCCAATGCCCGATGGCGGCTGGACCCGGGCGGCTCGGGACGAGGCATTGGGTCGCCTACGCGGAATGGGCGTGCCACATCGGCGCGACGAATACTGGAAATTCACGCGGCCGGACACGCTCACTCAGCCCGAGGTGCCGGCAGCGACCGTCTTCAACCCCGATGAGACGCCGGTTTTTGAAGAGATCGACCGCATCAAGATTGTTTTTGTCGACGGTGTTTATGACCCAGAGACCTCGGACGATCTCACGGCGGAGAATCTGCGGATCGAGTTCCTCGGCGATGCCAACAGCGACATCCACTGGGCGCGCGACATCTATGGCGCCTTAGAGGCCAGGGGACAGGATCCGGTGGAACGCCCGCTTGCCGCTTTGAACACCGCCTTTGCGACCGACGGCCTGCTGATCCACGCAACCGGACCGGTGGCCAAGCCGGTCAGCATCATCTACCGCCGCGCGTCTGAAACGGCGGATGCGATCCTGCATCACGTCATAAAGGTCGATCCGAGGGCGTCAGTCACCGTTCTTGAAAACGGCCCCGCCGCAGCGCGATTCAACGAGGCGATGGAGGTCGATGTCGCTGATGGCGCCACGTTCCACCACGTTCGCGCGCAGGGCCGCGATCACGAGCGACGGGCAGCGACCCACATGTTTGCGCGGCTGGGTGAGAAGTCGACGTTTAAATCCTTCACCCTCACGGCGAACGGCCTACTGACCCGCAACGAATGCATCATCGAGCTGACCGGCGACAATGCCGTGGCCCATGTGGCAGGCGCTTGTGTGGGCGACGGTGATTTCCACCACGACGATACGGTGTTCGTCACGCACGACGCGCTGAACTGCGAAAGCCGGCAGGTCTTTAAGAAAGTCCTGCGAAACGGCGCGACGGGCGTCTTTCAGGGTAAGATCCTGGTAAAGGCCGGCGCACAGAAAACGGATGGCTACCAGATCAGCCAATCGCTGCTACTGGACGATGACAGCCAGTTCCTGGCCAAGCCGGAGCTTGAAATCTATGCCGACGATGTAGCCTGTTCGCACGGCTCGACCTCGGGTGCGATCGATGAAACGGCTCTTTTTTATCTTCGGTCCCGCGGGGTACCCCAAAGGGATGCCACTGATCTTTTGACCCTCGCGTTTCTTGCGGAAGCCGTCGATGAGATCGAGGATGAGGCGCTGCGCGATGGAATTACATCGCGGATCGAGGCGTGGCTGGGCCGCCATCGCGGATAGCATGGCCATCACGAACAACATAACGGCGACGTATCGAGGGCCGGGGCGCGTCATCGAGCGGCTGCTGGCCCTTGGCCCGCGCGAGGACCGCGCGCTGGCTTATCTGATGGGCGGGTGTCTGCTGGTCTTTGTGGCGCAGTTGCCGCGTCTGTCGCGCGAGGCGCATCTAAGGGGTGAAGAGCTGAACATGCAGTTGGGAGCGACCCTTCTAGCATGGCTGATCATCGCGCCACTTCTCTTTTACGCCTTGGCTTTTCTTGCGCGGCTCATCGGCCGCATCGCAGGCGGCAAGGGCAGCGGCTATGGCGCGCGGCTCGCACTTTTCTGGGCGCTTTTGGCATCATCGCCGCTGATGTTGTTTCATGGTCTCGTCGCGGGTTTCATCGGGCCGGGCCCGATCCTGACGGGGGTTGGACTTTTGTGGCTTGTCGTCTTCCTCTGGTTCTGGCTGAGTGGAAGCCTCGCGCATGAAAGAGGGCGGACATGACCGTGCGGACAATTGACTGGTCACAGCTTGTTATCGATACGCTTCGGGATCCGAAGGGGACGGCCGAGCAGATCCTGACTTATTCGCTGTCGCGTCAGACGCTCTATACCGCGCTGCTGGCTGTGGCGGCCTTGAACGCGCTGATCAGCGGGGCGATGCAGCAGCTGTTCCCGTCGCCGTTCGTATTGCCACCGCTTCTGTCGAACCCGCTGTCGCTTTTTGTGCTGGTTGCCGTCAGCCTCGTGATCATGGGTCATCTGCTGTTCTGGGCGGGTCGCGCCATGGGCGGGCAGGGGACATTGGAGGACGTGCTTGTCCTAGTGATCTGGCTGCAGGCACTGCGGGTACTGGCGCAGGTCGTCGTCTTCGTGCTGAGCTTTATCGCGCCGGGGCTGGCGGGGCTCGTGGCGCTCGGTATCTCGCTCTACGGCGTTTACCTGCTTTTGCACTTCATCAGCGCCAGTTTGAGGTTCGACTCATTGGCGCGGGCCGCCGGCGTGCTAATTGCCGTGGTCGTGGGGCTTGTCCTCGTTCTGTCATTTCTGCTGACGCTGGCCGGTGTTGGCAGTTTGGAGGTTGTTGGGAATGTATAACGTCAACGCGATCCGAGCCGATTTTCCGATCCTGTCGCGCGAGGTAAACGGCAAGCCGCTTGTCTATCTGGACAACGGGGCATCGGCACAAAAGCCACAGGTTGTAATCGACACGATCACGCGGGCCTATGCCGAGGAGTATTCCAACGTCCACCGCGGCCTGCATTACCTGTCAAATCTCGCCACCGAAAACTACGAGGCAGTACGCGGCAAAATTGCGCGCTTCCTCAACGCACCTTCCGAAAATGACATCATCATGAATTCGGGCACGACCGAGGGGATCAACACCGTTGCCTACGGATGGGCCATGCCGCAGATGGAAGCTGGCGATGAAATCATCCTTAGCGTCATGGAACATCACGCCAACATCGTACCCTGGCATTTCTTGCGGGAACGGCAAGGTGTCGTCCTGAAATGGGTCGACGTGGATGCGACCGGTGCCCTTGATCCGCAAGCGGTTTTGGACGCGATCACCCCGAAGACAAAGCTGGTCGCGATTACCCACCTGTCTAATGTCTTGGGCACCAAGGTCGACATAAAGGCGATCTGCGACGGGGCCCGGGCGCTTGGTGTGCCGGTCCTGGTCGATGGCAGCCAGGCCGCGGTGCACATGGCGGTGGACCTGCAGGATCTCGATCCGGATTTCTATGCCATCACCGGCCACAAGCTATATGGCCCCTCAGGCTCGGGCGCGCTCTACGTCAAGGCAGATCGGATGGCCGAGATGCGTCCCTTCATGGGCGGCGGCGACATGATCCGCGAGGTGGCGAAGGAAACGGTGACCTACAACGACCCGCCCATGAAGTTCGAGGCCGGGACCCCCGGCATCGTCCAGATGATCGGGCTCGGTGCGGCGCTGGATTACATGATGGGTCATGGGATGGATGCGATATCCGCCCACGAAGACACGTTGCGCGATTATGCAGTGGAGCGTCTGACGGGCCTGAACTGGCTGCAACTCCAGGGAACGACTGCAAGCAAGGCAGCGATCTTTTCTTTCACCCTCGATGGTGCGGCGCATGCCCACGACATCTCGACGATCCTCGATAAAAAGGGCGTGGCGGTACGGGCAGGGCATCATTGTGCCGGGCCTTTGATGGATCACTTGGGTGTAGCGGCCACCTGTCGGGCGTCGTTCGGGATGTACAACACCAAGGACGAGGTCGACGTCCTGGTCGATGCGCTCGAACTGGCACACGAACTTTTCGCCTGACGTTTTGGCATTGCGGGCTGATGCACGCGTGGCTATAGACAGCCCGAAGGACCCATAGCTCAGCTGGATAGAGCGCTGCCCTCCGAAGGCAGAGGCCAGAGGTTCGAATCCTCTTGGGTCCGCCAAAACCACACATTTTGTAGTTTTTTCGTCGGATGGCACACTGTCGATCAGGGGATAGACAATGCTTCGATCGCTGGCGGGCGGAAAGAAAGCCGACGCTACGATCGGTCAACTTACTTAGAGAAAGCGCGGCCTAAGCCGCGCCGGGATGGTCAAGATGAACCGGGTGTTGGGTCAGCTGCCCCAGGTACGGACGGTGCCGCAATCCATATGAACGAAGTTCGAGCGAGAATACCGCCCAACACCACCGCCGCGGCAAGCCGCTGCGGCCCGCGCCATCTGCGACACCGATCGGGTGCTAAGTCGCAAATCTGCCGCCTGACCCTTCATGTGAAGCGAGTTCTTCGCCACCCCGCGTGAGCGCGAACGAAGCATCGCGTTGGTCTTGGGGCTGCGATACCCCGAGAGCAACATGTATGGCTCGTCCACGTCCATGAGGTTGTGCGCAGCGACCATGATATCGATCGTCCGAAGATCGATCGATTTTACCTGATCGGTCCGCCAGTCGCGCATGAAGTGGTTCACTTCTTTGACCGCGTCTTTGATGTAGTGGCCCTCGACCCAATAGATCATGTCGATCCGCTCACCTGTCCGACCGGAATACATGCGAAGGCGGCGAATGTCGCCTGAACCACGCAAGAAACCTGCGGCGTTGGTGAAGGTCGGTGCTGCTGCGACTGCTGATGCAGCAAATGCCCCAAGTAAAGCGCGGCGAGTTAGTGCCGTCGTTGTTTTATCTGTCATTTCACTGCGTGGTCCCGTGACGCCTGCCTGCACGTGATGTTACACGCGCGTTGTTTTCTCATCCCCACATGCAACATTTCTATTACATACTGTGATTTGTTAACCAAGACGTTAACCGCCAAATCGCCTGTGGATCGCCACATTTCGGCAAGAATTTGCGCAAATATATGGGAGTGTGGAATTCCTGACCTTGTCGCTGATGCGACACAGCATCAGGCAGGTGTTTGTTCCGAGTGCTTCGACAATGTGAATGGACTCTAAACCATTTGCCCCGCACAAAGGGGCGCTCCTAATTAACGCGAGTTTGAGAGGTTCTCATGCCTTCCCCGGTACGCATTCATTTCTTGCTCTTGCTGCTGCCAGCTTTGTTTTTTGGGCTTTCGGGTCCTGTCTCGGCTCAGGTCACGGCGTTCAAGCAGGCGGTCGCCGAAGCGGCGTCGCGTGATGCCGATATTGCTGCGTTCTACAAAGCGAACGGCTACGAATCTTTATGGACAGGCCGCAGCAGCCGGGAAAGGCAGCGCCGCGCGGCATTGATGAAAGCACTCGCCAACGCGGATGTTCACGGCTTACCCGCCGCGCGCTATGACGCGGATGCTTTGGTGTCGCGCATGGCATCGGTAAAAACGGAGCGTGAGCGCGGTGCGCTCGAAGTGGCGCTGAGCAAGACATTCCTCGAATACGCCCGCGACATGCAGACCGGTGTTCTGGTGCCCAGCCGCGTGGATCGAGCGATTGTACGCAAGGTGCCATACCGCGACCGGACGTCGTATTTGACGAACTTTGCCAAATCCTCGCCCAACGGTTTCTTCAGAGCGCTGCCGCCCGGAACCAAGGAATACAACGCCTTGCTCAAGGCGAAATTGCAGATGGAACGTCAGCTGTCACGCGGTGGCTGGGGTGCCGAGGTGCCCGCAAAGTCGTTGAAACCGGGTGCCAGCGGCAATCAAGTCGTGGCCCTGAGAAATCGCCTGATCGCCATGGGGTTCATGAGCCGATCGAACAGCCAGACTTATGACGCCAAGTTGCAGGCGGGCGTTCAGCAATTCCAGCTTGCCAAAGGGTTAACGGCCGATGGCGTAGCCGGCCCCGATACGATGACGGAAATCAACCGCGGCGTTGCCGAGCGGTTGCAATCGGTCATCGTCGCGATGGAGCGTGAACGCTGGCTCAACAAGGAACGGGGCAAGCGCCACGTGCTCGTCAACATCCCGGACTTCACGGCCAAGATCATCGATAACGGCAAAGTCACCTTCCAGACCCGTTCGGTCGTCGGCGCGCGTCAGGACGACCGGCCAACCCCCGAATTTTCGGACACTATGGAATTCATGGTCGTGAACCCAAGCTGGTATGTGCCGCGCTCAATTGTGGTCAAGGAATATCTGCCCAAGCTGCGCAGCAACCCGTATGCGGTCAGACATATCGAGATCACTGACAATCGTGGCCGGGTGGTCAACCGGGGAGCGGTCAACTTTGCGCAATATACGGAAACGACCTTTCCCTTCGCGATGCGTGAGCCGCCATCGCAGGGCAATGCCTTGGGTCTGGTCAAGTTCATGTTCCCAAACCCTTACAACATATATCTGCATGACACACCGGCGAAAAAGCTGTTCAGCCGCGAGGTGCGCGCCTACAGCCACGGCTGCGTCCGGCTGGCTGATCCATTCGACTTTGCCTATACGCTGCTCGCACGTCAGAGCCGCGATCCGCAGGGCCTTTTCCAGTCGACACTTGCAACCGGCAGAGAAACCCGTGTCGACCTTGAGCAACCGGTTCCAGTACACCTGATCTACCGAACGGCATTCACGACGCCCAAGGGTCAAATTCATTACCGCCGCGACATCTATGGCCGGGACGCCCGGATTTGGCAGAGCCTGAACAAGGCAGGGGTGGTGCTGCGCTCCGTTCAGGGGTAAGCCTTCGGCGATTTTCGCCGGAGGTGGGATGAGAACATTCACGATTGGCCAGATCGCCGACGCACTGGATGCACCGGCGGTTGGCGACCTAACCATGGAAATCAGCGCATTGTCGGAACCCGCTGAGGCCGGGCCCACCGACCTCGCCTTGGCCACCAATCAGAAATACGCCGAGGCGCTGCAGCAGGGCCAAGCCAAGGCAGCCTTGCTGTGGGACGGTGCTGACTGGTTGGCGCTTGGGCTGAAAGCGGCCATCATGCCGCCACGGCCACGCTTTGCGATGTCGACACTGACGGGAATGATGGATCCGGGGCAGGGGTTCGGGGCGGGAATCCACCCCTCTGCCGTGATCGACCCAACGGCCACTTTGGGCGACAATGTATCGATCGGGCCGCTTTCAGTCGTGGGCGCCCATGCCGTAGTTGGCGCAGGATCAGTCATCGGGCCCCAATGCCATGTCGGTGCAGGGTCAACGCTTGGAGCCGGTGCTTATCTGCGCGAACAGGTAAGCATCGGCGCACGAATCCGTATCGGCGATCGCTTTATCGCGCAACCGGGTGCGCGGGTCGGGGGCGATGGCTTTTCGTTCGTAACACCGGAAAAAAGCGGTGTGGAGGCGGCTCGCGAGACGCTGGGCGAGCAGGGTGAGACACACGCCCAGAGCTGGAGCCGTATCGCGTCCCTTGGCGGGGTAGTGATTGGAGACGACGTCGAGATCGGGTCGAACTCTGTCATCGACAGCGGCACGATACGTCCGACGACCGTCGGCGACCGCACCAAGATCGATAACCTCGTTCACATCGGCCATAACTGCATGATCGGAAATGACAATTTGCTTTGCGGCATGGTGGGGATCGCGGGCTCTGTCACGGTTGGCGACTTTGTCGTAATGGCCGGGCAAGTGGGCGTTTCGGACAATCTTTCCGTCGGCGACCGCGTCGTGCTGGGCGCGGCATCAAAGGTTCTGTCATCCGTGCCCGCGGGACGGGTGATGTTAGGCTATCCGGCGACCAAGATGGACACGCAGCTTGAGGCCTACAAATCCTCGCGACGCCTGCCGCGACTACTCCGAGACGTCGCTGCCCTTAAGAAAGCTGTTTTCAAAGATGGCACCAATGACTAAATCGGCTGCAACGAGGACGGGGGCGGAACCATGAGCCAGTCAGCAGTTGCAACAAAAGTGATCGAGATCATCGCGGAACAGGCCGTTCTGGAGCCCTCTGACGTCTCGATGGACAGCACCTTGGAAGATCTGGGCATCGACAGTCTTGGTCTGGTGGAAAGCATTTTCGCCATCGAGGAAGAGTTCGACATTTCGATCCCATTTAACGCGAATGAACCGACCGAGAGCGATTTTGATATCACGAACGTGACAGCCATCGTGAGCGGCATCGAAAAGCTGATCAGCGAACAAAAAGTCTAAGACAATGCATCGAGTTGTGATCACGGGCGCGGGGACCATCAACGCGCTCGGCCATAGTGTAGCCGACACGCTTGAGGCAATGCGTGAAGGCCGCTGCGGCATTGGTGAGCTGAGTTTTCAAGATGTTGATCGTCTGGCGATCAAGATTGGCGGACAGGTCCGGGGATTTGACGGTGAAGGCCGGTACAATCGCCAGCAGATGAGCCTTTACGACCGCTTTACGCAGTTTACGCTTGCCGCCGCAAAAGAGGCAATCGGGCAATCGGGCCTGACGTTTTCCGGCGACCTTTCGGCGAAATCTGGTGTCATCCTCGGAACAGCCGGCGGCGGCGTTAACACGTGGGACGCCAATTACCGCTCCGTTTACGAAGATGGAAAGAACCGCGTTCATCCATTCGTTGTTCCAAAACTGATGAACAACGCTGCGGCCAGCCACGTCAGTATGGAATACAACCTCAAAGGTCCGTCCTTTACGGTTTCAACCGCATGCGCGTCGTCCAATCACGCAATGGCCCAGGCCTTTGCCATGGTGCGCTCGGGCATGGCTCCGACCATGGTCACGGGCGGCTCTGAGTCCATGCTGTGCTTTGGCGGGGTCAAGGCTTGGGAAGGTCTTCGCGTGATGTCGAAGGACGCCTGCAGGCCCTTCAGCGCCAACCGCAACGGCATGGTGCAGGGTGAAGGGGCAGGTGTATTCGTTTTCGAGGAATACGAGCATGCCCGCGCGCGCGGTGCGGATATCTTGTGCGAGGTGATCGGCTTTGCCATGTCCTCTGATGCGTCGGATATCGTGATGCCGTCGAAGAGCGGCGCGTCGCGTGCCATGGCCGGGGCCCTTAAGGACGCGAAGGTCGATCGCTCCGAAGTGGGCTACATCAACGCTCATGGGACCGGTACGGCTGCAAACGACAAGACCGAGTGTGCTGCAGTTGCCGATGTCTTTGGACCCCATGCTGACAAGCTGATGATTTCGTCAACGAAGTCGATGCATGGTCACCTGATCGGCGGAACAGGCGCGGTTGAATTGTTGGCCTGCATCATGGCTCTACGTGATGGCGTCGTTGCGCCGACAATTGGATATGAAGAACCCGATCCGGAATGCGCGCTGGATGTCGTCCCGAATGATGCCCGCGAGGCCAAGGTCGACGTGGCGCTCTCAAATGCTTTTGCTTTTGGCGGCATGAACGCCGTCTTGGCAATGCGTCGGGTTTAGACGAGCGCGAGGCCGAAGCCTGGCGCTCTGACCATTATTGCTCGACGACTGAAACCTGATCGTAAGTTCTGGTAAAACCGCTCAGCGACATATCCAGCTCGACTTTCTGATCGGGTGCCAGTGCTGGTACGATTGTGATCCGCGCCGTGGCACCGCGCTTGAAGCCCGCGATGTCTTCGGCCGTCAGGCCGATACGGGAATAACAGCCGATCTGGTTGCAGAACGCAAAGGGATAGCGCCGGGCCGCGCCACCGTCGACCGTAATCGTCAATTGCTGCTGCAAAGCTGTCTCAAGCGGTACCACGACAGTCGCGCCCGCCTCGGCCCGTCCGCCATCCTTCAGCTTGAACATCGAGAATTCGGCAACCGGCACACCTTCGGTATCGGAAATGAGCTGGTATGCCTGGCACGGTTCCTCGCCTTCCTCGACGCGGATGCAGCGCAGTTCCCACGCGCCGTTTCTTTCCTTGGCATAAGGCTCACCGATCTTGGGGCCGCTCTCGTCAATTTCCTCACCGAGGCTAAGCGTGTCGTCGACCGGTGCCTCCTGCTCCTGCGCAGGATCTTCAGTTGTGCCAGGGACGGTGGTTTCCTGTGCCTGCACGGAAACGAGCGTCGCGACCAAAGCAAAGGCCGACAATAAAGCTGTGCGAGATGTTTTCATCTTCATTCCACGTGGTTGATTTGTTTGCACCTAGCTATCACGCCGCATCCGAGGTGTCAGGGCGAAAGGGCGCCATTTTGCCGAATGCGCACCGAAATTTTACGGAAGATCGAAGCCCGGTATCTCCAAAAGTAAAGGGGGCTGAACCGCCCCCTTTCTTCTTTGGTTTTCTCCCCGTCGGACCGGCCGACTATTTGTGACGGAAGGTTACGCAAGCCGGAACACCCGGTCAACAGCTAATCGGGGTTAATGCGCGCTCAAACCTTTGATTAAAGTCGGGAAAATCGATTGCGCAGCGGATAGTCGCCACTGGCGAGAAAAAAGGCCGCGCACGGAGCGCGGCCAGTCTGACAGGGAGGAAGTGTTCCGGGCCACGAGGACATGTGGACCCGAAACGAAAATCATTCTGGCGCGGAAAGGTTAACTTTGTATGGTCGGACCGCGACGAAACGAAAGATCGAAAGGCGGGGCGCATGGAGGGTAAGATTTTTGTCGGTGGAGGTGGCGCTGATTACGCGGAAAAGCAGGGGCTTTCCTTGAACTACGCAAACCGCCACGGCCTGATTGCCGGGGCCACCGGAACCGGCAAGACAGTAACGCTCCAAATTCTGGCAGAGGGATTTTCGAACGCTGGCGTTCCGGTGTTTTTGTCAGACGTCAAGGGCGACTTGTCCGGTCTCGCAAAATCGGGGACCGCAGCGCACAAGCTGCATGGCCCTTTCACCGAACGCGCGGACAAGATCGGATTTGACGATTATGCCTACCACGCCTGTCCGGTCACTTTCTGGGATCTCTTCGGAGAACAGGGTCATCCGGTGCGGACGACGGTTTCGGAAATGGGGCCACTGCTGCTTTCCCGCCTGCTTGAGTTGACCGAGGCGCAAGAGGGTATTCTGAACATCGCGTTCCGTCTGTCCGATGAAGAGGGGATGCCGTTGCTCGATCTCAAAGATCTGCAATCGTTGCTGGTTTGGATCGGTGAGAACAGCAAGGATCTGTCCCTTCGATACGGCAACGTCTCGACCCAGTCGATTGGCGCGATCCAGCGGCGCCTGCTCGTTCTCGAGAATCAGGGTGGTACCCAGCTATTCGGTGAACCGGCTTTGGATCTGGCAGACCTGATGCGCACAGACGCAGAAGGCAAGGGGGCAGTCAACATCCTAGCGGCGGACAAGTTGATGGCATCACCCGGCCTTTATGCCACCTTCCTGCTGTGGCTGCTGAGCGAGCTTTTTGAGGAACTGCCAGAGGTCGGTGACCCCGACAAACCCAAGCTGGTCTTTTTCTTCGACGAGGCACACCTGCTCTTCGAGGATGCCCCCAAAGCGCTGGTCGACAAAGTCGAGCAGGTTGCGCGCCTGATCCGTTCGAAAGGTGTGGGGGTTTACTTCATCACCCAGAACCCGGCGGACGTCCCCGAGGATATCCTTGGTCAGCTTGGCAACCGCATCCAGCATGCCCTGCGCGCCTTTACCGCCAAGGACCGCAAAGAACTGCGAATGGCCTCCGAGACCTATCGCGAGAACCCGCGTTTTTCGACCGAAGACGCGATCAAGGAGGTCGGCGTTGGCGAAGCGGTCACATCTATGCTGCAGAAAAAGGGTGTGCCGGGGATTGTCGAGCGCACCCTGATCCGGCCGCCGTCCAGCCAGCTGGGTCCTGTCTCAGCGGCTGAACGCAAGGCCATCCTTACCGCCTCGGACATGTCTGGGAAATACGACAAGGTGCTTGATCGCAAATCGGCATTCGAGATCCTGCAGACCCGCGCGGATCAGGCGGCCAAAGAAGCTGCAGATGCCGAAGAGAAGGCCGAAGAGATGCAGCCCGTGCTGCGAGAGTTCAACGCCGCGCGCCGCTATACGGCGCCGCGGGTGTCGCGGTCATCAGCGCGCGCACCACGTCGCGGTAAGAGCTTTGGTGAGGCGATGACCAAGATGGTGGTTAAGGAACTGACGGGAACGACCGGCCGCCGCATGGTGCGCGGCATCCTTGGTGGGCTCTTCAAAGGGCGGTAGCGTCAGCAAACCTGACTTAGCGTAAAGTATAGCTGTTCCGCGCTTCTGTGTTGTGGGACTCTCGTTTTGGGTTTTTGCCCACAAGGGAGGATATCATGAAAAAGCTCATAGCGTCCGCCGCGCTCTGCGTGGCGGTTGGTTCTGTTGGTTACGCCCAATCAGCAGATGTTCCGGACAACCTTGAAAAGCTGTCAAACTTCAAGACGACCGGTGTGACCGAATTCACCTTTATCGAACAGGGCGGCGATTATGCAGCCGGGATCAAGAAAACCCTCGAGCAGATTAAGCTGCCAGCTGGGTTCAAGATCGGCCTATACGCCGTCGTCCCGGATGCCCGCCACATGGCCGTGGGCCCGCAGGGGATCGTCACCTTTGTCGGCACCCGCAAGGACAAGGTCTGGAGCGTAACCGACCGCAACAAGGATCGCATCGCCGACGAGGTTAAGGATTTTGCACCGTCCCTGCGGTTTGCTATCCCCAACGGCCCCTGTTTTTCGAAGGATGGTTTTCTCTACATCGCCGAACAGAACCGCGTTCTGCTTTTCCCCGCGGCCGAGTTTTTCTACGAAAGCCCGGATGTGGCAGCCTTCAATCTGGTCGCACAGGGCGAGTTGATCCCCCCGGAAGAGGAATCGTTCAACCACACGGCGCGGGTTTGCAAGATCGGGCCGGACAACAAGATCTACATTTCGCTTGGTCAGCCGTTTAACGTCGCCCCACCCGAGAAGCTGGCGCTTTATAACGAGGTCGGGATCGGTGGTATCATCCGCATGAATACCGATGGAAGCGGCCGCGAAGTCTATACCTACGGTGTCCGGAATTCGGTAGGCCATGACTTCCACCCGGCGACGGGTGAGCTTTGGTGGACCGACAACCAGGTCGATGGAATGGGCGACGACATCCCTCCCGGTGAGATCAACCGCCAGACGGCAGCCGGTCAGCATTTCGGAGCCCCTTGGTATGGGGGGGGCGATGTGCGGGTCAGCGATCACGGCTATAATGAGATGGAAGTACCCGTCGATGTGGTAATGCCGGCCGTCGAGACCGTGGCCCACGCCGCAGATCTGGGGATGTCATTCTATACGGGCAATATGTTCCCGGCGAAGTACAAGAACGCCATCTTTTCGGCGCAGCACGGATCGTGGAACCGGACTACACCGGTTGGGGCGCGGGTGATGGTCACCTTCATCGACGATGAGGGGAACGCCACGACCGAGCCCTTTGCCGAAGGCTGGATCGACGCAAATGGCGAATATCTGGGCCGCCCGGTCGATATCGCCCAACTGCGCGATGGCTCGATCCTGGTGAGTGACGACCTCGCCGGTGCCATCTATCGGATCTGGTACGAGGGATGATGCGCTACGTCCTGATCTTCGTTCTCGGCGGGCTGATGCTCGCCGGGACGGTTGCGTTGGCTCAGGATCGCGGGGCCGGACGCAAGGCAGCCGGAATGTGCCGGACCTGCCATGGTCTTGACGGTTATGCAAAGATCCCGATCGCCCCGCATATCGGCGGCGAGCCAGCAGCCTACATTGAGGCGCAGTTGCGCGCTTTTCGTTCGGGCGAGCGTCAGCATGAGATGATGACCGTGGTGGCCCGCAGTCTCAGCGATGAACAAATCGTTGATCTTGCTGCCTGGTACGCTGGTCACACTGCTGCTGCGACCGCTGAACAGCCAGAGGCCGCGCCCCAGTCCTGCACTGCATGTCACGGTGTGGACGGTCTGTCGAAAGCCGAGGATGCCCCGCATCTGGCGGGTGAAGCCAACATCTACATCGATACGCAGCTCAAGGCATTCAAGCGGGGCAAACGGGAACACGAGATCATGTCCGAGATCGCCGCAGCTCTGGATGACGAAGAAATTCGCGAGATCGCTGACTATTATGCTGCGATCGATCTTGAGATCACGCAGGTCGATTGATGGGTCGGGGCCGGTACCAACGGAAAGAGAGTTCGAGAATGACGAGGTAGGGGAGATAGAACGCAAAAACCTGGATTCGGTCAAATGGCCCGTCCAGCAGCGACCCAACACCCCAGCCTTGTGTCAGCCAGAACCACAGCCCGTAATGCACCCGATAAAGCCATGACCCGAGCGCCAGGATGGCCAGGCGCAGGCCCCACCGACGATGTCGCCCATAATCACCCGCCATGGCAAAACGTGGCGCCTGAATGGCGGTCAGCAAAAGCAATACACCATACAAGGCAAAACCAACATTCATCACCGGCCCACCGATCGTTCCGTTGAGCCCGATATAGATGAGCCCGCCAAGTGCGGTCGGGATTGCAAGCACAGCCAGGGTACGGCCAGAAACGCGATGCAAAACCGGCCAATGCCTCCGTAACGGCCCGACAAGTTGTACAACTGCGAGCAGCGCCACGACGGCGCCCAGAGCCATGTGCCCGAAGATCGCAAGGTCGCTGAGGCCCCCGTCACCCGTATACAGCCGATCCTGCGCGCCATAATTTCCGCTGAGCGCCAGCAGACCCCGCCGGGCCGCCAGAAAGGAAAACGGAAGGACAAGCAGCGCGAGAACCGCCAGACCGACATAGCCCGCGATTGCCCGCCAATAACGCATCACCGTTCAGGGATCAGCCCGCGCGGGCTGAACCTCAGCACCAGTAGAAGGATAATCCCCATCGTCAGAAGTCGCATGTGGGCCGCGCTGTCCAGAAGATGTTCGCGCAAGCCGCTGCCCTCAGTCATTCCTGCCGTGATCAACTGCATCAGCCCGAGGCCAAGCGGTTCGACCATCACCCAAAGCCACCAGATCAGAAAACCTCCTAGGACGGCCCCCAGATTGCTGCCGGATCCTCCGACAATAACCATCACCCACACAAGGAATGTAAAGCGCAGCGGCTGATAGGTGCCCGGGGTCAATTGCCCGTCCAGCGTTGTCATCATCGCACCGGCCATCCCGCAGATGGCAGACCCAAGGACAAAGACCTGCAGGTGCCGGGCGGTGACATCCTTGCCCATGGCCTCGGCTGCGACCTCATTGTCACGGATCGCCCGCATCATCCGGCCCCATGGTGAGGTCAGCGCCTTCTGGGCCATCCAGAAAACGATCAGCAGAACGATTGTAAAGAGAATGGCATAGATGAGTTTGACCCAAAGCGTGGAGGCCGTGACCGGATCGAGGCCCAGTGACGCCACCCGCTCAACAAAGCCGGGATCGTTCTGCAAGTCGATCTCGTACGGAGCCGGGCGCGGAATGCCGACGACGTTCTTGACTCCACGAGCCAGCCAGTCTTCGTTCTTGAGGATCGCGATAATGATCTCGGCAATCCCGAGAGTTGCGATCGCGAGGTAATCGGAGCGCAGGCCCAATGCCGTCTTGCCGATGATCCATGCCGCCCCCGCCGCCAGCAAACCGCCCGCTGGCCAAGCGAACAGCGTCATCCATCCCCAATCCTTGCCCCCCGGGTTCAGGCCGCCAAGATATCCGGTCCCTGCCGGATTGACCGCTTCCACGGCTGAGGTTGCCGGATCAAACACAGCACGGTAGGCAAAGAACCCGCCGACAAGAATGATGAGCAGCATGATGGTTCGAGCCCGGCCAGCCGCCATTTGTGTCCAGACAAGGATCGCGGCCACGATGGTCGCCGCCCCAAGGATCAGCGCAAGGATCACACCCAGGCCGCCTGCGGCCCATGCCTCTTCCACCGGTTCCATTGACACCAACACCGTCGCGAGACCACCCAGGGCGACAAACCCCATGACACCGACGTTGAAAAGCCCGGCAAAACCCCATTGCAGGTTCACGCCAAGCGCCATGATGGCCGATATCAGCCCGAAATTCAGGATCTGGATGGCTGAGTTCCACGAATAGATCACCCCGGTCGATGCGATCATCAGTGCGACCAGTGCGAAATAGCCGAAATTGCGTGTGGCTTCACTCATACCGCTTTCCCCGCAAAAAGCCCCGTGGGCTTGAACAGAAGCACGATCAACAGGATCACGAAGCTGACCGCGAATTTGTAATCGGTGGACAAAAGCTGTGCGAGTCCGTCCGGAGCCAGCGCATCAGGCAAGGCGTGTCCGGCCACCCGCTTCCAGGCATAGGTAATCATCACCTCGGAAAAGGCGATGGTGAACCCGCCCGCGATAGCCCCAACCGGGCTGCCAAGACCGCCGACAATGGCGCTGGCAAAGATTGGCAACAAAAGCTGGAAGTAAACGAAGGGTTTGAATGATTTGTCGAGGCCATAAAGGACGCCAGCAATCGTGGCCAGCGCCGCCACAATGAGCCACGTTATCATGACGACCCGTTCGGGATTGATGCCAGAAAGCAGGGCCAGGTCTTCGTTGTCGGAATAAGCGCGCATCGACTTGCCAGTCCGTGTCCGGTTCAGGAACCAGAACAGAATAACGACTACGATGATTGCGGTAATCACCGTGATCCCTTGGGTTGTCTTTATGGCAAGACCTTCCTTCAGGCCGGTGAGCGCCTTGAACTCCCGCACCGAAATGATGAACCGTTCGCCGTCGGAAAACCGCTGGTCATCGGGCCCGATGATGAACCGCACAAGGCCGTTCATGATGAACATCACACCCAGCGAGACTATGACAAGGATCACCGGCTTGGCTTTTTGTTCGCGATAGAACCGATAGACCAACCGGTCGGTCCCAAGCACCAGCAGCATGCATCCGGCGATACCGAGTGGCAGGGCCAGCAGGGCGGTTGGTAGGGGCCCTAGGGTGATGCCCAGCGACTGGAACAACCAGGTGAAGAGAATTGTAACCATGGCGCCAAAGGCCATCGTGTCGCCGTGTGCAAAATTGGAGAACCGCAGGATGCCATATATCAGCGTAACCCCAAGCGCCCCAAGCGCAAGCTGGGAGCCATAGGCGATGGCGGGGACCAAGACGAAGTTGGAGAGGGCGACGAAGGCGTTGAGAAGGTCCATTAGAACAACTCCTCGCAAACGCCGCGGTATGTCACAAGTTTTTCGAGGGCATCCGCATAATCAAGATACTGGGAGACCCTCTTCATCGTCCAAAACGAAACTGTTTCCTTCTCCTCGCCAGGGCTGATCCAACCGATGGAGGATCGATTTGAGAGGCGAATAGTGTCCTTGTTCACTCCAACTGTCCAAGTCCCTTGGGCGGTTTTGATCTCGCCAATCTCTTCGCGCCCCTCATCGTGTGTGGCATCCATTGTTACTCCATTAACTTCAAAATGGGTCGGTTTGCTGCCGTCCCACTCCAGAATGAGGGTGGCCGGATTGCAGGCGGTCTCCTCGCGGCAGATTTGCTCCAGTTCACACATGCCCGCCCAAGCTGCTGCTCCACTTAGAATTGCTCCGCATGCGATCAGGTTGAGTCCCAGACCGCAAGCCGTCGACCTGGCGCCACGGCCCTCGATCAAGGCTCAAGACCCTTTAGCTGGCAGGTCCCCAAGTAGAATTGCCCGGCCCCCGGTGCCCCGGCATATTGAAACGACTGAATTGCGCCGCCACCGTCGAAGACGGTCAGGTGAGACGCCACCGCCTCGCGCATCGGCATGACAATGGCGCGCCCTTGGGATCTGTCTTTCCACCGCGCATCCTTCATCATCAGCGCCTTGCGGGACACCTTCCCGCCGCGACGCACCTGATAGGCCGCGCCGTCGCCGTCACTCAGCATCCAACGCACCTCGCGCCACGCCCGCATGCAGGGCTGGCCAATGACGCATCGCTGGTCGAAGAGGCAGTCCATGGCGATATAGCCTCGCGCAGTTAGATCCGCCTCGGAGAGCGCCGCCGCTGAGCTGGCAGCAAACCATGTGAAACCGATTGCCGCCGTTATGGATCGCATGCCGCTCACAGACCCTCGCAGCGTCCAAGATATGTGACAACAATTGGCCCCTCCATATGGACGGATAGGCGTGCGACCGCATCCTCAACGGTCAGGAAATACATGGCACCCGGTCCTTCGAACGCGTAGGACACCGAGGTCTCATCGCGGCGCATCACATAGCCGCCCAGATCACCGAACTCGGTCGAGGCGGTAACACCCTGCTGCAGCCGCGCCCCATTGGCATTGTCGGTGTACTCAAAAAGGAATGCCGCATCTCCACAGGCGTCCGCCTCAAAGCATTCCTGTTCAAAGCTGCAATATGTGGTCGCCGAAACCACGCATGGCAGGGCCAGCGCGATGCAGGTCGCTGCAATCCTCATCCGTAGACCTCGCAATTGCCGTGATAGATGAACGCGCCGAACCGTCCGGCCGGGGACCAGAAGCGGGCCGCACCGTCGCGTGCGCTGACCAGATAGCGGGTTTGCTGCCGGTTCGGTTGCAGGATGACAAAGCCATATTGCCCGGTCTCGGGCTCAAAGCGGCGACCTTGCGTGTGAAGGCCGACTTCCCGTTCACGCGGTATCAGCACCTCGGAAATTGAGGCGCGCAGCGGGTCGGGCAGGGGATCACCTCCGATCATCTCGATATCTCCAACCGCGACGAATGGCCCCTGGTCACGCAATGCGCCGAAGGCGTCATCTGCATTATCGGTGATTGCGAGCACCCCGTTCGCATCCTCGCAGCGGTAATCACCGGTAAAACAGGCGCGGTCAAACCGGCAGACCAGCGTGAGGGCCTGCAGAGGTGTCGCCACGAGGGCCAATATGGAGACCAGCCGTATCATCCCCCCAGAAACGAACGGCGCACTTCGGGATCGGCCAGCAGTTCCTTGCCCGTCCCGGTATAGGCATTGCGTCCCTGCACTAGCACATAGCCCTTGTCGGCGATCTCGAGCGCTTGCCGGGCATTCTGTTCCACCATCAGGATGGGGATGCCAGTCCGGGCCACCTCGATGATCCGGTCAAAAAGCTCGTCCATCACGATGGGGGACACACCGGCCGTGGGTTCGTCCAGCATCAGCACCTTCGGCTGGGTCATCAGCGCCCGGCCCACGGCGACCTGCTGGCGTTGACCGCCCGAAAGCTCGCCCGCTGGTTGCCTGCGCTTTTCCTTCAGGATCGGGAACAGGCCATAGACCTGATCCAACGTGTCCGAAAAATCGTCCCGGCGGATGAACGCCCCCATTTCGAGGTTTTCCTCCACAGTGAGCGACGTGAAGATGTTCGATGTCTGGGGGACAAACCCCATCCCTTGAACCACCCGATCCTGCGGCGAGAGGTTGGTGATATCCTCACCATCGAGCCGCACCGAACCCTGGCGCACGTCGAGCATGCCGAAAATGGCCTTCATGGCGGTCGATTTGCCTGCGCCATTTGGCCCGACGATGACGGCAATCTCACCCGGATTCACGGCCACGGTGCAATCATGCAGGATGTCCGGCCCGCTGCCATAGCCGCCCGTCATGCGGTCGCCAATAAGAAAGGCGCTGGCCGTATCCATAGGCTGGCCTGTTCCGGGGCTCGATTGCAGACTGCCAGCACCTTTCGGGTTGGTGATCGTGGCGTCCTTGTTGCCCCGGTCATCTTGGTAGGGATTGTCGCTCATGTCGCGACACCCTCCGGACCGAGGCAATCTGCATGGCATGATTTCATAGGCGCGTATTCTCGATCAGGCTGGCATGGGCGGCCTGCATTTCATCTGTGGGCTCAAGACCGACACCAAAGGTCACGATCTGAAGCGATCTGTCCGCCTGCACAAAGATTGAGTTGATGTAGACCACCGAAACACCTCGGATGAGGCCGGAATAGACAACCGTCTGACCCGCGACGTCGCCCAACTCAACCGGCTCGATGGACAGGACCGGCACATTCTCGATCTCGGTCTTCTGGGCCGTCGCGACATACCCGAGGGCGATCTGCGTAAATCCGTCGACATCGAAACCGTCATCGGTACCAACGCCTTCGACGATATACATTGCAAATGTCCGATCCGACCATTGGTACGTGGCGCTTGCGGCCGGATTGGCGTTGACACTGCGCGACCATTTCGTGCCAGCCGAACAGAAACGGACACCCAAACGGACATCATCGCAATTGTCGGGGGAAACTGCCGCATAGCGCCACGTGTTGTCGGACATGAGTTCGACCTTGCGACCTTCGACCAGACTGGTTCCGACGACGCTTTGTGCAATTGCGGCCGAACCGATCACGAAGGATAAGAGAAGGCCAAGAGCGAAAGCGGCGCGTCTCATGTCCCGGCCTCCGCCAGTTCCTTGTTCTTGAGACCGGTGCCCAGATAGGCCTCGATCACATGCTCGTTTGCCTTGATTTCTTCCAGCGTGCCTTCGGCCAGCACCTTGCCCTCAGCCATGCAGATCACCGGGTCGCAGATCTTTCCGATAAAATCCATATCATGTTCGATGACAACGAAAGTATAGTTCCGCTCTTTGTTCAACCTCAGGATCGCATCGCCAATTGTGTTAAGCAGCGTCCTGTTCACGCCCGCACCCACCTCGTCCAGAAAGACGATCTTGGCGTCGACCATCATCGTTCGCCCCAGTTCCAACAGCTTTTTCTGGCCGCCTGAGACCTGACCCGCCTTGTGATCAGCCAGATGCTCGATCGTCAGGAATTCAAGCACCTCGTCCGCCTTCGCCCGCAAAGCACGTTCCTCGTCTGCGATGCGGCGGCGGCCGAACCAGGTGTTCCATAGCGTTTCGCCCGATTGCGCCCCCGGCACCATCATCAGGTTTTCGCGGCAAGACATTGAGTGGAACTCATGGGCAATCTGGAATGTACGCAGCAAACCTCTGTGAAAAAGCGTATGGGGCGGCAACCCGGTGATGTCCTCACCATCCATCGTGACACAGCCCGATGTGGGTTTAAGAACGCCCGCGATCACATTGAAAAGGGTTGTCTTTCCAGCACCGTTAGGCCCGATAAGGCCCGTTATCGACCCCGGTTCAATCCGCAACGAAGCACCGTCGACCGCGTGAAATCCTCCGAAATGCTTGTGGATGTTATCGACGACGATCATCGTACCCCCACCACTTTTCCATGGCTTATCTGAATTTGAGACAGCCCGAGGTTTCCCCCGGGCTGTCCGATAAAGACCCGCAATGGATCAGCGATACTTGGCCGTGGCGATCTTGCCGCCCTCGATCTTGATCTCGCGATAGTTGCCCGCGCTTTCGCCGCCGCCAATCAGTTCAACCGCCGTTGCGCCCACATAGTCGATGTCGCCACCGTCTTTCAGGATCTGTAGCGCCTTGGCCAATTCACCGGGGAAGATCTGTTCGCCGGGCGCATTCGCCACCTCGAGGATCTTGGCCTTATAGTCGTTGCTGTCCTTCGAATTCGCCGCCTGCATGGCGAGCATGATCAACGCGGCGGCGTCATAGCTTTCAGGCGTGAAGGGTGAGGTTGCGTCAAACGCGCCGCCCACCATTTCGGTGAACTTCGCGACGCCGGGGCTGTCGGTGCCCGGATGCTGCCCCGACGAACCTTCGATTTCGTCACCAAAGTTCTCTTCGAGCTTGGCGCCAATCATCCCGTCCGGGAAGTGGAAGGTGTCGAACGCGCCCGAGTCGATGGCGGCGCGCACGATGCCCGAACCACCCTGATCGACATAACCGGCAACAACCAGACGGTCGCCACCGGCTGCTGCCAAAGCACCAACCTCGGCCGCATAATCGGCCTTGCCGTCTTCGTGAGCAGCCGAAATCGTCACCGAGCCGCCTGCAGCTTCAAACGCCGCCTGGAAGCTGTCGGCCAGACCTTTGCCGTAGTCGTTGTTGGTGTAGGTTACCGCGACTTCCTGAATGCCTTGCTCCATCAGGACTTCGGTCATCACCACACCTTGACGGGCATCAGATGGTGCCGTGCGGAAGAAGAGGTCATTATCCTCAGCTGTCGAAAGGGCGGGCGAGGTCGCCGACGGCGAGATCATCGCAACACCGTTCGGAACGGCGACGTTCGAAAGGATCGCACCGGTCACGCCCGAACAATCCGCACCCATGATGCCGTTGACCTGATCACCTGTAACAAGGCGCTCAGCCGCGGCTGTGGCAGCACCAGCGTCGATACAGGTCGAGTCCGCACGCACCGATGTGACGGTCGCGCTGTCCAGCAACAGCCCGCTGTCGGTGACCTCTTTCATTGCGAGTTCGGCGGCATCTGCCATCGAGGGCGTCAGCGATTCAATCGGGCCGGTGAAGCCCAGAATGATGCCGATCTTCACCTCTTTGGCGTGTCCGCCAGCGAACGCAGCACCAGCAAGCAGCGCCGATGCGGCGCAGGCTGTGAGCATTGTCTTCATTGGTTTACTCCCTGTACGGTTTTCTTTTGTACCGGCCAAAAACCTATTCGGGGGCTGAAAAAAAGGAAAGCGCAAACAAGCACATTTCCGCTAGGGGACTGGACCGCGCAAAAACCGGTCATACTTGGGCAATAAACGCCGCTAACGGATCAGTAAAATGAAACGCATGCTCTCGCTCATTCTGGCGTTCTGCGCCGCACCCGCTCTGGCCCTCGACACAACGCTTGGCCCGGTTACTGTGACCCCGATTATCACCGGCCTCGATACGCCATGGGGGGTCGCGCCTCTGCCGGACGGATCGGTGCTGATCACGGAACGCAGCGGACGTCTGATCTTGGCAAGCGGCGATCGCGCGCGGCGCGTCGCCGGTGTGCCGCGCGTCGCGGCGTCAGGGCAGGGCGGATTGCTGGACGTGACGATCCCGCGCGATTTTGCCCAAACGCGCGAAGTTTTTCTGACCTATTCGAAACCGCAATCTGGCGGCGGATCTGGCACGGCTTTGGCCGTTGGACGGCTCAGCGATGATGGGCGGCGGCTTGAAAACGTCAGGGACCTCTTTGAAAGCACGCCGGGTGGGTCAGGCGGTCGCCATTTCGGAAGCCGAGTCGTCGAAGCTCCGGACGGCACGCTTTTTGTGACGATCGGTGATCGCGGCGACCGGCCAAGTGCGCAGGATCGCGGAAACCACAATGGCGCGATCATCCGGATCAATCGCGACGGCACGGTTCCGGCTGACAATCCGTTTGTGGGGACAGATGGCGTTCAGCCTGAAATCTGGTCTTACGGTCACCGGAACCCGCAGGGCGCAGGATTAGATGGCAACGGCCAACTCTGGACTGCCGAGCACGGTGCGCGCGGTGGCGACGAGGTGAACCGCGTCGTCAAAGGTGCCAATTTCGGATGGCCCGTCATCTCGTACGGTCGGCATTACTCCGGCGCCAAAATCGGCGAAGGCACCTCGAAAGCGGGGATGGAGCAGCCTGCCTTCTACTGGGATCCGTCAATCGCGCCATCCGGCCTGTTGATCTACAACGGTGCGATGTTCCCGGAATGGCGGGGCGACATGTTCGTGGGTAGCCTCAAGTTCGATTATATCTCCCGCCTTGATCTCGGGGGCAGCGCGGCGCAAGAAGTTGAACAGATAAAATCGCCGGAAACCAACCGTGTACGCGACATTATTCAGGCAGATGACGGCAGCATCTGGTTCGTGAGTGTTGGCGATGGAAGCGTCTACAGAATGGCCCGCTAGCGCAGCCAGGTCTTTTTGCCGCCTCGTCCGGCCCGCCTTCGTTTCGCCTTTGACATATCTGAAAGTTACCATGTTGGCTCGCTAGATGTATCGCACTGTATTGAACAATGCGGCCCGGGGCCTTGGAAAAGTTGAACATCCAATTGCAGCGCCATGTCCGGGCGGCAACGCTGGACGCCGCCGAAAAGTATCTGCTGGCGACCGCGTTCGTCTTCTTTGCCTACCGGATGATCAACAATTACGTGGAAACCGGGTCACCTGTCACATTGATATATGCGCTGGACCAGCTTGTGGTGTTGGTTTTCGTCCTGCTCCGGCGCGCGCCAAAAGAGCTTAGCCTCAGGATTGATGATTGGATCTTCGGATTTGCCGGAACGTTTTTTGCAATCATGATCGTTCCTCCAAGTGGGGCGGCCCTTGTCCCACCCATCGTCGTGCACGGAGTACTTTTGGTAGGCTTTGCGATCCACGTTTTGGCGAAACTTGCCCTGCGTCGCAGTTTTGGGGTGGTGGCAGCCAATCGGGGCGTCAAGACAACCGGCCTCTATCGATTTGTGCGGCATCCGATGTATCTGGGCTATGTCTTATCGCAGATTGGCATTTTGCTTGCGGGGCCGACCCTGATCAACATCTTGATCATCGGGCTTTGCTGGTTCCTATTCGTCAAACGGATCGCCGCAGAAGAGCGTTTGTTGCTGAACGACGAGATGTACCAGGTTTTTGCGACCCGGACCCGCTATCGCGTCATTCCAGGCATTTACTGACCAACATTAGCAATAGTTCGCGGTCAGCAATCCGTTGGTCGCAACACTTAGGAGAGCGTTGCGAAGGTCTAGACCGACAAACGGGCCGCGTGGGTCCCCCGTTCACGGTAGGGCGTAGTGTCATAATGCGCCCGGTAGCATTTTGAGAAATGTGAGGGCGATGCAAAGCCGCAGGCCAGGGCGACATTGATCACGCTCATATCAGTTTGCATGAGCAGGTTACGCGCTTTCTGCAGGCGCAATTCCATATAATACCGCTTTGGGCTGCGGTTCAGATACCGGCGGAACAGCCGCTCGAGCTGGCGCGTCGACATCCCCACATCCTTGGCCAGAATCGACGGGCTGATCGGCTCTTCGATATTGGCTTCCATGATCTGAATGACCTGGCTCAGCTTGGGGTGCCTCACCCCGATACGGGTCGGAACGGACAGGCGCTGCGTATCCTGATCCGTGCGAATTGCCGAATAGATCAACTGATCGGCCACGGCATTCGCCAGGTCCTCGCCCTGATCGTCAGCAATCATCTTGAGCATCAGATCTATAGACGACGTACCGCCGGCGGTTGTGATCCGGCCGCCATCAACCACAAACACCGATTTCGTCAACTCGACCTCCTGGAACTCTTCGATAAAGCTGTCCTGGTTTTCCCAGTGGATCGTCGCCTTCTTGCCATCGAGCAGCCCTGCCTTGGCCAGCGAATAGGCCGCTGTGCAAAGGCCCGCCATTGGCACGCCCTTGCGGGCCTCACGCCGCAGCCATCCGAGCAGCTTCTTTGTTGTCGCTGACTGCACGTCGATGCCGCCGCAAATCATCACCGTGTCGTCACGGCTGAGTTCCTCAAGATCGCCGTCGAGCCGAAACGATGTGCCCGCCGAGCAATACGCGATTTCGCCGCCTTCGCCCACGATGCGCCATTCATAAATGTCGCGCCCCGCCATGCGGTTGGCGATCCTGAGGCTTTCCAGCGCTGCAGCAAAACAAAGCAGGGTGAAGTTGTTAAGCAGAACAAAAACAAAGCGTTTGGGCTTTGCGTCCGGCTCTGTGCTAGTATGGGCTGGGCGCGGTAGTGGCATCGCGGCTTCTCGGACCTGTTTATTCGTTGAGCACCAGTGAATTACCGGCACTGTGGCAGCCTTTGGATCAGCTTGCGCACGGCCAAACGCCAAGGTCAAGTACCGACAATTCGGATATGGTCACTTGTCTTGTCGTTTTGTATAGACTGCCCCGCGGTGACAAAGACGCACCTTCATGCGGAGACGAGCAATGAGCGATTGGAATAAATCTGACTGGCGGGCCAAACCGCGGGTTCAGATGCCCGACTATACCGATGCTGCGGCCCTGAACGCGGTTGAGGCGCAATTGTCCAGTTATCCGCCCCTGGTATTTGCGGGTGAAGCGCGGCGGCTCAAAAGCCACCTCGCGGAGGCTTCGCGGGGCGAGGCGTTTCTGCTGCAGGGTGGCGATTGCGCCGAATCCTTCGAACAATTCAGCGCGGATATGATCCGAGACACGTTCAAGGTCATGCTGCAGATGGCCATGGTTCTGACCTATGGCGCCAAGGTACCCGTCATCAAGGTGGGCCGAATGGCCGGCCAGTTCGCCAAACCGCGCAGTGCACCCACAGAAACGTTAGATGGCGTCGAATTGCCCAGCTACCGCGGCGATATCATCAACGAACTGGCATTCACGCCCGAGGCGCGGATACCGGATCCGGCCAGAATGTTGCAGGCCTACACGCAAGCGGCGGCGACCCTTAACCTGCTCAGAGCCTTTTCGACGGGTGGTTACGCAGACGTGAATCAGGTGCACGCCTGGACCCTTGGCTTTACCGAAAGCGAAAACGCCGAAGCCTATCGCGAAATGGCGAACCGGATCACGGATACGCTGGACTTCATGCAGGCCGCGGGCGTGACGCAGGACACAGCACACACCCTTCAATCGGTCGAATTCTACACCAGCCACGAGGCCCTTCTGCTGGAATACGAAGAAGCTCTGACCCGTCTCGACAGCACTTCGGGCAAATGGCTCGCGGGGTCCGGCCATTTCATCTGGATCGGTGATCGGACGCGCCAGCCGGACGGTGCCCATGTGGAATTCGCGCGGGGCGTTCAGAATCCGATCGGCCTGAAATGCGGGCCATCGATGACGGTCGAAGATCTCAAGATCCTGATGGCCAAGTTGAACCCCGAGAACGAGGCTGGTCGCCTGACCCTGATTTCACGCTTCGGTGCGGGCAAGGTGGGCGAACACCTGCCACGCCTTATCAACACCGTGCGGGAAGAGGGGGCCGAGGTTGTCTGGGTATGCGACGCGATGCACGGCAACACGATCAAGTCGTCGACCGGCTACAAAACCCGGCCCTTTGATGCGGTCCTTCGGGAAGTGCGCGAGTTTTTCGCGGTGCACCAGGCCGAAGGAACGGTCCCTGGTGGCGTTCACTTCGAGATGACCGGCCAAAACGTTACCGAATGCACAGGCGGTATTCATGCGGTTACCGAAGAGAACCTCAGTGACCGCTACCACACCGCATGCGATCCCCGACTGAATGCAAATCAGTCGCTAGAACTCGCGTTTCTCGTGGCTGAGGAACTGTCCGCCCTGCGGAACAAGCGGGCAGATCGGGCAGCAGTCTGACACTGCGTGCGGCGCGGGTCATGACCCTGCGTCGCAATGCAATATCGGGCGGCGGGATCAGTCGTCCGTTTTGACCAGTCGCAGATACGGTACGTCCGTGCGTGATGGGCGGGGTGCAAAACCGGATTCGGCCTCGGCAAAACCCGGCACGGCACGATCGGGCGCCACCGCTGGTTCGACAGCGGGGGAAACCTTCGGCATCTCACAGGGAACTTCGGCAACCGAGGTGATGGGGCGCATGCGTGCACCGATGATCTCAAAACGGCGGGGCGCACGGCCGATATCGCCGCGGGCTACAAGGCAACCGAGTATACGGCTGACATCACCGAGATCGCTTTTTAGCGGCAAGAGGATCAGGCGGGCATCCATCGGGGGCTTGTCGCGACCGGTTTCGGCCGACAGACGCAATTCGCAAACGGCGGGTCGCTGAAAGACCTCTTCCATCGCATCGCTGAGCTGACGCCGGCTGCCGGGAGAGACAAACGACGTCAGCGGCATACCTCGCACCTCCATGCCCATAAGATCGCTCAGATGTGAGCCGGCGATGCGCAGCCGCGCCATACCGGGCGCGATGCGTTCCAGCACAAACGTGAATTCCAGGGCGCTTTCGATACCGCGCGGATCGATCTCGGACCGTTTCGGCATCAGCCGCGCACCGCGCAGGGCATCCCAGTAACCTTCAATCTGGGCGATGGCCGTAAAGCCGGTATCGTTTTTGAATTCGCTCATAGCGATAACATTTTGTGCTTTTTGCTCAGTCTTGTCCATCTCACAACTTCCACTCGATCCCGATACCGGCCACCAACCGGTTGAAAGGGCCCCCACCCAATTCGCAATTCATTCATATCAAAATTACAGCGCATCTCACGCAATTTCCTAACCATTGGTTAACTCATAGGTAGAACAGGGCTTGCGGTGCCGCTTGCCAGTGCGAGACAAGCCGCGTAAGCCAGCATCATGACGACCCCCACCGACAACCCGCTTCGATCCATGACAGGTTTTGCCTCGGGCAACGGCGACGCAGTTGGCTATCGCTGGACAGCAGAAATTCGAGGCGTGAACAACAAGGGCCTTGATCTGCGATTGCGTGTCCCCGATTGGGTGGACGGGCTTGAGATGACGCTGCGCAAGATGGTCAGTGACGCGGTAAAGCGGGGTTCGATAACCTTGTCGCTGCGCCTCAGCCGTGACGATGAGACCGCGCCTGTTGGCTTGAATGGCATACAGCTGCGCGCCGTCATCGAGGCACTGAAGGCGATCGAGGGCGAGGCGGCGGTCAAGGGCTATGCGCTGGCGCAAACCTCGGCTGCCGATATCGCCTCGGTTCGTGGGGTACTTGAAAGCAAAAGCAACGACAACGACACGACCCGGGTCCGGCAAGCGCTGCTGCCTCAGATCGAGGAGTTGATCGACGCGTTTGACGAGATGAGACAAGAGGAAGGGACGCGGCTTGGTGCATTGCTGCGTAGCCAGCTTGACCAGTTGTCGGCACTTATTGTCGAAGCAGATGAACTGGCCGAGGCGCGCAAGGGTCAGGTGGCCGAAAGCCTGCGGACAAATCTCAAGCGCGTTCTCGAAGCCGCTGACCGGATCGATGAGGATCGGGTCGCGCAGGAACTTGCCCTGCTGGCTGTGAAGGCCGACGTGACAGAAGAAATCGACCGGCTGAGTGCGCATGTCAGTGCTGCACACGATCTGATCGAACTGGGCGGGCCGATCGGCCGCAAGCTCGATTTCCTGATGCAAGAATTCAACCGAGAGGCCAACACGCTTTGCTCGAAGTCGCAGGATAGAGATCTGACCCGCGTCGGGCTGGAGCTCAAGGCACTCATCGACCAGATGCGCGAGCAGGTGCAGAACGTGGAGTAGGGCATGACCAAGCGCCGGGGCCTTCTTATCATCCTCAGTTCGCCTTCGGGCGCGGGCAAAAGCACGCTGGCCCGACGCTTGCGGGAATGGGATCCAAACATCGTCTTCTCAGTCTCGGCCACGACCCGAGCGGCCCGGCCGGGGGAAGTGGATGGAAAAGACTACCACTTTACGACAAATACGGAATTCAAATCCCAGGTCGCGGATTCGAAGATGCTGGAACACGCTTACGTCTTCGGCCACTTCTACGGCTCGCCCGAAGAGCCGGTGCGCAAAGCAATCGAAGCCGGCCACGATGTCCTGTTCGATATCGATTGGCAAGGAGCGCAGCAGATCCGGAATTCCTCAATGGGTCAGCACACCCTTTCGATCTTCCTGTTGCCGCCGTCGATTCACGAACTTCGCCGCCGTCTAGAAACCCGCGGGCAGGACGACGACGCCACGATCGCACGGCGGATGCAGAAGAGCTGGGATGAAATCAGTCACTGGGATGGGTACGATTTTGTGCTGGTGAACGACGATCTGAACCAAACCGAAGCGCAGCTGAAAACGATCATCGAGGCGACCCGGCTTCGGCGCCTCCAGCAACTCGATCTGAACGACCACGTGCGCAGCTTGCACACAGAATTCGAGGACGTGACATGACCGTCTATGCTCTTGGCGCGGACGCGCCGCAAATCCATGCGGATACATGGGTCGCCCCGGATGCGAACCTGATCGGCAAGGTCGTTTTGGAAGAGGGCGCGAGCGTCTGGTTTGGCTGCACGATCCGAGCGGATCACGAAATAATCCGGATCGGCGCGGGCACCAATGTGCAGGAAAACACAGTCATGCATATCGATGCGGGCTATCCGCTGACCATTGGCAAGAACTGCACCATCGGGCACAAGGCGATGCTTCACGGGTGTACGATCGGGGACAACTCGTTAATCGGAATGGGCGCGACGGTTCTGAATGGCGCGAAGGTGGGCAAGAACTGCCTGATCGGGGCGGGGGCGCTCATCACCGAGAATAAGGAGATACCCGACGGAAGCCTGGTCATGGGCGCGCCGGGCCGGGTCGTTCGGGAACTTGACAAGCAGGCGTTCAGCGCACTCGAAGCCTCGGCCCTGCATTACCAGGACAACATGCGCAAGTTTCGCGAGCAGCTAAGGGCGCTTTAATGAAGAAGAATGCCCGCGGTTCGCTGATGAGACCCACGCCCTTGCCCGCGAGTGCCAGCCATCCGGTTGTCACACCGCTCAGCCCGGCAGTGGTTTATGCAAGCGACACGCCGGATATGCTGGACGCTCAGTATGAGGGTGGGCTGCAAGGCTATACATATAGCCGCGAAGGACATCCCAATGCGGATGTGGTGGCCGCGATGATCGACCGGATGGAGGATGCGCCCAAGCCGGGCCTCATCACGTCCAGCGGCATGGCGGCTGTCTCTTCCGTGTTGCTGGGGTTGCTTCAAAGCGGCGATCACGTGATCGGTGGCAATCAGCTTTATGGCCGATCCCTGCGGATGATGGCCGAGGATCTGCCGCGTCTGGGCATTGCCACGTCTTTAGTCGATGCCGGTGATGTTCAGGCCGTTGGCGACGCGATCCGTCCGGAAACCAAACTTATCCTCGTCGAAGTCGTGTCGAACCCGACGTTGCGGGTCGCGGATATTGCGGGCCTTGCCGCTCTGGCCAAAGAACGGGGCGTTCTGCTGGCTATCGACAACACCTTTACCACGCCGGCGGCCTTCAAACCATTTGCGCATGGCGCCGATATTATCATCCACTCAATCACCAAACTGCTTGCCGGTCATTCCGACGTCATGCTGGGCTATGTCGCCGCGCGGGATGCGGGCCTCGCCGACCGGATGCGGGTTTTTGCCGTGACCACAGGCATGACGCCCAGCCCATTTGACTGCTGGCTGGCCGAACGCGGCATGCTCAGCTTTGATCTGCGGTTCGAGCGCGCGCAGGCCACTGCGGCGCGGCTGGCCAAGGAACTGTCAGACAACGATCAAGTTCAGCGTGTTATCTATCCCGGACTTCCCGCACATCCTGATCACAGCCGCGCAAAGGCGCTGCTGGGTGACCGCTTTTGCAATATGGTCAGCTTCGAGATCGCAGGGGGCAGGGCGGCGGCCAATGCCTTTACCCGAGCGGCCGAGGCGTTGAGTTTTGCCCCCACGCTGGGGGACGTCGGCACCACGCTGTCGCATCCGGCATCGTCTTCTCACCGTGCACTCAGCCCGGAAGAACGGGCGAAACTGGGGATGAGCGAGGGGTTCTTTCGCGTGTCGGTCGGGTTGGAAGACCCGGATGCGCTGTGCGATGTCTTTGCTACCGCGCTTGACGCGGCCTCGTCCAGGTAGCAAGCGCCATGAGCGACGAGACCCTTCAGTCGATGCTTGGCGCGATACCGCTGCCATCCCTCGCCATTGATGCAAGCGAGAGGATCATCGCGGCAAATCCGGACGCGCTTACGCTGCTGGGCCAACAGATCCTGAACCGCAACTACGTCACGATGCTGCGCCAGCCCGGTGTTCTGGATATGGTCGAAGCCTGCCTGCAGGATGGTGCGCGGCGACAGACGCAATTCCTGTCGAATGACGGCGTTCAGGATACGACCTATCGGGTGAGCTGCCGAAGCGTGCAGGGTGTCGGCCAGCAGGACGCTGGCGCGGTGGTTCTGTGCTTTGAGGATGTCAGCCATGTCGAACAGGCCGGGCAGATGCGGCGGGATTTTGTCGCCAATGTCAGCCACGAACTTCGTACGCCGTTGACGGCGCTTATGGGCTTTATCGAAACGCTGCGCGGCCCCGCGCGGAGCGACCCGGATGCCGCGATCCGCTTCCTCGACATCATGCGCGGCGAGGCGGAGCGGATGAACCGGCTGGTCGGCGATCTTTTGTCTCTCAGCCGGGTGGAAGGCGATGAGCGGGTGCGGCCCACCGAGCGGGTCGTTCTAACCGATATTCTTGATTCGGTCTTCCGTTCGATCCGGCCGCTTGCGGACGAGGCCAACGTCACTATCGAACCCGATTTCGCACATCACGAGGTCGAGATGATCGGCGACCCCGACCAGCTGACACAGGTGTTCACGAACCTGATCGAGAACGCGATCAAGTATGGGTCGTCGGGTGAGCGCGTGACCGTTCGCCTGACCGCCAGCGAGCGCGAGCCGGCCCTGCGATCACCAGGGGTAAGAGTGCAGGTCATAGATTACGGGCCGGGCATCGACCCGGTGCATCTGCCTCGTTTGACTGAACGTTTCTATCGGGCCGATGATCACCGAAGCCGGGCCTTGGGCGGGACCGGGCTGGGGCTGGCAATCGTGAAACATATCATCAACCGGCACAGGGGACGGCTGAGGGTCGAAAGCGATGTGGGCGAGGGTGCGACCTTCACTGTCATTCTGCCGATTAACCGTTTCTCAATCTGACCCGACGGCACCTGCTGGACTGTCATAAAACTGTTACCAAAAGTACACAAAAGCATCGCGCGCCCGGCCTAGTGAAGGGCTCAAGGTCCTCATGGGGGGGATCATCCAAAAAAATGTTCAGACAGGAGACATTCATGTCGTTTGTGAAACTCACCACATCGGCTGTGGCGATTGCTGCCGTTGCGGCAACAGCTGCATCCGCGCGTGATCAGGTTCAGGTAGCAGGTTCTTCGACCGTTCTGCCCTACGCTTCGATCGTTGCGGAAGCATTCGGCGAAAACTTCGACTTCCCGACACCGGTCGTGGAATCCGGCGGTTCGTCAGCTGGCCTCAAGCGCTTCTGCCAGGGCGTTGGCACCGAGCACACCGACATCGCGAACGCGTCCCGCAAAATCCGTGAAAAAGAGATCAAGGCATGTGCCGAAGCTGGCGTGACCGACATCATCGAAGTCCGCATCGGCTATGACGGCATCGTGTTTGCTTCGCAAATCGACGGCCCTGCATACAACGCGTTTACACCATCCGACATCTTCAACGCTTTGGCACCGAAAGTCATGGTTGACGGCGCACTGGTCGACAACCCGCATACTCAGTGGGCGGACTTCAACAGCGACCTGCCCGCATCGGACATCCTGGCGTTCATCCCGGGCACCAAGCACGGCACGCGCGAAGTGTTTGAAGAAAAAGTAATCGCGGCCGGTTGTGAAGCGACAGGCGCCATGGAAGCCATGATGGCTGGCGGCATGTCGGAAGACGATGCGGAGGACGCTTGCCTCGAGGTTCGCACCGACGGTCGTTCGGTCGACATCGACGGTGACTACACCGAGACGCTGGCATCGATCGACGCCAACACTAACGGTATCGGTGTCTTCGGCCTCGCATTCTACGAGAACAACACCGACAAGCTGAAAGTTGCGACAATGTCGGGCGTTGAGCCGACAACCGAGACAATCGCCGCCGGCGAGTATCCGGTTTCGCGTCCGCTGTACTTCTACATCAAGAAGGCACACATCGGCGTGATTCCAGGTCTTAAGGAATATGCTGAGTTCTTCATCTCGGACGAGATCGCTGGTCCCGACGGCCCTCTGGCCGCCTATGGCCTGGTTTCGGATCCTGAGCTGAGCCAAACACAAGACGCCGTTTCCGGCGAACAGACAATGGGCGGCAGCAGCTAATTGCCTTAGGGCAACTGGCTATCACAGCCCACAAAAGTAGGGTGGCAGGCGGCTGCGAAAGCGCCGCCCGCCACCGGAACCTGGCGGTCTAAAATCTGGCAATAATTGGGGGCAAAATGCCTGTTTTCTGGCTTACCGTGATCGTTCTCGCGATTTCAGCCGTAAGCTTTGTCCTTGGTCGACAAAGGGCATTGGCCAGTGCGGGTAACGACAGCCGTAGCTTGCACTCTCTACCGGTTTACTATGGCTCGAACGCCTTCCTCAAAGGGGTCGTGCCGGCCCTTGGCCTGATGGTCATATGGATGCTGGCGCAGCCACTGGTGATCGAGAGCCGCATTGCCCAGATGATCCCAGAAGCTGAGATCGCCGAAGGTTCGAATATCGGCCTCGTGATGGCCGAGGTTCGCCGCGCTTCCAACGGATTGTCGAGCGCTGTCGAACGCGGTTTCATCGACGAGGACACGGCGCGCAATGGGCGGGCAGACTTCACCGACATGACGGCGCGCCTCAAAGCCGCGGGTCAAGTCGTGACCAACCAGATCACGCAGCCGGTCCTTCGGGCCGCGCAGGCCCACAGGCAGATGAGTGGCACCTCTAACCTGCTCATGACAATTGCGGTGATCGCTGTCGCTCTTGGGGGTTGTGCCTGGGGCGTTCTGCAAAGCGGTCGTGATTTCCGCGCGCGCAACGTGGTCGAGCAAGGCATTCTGGCCATCCTGATCGCCGCCGCCTCGGTCGCCATCCTGACCACGATCGGCATTATCCTGTCGCTGATCTTCAATACCGTCGAATTCTTCCGCCTTTATCCTGCGGCCGACTTCTTCACACTACTGGAATGGGCCCCGAGCTTTTCTGGACGTGGCGGCGCGTCCAGCCTTGGTATTCTGCCGCTTCTCTGGGGTACGATCTATATCTCGATCGTCGCCCTGCTGGTTGCCGTGCCGATTGGCCTCTTTTCAGCGATCTACCTCGCCGAATATGCCAGCCCGCGCGTGCGCGGCTTTGCCAAGCCGCTGCTCGAAATCCTCGCCGGGATCCCGACCATCGTTTACGGTCTCTTTGCGCTGCTGACCATTGGTCCGCTCTTGATGTCGGTCTTCGGCAGTGACGGGCTTGGCTGGATGGGGGGCGGTCGGTCGGTGATGACAGCCGGGATCGCCATGGGCATCATGCTGATCCCATTCGTAAGCTCATTGTCGGACGACATCATCAATGCCGTGCCGCAGGCGATGCGGGATGGCTCGTACGGGCTGGGCGCGACCCAATCCGAAACGATCAAACAGGTGGTGTTGCCGGCCGCCTTGCCCGGCATTGTCGGTGCGATCCTCTTGGCGGCATCGCGGGCGATTGGCGAAACGATGATTGTGGTCCTTGGGGCAGGGGCGGCCGCCCGCCTGTCGCTCAACCCCTTCGAGGCCATGACGACGGTGACTGCCAAAATTGTGTCGCAGCTGACCGGTGACTCCGACTTTGCCTCACCCGAAGCGCTGGTGGCCTTCGCATTGGGCATCACGCTCTTCGTGCTCACACTCGGGCTGAACGTCTTCGCGCTCTATATCGTGCGCAAATATCGGGAGCAGTATGAATGACCGACGCGACCATCTCTCCCTCTTCTGCCGAGCCCGAAAAGCGACGTCAGGCCGTTTCACTAATCGCCGCCGATGCCCGGACCCAAAAGCGGCAGGCAGCCGAAACACGGTTTCGGATGTACGGGATCGCCGGGATCAGCATAGGGATCTTTTTTCTGGTCGTACTGCTTGTTTCGATCATCTCAAGCGGCACGGGCGCGTTCCAGCAAACGTTCCTCAATGTTCCCGTATATCTCGACCCTGAGAAACTGGACAAGAACGGCAATCGCGACGTCGAAGACATCAAGAAGGTCTCGACCTTCGGCTACACGCCTCTGATCCAAGAGGCTGTACTGAAGCAGGTTCAGGATGCGGGCATCGAAACGCCGCTGGAAAAGCGGGGCGACATGAAGGCGCTGATCTCGGCCTCGGCAGCGGCGCAAGTCCGCGATAAGGTAATCGCGGACCCCGATCTGATCGGTGAAACGGTCGACTTTCGTCTGCTCGCCTCAAGCCGCGTTGACGGCTATCTCAAGGGCCGGGTGAAACGCGAAGACGTTGCGCGGGACAAGAACATCGACGCCGAACACCTCGATCTGGTAGATGCGCTCCGCGAAGAAGGAGTCGTTCGCAAGACCTTTAACATGGCCTTCATTACCGGGGCCGACGCGTCCGAAAGCCGGGCAGAGGCTGCTGGCATAGGTGTGGCGATGCTGGGCTCATTCTTCATGATGCTGGTGGTTTTGGTCTTGTCATTGCCCATCGGCGTGGCCGCATCGATCTATTTGGAAGAATTTGCGCCCAAGAATCGCTTCACTGACTTGATCGAGGTAAACATTTCGAACCTTGCTGCGGTGCCCTCGATCGTCTTCGGTATCCTTGGTCTGGCAGTGTTCATACAGTTCATGCACCTTCCACAATCGGCCCCGCTGGTGGGGGGGCTGGTTCTGACACTTATGACCTTGCCTACGATCATCATCTCGACGCGCGCATCGCTCAAGGCGGTTCCGCCATCCATTCGGGATGCAGCATTGGGGGTAGGGGCCTCCAAGATGCAGTCTGTGTTCCACCATGTCCTTCCACTCGCCGCACCCGGCATTCTGACCGGCACCATCATCGGGTTGGCGCAGGCCCTGGGCGAAACCGCACCGCTGCTTTTGATCGGGATGGTCGGATTTATCGCGTCGAACGCACCTGATGGTATTGCATCGGGGCTTCTTGATCCAAACTCAGCCATGCCCGCCCAGATCTATGAATGGGCCAAACGTGCCGACCCGGCCTACTATGAGCGGGCTTGGGGGGGCATCATTATCCTGCTGATCTTTCTGATCAGCATGAACACCATCGCCGTGATCCTGCGGCGCCGCTTCGAACGCCGCTGGTAGGGAGAGACCTCCGTGAATGATATGAGAATTGTGGAACGCGACGTGGACGCTGAGGAAGTAAAAATCACCGCACGCAAGGTGCAGGTCTATTACGGCGACACTCACGCCATTAAGGATGTCGACGTGGACATCGAGGACAAGACGGTGACGGCCTTTATCGGTCCATCGGGCTGCGGCAAGTCGACATTCCTGCGCTGTCTGAACCGAATGAACGATACCATCGACATATGCCGTGTCGAAGGTGACATTCTGATCGACAACGAGGACATATACGACAAGCAGGTGGATCCGGTTCAGCTTCGTGCGAAGGTCGGCATGGTCTTCCAGAAACCGAACCCGTTTCCCAAATCGATATATGATAACGTGGCCTACGGGCCCCGGATCCACGGCTTGGCGAAGAACAAGGTCGAACTCGATGAAATCGTTGAGAAATCCCTGCGTCGCGGTGCGATCTGGGACGAAGTCAAAGATCGTCTTGATTCACCGGGCACCGGTCTTTCCGGCGGCCAGCAGCAACGCCTTTGCATCGCGCGTGCCGTCGCCACGGAGCCAGAGGTGCTGCTGATGGACGAACCCTGTTCTGCGCTTGACCCGATCGCCACAGCCCAGGTTGAGGAACTGATTGACGAGTTGCGCGAAAACTATTCGGTCGTCATTGTGACGCACTCGATGCAGCAAGCCGCACGGGTAAGCCAGAAGACCGCGTTCTTCCATCTCGGCAATCTCGTGGAATACGGCGAGACCGGCCAGATCTTTACAAATCCTAGTGATCCACGGACCGAAAGCTATATCACAGGACGCATCGGGTAAGGCACAAACAAATGACCGACCAACACATCGCATCGGCTTTCGACCGGGATCTTGAGGCGATTCAAGCCCAGATCATGAAAATGGGCGGTCTCGTCGAGGCTGCGATCATGGAAGCGGCCGTCAGCCTCGAAGAGCGTGACGAAGAGCGTGCCGAGAAGGTGCGGCACGCCGACAAGGCCATCGACGGGCTCGAAGAAACGATCAACGAAGAGGCTGCGCGGGTCATCGCATTGCGCGCACCAACGGCCATCGATCTTCGAGTGATCCTGTCGATCATCAAAATTAGCGCCAACCTGGAACGCATTGGAGATTATGCGAAAAACCTTGCCAAGCGTACAAGTGTCCTGGCCCAACTTGCTCCGGTGAACGACAGCGCCGGCGCATTGCGCCGGATGGCGCGTGAGGTTGAGCGAATGCTCAAGGATGCGCTTGACGCATACGTGGCGCGCGATGCCGAGCTGGCCGTGGATGTCATTTCCCGCGACCGGGATGTCGACCAGATGTATAATGCGCTCTTCCGCGAGTTTCTGACGTTCATGATGGAAGATCCGCGCAATATCACAGCGTGTATGCATCTGCATTTCATCGCAAAGAACGTGGAGCGTATGGGCGACCATGTCACTGCCATCGCCGAGCAGGTCGTGTACGTCGTCAGCGGCGAGCGACCCGATGACGTGCGGCTCAAAGCCGATCAGACCTCGTTACAAGCCTAGGAGCAAATACGCATGTCCATCGATCAGCCCCGGGTTCTGGTTGTCGAGGATGAACCGGCACAACGCGAGGTACTCGCATACAATCTCGAAGCGGAAGGATTCTCCGTAAGCCGCGCGCAGAACGGCGAGGAAGCCTTGCTGCTGGTGGACGAGGACTTGCCAGACATCATCGTGCTCGACTGGATGATGCCAAACCTCAGCGGCATCGAAGTGTGTCGCCGTCTCAAGATCCGGCCCGAAACGCGTAGCATACCCGTGATTATGCTGTCTGCGCGATCCGAGGAAGTCGACAAGGTGCGAGGCCTCGAGACCGGTGCGGACGATTACGTCGTCAAGCCGTATTCCGTGATCGAACTGATGGCGCGGGTCCGTAGCCAGCTGCGCCGGGTTCGTCCGGCGACCGTCGGGCAACGGCTGCATTTCGAAGACATTATTCTCGACGCGGAAAGCCACAAGGTTACGCGCGGCGAGGCTGAGCTGAAGCTCGGGCCTACCGAGTTCCGCTTGCTGAGCACGTTCATGGAAAAGCCGGGCCGCGTCTGGAGCCGTGAGCAGCTGCTCGACCGTGTCTGGGGCCGCGACATCTATGTCGATACGCGGACAGTCGACGTTCATATCGGACGTTTGCGCAAGGCGCTTACTCAACACGGCGGCGGCGATCCGGTGCGCACAGTGCGCGGTGCGGGTTATGCTTTGGGTTAGCCCATAATTTACATAATTCTGATTATGGTCTTTTGATGTGTGTAGCCGCAAAGCCAAAATGTCACGCATGAGCAATTCAGGAATGTCACTCTGCCCTCAAAAATCGATGAGGGTGAGCGGACATGGGATGGGTGGTTATGAGCGAGCGCGAGTTGAACCGCGTGGAAGTGCTGGCGCAGGTCGATGATGGACGGCTGAGTGTCGGCTATGCAGCGAACATGCTGTGCCTGACTCGTCGGCAGATTTTTCGGCTGTTGAAGCGGTATCGCCAGGATGGCGCTTCTGCGATCAGGCATAAGGCGCGAGGTAAGCCGCCAAACAACCGCATTCATCATGCAAAGCGTGACTATGCTCTGAGCCTAATCAAGGAAAGCTAAGCGGACTTTGGGCCGACCTTGGCGGCTGAGATGCTGGCCGAACATCACGGGTTCAAAGTCTCGCGCGAGACCGTCCGCAAGTGGATGCAGGAAGACGGCATTTGGCTCTCGCGCAAACAATGCCGGACATTTCACCAGCCGCGCTTGCGCCGCGAGTGTTTCGGCGAACTCATTCAAATCGACGGGTCTGACCATCGGTGGTTCGAGGATCGGGGCGATCCTTGCACCCTGCTCGTCGTCATTGACGATGCGACCAGCACATTGATGGAGCTGCGGTTTGTGAAGTCCGAAAGCACCTTTAGTTACTTTGAAGCCCTGGAAAGCTATCTACTGAAGCATGGACGCCCCGTCGCCTTCTACCGTGACAAGCACACGGTGTTCCGGGTTCCCAAGCCCAACGAACACATGACAGGTATGACCCAGTTTGGGCGTGCCTTGGCCGAGCTGAACATCGAGATCATCTGCGCCAATTCTTCGCAAGCCAAAGGCCGTGTCGAACGCGCGAACCGCACTCTTCAGGACCGATTGGTCAAAGAACTGCGGATCGCAGACATCTCGAACATGGACGACGGGAATGCGTTCCTGGCGGGTTTCATGGAGCGGCACAACGCCAAGTTTGCAAAGGCTCCGGCCAAACCGAATAACTTGCATCGGGCCTTGAACATCGAGCCAGATCGTCTCGCCGAAGTCTTCTGCCTTCGGGACAAACGTTATGTCACCAAGGATTTGACACTCAAGTATGACCGCAAGCGCATCCGGTTGGAGGTCAACGACCTGACGCGCGGATTGGTTGGCAAGTACGTCGATGTCTACGAGATGCCGGACGGGCGCATTCAAGTCCGTGCCAAAGGCGTCACCCAGCCCTGCAGTATCTTCGACCCGCACCAGCAGCACGTCACTCATGCTGCGATCACCGAGAAAAAGCATCTCAGCGCTGTGCTGGCCCACATCAAGAAAGAGCAGGAGAAAGCCGCGTCTCCGCCGAAAGTCAAACCCGTTAGCGCAAAGAACGGCTACAAGAAAACCGGCCGCCGACCACCAGGACGGCCCTCGAAGATGGAAGCGTATTATGAACGGCGACGGGCGGAGCGAGCTGCTCAGAGCTGAAGAACTTAGCACCTAAGCCGATGTGGTAAACAAGCGCCTTACTTCGCTGTGCCTCCTTCGTTTGATCATTCCGAAAGTCTCAATGTCCTGACGCTCTGCCAAGCGCTCCAGCGCAGCTTCGATGCTATCCTCGGCAGGGAGGTCATCAGTCCCAAAAGCGCGAACGATGAGCATGGCAACCTTGATCTCAGGCCGCCCAGGAACAAGCGTCTCGTACATCGCCATTTCCAGATCGTTGATATTGTCGCCGCTCATAATGCTTGGCTAAGTCCAGACTGCATTCCCAGCAAGGCTTTTCAGCCCTGCGATATGTGAGGTCTCCGGGCCGCTAAGCCTTGCTAACGTCGCGCCGCATGACACTTCTGCTTTGCGCAACCAGTGACATTTCAACTTGGTTGCAACAGATGTGGTTCGCGGGTGGTCCACCCCATCATCCCCTTTGCTGCTCTGACAAACGAGAACTCCGGGTGATTGTTGCCGAACATTGTCCGGTAACCAGTTGAACGGGCACATTATTGCCTGAAGCCTACTCATTTCTGTCATTCGCCTGCCGGTTTGGCGGCAATTCTTTGACAAAACGTTGTGTGACGGCCGCATTCTGTTAAAAAAGACTTAACAGATCCTGAGTGGGTGCTCGGTAATTAACCGTGTTTGGATGTTGGGACTCGTCTTTGTGGTGAGGTCGTTTCGATGAAGTATGTTAGCGAGATCAAAGCATTGTCCGTTGCAGCTGTTGTGCCTGCGTATAATGCCGCCGGGTACATCCGGCGCTGCATCGACGGACTAATCGCTGCAGGTTTTCGTCCAGATCAGATCAGCATCGCCGATGACGGCTCCACCGACTCGACGATCGAGATTGTCCGCGAATACGGGATCGAGCCTATTGTCCTGTCCACCAACCTCGGTGCTGCAGGGGCGCGCAATGCGGCTGCCCGAGCCGTCGACGCCGATATCCTTCTGTTCGTGGACGCTGACGTGATCGTTCATCCGGACGTCTGCGAGCGCATTCTGGATCGCTTCACTCAGCCTGACGCACCGTCGGCGATTTTCGGGTCTTACGACGACAAACCCACACGATCGGAGCCAATCAGTCGCGTACGCAATCTGTTGCATCATTACGTGCATCAAAAGAACGGTGGCGCGGCAACGACGTTCTGGACGGGTCTTGGTGCAGTGCGCCGTGATGTCTTTGATGAGGTCGGCGGCTTTGATGCAAGTGTGGCCATGATGGAGGATATCGAGTTTGGGATGCGGCTGCATCTGGCAGGTCACCGCATCGAACTCGACCCTGCCCTGCAAGGATCACATCAGAAGTACTGGAGTCTTCCGGGCATGGTGCAAACCGATCTGTGGCATCGCGCAGTTCCATGGACCCAGCTGATGTCGTCGCCAGCAGGCCAGCGGATCCCTGAAAGCCTGAACGTATCGCTAGACAGCAAGGCCTCGGTAATACTGGTCGGTCTCAGCATGATCTTCGCCGCCCTCGCGTGGGTCATCGGCCTGAGCGCAGCAATCGCCTGCGGGATCACCATAGCGGCTCTTGTCTACTTCAATCGGGAATTCCTGGCCTTCGTAACGCGGCTTGACGGGGTCCGGCAGGCGGCAAAGGCGCTTGGCGTTCTTTGGCTACATTACCTCTGCGCCGGCACCGGATACGCATTGGTCAAGATGAGGCTGGTCTGACGCCCCCTACTCTATTCGGCTGCGTACCGTTTTGAATCCTCGTCTTCGTCGACTTCCATTTCCTCGTGATACGACCGTTCGACGTTGACCGACCAGATATCCTCATTGGCCCCGGCGACATTGCGAGCGGCGAACATCGCCGTCAGCATAGAGTGGTCCTGGTTGTTGTAGCGGTGTAGACCGTTCCGCCCAACGGTCTGGAAGTTTTCGAGACCCTTCAGCCATTCCGCCACGGTGTCTAGCGCGTCTTTGCTCTGCGGATCATAGATCGGGTAGGCCTTGCGCTGCCGGATCACGAAGCCGCCGATTGTACTGTCCTTATCCGCGAGATGGATCTCGTCCAATTCCCTCGAGGCGAGCGCGATCAGATCTTCGTCTGACATCGCCCAAAGACCATCGTTCTCTTGGCAGAAATACTCCATCCCGACCGATGCAGTATCGGGGTTGGGCAACAGTTCTGACGACCATGCCCTAAAGTTCTGGATCCGGCCGACCTTCACGTCGGGGCTATGGACATAGACCCAGTTGTCGGGGAACGGGTCAGCTTGGTCGAGCACAAGCGTCACGATCAGAAAATCACGATAGTTCAGAGCCTTGGCCGCTTCGACAACATGAGACGGCGGCGGTGGATCCATGGCGAGGATCAAGTCCTGCAGGGCCATCGAATTGATGAACTGATCACCAGTTTCGGTAATTTCGCCTAGATCGTTACCGTCTTCGTCCCAGCGTTTCACGTCAACTGCCGTGACCCGATTGTCCTGTCGGTGTACTTTTACGACAGCAGATCGCATCCGGACTTCGCCGCCCTTATCTTCGATCAGCGCAGCGGTCTTTTCCCACATCATGCCAGGACCAAGGCGCGGATACTGGAACTCTTCGATCAGGGATGCGGTGTCGTTAGCCCCCGAAATCGCGTTCCACACGGCCTTGGTGAGGGTTAGGTTCTTGATCCGCTGCGCCGCCCAGTCTGCCCGGATGTTCTTGGGCGAGATACCCCACACCTTTTCGGTATAGCTGCGGAAAAAGTGCATGTAGAGCCGACCGCCGAACCGGTTGATAACCCATTCTTCAAAGTTGTCCTCATTGCGGTGCGGCCTGACCTGCCATTTGAGATAACTGGCCGAGATGCGGAAAGCCTCATAGACTCCGATCTTGGCGAGGGTATCTAGCAGACGCAGGGGATAGTCGAAGAACTTGCCGCGGTAGTAGATCCGGCTCTTGCGCGGGACAGTGATGAAATCGTCGCCCAGCACCTCGTGCCACATCGCCTCGACTTCGCGGACTTTAGTGAAGAAGCGGTGGCCACCGATGTCGAACCGATATCCCTTGTGGCTTTCGGTGCGCGCGATGCCACCAACCAGGTCACTGGCTTCGAAGACGACCACCTTGTGGTCAGGTGCCACCTTAAAAAGTTCATAGGCCGCAGTGAGACCCGCAGGCCCACCACCAATGACAACAACACGATCAGACACACCTTATCCCTTTTTTAACCATCGCATTCAAATCGCCGCTCACAGCCAAGCCAAGAATTCTCCTGCTAAATATAGCCTGTTGTTTAACTTATCTATCGCAACCGGACATGATTTGCCGAATAGGCCGATCTCTGCGGATACCTGATCCAATTTTTGCCGTTGAGGCAAGGCCCGCTGAAAAACTGCTCAATTTGCATACCCGATCGCGCTAAATCATCGCATTGTGTCAAGGGTTGTGTACCCACGACCCTGCGGATGGTCATCTGGTATGGTGGAAAGCGATGCGAGTTCTGTTGATCAATGACCATGGCCGTGCCTATGGCGGCGCTGAGTTACAGATGCTGGCCATTCAGGATGCGCTGCGCGATCGCGGCCACCAGACACGTCTGTTTTCCTCGTCTGCCGAGATGATACAGGGATACCCCCTGCTCGCTGACCGGACGTGCCATGGCAGGTCCGATCTGGCTCAGGTAGCATTGCAAAGCGCCAATCCCCTTGCGTGGCATGCACTGCGGCGGGAACTGGCGGCGCATCCTCCAGACATGATCCACATCCGCTCGTTTCTGTGGCAACTCTCGCCATTGATCCTGCCGTTGCTCAAGGACATTCCGGTGCTGCATCAGGCCCCCACCTACAAGGAAATCTGCCCGAATGGTCTCAAACTGCTGCCGGACGGAAAAAATTGCGCTCATCTGGCCGGTTCGATCTGCCGCGAGACCGGATGCGTGTCACCCCGAACCTACCGCATGGCGCAGCTTCAGGGCTGGTTGCTCGAGCGATGGCGCGATGTTCTCGACGTGACCACCGTACTCAGTCGTCGCGCCGCCGACCGCTTTGAGGCGGCCGGCTGGCCCAATGTCGAGGTCTTGAACAATCCAGCCGACACAAGGATGGCCATCGCTTCACCGTCCCCCCACCCCACTGTGGCCTATGCCGGTCGGCTTTCCCGCGAGAAAGGCGTCGACGTTCTGATCGATGCCTTCACCGCAATCCTCGCCGAAGTCCCCGATGCGCAACTTTTGATTGCGGGCACTGGCCCCGACGAAAGCGCGCTTCGAGACCGCGCCGCAGACCACGCGCAGTACATCCATTTTCTGGGCCACCTCACGATTGACGAAATGGACAAGGCACTGGCGGCTGCATGGGTTCAGGCCGTCCCTTCCGTCTGGCATGAACCCTTTGGCAATGTCACGCTTGAGGCGATGATGCGCGGAACGGCCGTTTTGGGATCGAACACAGGCGCAATCTCTGACGTGGTCGTACATGGTGAGACGGGGCTGATCGCGCAGCCCGGGGATGCTCAAGATTGGAGCACATGCCTGTACAGGCTGCTCACAGACAAAGAGATGTGCATTCGCATGGGCCACAAGGGGCGGGAACGCGCCGAAGGCGAATTTAGCCGGGACCGGCACACCGAGCGCCTGCTAGAGCTTTACGAAACCGCGCGGCGGAGATGCGCAGCCAAGCGAGACCGACCTGCCGACATCGAGTGACAAAGAGGTTTTGAGACGTGACATTACGAATTGGACTGGTTGGGTGTGGCCGGGTGGCGCGATTTCATCATGGCCCAATTCTATCGAAGATCTCGGGGGCACGGGTCACGGCGATCGTCGATCCGGACCCGAACGCGCGCAAAGCGATGGCCCGGTTCCATCCCGGCGCGACGCTCTACCAGACGGTGGAGCGTGCGATAGAACTGGGCGAGGTCGATGCGCTGGTGATCTGTACCCCGCCGTCGGAACACGCAAGCGCCACAATCGCCGCGCTGGATGCCGGTCTGCATGTTTACGTCGAAAAGCCGCTCGCCCTCAGTCTTGAGGACGCAACCCGCATGGTCGAAGCCGCACGCGAGGCCAGCCAGATCGCGATGGTCGGGCATAACTTCCGCCTGCATCCGAAATACCAGATGGCGCACAAGGCCCTGGCCCGTGGCGACCTGGGAGACCTGTTGGCAGTGCGGACGCTCTTTACCTCTGAAAAGCGAGACCTGCCCGGCTGGAAAAGCGCGCCGGGTGCTGGCGGCGATGCTATCACCGATCTGGCAATCCACCACTTCGACATCGTTAGCTATTTGGCGGATGCCGAGTTCGATCCCGATACCATCATGGCGCAATCCAAGGTCACGAACGAAGGCAGCCTTGCCACGATCAGTGCAATGCTTAAGTCCGGGCAAACAGTCAGCATCACGGTGGGCCAGCTTACCGGCCAAAACGCGCACAAGGTCGAGCTGCTGTGTACGGATGGGCATCTTGAGATCGACCTCTATGGCAATGCGGACCCGACGTTCTCGCAGCCCGCACACAGGCTGAGCGCACCAGACCGCCTCAAGCAAAGGCTGGGAATGGCCAGGGACGCGCTTGATATCCGCTACAAGCCGGATCCCTCCTTTAACGCCGCACTACGGAGTTTTGTCCGCGCGGCCAGTTCCGCCAATGGCGAAGCGGTCAGCGAAGTACCGTTGGATGTGGGACGCCGTGCCTTGGCACTCGCGCTGAAGGCCTCGGACATGTCGCATCAGCAAATGCATTAACAAGGGGTTTAGATTAATGTCGTCTTCCAGTCCCGCCATTACAGTTGCCATTTCGACCGGGTACCGGGCAGAGGGCGCGCGCATGGCTTTGACCGCCATCGCGGCGCAGACTATTGCGGACCGGATCGAGCTCTTCTTTTGTGTACAGCCGGGAACCGATGTGACATCGGTCAGGCCTTTGCTGGAAGCGGTCGGATCCTACCGTATCTTCGACGACCGCGAGATCGATACGGTCGAAAAATGCTCCGCCCGGATGTCGCTGCAAGCCAACGCCCCCTACATCGCAATGATCGAGGATCACGCCTTTCCCGACCCGGAATGGGCCGAGACCATGATCAAAACCTTTGAAGAAACGGGGGCGGACGGTGTCGGATCGGGTATGATCAACGCAAACCCCGCGACCCAACTGAGTTGGGCCAATTTCATGCTGTCCTACGCCCATTGGGCCGAAGCCAACCCGGAAGGACCAACAGACTGGATCAGCCATCACAACGGATCGTTCCGTTTGTCAGCCTTGCAGGCCCTCACACCGGAACAAGTGGTAGAGGGCTGCAACCGCGAAGGGGATGTGGTCAAACACCTCAAGCAACAAGGCGCGAAACTCTATTTCCAGCCTGCCGGTCGAATTCGCCACATCAATCCGTCTAGCTGGTCATCGACATCACGCCTGCGGTCGGATGTCGGTCGCCTTTACGGATCAAACCGCGCGCGGGACGAAGGATGGGGGCCGCTGCGGCGCGTGCTCTATTTCGTGCTCGGCCCGGCCATTCCGCTGCTGCGCTACGTCCGAATGCGCAAGGTGGTCTTTCGCCAACTCCCCGACATCAATGAAAAGACGCATGGTTTTGCGTTGCTTACAGGATTGGTGATCGATGCGGTGGGGCAAATGATGGGGTATGTCGCCGGTCCCGGAGGATCGCGCGCGCGTATGGCGCGGTTTGAAATGGACCGGGCGCAACACCTCAACATCGATGACAAGCTGCGGCTTTACCCTGCCTCGACTTAGGATGGCGGCTCAGGCCGGTCAGCCAGCGAGCCGCAAGCCCTGTATGACCAGTCGAAACACCGCCTTCGCGTGATCATCTATCATGAATGCGGCTAGACCGACTGCCGTAAGCGCCGCGGCGAGCGGCATTGGCGCGACATGGCCCAGACCACCCGCCGTCAATAATGTTGCTGCCAGCATCGTCAGAACGACCGACGCGCGGGTCAGGCCGGGAAAGCCGGTGCGTTTGTACATGTAATAGAGTGAAGCTGCGTTCAGATAGACGATCGCGCCGCTCAACGCGAGCCCGCCGCCGAGTGCCGCAAGTGTCGGGATGAGCAGGAATGCCAACACCACCATCACCGCCAGACCAGAAAGGCGCAGCACCGTCGTGCCCCAGAGCTCGCCCTGCATCTGAAGGTACGAAAAGTGAAACCCCGCCCCTGCCGTGACGATGTAACCTGCCGACAAAACCAGCAATGGGCCAAATGCCGCCTCAAACTCGCCAAAGACGTCGAGGAGCCGTGGACCAAGAAGGACAAGCAGGATCGCCACGCCAAGCGACACCAGAAAGCCAGCCGCCCGGGCCATGTGGTATTCGCGCGCAGCCGATGCCAGATCGCCGGTCGCAAAATACCGTCTCCCGCGCGGTGCAAAGGTGGGTTGCATCGCCTCGCTGCCCATCCCGCAGAAAAGCGCAAGCCGGGCCGCGACGGCATATTCGGCAGTGGCCGCGCCGCTGGCCAAAAACCCGACGAGGATCACGTCAACCAGTCTCAAACCATAGTTTGAGATCTTTTGGACAACCATCACCGCACCGGTCCACGTATCGCGCAGGCGCATGTGCGACGGTGGTCTGTCTCGTGCATGGCGCCCGAGGAACCCGATGATCAGGACTGGAGCAAGAGTCGAGAGGATTACGGCGGCAGCTACGCTCCCTACCCCACCACCAGCAAGGAACACCCCCGCAAGCAAAAGCGCTCGGGACAGGTTGACCGCACCATTTGTAAGGCTTGCCGTCACGATACGTGAATTCGCCCGGAACCATGCCTGCATTTGTGCCGATGCCGCCATCGGGACGAGCGCAACAACAAGCAGCACCAACCACGGCTCGGCCTCCGGTATCGCCCCAAGCGCCACAACCCCTGGGGCAGCAAGGTAGAGGCCAGCAATCAGGACCATAGCGATCAACGCCGAGACGCCGACGGCCCGCAGAACCAGACCCCGACCCCGCAAATCTTTCGGATCCGGAGCGAGCCGCGCGATCCGCAGCATCAGGTTGCGCTCAAACCCCCATGCCGCAACGAAGGCCAGCAGCGAAACCACACTGAACGCGAAGGCATAGCCGCCCAACTCTTCCTTGGTGAGAATTCTGGTCAGGAAATAGAGGCTGACAAAGCCACTGGCTGCGCTGACGAGCGTCGATACGGATGTCGCCGCCGCGCCCTCGAAGTAGCTGCGTCCTGCCGATTTCACTGCATCGGGCTCGCGGCGCGTGCCAATCTGATATCCGGGGTATTCACTGAATTGATCCGAGCATGCCGTCAAAGGCGTCGCCAAGCGGTGCGCGCAAGGCCTGCCAATCAAATTGCTGAACGAACTCCCAGCCGTCGCGCGCGATGGCGTCGCGCAAGGCCTGATCGTGCAGGACCTTGGCCAGCGCGTCGGCGTAATCCTCTGTCCCGTCGGCAACCAGCCAGGGCATCTTGCCGCCGGGGTCAAGACCCGCAGCCCCTGGGCTGGTGCTCACGATCGGGCGGGTGCACGCCAGGCCCTCGGCAATGCGCAGCCGCGTCCCGCTGCTGACAAGAACGGGCACGGAAATCACCGACGCACGGGTGAAGTACTCCAGCATGTCATCGGGATTTTGCACCGCTGTCAGACCCTCGATCCCGTCCAGTTTGCTCTTGGTCGCATCTGTCATGCGCCCCGCGACAATAGCGCGGAACGGCGTTCCGTTCATTCTTTTCCGCAGTTCCGGGATGACCTCGTCGGCAAACCATTCAAGGCCGATCAGATTGGGTCGCCAGTCGAACTTGCCGGGAATGAGAATTGTTCTGGGTTCCGGAGCCGCATCCCGAACCGGTTGATAGCGGGTCAAATCGATTGTGCTGGGGATGATCCGGGCCTCGGCCATCTGACCGTCTGCAAGATCGCTCAGTTCTTCCAGATCGGATTGGGCCGTAACGAAAACCATGTTGGAACGGGTCACGGCCTGTCGTTCGACCTCGCGCAGGCGCGGCACTTCGCGGTCAAGGACCATCCGCCTGATCCCACTGTGTTGCGCACGGGTCTTGTCGAGCAATCGCCACTCGCAATTGTGGGAATCGTAGACCACGGGGACGGTGGTATGGCCAAGCAAAGTACTCACCGAGCTCAGCTCGGATGCGAGGATCAGGTCATAATCACCCCTATTCGCCAAGCTGCGAATGGCCTGGCGCAGGATGCCATTGGTCTTGGATGTAAGCCAAAGCGGCTCTGGTCCCTGCAATGTCTCGACTGCCGCGGCACCCCACCGTTTCAACGCCAGCCAAAGGTTTTCATCGCCGTAGTACCGGGTCGGAAGATGCACGTTTTCACACAGCGCAGACACGCGGGACTGGTCCCGGCCAACGGTGAGGATATCAACGGCGAAATCCGCGCTTAGCGCTTGCAACATGTTGAAGTCGCGCAATCGGGCGCCGCTATGCAGCGGCCATGGCATCGCTCGGGTTACAAACAGAATTCGCAATCGTTTCATTTCACAAACCGCCAAAGAGCAACGCCGATACACATTCTAAGCAACATTCGATCATGACTTGGCAAAAACTCCACCAATCAAAGTCGTCTCTGGATGTCAGCGCGCTTGAGGATTAACCTGAACCGCGCGTCTTGGATCAAAGATGGGTCATATGGACACCGGCAACCCGACAACGCCCCTTCTGACTTGGCGCGGTATCTTGATCGCCCTGGGTCTTTCAATTGTCCTGTGCTGGCCCATGTGGGTCTTTTCGGGTTACTTCGTATTCGCAGACACAGCATCATATTTTCGGGGTGGTGGTGCAATCTGGCGGACCCTGTTTGATCTGATTCCTTCAACAGGCACGCAAGTTGCTGCCGATCCAGCAGGCACTGCGCCTAATTCCGCCTCTGGTGGTCTCAAGGTCGATGCAGGCGGCCAATCAACCGTCGGTCGCTCTTTTACTTACTCGGCACTGGCTTATTCCGCCTATTCCGTTCTTGGGTTCTGGTTTCTACCGATGCTGCAGGCGTTCACGGCGCTGATCTTTGTGTTTGCCCTGATCGACGCCACGATACTGGCCCGCCCGGCTGTCCTGTTGATCGGAATTGCGATGGTCGCCGCTGTCAGCACCCTGCCCTGGTACTCGGTCTATCTGATGCCCGACATCTTTGCGGCGCTGGTCATTCTTTACGCCGCGCTGCTGCTTGGTCGGTACGACGATCTCACACGGCGTCAGAAGGTTTTCTTTACCCTTCTGGCCGCGCTCTGCGTGACGTTTCACTATGGCTACCCGCCCCTCATGGGTGGCTTGGTGGCATTCGTCTTGCTTTGGCGCCTTGTCGAAAGGCGGTTGTCTGCTGGGTTCATCGCCGCAGCGCTGGTGCCCCTTCTGTTCGCACCCTTGCTGAACATCACGGCCAGTTCAGCGGTTCTTGGAAACGCCAGCGCGGCACCGCAGCGGCTGCCTATCCTGCTGGCGCGGTCGTTGGAGGATGGCCCGGCATATTGGTATCTCAAGCAGTCCTGCCCCGATGCCGGCTTTGCCCTGTGCGAGATCTTCGGAGACGAGCTGCCATCGAATGTCGGCGCGTTCCTCTGGACCGATGACGGAATCGCAGCGCTGACCGCCGATCAGATGGACCAGATCCGCGCCGAAGAGTTCAAGGTGCTGATAAGTGCCTTTCGCGCCTACCCGATCGCGCAAACGCAGTCATTGCTCGGCAACGCGGCGAAACAGGCTGTCATGATCGGCACCGGAAACATCTCGGCCGCAACGGATTTTGGGCAACGGTTCCGCCCGCAACTGCAGGAACGTGGCGAACGCGCACGCGAGGCTTTGCGTATCTTCGATCCCATCGTCGTCTGGGGGACGTGGCTGCTGAGCGCGCCGCTTCTTTTGCTGGCGGGTGCCGGGCAATTGTCACGTCAGCACATGAAGGTCCTGGCCGTGGTGATCGTGGGGCTGCTGTTGAACGCGGGGATCTTCGGCGGGCTGTCGGCGCCCGTCGAACGGTATCAGTCGCGGGTCATCTGGCTTTTGCCGCTTTTGTCGGCCCTGTTTGTCAGCGCGTGGAGCGCGAAACTCCAACTCGGTCGAAGGAGCAACAAAGGCGCCACCCGCGCCTGAAGTCTTCGATCATCTCAACTGTTGTCGCGCTTTCTCGGGCGTACCAGCCCCTCTTGCGTCACCGAGGCGACAAGGCGGCCATCGCGCGCGTAGATCGCACCGCGGTTAAAGCCGCGTGCGCCGCCGGTCCATGGACAGTCCATTTTATAAAGATGCCAGTTCTCGAATTCGGCTGGTCCGTGAAACCACATCGCGTGATCGAGACTGGCCGTCATCACCTCGCCGGTAAACCACGTCAGCCCATGGGGACGAAGGGAAGAGCCAAGCAGGTTCATGTCGGACGCGTAGGCCAGCAGACAATGCTGCATCTGAGGCGAACAGCCCGTGGCCGCCTCCATCCGGAACCACAGGTGATTCACATCGTCTTCTGGTGTCGGATTGAAATAGTCGCGCGGTTCGACCTCACGGATCTCGATTGGGCGTGGCCGCAGAAATTCGCCGCGGTGTTTTTCGGGGATCCGGTGAGCATTGGCCTTGCGTTGACTTGTCCGGCTCTCGAGCCCCTCGGGGCCGGGCACGTCTGGCATTGGATGTTGATGGTCCCACCCGGCCTCGTCGATGTGAAATGAGGCCGACATGTTGAGGATCTGTTTACCGTGCTGCACCGCAACAACCCGACGGGTCGTGAAACTGCCGCCATCCCGTGCCCGATCAACCTGATAGATGACGGGAATCGACGGATCACCCGGCCGAATGAAATAGGCGTGCAGCGAATGGCACAGCCGGTCTTCGACTGTCTGATAGGCCGCTGCCAGCGCCTGCCCGATGACCTGCCCACCAAAGATGCGGGTGGGCGTTTCGCCGCCAGATCCGATGCCGCGAAAAAGATCGACCTCAAGCGGTTCGACCGTGAGAAGATCAAGAAGGGTCTGATGTGCTTCATTCATGCACGCGCCTTTGCGAATTCGACGAAGAACTCAAAACTCTGCGGGTTCGCCATGCTGTCGCGATTGACGACCTTTCCCGGATCACCGCCAAGCAGCAGCTTCTTGACCGGAACCTCCAGTTTCTTGCCCGACAGCGTCCGGGGTACTTCTTCGATCTGGTGAACCTCGTTGGGAACGAACCGAGCCGATACCCCAGCCCTGATCGCATCGTTGATCTGTTCTTTCAAGCTATGGTCGAGCGTCAATCCATCCGCCAGAACGACAAAGAGCGGCATGAAACTGTCGTGGCCCAGAAACTCCAGATCGACAACCAGACTATCCGCCACCGCATCAAGGCCCTCAACCGCCTGATAAATTTCAGCCGAACCAAGCCGCAGCCCCTTGCGATTGATTGTGGCATCGGACCGGCCATAGATCACCGAACCGCCGTCGGGCGTAATCTCGATCCAGTCACCATGCCGCCAGATGCCAGGATAGGTGTCGAAATAGCTGTCGTGCAGGATCGACCCGTCCTCATCACCCCAGAAGAACAGCGGCATCGACGGCAGGGGCTCGGTGCAGACCAGTTCGCCGACTTCTCCGATCAGGTCGTCACCATGCACATCGAACGCCTTGACCGCGTTGCCCAAGGCACGGCACTGCATTTCGCCAGCCCGCACCGGCATGCCCGGGTGACCCAGCACGAACGCACCGGCGAAATCCGTGCCACCAGAGATCGGAGCCAGCCAGACGTCAGATTTCACGGCGTCATAGATCCAGCGATACCCGTCCGCGGATAAGGGTGACCCGGTGGAGCCGATATGGCTTAGCGCGTCGAGGCCTAACTCACCGGGCCGAACATTCGCCTTCCGGCACCCATCAAAGAACGCGGCCCCTGCCCCGAAACTCGCCACGCCTTCCTTGGCCACAAAGCGCCAAACCGTGTTGAGGTCCGGATGGTTTGGGGCGCCATCAAACAAGCAGACCGTCGCGCCCCGCATCAGGCTCCCCCATTGAGCGTTCCACATGATCCAGCCCGATGAGGTCAGCCAGCAGGTCCGGTCACCGGGCTGGGCCGCTGCATGCAACCCCGTCTTGGCCAGTTCCAGGGTGATGCCGCCATGACCATGCACGATGGGCTTGGGGTTGCCCGTCGTGCCGGACGAATAGACGATCCATAGCGGATGATCGAAGGGAAGCCCGGTAACATCAAACGGGACATCATCCTCCGTCAGGCTTGACCACTCGATATGCCCGCTGGCCGCTTCCCCAATAACCGGAACGTTAACAACATGTTCGAGCGAAGGCAGCTGGACTACGATACCCGCCTGAACCGCCCGCTTGTCGATGGTCTTGCCTGCGTGCACGTATCCATCTTGCAGGATCAGGACTTTTGGCTCGATTTGTTGAAACCGGTCGAGAACCGCCACATGCCCCATGTCGAGCGCGCAGAGGGACCAAACGGCGCCGATTGAGGCCGAGGCGAGAAACGCGATCAGTGCCGTTTCGGTGTTGGGCAGAATGGCCGCCACGCGGTCACCCTTTTTAACACCAAGCCGACGGAGGTTATGGGCTACACTCGCCACGTGGGCCTCAAGGTCCGACCAGCTCAATTCAGATCGTCCGAACGTTTCGGAGGACGTGATCAAAGCCGGCGCGACTCCAAATTCTTTATTTTTTGAAAGAATTTGTGCCGCAAAGTTCAACCGCGCATCCGGGGCCCAGACCGCGCCCGGCATTTGCCGCTGAACAAGAAACCTCTTCGGCCGGGTCCCGATTACCCCGCTGAAGTCCCAGATGGCGGCCCAGAACGCCTCGAGATCCGTGATGCTCCACCGCCACATCTCGTTGTAGGTCTCGAATTCAAGGTCATGGGTGACTTTCAGCCAGCGCTCAAACGCCGCCATGTTCGACTGGCTGTAACGCGCGGCGGAGGGCGTCCAGAGGATGGGGCGTTCGTTCACACCAGCGCTCCGTGGACCAGCGCCTTGAGTTCGGACCGGGAAGAATACGACGATGACGGGCTGAGCTGCGTGAAAAAGACCACGCTCAGATCCTGGACAGGATCGACCCAGAAGAATGTAGAGGCCATGCCGCCCCAGCTAAAATCGCCGGCGCTGCCCGGCACACGGGCGCGGGCCGGATCCAGCACGACGGCCCCGCCGATCCCGAACCCCATGCCGTCCATCGGCTGCTCGGCAAAACTGGTTGGTCCCATGCTCGCGATCTCGCCGGACAAGTGATTGCGCATCATGAAATTCAGGCTCATGGGTGACAGAACCCGCCCGCTGTTGGCCAACCCACCACTCCGTAGCATCTCGGCAAACCGCATGTAGTTGTCGATTGTTCCAACCAGACCGCCGCCACCGGAAAAGAGCGTCGCATCGAGGAAGGCCGAGGTTTCCGGCCGATCGACAAGCCGCAGCGATTCCGCGCCCCAATGCGACCCACCCAGGGCCATCGCGTTCCCCTCAAGCGGTGTATAGAGGCAAGCAAAGCGATCGACAGCCCCTTGGGGCACTGAAAAGGCGGTTTCCGTCATCTCGAGCGGGTCAAAAATCCGCTCCCGAAACACGTGATCAAGGCTTTTCCCTGTGATCACCTCGATCACCCGCCCGATCACGTCTATCCCGACCGAGTATTCCCACCGACGGCCCGGCTGAAACACAAGCGGCAGGGCGCCCAACTTGGCGGTGAGATCCGCAAGCGGCCCCTGCCCGGGCGCAAAAAAGATGTCCCGACCCTCCATCGCCTTGGGCACAAGCCCCGCATTGAAAGCATAGCTAAGCCCCGAAGTATGCGTGAGCAACTGGTGCAGGGTCGGACACGTACAGGGCTCCACTTCGTCCAGCCGCGTCGCATCATCGATCAGCGCATGACATCTCGAGAATTCCGGCACGAAATCCGACAGCGGTGCATCAAGGCGAACCAAACCTTCCTCAATTAGCGTCATCAAGGCGACCGAGGTAATGGGCTTGGTCATGGAGTAGATGCGGGCGATGGTGTCCCTCGAGAACGCGGTGCCATGCTGGACATCGTGAAATCCCGCCTCGGCGTAGTAGGCTTCTCTTCCCTTGTGGCGGATCAGAACAGTACAGCCGGGGAACTTCCGCTCGTGGACATAGCGCTGCATCCACGTCTCAATCCGTGCAAGGCGCGACGGGTCCAGTTGTGCCATGGTCAATCCTCCCCCGCCGACATTGGACCGAGGCTGCAGCAGTTTCAAAGGCTAATGCATTGACGGCCTTGAATGGGCCTGCCAGCCTTTCGGTCAGAAGGGGGAAGGCCAATGAAACTGTATTTCGCACCCAACAGCCGCGCCGTGCGCGTTGCGTGGATGCTCGAGGAAATGGGGTTGGATTATACGGTAGAGCGGTTCGAGTTGGGCAAACCCGAATTACGCTCCGACGAATACCGCGCGATTCATCCCATGGGCCGGGTGCCCGTGTTGGAAATCGATGGCTTCCGCATTTTTGAAAGTGGCGCGATCCTAGAATACCTTGTCGAATGCCATGGCAACGGACGGTTCAGACCTGCGTTGGACAGCCCAGACTATCCGATTTACCTGCAATGGCTGCACTATGCCGAAGGGATGATCATGCCCCCGATCAATTCCTATATGGTGGAGACTGTCTTCCTGCCTCCGGAACGGCAGTCAGAGATACATGCAAAACGGGCCAAGAAACTGCTGGGTCAAATGCTGAAGCCTCTGGAAGAATGGCTGGGCGGTCGCGAATACCTTGCAGGTGAGTTTTCGGCTGCAGACGTCATGACCGGCTCCGCCGCAATCTCGTCGCGCAAGATAGGGGTCGACATGAGCGAGATGCCGTGCCTCGTCAGCTATATAGAGCGGCTCGAAAAACGGCCCGCGTATGAGCGGGCGATGACCCTATAGCAGAGAGCCGCCTGGAGTGGCGGCTCTTTTGCGTGTCAGTCCTCGCGGTGCACTTTCTCGCGGCGTTCGTGCTTTTCCTGCGCTTCCAGCGTCATAGTCGCGATTGGACGGGCATCCAGCCGCTTGAGCGAGATCGGGTCGCCGGTCACGATACAGTAACCGTATTCACCCTCATCGATCCGCCGCAGCGCCGCGTCGATCTTGGCGACCAGCTTGCGCTGCCGGTCCCGCGTGCGCAGTTCCAGTGCCCGGTCTGTCTCCTCGCTGGCACGGTCCGCAATATCAGGAATATTGCGCGTCCCGTCTTGGAGCCCTTCAATCGTGTCCTTGCTGCCGGCGAGCAACTCGGACTTCCAGGTCAGAAGCTTGCGCCGAAAATACTCAACCTGGCGTTCGTTCATGAACGGCTCGTCTTCAGCCGGGCGGTAATCGTCCGGCAAAAAAACTTCCTGCTTCATCGGCTTCCCCTCAATCTGGCTAACGTCGGCCATACCGTTCCTTTACCGCTGTGCCCCCGCTAACTCCCATGCCGCAGCGTCTATACGCGTGGGCGGGGATTGTCACTACACAATACCGCCCCAGTTTCGTTAAAGAACGGATGAAGAAATAGGGGCAAGGGAAGCGCACACCATGAAATTTGAAGGTACGGACCAATATGTCGCAACCGATGATCTGACCATCGCGGTTAATGCGGCGGTCACGCTCGAACGTCCCCTGCTTGTGAAAGGCGAGCCCGGAACGGGCAAGACAGAGCTTGCCAAACAGGTGGCCCAAAGTCTTGGGCTCCAGATGATCGAGTGGAACATCAAGTCCACGACCCGGGCACAGCAAGGTCTTTACGAATACGACGCGGTCAGCCGTCTGCGCGATAGCCAGCTTGGCGATGAGCGCGTGCATGACGTCAAGAACTACATCAAGAAAGGCAAGCTCTGGCAGGCTTTCGAAGCCGGTCAAAAGGTGGTGCTGCTGATCGACGAAATCGACAAGGCCGATATCGAATTCCCGAACGACCTGCTCCAGGAACTCGATAAGATGGAGTTCTTTGTCTACGAAACCGGCGAAACGATTCAGGCCCGCCAAAGACCCATCGTGATCATTACGTCGAACAACGAAAAGGAACTGCCGGACGCATTCCTGCGTCGCTGCTTCTTTCACTACATCCGATTTCCAGACGTGGACACGATGAAAAAGATCGTCGCGGTCCACCATCCCGGGATCAAAGAAGCCCTGCTGACCATCGCGTTGACGCAATTCTTCGAGATCCGTGAACAGGCCGGGCTGAAAAAGAAGCCTTCAACCTCCGAGGTGCTCGACTGGCTGAAACTGCTGCTTGCCGAGGATATGACTGCGGAAGATTTGCGGACCGGCGGCGCAAGCGCATTGCCGAAACTGCACGGCGCCCTGCTGAAAAACGAACAGGACGTTCACCTGTTCGAACGCCTCGCTTTCATGGCCCGTGGGCAGCGCTGATCCCGCGCGAAACCGCAAAACGAAAAAAACGCCGGCACAAGGCCGGCGTTCAGTTATTGAGGCAGGTTTCATACAGGCAAGAAACCTATCGAGCAGTGCCCCTCTTATAAGCAATCCGACCTCACGATCCAAGCCAAAAGTTTGATATCGCGTAAATCTTTCCGGCAGGCTATCGTTAAGAAAACAAGGGGCATGCAGGATTGTTGCCGAAATGAAGCTGGTTTATTTCCTTCGCCGATTGGGCGTAACAGCCCTGATTCTCGCGATTCTTTCCGCGCAAGATGTGGCTGCTGAACCCAAACATGCCATAGCTATGTATGGCGAACCCGCGCTGCCACCGGATTTTGTGTCGTTGCCTTATGTCAATGCCGACGCGCCGAAGGGCGGCGCGATCACACTCAGCAACGTCGGTAGCTTTGACTCACTCAATCCCTACGTCGCAAAGGGCAACGTGCCCTGGCAGTTGCGGTTCTTTACTCATGAAAGCCTGATGGGCCGGTCGCAGGACGAACCCTTTACACTTTATGGCCTGCTGGCCGAATCGATTGAGACGCCGCCGGACCGGTCATGGGTCGAATTCACCCTTCGACCCGAGGCCCGCTTTTCAGATGGCAGCCCCGTAACCGTCGAAGATGTGATCTGGTCCTTCCGTACGCTCGGAACGGAAGGCCATGGCCGATACCGCGGTCTCTGGAGCCAGACCGAGAGCATCGAACAGACCGGTCCGCGCAGCCTTCGGATCACTTTCAACACCGAAAACCGCGAGCTTGCCCTTCTTGCCGGTATGCGCCCAGTCCTGCAAAAAGCGCAGTGGGAGGGCAAGACGTTCTCCGATGCCCGGCTCGAGGATATCCCCATCGGTTCGGGTCCGTATGTCATTACCGATTACGAAGCCGCGCGTTTCGTACGCCTGGAACGCAACCCCGACTATTGGGGAGCCGACCTGCCCCTGCGCCGCGGCACGAACAACATCGACCAGATAAAGATCGATTTCTACGGCGATGGCGATGTCGTTCTCGAAGGTCTGAAGTCGGGCAACGTTTCGGCTCTACGCGAATTCAACGCCGAACGCTGGGCCTCACAGTTCAACTTTCCCCGCGTTGACACTGATGACGTGATCAAAACAGAGATCCCGCATCAAAAACCATCGGGCATGACCGGATTTGCCATCAATACCCGCCGTGCGCCTTTTGATGACTGGCGGGTGCGACAGGCGCTTATCGAGACCTTCAATTTCGAATACATTAACGAAACCCTGACGGGTGGCGCGCAGCCGAGGATCACATCCTATTTCTCGAACTCGCCGCTCGCGATGCGCCATGAAGCAGCCACCGGACGGGTGGCCGAGCTTCTCTCACCTTTTGCCGGTACGCTGCCCACCGGTGCGGTCGAAGGATACGACCTGCCTGTCTCGGACGGGACGTTGCGCAACCGCCGGAGCCTGCGGCGTGCCCTCAATCTCTTCGAAGAAGCAGGCTGGACCTTGCAGGATGGCGCGTTGAAAGACGCCCGGGGCACACCGCTGACCCTGACTATCCTTCTGCCGCAGAACCGAACCGAGGAACGCTCGATCGCCGATATCTATGTTCAGGGTCTGGAAAGGGTTGGTATTGCGGCCCGGGCCGAAGTGGTAGACGAGGCGCAGTTCACCGAGCGCGAAACCTCGTTTGATTTTGATCTGGTCTATTACCGGCGGGCCTTGTCGCTTTCACCAGGGAACGAACAGCGGTTCTATTTCGGCTCCGCCTCAGCCGAACAGGAAGGCAGTCGAAACCTCATGGGTGCCGCCCACCCCGCTATCGACGCCATGATCGATACGATGCTGAATGCGACATCGCGGGATGACTTCATTGCCGCGACCCGCGCGCTTGACCGCGTGCTGATGGCGCAGCGCTACGTCATTCCGTTCTGGCAATACACGACCGGACGGATCGCCCATGTGCGGCAGATGAAGTACCCCGAGCAGATCCCAATTTACGGCGACGGGCCGAATTACATGCCGGAATTGTGGTGGTGGTCGGAGAATTGACCAAGCTCGAATATCGTAATATCATGAAGTATGGATATTGTGAATGCGTTCGCCACCCTAGCCCATCACGATCGTTTGGCTGTCTTTCGGCTGCTCATGCGACGCTACCCGCAGCGCGTGCCAGCGGGCGAAATTGCGCGGGCGCTCGACCTCCGGCAGAATACCTGTTCACAACATCTTAAGGCACTGCAGGCTGCTGGTCTGATCGATCAGACCCGCTTCGGGACATCCGTCAAATACGGAACCAACATGGATGGCAGCGCGGCATTGATGCGCAGCATATTTGAAACCTGCTGCCAGATGCGCCCCGATCTGTGCCTGCCCGCCGCCTTCACCCAGCAGGAAAGGACCTTAGATATGAGTGACCGTCCTCTTAACGTGCTGTTCATCTGCACCAAGAACTCCGCCCGTTCCATCATGGCCGAAGCGATCATGAATGCCGAAGGCGGAGGGCGTTTCAAAGCCTATTCGGCAGGCACCAATCCCACGGACCATCCGCACCCAAAGGTGATCGAATTGCTGAAAAGCAAAGGTATCCCCACGGACGAACTGACATCCAAGATGATGGACGATTTTGCGGGGGACGATGCGCCGCCGCTCGATTTCGTGTTCACAGTCTGCGATCACGCGGCCAACGAAGAATGCCCGCTATGGCCGGGGCAGCCGATGAGCGCGCATTGGGGGCTGGTCGATCCGGTCAAGGCCGAGGGAACGGAAGCGGAAAAGGAGCTTGCCTTTCAGCAGACCTATGGCTTGCTTCGCAACCGGATCACCGCGTTTGCCAGCCTGCCGATGACCACGCTTGACCGGATATCTCTGCAACACGAGCTTGATGAAATCGGTCGGCATACCGCCTGACGCGAAGTCTTTTATAAAACCGTCACAAAGGGGCTCTACCGGCACAGTATGAATACACTGGTTCTCTGTACGGGCAACTCGGCCCGCTCCATCCTTCTCGAAGCAATCCTTGGATCCGACAGCGAAGGCCGCGTGCGCGCTTTCTCGGCTGGCAGTCAGCCTTCGGGGCGCGTCCATCCGCAATCGGTCAAGCTGCTAGAAACGCTGGGTTATGATATCGGCCACGCACGATCAAAAAGCTGGGACGAATTCGCAGCTGACGACGCCCCCATCATGGATATGGTCATCACCGTATGCGGATCAGCCGCTGAAGAAACCTGTCCTATGTGGCCCGGCGCACCCGTGCGCGCCCACTGGGGGGTCGAAGATCCGGCCGCGGCGGATGAACCCGACTGGGAAGAGGCGTTTCAAACCGCCTATGACATCCTGAAGAAACGCGCGGATGCCCTGCTGGCGATGCCCATCGAGACGATGGAACTGCGCGAATTGCAGGCCCAGTTGAACCGGATTGGCAAGATCACATGATACAGAAACTACTGGCCGAAGGTCTTGGCACCGCACTGCTGCTAATCAGTGTGGTAGGCTCGGGCATTATGGCCGAAACGCTGGCGGATGGTAACGTCGCCCTCGCGTTGCTCGCGAATGCTATCGCCACCGGTTGCATGCTCTTTTCGATCATCACGGTGCTGGGGCCGATTTCCGGCGCACATTTCAACCCGGCGGTGACGTTGGCCTTCTTTCTGCGCGGCGAGATCGACGCCCGAATGGCCGGTCTTTTCATCGTCGTGCAGATCGTTGGCGGCATTCTTGGCGTCTGGGCGACCCATGCGATGTTTGATCAACCGATCCTGCAGGCTTCGACCACGATGCATCGCACCGGGTTGGCGCAGTGGTGGTCTGAAATCGTCGCCACGTTCGGGCTTCTTTTCGTGATTTTCGGCGGGCTACGGTCGCGGCCTGAGGCGATCCCTACGCTGGTCGGGCTCTATATTACAGGGGCGTACTGGTACACGTCATCCACCAGCTTTGCCAACCCGGCGGTGACAATCGCACGTGGGTTCACCGACACCTTTGCTGGGATCTTTCCGGCCCATATCGTCGCCTTTATCATCGCACAGATCATCGCCGTGGGTATCGCCCACATGGTGTTCCAGACGCTGTTTGCGAAGGACGCGGCCTCAGGTCAGTGACGTCACCCAAAGGATGGTCGCATCCTCCGGGCTGACCGAAACCACGTTGTGCCCCATGGTCGCGTCGTAATAGGCGCTGTCGCCACGGCGCATTTCGACCGGTTCGTAGAATTCGGTGTAAAGCCGGACAACACCTGTCAGAACGTAAAGAAACTCTTCACCGTCATGGCGGACCCAGCCCTCGAACTCCTCCATAGACCGGGCGCGGACCCGGGTGCGATAGGGCAGCATCTGTTTCTTGGTCAGCGCCTCTGCCAGCAGTTCATGTTCGTATGTGGTGGTGGGCTGTTCATTCCCCTCGCCCGATTTGGTGACCACCATGCGCCCGTTGATCTGCCCCTTTTCCGGGGGCGTAAAGAGTTGCGGCACGCTGATTTCCAAACCGATGGCAAGCTTTTTGAGCGCCTCATAGGTCGGCGACATCTGCCCGTTTTCGATCTTGGACAGGGTCGAACGGGCAAGACCCGCTTGCGTTGCTGCCTGTTCCAGCGTCCAGTCCCGGGCCTTGCGTAGCTCACGCACACGCGCCCCAAGGTCGAGCGGTTCCGCCGCTTCTTCGCCGCCATTGGCCCGGGCAAGCTTTATCAGGGATTTTGGGTCTTTTCCGGTCATCAACTCCGTATAGGGTGCGGCTGGGCCGCTTGCAACGGCATGGCGGGCGGGCTAGCGACAGGCCATGAAAGCGATCCAGAACACCGGCCCCTTTGCACCCTGCCCCGCGCCGTTCAATCTGGCGGCCCATGTCCTGGGTCAGGCCGAACGCGTTGCCGATAAGGATGCGCTGGTTCAGATATCGGACACTGGCAACACGAGCCTGACCTATGACGCGCTTCGGCGCAGCGTTCTCGGGATCGGAACCGGGTTGTCTGAGCGTGGGATGGAGCCGGGTGATCGCGTCCTTATGCGGTTGGGAAACACGGTCGACTTTCCCCTCGCTTATCTCGGAGCCATTGCGGTCGGCATCGTGCCGGTCCCGACATCGTCCGCGCTGACAGAGACTGAGGTTGCCGCCATCGCCGCCCAGATCAAACCCAAACTGACCCTTCGCGACCCGGACGTGGCCTGCCCCGAAACCCTGCCATCGATCAGTCCGGCCGAGCTGGATCAGATGAAACGCGCTCCTGCCGCCAGCTATGACATGGGGGATCCGAACCGCCTCGCCTACATGATCTACACGTCCGGAACCTCCGGGCGGCCACGCGCCGTGATGCATGCGCACCGGGCAATCTGGGCCCGGCGGATGATGATCGATGACTGGTATGGCCTGGATCCTGCTGACCGTATGATGCATGCCGGGGCATTCAACTGGACCTACACGCTCGGCACCGGGTTGATGGACCCGTGGACCGTCGGCGCAACGGCACTCATTCCGGCACCGCGGACCCCGCCGGAAGCCCTGCTGCGGATGCTGGCCGACCACCGCGCCACGATCTTTGCCGCAGCGCCCGGCGTCTATCGGCAGATGCTGAGATACCCGGTCCCCGGCCTGCCTGACCTCAGACACGGGCTCAGCGCGGGCGAGAAACTGCCCCACGTGACCGAAGCGGCGTGGCAGGACGCGACCCAAACGCCAATTTTCGAAGCATACGGGATGTCGGAATGTTCGACATTCATTTCAGGAAACCCCGCGCACCCCGCACCCGCCGGCACCCTGGGCAGGCCACAGCGTGGGCGGCACATCGCGATACTTGCAGAAGGCGCACCTGCGGAAACCGGCCAGCCCGGTATCATCGCCGTACATCGCTCCGACCCCGGGCTCATGCTGGGCTATCTCGATCAGCCCGAAGAGACGGCCAGCCGCCTGCGGGGCGACTGGTTCCTGACCGGGGATCAGGGCGAAATGGATGCGGGCGGGCATATCCGCTTTCTCGGACGTGCCGACGACATGATGAATGCCGGGGGCTTCCGGGTCTCACCGCTGGAGGTCGAGGCGGCCATGGCCGCATTTCCCGGCATTTCGGCCATCGGTGTTACAGACGTGCCGGTCAGCGCCGATGCCACGATCATCGCCGCCTTTTACGTGTCCGAAGATTCATTAAGCGAATGTGAACTTCAGGCCTTTGCCGCCGACCGTCTGGCGCGCTACAAGCAGCCCCGCGCCTATGTCCAAATCCCCGACTTGCCGAAGGGCGCCAATGGCAAAATTCTGCGGCGGAAATTGCGGGACTACTGGAAGGCCAGCCATGATTAAGCTCGACATCATGTCAGATCCGATTTGCCCCTGGTGCTATATCGGCAAAACTTATCTGGATCGCGCGCTGGAAGCCCACGGCGACCATCCTTTCGCGATCGAGTGGCATCCCTTCCAGCTGAACCCGGACATGCCAGAAGGTGGAATGGACCGGCGCGAATATCTCGAAACCAAATTCGGTGGGAAAGATGGCGCGGTGCGTGCCTATGCGCCCGTTGTCGAACATGCCGAAAAGGCCGGCCTCAAAATCGACTTCGAAGGGATGAAGCGAACACCCAATACGGTGAACGCGCACCGTCTGATCCACTGGGCGGGCATCGAAGGGAAACAGAACGCCGCCGTATCAGCCCTCTTCAAAGCCTATTTCGTCGACGCGCGCGATATCGGGGATATCGATGTCTTGTCGGACATCGCCGACGACATCGGTATGGACGCCGCGGTCGTCCGGCGGCTCTTGCAATCGGACTCCGACATTGAAGAAATCAAGGCGCGGGATGCCCATTCCCGAAAAATGGGCATCGACTCGGTTCCGACGTTCATCGTCGGCGGACGTCACGCAGTTCCCGGCGCACAACCGCCGGAATTGTGGGCCAAGGTGATCGAAGAGTTGCGTATGCAAGCTGAGTGACCTTTACCTCGGGTTACTTCGCCTAAAAGGCGTTGAACTTCCCGTTTACGGGGCATAGCTTGACGCCAAGGCGCGTCGGACGCGCCTTTTTTGTGAGGAACAGCATTGATCGCGGCAGAGTCACAACGCGTCGGTAGACATGAATTTATTCTGCTGATGTCGACGATGTTCGCGACGATCGCCTTTTCGGTCGACGCGATGCTGCCCGCCCTCCCCCAAATCGCCGCAGATCTCGATCTTTACGAGCCCGGACAGGCTCCGCTTGTGTTGATCGTTTTTATGGTCGGTCTCGGGGCCGGAACACTCATCGCAGGCCCCCTTTCCGATGCCTTCGGGCGCAAGCCGATCGTCTATCTCGGGATCGTTGTCTACATCATCGGGGCGATGATTGCATGGCTGACACAGTCGTTCGACTGGATGATCATGGGGCGGTTTGTCCAGGGTTTCGGTGCGGCTGGGCCCCGGATCGTGTCGCTTGCCATCATCCGGGACCTCTACGTCGGGCGCGACATGGCGCGGATCATGTCGCTGACGCTGATGATCTTTCTGATCTTTCCGGCGATTGCACCGGCCATCGGTGCTGCGATCATCGACTATGCCGGATGGCGGGCGATCTTTGCGGTTTTTGTGCTGTTTGGGTTGTTCCTGCTCGTTTGGTTCGGGCTCCGCGTGCAGGAGACCCTGCCCCAAAACCGACGCCGCCCCCTGCGTTTTGGCAAGATTATCCAGGCGGTAGCCGAGATGTTCCGGAACACCACGGCCCGCATCTCGATCTTCGTCCAAACCCTCATGCTCGGTACGCTGTTCGGCCTCTTGACGATGGTCCAGCCGATCTTTGCGGAAACCTTCGACAGGGCAGAATCATTCCCGTACTGGTTCGGCGCGATCGCGTTGCTCTCCGGGCTTTCCAGCCTGCTTAATTCGCGGATCGTCGGACGGTTCGGAATGAGCCAACTGGTGACATGGGCCCTGATCCTGCAGATCTTTCTCTCTGTCAGCGCGCTGATACTGATCTGGACGCCCGGTTCATGGGATTTCCCCGTTTACGTGGTCTGGCAATTCGGCGTGCTGTTCCAGGCGGGGTTGACCGTGGCCAATCTCAACGCGCTCGCCATGAAAGAGATGGGGCATATTGCCGGTATTGCGGCTTCGGTGATTGGGGCCTTCGCAACCGTCGGCGGCGCTGCCATCGCGGCGCCTCTTGGACTGCTTTTTGACGGGACGCCACGACCCCTCATCGCCGCAACACTCGTTCTGGCTGCGACAGCGCTCGCCCTGATGCAGGCGCTAAGGCGTCGTGGGGTTCTCGACTAAGGTCCGATACCCTTCAGGACGCAGCTTTTCTCTTGCTGACGACCTTCTCTGCAAGATCTCGGGCGATTGCGAACGCGCCCTTGATCTTGTCGGCGTCGTTTTTCCAGTCCCGCCGAACGACGATCTTGTTGTCCTTGACCTTGGCAAGACTGCGCTGATCCTGAATGAATTCCACCAGTCCCTCGGGTGAGGCGAACTTGTCGTTGTGGAACTGGATGGTCGCGCCCTTCGGGCCACCATCAAGCTTGGCAATACCCGCCTTCTTGCACATCGCCTTGATGCGCACGATCAGCATAAGGGTGTTCACTTCCTTTGGTAGTTTTCCGAAGCGATCGATCAGCTCTGCGGCGAAGCCCTCAAGTTCGACTTTCTTCGATAAACCACTGAGACGACGATACAAACCCAGTCGAACATCCAGGTCTGGCACATAGTTTTCGGGTATCAGAACCGGAACACCCAGATTGATTTGTGGCGCCCACTGATCGTCTGCCTCAGAAAGGCCCTCCATCTCGCCCGCCTTGATCTTGGCAATCGCCTCCTCGAGCATGGATTGATAAAGCTCGAATCCGACATCGCGCATCTGACCCGACTGTTCCTCACCCAGCAGGTTGCCCGCGCCGCGAATATCGAGGTCTTGCGAGGCCAGGGTAAAACCCGCCCCCAGCGTATCGAGCGACCCCAGCACCCGTAGCCGCTTTTCCGCCGTCACGGTCAGTTTCGCACGGGGTTTCGTGGTCAGATAGGCATACGCCCGTGTCTTTGACCGGCCCACCCGGCCACGGATCTGATAAAGCTGGGCAAGGCCAAACATGTCGGCACGGTGTATGATCATTGTGTTGGCGGTTGGAATATCCAGCCCGCTTTCCACGATCGTCGTGGCCAGCAGGACATCATATTTGCCGTCATAGAACGCGTTCATCCGGTCATCGAGCTCACCCGCAGCAAGCTGGCCGTGCCCAATGACATAGCTAACCTCAGGCACCTGTTCTTTCAGGAACTCCTCGATCTCGGGCAAATCGCTGATCCGGGGCACGACAAAAAACGATTGCCCGCCGCGGTAATGTTCGCGCAGCAGGGCCTCGCGGATTGTTACGGTGTCGAATTCGCTGACATAGGTCCGGATTGCCAGCCGGTCGACCGGCGGCGTTCCGATAATCGACAGATCGCGGACGCCCGTAAGGCTCAGTTGCAGGGTTCGGGGGATCGGCGTTGCGGTGAGGGTCAGCACGTGCACGTCCGAGCGCAGTTGCTTCAGCCGTTCCTTATGCGCGACGCCGAAATGCTGTTCTTCATCCACGATCAGCAGGCCAAGGTTCTGAAACCGTACGCCCTTGGCCAGTAAGGCATGTGTGCCGATAACGATATCCGCGGTTCCCTTGCTCATCGCTTCGCGTGTCGCTTGGGCATCCTTGGTCGAAACGAAGCGCGACAACTGGCGCACTTCGACCGGGAAGCCCCGGAACCGTTCCGCGAAGGTCTTGTAGTGCTGGCGGGCCAGCAAGGTCGTGGGCGCGATAACGGCAACCTGTACCCCCGACATCGCCGCAACGAAGGCTGCACGCATGGCAACCTCGGTCTTGCCAAAGCCCACATCGCCGCAGACCAGCCGGTCCATCGGGTTGCCGCTGGTCATGTCGTCGATCACATCGCTGATGGCCCGCAACTGGTCGTCAGTTTCCTGGTAAGGGAAACGGGCCGAGAATGCGTCCCACGAACCGGGCGGCGGTTCGAGGATCGGCGCCTTTCGCAACGCCCGCTCTGCGGCGATCCGGATGAGGCGGTCCGCCATCTCGCGGATCCGCTCCTTGAGCTTGGCCTTTTTGGCCTGCCACGCGCCACCACCAAGACGGTCGAGCAAGCCCTCTTCATGGCCATATTTCGAAAGCAGCTCGATGTTCTCGACCGGCAGGTAAAGCTTTGATTGCTCGGCATATTCCAGCAGTAGACATTCATGCGCCGCCCCGGCCGCCGTTACGACCTCAAGCCCCTTGTAGCGCCCGATCCCGTGATCGACATGGACCACCAGATCACCGGGCGACAAGGATTGGGTTTCGGTCAGGAAGTTTTCAGCGCGGCGGCGTTTGCGCGGCTGGCGGATCAGACGATCGCCCAAAACATCCTGTTCTGAGATGACAGTGAGGCCGGGAGCTTCGAACCCGTGTTCCAGCGCCCAGACCGCCAGATGCAGACCCGACTTTCCGACACGCGTTGCGTCCGTGACGGCGATTGTCTCCGCCAGTCCTTCGTCCTCGATCAGACCCTCTAGCCGTTCGCGCGCTCCGTCTGAATAGCTGGCTACGATAACGGGGCCATCGGCCAGCTTGACCTTAATATGATCTGCCAATGCGCCGAAAAGACTCAGATTTTCTTGTTGTCTCTCGGGCGAGAAGTTGCGCCCTATCCGCCCGCCTGCGTCTGTAACCCCCGGCCCGGTCGGCTGGGGCAATGGCACAAATTGCAGAACCCGCCGACCCGCAACAAGCGTCTGCCAGGCCGCGTCGTCGAGGTAGAGCCCTGACGGCGGCGCTGGCTTATAGACGCTGTCCATCCGGTTGCGGTGCTGCATGGCAAGCCGGCGCGTCTCGTACTGATCCTCGATGCTCTCCCATCGGGCCAGCCGGGCGGGCGTCACCTGATCATCGAGCGAGATCGTGGCACCGGGTGCGAAATCAAGGAGCGTTTCGAGTTGATCGTGAAAGAAAGCCAGCCAGTGCTCAGCCCCCTGATGCTTGCGTCCCGCACTGACCGCTTCGTAGAGCGGATCATCAGTGCCAGCAGCGCCGAATTCCAGCCGATAGTTCTGGCGAAACCGAGTGATCGCAGCATCGTCCAGGATGACCTCGGAAACCGGGGCCAGTTCCACCAGATCCAACTTGTCGGTGGTTCGCTGGCTGACAGGGTCGAACCGCCGCGCGCCGTCCAGAACATCGCCGAACAGATCAAGCCGCACGGGACCCAGATCGCCGGGCGGATAGATATCGATGATCCCGCCGCGCACGGCATAATCGCCCGGCTCCATCACATTAGGGCTTTGGACAAAACCCATGCGGACCAGAAAATGGCGCAGCCCTGCTTCGTCGATCCGGTCGCCGACGCGGGCCTTGAACGACGCTTCCTGCAGCAGCGCCCGCGCGGGGACCTTTTGAGTGGCCGCATTCAGGGTCGTGAGCAAAACGAAACGGTCGGGCATCCCGTGCACCAAGGCGGCCAACGTCGCCATCCGCCGGGCCGAGATATCGGGATTGGGCGAAACCCGGTCATAGGGCAGACAATCCCAGCCCGGAAAGACCAACACCGGCACATCCGGCGCAAAAAAGCGTAGCGCCGCCTGCATCGCGGCAAGGCGCTTGTCATCGCGCGCGACATGCATCACGGGCTGGCCGCGGTCGGCCAGTTCTTTCAGGATAAGCCGGGCGTCAAACCCCTCGGGTGCGCCGCAGACAGTGACATGGGATTGGCTGCTCATCAGGCCGTTTCAATTGGGTGTTTGGTTCCGGCTGTCAACCACCCAGGGCGCCGATCGAAAGGTTTTGGTACATCCCCCACAAAGCGGTCACAAAGATCGCCACCATGCCGATCCCTTGCGTCCATGTGCGGTGCCGGCCCAGACGACGCCAGAGCGCCTCGCCCGTAGCATGTTCATTCCGGATCTTGCGGGCCGTCGACAGGTTCAGCGCACCAACGATCGACATGGGAAAAGCAAGCAGGAAAACCGCCTGTGCGAATTCGACGTCATAAGCAAAGCCCAACATGCAAAGCCCCGTCAGAAAGAAACAGATAATGCCCAGCAGCCAAAGCCCGGAAACATCGCTGATATAAAGCAACCGGTTCGTGTTGATGCGCACCATGTCTTCGAGATCGGCCTCGGCCTGCCCACCGTGCCGCCTTGCGCGGGCGACCATGTCATACGGAACACCCAGAACCCAATGGCTGGCCGTGGACCAGACGACCGCCAGCGCGATCCAGAACCAGAGGTTCGAGAACGAACGCATGTCGATGAGTTCAAAGACGCTTTGATGCCAGTCCAATCTCGGTGTCCCTCGATTTTTCGTCACTCTTAGAGAAGGGCATAGGCATTGCCCAGACTTGCAGGGGGCAAAAAAGCGTGGCAGCAATCCAACTGTCTGGAAAAGGTGACACTTATGCGCCCAACTCAAGCCCCCTTCCCCGCAACGCGCCTGCGCCGGACGCGACAGAACGCTGCGATACGGGGCCTTGTGCGGCAGAACACCTTAACAGTCGATGACTTCATCTGGCCTCTGTTCGTGCGAGCCGGCGAAGGGATCGAAGAGCCCATTCCATCAATGCCAGGCGTCGTTCGTCGGTCGGTCGACCGCATTGTCGAAGCTGCGAAAGAGGCCGCGGCGTTTGGCATCCCGGCAATCTGTATTTTTCCTTACACAGGCCTTGAGGAACGCACCGAGGATTGCAAGGGCGCGTGGGACCCCGACAACCATGCCAATCGCGCGATCCGGGCGATCAAGGCGGCAGTGCCCGACCTCGCGATCATGACGGATGTCGCGCTGGATACCTACAACATCAATGGCCATGACGGCTTTGTCGAAAACGGCGAGATCGTGAATGACCGCACAGTCGAGGCTTTGGTCAAGATGGCGCTGGCCCAGGCTGACGCTGGGGCCGACATTATCGGCCCCTCAGACATGATGGACGGTCGGATCGGCGCGATCCGGTCCGCGCTCGAAGGTGCGGGCCACAAGGACGTGATGATCCTGAGCTATGCGGCCAAATATGCCAGCGCCTTCTACGGCCCGTTCCGCGATGCCGTCGGGGCTAGCGGCGCGCTGGTCGGTGACAAGGCGACCTATCAGATGGACCCGGGTAATTCGGACGAGGCGCTGCGACTGATCGAGCGGGACCTCAGTGAAGGCGCCGACATGGTGATGGTCAAGCCCGGTCTGCCCTATCTCGATATCTGCCGGCGGGTCAAAGACAGCTTTGGCGCGCCGACCCTTGCCTACCAAGTGTCGGGCGAGTTCGCGATGATCGAGGCGGCCGCACAAAACGGCTGGGTTGATCACGACCGAGTGATGATGGAGAGCCTGATGGCCTTCAAACGGGCCGGATGTGACGGAATTCTAACCTATTTCGCTCCAGCAGCCGCCCGGATCCTGGCACAGCGATAAGCTGCGCAAGACCGCTTTTGGCGCGTGACACGGGCCCGCAGTGAGCGTATATTTGCCACAAGTCCGGGAAACGGGCACAACATGAGCATTACAGGCGGTTAAGAATGACCTCACAGAAAATCACTCGGCGCAGCTTTGCGCTCGGTGCCGTTGCAGGCTCGGGGCTGCTCGCAGCGTGCGGAAATGGTATCGGCAATTCAAACGCATCCCGCATCGACGCCCGCGTCGATAGCACCTTGCAGCAGATGTACCAGAGCTATCCCAACACGGTAGATCTGGCGAACAAGGCCAATGGCCTGTTGGTGATGCCGTTGGTGACCGAAGCGGGCTTTGGCTTTGGCGGTGCCTACGGTCGCGGCGCTTTGCAGGTTGGTGGTGCAACGGTTGATTACTATTCGGTTGTCAAAGGCACCGGCGGTCTTCAGATCGGAGCCCAACAATATGCGCACGTCCTGTTTTTTATGACGCAGGAAGCGCTTGAAGATTTCCGCCGCTCCTCCGGCTGGGCCGCGGGTGGCGACATCGAATACGTCTTCTCCGATGTGGGCGACAGCGTAGCCGCGGATACGACCACCGTTCTGTCCCCGGTTCTGGCGGTCGTTTTCGGTCGCGCCGGATTGCGCGTGGGTGCCACGCTGGAAGGCACCAAGTACACGCGGATCATCCCCTGATTGGCCAGCTTGGCGGCACGTCCGCCAAGCATCCCATCCCGTCAAAAACCCCGCGAAAACACGTTTTGCAGCGGCCTTTCGGCATAAGCCGTCAGCCCATGGCCCTTAGGCGCTTGATCAGGCTTGACGTATCCCAGCGTCCGCCCCCCAGCTTCTGCACATCCTTATAGAATTGATCGACGAGCGCCGTAACGGGCAGCGACGCGCCATTTTCGTTCGCCGTGCTCAGGCAAATCCCCAGATCCTTGCGCATCCAGTCGACCGCAAAGCCATGCTCGAAATGATTGTCGAGCATCGTCTCGTACCGGTTCGCCATTTGCCAAGATCCGGCAGCGCCTTGGCTGATAACCTCTACGACCGCGCGCCCATCGAGACCTGCCTTTTCGGCAAAATGCAAAGCCTCTGACAAGCCCTGAACAAGACCGGCGATCGCAATCTGATTGCACATCTTGGTCATTTGGCCTGCACCGGACGCACCGATACGACGGCAAAGTTTCGCATAGGGCTGCAGGATCGGTTCGGCCCGCGCATACGCGCCCTCATCCCCGCCACACATGATCGAAAGCTGGCCATTCTCTGCCCCGGCCTGCCCGCCCGAGATCGGAGCATCGACAAGGCTGATCTGCTGTTCGTCAGCCGCTGTATAGAGTTCTTTGGTGACCTTCGCCGAAACGGTCGTGTGATCGACAAAGATCGTACCCGCATCCATTCCCGCAAATGCGCCGTCATCACCCAAACAGACGCTGCGCAAATCATCGTCGTTGCCGACGCAGGCCATCACGAATTCGGCACCTGCGACTGCTTCGCGCGGGGTGGTTGCCATCGCACCGCCATGGGCCGCAACCCAGTCCTGCGCCTTTGATGCCGTGCGGTTATAGACGGTGACATCATGGCCCGCCTTTTGAAGGTGTCCCGCCATCGGCGCGCCCATGACGCCCAGTCCAAGAAATGCGAGCTTGGCCATCTTTCACTTATCCCCCAGGTTAACCTTGCGTTGGTTCAAGAGCCTACCTAACAGTCCCCGGACACCGGTCAACCGATATGGAGGCAACGTCTTGATCGTGTTTCAATGGCTCGTGCGGATCACGGCCGCCCTTATCATACTCAGCGTAAGCGCCGTCGGCCTGATCTACTACTTCGCCGCGCGCTCTCTGCCTGATTATGACGCCACGATCAGCGTACCGGGATTGCAAAGCACGGTCGAGATCGTTCGCGACAATGCCAACGTACCGCACATTTTTGCTGATCGGGATGACGACGTATTCTATGGCCTCGGTTATGCTCATGCGCAGGACCGGCTGTGGCAGATGCTCATGCTGCGCCAGACCGTGCAGGGCCGGTTGTCCGAGATCTTTGGCCGGGTCACGCTCGATGTCGACACCACGATCCGCCGGTTCGATCTCTACAACCTCGCGGTCAGATCCTTCGATGTTCAGGACGAGCGAACGAAGACCGCACTGCGTGCCTATGCCCGGGGCGTGAATACCCGGCTGCAGCAGATCAACGACGATGCCCTTGGCCGCGGCGCGCCGGAGCTTTTTGCCTTCTCCGTCGCTATCGCGCCCTGGCAACCGGCGGACAGCATCGCGGTGGCCAAGCTAATGGCGCTCGACCTGACGACCCATCTCGAGGCCGAGGTGCTGCGCGCGCGTACTTCCCTTGCCCTCGACGATGTCAACCGTATCGATGATATCCTGCCCGCGGCACCGGGTCAGGGCGTGGCCAGCCTGCCCGATTATGCAAGCCTTGTTCCCGGGACAGGATTTCGGGACATGGCCGAGGCTGTGCTTGACCTGCCGATTTCTCCGTTTTCGCAGAGGGGCTTTGGCGGTGCATCCAATGCATGGGCAGCCGCTCCCAGCCGGTCGGCGGCGGGCGGTACGCTGCTGGCAAACGACCCGCATCTGGGCTTTACTGCACCGTCGATCTGGTATCTCGCCCGCCTGGAACTCAGCACCGGCGGGGTGATCGGCGGCACGATCCCCGGCATGCCCCTTATACTGACCGGGCGCAGTGACCGGCTGGGCTGGGGGCTCACCACGGCCTACGTGGACGATATTGATGTGCTGATCGAAGAGCTGAACCCCGAAAACCCCGAGGAATACCGGACGCCTGACGGCTTCAAACCGTTCCTCAAGCGCGCGTCGATCATCAAGATCAAGGATGAAAAGCCGCTTACCCTTACCTTGCGATGGACAGACAACGGGCCGGTTCTGCCCGCAAGTGTCCGCAATCTGGGCGATGTCACGCCTCCGGGCCATGTCGCGGCGATATCGTGGACCGCACAAAGCGCCCGGGATACAACGCTGACTGCCGGGCTTAACCTGATGCGGGCGCAGACTGTGGAGGAGGCGATCGAAGCGACCGAAGATTTCGTCGCCCCGTCCCAGAACCTGATCCTGATCGATCAGGAAAAAATCGCGCTCAAGACCATCGGGTTCGTCCCCCGGCGCGATGGCCAGCACCAAAGCCAGGGACGGCTGCCGAGCTATGGGTATCTTTCCGAGAACAGGTGGCGCGGGCGGATGCCCTATTCGTCCAACCCGGAATTCGTGGCACCTACCGGCGGAATACTGGGGAACACGAACAACAAGACGGTTGACCGGCCGTTTCCCAACCATGTCAGCTTTGAATGGGGCGACACGCAGCGCATCCAGCGGTGGCAGCGGCTGATGCAGGCGCGCGAGGTGCATACACGCGACAGCTTTATCGAAGCGCAGCTGGACACGGTCAGCTTCTCTGCCCGTACGCTGCTGCCCCTTATTGGCGCCGAACTATGGTTCACCGGCGAATCCGCGCCCGAAGGCACCGCAGAACGGCAGCGCCAGCGTGCCCTGACCCTGCTCGCCGAATGGAACGGTGAGATGAACGAACACCTGCCCGAACCGTTGATCTACGCCGCCTGGGTTCGCGCGCTGCAGGAGCGGCTCATACGGGACGAACTGGGTCCGCTCGCCGATGAATACACCCATGTCGAGCCGCTCTTTGTCGAACGCGTTTTCCGCGATGTCGACGGGGCCGGCGCATGGTGTGACGTGCGCCGCTCTGCGCCGGTTGAGACCTGCCCGGACATGGCCCGGCTCGCCCTCGACGATGCGCTCATCTGGATCGGAGAGACCTGGGGCACCGAGCTTGAGGCCCTTCGGTGGGGCGACGCACATCAGGCGACCCATGATCACGCGGCCCTTGGCGCCGTCCCGATCCTGCGGTTCTTTGTCAACATCCGGCAATCGACCAGCGGCGGTGACAACACGCTCCACGCTGGACGGACCCGCGGCAACGGAAACCATCCGTTCCACAGCGTGCTGGGGCCGGGTTACCGGGGCGTTTATGATTTTGCTGACCCGGACAGTTCGGTCTTCATCACCTCGACCGGCCAGTCGGGCCATTTCTTGTCACGGCACTATGATGACCTGGCGCAACTCTGGCGGCGCGGTGAATACATCCCGATGTCGCTTGATACCGATCTTGCGCGGGCGGCGGCGGTCGGTGTGACGATCCTGAAACCGCTGGAATGAGCCGCCTGATCCTCTTTAACAAACCTTACGGCGTTCTTTCGCAGTTCACCGACAAGGCCACCGAAGGATCGGCGCGCGCCACCCTGTCCGCCTATATCAATGTCCCGGGCGTCTATCCGGCCGGTCGGCTTGATCGCGACAGCGAGGGGCTGATGGTGTTGACCGACGACGGAAAGCTGCAGGCCAAAATCGCGGATCCGAAATATAAGGCACCCAAGACCTATTGGGTTCAGGTCGAAGGGGTCCCAGACGACCAGGCGTTCATGGCACTGCGCAGTGGAGTGACACTAAAGGACGGTCGGACCCGACCGGCCAAGGCCGAGCGGATCGACGAACCGCCCAATCTTTGGCCGCGCGATCCACCCATCCGGGTGCGCAAGTCCGTCCCGGATAAATGGCTGGCGCTGACCATCACCGAAGGCCGGAACCGGCAGGTTCGCCGAATGACGGCTGCCGTCGGTCACCCCACGCTGCGGCTGATCCGCGCCCGCATCGGCGACTGGAGCCTCGACGGGCTGGCGCCCGGCGAGTGGCGGGATGGCTGAGCCACTTTGAAGAATAGTATCGGCTGTCATGGGCCTGTTGCGTGTTTGTGGTCCGCACGATTTGACGACCACACCGACGCAGAAGGACAATCCATGACTGCCCCCATTATCGGCGCTGCCCTACCTGTTCATCATCTTGAAACATATCGCGACTGGCTGCTTGAGAAACAGCGTGATCTTGAGCTTCAGACCTTTCACACCGCCGATATTCTGACCGGCGACTGGCAGCCACTTGTCGACGAGGTCAAAAAACAGCTCGACGGCTATACCGGGCGGTTGGGCATCCACGGGCCGTTCTGGGGTTTCACGATCGCCAGCCATGATCCCGATATCCGCGCTGTCGTGGCCAAGCGAATGGATCAGGCGCTGATCATCTGCCAAGCGGTCGGGGCCACGCAGATGGTGATCCATTCCCCCTTCACCACCTGGGATTACAACAATTACGACAACAACGACAACGCGCGTGAGGCCATAGTCGAACGCGTCCACCTGACGTTGTCAGACACCGTCAAAAAGGCGGCCGATATGGGCGTCGTTCTGGTTCTGGAAAACATCGAGGATATCGACCCGCTTGACCGCCTGCGCCTCGCGCAATCCTTTGACAGCGACGCCGTCCGGGTCTCTATCGATACCGGCCATGCGCACTATGCCCACGGCTCAACCGGGGCCCCGCCGGTAGATTACTACATCAAGCTGGCGGGCGAATGGCTGAACCATATTCACTTGCAGGATGCCGAAGGTTATGCCGACCGGCATTGGGCCATTGGTGAGGGCACCATCATCTGGCCGGCCGTCTTTCGTCAGATCGAAAGGCTCGACGTTGAACCCCGGCTGATCCTCGAATTACGGGACCACGGCAAGATCCCTCAATCGATGGCGTATCTCGAAGGGTTGGGCCTGGGGCAATAGTCGGTCAGGTCTCGGCCTTCTTTGCCCATTTTCCCCCCTCCTCCGACCAGTACTGGGCGGATGCTCCCGCGTCTTTCAATGCTTTCCACTGAGCGCGAGCGGTCTGCAGAGCGGCGGCGTCATTGCCGTCAAACAGGACGCAGACACGGTCAAGCCGATCGATTTCGTCCGCCGTCACATCCGCCCCGTCTACGCTCATGATGCATTGCGCCTCCGCTGAACTCGCTGTGCCAGTCGTAAGCAGGATGGGCTGAAGATCGTCGTGCGGACCACCGGCAAGGCCATGGGGCAGGAACCCCTCATCTGAACCGAGCCACAATTTCTCGTCCAGCCATTCCATTCGGTTCTGATCCCGCCCGCGCACGATCACACGCCAACCCGCCTGACGGGCCTTGCCCAGAAGCATGGCAAGGGTCTCCTCCATCGGGCGGCGGGTCAGGTGATAGAAATAGGCGGCCCCCATCAGCAGCGCGTCAGGTTTCAAACTGGTCCGCGACAAGGCGGCTGAGCGATGCGACGCCCCAACCCGTGGCACCCTTCGGCGCCAGCGTCGTCTCGGATTTGACCGATGCGACACCGGCGATATCCAGATGGATCCAAGGCACACCTTCCTTAACGAAGCGCTGCAAGAACTGCGCCGCCGTGATCGAGCCTGCCGGGCGGCCACCGATATTCTTCATATCCGCGATGCGAGACTTCAGCATGTCGTCATAGGCCTTGCCCAAGGGCATGCGCCACGCGCCCTCGCCTTCGGCCTCCGCCGCCTTGAGGAAGGCCTTCGAAAGATCGTCGTCGTTGGAAAACACGCCCGCATTCTCGTGACCAAGCCCAATGATAATCGCGCCCGTCAGCGTGGCGAGGTCGATCATGGCAGCGGGCTCAAAGCGATCCTGCGCGTACCACATGACGTCACACAGGACGAGCCGACCCTCGGCATCCGTGTTGATGATTTCGACCGTATCGCCCTTCATCGACTTGACCACGTCGCCCGGACGCGTGGCGCTGCCTGACGGCATGTTCTCGACCAAACCGACGAGGCCGACGACATTCGCCTTGGCTTTGCGCAGCGCCAGCGCGCGCATCGCACCGGCCACCGTGCCCGCACCGCCCATATCCATGGTCATGTCTTCCATACCGGAAGCGGGTTTCAGGCTGATGCCACCGGTGTCGAACACGACGCCCTTGCCGATCAACGCCAGCGGCGGCGCGCCCTTCTTGCCGCCGTTCCACTGCATCACAACGACTTTGGAGGGTGAGTCCGATCCTTGGCCGACCGACAACAGCGTTCGCATTCCGAGCTTTTCGAGCGCATCTTCATCCAGCACTTCAATATCAAGGCCCAAGCCGTTCATTTCACTCAAACGGTCGGCAAACTCCGTCGTGGTCAGCACGTTGGCCGGTTCATTGACCAGGTCACGCGCGAAATGCGCGCCCTCGGCCACCGCGAGCAGAGGAGCAACCGCTTCGGCTGCCTCGTCCGGTTTCGTGGACATGACGGTCACCGCGGCGGTCTCTTCGGGCTTGTCGTTACCGGTCTTGTGAACCTCAAAGCCATAGTCACGCATCGCGAAGCCAAAGGCGAGTTCCTCGGGTCGGGACATCGCCCCGGAACACACCAACAGATCCGCCTTGCCGCGCGCCTTAGCCAGTGCTGCACCGGCCTTGCGCGCCTCGGCCACTGTGGGACGGCGATCCAGGCGGATGATATCGACTGCTTCGGCCTGTAACCCCGCTGGAAACGCCAGCGAAACAACCTGTCCCGGCGACAAATCGCCAAACTTCTTGCTGGCCGCCAGGCGCTCGACCGCGCTCTTCGTCAACCTGTTCACGCGGCGGGCACTCTGATCCAGCTTCCCCTCGCCATCAACGATGATCGCGATGCGGCCGGTCTGGGATGCGATCGTGTCCAGTTCAACGGCCTTGAAGCTGATCGGGGTGAGGTTCGGCATTGCGGTCTCCCTTCGCGTGCATGTCGGATAGGTCTAGCCTGCCTTTGGACGCATGACCAGAAACGAGTTTCACCCCGCTGCGCGTTAGGCTAGGGTCACCCCAAGAACGCTGCATCAGAAATCGAGACCGGGGGACAACTTGGCGCGCTTCGACCGCTATATGCTGTCGCAACTGCTGTGGCTATTCGGCTTTTTCGCCCTCGTCCTTGTCGCCATGTTCTGGATCAGCCGCGCGGTCGAGCTGTTCGACAGGCTGATCGCGGATGGGCAATCGGCGCTCGTGTTTCTTGAGTTCACCGCACTCAGTCTGCCGCGCATCGTTGTGCTGGTCCTGCCGCTCGCCACTTTCGCGGCCAGCGCTTATGTGACCAATCGGCTGAACAATGAAAGCGAACTGACGGTGATGCTCGCCACAGGGACCAGCCCCTGGCGCCTCGCGCGGCCCGTTCTGATGTTTGGGCTGGTCTCCGCCGGGCTGATGGCACTTTTGACGCTGGTTCTTGTGCCGATGGCGCAGGAACAGCTGAGCAAACGCGAGGCTGAGGTGTCGCGCAACATGACCGCCCGCCTTCTGGTCGAAGGGCAATTTCAGGACGCTGCGACTGGCGTGACCTTCTATGCCAAGGAAATCGGCGAAGACGGAGTTCTACGCGACGTCTTTCTGTGGGACGGGCGGACCGGGACAGAAGAATACATCTACACTGCAGAACAGGCCTATCTGTTGCGCGATGACGAGCAAACGACGCTGATCATGCTCGACGGGCTCGCGCAAAGCTACAATGTGGTCAGCGAACGGCTTTCGACGGCGACGTTCGAAGATTTCTCTTTCGACATCACATCCCTGATCCTGCGCGATCAACTGGTCCGGGCGCGGCTTTCGCACATGCCGTCTTTGGCCTTTATCGGGGACCGGGCGGAGCTGGCCGAGACGACCCGTTCGACAGAAGGTGAGATGGCCGAGGAAATCCACAGCCGTCTCGGGCAGCCGTTCTTCTGCTTCGTCGTGGCGCTGATGGCCTTTTCCACGATCCTGATCGGCGGCTATTCGCGGTTCGGGGTCTGGCGCGAGGCGCTGATCGCGCTGGCGCTTTTGCTGCTTCTCGATGGTATGCGCGGATCGTTCCTTGATTTTGTGATCAACGACGCTCGGCTTTGGCCCCTCATCTATGTGCCGTCGGCGATTGCGGGCGTGCTGGTCATTGCGATGTTGATGAAGGTGTCCGGCCGCAAACGACAACGGAGAGTGGCGGTAACATGATCCTGCACCTCTATTTCGCTCGCCGCTTCTCCATGTTGGTCCTGCTGCTGTTGGGAGTGCTGTTTTCGCTCATGATCCTCATCGATCTGATCGAGCAGACCCGGCGGTTTTCCTCGTTCGATGTCTCATTCGGACAACGACTTGGACTGACGCTGCTCAATGCGCCGGCGCGGTTGAACGAAATCCTGCCGCTGATCCTCTTGCTGGCGACCGTCGTCCTTTTTGTCGGATTGGCGCGCACATCCGAGTTAGTCGTGACACGCGCCGCCGGAAGATCGGCATTGCGTGCCCTTTTCGCGCCCGGTCTAGTTGCCTTGGCAATTGGCGGTTTCGCGGTTGCTGTTCTGAACCCGATCGTGGCCGCGACGTCCCAGCGGTACACGACCGTGGCCGAGACCTATCGCAGCGGAGGCGCGTCTGCCCTATCGCTTTCGGGTGACGGTCTGTGGCTCCGACAGGGCAGCGCCCAGGGCCAGACGGTAATCCGGGCAAGCCGTGCCAATGCGGACGGCTCGACGCTTTATGATGTAACATTCCTGGCCTATTCGCCTGCCGGTGGCCCGGTTCGGCGGCTCGAAGCACGCAGCGCCGAACTCACGCCCGAGGGCTGGATGCTGTCCAACGCCAAGGCGTGGCCGCTCACGGCGGGCCTGAACCCCGAAGCGAATGCGGCGCGGCATGAGCGGCTGATCGTTCCCACATCCCTCACGCTCGACCGCATCCGGGAAACCATCGGCAGCCCGTCCGGCATATCGATCTGGGATCTGTCGGCGTTTATCGACCAGCTTGAACAGGCCGGGTTTTCGGCCCGGCGGCACCACGTCTGGTTCCAGAGCGAGCTTGCTCGGCCCCTGTTCCTGCTGTCAATGGTCCTCACCGCTGCCGCCTTTACCATGCGACCGCAGCGGTCCGGCGGGACGGGCGTTGCCGTCCTGACGGCAGTCCTTTTAGGTTTTGGCCTGTACTTCATCCGCAGCTTTGCGCAGATCCTCGGCGAGAACGGTCAGATCCCGATCCTGTTCGCGGCATGGGCAACGCCCGTCGCGGCCAACCTGCTGGCACTTGGGTTGCTTTTGAATACCGAGGACGGCTGAGTCATGCGGCTCCTCTCTACCTGTCTTTTGCTGGTTCTCCTGGGTGCGCGCGTCGCGGCCCCACAAAGCGCAGAGCCGCCGCCCGCAATACTGATCGCGGACGACATCCGGGTGACCCCGGAACGCCAGCTGATCGCGACGGGCAATGTCGAGGCGTTTCAGGGCAAAACCCGCCTGAAGGCCGAACAGGTTCTCTATGACCGACCATCCGGAAGCCTCACGATCACCGGGCCCATCATCATCGAGGAAGGCGAAAATATCATCATCCTCGCCGATCAGGCCGAATTGTCGCAGGATCTTCAGAACGGTTTGTTGCGCGGCGCACGGCTGGTGCTTGATCAGCAGCTTCAACTGGCCTCGGTCGAGATGAACCGGGTCAGCGGCCGTTACAGCCAGCTTTACAAGACGGCCATCACCTCATGTCGGGTCTGCGGCGACGGTTCCGGCCCGCCGCTCTGGCAGATCCGCGCGAAACGGGTCATCCACGATCAGGAAGCGCGCCAGATCTATTTCGATCAGGCACAGTTCCAGGTCCGAAACATCCCGATCTTCTACATTCCGCGGCTGCGCCTGCCCGATCCGACGCTCGACCGCGCCACCGGCTTTCTGTTTCCGCGCATCCGCACGACATCGCAGCTGGGTACCGGGCTCAAGATCCCGTACTTCATCACGCTCGGCGATCATCGCGATCTGACGCTGACCCCCTATTTGTCGTCGCGCACGACGACGCTTGAATTCCGCTATCGGCAGGCCTTCCTTCGCGGCGACATCGAATTCGAAGGAGCGATCACACGCGATGACGAATTGCCGGGCGAGGGTCGGGGCTATCTTTTTGGCGAGGGTCGGTTCGAGCTTGCGCGCGACTATGTCTTCAATTTCGACATCGAAACAACATCGGACGAGGCGTATCTCAAGGATTATGGGTATTCCAACAAGGACCGGCTCGACAGCGAATTCCGGATCAGCCGGGCCCGGCGGGACCAGTACGTGCGGGCGAGCTTCATCAACTTCAAAACGCTACGCGATGGCGAGGACAACGACATCCTTGCCGCCAACGTGCTGGAAGCGAATTACGAGCAGCGGTTCTTTCCACGCCCCGTGGGCGGCGAGCTGAGGCTGTCGGTCAACGCGCACACGCATTTCCGCAGTTCATCAAGCGAACTCGACGGGCCCGACTTTGACACGGTCTCGGACGGCGCCGATGTGCTGCGCCTGAATGTCGATGCCGACTGGCTTCGCAGTTGGCGATTGGGTGGCTTTGTCACGCAGCTTGAAATGGGGCTGGCCGGTGATCTGAAGGATATCCGGCAGGATCCGAACTTTCCCGACATCGAGACCGATGTCACGCCGCGCGCAGCCGTAACTGTGCGCTATCCAATGATCCGGCGCGAAACCGGAGGCGCAGCGCAGTATCTTGAACCGGTCGCTCAACTGGGTTGGACCGGGGGCGAGGACCTCGATGTCCCAAACGAAGAAAGCACGCGGGTCGAATTCGACGAAGGCAACCTGCTCTCGCTCTCGCGTTTTCCTGCCGAAGATCGGCGCGAAAGGGGCCGGGTGCTGGCATACGGCGTGAACTGGTCGCGTTTCGACCCTGACGGCTGGGACACCACACTGACGCTTGGCCAGGTGCTGCGGCAGGATGAGGACGATGATTTCACCGCCAGTTCTGGCCTGGCCGGCACTCAATCCGACTTCCTCGTCGCCGGTCAGGTTCGGCTCTCGGACCAGGTCGCGGTCTATGCGCGCACGCTGTTCGGCGACGGGTTCGATTTCTCCAAGGCTGAAATCAGGGGCGACTGGAATACGGAGTCGTTCAACATCGGCGGCAGCTACCTTTGGCTTGAGGACGACCCGGCAGAGGACCGGGAAGCAGGGGTGAGCGAGCTGTCGCTCGATAGCGGGTTCGACCTCAACCAGAACTGGCGGGCCAATGTCGACTGGCGCTATGACCTGAACGATGACCGGGC
>JBCBKL010000018.1:0-94329 GCA_038521825.1 Pseudomonadota bacterium | reverse complement strand
CCGCCGATGGACCATCCGGCTGGACCGTGCTGCCTGCATATACGCAACCTCAGGCCTTGCCGGGCGGGGTCAAGCCACTGTCGCTTTTTGTCGATGTGCCGGATGTTCTGAAACGCCGTCTCGATCAGATCGGCCTTGTTGATGCCGATGCGGGCTCCGAGTTGCAGGCGGAATTGAAGCCGGGCCAGAGATTGGTATCGCAGGACGGCGATCTCTGGAGATGGGATGGGTATCGCGCTTGGGCCGAGGACGCTCCCAGTGCGGCGGCGCTACGGCTAGAGCAGCTGAACCGGCTCGAAGAGCTGAAGCAGGCTTTGGCTCAGGCAGAAGCTCGCGCCGATGGTGCTCGTCGCGCGCATGAATCCCTCTCGGTCCGTCTGAAAGAGCTGACCGAGGCAGACCGTCAGGCCCGCGAAGCCCGCAAGGCCGCCGATCGCAACGTAGCAGAGGCTGCGCGGGCGCAGAGCCGGGCCGAGGCCGACCGCAATCTGGCCGAGGGCAAGCTGTCATCGCTGGGCCTGTCCGTTACCCGGCACGAAGACGAAGCCATGGCCGCCCGTCAGCGCGTGGCGGAGGCCGAAAAGGCGATGGCCGAACTGGGTGATCTGGCGGCGGCACGCGCCGAGGTGGAAGACATCAAGATGACGGTCGAAGCGGCCCGCATTACCATGATGTCCCGCCGCAGCGACCATGACGACATCCGACGCACGGGCGAAGCGCGGACGAAGCGGTCGCAGGAAATCGCGAAAGAGATCAGCGGCTGGCGCCATCGGTTTGAGACGGCCGAAACCCGCAGCGCTGAACTGACCGAACGCAAGGCCACGTCGGAGGCAGAGCTAGAAGCCGCTCGGGCCGTTCCAGGCACCCTTGCCGCACAGCGCGAGACGCTGGGCGAAGAGATCGCCCGCGCCGAAAGCCGCAAGGCGAAGTCGGCCGATGCGCTCTCTAAAGCCGAAGGCACGCTTCGAGAGGCGACCCTTGCCGAACGTGAGGCCGAGCGGGTGGCAAGCGAAGCGCGCGAGGCCCGCGCACGGTCAGATGCCCGCGCGGAGGCCGCGCGAGAGACGGTGACCGCTGCCGCCGAACGCATTGCCGAAGAGCGTCAGGTCACGCCCAACCAGCTCTTGAATGCCCTCGAGGCGCAGCCGGATCAGATGCCGGACGCCGAAGGCCTTGAGGCCGAGGTGAATCGCCTCAAGCGCCAGCGCGATGCCTTGGGCGCCGTGAACCTGCGGGCCGAGGAGGACGCGCGCGAGGTCGAGCAAGAACATTCGACGCTGTCGTCCGAAAAGGCGGACCTTGAAGAGGCGATCAGCACATTGCGCAGCGGAATTGCGAGTCTCAACAAAGAAGGACGCGAGCGGTTGCTGACGGCCTTCGAGCAGGTCAACAGCAACTTTGCCCTGCTCTTTACCCATCTCTTTGGGGGTGGCGAAGCCAACCTCGTCATGGTCGAAAGCGACGACCCGCTAGAGGCTGGACTTGAGATAATGTGCCAGCCGCCCGGCAAAAAACTCAGCACGCTCAGCCTGCTTTCGGGCGGTGAGCAGACCCTGACGGCAATGGCGCTGATCTTTGCCGTTTTTCTTGCCAATCCGGCCCCGATCTGTGTGCTCGACGAAGTAGACGCGCCGCTTGACGACGCGAACGTGACCCGGTTCTGCGATCTTTTGGACGAGATGTGCCGCCGGACAGAAACGCGGTTCCTCATCATCACCCACCACGCGGTCACCATGGCGCGGATGGATCGGCTGTTCGGGGTCACAATGGCCGAACAGGGAGTCAGCCAACTCGTCTCAGTCGATCTGAAGAAAGCCGAGAAACTGGTGGCCTGACCTGGCAGACCTTACCGCAGTGCCTTGAGCAAGGCAGGTGTCGGCCAGCCATCGGCCGGAAGACCCAGTCGTTTCTGCTCTGCCTGAACTGCCCCCCGTGTCCCTGCGCCCAGAATGGCATCGATCTTACCCACGTTATAGCCGCGGCCTTGAAGGATCGTCTGCAGGCGTTTCATCTGATTTGCATCCAGCCCGGGTTCGGGATTACGCGGGTCAAAAACAGGCGCACCCCCGAAACGCGTCGCGAAATACGCGGCGGTAAGGACATAAGTAAAGCTCTGGTTCCACTCAAAATAGACGCGGAAATTGGGATAAGCCAGAAAGGCTGGCCCCTTGTGGCCCTGTGGCAGGATCAGCGAAGCGGGCAGATTTGCCAGCTGTCCCGAGCGCGCCCCGACGCCCATGGCTTGCCAGTCGCGGGTTGAAAGGGTGGTGTTGAGGCCGCTGAGGCTCCAATCCATGTTGCCGGGAAGCTGAACCTCCTGCAGCCAGGGCTCGTTCGGTCGCCAGCCCAGGCTGCTTAGCATTTTACCACCTGAAACCAGTGCGTCCTCAGGCGAGGTTTTCAGCGAAACGATCCCGTCCCCATCCGCATCCACTCCGTTCTCAATAATGTCGCGCGGCAGCATCTGAACCATGCCGATCTCGCCCGCCCATGCCCCCGTGGTCGTCCTGGGGTCAAAATCGCCCCGGGCGAACAACTCCAACGCGGCAAAGACCTGAGGCCGGAACAGATCTGGCCTGCGGCAATCATGCGACAGCGTCACCAGAGCATTGGCTGTATTGAAATCCCCCTGAAACGCGCCGTAATCGGTCTCGAACGCCCAAAAGGCCAACAGGACCCCGCGATCGATCCCGTATTGGCGCTCGATGGCAGCGAAGGTCGAACCGTAGCGGTCTGCGCTGCGGTTGCCTCGCGCGATCCGATCTTGCGAGATCAGGCGCCTAGCGAAGTCGGTAAAGGGTTTCTGAAAAACACCCTGTCGGCGGTCGGCCTTGATGACGGCCTCATCGCGCCTGACGGATGCAAAAAAGCGGTCGACAACCTGCGGGGCAAGGCCATTTGACACTGCTTCTCGCTTCAATCCGTTGACGAAGGCACCGAAATCGCCGCCGCATTGCGCGTGCAGCATCGACGGCAGCGAAAGGACAAGCAAGAGAACAATAAGACGCATAATCTAACCCATGAAAAAAGATAGCAGCAGGACGACGGAAAAGGCGAGTGCCCAGACCTTCCATAGCATCCCGACACAGCGGTCAATGTCGTGCGGGATCAGTTTCTTTCGACCGTGTTCATTCACCCACGGAAATTGCTGCGCAATGCCGTCATAGGTACGCGGACCGGCCAGTGATATGCAAAGCGCGCCGGCCATCGCGGCCTCGGGCCATCCGGCATTAGGGGATTTGTGGCGGCTCGCGTCGGCCTTGATCTCGGGCCATGCCCTCCAATGACCGTTTAGTAAGACGATCATCAGGGCAGTGAGCCGCGCAGGAATCCAGTTCAGCACATCGTCCGCCCGTGCAGCCGCCGTGCCGAAACGGACATATCTCTCGGTCCGGTAGCCGATCATGCTGTCGGCGGTATTGACCATCTTATAGAGCGCGATGCCCGGCAGCCCCGCGACCAGGAACCAGAAGGCGGGCGCGATCACGCCATCGCTAAGGTTTTCGGCCGCGCTCTCTATCGCGCTGCGGGCCACGGCGCTTTCGTCCATCATCCCCGTGTCCCGGCTGACGATCAGCGCGACGGCCTTTCGTCCGTCCTGCAAGGACGTGCGAAGACCGTGTGCAACAGCAGCCACATGCGCGACCAGTGATTTCTGGGCCAGCAGGACGGCGGCGCAAATCACCTCAACAATCCATCCCAGTTGCGCCAGCGCCCAACCTGCTACCCCTGCTGCAACAATCATCAGCAATACGGCCAGCGCCCCATTCAGTCGCTGCGTTTCACCGGTGTTCAGGCGTTTGTCGAGAACCGAGACGACCTGACCCATCAGCACCGCGGGATGCCGCACGCGCGACCACAGCCAGTCCGGTTCCCCCAAAATGGCATCGAGAACCATTGCTATGGCAAGCAGGCTGGCCATCACGTCAAAGCTTCAAGCCGCGGCCACGCATCTTCCGGCGGGATGCCCAGTCGCAGCCAGCGCGGATCATAGGGAAACGTCCGGCTCCATATACGTTGCTCGGCCAGTCGCGCCTGCCAGCGCTCTGCGTCATCTACGTCATAGAGGCGAAACAGCGACGTGCCGCCCACGATCTTTGTGTGCCGGCCGATCAGCGCGTCGAGCCTTTGCGCTCCCTCCGCCAGTCTATTGCGTTGCTGCGCCGCCCACCCCGGATCGGCTAGCGCTGCAGTCGCGATCGCCAAGGCCGGCCCCGAAACAGGCCATGGTCCCATCCGCTCTTGCAGACGGGCAATCAGACTAGGGTCGCCAATCGCAAAGCCAACGCGCAACCCGGCCAGACCCCAGAACTTGCCGAGGCTCTTGAGGATCACGGTGCCCTGCCGGGTCGCTTGCGAGACAAACGACCCATCCGGCGCTACATCGCAAAAGCTTTCATCGATCACGTTCAGCGTCGTGTCGGGCAGGGCGCCGCTCCAAAGGCGGCCATCGGGATTGTTCGGATGGACGATGACGGTGGCGTCACCGGCATCGCCCTTCTTTCGCCAGCCAGCAGAGGCGAACGCGGCGGCATGTTCGTTATAGGTGGGCTCGGCGATCCATACTGTACCGGCGGGTGCCAGAAGCGGGATCTGCGCGATCAGCAATGAAGCGCCTGGTGAGGCCACAATTCCCGCCTTATCAGGCACGTCCCAGAAGCGGCGGGCCGCATCGGTTAACGCAGTTTCCTCAGTTTTTGTGGGCAGCGCCGTCCAGATATGGGACGGTAATGTTGGTAAAGGAAACGCAAAGGGTGCAATGCCGGTCGAAAGGTCGATCCAATCGTCGCGATGGCCGCCAAAGCGCGCCATCGCTGCATCCAGATTGCCGCCGTGATCCCTGTTTTTCACCGCGTTTTCTTCCCTTTATGCGATTACCCGATGCTAAAGAGCGGAACTTTGCCGGCTTTGCAAGAATGGGCCGGGTTTGTTAAGACTTCCGGCAGGAAATTTACCGAGTATTAACAATTTCGGCGCACGTAAGGTTAAGAGTGGGTGCCGAAATTGTGGCGGCATGGAGTGAAAATGAACGTTCTTATTGTCGAAAGCGAAAAGGATCTGGGTCGCATCTGGATGCGCCATCTCGAAAGGCACGGCATGTCAGTCGTCCTGGTTTCGACGCAGGACGAAGCCATCGACCACATGTCCGACAATGAGGTCGACATGATCATTCTCGACCTCGTGCTCGAAGGTTCCAGCGCGCTCGCGGTTTCAGACTTTGCCAACTATCGCTGGCCGAATGCGCGGGTGATTTTTGTCACCAACACCACCTTCTTTTCGGACGGTTCGATCTTTGCCCATGCCAGCAACGCATGTGCGTTCGTGCAGGCCGCGACGCCGCCCGAAGATCTTGTTGCAATGGTCGAACACTACGCCGCTGCAAGCTGATCCCGCCCATGGGGCGCCATCATGTCCAGATCCGGCCCTACCGGCACGATACGGTATGGATTGATGGTCTCGTGGCTGTAATGGTAGTGCCGGACGATGTGATTAAAATTCACGGTTTGGGCCACACCCGGCCATTGATAAAGCTCACGCGTATAGTCCCATAGGCTGGGGTAGTCGACCAGCCGTTTGCGGTTGCATTTGAAGTGGCCGTGATAGACCCGATCAAAGCGTATTAGGGTCGTAAACAGCCGCCAATCGGCTTCGGTCAAGGTATCGCCCATCAGATAGCGATGCGCGCTAAGACGCTCGTCAAGCCAGTCCATCGTGTCGAACAATGGCACAACCGCAGCGTCGTAAGCCTCTTGCGTCGTTGCAAAACCGCTTTTGTAGACACCGTTGTTGAACGTGTCGTAGATGCGATCGTTGACCGGTTCGATCTCAGCGCGCAAGGCCTCGGGCCAAAAATCGAGGGTGTTCCCTGTGATGCCGTCAAAGGCGCTGTTGAACATGCGGATGATCTCGGAGCTTTCGTTGCTGACGATCGTTTCGCGTTTCTTGTCCCACAGGATCGGTACGGTTACGCGGCCGGAAAACTTTGGATCGGCCTTGGTGTAAATGTCCCGTGCGAAGGGCAGACCATAAAGGGTATCGCCGGTCGCACCGGCCTCGTCCTTCTCGAACGTCCAGCCATCCTGCAGCATGTCAGGATGTACTGCGGAAACGTCGATGTGAGGCTCAAGGCCCTTGAGCTTCCGGAAGATCAGCGTCCGGTGTGCCCATGGGCAGGCATAGCTGACATAGAGGTGATACCGCCCGCTCTCGGCTTTGAAATCACCGATGCCTGACGGGCCTGCACTGCCGTCCGCCGTGAGCCAGTTGCGAAACTTGGCCTGCGAGCGCTGGAACTTCCCGCCGGTCGATTTCGTGTCGTACCATGTGTCTTGCCAAACGCCGTCTACCAACAGGCCCATGTCGATCTCCTTTGAATCGTCGCCACTAAGGTAGCGGTTCAGTGTCCAAGACCCATACTCCGCTGTTGCGCAGCGGTTCTGCACTGATGCACAGGCGCAATTTTCGCCAGATTTGCGACAATCATTTGCCCTGAAGTGCGGTGGGTATGTTAACCATGGAATCAGGGCTTGGGGGAGTCGGTCTGATGTCCACATTTCTGTCGGAAGACATTCAACGCTGCTTGGACGAAGCGCGCCAAAAAAATCGCAAGCGAACCGCGCGGCTGAGCGTCATGACGCGCGAGGGCAGCTTCCCAATTCTCGACCAATGGAAAACAGGGTTCGCCGTCGATTGCAATGCCCCGCATCTGCGCGGATTTGTCGATCTTTTCGACGGCAGCAACCACTCGTTTCAATGCCTTATCGTGGCGTCCGAAGTCGAAGGCAACCAGATCCACTATGAGTTCAAACGGGCGACGGCGGTCAGTTCCGCACCGCCGGCCGATTTCGAGATAGCGCCCGACCGGCCGGTGGCTCTGATTGAAAAGCTGATCTGATTGCTGATCACTTGCGCCAATGCGTCGGCACAATGATGAGCGCGCCTATGCTTGACGCGATAGCATCGAAGCCTGGCGAGCCAAAACCGATACCAAACATGATGCGTACGAAATAGAACACGAATGCGCCGCCCACGCAGATGATGATGCTCTGCAAGATGCCGTTATGGGTGAACCGCGACTTTTCGGACAGATAGCCAACGATTCCGGCGATCACCACAGTTCCGATCAGCGTTGGAAACATCGGCAGCTCCTATAATTTTGTGCCGGGCGGCAAGGGGAAGCCGCGCAAGAATTCTTGGGCATCCTGCGCGCCCTTGCCCGCGCGTTGCAGCCTTGTCAGCCGAACTGCCCCTGTACCGCAAGCGATATCGAGCTGGTCCGACACGACCGTGCCCGGGTTGCCAGCGCCGTCGCCAATGACCGAGCCCAAAGCCTTGACGCGCGCCCCATCCTGTTCGAACCACGCGCCTGGAAAAGGGGACAGGCCGCGGATCAGCCGATCGACCTCGTCTGCGGGTTTTGACCAATCGATTTGTGCCTCACCTTTATCGATCTTCTGGGCATAGGTCGCGCCGACCTCTGGCTGGGGCTCGGGCGTCACCGTCTCGATCTTTTCAAGGGCCTCGACGACCAAACGCGCACCCATCTTCGACAGGCGATCGTGCAGGTCGGCTGTCGTTTCTGCTGGCCCAATCGGTGTCGCTTCGCGCAGCAGAACCGGCCCGGTATCGAGACCCGCCTCCATCTGCATGATGCACACGCCGGTTTCCGTATCACCGGCCATGATGGCCCGGTGGATTGGCGCCGCGCCCCGCCAGCGTGGCAACAGCGAGGCGTGGATATTCAGACAACCCAGCCGGGGCGCATCCAGCACGGCCTGCGGCAGGATCAACCCATAAGCCACAACAATGGCGGCATCTGCCTTCAGGCCCAAAAAGGCCGCCTGAGCCTCAGTGTTTCGCAAAGAGACGGGTTGGCGCACCGGCAGGTTCAGGACCTCAGCCCGGGCTTGCACGGGGCTTGGGCGGTCTTTTTTGCCGCGCCCTGCCGGGCGTGGCGGCTGGCAATAGACACAGGCAATATCGTGCCCTGCCTCGACCAGTGCGTCGAGGACAGGAACCGAGAATTCGGGTGTACCCATGAAGATCAGGCGCATCGTATGTCAGGCCCTCTCTTGCCCTTTGGACTTCTTGGCCCTGCGCAGCAGCATGTCGCGTTTCACGGCACTCAGGTTTTCGAAATACATCCGGCCCTGCAAATGATCGATCTGATGTTGGGCACTGCGGGCCTCGAGACCCGTCAGATCGCGGCGCTCGATGACGCCGTCGGCGTTGAGGAACCGGATCGCGATATCATTTGGGCGCTCAACCTTGGCCGAGACGCCGGGCAGGTTGGGGCTGGCCTCTTCTCCGGCGACCTTCGCGTCGCTCACTGACAGCAGGATCGGGTTAGCCATAAGAATGCGCCGGGTGCGGTCGGGCGAGGCATCAACGACCGCCAGTTGTAGCATGACGCCGATCTGCGGCGCGGCTAGCCCCACGCCGGGCATCGCGTCCATCGTCTCGACCATATCAGCCCAGATCTGCTGGATCTCTTCCGTGATGTCGTCCACTTCGGCGGCGGCGGTTCTCAGGCGTTGGTCCGGCCATGGCACAAAGGAGCGGATGGTCATGGCTGTACGTTGCGTCTCATGATCGTCGACAAAGGCTGTTGGATCATGCCTTTTCGCGCGCCCGCTCTTTCTTGAGCTTGACGGCCTTGCGGGTGATAAGCTGCCGCTTCATGGGCTTGAGGTAATCGATAAAGAGCTTGCCGTCGAGGTGGTCGATTTCGTGCTGGACACAGGTGGCCCAGAGCCCCTCGAAGGTTTCAGCCTGTTCATTGCCTTGTTGGTCGATCCAGCGCACATCTACGACCTTGGGCCGGGTGACGTCGGCGAACTGTTCGGGGATCGACAGACACCCCTCCTCATACGTGTTCAGCTCATCCGAAGCCGCGACAATTTCTGGGTTGAACATGATCATCGGGCGGGGTGTTTCGCCTTCTTCCTTGACGCAGTCCAGCACGACGAGGCGCGACAACACGCCGACCTGCGGCGCCGCGAGACCGATGCCGGGCGCGTCGTACATCGTCGCCAGCATGTCGTCTGCCAGCGTGATCAGCTCGTCCGATAAGTCTGCCACAGGTGTCGACACCTTTTTGAGGCGGGGGTCAGGATGCAGGATAATGGGTCGTTTCATAGCTCTCCAATTATGCGCTCTGGCGGATGGGCGCAACGGCTCCCAAGATCCGCTCACCGCGCGGCACCCTGTGATCTATGTCACATTCCGGTTGCAGCCGCGGCTGATAGCCATAGGTTTCGGGGGAACAAGGAGAGCTGCATGAGCTTTGACAAGATCATCGACCGACGTGGCAGTCATTGCGTCAAATGGGACATGATGGAAAAGATCTATGGTGTGCCGGTCGACAAGGGGCTGGCCATGTGGGTTGCAGACATGGATTTCCGTCCTCCCGAAGTCGTGCATGAGGCGCTACAATCCCTGCTCGATCACGGCATTTTTGGCTATTTCGGTGACGACAGCGAATACATCGGCGCGATCCAGTGGTGGATGCTAAACCGCCACGGATGGGTGGTTGAACCTGAGTGGATCTTTACCACGCACGGTCTGGTCAACGGGACAGCCATGTGTGTCGACACGTTCACCGAGCCGGGTGACGGCGTTGTGCTTTTCACGCCGGTGTATCATGCTTTCGCCAAGGTGATCCGCGCCAACAACCGCAAGATCATCGAATGCGAGATGATCGATGACGATGGGCGATACACGCTCGATTTCGATGCGTATGACGCGCAGATGGATGGGTCAGCGCGCATGGTTATCCTGTGTTCACCCCACAATCCGGGAGGGCGGGTCTGGACAAAGGCCGAGCTGGAAGGCGTTGCCGAATTCGCCAAGCGGCATGACCTGATCCTCGTCTCTGACGAAATTCACCATGACCTGGTTATGCCGGGGCACACCCACATCCCGATGGCGCATGTGGGCGGGATCGAAGACCGGCTGGTGATGATGACGGCCACGACCAAGACCTTCAACATCGCAGGCTCGCATAGTGGCAACGTGATCATCCCGGACCCTGGCCTGAGGGCGAAATTCGCCGCACGGATGGCGGGGCTTGGCATGTCGCCAAATTCGTTTGGCCTGTTCATGGCGACGGCGGCCTATTCGCCGGAAGGAGCGGCCTGGGTCGATGATCTGGTGCGATATCTCGACGCCAACCGCCGGATATTCGACGACGCAGTAAACGCGATCCCGGGCCTGAGGTCGATGCCGCTTGAGGCGACCTATCTGTCCTGGGTTGATTTCTCGGGAACAGGGATGGGGCGGGAGGAGTTCACTCGCCGTATCGAACAGGACGCCTGCATCGCCGTCAACCACGGACCGACCTTTGGCAAAGGTGGCGAAAGCTGGCTGCGGTTCAACATCGCAACGCCGCGGACACGGGTTGAGGAAGCGGTCGAGCGGCTGGCGCAGGCCTTTTCCGATCTTCAGTGACCGGTCGAGCAGGGCGGTAATTCGCTTAAGCAAGCGAATTGGCAAAAGCGTTATCTAACGCTTTTTGTTTCCGCTTAACCGATGCGCTTGAATGGCTCCATTCCGGCGCGGGCCAGCTCGTCGGCGCGTTCGTTTTCGGGATGGCCCGCATGGCCCTTGACCCATTCCCACGTCACCTTGTGCCGGGCCTGCGCCACATCAAGCCGCTGCCACAGCTCGACGTTCTTGACGGGCTTCTTGGCGGCGGTTTTCCAGCCATTGCGCTTCCAGCCGTGAATCCAACCCGTCACGCCGTTCTTCACGTAGGCGCTGTCTGTCACGACCGTGATCCGGCTGGACCGTTCGAGCGTCTCAAGCGCGTTGATCGCCGCAAGGAGCTCCATCCGGTTGTTCGTCGTTTCCGCTTCACCACCAGACAGCTCACGCTCCTTCTTGACCACCTTGCCATCGCGTGCTTGCAGCAAGACACCCCAACCGCCCGGGCCCGGATTGCCGGAACATGCGCCATCCGTATAGGCAAAAAGCTCAGTCACGAAGGGGTTTCACCGCGTGCTGAATAACCCATGGCGCGTCGACCCCGTCGAGACCTGGGCTTTGGCCTGTCCAATGCAACGTGGGTTTCAGGCCCGCCTCGCGCAACAGGCCGCGCAGGTGCTCCGGTTCAACATAGCTGTACCGACGCCCCAGAGCGTCGCGTGCTTCGCCTTCGCCTGTCTTCATGCCGATGTGAAAGATGCCACCGGGCTTCAGTGCAGCTGAAATGGCCGCCAGATGCTCCGGCAGGTCAGCGAGTGGTGCGTGCAACAGGCTGAAATTGGCCCAGATCCCGTGATACCGTGCGAGCGCATTAAGATCGCCGAAAACGGCTTGTCTCGCCGTGACACCGGCGTGCTGACCAGCAAGTGCCACCATCTCCGCAACTGCATCCCAAGCCTCGACCGAAAGACCAGCATGGGCCAAGGCGGCTGCGGACGTACCCGGCCCGCATCCCAAATCGAGCACACGGCCGCCGGGCGCGACCAGGGCGACGAACGTGTCCCTCGGCTCATCGGATTTTCTGTTGGCACCGAACCGCGCCGCGTATTCGTCGGCCTTTCTTGCGTAGACCAAAAGCGTTTCAGGATCGCTCACACCCACACCCCCACACTTAGACACAGCACAACGATGGCCGTCAGTAACATACGCAATCGCATCCACCAGCCTGGCGTCAAGCCCCATGTCGAAAAGGCATAGTCCAGCAGCAGAAGTCCGGCAAAGCCGAAGATCAGGTTGGTGCCTGCGCTGATCGGACCGCCGCCTGTCATGAAGAACGCCCAGAGCGCCGGAATGACCGACAGGGTATATCCGGTTGCAGCGCGGGGCCCGGATGTTCGTGTTGCGAACCCCCACAAGACCCCCGACATGAAGGACAGGATGACCGATCCATAAAAGAGCTGGATGTAGGGGCCGACAAAGCGGGGGCCGAAGGCCCGTGCCCCCCATGCCGCGAGATCATCGTTCAATAGCGTCATCGCTCCCCAGACGAAGGGGATCAGACCCGCCAGTCCAAGGAGTAACGGTGCGAGAGGAATTCGGCTCATGAAAGGGTTTCGATCAGGCTCTTGATGCGCTTCGCCCGCGTTTCGACGCGTTTGGCAGTACTGATCTGATACATCAATGCGCGGCGTTTTCCAGCGGTTAACGCCTCCCATGCCGCGACGAGACCGTGCTGCATGAGCGCGGCCGTGACGTCCGCTGGCGTGTCGACGGCGTTGGGGTCGGCCGGGCGCAATCGCGCCTCGAAGCACTCGCCGGGGCTCAAGCCCGTTGCATCCAGCAGGGACTGACCGGCCCATAAGAACACTCTATCGAGTTCCGGCGACTGGCCAAGGGCAAGGTTCACGGGATGGTCCGCAAATTCGCCCTCGACCCGCTTGGCGCCGTTCAGAGCTTGAACAACGTCATCGGGCAGGGGGCAGATCGTAAAGATCTTGTCACCCCAGACCAGCGGTGTGATCCGAGCCTCGAATGTGATGTAGTCGCTCACGCCCGTTCAAGCGCGAGCCGTCCCGCAAGGGCCGCGAATATCCCGGCAAACGATCGGTTGAGCCAGCGCATGACCGTCTCTGACCCCAAAATCCAGCGGCGGGCCGTCGCGGCGAAGGCGCCATACAGAATGAAAACCGCAAAGGTCATCACCATGAACACGATGCCAAGCAGCACCATTTCATGCGTCGCGGTGGACGCGTTGCCGCTGAGGAACGGGGGCAGGAGCGCAAGGAAAAAGATCGAAAGCTTGGGGTTCAGAATGTTGATCAGCGCGCCCCGGGCGGCGATCCGCCAGCCTGTGTCACGCGTCGTTTTGGCCGAGACCGCGAGACTGCCATCCGATTTGAGCGACTGCCAGGCCAGCCAGAGCAGATAGGCGACCCCGGCATACTTCACGATGTTGAAGGCCAGCGCGGAGGTATGCAGGATCGCGGCCAGCCCCAGCGTTGCCGCAGCAAGGTGCGGCACGATCCCGAAGGTACAGCCCAATGCCGCCCAGACAGCGGCGGCCCGGCCTTGTCCCAGCCCAAGCGCGAGTGTGTAGATGACGCCGGTCCCGGGGGCCAGCACGACGACAAATGCGGTCACAAGAAATTGCAATGAGATCATGCCGCCAATCTGCCTACCAAGTGCCAACCTGTCCAGTGACCGAACGATCGTATAGGCGTTTCTCAACACTTGGCCGCGATAGTGCGCCCCGCTGCAGCGCCGAAGATGACGGTTTTGGGTGGCATCGCCACCCGCCCATTGAACGAGAGCCCGGTTCATCGACCCGGCTCGGGGTTGTCCGGAGCGTTACGCCCTCCGGACGCTTGTCTGCCATTTGGCACGGCGCCGATCTTCATCAGGTTTCAAACGGGTCCGACGAGGCCACGCGGGCAACGGCCCGTACCAAGACGTCCCTGCCAGCCCAAGAGGCCGGCGGGGCGCAAGTGCTGCCTGTCAGCGATGTGGAACGTCAATGACCTCTGATGGGCCGACTTTGACGATGCCCGTCAGGCGACGCTGCCACGGTTGGCACGCAAATACGTCCCGAGGGCGGCTCTGCGAAGAACGCTTCCAAATCAATGGGCGACGAAAGTTTTCTCTACGTGCTTTTGGAGTGGGGTATTCGTTTCTCTTGCCAACCAGAAAAGGGTCAAAACAGCGGATGTCATCGAGACGCTCTGCTGAAGGGCGGCCTCTATTGTTTTGGGATTGTCTCGATCCACCAAGCTTTCAGCATCCGACATCAATGCGAGACGGCGTCGTTCATAACTGCGCCCAAACAATCCAGACTTCTCGACAGCTTTTGGAAGATCAACGGCCGCTGCAGTCAAGAAATTGGTTCCTCTCTGTGTTTCGAATGAAAGGCAACCAATGACCTGCGAGGGCAGAGCAACTCCGTTGCGTCCACTACAAATGTCGCCCATGCGACGGATGCAGGTGGATTGGAGTTCATCACGAAATTCCGCTGTCGCGCCGTCAACCGTCATAATGCAGGCAACGTAGTTGGGATCTAGGTCTTGGGATAGGTTGTCTGGCACGTGGTCGCCAACCGCTTGCCCCGGAAGCACGGCAGCGAGGGCCATAACACCGACCGCTTTGCAGGTATCCCGGATCTTACATCCCGGTTTCGGTTTCCAAAGCATTTGCGACCTAAACAAAACCTTCTCGGTCGATTAATAGCAGGCGTTCATGGAATGTGCAGCATTTGGAACCATGGCGCGCAGTCGGCTTTTTGGGCGTTGCTGCACACCCCTAATACACGAAGACAACGACATAGCGGCGCACTTCGTCATGATCATGCGCAGTCTGCTCAAGTTGCCTCAGGCAGGTTCGCGCAGCACTCTAGGGACTTTGAATTCAACGTTCTCGATAGCTGTCTCAACGATCTCGACGTTGACATCAAACCGGTCGCGAAAGGCCTCGACCACCTCGTTCACCAGGGTCTCTGGGGCGGAGGCCCCGGCGGTGATGCCGATGGACTTCGCCCCACTGAGCGCCCGCCAGTCGATGTCTGTGGCCCGCTGGACAAGCTGGGCATAGGCGCAGCCCGCTTTGGCCCCAACCTCCACCAGCCGTTTCGAGTTTGACGAGTTTGGCGCCCCGATCACCAACAGGGCGTCGCATAGGGGCGCGACGGCTTTGACTGCTTCCTGGCGGTTGGTCGTGGCGTAACAGATGTCTTCCTTGTGTGGGCCGACGATGTTGGGGAAACGGGCCTGCAGGGCGGCCACGATTTCCGCGGTGTCATCGACGGAGAGGGTCGTTTGCGTGACATAGGCCAGGGCCTCTGGATCACGCACTGCAACGGTGTCCACATCTTCGACCGTTTCGACCAGCAGAACCTCGCCGTTTGGTAACTGACCCATCGTGCCCACCGTCTCGGGGTGGCCTGCATGGCCGATCATGATCATCTGAAGGCCGTTGTCGCTGTGCCGCTGCGCCTCAATATGAACCTTGCTGACCAGCGGGCAGGTGGCGTCGACATAGATCATCTCGCGCGCTCGCGCTGCCTGCGGCACCGACTTCGGCACGCCGTGGGCGGAAAAGATCACTGGTCGGTCGTCGGGGCATTCCTCAAGCTCGCTGACAAAGACGGCACCCCTATCCCGAAGGCCATCGACCACGAACTTGTTGTGGACGATTTCGTGGCGCACATAGACCGGCGCGCCCCATTTTTCGAGAGCCATCTCGACAATCTTGATCGCGCGATCAACGCCCGCGCAGAAGCCGCGCGGTGCGGCAAGATAGAGTGTCAGCGGGGGCTTGGTCATTTCAAAACTCCGATCCGTCCTGATCACAGCTACGGAGTTTGCAACAATCGGTCCAGTATCAACAAGGACACAGGAGCGTTTCGGCCAGTACGGTGGAGTGCCACGGCGCCCGATGCGGAAGCCATGGCTGGTTCAGGTATCAGCCGCCTGCGACAGCTTCGCGGTTCTGCTCGACCGCGGGTTCCCGTGGCGGACGACCAATCACATCCTTGAGCTCATCAAGCTCGATGAAATTGTCGGCCTGACGGCGCAGTTCATCCGAGATCATGGGGGGCTGGCTTCGGATTGTTGACACGACAGAAACACGCACGCCCTGGCGTTGCAGGCTTTCAGTCAACGGACGAAAATCGCCATCACCAGAGAACAGCACGATATGGTCAACGCGGGGCGCAAGCTCCATGGCATCGACCGCGAGTTCGATGTCCATGTTACCTTTGACCTTACGGCGGCCCATGCTGTCGGTGTATTCCTTGGCAGGCTTAGTCACCATCGTGAAGCCGTTATAGTTCAGCCAGTCCACAAGTGGTCGGATGGGTGAATATTCGTCGTTTTCAAGCAGGGCCGTATAATAGAACGCGCGGAGCAATTTGCCTCTCCGCATAAATTCTTGCCGAAGCAGCTTGTAGTCGATATCGAACCCAAGCGCCTTGGCCGCGGCGTACAGGTTCGACCCGTCGATGAACAGCGCCAGCCGTTCGTCTTTGTAAAACATAAATGTTCCTTCCGAAAATTTCGGCCCGCCTATTGTGTCCGTGAGTGAGTGTAAAAGCCGACGGGTATGAAACTTCTAAAATAGGCCTTTTTCGCCATGTCGCAAGATCGTCATAAAACCGTAATCAGCAGAAAACTGCCTCAAATCCGGTCAACCGCTTTGGTTGCCGTTGGGTCAAACATGCAATCTGCGGTAGGCGACCCAACGGAAACGCTGAAATACTCGATTAACATGCTGGGCCGTTTGGAGTGGGTGATTCGCGATGTCAGCCCATTTTACAGCACCAAGGCGTTTCCTGAGGGGTCCGGCCCCGACTTTGTGAACGCAGCCATCCGGGCAGAGGTCAGCGGGACGCCGCAACAGCTGATCGAACAGCTGCACCAGATCGAAAAGGACGTCGGACGCGACCGGATAAAACGCTGGTCTGCGCGCACCTTGGACATGGACCTGCTGGCGCTTGGCGATGTCGTTCTGCCAGATCCCGTGACACAGCGATCTTGGATGAAAATGCCGCTGGAGGAACAGATGACGAAGGCGCCGGATACGCTGATATTACCACATCCAAGGTTGCAGGAACGGGCTTTCGTGCTTGTTCCACTGAACGACGTCGCGCCGGGCTGGGTGCACCCTGTTCTTGGCAAGACGGTTGCCGAGATGCTGGATCGTCTCAATCCGCAGGACCGGGCTGAGGTAAGGCTGGCCAAGGCGGGCTAGCCAGAGCTTCTTTGGCGGCCCCGTCATGATTGCCCAAAGTTTCTTGCTGATTGCCTCTGTTTTTTGGGTCGGCCGGTCTCCCATGCCCTTGTCAAGCCCCCTATTTTGGAATATTGACCGCGCTCTACCCATCACAAGGAAAGTCTGCTTATGGCCCGCGTGACCGTCGAAGACTGCGTTGACAAGGTTCCGAACCGCTTTGAACTGGTGATGCTCGCCGCCCATCGGGCGCGGGAAATCAGCGCTGGTGCGCCGATCACCGTTGATCGCGACAACGACAAGAACCCTGTCGTGTCGCTGCGCGAAATCGCCGAAGAAACGCAAAGCGCCGAAGAGCTGCGTGAACGTCTGATCGAGTCGAACCAGAACCAGATCGAGGTCGACGAGGCAGAAGAGGACGCAATGGCGCTTCTCATGGGCAAGGAAGAAGACAAGCCCGAAGAAGACACGATGTCCGAGGAAATGCTTCTGCGGCAGCTGATGGCCGCGCAGGGGCAAGGATAAAGGATTTGGCGCAGGATGATCTCAGTTGATGATCTGATCGCGCTTGTCCGCAACTACAATCCTAAGACAAACGAGACGCTGATCCGCACAGCCTATGACTTTGGCTGGCGGATGCACGAAGGTCAGACCCGCCAGTCGGGTGAGCCGTACTTCACCCACCCCGTTGCCGTGGCCGCGATTCTGACCGAACAGCAGCTTGATGATGCGACCATCATCACCGCGCTGCTGCATGACACCATCGAAGACACCAAGGCCAGCTATGGCCAGATCTCCGAAACCTTCGGCGACGAAATCGCCAAGCTGGTGGACGGCGTGACCAAGCTGACCAACCTGCAGCTATCCAGCGTCGAGACGAAACAGGCCGAAAACTTCCGCAAGCTCTTTATGGCCATGTCCAAGGATCTGCGGGTCATTCTGGTCAAGCTGGCCGACCGTCTTCACAACATGCGCACAATCAAGGCGATGAAGACTGAAAAGCAGGCCCAGAAGGCGCGCGAGACGATGGACATCTATGCTCCGCTCGCTGGACGCATGGGTATGCAGTGGATGCGCGAAGAGCTAGAGGATCTGGCCTTCAAGGTTCTCAATTCGGATGGCCGCGCATCAATCATACGGCGCTTTATCACGCTGCAGCGCGAAAGCGGTGATGTGATCCAGCGGATCACCGGCGACATGCGTCACGAGCTCGAAAAGGCCGATATCGAGGCGCAGGTTTTTGGCCGGGCCAAAAAGCCCTATTCGATCTGGCGCAAGATGCAGGAAAAGGAACAGTCCTTCAGCCGACTTTCGGATATCTATGGCTTTCGCATCATCACCAAGTGCGAAGAGGATTGTTACCGGGCCCTCGGCGCGATCCACCAGCGCTGGCGCGCGGTGCCGGGCCGCTTCAAGGACTACATCAGCCAGCCCAAGTCGAACGGGTACCGGTCAATCCACACCACCGTATCCGGACGCGACGGCAAGCGGGTCGAGGTTCAGATCCGCACTGGTCCGATGCACGACGTTGCCGAAACCGGCGTCGCCGCCCATTGGTCGTACCGGGATGGTGTGCGCAGCGAAAACCCCTTTGCCGTCGATCCGGCCAAGTGGATCGCGCAACTGACCGAACAATTCGACGCCGAAGACGATCATGAGGATTTTCTCGAGGCGGTCAAACTTGAGATGTATTCGGATCAGGTATTCTGTTTCACGCCCAAGGGTGAAGTCGTGAAACTGCCCCGTGGGGGGACACCCATCGATTTCGCATATGCGATCCACACGCGGATCGGGAATGCGTGTGTAGGGGCCAAGGTCGACGCCATGCGCGTGCCGCTCTGGACGCGGCTGAAGAACGGGCAATCGGTCGAGATCATCGTAGCCGAGGGGCAGACGCCGCAAGCCACATGGCTGGATATTGCGACGACGGGCAAGGCCAAGTCGGCCATCCGGCGCAGCCTGCGCGAAGCTGATCGTGAACGGTTCATCACGCTGGGGCGAGAGCTTGCCCGGTCGGCGTTTTCCCATGTTGGCAGAAAGGCAACCGAGAAGGCACTGTCGACGGCGGCCAAGCATCTGCGGCTCGACGGACCGGACGAGGTCCTGGCCCGCCTTGGCTCGGCCGAGCTGACGGGCCGCGAGGTTGTACAGACAATCTATCCCGACCTGACCCCGAAATCGGGCAAGGTGGTCGATGCGCAACGAGCCGTGATCGGGCTTTTGCCCGGCCAATCCTTCCAGCGGGCAAACTGCTGCGAACCGCTGCCGGGGGAACGGATTGTCGGGATCACCTTCAAAGGCCAAGGGGTGGTCGTTCATGCTATCGATTGCGAGCGGTTGGTCGAGTACGAAGACCAACTTGATCGCTGGCTCGACCTTCACTGGCATGACGGATCGCACCCGGCCGTCTATGGCACGACGCTTGATCTGACCATCGGAAATGATGCTGGCGTCCTGGGACGTATCTGCACATTGATCGGTGAGACAAAGGCGAATATCTCGGACCTACAATTCATTGATCGAAAACCTGACTTTTATCGACTCCTGGTCTATGTCGAACTCCGTGACGCGCAGCATTTGCATTCTCTTATCAGCGCCCTCGAAGCCGAAAGCGACGTTGCAGTTGTCGCCCGGTTCAGATCGCGCGAGGATCAGTCTGATGCCGCATCGACGCTTCGCGTCGGTTAACAGAAACGGGGAAAGGTAATCGGTGGTTTTTAAGCGGCGCAACCCCAAGCCATTCTTGCGCGCTGTGTGGGAGTTTTTCTGGCCCCGCGGCGGTTGGGCACGCGCGTTTCACTATGTAAAACACCGGGTCCGGCGCTTGCCCGACAGACCTGAGCGCATCGCGCGTGGCATCTGGGCGGGCGTCTTTACCACTTTCACCCCATTCTACGGGATGCATTTCGTTACCGCTGCACTGGTGGCCTACCTGATGCGGGGCAATATCCTTGCGGCCATGATGGCTACGTTTTTTGGCAACCCCCTGACCTATGTCCCGATCGGGGTGATCGCGCTGCAGACCGGTCATTGGCTGCTGGGTTCCGAAATGAAGGAAAATGGCGAATCCTTTGGCAAGCAGTTCGTCGATGCGGGCGAGGCGCTGTGGGACAACCTCAAGGCATGGATCTTTGGGGGAAAAGCGGATTGGAGCGAGCTTGTCACGTTCTGGGACCAGGTCTTTTTTCCATATATGATCGGCGGCATCATTCCCGGCATTATCGCTGCCACGCTTGCCTATTACCTCGCTGTCCCCCTGATCCATGCCTACCAGATGCGCCGAAAGGGCGCGCTCAAGGCTAAATTGGAAGCGATGAAGGAAAAAGCGGCGGCCAAGGTCGATGCCGCGCCCAAGGCCGACTGACGCGGCCCCATTTCATCCTGCGGAACAACGCACTAGGTTCTCATCGATTCATCGGGAAAGGTCCGGCATGACCCAGCAACACAAGCTTCGCCTTGGCGTGAATATCGACCACGTTGCCACTGTCCGTAACGCACGGGGCGGCGACTATCCTGATCCGCTGCGCGCGGCCAAGCTGGCAGAAGAGGCGGGGGCCGACGGCATCACCGCGCATCTGCGCGAAGACCGCCGCCATATCTCGGACGCCGATATCGAGGGGTTGATGAACGTCCTCAGCCTGCCCCTGAATTTCGAGATGGCCGCCACGGACGAGATGCAGCAGATCGCCCTGCGCCACAAACCTCACGCGGTCTGCATCGTGCCTGAAAAGCGCGAGGAACGAACGACCGAAGGCGGACTCGAAGTGGCCAAAGACGAAAACCGCCTTGCCCATTTCATCGCGCCACTGCGCGAGGTCGGATGCCGGGTGTCGATCTTTATCGCCGCCGACCGCCGCCAGATCGAAGCGGCGCACCGCATCGGAGCCGAGGTGATCGAGTTACACACCGGAGGCTATTGCGACGCCCATGCCGAAGGGCGTTTCGACGATCGCGACGTCGAGTTGCAGGCATTGACCGACATGGCGGCGTTCGGACATTCACTGGGGCTTGAGGTGCATGCAGGCCACGGGCTGAATTACGAAACGGTTCAAGCCGTTGCCACGCTGCCCGAGGTGATGGAGCTCAACATCGGCCACTTCCTGATCGGCGAGGCAATTTTTCTGGGTCTTGAACCCGCCATTCGCGAGATGCGACGCCTGATGGACGAGGCGCGGTCATGATCGATTTCGGCACCTTGGCGGCCGTCGGGGCCGCGTTTGTCATCGTGGCCGCATCGCCAGGCCCTGCAAACCTCGCAGCGGCAACCGTCGCGGTGACGCATGGGCGGCGGGTTGGTCTGATCTTTGCATTGGGTCTGTCGCTCGGGCTTTGGTTTTGGGGGCTTTTGGCAGCAACTGGCGTCGGAGCGGTGCTGCAGACCTCGGCGCAGGCGCTGTTCGTGCTCAAGCTGCTTGGCGCGGCCTATCTGCTGTGGTTGGCGTTTCAGTCGGCAAGGTCCGCAGTGCGGCCCGGCGAGATGCGCGCACCGCAGGTTTCGGCGCAACGCTGGTTTTTTCGCGGCGTGATTCTTAACATGTCGAACCCCAAGGCCGTCTTTGCCTGGATGGCCGCCCTGTCGGTCGGCCTTGATCCCACCGACGGTATTGCGGCGGTAATCGCGGCGACGATTCTGTGTGGTCTGATCGGGCTGGTGAACGCCTGCGGCTGGGCGCTGCTTTTCTCGCAGAACGGCGTCATGCGGGGTTATCGTCGGGTCCGCCGTTGGGTCGATGGCGTGGTTGCGGGCCTTTTTGCGGCGGCAAGCCTTGGCATGCTGCGTTCGGCCTTTGCGCGATGATCCTTGGTATCGGCACCGATCTTGCCAATATCGAGCGGATCCAGGGCACGCTCGATCGCTTTGGAGATCGGTTCCGCGATCGCGTTTTTACCCCCATCGAACAAACCAAGGCCGAGCGCCGGCGCGACACGGCAGGCACCTATGCCAAACGCTGGGCCGCGAAAGAGGCCTGTTCCAAGGCGCTTGGCACCGGACTGCGCATGGGGATCGCATGGAAAGACATGGCCGTGCGCAATCTTTCGACAGGTCAGCCTATCATGGAAGTGACAGGCTGGGCCGCCGAGCGGCTGAAAGAGATGACCCCGGCGGGGCATGAAGCGATCATTCATGTCACACTGACCGACGACCATCCATGGGCGCAGGCCTTTGTCGTCATCGAGGCGAGAAAAGTTGATGAGGCGCCGCCCCTGGCACGATCTTGACAGTGCGGGCCACCACGCGCAGAACCCACCCAATCAACCAGAGCAGGACTTTCCCAACATGGCCGCGAAAGACAAGCCTCAGAATGCCTTTGTCGAGACGATCAAGACCATCGTCTATGCGCTGCTGATCGCGGGGGTGTTCCGAACCCTGTTTTTTCAGCCGTTCTGGATCCCGTCGGGGTCGATGAAGGAAACGTTGCTGATCGGGGACTTTCTGTTCGTTAACAAGATGTCCTACGGCTATTCCTATGCATCGTGCCCGTCGCTGCCCTTTGCGGGGATCGACGCCAAGGACGTGTGCGGGATCTTTGATGGCGAAAACAGCCGTCTGTTCGGCGGTGAACCGAAGCGTGGCGATGTGGTGGTGTTCCGTCATCCGGTTTCGGGTAGCGACTACATCAAGCGCCTGATCGGTATGCCGGGTGATCGGATCGAAGTGCAGGATGGCTTGGTCCTCATCAACGACCAACCCCTGCCGCAGGAAGCCGCTGGCGTTTTTGTCGAGGAGATGGCGGCGCAAGGCCCACAGCAGCTCTTGCCGCGGTGCGAAAACGGGCCGGTTGGTCTGGGTGGCACGTGCACCAAGTCCCGGTTCACCGAAGCCCTGCCAGAAGGAACGGAACATATCGTCCTGAATGTTGGGGCCCGGTCGACCGATAATGTGGGCGTCTTTCTTGTTCCTGATGGCCACTATTTCTTTATGGGGGACAACCGCGACAACTCTGCCGACAGCCGGATGGCGCAACTGGCCGGTGGGGTTGGCTTTGTTCCCTACGAAAACCTGATCGGTCGGGCGGACCGCATCATGTTCTCGTCCGCAGGCCGGTCGATGCTGTTTTTCTGGACCTGGCGCGGCGACCGTTTCTTTAAGAGGATCGATTGAAGCAATCGGCTGACCTTATCGCCTTTCAAAGCCGCCTTGGCTACGAGTTCCGTCAGCCCGCCGTGCTGATCCGCGCCCTGACCCATCCATCTTTTTCAACAGCGGACCGGGCCGATAACCAGCGCCTCGAGTTTCTGGGTGACCGGGTCTTGGGGCTGGTCATGGCGGAGACGTTGCTGGATGCCGACACCTCGGCCTCCGAAGGCACGCTCGCACCGCGATACAATGCGCTGGTCCGCAAAGAGACCTGCGCAGACATTGCCCGGGAGATTGATCTGGGCGCGGTTCTGCGCCTCGGCCGGTCCGAGATGATGTCGGGCGGCCGGCGTAAGCAGGCGCTTTTAGGGGACGCAATGGAGGCCGTGATTGCGGCAATCTACCGGGATGGTGGGCTCACGGCGGCGCGCGAGACCATCCTTTCACTCTGGTCGAGCCGTATCAACACGGTCGAGGCCGATGCTCGCGATCCCAAGACAGCGCTTCAGGAATGGTCGCAGGCCCGGGGCATGCCGCCGCCCGACTACCAGGAGGTGTCACGCAGCGGACCGGATCATGCACCGGTGTTTACCATTGTAGTCAGGCTCAAGACCGGGCAATCCGCAGAGGCAACGGCGGGGTCGAAACGCGAGGCGCAGCAATCTGCGGCAAAGGCCCTGCTGAGCCAACTGGAGAGCGAAACATGACAACGCGCGCGGGTTTTGTCGCCCTGATCGGCGAGCCGAATGCAGGCAAATCGACCCTGCTCAACCGGATGGTTGGGGCCAAGGTGTCGATCGTCACCCATAAGGTTCAGACCACCCGCGCCCGCATTCGTGGCGTCGCGATGGAGGACGAAAGCCAGATCGTCTTTGTTGATACCCCTGGCCTGTTCCAGCCGCGCCGCCGACTTGATCGCGCGATGGTGGCTGCCGCGTGGGGCGGAGCGGCGGATGCGGATGTTATTGTGCTGCTGGTCGAGGCGCATCGCGGCATCACCGATGGTGTCACCCGCATTCTGGAGAACCTCGCCGAGATCGGTGAGGGGCGGACCGTTGCGCTGGCCATCAACAAAATCGACCGGGTCGAGGCCCCTGTACTGCTTGGCCTCAGCAAAGACCTGAACGAGCGCTTTGACTTTGCCGAAACCTTCATGATTTCCGCCGAAAAGGGCTATGGCGTCGACGATCTGCGCGAATGGCTGGCCGGGCAATTGCCCGAAGGCCCGTGGCTTTATCCCGAAGACCAGATTGCCGATCTGCCGATGCGGATGCTGGCGGCCGAGATGACACGCGAAAAGCTGACTCTGCGCCTGCATCAGGAGTTGCCTTATCAACTGACTGTCGAGACGGAGAACTGGGAAGAGCGCAACGATGGATCGGCCCGCATCGATCAGGTGATCTATGTAATGCGCGACGGGCATAAGGGCATCGTTCTGGGCAAGGGCGGCGAGACGATCAAGGCGGTCAGCAAGGCGGCGCGCGAAGAGCTGGAGACCTTTATGGAACGCCGCGTGCATCTGTTCCTGCAGGTCAAGGTGCGTGAGCGCTGGCAGGAAGAGGCCGAGCGCTATTCGGAAATGGGTCTCAATTTTCGTGATGGCGATGGCTAGCCCCGTGGACAGGGTGGACCAGACATGGCCCGCCTGACATCACGCTTTTGGGTGGATGCCTATCTGGCCCGGCTGCGGCTGGCGGATATCCCGGCCTTTGTCGCGGTTCATGGTGATGATACGGCCGGGGCGGTTCTGGTTAAACTCAACACCCTTGATGGCCGGGCGGTGCTCTATCAGCGGGGCTTTGACCTGATGAGCGGTATCCGCGAGTGGCAGGAGCTGAGCGCCGGAGACGAAGCCGAAGTTGACGCCGCCGCACAGCGCCAGACCGGCTTCGACCCGGATATCTGGGTGATCGAGGTCGAGGATCGGCGGGGGCGGCATATGCTGGATGAGGTTGGGCTTGGTTGAGCGGGCTTGCATTCGCCGGGATCACACAACAGCCTGACCCTATGGATTGGCGTGACCAAGGTATATTGCTCAGCACTCGGCGGCACGGTGAGACAAGCGCGATTATCGACGTGTTTACCCCGACGAAAGGTCGGCACGCTGGCGTCGTGCGTGGCGGGACCAGCCGCAAGATTGCGCCAATTCTGCAGCCAGGCGCCCAGCTTGACGTGACATGGCGCGCGCGGCTTGAGGACCACATCGGGACCTATACGGTCGAGTTGATGCGCAGCCGCACTGCGCAGGTTATGGGCAGCCGTTTGGCGCTGGCAGGCCTTAACGCGGTAACTGGCCTGATCGGGTTTTGCCTGCCCGAACGCGAGGCGCATCCGGAGCTTTATCAGCGTACCGAGCAATTGCTGGACCTGCTTGAACAGACCGATCTCTGGCCACTTGCATATCTTCGTTGGGAAATCGCGCTTCTTGGCGAAACTGGCTTCGGCCTCGATTTGTCGAGCTGTGCCGCGACCGGCGCGAAAGAGGGGCTGGCCTATGTGTCACCCAAGACCGGCCGGGCGGTTTCAACGGCCGGGGCGGGGGAGTGGGCCGACCGGTTGCTGCCTTTGCCGCCGGTGATGCGGGGCGAGGGCGCTGCCGACGATGCGGAAATCCGGGAGGCCCTGCAGGTCACAGGGTTTTTTCTGGCCGAAAGATTGGCGCCCAGCCTTGGGTCAAAACCGCTGCCCGAGGCGCGAGAGCGCTTTGTGGGTACCTTCAGTCGGTCGATTTGAAAACCATCTCGCGCCCGTCATCCGTGCGAAGGATCAGCGTATCGCCCAACACTTCGGAAAGGGTCATGGTCTTGAGAGCCCCAAGATACGCGTTCTCGACGGCTTGTTCCGGGCAGGTTGCATGCGTCGATCGGATGGGCCCCACGCCGAACCACGGATAGGGGATATCCATTTCGGCCGAGTATCTATTGCAGGGGGCCTTTCCCGCAACAAGGCCTCGTTCAGGGAAGGTAAGCGTCACATCATATGGATAGGTGGCGTCATCGAGTTCGACGAGGCGCCAGACCTTGCCCGCACCGCCGTATCCTGCGACGGTTTCGTCCTTCCTGCAGGCAGTGAGCGCCACAAGGATCGCCAGCGCGAGGCCAAACCGGATCGTCACCGCAATGCGAGAATCACGTCGATCAAGGATGTATATGCACTCTGCGCCGCATCCGCATCGCCCATTTGCCGCAGTCCGATCGAAGCACCGAGGGCTGCGCGCGCGTAATCCGGATTGGTGATGCCAAGCGAAGACATCAGTGCCGACAAGTACTTAAGGCGTTCGTCATCTACCTGGGCGACCGTCGCGGCGACAGACGCATCCGACTGGGCCCATGCCCGCAGGGCCGGATCGACAGGATCGGCCTGCACTTGTGCACCGAAGCGTCTGAGCCGATCGGCGACAGGTGCATCATCTTCGATCAGGTTGACTACGGCGCCAAAGGCTTGGGCCTGCCAATGCTGCAAAAGCGCGGCGTGATAAGCCGGTACGTCCTTGAAATGCCAGTAAAAAGAACCCTTCGTCGTGCCGAGGTGACGCGCCAAAGGCTCCGCCCGCAAGGCCTGGGGCCCAAGCTCGGCCAGTTGGGAAAGGCCTGCGACGATCCATGCGTTCGGTGTCAGGGAATCCCGTGCCATACGATGGCGATACTGCGCTGCAGCATCGGGTGCAAGGCTATTCGTTCCCGCTATCGGCAAATTGAGCGGTTTGCCGCGAGCAGCGCACAAACAGGCATCGTGACGTGGCCGCATCCGAAGCAGGATTCGGATGCGGTCTGTTTGGGTCCGCTAGCCGAGCAGGCGGCGGGCGATGACCTGAGCCTGAATTTCGGCGGCACCCTCAAAGATGTTCAGGATCCGCGCATCGCACAGGATGCGACTGATCTTGTATTCAAGGGCAAAGCCGTTTCCGCCGTGGATCTGCAGGCCGTTGTCGGCCGCAGCCCAGGCCACACGGGCGCCCAACAGCTTGGCCATGCCGGCCTCGACATCGCAGCGCCTCCCTTCGTCCTTTTCGAAAGCCGAGAAGTAGGTCAGCTGACGCGCAATCATGATTTCTACCGCCATCATTGCCAGCTTGTTGGCGACGCGGGGAAATTCGATCAGGGCCTTGCCGAACTGCTTGCGTTCCTGCGCGTATTGCATCGCAACATCGAGCGCCGACTGGGCGACGCCAATCGCACGCGCCGCTGTCTGAATGCGTGCGGACTCGAACGTCTCCATCAGCTGCTTGAAGCCTTTGCCTTCTTCGCCGCCCAAAAGGTTTTCACCCTTCACCTCGAAATTGTCGAAGGCGATCTCGTATTCCTTCATGCCGCGATAGCCCAGCACTTCGATCTCGCCGCCGGTCATGCCTTCGGTCGGGAAGGGGTGTTCGTCAGTGCCCGGCGTCTTTTCCGCCAGGAACATAGACAGGCCGCGATAATCGGTCGTGTCGGGATCGGTCCGCGCCAACAGGGTCATGACCTGCGTGCGGGAGGCGTGCGTGATCCACGTCTTGTTCCCGGTGATGCGGTAGCTGTCGCCATCCTTGACGGCGCGGGTGCGCAACGAGCCCAGATCCGAGCCAGTGTTTGGTTCTGTAAAGACGGCAGTCGGCAGCGTTTCACCCGAGGCGAGCTTTGGCAGCCACTTTTCCTTCTGCGCGTCCGTGCCGCCAGCAATGATCAGTTCGGCTGCGATCTCGGATCGCGTACCAAGGCTACCCACACCGATATAGCCACGTGACAGTTCCTCGGACACGACGCACATGGATGCCTTTGAAAGACCAAAGCCGCCGTACGCTTCGGGGATCGTCAGGCCAAAGACACCCATCTCGGCCAGCTCTTCGATGACCTCCATTGGGATCAGTTCATCTTTGAGGTGCCATTCATGTGCATGCGGCTCTACCTTTTCAATCGCATACCGCCGGAACTGTTCGCGGATCATCTCGAGCTCTTCATCGAGCCCACTGGCGCCTACGGTGAGATTGGCACTTTGCTCTTGCATTAGTGCCACAAGGCGGACGCGCGCCGCCTGGGTGTTGCCGTGCTGCGAGAGCGTCATGACTGCAGGATTCATCATGCCGCGCATGTCATCCTGCGTAAGACCCATATCCTGCAGCCGCAGGATTTCGCCCTGGTTCATTTGCAGGCCGCCATGGAGCTGCCAGAGATATTCGCCGAATGCGATCTGGTGAATCAGCGCTTCGGTTTCACCAAACTTGCCTTGGGCATCGAGAGCCTCGGCCCATTTCTGCATCTCACGAAGGGATTGCACATATGTAGCCAACCAAGCGAGGCCGTGTGCCGCGGTCTGATTCGCTTCGATCAGCTTGCCCGACACGCGGCCGTCAGCGGTCACCATGTCTTTCAATTTGGCAGTAGCCAGCGTCAGAATCTCATCGATCGGTGCGATTGCAGCGCCGGTCAGCGCCAGCAAATCGTCAAGCAGCGGAGCTTGCAAAAACTCAATGTCCTGTCCGTCATGCGCCATGTCTCAACTCCTGAAAACCAGTTGGCGTGATGTAGGGCATTTTGCAGGTGCAGCGCAACAAATATTCACGAGAGCGCGGCAAAATGTTCGAAAATTTCTCGGGCCATTTGGGTCGTTGTTCGTCCGGAATGCCACCGGAATCGAAACAGTCTGTTGATCGGTCAAATAATTTGTGATCCGCGCAGATCTCGATTCGAAAAAAGCAAAGCACCGCCTACAACGAGGCGGTGCTCCACAGACAAGTAAACTTGCGAAAAGATGTCAGGCGCGGCGTGCGACCGTCATGCCAGAGACATCTTCAATGAATGTAACAATTCGACTCTTTACCTTTTCGTCTTCGATCGCGGCGACCGCCGTCACGATGTCGATGCCCTTATCGCGGGGCATGTCATCTGCACTCTCGTGCAAACCTTCAAAGAAGTAAGACGTTGGAACGCCTAGAATTTTCGAAAGTTCGTACAGCCGGCTTGCCGCAATGCGGTTAGAGCCGATTTCATATTTCTGAATCTGCTGAAATGACAAATTCAGGTGACGAGCCACATCCGTCTGCGACATGCGACGGAGAGTCCGGATCTGCTTCAAACGACGACCAACATGAACATCTACTGGGTGAGACATACTACTTATTACCTCCGGTTTGCCTTCCACTCATGGATGTTCGATTTCCCGCATTGGTTCAATTGAGTGAATTTTTACATTTTTTGAGCACAGATTTTCCATCTAGGGGTGAAATTGTAGCCGTTATTGTATGATCAATTTACCATTGATGGATTATAGATCATACAGTAGGGTAGTCGCCTGAGAGCAGATTGATATGAACGCACCCCTACACCACCCACTTCTCTTCGAGATGGCGCGCTCCTTTGTGACGCTCGCGCGCACACTGAACCTGTCGCATGCTGTCGATCAACTTGGCAGCACCCGGCAGACCGTTCGCCGTCATATTGAAACCTTGGAAGCTGTGATGGGTGTTTCTCTCTTTATTGTTGAGGATCGCCGCTATCGGTTGACGCCTGAGGGCGAGATGGCGTTGCCATCGGCATTGTCGCTCATTTCCCGCGGCCAGTTATGGCTGCAGGGCCAACTTGGTCACATCGATGGCATGATGCGGCTGGCCTACGAAAACGACGACGGCTGGAGCTATTACCAGCAGCAGCAACCGATCAGCGAAATCTGGAACGGCGAATCCGACCTTCTGCGCGCTGCCATTCAGGGATGGGCCGACAGTTGCGGCCACCTCGAAAGCGAGCATCTTGCCAAGGTCCGCCCCTATGCGCTCGTCTATCGCGAGACCGAAGCGGGCTGGATCTGCGTCGAGGTCGGCGAACGCTCTTTCTATTCGGCCTGGTGGGGTTGGGCGAATGCTCGCAGCAGCATTGGACGTGCGCTCGACCAGTTCCCTGGGGGAGCGGAATTCGCAGACATCATGCGTGTCCCTTTCCTCGAGGTTAAGGCATCGCATTCCATGAGACTTGACCAGGTTGCGACCCGCGTTCCGCGTGATTCGGTCGGTGAACCTGTGCCTCTTGCCTATCAGAGGCTCTTGATGGGCGCCCGAATGCCGGATGGGAGTTTTGCCATGCTCGTCTTTGTAGACAGGGCTGATAGCGTTAAAATTCAGGGTTTGGATCAATCTATGCTTGAGCAGATGCCAGCCGACGCAGCTGTGGAGTTCGCTTTATAACAATCAAAACTGGGTATTAGCGGAATTATTTACTACACTCATCCCTGAGACGATGTCGAAGGGCGAGTTACACATGACTTTTCAAAACGTTCGGTATGGTGAACGCTTTATCGCAAAGACCGCACACATCCTTGCCGAGGAAGGTGTCTCTCTCACAGTCGGATATGATTTTGGCATTTATCGGTCCCTCGTAAGGAAATCTCGCCCCAAGCAGGGCATCGGTGCCCCATTTGATCCGGATCTGCACGATCTGGGTCGCGGCAACGCATTCTGGGTGATCGGTCGGAACGCGGACGGCGACATCATGCATACGCAGGCGTTGCGGCTGCTCGATACGGGTCAGCAGACGGTTGCCGAATATTTCACCGACCACTTTCGGGAATTCCCGCCTGCTGGCGTCGATCTCAATCTCAGTAGGTCGCGATATCGCGTCGGTCCCGGGGCGACCCGCATGAAAGGGACGATCGCCTATTACGGCGAGTTCTGGATTGATCCTTCGAACGAACGGTATCGGGGCAGCGGTCTGTCCTGCTTTCTAAGCCGTTACGGGTTCTGGGAGGCGATCCAGCATTGGGATCCTGATCATGTCGTGGCCTTCTTGGCGAAGTCGGTTGTTTTCAAAGGCTGGGCTGCACGGGCGGGCTGGATCCACGCAGAGCCGGGTGCATTGCAATGGGCCCTGCAGGGACGCAACAAATGTGTCGAGGGTTACCTGGGTTATGTTCACCGGGATGATCTGCCCTATCTGCTCGACACGCCGCTAGACGATATTGAACCAGCAGCGGCGCCGAAAACCGCGCCGCGCCGCGCCGCTTAGCCGATCGCGGCTGCTCTCACGTCGTCATCGATATAAGGCAGGTACTGCTCAAAATTGGTCGAGAACATCTCGACCAATTTCGCCGCCTGCGCGTCATATGCATCGGCGTCGCCCCATGTGCGCCGTGGATCAAGCAATATGTCCGCAACCCCCTGCACACTGACTGGGACGTCAAAACCGAAGTTCGGATCCTTGCGGAACTCGCCCTTCACCAATGACCCATCCAGCGCCGCTGTCAGCAAGGCGCGGGTTGCGCGGATGGGCATGCGTGATCCGGTTCCGTAGGCGCCGCCAGTCCAGCCCGTATTGACCAACCAGCAGGTGGCGCCATGCTGGGCGATCTTTTCGCGCAAAAGGTTGCCGTAGATCTCAGGGCGGCGCGGCATGAAGGGTGCGCCAAAGCAAGTCGAAAACGTCGGTTCCGGTTCGGTCACGCCGCGCTCTGTTCCGGCCACCTTTGAGGTGAAGCCCGAAAGGAAGTGATACATCGCCTGTGCGGGCGTAAGCCGCGCGATCGGAGGTAGAACACCGAACGCGTCGCAGGTCAGCATGATGATGTTTTTGGGGTGGCCGCCAAGCGCATTGGGCGACGCATTAGAAATATAGTGCAAAGGATAGGCGCAGCGCATGTTTGCGGTCAGGCTGTCATCCTCAAAGTCCAGATCCTTGGTTTCGGGATCGAACACCATGTTCTCAATGACCGTCGCGAACTTTTCCGTGGTGGCGAAAATCTCCGGTTCGGCCTCCGGCGACAGGTTGATGGTCTTCGCGTAGCAACCGCCTTCGAAGTTGAACGTACCGCGATCCGACCAACCGTGCTCGTCATCGCCGATCAATACCCGCTCAGGGTCGGCGGACAGAGTCGTCTTTCCGGTTCCTGACAATCCAAAGAAGATCGCCGTGTCGACCGGATTGCCCTTTGCGTGATTGGCCGAGCAGTGCATCGGCATCACGCCCCGATCGGGCAGGATGTAATTGAGTAGCGTGAAGACCGACTTTTTGTTTTCGCCGGCATATTCCGTGCCGCCGATAAGGATCAGCTTGCGGTCGAAATTCAGTGCGATCACCGTTTCAGACCGGCAGCCATGCTTGGACGGGTCCGCCTTGAAAGACGGGCAGTTGATCACCGTGAAGTCCGCGACGAAGTCGTTCAGGTCTTCGCGGTCGGGTCGGCGCAGCAGGTGGCGGATGAAAAGGCCGTGCCACGCAAGCTCGGTCACCATCCGAACATTAATTGCATATGACGGGTCCGCACCGCCAACGAGGTCCTCAACGAAATAATCCCGCCCCTTCATGTGCGCCAATATGTCGGTGTACAGCGCATCAAACCCGTCGGGCGACATGGCGGCATTGTTGTCCCACCAGATCGTGTCGGCCACGCTGTCGGTTTTTACAACGTGCTTGTCCTTGGGCGAGCGCCCGGTGAATTTCCCGGTCGAAACGAGGAACGTTCCGCCTTTGCCGAGGGTGCCTTCGCCACGGGACAGCGCCAGTTCGATGAGCGCAGGTTCAATCAGGTTGTAATAGACATGCCCCAGCCCTTCGATCCCCTGATCTTCAAGCCGAAACTGCGGGTTAACCCGTCCTGATGTCATGGTTTTTCTCCTGTGTCCGCTGCGCGCGGAGGCTCCTTGGGCAGGCACCAAGGTACTGAAATACAACCTGCTCGGAGGTCTTATCATGGTGGTTTACAGCATGAACAGGAGGGTTTGACGCAGTTAGCGCCATCAACCTCTCGATTGACCGCGAGGCGTCATTTGAGGCCGGCAACTGGTCTCAAAAAAGCAACAATTTATCCAATCGTAACTCAATTAGGCCCCAATTGTGCCCAATTGCGATGGCTGATTCCGCCTTGGCGGTTGATTCGGACTGCCAGATCGGAACTATGGGACAAAACGGCCTCAGGTCGAGCAGGACAAGGAAACTCGCGATGTCTAAGATTGCACTGGTTGATGATGATCGGAACATCCTCACCTCCGTCTCGATGACGCTGGAAGCAGAAGGCTTCGAGGTCGAGACTTACAACGACGGCCAGGCGGCTCTCGATGCGTTCAACAAAAAAATGCCCGATATGGCGGTCTTGGATATCAAGATGCCGCGGATGGATGGCATGGATCTACTGCAGCGTCTGCGTCAGAAGTCAACGATGCCGGTGATCTTCCTGACATCGAAAGATGACGAGATCGACGAAGTACTCGGCCTGCGCATGGGTGCCGACGACTACGTCAAGAAACCATTTTCGCAGCGCCTGCTGGTCGAGCGGATCCGCGCGCTGCTGCGTCGTCAGGATGCGGTTGCGGGCGAAGTGACCGGCGACACCGAAGAAACCAAGGTGATGGAGCGTGGACATCTGCGTATGGATCCATTGCGTCATGCGGTGACTTGGAAAGGTCGCGACGTGTCGCTGACGGTTACGGAATTCCTGTTGCTGCAAGCGCTTGCACAACGCCCGGGATTCGTCAAAAGCCGCGACCAGCTGATGGACGTCGCCTATGACGATCAGGTCTATGTCGACGACCGAACCATCGACAGCCATATCAAGCGCCTTCGTAAGAAGATGCGCAGCGCGGACGAAAGTTTCTCCGCAATTGAAACCCTTTATGGCATCGGCTATCGCTATAACGAGGAGTAAGGCGCGCAAGCCGTCGCTCGGAAGGGGTGGTAGTTGAGGGACCTGTCCGCCACAGCATCGCGTGAAGTCGATGTCGTCCTAGGTGAGGACTGGGTTGCACCGGAAAGTGCAGCCGCCGGTGAAATGCGCGCAAGCCGCGCCCGCCGCGGCCTGTTTTCCCTGCGTGCGTCACCACTCACCCGAAAAATCATTACGTTCAACCTGATCGCGTTGAACGTTCTGGTTGCCGGTATTCTCTATCTCAACTCGACGCGCGACAGCCTCGCGATCCAGCGGATTTCGTCGCTGGTCAGCGAGGCCGAACTGGTCGCTGACGTTATCGAGGCTCAGGTGCCCGTGGGTATGCCTGTCAACCTTGTGACCGGCGACGGTGTCGACGTCATCGAAACCCTTGATGAACTCGATCTGCGCAGCGGGATCGAGGTTTTCGTGTTCGATATCAATCAGAACCTTGTCGCGCGGAGCGAGGGCAGCCTCGATGCCTCTGAACGTCAGCTCCTGCTGGACGACCGTCAGACAATCCTCACCGACGGTCTGAGCTGGCTTTGGGATAGTATCTCGCATCCATTTTCACAACGCGGCGATCCGGACGTCGTGCCGATCGATGAACAATTGCGAGCGCTTGTGCCGGTCTCACTGGCGGGTGGCACGCAGGTGCGTGACAGCGTGGACTCGGCAGGCGGCAACTCGTTTCAGGTCGTTACCCCGATCAAACAGGGTACCCGTACAATCGGCGTGGTCGGCATCACCAGCGCCGAGGGTGAAATCGATACGCTTGTGCGCAGTGAACGGGAACGCGTGTTGCAGATGTTCGTCATCGCGACGCTCGTGTCCATCGGTCTCAGCCTTGTGTTGGCCTCGACCATCGCCAACCCGCTGGCTGATCTGGCCGAAGCTGCAGAGTTGGGGCGCGACAAAAACAAGAAGAACGTCAATCCGGGTCGCATCCGTATCCCCGATCTGACCGCGCGGCCGGACGAAATCGGTCGTTTGTCTGGCGCGTTACGGGGCATGATATCTGCCTTGTACAATCGGATCGAAGGCAACGAACAGTTCGCCGCTGATGTCGCGCACGAAATCAAGAACCCGCTGGCGTCACTTCGATCGGCCGTGGGCACGCTGCGGATGGTCCAGAAGAACGAGCAGCGCGAACGTCTTTTGGACGTCATTGAGCATGATGTTCGCAGGTTGGACCGGCTTGTCAGCGACATTTCGAACGCGTCGCGGCTCGACTCCGAACTGGTTAAGGAAGAAGAAGAGCCCTTTAACCTGCTTAAGCTCATCGACAATCTCACGCAGTATCTTGGCGATGAGGCGCAGAGCAAAGGCATCGAATTTATCACCGACATGCCGGATGAACCCATCGTGGTTCAGGGCCTGGAACCGCGGCTTGCCCAGGTTTTCGTTAACCTGATCACGAATGCTGTTTCGTTCTGCGAAGACGGTGACGCGATCCGGGTTTGGGTCCGCAAGCGCGCAAATCGGGTTCTGGTCGTTATCGAAGATACGGGTCCCGGCATTCCGGACGGCGCGCTCACCAAGATCTTCAAACGCTTTTACAGTGAGCGCCCAACCGAGCATTTCGGGAACAATTCCGGACTTGGACTCGCGATCTCGAAGCAGATCGTTGAAGCGCATGGCGGCGTGATCTGGGCGGAAAACATCAGACCCACCGATGTAGACATCACCTCCGAGCCCCTGGGCGCCCGATTTGTTGTGGGTCTGCCCGTCTAGGAATGTCGAAGAGTTCGGATCCCAAGATACTGCACGCATCCTGCGTCGCGGTCGGAGAAAAGGGCGTGTTGATAACCGGAGCATCGGGCAGCGGTAAATCAAGTCTCGCTCTGCAATTGATGGCGCTTGGTGCGCGACTGGTCTCGGACGACCGCACCGTCATCCAGGCCCAAGATGATCGTCTGATCGCGTCTGCGCCACCCATCATCGCAGGGATGATCGAAGCACGCGGGATCGGGCTTGTGCACGCCGCGCCAAAAGGGCCAACATCGCTTGCGCTCGCGGTCGACCTGGACAAGGTCGAAAGCGAACGCCTGCCGCCCGCGCGATATCAGAGCTTCGAAGCCATCGCGCTCCCCTGCCTTCACAAAGTGGAAAACCCGGCTTGGCCCGCGGCGATCGTGCAATATCTCAAGGCCGGAAGAGTGGCGCCAAAATGACCGAAAACTCGCCTCAAACACGCCGGATCGTGCTGGTGACGGGCCCCGCCGGGGCAGGTCGGACAAGCGCAATTCGCGTTCTGGAAGACCTGGGATACGAGGTGATCGACAATATGCCTTTGCGTTTGATCGAACCGCTTTTGGCTGATCCGGCGACGGATCGGTCGCTGGCGCTTGGCATCGATCCGCGTAATCGGCACTTCTCAAACACGGACCTGACAGATCTGTTGGGGCAGATGGCTGAGATGCCGGACCTTGTTCCGGAACTGCTGTATCTTGACTGTTCAACGGACATCCTGCTGCGCCGCTTTTCTGAGACACGCCGCCGCCACCCGATGGCCAAGGAGGACAGGGTCGAGGCCGGTATCCAGCGGGAACTGGCGCTGCTGGCCCCGTTGCGGGAACGGGCGGATGTATTGATCGATACCAGCAACCTCAATGTTCATCAGCTTCGGGCCGAAGTCGAACACTGGTTTGCGCCACAGGGGCAGAATCTGCTTTCGGTCGCGGTGCAAAGCTTTTCCTACAAACGGGGTTTGCCGCGATCTGTCGACATGGTTTTCGACTGCCGCTTTCTTTCGAATCCCTATTGGGTACCGGAATTGCGCACCCTCACCGGTCAAGACCAGGCGGTACAGGATCACATCCGGAACGACGCCCGTTTTTCCGAATTCGAGGAAAAAGTGCATGATATCGTGCACTGGTTGTTGCCGGCCTATCGCGATGAGGGAAAGTCGCATCTGTCAGTCGCGTTCGGTTGTACGGGGGGGCAACATCGCTCTGTTGCAATTGCAGAAAATCTGGCTGCTGCCCTTGCGAAGGATGGCTGGCGGGTGTCAATTAGACACCGGGAACTGGACCGCAAGAACCGTAAAGAGGTATCCGATTGATCGGCATCGTGATCGTGGCCCATGGTGGCCTGGCCCGCGAATACCTCGCCGCGATGGAACATGTGGTGGGCAAGCAGCCCGGCCTGCGGGCCATTGCGATCGAACCTGATCATGACCGCGAATTGAAGCAGAAGGAAATCTGCCAGGCCGCCGACGAGGTTGATCGGGGTGATGGTGTGGTGGTGGTCACCGATCTCTTTGGCGGGTCGCCGTCGAACCTGAGCCTTTTGGCCTGTCAGCCCCAGAATCGGCGGATCTTGTACGGCGCCAACCTCCCGATGCTTCTCAAACTGGCCAAAAGCAGGCATATGAGTGTACCAGATGCCGTCAGAGCGGCGCTCGACGCCGGGAAGAAGTACATCGACAGTCAGAATGTCACCGCTGAATAAGTCTGAATGAAGCAAATCTCACTGCAGATCGTGAACGAAAAGGGCCTCCACGCGCGCGCCTCGGCCAAGCTCGTCGAAGTTGTGGAGGCATTTGACGCTACGTGCGAAGTCTCTCGGGATGGCTTGTCTGCATCAGGCGACAGCATTATGGGACTTTTGATGTTGGCAGCGTCCAAGGGAACATTTATCGAGGTCGAAACGACGGGACCGGATGCTTGTGCCCTGGCCGACGCGGTCAAAGCGCTTGTGGCGGATAGGTTCGGAGAAGAGGCCTGAGAAGCCTACAGCGCGTAACAAAGGTGACGACCACTTGGTAGAAAGCACGCACGATATCCGCGCCGCAACTCGGCCACAGCAGGTCAACTTCGCCAAGTATGATCGCCGCAGCCTGAGCTATGCATCGACATTTGACGATCCGGTCAAGGCAAGCGTCATTCGGGTGATCGAAGCCTTCACCGGCAAACTCACCATTCTGCGCCTAATCCGCAAGTTTGAACGGCAGGGCGCCCCGCAGGGTCAGGCGTTCTGGCGTGCCTGCCTTGATGTCATGGGCATCGATCTTGTTACGCCGCAGGAACAGCTTGACCGCATCCCGAAAAAAGGCCCCGTCATCGTGGTCGCCAACCACCCCCATGGGATGGTCGACGGTATGATCTTTGCCGATCTGATCGGGCGGGTCCGCAGCGATTACCGCATCCTGACCCGGTCGCTTTTGACCGTGATCGATGATGTGGCGGGCAGCTACATGATCCCCGTTCCGTTTCCACACGATCAAGATGCGCAGCGCAAAGGCGTCGAGATGCGGGCCAAGGCGATGGACCACCTCAAGAACGGCGGCGTCGTGGCTCTGTTCCCGTCCGGTGTGGTCGCGTCGTCCGACACATGGTTTGGCCCCGCAATCGAGCGGGAATGGAACGTCTTCACTGCCAAGCTGATCCGCCGCTCGGGCGCGCAGGTCGTGCCTATGCGCTTCATCGGCCAGAACTCCCGTGCGTACCAGATTGCGAACAGGGTCTCGCCGCTGGTGCGGCAGGGCCTTTTGTTGCACGAGATCGTCAAGTCGCTAAACAAGCCGCAAGGCCCCATCGTCGGTGATCCGATCCCGCAAGAGACGATTGACGGCTGGGCGGACGATCCGCGCGGTTTCATGACGTGGCTGCGTCATCACACCCTGTCTTTGCAGGGTTAGTTAACGCGTCGGAACCGGCGCTTCGCCCCGGTAATCGTAGAACCCGCGCTGTGTCTTGCGACCCAGCCAGCCTGCCTCGACATATTTGGTGAGCAGCGGGCAGGGACGGTACTTGGTGTCCGCCAGACCGTCATGCAGCACGTTCATGATCGCAAGACACGTGTCGAGACCGATGAAGTCGGCAAGTTCGAGCGGCCCCATCGGATGGTTCGCCCCCAGCTTCATTGAGCTGTCGATGGACTGGACGTTTCCGACCCCTTCGTAAAGCGTATAGACCGCCTCGTTGATCATAGGCATCAGGATGCGATTGACGATGAAGGCTGGGAAATCTTCGGCGCTGGCGGACGTCTTCCCAAGTTTGTGGACCACGGTCTGGCACGCCTGAAACGTCTCTTCGTCGGTCGCGATGCCGCGGATTAGCTCGACGAGCTGCATCACCGGAACCGGGTTCATAAAGTGGAAACCCATGAATTTCTCCGGTCGGTCGGTCCGGCTGGCAAGTCGCGTGATCGAGATCGAAGAGGTGTTGGAGGTGAGGATTGTGTGTGGCTTCAGATGCGGTAGCAGGTCTTCAAAGATCGCCTGCTTGATCGTCTCGCGTTCTGTCGCGGCCTCGATCACCAGATCCGTTTCGCCCAGATCGGTGAGTGATTTCGTCGTTACGATCCGACCGAGCGTTGCGGCTTTTTCGTCGCTGGAAATTTTTTCCCTGCTGACCTGTCGTTCGAGGTTTTTGTCGATCGTTGCGATGGCTTCGGACAGTGCGGTGTCGTTGATATCGTTCAAAAGGACGTCATAGCCCGCAAGCGCCATGACATGGGCGATGCCGTTGCCCATCTGGCCTGCGCCGACAACGCCAATCTTTTGAATTTCCATGATTTGCCCCTTGAATCTCTTGGTCACCATATGTGGTCGGTTCGCAGCGTCGCAAGAGCAAGTTTGACGGCTGAGCGGCCGTTAAACCTTTCTAAACACCGGCATGACAGTCTCGGCATCGGGTGAGAAAATTTGGTGGGTGTGATGAGCTTCGATACATTGGGGGCCGGTGGCCTTGACTATTTGCCTTGTCAGTACGGCACGTCCAAGGTTTTGTTTCGCGGGCCGCAAAAATCGCTTGAGGCGCCTTACGTCGCCTTTTTCGGCGGAACCGAAACCTACGGCAAGTTCATTGAGAAGCCATTTCCTGATCTGATCGGGGCCGAAGTCGCAGCCACATGCATTAATTTCGGCGTACTGAATGCGGGTTTGGATCTTTATGTGCAGGACGCGTTTCTGCGGAACGTAGCCAGCAACGCACCTGTCACGGTTTTGCAGGTCACGAGCCCGCGCAATATGAGCAACCGCTTCTATACCGTGCATCCCCGGCGCAATGACCGGTTCGTAAAGCCGTCTGTGTTGCTAAAGGCCATCTATCGTGAGGTAGACTTTTCGCAATTCAACTTTACCCGGCATTTGCTGCAACATCTGCAGGCCGTTTCGCCCGATCGCTTCAAATCCATTATTGAAGAACTTCGGGAAGCGTGGATCGCCCGGATGCGGCTTTTGCTGGGGCAGATGCCCGGCAAGACCATCCTGCTTTGGTTCGCCGATCACCCGCCTTCTGCACGACGCGATACGGCTGGGGCCGATCCCTGGTTCGTCACCCAGGGCATGATTGACGAAATCCGTGGTCTGGTGACCGATTATGTCGAGGTCATTCCCACACTGTCGGCACGAAATACCGGGACGGATGGCATGATCTATGCGGATATGGAAAGACCCGCTGCCGCGCAGATGATGGGGCCAGCGGCCCATATCGAGGCAGCCCAAAAGTTACGGGGGGCGGTGAAGCGTCTCATCCAATAGAAAAAGGCCCGCGATGTTCGCGGGCCTTTTTCTATACTCCGAAGTCGGTTGGCTCAGAGCTTTTCAAGCAGCTCCGGCACCGCGTCGAACAGGTCAGCAACCAGACCGTAATCCGCGACCTGGAAAATCGGTGCTTCTTCGTCCTTGTTGATCGCGACGATAACCTTTGAGTCTTTCATGCCTGCGAGGTGCTGGATCGCGCCTGAGATCCCGACAGCAACGTAAAGGTCAGGTGCAACGACCTTTCCGGTCTGACCGACCTGCCAGTCATTCGGGGCATAGCCCGAGTCGACCGCCGCACGCGATGCGCCAACGGCCGCGCCCAACTTGTCCGCCAGTTTCTCGATCAGTGCAAAGTCATCTTCGGAGCCAACACCACGCCCGCCGGAGACGACAACGCCTGCCGATGTCAGCTCGGGCCGGTCGCTTTCGGCAACTTTGTCTTCAACCCAGCTCGACAGGGCCGGATCGGCAGCGGCACCGATGTTTTCAACGGCCGCAGAGCCGCCTGTACCAGCCGCATCGAATGTCGATGTCCGGAAGGTGATGACCTTTTTTGCGTCGCCCGACTTGACCGTTTGCATGGCGTTGCCCGCATAGATCGGCCGTTCGAAAGTATCCGCGTCGACGACAGCCGTCGCGTCAGAGATCACCATCGTGTCCAGTAGGGCCGCGACCCGTGGCATGATGTTCTTGGCATCGGTCGTCGCGGGTGCGGCGATATGGTCATAGTCACCCGCCAGCGATACGATCAGATCTGCAACCGGTTCGGCCAGACGCTTGCCATAAAGCGCGTCCTCGGCGCAGAGCACCTTCGCGACGCCATCAATGCCAGCCGCCTGGGCTGCAGCATCCGCACAGGTGGCGCCGGTGCACAGAACGGTGACATCGCCCAAAGCCTTGGCTGCCGTGACCGCCTTGGCTGTCGCGTCCATCGCCAATTCGCCGTCGTTCACTTCCGCTAAAAGAAGAACCGCCATCAGACTGCTCCCGCTTCTTTGAGTTTGGTTACCAGTTCGTCAACCGAACCCACCTTGATGCCGGCAGCACGTTCAGCCGGTTCAACCGTTTTAATGATTTCAAGGCGTGGTGCGACGTCAACACCGAAATCAGCCGCCGTCTTTTCATCAAGTGGTTTTTTCTTGGCCTTCATGATGTTGGGCAGCGATGCATAGCGCGGTTCGTTGAGGCGCAGGTCGACGGTGATGATGGTCGGCATCTTGACGCTAATGGTCTGCAGCCCGCCGTCGACTTCGCGTGTGACCTTGGCGGTATCGCCTTCGATTGCCACTTCGGAGGCGAATGTCGCCTGGCTCCAGCCCAGAAGGGCGGCGAGCATCTGACCGGTCGCGTTCATATCGTTGTCAATGGCCTGCTTGCCGCAAAGGACGAGACCAGGCTGTTCTGCGTCGACAACAGCCTTGAGGATCTTGGCGACGGCGAGCGGTTCGATGTCCTGGTGCACATCATCGGCCGCAACAACAAGGATCGCTCGGTCTGCACCCATAGCGAGTGCGGTCCGCAGTGTTTCCTGCGCTTGCTTGACGCCAACCGATACCGCGATGACTTCGTCGGCCTGACCCGCTTCCTTGAGCCGGATCGCCTGTTCCACAGCGATCTCGTCGAACGGGTTCATGGACATTTTCACGTTGGCCAGATCGACACCGCTGCCATCCGCTTTCACGCGGACTTTTACGTTATAGTCGATCACGCGCTTGACAGGCACGAGTACCTTCATCGGCGTTCCTCTCCTCACATTGATGCCGCCCGAGATAGGGCAAAGCCGAAATTCTCCGCTGGTTTAACGAAGTGCTAAGCATGGAAACAGGGCAAAATCGTCGCGTCACGGGTCTTGGACGTCGCGTTTTCCGTTCGCGAGCGTTAACGATTGGCCCCCGGCACCCACAACACGTCGTCCTTACCGTCGTTGTTGGCGATGCGTCCGGCGACGAAGAACCAATCGCTCAGGCGGTTGAGATACTTGACCGCAGAGGGGTTGATCGCCTCCATCGTGGCCAGTTCGACGGCCAGCCGCTCGGCCCGGCGTGCGACCGTCCGGCAAACGTGCAGATGGGCTGCAAGGGTCGAACCACCCGGCAAGATGAAACTGCGCAGCGGCTCAAGCCGATCATTCATGGCATCGATTTCCGACTCAAGCCGTGCGACCTGTATCTCGACCATGCGCAGGGGCGGGTATTCGGCCTCAGCATCCTTTTCCATGTCGGGGCGGCAAAGGTCGGCACCCAGATCGAACAGATCGTTCTGGATGCGGCTGAGCGCATCGTCGGTGTCCCCCTCAGTCTGAAGCCGCGCGACGCCGACAAAGGCGTTCAGTTCGTCGACCGTGCCATAGGCCGTTACCCGCATCGAATGTTTGGCAACCCGGGCCCCGTTGCCAAGCGCGGTTTCACCGGCATCGCCCGTCTTAGTGTAGATCTTGTTCAGGACGACCATGCGCCTCAGCCCCCCGTTTGCCTGTTGATGAGGATGTAAATGACGATGAGCATCACCGCCACGAATTGCGCCGCCAGCCGGTAGCGCATGAGCTTGTTCGAGTTTTTCTGGGCCCACCCGCTGCCCTTGGCAAATCCACCAAGCCCCAGGCCCAGAACGCCCACAACAACCAGACAAGCGATGACGATAAGGATGAAGAACGGGTCGTTGGCCATTGGCTTGGGTCCTTGCTTGTTGTCCGCGCAGATGTAGCGGGCCGGTTTCGAAAAGCGAACCTGAATTCGCTAGCCGGCCAGAATCCGGTCGAGCGCCCGTGTTGGAAGAACCCGTCGGAATGCAGCGGCGAGGTAGGTTGGCGTCGTGACGAAATACCGAGGGCGCGGGTTGGCTGCGGTCAGGGCATGTTCAAGCTTGGCCACGACCGCCTCTGGCGGCAACTCGAACTTGTCCGGTTCGGACGATTCATAAAGCCGCTTCAGCAATCCGGTCTCATACTGTTTGGCCCGGACTGAGTTCTTCCAGTCGATCCAGCGTTCGAAATGAGGGATCGAGTTTTCACGGATCTTGGTCGTGATCGGGCCTGGTTCGATCAGAACCACCTTGATGTCTGTATCTCGCAGTTCGATCCGCATCGTGTCGGTCAACCCTTCGAGCGCGAACTTGGTCGCATTGTAAGCGCCGCGCCATGGCATTGTCACGAACCCAAGGACCGACGAACACTGGATAATCCGCCCCGCCCCCTGCTGCCGCATGACCGGGATGGTGCGCCGTGTCAGATCGTGCCAGCCAAAAAAGTTGGCCTCGAAAATTGCGCGTAAAGCATCTGTGGGCAGATCCTCGACCGCACCGGGACATCCATGCGCCCCGTTGTTAAAAAGCGCATCAAGCCGACCGCCTGTTGCCGCCATCACCTGATCAAAACCGCGCGCGATGCTGCCTGGCTCGGTGTAATCAATGCGCGGGGCATCGAAGCCTTCTGACTGCAGTCGTTCGCAATCGGCCTCTTGCTTGCAGGAGGCAAAGACCCGCCAGCCCTTATCGCGCAGGCCGACCGCGGCAGCGTATCCGATGCCCGATGAGCACCCGGTGATGAGAATGGATTTCGACGACATTACTGCTCCCGCTGTGTTTGGGCGCAGTTAAAGAACACCAGGGGTGATTTGCAATTACCCGTCGCCGAGAAGGTAGTCGGCTGTCCATCCGACCGGGCCACCGCCAACCGGGCGCAGTTTGACCCATCCGTCGCCGGGATCACGAAGGATCTCGACCTCTTCGCCCTGTTGCAGCGTGTTCACGACCGAGTATTGCGTGCCGGGACCGCCCCGTACGTTGACCCGGGTGGCGCTGACCTTGCGAACCTCGCGTCGCACGGCCTCGGTTTCGGTCTGCAGAATAGCCTGGGGCTGGATCTCAGTCGGCGTGGCAAAATCCACCGTCCGTACGACGGCCTGATCGGTGAAGCGTGTCGGGACGATCGCGACTTCGGTTTCTTCTGTAATGACTTTGTCGACCGTCAGTTCAGGCGTTTGGCGCGCAGGTTCGCGGCGCAAACTGGGTTCTGGTCGCAGGATGTCGTTGACCGAAGCGAGATCGAGCGAGATCCGCGATACTTCCGAGGGGATGTCTTCGTTGGCGACAGGTTGCTGGATCGGGTTCGGCTCGGCATTGCCTGTCCGGGCATAGCGCGTTGCGACCGGGTCAAAATCGGCTCCGCCGCTCAACTCGTAAAACGCCCAGGCCATAAACAGCAGGCACAAAATGATAAACCGGTTCATCACCACCTCATACACGCACAGCGTGTGCGCCCTTCTACACCGTAGCTTAGACGCCGATTCGCTACAGGGGGAAAAGTCAGAGATTCCTTGCCTTCCCTCACAGGGGTAATTCCGCAACGCAACGTTCGATCTCCGGAAGGGTTTCACACTTTGTCAGCTTGTTCGTCCGGCTGCGCGGCGGTACACACGATCTATGGCCGATGATCTCGAAACCCCCAACATGAACCTTTCAGAACCGCTGCGCCGCGCTCTTGGCGATCGGTATCTAACCTATGCACTATCGACCATCATGCACCGGGCCCTGCCAGACGCCCGGGACGGCCTAAAGCCGGTTCATCGCCGTATTCTATACGCGATGCGCGAACTGCGCCTGTCCTCCGGTGGTGGGTTCCGGAAATCGGCCAAGATCAGCGGCGATGTGATGGGCAACTATCACCCGCATGGGGATGGCGCGATCTACGATGCGATGGCCCGTCTGGCGCAGGATTTCAATGTGCGGTACCCCCTGGTCGATGGCCAGGGCAACTTTGGCAACATCGATGGCGATAACCCGGCCGCCTCGCGCTATACAGAGGCACGGATGACAGCAGTGGCCGAGGCGCTGTTGGAGGGTCTGAACGAGAACGCTGTCGACTTTCGGGACAATTACGACGGCACGCTGACCGAACCGGTGGTGCTGCCCGCCCAGTTTCCAAACCTGCTGGCCAACGGATCGAGCGGGATTGCGGTTGGTATGGCAACCAACATCCCGCCTCACAACATTGCCGAGTTGTGCGACGCCTGTCTGCACCTCATCAAAACGCCTGATGCGCGCGACGACACGCTGCTGAATTACGTGCCGGGCCCGGACTTTCCGACAGGGGGTATTATCGTCGAACCGCCGGAACAGATCGCGCAGGCCTATCGGACTGGTAAGGGCGGGTTCCGTGTGCGGTGCCGGTATGAAGTCGAAGACCTGGGTCGCGGGCAATGGCAGATCGTCGTCACCGAAATTCCGTATCAGGTTCAGAAGTCGAAGTTGATTGAAAAGATCGCCGAGCTGATCCAGACCAAAAAAATTCCGATCCTTGGCGATGTGCGCGATGAGAGCGCCGATGACATCCGCCTGATCATCGAACCGAAGTCCAAGAACGTCGATCCTGAGGTCCTGATGGGGACCCTTTACCGGAACTCGGATCTTGAGGTTCGTTTCAGCATGAACATGAACGTGCTGATCGATGGGGTGACCCCCAAGGTCTGTTCGATGAAAGAGGTGCTGCGCGCCTTTCTAGATTTCCGGCGCGAGGTTCTGGTTCGTCGCAGCCGCCATCGGATGGACAAGATCGATCACCGGCTCGAAGTACTTGAGGGCCTGATCGTCGCATTTCTGAACCTCGACCGGGTGATCGATATCATCCGTTATGACGAAGATCCCAAGAACGCCCTCATGCGCGAGAATTGGTCAAAGGATCACCCGCGCGCGCTGTCCGAAGCCGACTATGTTGCGCCCGCCGCCGGTGAGGGTGAGCTAAGCGAAGTTCAGGTCGAGGCCATCCTGAACATGCGCTTGCGCAGTCTGCGCCGACTAGAAGAGATGGAATTGCTGCGCGAGCAATCCGATCTGATGGAAGAACGCGCGGCACTAGAGGATCTTCTCGAAAACGAAGGCGTTCAGTGGACGCGCATTTCGGAACAGCTGAAAGAGACAAAAAAACAGTTTGGCAAGGATTGGCCCGGCGGTGCGCGCCGCACGACCTTTGCCGAAGCAGCCGAGATTGAGGATGTGCCGCTTGAGGCGATGATCGAGCGCGAGCCGATCACCGTCGTCCTTAGCCAGATGGGATGGATCCGGGCAATGACCGGTCATATCGATCTAGGCCGCGAGCTGAAGTTCAAGGACGGGGACGGCCACCGTTTCATCTTCCACGCGGAAACTACAGATCGCCTGCTTATCTTCGGATCAAATGGCCGGTTCTATACCGTGTCCGCTTCGAACCTTCCGGGCGGGCGCGGGATGGGCGAACCACTGCGGCTGATGGTCGATCTACCGAACGAGGCGGGGATCGTTGCAATATTTGCGCATAAGCCGGGCCGGCGACTGCTGGTCGCGTCAAGCGCGGGGGACGGCTTTATCGTGCCCGAAGACGAGATCGTCGCCCAGACCCGCAGCGGTAAACAGGTCCTCAATGTTCGGGGCGACGTCAAGGCTTCGGTCTGCCGCCCCGTGATCGGAGATGCGGTTGCGGTCGTGGGCGAGAACCGAAAGGTGCTGGTCTTTCCGCTGGATGAGCTGCCTGAGATGGGTCGCGGAAAGGGCGTCAGGCTACAAAAATACAAAGACGGAGGCCTCAGCGACGCCACTACGTTCACCCTTGCCGAAGGTCTGAGCTGGCTCGACCCCGCCCGGCGTACGCGGACAGAGACCGAACTGTCGGAATGGCAGGGCAAGCGTGCGGGAACGGGCCGGATGGCGCCTCGCGGCTTTCCACGCGACAACAAGTTCACGGGATAAGTTGATCAGGCGACCTGCCGGCCGTTTGACCAGACCTGTTTGGCGACAACGACGCCGTCATTGCGGGCAAAGCGCAATAGGTCAGCGCGCTTCCCGGTCTCGAGCTTTCCGCGATCATCCAGCCCGACCGATGCCGCGGGATTGGTGGTGACTGTTGCGATGCCCCTTGGCAGATCATCCCACATCTCGCCCAAATGCACGGCTGACATGAGCAGTGCGGAGGGCACATAGTCGGATGAGATGATGTCGAGCAGATCCTGCTCGGCTAGATCCTTGGCTGCCACGTTTCCCGAATGCGACCCGCCCCGGACGAGGTTTGGCGCCCCCATGATAACGGCGATCCCGTGGTCGTGACAGGCTTCGGCTGCTTCGATTGTGGTCGGAAACTCGGCCATCGCCACGCCATGCCCGGCCGACACATCGACCTGCCCAGGCGTGGTGTCGTCATGGCTGGCCAGGACCGCGCCAAGTCTGCGTCCTTCGGTGACTGCAGCATCCTCATGCGCCGCCCCATAAGTGTCTTGAAGATGTTTGAGGTGGGCCACATGCTCGGCAAAGCCAGCCTCGTCCATCCCGCTCTTGCCCATTACGTAAGCCTTGAGTTTCGAGATGTCGCGAAACTGGCGCTGCCCCGGTGTGTGATCCATCAGGCTGACGATTCCGACGCGATCTTCGGGCATGAATTCGGCAAGCTCGTCGGCCAGTGTTTCCGAACAGATTTCGGCTCTTAGATGCAAGAAATGGCTGATCTTGAGCGATCCTTTGGCCCGCAGCGCCAGCATTTCGGTCGCAAGTTGACGGGCATATTTGGCATAGCCGCCCTGTTCCTTATGGATCGACCCAACCCGCATCGCATCGAAGACGGTGGTGATGCCCGTGCCCGCCAATTCCCGGTCATGGGCCAGGATGGCGGCCTCATGCGGCCACTCGACCCTGGGGCGGGGCGAGATATGCCGCTCAAGGTTGTCAGTATGCAATTCGATCAGGCCGGGGGCGACATAGTCCCCTTCGCAATCCACCGCACCGGCGGGTACTGCCGCTCCCTGATCGATGGCTGTGATCGTTCCGCCCGAAAAGGAGATTGCGCCGTGCACGACTTCTTCGGGCAATACGATGCGGGCATTGGCAAGGATGGTGTGATTTGTCATTGGAATGTCACCTTTTAACAAGAGGACGGTGGTCATGTTCACGCGCTACGCCATCTACTACACGCCTGCCGCAGGCACGCCCCTTGCGCAGTTCGGTGCCGAATGGCTGGGATGGGACAGCGCGGACGGGCGCGGGTTTGATCAGCCGACAATCGACGGTCTCGACATGCCGGCGATCACCGCGCCCCCCCGAAAATATGGGTTCCATGGTACGCTGAAACCGCCGTTCAGACTGGCCGACGGCACGGATGCGGATGCATTGGGCAAAGCCGTGGCTGGCATTGCGGCAGAGACAGCGCCAATTGTTCTCGAAGGTCTGCACATGACGCGATTGGGTCGGTTTCTGGCGCTGACGCCATTTGGTGAGGTGGATGCGCTTGCTGTGTTCGCAGGGCGGTTGGTTCAGGATCTGGATGGCTTTCGCGCGCCGCCGACCGAGGCAGAGCTTGCCAAACGCCGCGCGGGCGGGCTGAACCCGGCGCAAGAGGTCAATCTGGTGAACTGGGGCTATCCGTATGTTCTGGACCAATTCCGGTTCCATCTGACATTGACCGGTCGGCTGGATGCTGCAACCGCTGACATCACACAGGCGGCGATCAACGAGCGGATAGCCTCGATGACTCTCGCTCCTTACACTATGGATGGGGTAACGCTGCTGGGCGAGGATGCTGAGGGCATGTTCCATCAGATCCACCGCTACGCGCTCACCGGGTAGAGCACTGCGAGTGTGCGATCGACGGTGGCGTCGAGTGCGCCGGAATTGTCGATTTCCGTCGCAGTGACTGACTCCGGCAAGGCGAAATTGGCACGCCCCAACCGCCGCGCGATGTCGGCCTTGTCCTCACGGCCGCGTTCAGCCAGCCGCGCAGCCAGCACTTCGGGGCGTGCTGTAAGCAGTATGGTGATTAATCCCGGAAACTTCTGGCACGCCTCTTCGAGTACACCGCGCGACAGGTTCACCAAGAGGTCAGTCCCGCCGGTCAGGCTGGACCGGATCGCGCCCGGAATGCCGTAATGCAGACCGTGAGCCATCCATGAAAGGGCGAAATCGCCCCGGGATTGCATGTGTTTGAATGCTTCGACGTCAACACTGTCGAAGTCTTCCCCGCCTGCATCGGCGGGCCGGGTGATTACCCGGCGCACGACACCCAGAGACGGCGCATTTTCTGCCATCATGGTCATAACCGTGTCTTTCCCGACGCCGGATGGGCCAACGACAGCGATCAGCCGCCCGGTCATGCGGCGGATGCGGGCGCAAAGCCCGAAACGTCGATTTCGCGGTCGCACACTTCGTTCCGCGCGCCGACATCGTGGAAGATGCCAACAATCGCGGCACCCCGCGTTTTCGCTTCGCGGATCAGATCCAGCACGATTGTCCGGTTCCGCGCGTCGAGGCTAGCCGTTGGTTCGTCGAGCAGTAGGGCGGGATAAGCATAGGCAAAGCCGCGCGCTATGTTGACGCGCTGTTGTTCACCACCGGAGAATGTCGTCGGTGACAAACCCCATAGCGTTTCCGGGATGTTCAGGCGGCTCAGCAGTGCCTTGGCCGTCTCGGTCGCCTCAGCAACCGGGCGCCCAACAGCCAATAACGGTTCTGCCACCACATCAACGGCTGGCACACGGGGCACCACCCGAAGGAACTGGCTGACATAGCCAAGGGTATCGCGCCGCAGGCTCAGAATCTCGCGCGGTTCGGCTTGGGCAACGTCCACACCCTTGACGAGGATCTGACCCGCCTGCGTGGTGTAGTTGCCATATATCATGCGCATCAAGGTGGACTTGCCTGCGCCAGATGCGCCGACAAGGGCCACGCATTCACCTGCTGCCACGGACAATTCCGCACCAATCATGACGGGGATGTTGGCGCTGCCCTGATTGTGGAGCGTGAAGGATTTTGCGACGCCGCTGACTTCGATCATGGGATCAGACCTGCAAAACGGATGAAACGAGAAGTTGGGTATAGGCATGCTGCGGATCGTCCAGCACCTGATCGGTCAGGCCCGTTTCGACAACGTAGCCGTCTTTCATCACCATCAGACGATCGGCCAGCAGGCGTACGACCGCCAGGTCATGGGTTACGATGATGGCGCTTAGCCCCATCTGCCGCACGAGGCCCCGCAAAAGATCAAGCAGGCGGGCCTGCACCGACACATCGAGCCCGCCGGTTGGTTCGTCCATGAAGACAAGGCGCGGACCAGTCACAAGGTTGCGCGCAATCTGCAGGCGTTGCTGCATCCCGCCCGAAAACTGTCGGGGCCGGTCGTCGATCCGGTCAGACGCGATTTCAACCCGTCCCAGCCAATCCGTTGCCTTGCCGCGAATGTCGCCATAGTGCCGCGCACCGATGGCCATCAGCCGCTCGCCCACATTGCCACCAGCGCTAACATTCATGCGCAGCCCGTCGCGGGGGTTCTGATGAACGAATGCCCAGTCCGTTCGCGACAGCATCCGCCGTTCGGGCTCTGACATCTTGACCGTATCGCGCAGCCCGTCTGTCTTGGTGTCAAACAGGACAGCGCCTGTATCAGGCGCAAGGTGGCCCGACAGGCAGTTCAGCAGTGTCGATTTGCCTGATCCGCTTTCGCCGACGATGCCCATGACTTCGCCAGGCCAAAGATCGAACGACACCTCGGCACAGCCAATGCGGGGGCCATAGTATTTTGCCAGTTCACTCACTTTGAGAAGCGGGTTCATCAAATCGCCCCCAATGTGGCGGCCATTCCGCCGGGTTGCAGACCAGAGTGTTGAACTCCGAATTTGTCAATCATGTCGCACCCTCCTCGTAGGGAACGCCTTCTACGCCGACATGACCGTCTTCGCGCCGCTGGCGGCAGTAATCCGAGTCCGAACACAGAAACATCCGCTTGCCACTATCATCGACGATCAACTCGTCGAGATAGCTGTCTTCGGCCGCGCAAAGCGCACAGGGATGATCGGCCTTTGAAGGATCGAAAGGGTAATCTTCGAAATCCAGACTGACGACCTCGGTATAAGGCGGTAGCGCATAGATCCGTTGTTCTCGCCCTGCGCCAAAAAGCTGGATGGCGGCCATTTCCATTTTTGGATTGTCGAACTTTGGTATCGGGGATGGATCCATCACGTAGCGGCCTTCGACTTTCACCGGATAGGCATAGGCGGTCGAGATCATGCCATGGCGGCTGATGTCTTCGTAGAGCTTAACATGCATGAGCCCATAGTCTTCGAGCGCGTGCATCTTCCGGGTCTCTATTTCGGACGGTTCAAGAAAGCGGAGCGGTTCCGGGATCGGAACCTGATAAACGAGGATCTGATCCTGTGTCAGCTCCTCTTCCGGTATGCGGTGCCGAGTCTGGATCACTGTTGCTTCGTCTGTTGCTTCGGTTGTCGCAACCTCAGCCGTCTTTTCAAAGAAGCGACGGATCGAAACGGCGTTCGTGGTGTCATCCGCGCCTTGGTCGATCACTTTGAGTGTGTCGTCCGGCGTCAGAACCGACGCTGAAACCTGCACGCCGCCCGTTCCCCAACCGTAAGGCATCGGCATTTCGCGGCTGGAGAAAGGAACTTGGTAACCAGGAATCGCTAAACCTTTAAGGAGCGCCCGCCGAATCATCCGTTTGGTTTGCTCATCCAAGTATGCAAAGTTGTATTGCATGGTTTACAGTCGCCTTTAGGTTGCGTTACGATGGGTCAAACGGTTAATGGAACTGAGTACTAAAATGATCCTCGAAATTCCCCGACAGGCAGATCTGGAACGCGCGCGCGAAATCAAGGTTCGCCGCAGTTGGATAATTGGCTTTGCATCCGGTATTCTGTTCGCAAGCGTGGTGCCGCAACTCTTTTGATTGATCAACAAACGCGTCATTCCGCAGCCTCCTGCGGGGTGGCTTCCGACCGCGCCGCAAGGGCTTCGCGCCGAAGCTTTCGGATCAATTCCAGTTCGGATTGGAAATCGACGTAATGGGGCAACTTGATATGTTCCAGAAAGCCGGTCGCCTGAATGTTGTCGGCGTGGTAGAGCACGAATTCTTCGTTCTGAGCGGGTGCGCCGACGTCGTCTTCGCCCAGCTCGTTCCAGCGTAATGCGCGATCGACCAATGACATTGAAATTGCTTTCCGCTCGGACATCCCGAAAACCAGTCCGTAGCCTCGCGTGAATTGGGGCGGTTCGGTCTTGGAGCCGGTGAATTGGTTCACCGTTTCGCATTCCGTTACTTCGATCTCGCCAATTTCGATGGCGAAGCCCAATTCCGGGATGTCCATTTCCACGCCAACCGTCCCGATCCGCAATTCGCCAACAAATGCGTGCGTCCGACCAAAGCCGCGCTGCGTGGAATAGGCCATCGAAAGAATGAAACCTTCGTCGCCGCGCGCCAGCGCCTGCAGCCGCAACGGCCGCTCGGCCGGCAACTCCAGCGGCGTGCGAGTCAGATCGGGTGGGGTTTCGTCATGATCTTCCTCGACTTGCACCAATCCCTCATCGTCGAGAAATGACATGATATGGGGTTTATCATCCGGATCGATTTGCGCCTGCTCTGTCGGATTTGCGGTCAGGCCTTCCGCCTCCAACGCGAAATCAAGCAGTCGGTGCGTGTAGTCGAAGGTGGGTCCCAAGACCTGACCACCCGGCGCGTCCTTGAACGTCGCTGAAATGCGGCGGTCGCAATCCATGTGCTTGGTCTCAATCGGCTTTGAGCCTCCAAAGCGCGGAAGGGTGGTGCGATAGGCCCTGATCAAAAAGATCGCCTCGATCAGATCGCCCCTCGACTGTTTGATCGCGAGGGCCGCAAGATCCCGGTCATAGAGCGAACCTTCGGCCATCACCCGGTTAACCGCGAGCGTCAGTTGTTCCTTGATCTGGTCGAGGCTCAATTCGGCAATACACAGATCACCCCGCCGCTCCTCGGCGAGCCAATCATGGGCGGCATCGATCGCCCGCTCTCCACCCTTGACCGCGACATACATCAGTGCGTCTCCTCAAGCTGGGCCGCACCAATGATCGTGCTGCGCGGCATCGCCGAGAGCTTTGAGCCGGCGGTGAAGATGAAATCGAGACCGAGCGGAAACAGCGCGCGGTTGCGAACGAAGAGCTCGACCTCGGGCAGGTTCAGGAACGCTTCGTTCTGAATGCCAGGACCGGTCAGGCGCGGGCCGTCGTTGGTGATTTCGGGCATCTCGACGATAACGGTCGCCGACCTGTCAGGATATTCGGGGAGGCCGATCGGCAGTCGGGCATGGTCGAGCGATGGCCAATCGCCAACAACAAAATCGGCAACTTCAGCGTCCACGAGTGGCGCACCGGTATGGAACGTCACCCAATCTCGGACGGCGCGGCGCTCGTGACTGGAGGCGAGATGAAGACCGGTTTCAGGGTCGCACAATGTCAGAATGACGGCGCCCGCCGCTGGCGATAGAGGGCCGGGCGGACTAACCGCCTCCATGGTTTCAATCCGGCCGGGCCGCGCCATTGCGTTCATGATCCGGCGAAATGCGATTGCTGCTTCGCGCCCGGTGTCCTGAAAGCCTCCGCCCAAATCCATCTGATCCATCAGTCGCTTCCCCGCGCTATGGTAAAGAACTCGACCCGCGTCTTGTCGGCCTTGGCTGCGCGCTGGCGTTTCGCGGTCGTCCGGGAGTCCGAGAGAGGTCCCAGCACGGCATCTTGAATGCGCTGATTGGCATCGGTTTGAAGCAGAGCATCGATTGTTGCGACGAGCTGGGCGTGATCGCGGTTTCGGCCTTGGACATAGCCATGTCCGACCTCGCCGGTCGAAAGACGGATCGATGCCCGCGTCACCGTCATCTCTCCCAGATTGAAAGCCGAGCCTGTTGCGCCGGTCCGGCCGCGCACAAGGACGCTGCCGATTTCGGGCTGCCGGAGGGTCTCGAACGCGGGGTTCAGATCCAACTCTGCCCAAAGACGGGAAAGCATTCCAGCATCCGACTTTGCCAGCAGCGAAAGCCAGCCCTGTCGCGCCTTCTGATCCGGGGTCAATTGGTCCATCTAGACACCTTGCGAACTTGTCGATCTATCTATACAACTAGACAAATCATAGAGGTCCGCAACCTCCCGAACAAGGTCGCATTTCGTGAAAGTTTCGTGACAGATGCCGCGCACACCGATCTGGAAATCGATAGCCGCGACGCTTTCGGATGAGATCGCAGCAGGGCAATACAAGGCGGGAGACAAGCTGCCGACTGAGGCGCAGCTTGCGTCCCGTTTCGGCGTCAACCGTCATACGGTTCGTCACGCCCTTGGCGCTTTGGCAGATAACAGCGTCGTCCATTCCCGCCGAGGTGCAGGTGTATTCGTCGCCCACAACCCGACGGAGTATCCCATTGGCCGCCGGGTCCGCTATCACCAAAACCTTCGCGCCGCAGGACGAGCCCCCGCACGCGAGATCCTGACAAGCGAAACCCGCCGAGCGAATCCCGATGAGGCCGATGCGTTGGATCTGCAGGCGGGCGCGCTTGTCCATGTTCAGGAGGGCCTGAGCCTTGCCGACGGACAACCTATTGCTATTTTTCGCGGCGCCTATCCTGCCAAGGCATTCCCGAACTTTCTGGTTGATCTGGCCGAGACGGGCTCCGTTACCGAGGCTTTTGCCAGAGCGGGACTCTCAGATTATACGCGATCATCGACCCGGCTGACGGCCAAGCGGGCAACACCGACCCAGGCGCTGCATCTGCAGATCCGGGAAGGCGACCCTGTCTTGCGGACCGTTTCCATCGAAGTTGCGCCAGATGGTACGCCGATACAGTACGGACATACCTGGTTTGCCGGTGATCGCGTCACACTCACGCTATCGGATCCGTGATCACTTTTTACGGGAATGTCACGCGGGCGACATATCCACAGGCTATAACTTCCAGAAAACCGGTGCACAGAGCAGAGATATGCCCGCAAGTTCAACCAGACTGCGCATCGTTGGTGCGCGCGTTCTATATGGCAAAGCATTTGCTGACGCTCAACTGAGCGTTGAGCTCGGTGTATTGACCGATGGAGCGCTGCCCACGGTCAATCTGACCGGTTATCTTGTTCTGCCGGGTATTGTCGATCTGCACGGCGACGCCTTCGAAAGGCATCTGGCGCCGCGCCCGACGGCCCCGTTCCCGATGCGGACCGGTTTGATCGCGACCGACCGAGACGCAGCAGCGAACGGCGTGACCACTGCATGGATGGCGCAAAGCTGGTCGTGGGAGGGTGGCGTCCGTGGCCCCGACTATGCTGAAGATTTCCTTCAGGCCCACGCATCGTACCGTGACGAGATGGCGACCGATCTGCGCGTTCAACTGCGGTGCGAAACCTATACGATGGACACACAGGAACGTCTGATCGAGACGGTTCAGCGCCATCGCGTCGATTATGTAGTGTTCAACGATCACCTTTCCGAAGCTGTCGATCTGTCGGTCAAGGACCCGGATTCGCTGCGTCTGTGGGCCAAAAAGGCCGGTCGGTCACCGCAAGAGCACATGGATCTGGTTCGAAGCTGTAAGGCCCGTGAGAAAGAGGTCCCCCGGTACTTATGCAACCTTGCGACAGCGTTTGACCGGATTGGTGTGCGGTACGGCAGCCATGACGATCCGGATGGCGCGACACGCGAACGGTTTTCGATGATCGGCGCCAAGATTTGTGAGTTTCCCACGTCGATGGGCGCCGCTGTCGTGGCCCGGACGTGGGAGGATCCGATCCTTATGGGCGCCCCCAACGTGGTGCGAGGCGGCAGCCAGTCGGGCAACGTTTCAGCTGAGATACTGATCGAAAACCGCGCCTGTGATGCCTTGGTGTCCGACTACTACTACCCCGCCCTGTCCCAGGCGGCATTCGCACTTTCGGACCGCGGGATTATGCCGCTTGCTGATGCCTGGATGATGATCTCGGCCAACCCGGCCCGTATCATGGGCATGGACGACCGTGGCGTCATCGAACAAGGCCGCAGGGCGGACCTTGCCATCGTGAACGAAGCCACACGCGCGATTGAAGGAACCATGTCGGGCGGCCGTTGGACCCATTTGTGCGGCGAACTAGCCGCCCGTGTCAGCCAGGTTGGTCACAGCGTTCAGGTCGCGGCCGAATAGGCTAGATCTCGTACTTCTCTAGAAACTCTTTCGCCTTGAGCGCCCGGAAATCCATAAGCGCCGCGCGAAGGGCGTCATGGTCCCAGTTCCACCAGGCCAGTGCATCCAGCCTTTCGATGGTGTCGTCGGTGAATCGTACCCGTATCACCTTGCCGGGATTGCCAACGACTACGGCGTAGGGGGGCACGTCCTTTGTCACGATTGTGCCCGCACCAACGACCGCGCCGTTGCCTATGGTGACCTCCGGTTTGATCATCGCGGCATGGCCGATCCATGTATCGTGGCCTACGGTCGTGATGCGGGCGCGTCGGGCCTCGAACCAGTCTGCGTCATCCTCGATATCGTCCCAATAAGAAGCCGATCGGTAGAGGAAATGATGCATTGATGCCTTGTCCATCGGATGGTCAGTGGCCCCGATCCGGACGTTCGATGCGATGTTGGCGAATTTACCGATCCGCGCATTTGCGAAATCGCACTGTCTTGAGCAGTAAGAATAATCCCCAAGCGTCGAATGCAGCATGACCGATCCGCGGCCAACCTCGGTAAACGCCCCGAAAGAACAATTTTCTACAAAGCAGTCAGCGTGGATCAGCGGTGCATCGGCGGATAGTTTGGGCATCGGTCGAGCGGGTCCGAGGTTTGTGGTTGGCGGTTGTGTCGAGACCGGGGTTAGTGCCCGCCCTCGTCACCTCGTATCAGGCGGCGACGAAGCATACCGGAAACCCAATCCATAAAGATCACCATAAGCACGATCAGCAGGATGTAGTAAGAAACCTCCTCCCAATCCTTCTGGGTGATAATGGCTTGGGTCAGCAAGAGCCCGATACCCCCGCCCGTAATCGCACCAACGACCGTCGCAGACCGCGTGTTCGACTCCAGGAAATACAGCACCTGACTGAGCAAAACGGGTGTTATTTGCGGGATCACGCCAAAGCGGTAGCGCTGCACCGGCTTTGCTCCGGTCGACTGGACGCCTTCGATCTGTTTGCCGTCAACATTCTCCAGTGCCTCGGAAAAGAGCTTACCGAAGCTCCCCGTATCCGTGATGAGAATGGCTAGCGCACCTGTGAGCGGCCCGAGGCCGAAGGCACGGCTAAGGATGATGGTCCATATCAATGCATCGACGCCACGTACGAAATCAAAGAACCGTCGCGCCGCAAAACGGACGGCTCCAAGCGGGGCAAAGTTCTTTGCAGCCAGGAATGCGAGCGGCAGGGCCACGATGGCAGCCCCCATCGTGCCAAGAAAGGCCATCAGGATCGTCTCAAAGATCGCCCACGCAACATCCTTGTGTCGCCACATGGCGTTGTTCCAGAAATCGTTTAGGATCTCGCTCGCCTCGCCGCTGAAAGCACGGCCCATCACCCCGCCGAAGCCCATGCCGTGATAGGGGCTGTCGAGCGTGAAAAAGAACAGTTCCCACCCGATGAAATAGCGAAACACCTCGGTCCGGTTGCGGGTCACGGTCAGGCGGCCCGCATCTGTGGTGATAGCCAGCCGGTTGCGCGACGAGTTGATCCAGTCCGGCAGGTCTTCTGTCGGGAAGGTTTGCTGAACCCCGCCCTGGACCCGCGCCGTGATCAGGCCATAACCGGGAATGTCATAGGTGACGACGTTATCGGGCGCGTAGGTGACGACATGGCCATCACCAAGGTTGATCACCGTCGTGTCTTCGCCCAGCTCGACCCAATCGGGGCTTTCACCGGTTGGGTAGGCACCCTTGTTTTCGCCCTCGATCGCTATGCGGATATCTCCGGACCGGTTGTCGCGGGCGACATGGACCTTGTGACTGTAGGTGTCGGCCATCAAGGCGCGGGCATTGTCGCCGCTGGCCCGTTGGATCAGGTCAGGAACATTGAAGGCGAAAAAGACGTATGTAAGATAAGCGAGAACGAGCGCAGGCAGCGCAAACGCCACCATCCGTTTGCGCGCCATCATCCGGTCCGCGCCACCCTTCAGGTCGGCTGTGTCGAGCATGGTCATGCGCGGCGCTCCCGTTTGGAACCGTGGGTGAGCTGATCGCGGTAATGGCTGGAGATTTGATCGATGATCACGATGGTGACAAAGAGCAGAAGGAAAATCGCCGCCGCCTCGTCGTAACGTCCCTGACCCCAAGAGATCGCGTTCTTGAGTTCGTAGCCAAGCCCGCCGGCGCCGACAAACCCAAGGATCGCCGATGCGCGTACATTGATTTCGAAGCGCAGAAGGGCGTAGCTCAGCCAGTTCGGCGCGACCTGGGGCACGACGCCCAGCATCATGCGCTGGCTCCAATTGGCGCCCACAGATGCCAAACCCTCGACCGGCTTGAGATCTGCGTTTTCGTTGACTTCGGAAAACAACTTGCCCATGGCGCCCGCCGTGTGGATCGCAATTGCAATCATGGCGGGCACTGGGCCACCGCCCAGAACAAAGATCAGCACCAGCGCCACGACAATCTCGGGGATCGCACGCGCGATGTCAGTCAGACGGCGAAAGCCGGGAACCATGCGTGGCCAAAGCGCCAGCCCGCGGGTCGCAAGCAGGGACAAGACGATGCCAACCAGCGTGCCCAGAAGGGTGGCCGCGGCGGCAATGTTCACCGTTTCGACCAGCGCAGGGAAGAAGGTCACGAAATGACCGGGAAGTTCCGCCAGCTTCTGGCTCGCCTCCAGAACCAATTCGGACGGATAGTCAAAAAAGTTGTCGATCCCGCTCCAGAACGATCCGGCATTCCGCTGACCAGCAATCGAAAAGCCGCTCACCATAAAGGCGATGAAGACGATCAGGATGACAAAGGAGTAGAGACGCTTTTGTCGCGTCAGCGCGATGTAGTCGCTGTGGATGGTGCCCAGTGCGTGCCCTGGGGCTGTTGCGTCGCTCATTCCAACCTCAAAAAAAATGCCGGGCCCCTGATGGGACCCGGCTAGCAGCACTGAAATTAGTTGGATTTAGCTTTACGTGCTTCAATCACAGAGACATACGCCTCGTGGGTGATCGGGTCGAAGCCCAGCGATTCACCGGCAGAGATGCTGTATGTGCAGTCTTTGTCCTTGTCATACATCCCGTCGACCAGTGCGGTCATCGTGGCCTTTACGTCGGCAGGAAGCGATTTGCGCAGAACGATCGGACCTTCCGGGATTGGCTTCGACTTCCAGATTTGAACCAGGTCGTTCATGTCGATAAGGCCCGCGTCGACGGCTTTGCGCAGTGCGCCGGAATTGTATCCGTCTTCCCAGTTGCCCTGGCCGTCAGCCCAAGTCACACCGCCATCGATGTCGCCATTGTTAACCGCAACGATGGTCTGCTCGTGGCCTCCAGTGAACTTCACCTCGCCGAAATACTGGCCGCTTTCCATGGTGACGCCGTCTTTGTACTGCGGGATCTCGATGGAGGGGATCAGGTAACCGGATGTCGAGTTCGGGTCACCGAAGCCAAAAACCTTGCCTGCCATGTCGTCGAGCGAGCCGATACCGCTGTCCTTGCGCGCAAAACCGATCGAGTGATAGCCATACGAGCCGTCAAGGTTGATCTTGACGAGTACCGGCTCAACCGCGTCAGCATTTTGCAGGTAAGTCGCAGCGTAGGACGAGGCACCCAGCCATGCCATGTCGAGCGTGCCGCCAACAAGACCCTGGATCACACCAGCATAGTCAGCAGGTGCAAAAAGCTTTACCGGAACACCCAGCTCTTCTTCGGCATAGACGCGCAAACACTCGTTCGAGTTCAGTCTGTCTTGAGCGTTTTCACCACCCAAAAGACCGATGCGGAATTCGGTAATTGCCTCTTCGGCCAGAGCCGCGCCTGTCAGAGCCGTTGTCGCCAGAGCAGCAGCGATCAATTTCTTCATTTCAGTTCTCCCATGAACGAAAATCCCCGCCCTTATCGGCGGGGTTTGAGGTCAGACGTAGGCCTCGGCCTCCATCTTGGCTTTCTCCGCTGCATCCAGGGTTTCGATCTCGGTCGAGGTGGCTGCTTCGGAAAACTCGGCGCCCGCGCCGTAAATCTCACGGGCCATTTCTGTTGTCAGTTTCTCGGGTGTGGCGTCGAAGACCACTTTCCCCGCCCGCATCCCGATGACGCGGTCGCAATAGCGGCGGGCGGTGTCGAGCGTGTGTAGGTTCGCGATGACAGTGCGCCCGTCTTCTTCGTGGATTTTGCGCAGGGACTGCATCACGACCTGAGCATTCATCGGATCAAGCGACGCAATTGGTTCATCGGCGAGAATGATTTTTGGGTCCTGCATCAACGCCCGCGCGATGGCGACCCGCTGTTGTTGACCCCCTGACAAAGCTTCAGCCCGTTTGGCGGCGTGCTCGGCGATGCCCAGCCGATCGAGAATGTCGATAGCATGGTGGATGTCGGCCTGCGGGTAGAGATTGAACATCGTGGCCAGCGTGGACCGACGGTTCAGGGTGCCATGCAACACGTTCGAAACCACGTCCATTCGCGGGACGAGGTTGAATTGCTGGAAGATCATCGCGCATTGCGATTGCCACCGGCGTTTGGCCGCTCCGGTTAGCGCCGTGATGTCTTCCCCGTCAAACATTACGGCGCCCGACGTGGAATCCGTGAGCCGGTTAAGCATGCGGAGGAGAGTGCTTTTGCCGGCGCCGGACCGGCCAATGATGCCAATCATACCAGGTTTGTCGATGTCGATTGTGGCGCTATCCACGGCCACGTTCTGGCCAAACGATTTGGTCAGCCGGTCGATTTTTAGCATCCACACCCCCAGACGTTACCGCGCGGTGTATCGGGGTGGGTCGTATCGGAAATGTATCAGATGCGTGAAAGTTTTGTGACTGGACCAGTCGCTTTGACGGTCGTTCTATTTTGCCGTGTAGATGCGGAAAACTTTTGCGCAGTCGATTTGCGCGAGCCCGGGACACTGAGATCGCGATCGATCAAATGCACGATGGCAGCCGTGCCAATCGTGCCGCCGATACACAAATGTCATAATTCCACACCATGCACGCGAAGGCAGCGTAAGCTCAAGATTTGCGCTCGGTCAATGCGGCGCGCGCAGCGGGCGACTAACGAGGACCAAACCGCCAAAGCAAGGAACGTACGATGCAAGATATGTTGCCCTACCTTTCTCCAGTCCGAAGCGGCGGCGTCTGGATAGCGCTGGCCAGTGCGGGCCTGCTCTGCGGGCTACTGATGGTGAACTTGATCAGGCCGGAATTCAGCTTTTGGCCGGCAGAGGAGAAGTGGAAAAAGGCGACGGCCCTGTGGCTCTTTCGCGTTTTCTGCGCCGCGACCGTCTGCGTTGCCCTGTTCGATCTCCTACTGACCGCGCCGGGGCATTGGCTGCGCTATGCGATCGGCATTCCAGTGATGACCATATCGTACGCGCTGACGCTGTGGGGCTACCGGTTGCTGGGGATCGAGAACACCTATTTCGGGTCCGAGGGGCTGGTCACAACCGGTCTTTATGCCTATTCGCGCAACCCGCAATACATCCTGTCGGTCCTTGCCACGGCTGGGATGGGTGTCGCGGCGGGGTCATTTCTTACCCTCTTTCTCGCTGCGGTTCTGTTTCTCGTATACTTTCTGTTTGCCTTGAACGAAGAACGCTGGCTGGTGAAAGGGTACGGTGCCGCATTCCTCGATTACATGCGCAAGGCACCCCGTTTCGTCGATGAACGCACGTGGCGGCAGGCGCGGTCAGATCTTGCAGAGCGGGCGCAATGGCTCTGACAAAAGAGATCTTTTTTCAGGTCTTGCTTGGGATGGTGCAGCTAGGGTGCATTCTGACAAGACATCATAGCAAACCATAGTCGGCTGATGTATGTCGCCTGTGACTACCCGCGTTCTGCCCAGAATTGGCCCCGTTCCCATCGATGATGTCGATCAGCACGTGATCAAGAAACGGCTTGCTCCGATCTGGCACAAACAAGCCAGTGTCGTGCGCAAGGCGTTGAGCCGGATCAATCTCACCCTACAGCACGCGGCGGCAATGGGGTTCGACGTTAATCTTCGGGCAACTATGAAAGCACAGGCGTTGCTGGGGAAGCAGCGGCACGAGGTGAAACATGTTCGCTCCCTCCCCCACCAGGAGGCCGCAGATTTTTGTCGTTAGCGGGTCGGAAGACCGCTCACCTCGACGATAGCACTTCGGTTTCTCATGCTTGCGGTGGCGCGGGTCAGCCGGACGCTGGACGAAGCATGAGTAATCGGGCTGACCAGGTTGCGGGGTCAGGTTCTTGATAGGGTTGCAGTGGTTTCTGCAATTTGAGGAGAACGAAATGGATTACTTTGTGGGTTTGGACGTATCGTTGCGGTCAGTTGCAGTCTGCGTGATTGATGCGAGTGGCAAGCACGTCTTCGAACGTTCTGTTGCTTGCGAGATAGAAGATATCGTGGCCTGCCTGAGTGATGTTCCACAAGGGCAGTGCCGGATCGGCTTTGAGTCTGGCGCGATGAGCCAGCATCTCTACTTCGGGCTCCAGAGTGCTGGTTTCGATGTGGTTTGCATGGAGGCGCGCCAAGTGAACGCGGTGCTTTCGGCAATGCGGAACAAAACCGACAAGACGGACGCCCGCGGAATCGCGCAAGTATTGCGATCGGGGTGGTTCAGCAAGGTCTTCATCAAAAGCCGGGAAGCACATTCTTACCGGGCGTTGCTTAGCAGTCGGAAAGCCGTTCAAAAGAAGTGCATCGATCTGGCCAACGAAGTACGCGGCCTATTTCGAGTATTTGGTTTGCGCCTGCCGTCCCGGCTCGATCAGGGGTCTTTCGAGGAACAGGTTAGGCCGTTGACCGAAGCGGATCCTGATTTGTCCCGTGCCCTGCTGCCGCTCTTGGATGCACGCGAGATGCTCTACAAGACCTATCGCGAGTTGGACAGGCGCGTGAAGCAGGCCGCCAGTCATGACGCAATATGCCTACGCTTCATGGCGATCCCGGGCGTGGGGCCGATCGCGGCTTTGACATTCCGCGCCGCTGTCGATGATCCGTCACGGTTTACCAGCTCGCGAACGGTCGCTGCGCACTTTGGGCTCACACCGCGACGATTTCAATCCGGTGAAACCGACAATCCTGGCCGCATCTCTAAGGCTGGCGATAGCGATGTACGTGCCACGCTCTACGCGGCAGCGAACGCGATGATGATGCGATCTGTCGCCAGTTCCGAGATTAAAAGCTGGGGTCTTCGGTTGATGCGCCGCAAAGGTCGTCGTCGCGCTGCTGTAGCCGTCGCCCGCAAACTGGCAGTCATTATGCATCGCATGTGGGCTGATAACACCGAGTTCCGTCACAAGTCTCTGGAGGCGGCCAAATGAACTAAAACCTCACGGAGACCAAAGACGGGATCGTCCCTCATCGGACGAGGTCTGTGGATGACGCCGAATATTGGTGCTGCGATCAACAAGCGCGAGACGAAGCGGGGCGCTCCACATCCAATCCGACACATGCATGCAGCGGTCCAATCGAACCGGGCCAACATTGACTGCGAAGAGAAGCGTGACCCGGATGAGAGACAATGATCCCAAAAACACGGGAACAAAACGATGAAATGAACTTGACCCAAGCGCCCGATTAGAGAAGCGCCATTTCGCTTCGGCTGTACCAACGGCGGCTGACCGGTCAACGCGATTGCGATCCAGCGGTGATCAGCTCCTAATTTGAAGTTTCCAAGGCGCTACGGACAAAACCTATCAGACAGCCTATTCGATCAATAGGAGCCAAGAGGAAGCACACAGCGAGATCGGCAGCAGGCCAATAGAGTACGTGAAAGCGAAGCACGCAATTAGCAATCGCAAGCTCAGTGGCAGTTGGGATCAGTAAATACCTGCAAAAAAGATTGAATTCTATCGGTGCGATGCACGTCAACGTGCGTCACAAGCCAAAGAGGAATGTACCACTCATCTCTATTTTCAAGAACGGCACTAAACGCCGGGTCGTCCGCAACCTCAAAATCTGGAAGAAAACCGAGACCGATACCTTTTTGAACGGCCTGAAAATGGAATAGAGGGCTGTTGGCAACCACTGCGACTTGATCTTGCTCTACATTGTCTGCGATCCACCCCTGGAATGGAACGTGTGCCAGATCATCCGGGGGAAGTATGAACTTATGACGGTCTAGTGCATGCGGGCCATCAACCGGTCCATGTCTGTTGAAGTAACGCTGGTGACCGTAAAGACTGAACCTTAGATTTTTGAAGTGGCGTACGACATAGTCTGGATAGTCAGGCTTTTGACCTGCCCTCAAGGCAACGTGCGCTTCTCCGTACTCCAGTTTCGCAAGATCGTAAGTCGCATGAATAGTAACGCGGCACTTCGGGTTCTGCTCGCGGAAGTCTGCGACGGCATTCACCACCAGGCCCGCCATAGGTGGGACAAGAGTGAGCAAGACCTCACCCTCAATGAGCGCATTGGTGCCGTTGACACGACCAGTGAGGTTATCGAGCATTTCGGTCGTTTTTTCAGCAACTTGCAGCACCTCCTCGCCGAGTTCTGTCAGGGTGTATCCACGGGCATGGCGAATAAAAAGCCGGCCACCTATTCCGCTCTCGAGTGTCTCGATATGACGGTTCACAGTCGCACGATGAATCTGCAGTGCTTCTGCGGCTGCGCTGACCGTGCCAAGTTTGGCAACATGATACACTGTGCGCAATTCTGACCACTTGTCCATTTTGGGGTGCCCATTCACGAACGACATTGGTGACTGGCTGAAGACGCCGGCGAAACGCATCCGGCGCGCAACTTCCTCGCTCAGGCGCTTCGAACCATCACCAGTTTTTACCCATCGGACGAGTGAGATTGCACGAGCAAGTACGCTCGCGGACCATCACGAAGGCGTTAATTCCCCTTCCAACAGGGAGGTTTGGGTCTGTGCAAACGCGCAGCACGCCACAAAGATTGCACTCACTGAAGTGCAGGTACCGCCATTCATGTGTCGCCGTGGATGTCTTGAACGCTTAACGGTCCGGCCGTTGTCCCGGGTTGAACCCATCACTTCGCGCGCAGAGCCAGCGCAAACGGGGATGTGTTAGCCACCCAATTCGATAACCTTCGAAAACCGAAACCCCAGGCGCCGATTGTCGAGGTTCTCATCGCGATTGAACTCGTGCGCCAGCGCTGCGGAGTATCCCTTGCCTAGGTCATACTCAATAGATGTCTGCAGCGTGTAGTCGTCGAAGTTACGGCCATCTGCCAGGTCTCTGGGCCGCCATGTTCCCGAGAGAACTGCCGTCCACGGGCCTGTCTGATAAACGAGGCCAGCGCTAGCATACACAATGTCATCTGCCGTGCCCTCGAAGTTGTCGAAGGCTGCGAGTTCTCCGATCACGCTCCAATTGTCTCCTTTGGCCGTTTCAAAAGTTTGAACCACCGATGCCGAAATCCCGGTTTCATCAGCGACCCCATCCACACCGCGGCCTTGGTGAATAAGTCCAAGTTTGTAGGTCAGACCGGGAAACCGATCCATGTGCTGTCCTTCGAGCGACAGGGTGAATGAGTCGAACCCTTCGGTGTTGCTGGCCCCACCATCATCAATGGAGGTGCGGCCCCGATTGCTGCCGAAGGACTCCGAAAAAACGCTTGTGTCCTTGAAGAACGTATTGAACGTCAGCATGTGGTGGCCGCGCGCGTTGCCTCCGAACTTGTACGAACCGCCGAATCCCACGCGGTCGATCAACTCGATCTCTTTGCTGTAGCTGTTGCCGAACATGCCCGGTGTCACAAAGGAGGCAAGCGCAAATGAGGGGGTCATTTTGCCTGCATGGACAGAAAGCTGGTCCGTCACATCGTATTCGAACTGCAAAAAGCGTGCGAAGAGGCCTTGATCCTCAAATGCGCGGTCATCCGTTGGCGGCACGACGGCTTCCACGCGCAGTTCTGTGTTAAATCGAAACCTATCTGAAAAATGAAAAACTGGACTGGCGATCACCTGCACAAAGACATCATCCGCTTCGACGCGCGGTGAATCGGCTTGGTAATCTCCATTGTATCCCAGTCTGGTAATGATGTTGCCAGTCACATGGGGAAAGGTCTGGCCTATGGCCTCTTGAGAGGAGGCGGCGTCGGCCATCAAACACGCGCAGGAAAACACAGCAGCAGAACAAATTCGCGACATCGAATATCCCTCATTTTTTGATGTTCTTGGGGTTGTGCCGAACCCGTCCGCTCCGCGTCTGCTTTTGACGACGCGACCGGGTGGTTTCTGGGCAATCGGTTTGGTTTGACGATAAAGACGCCCCAAACCGTCAAACGGCTTGGGGCGATGCTTTAGTATATGTTTGGGTCCAGAGGGTCGGTGCCCGCACGGACTTCGGCCATGTCTGCAATGCCGTCGCTGTCTGAGTCTGCCTTGTAAGGAAACGTGCCAGCGGCAAGCTCGGCCAAATTGTCGAGCCCATCGCCATCAATGTCGCTGTCCAGATTGTCCTCGATCCCGTCACGGTCAGTATCCGCCCAACGGTCTGGATCAGCGGGAAAACCGTCGAATGCATCTTCGACCCCGTCGCCATCACTGTCGATTGCAAGCGGAACGTCGATACCCGTCCAAAGCGAGGCCCCATCAGGCACTTTACCCGTGTTCATGTCGGCAAAAAGACGATCAAAGAACTGGCTCATATGATAGGGCCGCTGTTCACTCGGCAGACCCGTATGCACGCCCGGTTTCCATCCTTTCGGGCCCAATGTGCGCTGGGTGAAGGACATGCTGATCTGATCAGTGACGACAGCGACAGATTGCATACTGGCCGACAGCCACGCATTCACAACGATCACGGCGAAAATCTCCTGGATTTCCCGGTCCGTGTAGTGGCGCCGAAGCTCTTCGATGTGCGCGGCGGTCACTCGCGAAGGCAGCCGTGCCGCGTCGCGCGCCACACGCATCGCTGCTTTCATGGCAGGGGTGACGTCTTCGGAACGCTCAAAATCCAGCAAAGACTGAATGTACGCGATGAGGTCCGGCAAATCCTCGGCAGGAATTTCATCTCTGAAATACTCATCTTCGGAATAGTCGTATATTCCGAAGGCGCCGTGCGCCTGGCAATGCACGCATCCGCTGGCGAGCTGGTAGACAAGGAAGATCGACCAGATCTCGTCAAAGTCCATCGTGCGCTCGGTTTGCAGGATATAGGCGTCCATCGCCAGTGTGCCGATGGCCGCTTGACGTGGCCAGTTGGTGTCGAGCCGCTGGCGGTCGCTATAGGGCGTGTCCGAGCTCACGGGCTTTGCCGGTTCAAAATAAGCATAGTCGTAGGCGGTGACGTCAAACGGTGGGACATCGGATGCGGGTACGTTCTGTTCACGAACACCTTCACCTTCCCATTCCAGAACAGTCGTCGGATGCGCATCAAAGGGTTCTTCAATCCCGTCGCGATCCCCATCAAACGTCAACGTGGGCACATCGTAACCGGTGATAAAGTTCACCCAATCCGAGGTCAGGGTCGGCTCGACCGCGCCAAGATCATCGCGCTGCCATGTCGCGTCAATTTCAGCGACGGCGTCCTTGAGCGCGTCACCGACAAAGGGGTTTGCGCGCTGTTCCTCCATGGTGGTGCTCACATTCCGCCCAGCATCCCATCCAACATCGGTCAGGTTCTCCGTGGCCCAGTCAAGCGTCTCCTGATCGGTCGCGATGGGCAAGACAGCGTCATGCGTGGCAGACGCATTGTTGATCGACGCCAGTTGCATCAATTCCGCGATCTGGCGGTCCGTGAAGTGGGTGCGCAACAGGGCGTGAACGTCTGGTGAGGACGTGATGGGGTATGTGCCCATGATATCGATGTATGTGAAGGCCGCCTTGAGGCGAGGGTCGTTGACCGTATCAATGTAAGCGGGATCAAAGACGGCATGGATCTGGTCTAGAGGCACGCCCATTTGAGCGAGTTGGTAGGCGCTGCGCGCCGTGTGGTGGCCGCTGCCCGCAAGGATCATCTGCCGCAACGTGAGGCGCCACTTGGTTTCGGCGTCGAACATTGCGTCGGCGTGGATCATTACATCTGCAATGAGTAGGGCATTGTAAAAGTCCCGCAGGTTGCTGATGTCGATCTTGTGCCGATCATAAAACGGCATCGCGGCATCGGCCTCCGGCACCGGGGGCGCGTCCGCAAAGGCGACGGTTGACATCAGAAGTGTTGCAACAACGCCTGTCGAGCGTAAAACGGATCTCAATTGCATCGGATTACTCCCCCACAAAAAGTGTTACAAACATGCCGTTCGGGTTTGGGGCATGGCTGGGCACAAGTTGCAGAACGTCCCAATGCTCGGCGATTTTTCCGTCGGAATCGAAGAGGTACATGTCGACGGCGGCCATCCCCATGTCATTGGGGCTGTCATTGTCGAGGTTGCGGAAATTGACATGCGCCATGGCTGAATCGCCAACGACGATCACTTTGTGCACATCGATGGCAACGGGATATTCATCGGTTGACCCCTTGAAAAGCATCGCAAGGGGTTGGCGCCCATTTGGCAACTGGGTGCTGTGTTGGATGTAGCGATCCGAGACATAATCAGCGACACTTTCGATCGTCGGCGCCGTCGACAGCACCTCGTAAAATTCGATAATGCGCTCGGCCCTTGCGCGGTCCACATCGTTGTTGACGATAATGTGCGTTTCAAAGTTTTGCGGGATGGAGTTGCGGTAGATAAAGCCCTGATCCTGCGATCGGGTGGGCGGGGCGAAGGGGTCGTTGTCCTGCGCAGCAGCGCCAAGCGTGCATGCCAAAAGCATCGCGGATGCGGTGGAAGCCAAAGTGATCGTTCTTACGGTCATGATGTCCTCATTGATGTTATGCGCCGGGCAACGTCGGGCCGGTGGCGGGCTGCGCGTGACGCGGACTACACCGGCCAGTCGCTCTGGCGGACGGTGTGGGTGATCAGTCGAACAGGTCTCGTGCAGCGTCGGCGACAAGTTCCGGTTTTTCGGCCTGGATAAAGTGGTTGGCGTCCACGATCAGAACCTTGCCATCGGGTACCATGTCTGCGGTTTCCCAATATTCCTCGGGGCGCTGTCCTGGGTCATGTGCGCCTTGCATAAAAACAACGGGCATCGTCATGCGCGGGAACACTTCGGCCAGTCTGAAGTCCTGCTCCTTGTCGAAGCCCGCATCCGCAAAGAGGACGGCAGCGGCTTCAGCTGTACCTTCAAACCCATATTCCCAGGTGGCGCGCGCAAGGTGATCCTCGCTCATCTCGACCGAGAAATAGTCGCTCTCAAAGAGGTTCCGCATGAAATCGGGTTGAGTGTGAAACGCCACGTCTTTCATCGCCTCGTGGTTCGGCCGTGGCAATCCGTGCGGCTTGTCCGCAGATTGTTGCATCCGCAAATAGGCGAGGATACGCGGATTGACTTGCTCCTGTGCGACCATGTGATCGCCAATCACGGAACCGCGGTCGTGGCCGACGAGATTGAAGGTCTCGACGTCGATCTCTGTCATCAATGCGGCAACCCCGGTGGCCACGCCGCTATAAGTCAGGTCTAGTTCCAATCGCTTGTCGGATTGGCCATACCCAAGCGTGTCGACCGCGATAACGTAGAAGTCGTCCGCCAAATAGGACATCACCTCGTGCCAAGACCACCAGGTGTCGGGGTGACCGTGGACGAACAGGATAACCTCGTCATTGGGGTCTCCGGCGGTGACGAAATGCCAGACAGCCGCATTGGCCTCTACGTACCAATGCGTGCCGAATACATTATTGGCCAGATATTCGACTTCACCGTGCCGGCTGACCGTGCCTGAGGGCGGTTGCGCGGCCGGGTATCGAATGTCATCTGTGACTTGAGCGAATGGGTAGGGCGTGTAAGCATCGGTCTCTGTGGTTTGTTGCCCGAAGGCAGCACCGAACGCACTTACTGAAACGATCGCTGCGAGAAGGATCGTACGGGTCATGTGGAACCTCTTGCCAGATTAAAGTGTAAGGCTAGCCTGACACAGGCACTTCAAAACGATAAAGCGCAGCCGCCGCGCATCCTATGCGCGTCAGTTGTCCATTTGCGATGACACACTTTTTCGCCTGAGCGTCTTAGATCTTGGCGCGCCCAATCCGGCTACCTAGACCGAGAGCAACGATCAAAAGCAACGTAAGAACCGAGAACAGGAACATGTTGGCCTCGATCCCCGCGATTGTTTGAACATGACCGTTGGGGTCCACAAGCGCGCCGCCGTAGGCTGGACCAAAGACGGTAGCGACCCAGAAGCCGAGCGCGAACATCAGGCCTAGGAAAATAGGGACAAGCACCTCATCGCGCCACCACATCAAATACAGTGAGATCAACGCGACACCTGCAGCAAAGGCCAAAAACCAGGCACCGTGAAACCGCGCATGTGCGCTCCAAAGTGGGTTGAACAAGTGCGTTTCATTCAGGTCCGCGAGCGCGGGCACGAAGCCATAGAAAATGGTGACCGCGCTTACACCGATCTTGAGCGCGGGCTTGAGTGTTGCATTTGCCATGCCTAGATCTCTATTCTAATTGCACAAAAAGGGCGGGGCAACGATTGTCCATCGCACGCCATCGACCCCACGGTCAGAGCGCTGCATCAATAGACAATTTATTCATAAGGCTGACCTGAACGCTTGCATCAATGGCAAGTTTTGGTGCCGTTTTTTCCTTGCCATTGGTGATATAGATGCCCGTGCGCCCACCAAAGCTGTCCGGTTGAGCGGCATTGATCATCTTGCCTGCCTGTTTTTCAGGCTTACTGAACAAGATCGGCACAAGGAACTTTAGGATGCCCGGCATCGCATCGCTGGTTTTGGTCATTGGCGTGACCACAGCGCCCGGACAAACCGAACGCAACATGATGCCGTCCTGTTCCAGGTCCGGGGCAAGAGCCTTTCCCATGGTAGTTAGTGCCAGCTTGGTGGTTGCATAAACACCCGTCAGCCCTCCGATATCCTTGGGTTCTGACAACGTGCTGACGTCCAGTGACTTCGCGGCATTGTGCGCCGCAGACGTGGTGTTGACGATCATGGTTTTTGGCATCCCAGCCGCCCGTTTCAGCGCAGGGCGCAGGCATTCGAGCATCACATACGGGGCCAGCGTGTTAACGGCATAGTTGGACTCGTGGCCTTGCGGGCTCATGACACGCTGGGAGGTCAAAACGCCGGAGTTGTTGTAGAGCGCGTCGATGCAGGGGTGCATCGCCAGTATCTCGCGCGCCGCCCGCTTTATCTGGTCAACGTCCATCAGGTCTGCCCGGATCAGATCGATATTGGCACTGGGATGCGCTGCGTTCAGGTCCGCCTTTTGCTGCGAAGCTTTTTCGGCGTTTCGATTGACCAACACCAGGTCCCAACCGTCAGCCGCCAGCTGATCTGCAATCGCGCCGCCGATGCCTCCGGTCGAGCCGGTGATCACCGCTATTTTTCTATCCGACATACTGCGTCCCCTTGTTCCGTGAGTGATGGTGGAGCGAAGCGCCGTTCAGGTGAGGAGCCCCTTAATCGCAGCGTCAACACCGACAAGGTCGTCATCCTTGATCAATGTGGTCCCGTCCCAGGCCTCTCGCCACAGGCCGACGCCATGTTTGCCTTTGATGTCCATGCCAAAAAACGGGGCGGTAAACTCTTGCGTTTGCAGCACATTGGCGCCTGCGCGCGGTCCAGGTGAGGCAGCAAGCAGGACAATGGGTTTGTCTTGCCACACCTTCTGGTCGATCCGGCTCATCCAATCGTAGATGTTTTTCCAAGCCGCGGTGACATAGCCGTTGTACTCCGCGAAGGAGACGATCAGCGCATCTGCAGCGCCGATTTTGTCAAAGAGCGCTTGTGCAAGTGGATGCACCCCGTCGGACTTTTCTCGATCAATCGAATAAATCGGCATTTCGTAGTTGTTGATGTCGACAAATTCAATTTCGACGCTGGGCTCGAGCGTTTCCAGCCGCGCGGCGGCGTAACCCAATAAGGCGCGATTGATGGACTGGCTATGGTTTGACGCTGCAAAGGCGAGGGTTTTCATCCGGCAGTCCCTCCGTGGACTACTGCCGACTTAGCTGGGCGCGAATGGTGACTCAACACCTCCAAAAGCGCACTTGATGCGCACTCATGCGGCATTAAGAGGCTTCTAAGCCGCATGAAATCGCATAGATGCGCATCAGGAGGTCGTGATGGATCACTGGACCGAAATTCGCACAGCTTACAGCGTGGCGCGCGCTGGCACTGTCAGCAAGGCGGCGCAGCAACTTGGTGTGCACCGTGCAACGGTGAATCGCCACATTGACGCGCTCGAGGCCGAAATTGGGACGCGCCTGTTTTTGCGGCACCGGCGTGGATACGAGCTAACCGATGTCGGTCGGGAGTTTATGCAGATTGCCGAACGGTCTTATGACATGCTCGAAGATTTCTTCGGCCGGATGCGCGTGCAAAGCGCGGATGTCGAGGGAGAGGTCATAGTCGCCACGCTCTTTCCACTTACGGATTTGATCTTGCCCGCCATCCTGGAATTTCGTCGTCGCCACCCAAAGACACGGGTGCGCGTGACAACCGGAGATGAAATGGCACGTCTGGAATTGGCCGAAGCGCATGTCGCATTGCGCGTCGGGTCAAAGTCCACCAACGCCGACTACGTTGTCCAGCCGTTCTGCACGCTCGATTTCGCACTGTTTGCTCATCGCGCGTACATTGATCGCTACGGCAGGCCCCAGGGGCAAGACCTGACGGGGCACGTCTTGGTGGGTAACCCCGACGCACACAGCGCTGCGCCGTTTGAAGCATGGCTCGCGCGGAATGCAGACCCCGAACAGCTGGTCCTGGTGTCAGCGAACCCAAAAGTTCTCGAAGACGCCGTGCGGAGTGCAGAAGGTATTGGCTTTTTGCCAGTGTCTTACGCCAAAACCCTGGTTGACCTTGAACAGGTCGCGCCGGCCTTGCCAGAATGGCAGGTTGAAAGCTGGCTTGTCACGCATGTCGATGTCCACCGCACCGACAAGGTGCAATCGATGCTGGATTGCCTGAAGGCGCTTGTGTTCGCAACGTGAAGCACACCGTCTACGCAGTGCGCCTGGCCAGGACCATGATCGCGGCGTGCAGCACGATCACCAGCAGTGCTGCGACTACATGGATTGTCAGATTTGCGGGCACTGCAAGAAAGATCCAGATCGCGCAGGGAATGAAAAGAATAAGCGCTGTCCAAAGCCCGGGATTATAGGCCCGAAATTTCAAGGCCCAGGCGATGTGCACACACCCATTTATAGCCAACAGATACCCCGCCAGGACACCCCATCCGGGGTTCGCAGCTGCCAAGTAAAACACGGCCAGCAGAAAGAACCAAACGAAGATTACGTTGATGATCCAGACATCGCGCGGGGTAAGCCCACGCCTGTCCTTGCCCATCGTCGCGTTCAGAAAGATGGCAAACCGGTTGTTATCGTGCTCGTCATACTGGTGGATCATGTAGATCGGCAGCGACAGGAAAACGGACGGTTCTATGGCCGCGCCGACAAACGGATATAATCCCAGGACCAGCAGGGCGCATGGTGGGGCCGCATAAGCCCAGTTTTGAAAGAACCTATCGAGCATCGGGCATAGCCCTTATTTTGTCCGTGCCTTTGGCACAAAGTCGAGACGACGCGTCCAGGGCGCCGGCTCTTGGTTCAACGGCCTGTCAAACAGACGACCCGGTCGGTTGCCGGCCAAATCCTCGAGCCGTTCGTCGATGGCGAGCGTGTACGTGGCGGCCGTCCATGGTGCGCTTGGCGTAAATTCCCATACCTCTTCGCCTGGCCCTAGCGCGATCGCGCCTTGTACAATGTGCCCGTCGTGATCCAGAACCCGCAAGCGGAAAGCCAATGACAGATGATCATGGGCGCTACGAAGATCGACGCGCAACACGTCGTTGCTGTGCGCTCTCGGCAGGGCGATGGTCCACGTCGCAGGATCAGGTGGGGTAGTATCCCCCATGCCGACGGCAAAGCTGTGCTGGGTTTCTGTACCCAGAGGGCAGCCAGCCGTATCGAGGGCGGCGCCGGACACGTCTAGTATGTAGGATTGCCCGGCAACCAGCGCCCGGCCCAAGGTCTCGTTCGCAACAAGACCTGTCTTAACGCGGCCCGGATCAAGCAAAAGCGTCAGCCGTCGGCGGTCCGGCGACCACAAGTCCGCGCGATTGGTAAGGAAAACGCCCTCTAAGGCCACTCCTTTATTGTCGAGCAGTCGCACGTGTTGCAGGCCTTCCTCTGCTTTCATGGTCCGAGGATAATAGACGTAGACCCGCAAAAGATTTTCGGGCAGCACCTTGGCGGTGGGATAGATCGCGACCCCGCTTGCCACTGGACATGCGGCCAGCGCAGCATGCCCGGTCCCAAAAATTGAGAGAACCGCCGCGCGTATCGGCACCTTCATTGACGAATTTGCCCGGGGAAGCCCTCGTCCGCTTTGAGCATATTCTGGAACATGCGCACGCCGTCTGACATCGGATCATCCGCATAAGCGTAGTCGGGAAAATTATACTCACTGATGAAATCGCTCAGCCGGAAGAACGAGCCCTTTCGGAACGACACCAACTCCATCGCCCCGGTATCGAGATCACGGCGCAACGCCAGCAGAAACTGTGCGTCCTGATCCGCAATATGCACAACGCCCGACAGCGGCAGCGAAACGGTTTGGACGCCCGACGTCGCCCCAAGGTAGGGCACCGGTTCTGACAGACCCGGACCGGCAGCCGCCGCACTCAAATCATTCAGCGTGATGAGGTCCGCATCCGTCTCGCGGTTTACGACCAAAACGTAGTTGGCCACGTTTCCCCGCGGATCGGCTGCCGTGAATGAAATGACGTCGAGCGGCGTGTTGCCATAGCCGAGTTCAGCGATGGTCTTTCCAGTTACGTGCGCGCCGTCCGCCAGTGCATCCACTGGGATGGTCACCAGGGGCGTGCAGGTATAAGCCGCCACAGCCGTCGCAACACCGTCCAGGTCAACTACAGTCATCGCGCGGATTGGCGCGCGGGTCTCATTCTGGTTGTGCACAGCGTGGTAGATTTCGATGCTGCTGGACGAGGCCGTGGCGTCAAACGGAAAAGGCACCCGACGCAGCATTGATGCGAATTCGCCAGTCGATACTCCAGAGACGAACAATTCACCTTGCGCGTAATCCAGATCGGTCATGGTCAGCGACGGCGCTGGAATATCGCGCCAGAAAGTGACGTTGGCATCCGCTATGTCATTGATCGAAAACCGCGTGGACGGTAGGGCTTCGAGATCAAGCCTTTGGACACTGCCGTCGCGGGCAATGGAAACGACCGCCGCAGTCTCAACGCCGTCGATCATCCCTGTCACGGAAACATACGCGTCACCCGTCATCGGATGTACGGCCAAATCTCCATAGACCAAACGCCCTTTGGACCCAAGCGCGTCGCCAACCAAAGGATCCAGATCCAGTAAGTTGAACGCCGTATCCTCCTCAGACGCGGCGCCGCCCTGCGAAAGCGCAAAGGCGTGGATCGTGCCGCCCAGCGAGTCTGCGACAAAAAGGGTGTTGTCCGGTCCGAATTCAAGTATGCCCGCAGACTGCGGCATCTCCGCTGCAGCGACACTCGCAACAAGCGCAAGGGCGCCGATGGTGAGCAATAGTGGCGATTTTTCCATTTTGAGGCTCCATTCTAAAGCAAGAGACCGCTGGCGCGGCTTTGCAGACTCCCAAGCCTAGATCAGACACCTGACTTTCCAATCGCACAACGCACCTAGGCGCGCAGCCAATGCGCATTGGCGCGTCATTGAAAAAAGCTCAGTCGTTATGAAAGCCAGCCTTTGTTAATCGATGCTGCACCGCCGCCAAGCCCGCAATGCGCAATGTTCTGTCGGGATGCTACGCAAAATTCGGGGCTTGGCGCCGTTTCGCTACGTTCAACAACTGCTTCCAAGCAGTGTGCGGCCGTAGGCTCACCGCAAATGCGAACAGTGATCCTCCCTCGCTGAGATGATCCTCTGCCGTGTTTAGGAAAACGGAGGAAAGAGATCGCTAACAAGCGTCCGAAGCCGGAAAGATGCCTTTGCTCGATTTGATCGACGTTATTGCGCAAACGCGACCCACCGCCCCGCGAAAAGGACCGAACACCACACGCAGATAGACAGCGCGGCCGACACCCTGCGAGCGCCGGTGATCAGAGCGAATAGGGCGGCGTTGGCGCCTGCCAGACCCAGTAATGCAAACTTCGCCAGAATTGCAGGGTTTTCCGCATAACGCGTGGCTTGAACTGATAACAGCAGCAGTCCGGTGGTTGCCGCAGCGCCGAAGCCGAAAATTGCGATGCGGCTTAACCGCCCCGAATAATCGTCCAATTCACGGATGCGCAAGACGCGCACATCGGCAAGGATCACAGGCGCGATCAGAAAGGAAATTGCAAGAATGTGAAGTGCTGAGATGAGCGGATAGGCCGGGCCACCGACCCAATCCGCAAGCGCTGAGGCCTCCAGCCAAGCGAGCACCGGCGTCAGCCAGTGCACTCGGCATCCTCCGTCTGCATGCGTCCACGGCGAACGAAAGCCTCTCCGTCCGCGAGACGCAGCCATTGACCGCGCAATTGGTGCGGCGGGCGGCAGTTCCGATAGACGATGGTGGCAATCCGGTCGCCGGGTGCGATCTGGCCTTCTAGGTTGAAGAACAGTCTGATCGGTGGGTACTCGACGTCAATGATCTTGCCACGGTCTTCGTCACGGACTTCGAGAATGTTCGCGAATTCCGCGCCGTCAGGCAAGTCTGTGGGGGGCTGCAGTTCCGCGTCCACACGCATTTCAATGACGGGGTGAGGTCGTCGGAAGGTGGCGTGGATCACCTCCCCTGCAACATAGATTGGGCGTGCACTGTCGTATGAGCCTGTAAACCCGTGATGCGCAAAGGCTGGCCGCAGGGTGGCCGTGGCTCCGATCAAGCCTAGGGTAAAGCTGCGTCGTGTCAGCATATCTATCTCCGCGTGATGCGGCCCACCTTGGGCGTTGCGCTGCTCAATCTCAGCCCGCCAGGAAGGCATCTAGGGCGGGCAGGAAGATATTCGGGCGCTCTTGATAGGCCGGATGCGTGGCACCCGGCACAACAAGAAGCTGCGCGTTCTCTATTTGCCGCCGCGCATCGTCGGCATCACCGACCGAAAGGAACGGGTCGCTGTCTCCGACGGTGACAAGAACCGGAATCGATATTTGACCGATCCGTTCTTCAGGATGACCGTCCTCGCCGCTGTCCTTCCACATCGCGGTGGCCTGGGTCACCATCGCTTCGAAATCCCCATCGGGGTTCAGCCGGTCATAGTCGTTCACAATGAAACTGAAATCGCCCGCTCCCAACGACTCGCGGTTCCAGGTATCAAACGTGTCCCACATCCCGCGGCCATTCTCGGCCGACCATCGGGCCCCGATCGTGACCAGCTTTGAGACACGTGGCTCCCGGCGGGCGGCCATTCGGTAGCCAGCGATGCCGCCATCCGAAAAGCCAATCACAGGGCAGGTAGTAGCGATGCCAATTGCATCGAGCACGGCATGGGCGTCCTCTTCCTGGGCGGCATATGTCAACGGAACATCGCCCAGGGACGAGCGGCCCATGCCTCGTGTGTCTATGAGCACGACCTGGTATCCGCTTGCGGCCAGATGGTCTCTCAGCCCTTCGAACCAGCCCGAATGACCAAGCCCGCCGTGTAAAAGCAGAATGGGCGAACCATGACCGTGTGTTTCATAGTAAATGTCGGCTCCCGCATGGGACACTGTTCCCGTGGTCCGGGCTTGTGCCGTACGCCCGGTGACCAGGGCGGCGGTTGTCGCCGCCCCAAGCACCAGAAGGTTTCTGCGGTTGTAATTCATCTTGTAGCCCTCCCTTAATCGGCCATGACGTCATCGCGACGCTGCGCGATCACCTCGAGGAAGGCGGGCGCGTCAATGTTGGCGATCGGCAAACGACCGGTCGCAGGGCGCCGGATATCGAAGCTGTCAACATGGGCGATCAGGTCTGCGTTCTCGGTTGGCGCACCTTCGGTATTGTAGAGTTGGAAATTCGGGTAGGTCGGCGCTACGCTGTCATAGTCGGCATAGGCTGTGAGACCAACGTTCAGGACCAGTGGCAGGTCTGGGCGAATGATCTGTTCCATCACCTCCCATTCACCGCCTTCAGGGCGCGTAAGAAGCGTGAAGATCTCGCCATGGCGTGCGATGCGTAGGTCGACCGGCCCGGTTGGCGCAGGTAAGATCTGCAGCGTCGAGAGCGAATTCATTGTTGTCTTCAACTCGTAATGCGGTTCGCCCGCAGGCGCTGCCGTCCCGATTGAGAAGAAAAGCCAGTTTTCCTGCCCCGGTATCCAAGTGGCGGCGGATACGGCACGCGGCGCACGAATGAAAAGGCCCGCCAGCGAGAACGAAGTTTGCGGCAGATCAGCCTGGGTACCCGTCACTTCGATCCGCGTAGTTGCGATGAAATCCCCGGTGATCTGATGATAGAGATGGCCCGCCTGATTATCCTCGAACCAGCCGGAGGAGACGGGCTCCAGCACAAGCCTGCCGTCTTCCACGCGCGGTTCCTGCCACTTGCGGGTAAACCCTTGGGGCAAGTGCTCCGACCAGGCTTCAAGCGCGGAAGCGTCATCGAAGGTGGTGGAAAGGGTGCTGATATCGTCCGCATGGGCGAATGTGGCCGATGCAGTAATCGCGATAGAGGCTGCAATGGTTTTCATGAGGATTCTCCGTGAATTGCATTATCAGACGGTCTGCGCCGCCTGCTTTGGTCATTGATTAACGACAACAAGGGAATGGGCGCCGGGCCCGGTCTCGACCGCATAGCCGGTGGGCACCAAGCGCGGGGCCTCGCCCGCATCGCGCTGCACCCGCCAGAACTCCAGCGCGCTGGCCCACGGCTCGGGCCCGTCGTATTCGTAGATGCCGGCAACGACGTAGCGATCGGCGGCGTCAAAGGCGACGCCCTCGGGTAGGATGCCCAGCATCTCCCAATCACCGGCGTGCTCTATCAGACCGGTCTCTGCGTCAAACTCCACCAGTGTCAGGCTCGACAGCGAATGGCCCGGCTCGCCCTCGGGGATCCAGGTCTGGCCGAGGTTCAGAGTTACAATCATCGTCCCGTCGTTCGAGAAGTTGATGCTCTCGGCGTGCTGCGGGACGCTGACACCACCCATACTGAAGTGCCGGGGCTCGTCGTCGTCCAAGCCTGCAAGACGGATAGACGTGAGTGTTGAGGGCGGCGCATACGTACCGTTGCGGTCTGGGCCAAGATCCGGACCCCAGCCAAGATCGTTCGTCACAAAGTGCCGCCCGTCGTGGGAAAACTTACCAGACATCGGCCATTTGTTGGTGGCTACGGAGTTACCCCACTGGGAAATGCCGGAAACGCTGCCATCCTCGGCCCGATCGACGCGGTAGAATTGCACCTGATTGCGCAGGTTCAGGGTGACGGCGACCACGTCCTCGGTGGGATGCCACTCCGCGTGATGCGGCAGTTGACCGCCATCAAGCAGCTCAGGCACCTCTGACACGTTTTGCAACGGAAACTGCTGCGCCTCGCCAAAGGCCCCATCTGCAAAGGTCACGAATGTCAGAGGGCTCCCGCGCGTCTTGGTCGCCAGGACCAGAGTCCGGCCATCAAGGCTGACGGAAACACCAAGTGGGCGATTACCCACTTCCACCTCATCGATCACCCGCGGGGCGGAAAGGTCGCTCACATCGATGGCCCGCAAGGTTGTTCCCGGCTGCAGATCACGGATCGTGACATCGCCGTCTTCCTGCGGTGTTGCCGTCTCAGCCACGAAGATCGTGTTTCCATCAGGGCTATGCGCTATGGAATAGACCGGATTGATGACAGAGTTGGATACCTCGATCCGACCCGTCAGTTCAGTTGCTACCAAGGGCAACCCGATCAATGCCAGCTCGTCAGGGCCACGCTTCTCGCCGATCTGCCCATCGATATAGGCATAGGCACGCATGTCCCCGTCCGAGATCGCGGCGATGTAGCGCCCTTCGAAATCGGGTGGCTGCTGCGCATAGGCAGGCAGTGCAAGAATGGCGCCTGCAATGCTGGCCTTGAGTGGGAAGAGGGTCATCGGGTCCTCCTTGACGAAGTGAATATGAACGACAAGCTGGGTGATGAATGGAGCACGACAATGCCGGTTTTTGATAGTTTCTATAAGGAAAGGTTATAGATGTTTTCCGTTATGGATTATCGATGCGTAGTCGCTCTGAGCGAGGAAAAAAGCGTCTCTCAAGCGTCTACTGTTTTGGGTCTTTCGCAACCCGCACTCACCGCGAGACTGCGTAGGATTGAGGAAAACCTTGGGGTTCGCTTGTTTGAAAGGGGCAGACGTGGCGCTGATCCTACGCCCGCCGGCGAGGCGTTTACCGACGCGGCCAGGCGGATCATCGACATGGCTGATCGGTCCGTGGAAATCGCGCGCGATGCAGACCGTGGCCTTGGCCAGCATCTTCGGATTGGCATTACCCAGATTGCCGCAGTCCAGGTGGTTGTGCCGATCCTGAAAACCTTTCGCACCGAGAATGTCTTTGCGCGTGTCCGGCTTACCGAGAGCATTTCATCCGTGTTGGAGGCACAGGTTGAGCAAAACCTCATCGATGTGGCCTTTCTTCATCCGCCAATTCACCAGGCGGGGCTATCTGAGATCCAGCTCATGTCTCAACGCTTGGTGAAGTTCGACGCGACCGCGTCCCCGCATGACCGGCCGCCGACTATCCGGTACACCCGCCGGGATGCACCGGTTCTTGTTGCGGAATTGGATAGGGATGAGCCGAATGGTGTCGACGCAGACGCTCTGGCCGAGGTGGATACGGCCCTGGGCGCGATCGTCATGTCCCACGCCGGATATGGACCATTTGTCGTTCCTGAGGACTTTCCCAGCCCGTTCAAGCCGCTGGAAACCTACCGCGACGGTTTACCGCTGAAGACCGAGTTGGGAACCAGTGTCGTTTGGCGCAGCTTGGACCGCCGCCCGATGGTTCGGACGCTGCTCGATATCTGTCGGCGCTCATAAGGCTGTATGAGCCAGGCCAACTTGGGCAGTACAGTCAGGCGTTTCCGCGTTTTAATTGAGGGCGCTTTGTCTCCCGCCGAAGCAAATGAAATTTATTCCGTTGGATCGTCTTGACGAAAGGACCAGACCGGAAATTCGTCGTGGTGTCGCGACGCTGTAATGCAGTCCGCCAAACCTGTTATTTGCTGCCGGTGCTTGGTCTATGACTAGCTGAGATTCAACTGTTGGGACGAATGCAGACGTTCGCATGCGCTCAACCCTCGTCCCGTCGTGCTACGACGCCAGCGATGTGGACCATCGATTTCACGAATGCCTCTCGGTCCTCTTCAGGTAGGGCATCGAGCATGATCTGCATCGTGGCTTTTTCTTCGGCATCGATCAGCGCAAATGCATACTGACCTTCGGGTGTCAGCCTGAGAGCGATGGCGCGGCGGTTTGCTTCGGGACGTTCCCGCGACACAAATCCCCGCTCCACGAGACGGTCGACGACACTGCTGGCAGTTGTCGGAACCACACCGAGGTGGCCCGACAAATCGGACAACATGCAACCCGGATGACCATGGAGAAACCGCATCGTTGCGATGTCGGCCGCCACGAAGTTCAGCTCACGGTGGGCGACCTGGACGTTCTTCTCCGCGATCTTCAACGCGCGCATGAGCGTGGTCACGGCTTTGTGAAGCTGATCAAGATCGCTGTTCATTTCTTAACCTTACCGGAGATGCGGCAGAAGAAAACTCCGTCTCTGCTCACGTAGATTCACTCCGATGGCTAGACATTACGATGGACGTATTTATCTGGATGCAAAGACCAAAGCGCATGGAGGATCATTCGTGTCGATATCATTTCGTTTGAACGGCGAGGCGGTCACCGTCGATGCCGATCCGGAAATGCCGCTTTTGTGGGTCGTTCGCGAGCGACTGGGCCTCACCGGTACGAAGTTCGGCTGCGGAATCGCCGCCTGCGGGGCCTGTACAATGCACGTGGATGGCGTTGCCACGCGCACCTGTGTGCTGCCTGTTGAAGCGGTGCAGGGCGCTGAGGTCAGGACGATCGAAGGCATCGCGTCCAAAGATACCCCAAGTGCAGTGCAACAAGCTTGGCTGCAACATCAGGTCCCGCAATGCGGATATTGCCAGTCAGGTATGATCATGGCGGTCGAGGCATTGCTGGATGAAAAACCGGACCCGAGCGATGCCGATATCGACGCGGCAATCACCAACATCTGCCGCTGTGGCACCTACGACCGCATCCGCGCCGCCGTGCACACCGCCGCGGCTTTGAGGAAGGAGGCCTGATACATGAATACCGAAACAAAGACGCGCTCGACCGCCGCAAAGTGGACCCGCCGGTCATTCCTAGCCACTGCAGGTGTCGTGGGCGGCGGGCTGGCCCTGGGCCTGACGCTGTCTCCCAACCGGCTCAAAATGGCCTCCGTAGAGGCTGTGACTGGTGACGAGATCCTGCTCAACACCTGGGTCAAGATCGCCCCTGATAACCGCATCACCGTTTTCTTTCCGCATTCCGAGATGGGCCAGGGCGCAGGCACAGGGCTGGCCCAGATGCTGGCCGAAGAGATGGAGGCCGATTGGGACCGCGTGACCATCGCGCAGGCGCCAGTGACAGACGACTACATCAACAGCGACCTGGGGCGCGGCTACATCATCGGAGAGGGCGCTAACATCCCTGCCTTCATGTACCCGATGATCGACTTCACATTCCTTCAGATCGCCGGCGGACTGGTAGGACAGTTAACCGGGGGTAGCACGGCGATCCGTCTGACCGGACATCATGGGATGCGCCGCGCAGGTGCCGCCGCGCGCGAGATGTTGATGCAAGCCGCCGCCGCCGAATGGGACGTTCGGGTTGACAGTTTAATGGCACGGGAAAGCACGATCACCCACGCCGCTTCAGGCCATAGCGCGACGTTTGGGGAACTCGCCACACGCGCAGCAGAATTCACACCCAATCTGAAACCCGCACTCAAAGACAGTCCCGATTATCGCATCGTCGGCCAACCGAAGCCCCGGCTCGACCTGCCGGGCAAGGTGAACGGCACTGCCCAATTCGGGATCGACGTGACCCTACCCGGGATGGTCTATGCGACAATCGCACTGCCGCCGGTGCGCGGTGCCAAGGCAACTACCATCGACGAACGCGGCGTCACGCAGCGCCTGGGCCTTGGCCAGATCATCAACCTGGGCGACGTGGTGGCCGTGACCGCCGACAGTTATTGGACCGCCGGCCGGGCACTGGAGGAATTGGCAATCACCTGGGAGGGTGGGCAAACCGACATGTCCTCTGACGGCGTCCGCGCGCAGCACAATGCCGACCTAGACCGGGCGGAATTCGAGGAGATGGACAGGGCGGGCAATGTCGCCGATGCCGTCGCTTCGGGTACGGCCATCCAAGCCGCCTACGATGTCCCCTACCTCGCCCACGCAACGATGGAGCCGATGAATTGCACCGTCGCGTTGACAAATGACGGGGCGGACATATGGACGGGGAACCAGAACATGCTCTTCGCCCGGAACGCCGCCGCCGACACGCTTGGCCTCGACCCCGCGAACGTCACCCTGCACCCGGTCTATCTGGGCGGTGGATTCGGGCGCCGTGGCGAGATGGACTTCGTTACCGTCGCCGCGCGCATCGCGCGAGAATTGGACACACCGGTCAAGGTCATCTGGTCGCGCGAGACCGACATGGCAAACGACACCTACCGCCCCGCGATCCTCAGCCGTATGGAAGGTGCCGTTGACGGTGGACGGATCACGGCGGTGCGGCATCACTATATCGACGCGCAATCCGGCATGCCGGACAGCGAACGCCCCTTTGCCTTTCAGTATGACGTGTCCAATCGGGACATTGGCCGGGTCGTCTGCCCCAGTCCGATCCCTGTCGGCACATGGCGTGCAGTTGATTTCACGCAGATGGGGTTCTTCAACGAAACATTCATGGACGAGTTGGCCGACAAAGCAGAGGCGGATCCACTGACCTTCCGACTTGATCATACAAGCGACCCGCGCATCCGGGCGGTGCTGGAACGTCTGGGCGAGGTGTCAAGCTGGGGCGGTGACCTGCCCGCCCGCCACGGGATTGGCATTGCCATGGTCAAGAGCTTCGAAAGCATTGTGGCACAGGCGGTTCAGGCCAGCGTAGCCGAAGACGGCGGCGTCCGGGTGCACAATGTCTGGTCAGTCGTCGATTGCGGCCGTCTGATCAACCCGCTCGCGGGCGAGGCACAGATCACGGGGGCAGTCATCTACGGGCTGACCTCGGCTCTGTGGGGCGAGATCACGCTTGAGGGTGGCGCGATCCAGCAACGCAACTTCCCCGATTATCCGATGATGCAGCTTGCGAATGCGCCCGAACAAGAGGTGCATTTCATCCAAGGCGACGAAGCGCCCGGCGGCCTCGGCGAGCCGGGCGTGCCGCCTGTCACACCTGCCCTGACCAACGCGATTTTCCGTGTGACCGGTGAGCGTATTCGCACCTTGCCAATAGCAAAACATGGGCTCTATGCAATATAGAAATGTCACTGCAGACTTGTTTTATCCGGTGTCGGAAACTGGGCTTCCAATTAGGCTAAAGTGGGCAAGGCCTGCAGCCGCGGCTGGCCACCGCAGTTCAATGCTGCGCCCACGGCCAGTCTTGCAGTAATTCGCTGCAGCTGTGCCGTATCGAATCGGCAGCTCACAGTTTGCGAGACAAAGCCGACTCCCCTTGAACTAACCTGTCGCCTTCTGTTTTCATAAGTTGGGTGCCCGGCCCCTCCTCTTGTCCGTGCCACCACCCAGTATGTTGTCAGCTGTTCGGGGCCGTCATACGCGTTAGGCCGTTCGGGTGCGGGGGTAGATGAAACGCGCGATGAGCGGCGTTATCCTTGGCATCACAAAATAGGTCATAAGAATCACCTGGATTGTGACGGTCAACAACAGGCGAGCAGGCTGCGGCCAGTTCGGCGTGACTGCACCAATGACCGTGCTGAGTATAAGGATCATGGTGAACACCACCGCGATCATGACCAACACCATGCGATGTGGGCTAGGCTGTGGCACCTTCGTACCCCTTGGGGGATCGAACCAGAATTCGAGGCCGGTCATGCGCTCCAAAGATGGGTCGGCAGCGAAGTGGACAGAGCCTTGGGCAAGCATTTCTGCCCGGTACTTTGAGCGTTCAAACTCTTCAAGTTGCTCAATGCTATCAAAGCGGAAGACCTGGCGATACTGGTCTCCGGGTTGAGGGGGCCGGTGAAAGCCAACCCCAAGATAGCCCGGAAAATGGGCCTGCGCGCCCTCGGTCATGCGCTTCAGCCAGGCTTCGTAGGCCTCTTCATGACCTGGCTTGACGCGCTGCCGGACTACGATGGTGACCGTGTCACTCATCTGGAAATTTCCTGGCCTTTTTTGTCGAAAACAACCTTGAATCAAGCATGTCGCCTCACCGACACGGGGAGAGGTACGATTTGACTTCTTGTTCAATGAGCCTTGCCTCGCCCCAATACCCAAGAAAACGGGGCGTGGCGGTCATGGGCCAAAGGATCAATCGACGAAGACGGTCTTACTGGGACCATCGGAGTCGACGATATTGATGCAAGCCTCGGGGCCGGCACAGCTGTCGCCGTGGACATCTCCTCCCCTGATATAGGCATAGGCTTCCTGTCCGTGGATCTCTTCGTTTCCGTCTGCGTCCAAGTGGATCCAACGCCCCTGAACGGAGAGACCCCAGTAGTCGTTGGGATGGGTGTGCGAGGGGATAACCGCGCCCGGTTGCAGCCGATAGGCAAAGATCGCGGTGCTGTCTTCCACGCTGCCCCAGAGGATCGCATACTCTGCGCCCTCGACACCTGCGGGCTGCCAGTCGACGTCGTCGAAGCTGAAAATTCGCCCGTCTTCAGCATTTGCGAGCGTGCCGATGGCACAGAGGGTGGCTGCGATTACAAGTGATTTCAGCATGGTGCGAGTGCTCCGATGAATTTGGGTTTGCTGTATTCGTGGAGTCTGGGTATTAGGAATCTCGAATGATAAAAAACGAAATGCATTCATGTCAGAATTAAGCAAATCGGAACTTAGGCGGCTGGACCTGACTTTGCTGTTGGTGTTCCTTGGCATGCTCAAACACCGCAAGGCGTTGGATGTGGCGCATGAGCTGGGCCTGACGCAATCGGCAATCAGCCAAGCTTTGAAGCGGTTGCGCGGCGTTTTTGGGGATGACCTGTTCCTTCGACGCCCACACGGCATGGAGCCCACGGCCACCGCACTTGCGCTGGAGGCTCCGATTGCCGATGCCGTCGAAACGTTGCGGGGAGCTCTTGGAGTTGCGCGCTCGTTCGATCCGATGACTGCGACCGGGGTGGTGCGTTTAGCGGCCATGCATGCTGAGCAGGCGGTGCTTGTTCCAACTTTGGCGGCGCGGCTTCGTCAGATGGTTCCCGGCCTCGATCTCTCGGTTATTCCGTACGGGCGCAATGCGGCCATAGAGGCTTTGCAAGATGGCGAAGTTGAACTGGCGCTTGGATTCTTCCAAGAGGTACCGAAGACCTGTCGGAGCGAGGTTCTTTATGAGGATAGCTATCTTGTTGCAGGAAACACCGAAGTTCTATCGAGCGAAAGATCTCTCGATCTTGATACCTATTGCGCGATGGACCACATCCTGACATCTCCGAGCGCCCAGCTTCACGGTGTCGTGGACCTTCAACTCAAGAGTATTGGCCGTGAACGCCGTGTCGTCCTGGGGCTGCCCGCCTTCCTGCCCGCACTCGCAGCCGCGGCAGCATCGGATGCGTTGGTGACGCTACCCGCACGCGTGGCCCAAGCCTTTGCGGACCGCTTTGGTCTTGCGACCCAAAAGCCACCGCTCGATTTGCCGTCTTTTCCTGTGTCAGTTGTCTGGCACCGTCGCAACGACGCTGACCCGCAGACGCAGTGGATCAAGTCACAACTAAGTTGTCTTTGAGCGGCTGATCAGAGTCCGAAGCAACAGATCGAGGGGCGTCGACCAGCAATGTGCCGCGTGACGGTGTATCTGTTTAGACCAACGCAAATCGATCAGCGGATGACATTTGAGCGCCATCTAAAGTGCACTCGAGCTTCCAAGATTGTCGAGTTCCAAAGCAAACAAGAACGATACGCGGCAAGGCTTTTGTTCAAACACTTGCCTCTTCGTAGTCCAGTCGTGCCGCTTTGACGGTTTCCATATTGCTGTCCGCCCATTGGACGATGGGCGTCAGCAGAGAGACCAATTCGCCGCCTAAATCCGTCAGTTCGTAGGAGACCGCAACAGGCGGGCCCGGATGGACCGTACGCGTCAGATATCCATCACGCTGCAGGCTTCGCAAATTCTCGGTCAGCACGCGCTGTGTCACGTCCCCGATCGTGCGCTTCAACTCGCCGAAGCGCAAAGGCCCGTCCTCGAGCGCCAGCACAATAATGATCTGCCATTTGCCCGTCACCTTCGAAAGGACCGTGCGGATCGGGCAGAGCAACGCCTCTGCCTCGCTGTGAACGCCGATGGGGAGCATTTTTGTTACTAAGCCTTCGTTCCTAATTCGCACCAGCAACGCGTCGCATACTTCGTGGCCTCGGATCAAGCCACCTTTCACGCATCAGGTATCCCAAACCATACGACGTATCTAAAAAGTGCGTAATTGTGCCTTGGTGCGAAATGGATACCTTAGATTTCACAGATGAGTCGAAAGGACACACCATGACCCCCCAAGAGCTTGTCGTCGCTCTCGTGACCGCCGTTTTCGTTGACTACGACGTCGACGTGGCACGGGAACTGCTGGCACCCGATTATATCCAGCACAACCCGGTGATCCCCACCGGGGCCGACGGTCTGTTGAACCTGATCCCGATGGCCAAAGAGACCGGGCTGACTGTAACAACACATCGGGTCATCGCCGAAGGCGATATCGTTGTCGCCCACAACACCTTTGAAAACGCGGACGCCTTTGGCGCGCCAACGCTTGTGTCATTCGACGTGTTCCGCGTCGATGACGGCGTGCTGGTCGAACACTGGGACAACCTGCAGGTCCCACCCGGCGAAACGGCGTCTGGACGGTCCATGACTGATGGCCCGACTGAGATCACGGATTTGGACAAGACGACGGCGAACAAAGCGGTTGTCACCGGGTTTATCACGGACGTCTTCTTGAACGGAGAGCTGGAAAAGGCACCCAACTACATCATCGCTACACCGGGCGCCTATCATCAGCATAACCCGCTGGTGCCCGACGGGCTCGCAGCGCTGGGCGCAGCCTTTGCCCAACTCCAGGAAGCTGGACAGGGGTTCTCCTTCTCAGAAGCGCACATGATCGTGGCCGAAGGCAACTTTGTATTCACAATGACCGAAGGCGCGGTGGGTGATGTGCCCACGGCCTTCTTTGACCTCTGGCGGGTCGAGGACGGGATGATTGTCGAACACTGGGACACCATCGAGCCAATCCCGACCGAGATGGCTCACGGCAATGGAAAGTTCTGATGACTCCACCGCACAGACAAAGGAACACCGCATGAAACTGCTGCACCGGCTGGCATGGCTCGGCGTCATCCTTGCGCCGCTGTCTGCGGCGTCCGCACAGGCCGACGGTCACAACGACACGGACACGATCATCCACGTCCTGCGCAGCTATCAGAGCTATGTGAACCAGAGCGATGCGACGGGTCTTGGCAGCCTCTACACGGACGACGCGGTGTTGTTCCCCGACCGGTTCGACGCCTTCGAAGGCAAGGAGGCCATAACCGGCTTCTATGCCTTTGCCTTCAGTGCGCTGACCATCAATCTGGAATTCGCCATCGATCCCCACGACATCGTCGTGTCCGGCGGGAAGGCTTACGCCACCACCACCTCGACGGGCACACGCCTCATCAAGGCCTCGAACCAAACCGTGCCCGAAATCAACCGCGAACTTTGGGTCTTCGAACGGATCGAGGGTGTTTGGAAAATCGCACGCTACGCGTTCAACAAATCGGAATGAACGGTCCAGCACGGGTCGGGGGCATCGATCCTGCGCAATCACACAATCCTAAGGAACGCATATGACGCAAAACTGGACGTTGACCCCCGGTGACGGGATCGCATCGCTTTCTCTCAAGGACGCTCCCGAAACCGGGCTCTTGCCCGGCCAGGCCCGCGTCGCGCTCAAGGCGTGGTCCTTGAACGCGCGCGATCTTATGGTGGCCTATGGCATGTCGCCGGTTGAGACGGCGCCCGAGTTGGTGCCGCTCTCCGACACCGCCGGAGTCGTGACGGAAGTCGCGCAGGACGTGACCGGCGTGGCCGTCGGCGACCGGGTTGTCGTCACCTTCAATCCGGCGCACCAAAGCGGCGCGTTCGAGCCATATATGGGCGTTTTCGCCCATGGCGAAGCGTCGCAAGGCGTGCTGGCGCAGGATCGCGTCTTTGACGCGCGCGCGCTCGTGCCGCTTCCCGATGGCATCTCCTTTGCGCAGGCGGCCTGCCTGCCCTGCGCTGCTGTGACCGCATGGAACGCGCTTTTTGAGGTCGGGCAGTTAAAGCCGGGCCAGACTGCCCTTACGACTGGCACCGGAACGGTTTCGCTCATCGCGCTTCTGCTGGCCAAGGTCGCTGGCGCGGGTGTTGGCGTCACCTCGTCCGATCCTGCCAAACTGGCGCAGGCGGCAGATCTCGGCGCGGATTTCGGCGTCAACTATCGCGACAGGCCCGATTGGGATGCCGCGGTAAAGGAGGCGACCGGCGGGCACGGCGCAGATGTGGTGGTAGAAACCGCCGGACCGCCCTCAATTGCCACTGCCGTTCGCGCCGCAGCCCAAAACGGGACCGTTGCGCAAATTGGTCTCAAGGGCGTGGAGGGGCCTGCCGTCAGCATACTCGACCTGATGCTGAGTGGTGTGCGTATCGTGCCGATCATGGTCGGCTCGCGCACCCTGCTGGAACGTGTCGTGGCCGCTGTGGTTCAGAACAACATCGAAATCCCGGTACACCAGCGCTTTGACTTTGCCGACGCACCGGCGGCGTTTGACGCCCTTCAGGCCGGCAATGCCTTTGGCAAAATCACGATAACGATCAATTGAGGGAACAGGGAATGGAACGGAAACTCGCGGGCAAAAGCGCGCTGATCACAGGTGCCAGTCGCGGCATCGGCGCGGTCATTGCCAAACGACTGGCCGCCGAAGGGGCCGCCGTGACCCTGACCTATGTTGGCGCGCAGGATGTGGCGGAGGCGGTTGTGCAGGAGATCGTACAGGCTGGCGGACAGGCCCGCGCCATTCAAGCCGATGCGCGCGAGATCGGAGCAAGCGCTGCCGCCGTGGCCGACGCCGTGACGCATCATGGCAAGCTGGACATCCTTGTCTCGAACGCCGGGATCAACATCTCCAAACCGATCGACAGCCTCGATATCAAAGATTACAGCGCGGTCTTTGACATCAATGTTCGAGCCAACTTTGAGATCATCAAAGCGGCTGCGGCGGTCATGTCCCCGGGCAGTCGGATCGTTGCCGTCACGGCAACCATTGCTAATGACTACTTTGTGCCGGGGCTCGCGCTCTATGGGGCAAGCAAAGCGGCGGTGAACGGGTTCGTTCAAGGGTGGGCGCGCGATCTTGGTCCCAAAGGCATCACCATCAACGCCATCGTTCCCGGCCCCGTGGACACCGACATGAACCCCGATCAGACCGACCTTGCCACCCTGATCAAGGGGCGGGTGCCGCTGGAACGTTATGGGCAAGCGGGCGAAGTCGCAGCACTCGCGTCCTTTCTGGTCGGGCCAGAGGCCGGGTTTATTACGGGGGCCCGCATGATCATCGACGGCGGGATGAGCGTCTGAATTTCCAGCCGCAGCCGTCGAGACAAACCGTATCAAACAACGCCACCACTCACGAAACAAACTCCACCGCACCGAGAGGACCAAACGCTCATGTCCCAATCGACCACAGTGCCGACGACACCTGCCAAGATCACCCTGCAACGCGCGATGAATGCGCTCTTCCGTGACTTTGACGAGACCCAGATGCGCGCGCTCTATGCGCAGAGCTACATCCAGCATAACCCGCACGTTGCGACAGGGATCGACGCGGTGATCGGTCTGCTGCCGGTGCTGAAAGAGACAGGGTTTGGTTACACCACCCACCGTATTCTCGAAGACGGTGATATGCTCCTGACACACACAACCTATCACAACGCGACCGTATTTGGCGCCGAAGAGGTTGTCGCCTTTGACCTGTGGCGTATGGAAGATGGCAAAGTCGCCGAACACTGGGACGCAATTATTCCGGTGCACGCTGAGACGACCAGCGGACGAAGCCAGACGGACGGCATGACAGAGGTCACAGACCTGGACAAAACGGCGCAGAACAAGGCGTTGGTCGAAGAATTTGTCCGCACTGTCCTGATGAATCAGGACACTGACAGGATGGACGACTACATCCGTGACGGGATTTACGTTCAACACAATCCGGTCGTCGCAGACGGCCCCGACGCGCTCAAGGCGGTGCTGGGAGAGATCAAGAACACCACCCTGCATCGCGTGATCGGCGAGGGCAATTTCGTCCTTACTCAGGCAGAAGGAACATGGGGCGACAAGCCTGTAGCGATCTATGATCTGTTCCGCGTCGAGAGTGGCAAAATTGCCGAACATTGGGACGTATTGCAGGAGGTACCAGTTGCCATGGCCCACGAGAACGGGATGTTCTGATGGATCCGCGCGCCGGCCCGACGGGATCAGCGCGCGGCTTCGACTCGACCGGCGTCGCAAAACGCCCTGTCGTCATTGACTTGCGTTGGCGGCGCAAAGCAGTTTGTGTCACATGACTGCGCAACACGCACGGCATCCGGTGCCAAAGGCCGCCAGGGGGACGGAATGAAACTTCAATCGACCTTTCGAAAGGGTGCGACGCTTTGGGCAATCGGACTGCTGCTGGTCGCCTTGGTGCAGGCGCCTGCCGTGCACGCTCAGGACACCAGTGTTGATCTGTCCGCCGACCTCACGGACGCCGAGTTTCAGGCTATGCTGGGGCGGTTGAGCGATGAGCAGGTGCGCGACATCCTGATTGCCGAATTCGCAACCCGCCGGACTGAGGAGGCCGCCCAAGGCGAAGGGTTACTGACCAACAGCCGCGACATCGGCGAGACACTGACCACCAACGCTGCCGCCCTCTTTGCCAAGCTGCCTGAGCTTGGGGCGGGTATCGGCTCGATATTCACGCGCCTGTCCGAAGCGGGCGGTGTTTGGATTGCGTTCCTGGCACTGGCAATCAGCCTCGTGGCTGGCGGCATCGTCCGCCATTACTGGCGGCAGCGAGGCGCGGCCCGCCAGTCTGTCATTGGCGAACGCAATCTTGGAAAGGGTGCATACGGGTCGGTGTCGACAATTGTCGATGCAGTCTTTGTTCTGATCATTGCCCTGTCGGGTTCCGTGGCCTTTGCCCTGACGGCCATGGCGGTGCTCTACCTGTTGTTCCACAACCCCGACATCCGCTTTTTTGTCTCCAGCTACGTCGCCGTTGTCACCGTGGTGCTGATTGTCCGGTCCGTCGTGGACATCCTACTCCCCCGGTCTTGGCCTATGTACCGCCTGGTCGCGCTTAGTGACGAGGCCACGCGTCGCGTGCATTGGGTGGTGCTCGGGCTCTCGGGCCTCTGGATGTTCGAGGCGATCACATCGGATGTCATGGCTCAATTTGGCGCGCCCGCAGGCACACCCGACCTTCTGACCCTTCTGCTTGGACTGCTGTGGATCACCATGGCGCTGGCCGGGACCTACTGGATCCACCGCGCGACGACCGACCTGCTGCCCCCGTTGGAAGAACGTTCATTCGTGTCCATGCTGTCGCGCAACTGGGCGGCGATAACAGGTGTGACGTTCTTGTGCACATGGATCGTATTTACCGGCGGCGCGCTGGTCAGCGGCAATGTAGATGTGGTCGCTGCCAATGTGTTTGTCACCATGCTCGTGTTCCTCGGGCTGTGGGTCAGCTACCGCGTGCTGGTCCACTACCTGCGCGCCCAAAACATGGACCAGGCGATCAAACTGGCCATCGGCAACGCTGCTCGTGCGCTCTTGTTTGCCGGCGGATTGATTATGATTCTGTCGACTTGGGGCCTTGACCCCGCCACGCTCGCTGCAGGCGGCACAACAGGCCGAGCGCTGCAAACCATCATCAATGTGTTTCTCACGGCCATCATCGGCTGGGCCATCTGGGACTTTTTGCGCACGATCATCGATGTGCGCGTTGCCGCCGAGCAACCCCAAGACGACGGTGAAGAGAGCGGCGACGCCGAAGGCGGCCTCGGTGCCAGCCGCACCGCCACACTGCTGCCACTTCTACGGTCAACGGCCCTTGTGGTCATCGCCGTGACCTGTCTCTTTGCTGCGCTCTCCAGTCTGGGCGTCAATGTTGGACCTCTCGTTGCCGGCGCCGGTGTCATCGGCCTCGCCATCGGGTTCGGAGCGCAAACATTGGTCAAGGATGTGGTGTCGGGCGTGTTCTTCTTGATCGATGACGCCTTCCGCCGAGGTGAATACATCGACCTTGGCACCGTCAAAGGCACTGTGGAGCGGATCTCCGTTCGCAGTTTGCAGTTACGCCACCACCTCGGCGCGGTTCACACAATTCCCTTTGGCGACATTGCAGCACTGACCAATTACTCGCGCGACTGGGTCATCATGAAACTACCGCTGCGCCTGACATTTGACACTGATCCTCAGCAGGTCAAAAAAATCATCAAACGCATCGGAGCCGAGTTCATGGAGGATGAACTGTTGGGCGACGGTCTGCTGGAGCCGCCAAAATCCCAAGGTGTCATCCAGATGGAAGACAGTGCCATGATCCTGCGGGTCAAGTTCAAGGCGATCCCGGGCAAACAGTTCATCATCCGCCGCGAGTTGCTACACCACATCCGGGCCGCGTTCGAAGAAGCCGGCATTCGCTTTGCCAACCGCGAGGTCACCGTCCGTGTCAACGAAGACGCAACGCCCGCCGAGCGAAAAGAGGCCATCAACGCAGCCGCGTCCGAGGCCTCTTCGGCAGAACAACCCGCGACCTGAAGCACTAGCACGCAATTGGACCACTCAAGTGGCGCTGATACCAATCAATTGGGAATGTTTGACGGTCTGTTGAGAACATCGTGTGCCAACGTGCCAGCAGACAATTTGGTCGATCGTAACGCAAAGGAAAGACAGCGGGTTAGGGACACCGAAAACAGTTTGATCGCTGATACCGGGGTCTTGGCAATTGATCGTGCTCAGATCGTCGAGTTTGTCCAAATCTCACAGACACGGGATGTCAATGAACCACTCAATCGTTCTGAGGACGGCAATACGCAGGAACTGTCAGTTTCTGTAGATTCACTACTCAAACGTGATCGCGAAAAACTGGGTGTGCTTCTTGCATCGTGTCGACCCGATGAGTGGACCGCAAAGGTGGATAAGTCGAACAAAGAGGTGCGAGACAGTCAAAGGATCTGTTGGCGCATAAGTGCGAGGTGGATGCAGCTTTTCATTCGTTCCGCGCAGCGGAAAGTGCGTTTGTGGAACTGGCTGGAGGCAACCTGACGAATATTCGGGGTTGTAGCAGGACCTTTGGAGACTGGGTTGTGAAGGGCGTCCAACCCCTGTTGAATGCCCTATTGTGCGGTGCGATTGCCTAGGATCAGGCCTCATAGCCAGTAAATAACGGGTGCGGCGAGAGCGATGGCTGACAGGAAGACCTTCGGGCATCTA
>JBCBKL010000017.1:0-100893 GCA_038521825.1 Pseudomonadota bacterium | reverse complement strand
AAGAGCTGCGGCGAGCCAAGATTTGCCGAGCTCTCAACCCTGAATTGATAGTAAACGGCTGGACTAGTCCCGCGAAAGTAGTTCAGCGACTGGGACAGGTTGTCCCAAAGATTGGAGGATCAGCTAGGGCTGGGAGACGAGAAAAGCCGGAAGAGATTGTATCGAAGTTTCGGCCGGTCGAAGTTCTGCAAGAACAAGCCACGACGATTGCGGGGGCTGTTCGCCAGATCGGGGGTGGGGCATTCAAGCCGCCATTGGTCCGAGGCCAACGCCGAACAAGCAAACGCTCTATCAATGGCCGAAGCTCTATGGCGGGATGCAACAATCTCAGCCTCCTCGACTGAAGGCGTTGGAGAAGGAGAACCAGCACCTGTGTTGCGCTTAAGCGGACTTTGCAGTTTTTCGCCGCACATGGTCCGCTGACCGCTTTGGTGTCTTTAAAAAGAACCTCGTCACTGATGCCGTGAACCGCCGGTAGCTTCTCTTATCCTCGGCCAATGTGGGTGATAGTCGTCTATAATAATCGGATGGCTATGGGTTCGTCCATCCGCGACATGGGGATGGTTTCCAGCAAGGTTGTCATGCGTATGTGTAACGGCTTCTCCGCTTTCTTGCGGCCAGAGAACGATCCCGCAAACCATACCGGCCCCCGCAAGTACGGCCAGCAGAACAAACGCAACCGCTGGTCCGGCAACGGTGATCAACCAGCCTGCGAGCGGGTATGTCACCAGCCAGCATGCATGAGACAGTGCAAATTGCGCTGCATAAACAGCAGGCCGGTCTTCCGCATGAGCAGACCGTTTGAGCAATAGGCCTGAGGGGGTCAGCACTGCGGAATAACCGATCCCGATGATGAACCATCCCGCCAGAAGCGGTGCCCAACGGGTGTCATAGACAAGCGTCATCGCAGATAGTGCCAAGAGCGACGCCACTAACACACTTGCGCCGCCGATCATCACAAGGCGGTCTGACCGGTTGTCCAACAACCGGGGCAGCAAGAGAGCGGTCAGCATCGACCCAGCGCCGAAAGCCCCAAGGGCGATGGCAACCTGTGCTTCGCCGAGGCCAAGGTCGCCGCGCACCAGAACAACCGTGTTCACCAGTACCATTGCGCCCGCCGCAGCAGCGGCAAGGGTCAGCGACAGCAGCCCCCGCAAGCGCGGCGTCGCGAGGTATATCCGCATCCCTCGTGTCGTGCGGTCATAGACCCCCCGTGTTGCCGTTGGTTGCGGACTGGAAAGTAGGACGGACATGACCAGTATGGCTGATCCAACAAACCCGATGAAGGTGCCGACAAACAAGATATCATAGGTGACAAAGGCCAGCAGTAGCGCCGCCAGCATGGGGCTGATGATGTTTTCCAGATCGTATGCCAGTCGCGATAAAGACAGGGCGCGGGTATAGCGGTCTTCCTCAGGCAGGATGTCGGGGATCGTTGCCTGAAAAGTCGGGGTGAAGGCTGCGGATGCGGATTGCAAAACGAAGATCAGGACGTAGACCTGCCAGACCTCGCTGACGAATGGCAGGCAAATGGCAATGGCGGCGCGGATCAGATCCAGGCTGACCAACATCGTACGACGCGGCCACCGATTGGCAACTGCCCCTGCAATCGGTGCGATGCCAACATAGGCAATCATCTTGATCGTGAAGATAGTGCCCAGCACCAAGCCTGCACGCTCACCTGAAAGATCATAGGCAAGCAGCCCCAGTGCAATGGTTGCCAATCCGGTGCCAAGCAGCGCCACGACCTGTGCCACGAAAAGGTGACGGTAGGTGCGGTCTGCGAGTACGGAGATCATGGAGATCCTTAAAGAAACGTGGTGATGGCTTTGAACTCGGCTGAGGCCGGCGTTTCACCAGCGCCGACCAATGCGGCATCAAGGCAATGATCGATATGATCCTGGATCGGCGTGCGCTTGGCCTGCGGCACGGCTTTCTCCACCGCATAGAGTTGCTGCGCGATATCCACACGGGGCTGCTCATACCCGATCATCTTGGTGACGCTGGCCAAGTGGCCGTTGGCACGTTTCAGCCGCTTGGCGACAGCGGGCCGGGTTGCATGGGATGGGTATTTTGTCATATCCCGAGGTAACCCTCCAGAGCGGGGTCAGGCAAGTGGGCCAAGACCTACGAGAGCAGGCAGAATGGCACGGCAGATTGCGGGATATCTGGAAGGTTTTCTGAGCATCGCTTTGGCGGTGAGCATAATCCTGTCTGCAGACGCCCGTTCAGCAACCCACGACTTCGCAGAACTGGCAAAGATCGTCGCTGAACATCATTCAGAAATCGAAGAGCATGGTCACGCCCACGAGGATGTCGTTAATCTGATGCACGCTTATCATGGCCACGGCCATGACGTCGCGGATCACGACCACAACATCGCATTCTTATCACCGCGTGAAGCGATGAGCACTCCGTTTCCGACCAGTGCAAGTTGGGCAATGGCAGATCACGGTTTGACTGATCGCAGGGATTATGGCCTCGATCGACCGCCGCGTGTATGAGGCCGCGCCCGCTGCGCGCTCTCATCCTACACAAAAGCTTAGCGGAAAATCCAAAATGATACCAAACCGATCCTTTCGGTCGGGGTCGGCAATGCATCTAATGCGCCAGCCTTTGACCCTATTCACCACCGCCGTCCTGACGCTGATGGCATTTGCGACAACAACCTATGCTCATGATGTTACCCCCGGTGACGCGGGCTACATTCAGGAAATCTTTGGCGTCCACATCATCTCGTTCATCTATCTGGGCGCGAAGCACATGATTACGGGATACGACCACATCCTGTTCCTGCTTGGCGTCGTATTCTTCCTGTACCACATGAAGGACGTAGCAGTTTACGTCAGCCTGTTTGCCATGGGGCACTCCGTCACTATGCTTTTGGGCGTCTGGTTCGGCTGGGGTATCAACGCATACATCATCGACGCCATCATCGGGTTGTCGGTAGTATACAAGGCCCTTGATAACCTAGGGGCGTTCCAGAAGTGGTTTGGGTTCCAGCCTAACACCAAGGCGGCAACCCTGATTTTCGGGCTGTTTCATGGCACAGGTCTGGCCTCCAAGATCCTCGAATACCAGATCGCCGAAGACGGGCTTTTGGCAAACCTTTTGTCCTTTAACGTGGGCGTCGAAGTCGGGCAACTTCTGGCGCTCTTCGTGATCCTGATCGTAATGGGATACTGGCGCAGAAGCCCCAACTTTATGCGTCAGGCCACTTACGCGAACATCATCATGGTCTTCCTTGGCGTCTTGCTGACCTACCAGCAGATCGCCGGATACATCGCCAGCGCATAAAAATTGGAGTGACCAATGCACAATGCACCAAAACCCAATATCGAAGACCTGCCGACACTGGCACAACTGCGGCGCTCCACGATCATCGCCAGCATCGGGGCCGTCGCCATCGGCCTGATGGTCTACCTGCCCGCAGAATATGGCACAGACCCAACCGGCATGGGCAGCATCCTTGGCCTGACAGAGATGGGCGAGATCAAACAGCAGCTTGCGGCCGAGGCAGCCGCTGATGAACTGCTACACGGCGGCGACCAGTCCTCATCGCTGATGGATGGCGTCTTCGGCTTGTTCGTCTCCACGGCTCATGCGCAGGAAGCATGGCAGGACGAGATCACATTCACCCTGGCCCCCGGCGATTCCACCGAGATCAAGGCTACGATGGAGGAAGGTGTCACCCTGACCTACGCTTGGGTGGCGACGGGGGGGCGGATCAATTTCGATCTGCACGCCCATGCGGATGGCGAGTCCGTCGATTATGAGCGAGGCCGGGGCGCGGAAGCGGGCGAGGGCAGCGTCACCGCACCCTTCACCGGCGATCATGGTTGGTTCTGGCGTAATCGCGACGATGCGGATGTGACTGTCACACTGCAACTGCGCGGCGACTACAGCGAAATTGTCCACAGCGAATGATGCAAGAGTGCGGCCGCCTGCGCAGAGATGTGCGGGTAGCCAAATATACAACCACCCAAGCGCAATGCCGATATTCGCCGCACAACAGAAAATCGGTAAGGAGGGCTCAAATTGGTCGATCGCTGCGAACAACCTGTACGTCGGGGATGCGGATGGACCGGCCATTTGGTCACTTGATAGTATTGTTTGGTCTGGACGGTGTTGACGCCTGAAGAGGGAGGGAGGATTGGAGAAGATCCCACGTCCAGAATCCAACTTCCCGCTGTCAAACCGAAACGGCGGCCCTGAAACAAAGCAAGACTTGTCGGCCAGAAACGTCCGTTGCTTGCGAAACAGGTCTGGGCCATCCGTGCCCGGCTCGAACTCTATGGCAATCTCAGGGACCTGGCACTGTCTTATCTTGCGATCGACAGTAGGTTGCGTGGTTGTGATCTTGTTCGGTTAAGAGCAAGCGCAATTGTTGTCGGAGATCGAGGTCGCGAACTTGTTTTGGTTATCCAGAGCAAGACCAACCGGCCGATGCAATCTGCAGTCTCCGAACACACCCGTGGTTCAATTTGGAATTTGGTTTGCGGTTCCGACATGCTTGGTTGCGACTTCATGTTCCCGAGCCGCTTTCACGACAGACCGCATGTATCGACGCGGCAATATGCGGGGCTTGTTCAGGGCTGGGTGTCGGCAATTGGCCTCGATCCGAGCGGATCGGCGCGCATTCGTTGAGGCGCACAAAGGCGGCGCTGGTTTATCGTAAAACGGGCAATCTGCGCGCGGTCAAGGTCCTGCTTGGTCATACCACGGTGGATAGCACAGTGCGCTACCTCGATGTCGAACTTGACGACGCCCTGAGTATCGCTGACAAGATCGACGTCTGACGGTTGGGCGGGCGGTGGCAGCCGTTCGCCTTTCTTGACTAGAAATAGCTGCCGGGGCTGGCATTTTCTCAGGACTTTAACCGACAGCAGAGCGTCACTGACGTCACCGAACACTTTGGTCTCAAGCCCGGATTGCCGGGCTTCGGTCAGTACGGGGTTAATAGTCCTGTGCTTGAAGGGAGACCAAAATGGCCGAACAACTCATCGAGATCACCTCGCCCTGCTTGCTGGCAAAACAGCCTACAGAATTGGCAACCCAGCCAGAGACAGAAATGTTACGCAAGCTGCTGTCGCTGCGCAACCGTGCAACGGCCGCGCAGATCCAGGAGCGTCTGGACTGGTAGGCCCATACCGTTCGCGCCACAATCTAATCTCGCGGCTGAGGTCTTCGGGCTTTTCGATCGAACTCGATCACTCCGGCACAGTGGCACGCTACGGCGTGGTGTCGGGAGAAAGCCAATACGACCAAACGGGATTGATCTGGATATACGGTAGTTGGAAGACGCAAGCGCAGCGGCGCTTCGGCAGCTTTGGACGGAAGCCAGAGGTGTCGCGCCGCCCCAGACCTTTAACGCCGACCTAATGCGGCTGGCGTTGGCCTGGGGCGAACAGGCGGGAAGGGAGGGTGCGGAGCCTGCCAAGGCGCGCCGTGACGGGAACGGGTCATCAAGGAAAGAGAAGCAAGCGAGGCCAGGGGCTCTGCCCGAAAGGCTCTTGCCCTGATTGTCCGCGACGGCACCCGTCTTCTGAAGGAAAGGGGCGGGGCAACCCTCGAGGTGCTGGTAACCGAGGAAGGTGCCATCTGGAACGGCCAGAGCTATACGTCCCTGTCAGCTGTGGCGCGAGTGATGACCAAGACGAACAGGAACGGACCAAAGTTCTTTGGGCTGTGAAAAGGCGGCACTCAATGATCCGTCAGCGCTGCGCAATCTACACCCGCAAATCGACTGAGGAGGGGCTGGACCAGGACTTCAACTCTCGGGACGCACAGCGTGAAGACTGTGCGGTCTACATTCTGAGCCAGAAACATGAAGGATGGTCAGAACTGCCGAAACGCTATGACGATGGTGGTTCTGTGGCGAGTCTATGGATCGCCCTCGTCTCGAGCAATTTCTAAAGAATGAGCGCGGTGGGCGCATCGATGTCATTGTCGTCTACAAGGTGGATCGCCTGACCCGGTCGCTTGCTGACTTCGCAAAGATAGTCGATGTGTTTGACGGGGCTTGGGTGTCGTTCGTATCGATCACCCAAGCCTTCAACGCAACATCCTCTATGGGACGCCTGACACTGAATGTTCTTTTGTCTTTCGCCCAGTTCGACCGCGAGGTGACAGCCGAGCGCATTCGGGACAAGGTTGCGGCCTCCAAACGTAAGGGAATTTGGATGGGGGCGCCGTGTCGATGGGCTACGACGTCAAGGACAAAGCGCTGGTCATGGACCAAAGTGAAGCCAAGGCGATCCGGATCATCTTTGCCGAGTGTCTGATCACAGGATCGGTGCGGCAACTCTCGTTACCGCTGAGTGAACTGGGCGTTGTCAGCAAGCGACGGACCGACCGGTATGGGCGTACAAGTTGCGGCAAAGCCCCTTCGCGCGGTGCGCTCTATAACATCCTGCGCAACCCGGTCTACATCGGACAAACCCGCCACAAAGCAGGACTTTACGAAGGGTTGCACGAGGCCATTGTAGATGGCGCCACCTGGAAGCAGGTACAGGATCAGCTAGCGGGTCAAGGAGGCAAGAGTATCAGCACGGCGCGGCGCTCTGCCAGACGCGTTTTGGATGATGTACTGTTCGACAAAAAGGGCAGGGCGACGAGGGCGACCTACGCCAGCAAGTCCATGCGGCGGGGCGGGACAACGCGGACGAAACGCTATTGGTGTTAGACCTCGAAGATATCGGGCGTTGAAGACGGAGCCAGTGTTGAGCGCTTGCCTGTCAATGAGATTGAGCGCCTTGTTCTCAACAGCCTCAAAGATCGCCTCGGCGACAAGAGCTGGTTAGCGGATCAAGCGGGGCAGGCTGAAGAACCCGATGCTTCGATCGCAGAGGTTCTGCGGTTGGCGGATGCTTGGTCTGACGAGATCACCAAATCAGACGGTGAAACGACGGCGCATGATCTCGGGGGCATTGTTGACCGGATCGATATGCCAAGGGATCGGCTTCGCACCAGGATCAACCTCCATGCTTTATCCGGATCGGATGTCTCCCGAAAGTCAGGAGTAGCGTCCTTCGAGGTCCCGTTCCAAAAGCGTCAGAACGGGCGGGCAAAGCCGATTATCCTTGTTCCTGAAGATGCCCCAAAAACCCGACCCGGAACTCATTGCTCTGGTCGCCGATGCGGGCGATGGGAGGGCGAACTTCTTGCGCGGAAGTCATTGTCGCTGCAGCAAATCACCGAGCGGGAGGGGTTGCGCAGTGGATCCGTCAGCCGCATCGTGCCGTTGGTCTGGCTGGCCCCGGACATCGCAACGGCTATACTTGAAGGCCGCCAGCCACTGTATCTCAACTCTAAATCATTGCGCAGCCTTTCCGAACTGCCTCTGGACTGGGAAGAACAACGCCAGATTCTTGGATTCCCGCAACTTTAAACGGGTCAAAACCGCACCAAGACCTCACGCGAAATGGCCTCGCTAAGACTTTCTCCCAACCTGCCCTGAAACGCCCTTGATCAGAGACCAAATGTGAGGTCTCTGGTGGCATTGCCGTCGGTAACTAGCGGAAAAATAGACACTATTCAGTGCAGCCGGGTCAGCTTCGGTTTTGAAGGGATTGAATGGTGGGCGACCCTGGAATCGAACCAGGCGTGCGTCTCCGCGAGGGAGTTACAGTCCCCTGCCACACCTTGCGGCCTGTCGCCCACGAACCAAGGTCATTGCCCTTGGCGTGGAGGCGTGATTACTAGCACCTCAAACAGGGGTCAAGGACGAATTGCCCCGGTTTGACAGGGGCGTCTGGCGCATGAAAAAACCGAAATGGGTCATTGGCAAAGAGCAGGCCAAGAAGGCTGCCGCCCATGAAACCGTCTGGCTGTTCGGGCTGCACACTGTGCGGGACGCGCTGCGTAATCCGCACCGGGAAAAGTTGCGCCTGATCGTGACTCCGAATGCAGAGATCAAGCTGAAAGAAGCGATCGAAGTGGCTGACATTGAAGCGGAAATTGCGGATCCGCGCCGCTTTTCCGCGCCACTGGATCCCGGTTCGGTGCATCAGGGGGCGGCGCTTGAGGTCAAGCCGCTTGATTGGGGTGAACTGGCTGACGTGGCCATTGGCGATGCCTCGCCCCGTCTTGTCCTGCTTGATCGGGTGACCGACCCGCACAATGTCGGTGCGATCCTCCGGTCGGCTGAGGTTCTTGGGGCATCTGCGGTCATAGGAACCCGGCATCATTCCGCGCCCGAAACCGGTGCCCTTGCCAAGACGGCGAGCGGGGCGCTTGAACGTCAGCCTTACCTGCGTGTCCGCAATCTCGCCGACGCAATCACGGAATTGCAGGGGATGGGATATCTGGTTCTGGGACTCGATGGCGAGGCGGAAATGACAATTGAGGCGGCGCTCGAAGGGCGAAGGCAAAGCGCAGTGGCGCTGGTGCTTGGGGCCGAGGGGCCGGGTCTGCGGGAGAAGACAAAGGCGACCTGCGACCATTTGGTCCGGATCGATGCGCAGGGACAGTTTGGATCGCTCAACGTCTCAAATGCGGCGGCGATCGCTCTATATGCCTCGAAGGCTTGAGGGGAACGCATGGGCTATCCGACGAAAATTGTGACGTGCTGCTATTGCGGTGTGAAGGCGGCACTGGTGCTGAAGGGCAAGTCCCGGCACGAGCTGAGCTGTTCAAGCTGCGGCGCGCCGCTGCACGATCTGAAGATGCTGCCGAAGGGAAAGAAGAGGGGGGAGCGCGAGCTGGTGCGACCAAGCCCCGTTCGGTATCAGAAACCGGTCAAGCGCAAGAAAAAGCGCAAGGCCGGCTTTGCGGATCTCATCGAGGACGCCTTCGATTTCATTGAGGATATCTTTGACTAGGCCAATCTCTTCACAGAAACGCGAATGGCACTGGTGTAAGCCGTAGGACTTCCTACATCTAAGGCATTACCGCAGGTCTGGAACGCCTGCCGGTTATTTCACTGTCCCTCGTTCCGTACCTGAGCGCTCCTGTCGCTTGAAGTGCAGGGGCGCTTTTTTTCGTGCGGGTCCAAGGGTATGAGAGGGCATGCCTGATTACTCAGACGCCTTTCTGAAACGAATCCTGTCGGACGTCAAAACCGTCGCCGTGGTCGGTGTGTCGGCAAACCCCGTGCGCCCGAGCTACTTTGTTGCGCGTTATCTGAACCTCAAGGGATTTCGCGTGCTTCCGGTCAATCCCGGTCTTGCCGGTCAGACCCTTTTTGGCGCGGCGGTGCAATCGGATCTCAGGAGCATCGAAGAACCGGTCGATATGGTGGATATCTTTCGGCGCTCCGAGGCGGTGCCGGAGATCGTAGAGGAAGCCCTTGAAGCCTTGCCCGATTTGCGGGTGATCTGGATGCAGATTGGCGTGGAACACCCCGAGGCGGCGGCAAAGGTAGAGGCGCACGGTGTGACTGTGATCCAGAACCGCTGTCCAAAGATCGAATACCAGCGCCTTTTTGGCGAGCTGCGGATGGGTGGTTTTGCGACGGGCGTGATTTCGTCGAAGTTGTGAGGCCGTCGGGCGGCTCTGTTTGGCCTGCGGCCAAAGGCGCCCGCCCACCGACCCAAGCAACGGTCATTCACGGATCGAGCTGTCATCAGGCGTCTTGTAGAAGATCGTCGCTGATGTCCCAGAGCCGATCGGCCGAGTCGTCGCTGCACGCATGTGGATCGACGCCCATGTATCGCGCGTAAGGGCTGTCCGGGTCGGTCAGCGGTGCGATGTCGCAGTCCTCGCAATAAACGCCCGGTGTGCTGGCCAGAGCGGGCGACGTGGCCGCCCAAACCGTTGTCGATGCGCCTTGCGCGGGCGACTTGAACCCCTCTTTGGCCAGTTCCGAAGGTTCGCCGGTTTCGTCAAGCCAACCCATAGCGATCATCTCTTCCTTCGGCAGGTGTCTTTGCAACGGCGTGAAGATCCCGCCCGGGTGCACGGAAAAAGCCAGTCCTCCGCTATCGCGAAGCCTGCGGGACAGCCCGTTGGCAAAGAGCGCATTGGCCGTCTTGGCCTGCCCATATGCCTGCCATTTGTCATAGTCAGAAGTCTCGTACTGGACGTCATCCCACAGGATATCAGTGAGTTTGTGTGCCGTGGATGAAAGGGCAACGACCCTCGCATCCGGCGTTGCCCTGAGCAGCGGCATAAGGCCCATCGTCAATGCGAAGTGCCCCATATGATTGACCCCGAACTGCGATTCCCAGCCCGGACCGACGCGGGCCATTGGGCAGGCCATGATCCCTGCATTGTTTATGAGAAGATCGAGGTTTGTGTGGCTTTCCACGAAGGCATCGGTGAACTGTCTGATTGATGACAGATTAGCGAGATCCATGGGCGCCGTTTGCACATCGCCCTCGACGTCGGCCAGAGTTTCCTTGGCCTTGTCGGGGCTGCGGACCGGCACCGTGACGGATGCGCCGGCAATCGCAAGACTTCGGACCGTTTCGAGGCCAATGCCGCTGTACCCGCCGGTGACGATCACCGTTTTGCCTGTCATGTCGATCCCGGCCATGACCTCATCTGCTGTGCTCTTGGCATGAAAGCCGGAATTTGTCGGTATCTGATCGGTGGTTGCCATGGTCTTTTCCCAATGTTGTGAAAGGATTGTGCAATCAATGTGGGTATTGGCGTAATGCGCTTATGCAATCTTGGCTATTTGCGCGCACGTTGTGATGTCAGCACGGGCCTCGTACGGGCGCAACAGGCATACCGGGTTTGGCGCCAAATGTGATCCAAGGAGGGGTAGCCTCAGCCCTTACGACCGGGCCGCCTTTTCGGCGAGGCCAGAGTGGCCCTGACGACGCTCGAGTTCAGCCATCACGTCGGCCAGCGCGACGTCTCGTGCGGCAAGCATGATAAGGAGATGATAGAGAACGTCCGCAGCCTCGGCGGTCAGCCGCACCCGGTCGCCTTTCGCAGCCTCAATGATGGCCTCAATCGCCTCTTCGCCGAACTTTTCGGCGCATTTTTCCGGACCCTTGGCAAGCAATTTGGCCGTCCAGCTTGTTTCGGGGTCCGCGCCTTTGCGCGCCTCGATGGTGGCAAAGAGATCATCGAGTGTCATTGGAACCTCATCGGGATGCCCGCGGCGGCCATGTGGGCCTTGGCTTCGGCAATGGTGAAATCACCGAAGTGAAAAATCGAGGCGGCAAGCACGGCCGAGGCGCCGCCTTGGGTGACCCCGTCAACCAGGTGGTCGAGTGTGCCGACACCGCCGGACGCTATGACCGGCACCGGCACGGCGTCCGATATCGCGCGGGTCAGGGGCAGGTTGAAGCCGGCGCGCGTTCCGTCGCGGTCCATGGAGGTCAGCAGGATTTCGCCCGCGCCCTTTGCTGCAGCGGTTTGCGCGAATTCAACGGCGTCGATGCCGGTGGGTTTGCGACCTCCGTGTGTGAAAATCTCCCATTTGCCCGGCGCCACGGTTTTGGCGTCGATAGCGCAAACGATGCATTGCGCGCCGAACTGATCGGCGGCCCGCGCCAGAACGTCCGGATCGGCGACAGCTGCGGAGTTGAACGAAACCTTGTCGGCCCCCGCCAGCAGCAGGTTGCGCACGTCTTCGGTCGTTCGCACCCCGCCGCCCACGGTCAGGGGGATGAAACACTGCTCGGCCGTCCGTTGGACCAGATCGAACATCGTGCCCCGGTTTTCGTGCGTGGCATGGATGTCGAGGAAGCAAAGTTCGTCCGCACCGGCGGCATCATAGGCTTTGGCCGCCTCGACCGGATCGCCAGCATCGACGAGATCAACGAAATTCACACCTTTGACCACGCGACCGTCGGCCACATCGAGACAGGGTATGATACGGGTCTTCAGCACAAGGCTCGGGTTAGCCTTTGCTACGCCGGAACGCAACGATGTCCCGGATCGCGATGACAAGCAGCACGATCACCACGACAGCGGCCAGCGGTATCGTGATCAGCATGAGCCAACCCAGAACGAATGCGGTGTAAAGCGTCTCGCCCCAGTCCGCTCCCCTTACAATACAGGAGTTTACGTTGCCTTCGTGCAGGGTGCAGCCATGTCGTGTCGCGAACCAGTCAGACCAGATGACGGACAGCAGGGGACTGGCCAGCAGGAGCAACAGGCCCAGCAGCAGGCCGTATTTCAGCCAGCGATTCACGCTGCCTTACCCGGGCTGGAGATGTTGCTCGGTGTCTTCATGCGACGCGGCATAGGGGCAAATCCGCCACAATGATAGTCTCTCAGGATATTGATTGGATGTTTCAGGGCGACGCCGCCAGCCTAGGCCCAAAGTGGGAGAGACGCGATGAAGAGATTTATACAAGCTTTGATTGCAACGGTGTTTCTGGGGGTGTCCGCAATGGCGGAAATCGTACAACAACCGGCGACCGGGTCGGTTTCCGAGGTGGCGGACCGCCTTGAGGCCGCTGTCACAAACGCCGGCGCAACGGTCTTCGCGCGTGTCGATCACGGGGCGGGCGCCGAGAGCGTCGGGATGGACCTTGCGCCCGCTCAGCTTTTGATATTCGGGAACCCCAAGTTGGGGACGCCTGCCATACAGGCCGATCCGCGCGCTGGGCTCTATCTGCCGCTTCGGGTGCTGATTTACGAAGACTCAGAGGGGCAGGTGCAGGTTGCCTACGAGGAACCGGGCGCGATGCTGGGTGACCTTGAGGTACCAGGTGACGCCGAATTTATCGGCAGGATGAATGGCGCTTTGCAGAACCTTACTGGCAAAGCGATCGGCGGCAGCTAGCCCGCCCGCGCCACGCGAGCGAGCGCATCCCGCGCGATCAGAATATGAAACGGCATGATCGTCGCTAGGTAAAGACGCCCGCCGATGTTGTGCGGATGCACCCAGGTCGCAAGATGGACGCGGCCCGCCTCGCGCAGGACCGCTACTCGGAAATCGAGATGCTTGTCGTTGAAACCAGCAATCAGTTCGTTTTCGCTTTCGCTTTCGACTGGAAAGATGCCAACTATATCGTCGGCGGGTGGCGCGTCGCCACGCAGACAGAAAGGCGCCGTCAGGATGTTACGCAGACTGACGAGCAAGCGCGCCCAACCCGGAAAACTCGTGATGATCTCCGCAGCCCGGCGTGGGTCCATGTCGGATTGCGTCGCATAGCAATCCATGAAATCGCCCTTGCGTATGCGCTCATGCAGCCGGCTGCTGGCCGGCAGGGGGCAGTGAGACACGGAACGGTGCGGCATGGTCAGCTCCTGAGCGTCTGAAGCGCTTCGGCGAGGTCGATGGCACCATCGTAGAGCGCGCGGCCCGAGATCGCACCATCCAGATCTGCGCCACAATCGCGCAGCGCAATTAGATCTGCGACGGAGGATACCCCACCGGACGCGATGACCGGGATCGACACCGCCCGCGCCAGTGCGGCGGTTGCTTCGACATTCGGCCCCTGCATTGCCCCGTCGCGGTTGATGTCGGTGTAAATAATTGCGGAAACGCCTGCGTCTTCGAACTGCTTTGCTAGGTCGGTCGCATCGATATTGGTTTCCTCTGCCCATCCTTTTGTCGCGACTCTACCATCTCTTGCGTCAATGCCGACGGCAACCTTTCCGGGAAAGGCGCGGGCCGCTTTACGCACAATATCGGGGTCTTCGACTGCGACGGTTCCAAGGATGATGCGGGCGAGGCCCTTATTGATCCAAGCCTCGATCGTCTGCATGTCCCGGATCCCGCCACCAAGCTGCGCGGGCACGGGGCAGGCGGCGAGGATCGCATCGACTGCATCGGCATTGACCGGCTTGCCGGCGAAAGCGCCGTTGAGATCGACAAGGTGCAGCCATTCACAGCCCGCATCAACAAATGCGCGGGCCTGTGCCGTCGGGTCGTCGTTGAACACCGTGGCCTGATCCATCTCTCCCCGCAAAAGCCGTACGGCCTGTCCGTCCTTCAGGTCGATGGCGGGATAAAGGATCATAGCTTTGCCTTTCATTTTTTTGGCCTTGTTGCAGCAACGCGGGGCGGATGCAACGCGACCCGAGGTCAGCCTTGCCAGACGGGTCATGCCCGCTCAAGATCCCGCCCGAGCAAACTGGAGGATTTGCAAATGAAGACAATTGGCACCATCTGTGCAGCCTTGATGGCGGTTGCTGGCGCTGCAGCCGCCGACCCGGTTCACGGCACGTGGAAGACCCAGCCGGATGACGGATCATACGCTCTGGTCGAGATGAGCAATTGCGGCGGGAACATCTGCGGGAAGATCGCGCGAACCTTCAATGGATCCGGCGAGTACAAGTCGCCCAATCTTGGCAAGACGCTCGTTATGGACATGAAGCCCAACGGCAATGGCAGCTATGAAGGCAGGGTCTGGCGTCCGTCGAATGACAAGATCTATATCGGTAAGATGTCCCTTAACGGTAATTCGCTGGCCCTGCGCGGCTGTGTTGCGGGTGGTTTGATCTGCTCGAAACAGACATGGAGCCGTGTCAACTAAGGTCGCCAGCTCAGAAAATTCGAGATGAGCCGGAGCCCTGTGCTCTGGCTTTTTTCGGGGTGAAACTGAAACCCCACCATCGTGTTGTGTCCGATAACAGCCGTAACAGGCCCGCCGTATTCTACATGGGCCAGGCATTCGGCTGGATTGGTCACGTGGAACCGGTACGAATGGACGAAATAGGCATGATCGCCTTTTTGAACGCCTTCGAATATCGGATGCGGCGCGTCGATGACCAGATCGTTCCACCCCATATGCGGCACTTTCAGTGACGCATCTTCGGGGGTGATCGCAACGACTTCGCCATCGATCCAGTTCAAGCCGTCGGTGTCTTCGAATTCGCGCCCGATCCGCGCCATAAGCTGCATGCCGACGCAAATACCCAGAAACGGACGGCCCCGGATCTCGACCGCCTCGCGCATAGCATCGTATAGCCCGCCGGTTCCCTTGAGCGCGCGCATGCAGGATGGGAACGCACCATCGCCCGGCAACACGATCCGGTCGGCCCGCGCAACCAGATCGGCATCGGCCGTTACGAGAACCTCCCCCGCATCGACCTCGGCCGCCATCTTCTGAAAGGCTTTTTCGGCCGAATGCAGGTTACCGCTTTCGTAGTCGATCAGAACCGTGAAGCTCATAAAGCGCCTTTGGTCGAAGGGATTGCATCCGCCTTGCGCGCGTCGATCTCTACGGCTTCACGCAGTGCGCGGGCCACCGATTTGAATGCCGCCTCGGCAATATGGTGGCTGTTGAGCCCGTGGAGCATGTCGACATGCAGCGTGATCCCGCCATGCGTACTGAGGGCCTGAAAGAATTCCCGCACGAGTTCGGTGTCGAACGTTCCGATCTTGGGGGTCGGCAGATCGAGTTTCCAGATAAGAAAGGGGCGGCCGGACAGATCAAGCGCGCATCGAACCAGCGCATCATCCATCGGCAGCAGGCAGGATCCGTAGCGGCGGATACCCGTTTTGTCATCAAGGGCTTGGGTCAGCGCCTGACCAAGCGCGATGCCAGTGTCCTCGACGGTGTGGTGATCGTCGATATGCAAGTCGCCCTTTGCCCGGATCGTCATGTCGATGAGCGAGTGCCGCGCCAGCTGGTCGAGCATATGGTCGAAGAACCCCACGCCGGTTTCGTTGTCGTAGGCTCCGGTGCCGTCGAGGTTGATATCGACGTCTATGTCGGTTTCTGCCGTGGTCCGGGTCAGTTTTGCTGTGCGCATCGTCCGTCTTCCTTCCGGGCCGTTCTATAGGGGCAACCCGCGGGGGATTGCCAGCCTATAGCGCAATGTGTCAGCTAGGCGCCATGAGCACATGTGTCTTCATCCAGATCCGTTGCAAACCCGGCACGACCTACAAGGTCGCCGAAGAGATCACGCTGCGCGAGCTGCATTCGGAACTTTATTCGACCAGCGGCGATTTTGACCTTTTGATGAAGGTCTATATCCCGGAAGGCGAAGATGTCGGGAAGTACATCAACGATCATCTGCTTGATATCGAAGGCATTGAGCGGTCGCTGACAACCATTACATTCAAGGTGTTCTGAACGGCCAAATCCGGGAGGTTTGGTCGGAGTTTGTCGCTGTTACAAGGACATCACTTTACATGGGGCGCAAAATGTCCCACGTAGCAGCCATCGGGTTTGTTAGCGCCAACATCTGCCTGCCGGGCGCTGACCATTTCATGGGAGCCAAGCCATGACCACCATTAACGATACCCTGAAACGCGTCACGGATCGGATTGCGGAACGCAGCCATAAGGATCGTGGCGTGTACCTGTCCCGGATGGAGCAAGCTGCCGCGGATGGCCCGACGCGTGGGCATCTGTCCTGCAGCGCGCAGGCCCACGCTTATGCGGGCGCGGGCGAGGATCAGGATGCGCTGGCCACCGGCACGGCAGGCAATCTGGGCATCGTCACGGCCTATAACGACATGCTTTCAGCCCACCAGCCGTTTGAACGGTTCCCTGATCTGATCCGCAAGGCGGCCCGTGACGTCGGCGGGACAGCGCAGGTCGCAGGGGGCGTCCCGGCGATGTGTGATGGTGTGACCCAGGGCTATGCGGGGATGGAGCTAAGCCTTTTTTCCCGCGACGTGATCGCGCTGGCGGCCTCGGTGGCGCTCAGCCACAACACGTTCGACGCCGCCGTTTTTCTGGGGGTCTGTGACAAGATCGTACCCGGGCTGGTGATTGCGGCGCAGACGTTTGGACATTTGCCGACCGTTTTCTTGCCTGCCGGTCCCATGACCTCGGGCCTGCCCAACGACGAAAAAGCCAAGGTTCGTGCCCAATTCGCTGCCGGCGAGGTTGGGCGGGACGCGCTGATGAAGGCCGAGATGGCCGCATATCATGGGCCCGGCACCTGCACATTCTACGGAACCGCCAACACGAACCAGATGCTGATGGAGTTCATGGGGTTGCACCTGCCCGGCGCCAGTTTCGTCAACCCAAACACCGACTTGCGCGACGCTCTGACGGTCGCCGGTGCCCGGCTCGCCCTGTCGAATTCGCATCTAGGCAATCAATATACCCCCACCTTCCGCATCCTCGACGAACGGGCCTTTGCCAATGGGATCGTCGGGCTGAATGCGACGGGCGGCTCGACCAACCTGCTGATCCATCTGGTTGCCATGGCGCGGGCCGGGGGGATCCTGCTTGATCCTCAGGACTTTGCCGATCTGGCTGAGGTGACGCCGCTCCTGGCGCGCGTCTATCCCAATGGTCTGGCCGATGTGAACCATTTCCACGCGGCGGGTGGCCTTGGATACATGATAGGTGAACTTTTGCGCGCAGGCCTGATGCACGAAGATGTCGTAACGGTCATGGGCGAGGGGCTCGAAACCTATACCCGCGAGCCCAAGCTGAAGGATGGTGAACTCGAATGGGTGGACGGCCCCGGCGAAAGCCTGAACACCAAGATCGTCCGCCCCGTTGCGGACCCGTTCAGCGAAAAGGGCGGCCTTGCACGGCTTTCGGGATCATTGGGCACTGGCGTATCGAAAGTCTCGGCCGTCGCACCTGAACATCAGGTGATCACTGCACCGGTGCGGGTGTTCCATGACCAGGAGGAGGTCAAGGCGGCCTTCAAGGCCGGTGAGTTTACCGATGACGTAATCGTCGTGGTCCGGTTCCAGGGGCCAAAGGCAAACGGTATGCCCGAGCTTCATAGCCTCACGCCGATGCTGACCGTGCTGCAGGGGCGTGGCCAGAGGGTTGCGCTGCTGACAGACGGGCGGATGTCAGGCGCGTCGGGCAAGGTGCTGTCGGCCATCCATGTCTGCCCAGAAGCGATCGACGGCGGCCCGATCGCCAAATTGCAGGACGGTGACATTGTCTGCGTCGATGCAACAACGGGTAAGCTGGATATCGTGACCGAAGGTGTGCTGGATCGGCCCGCAGTTGTCGCCGATCTGTCGCATTACCACAGCGGCCTTGGTCGCGAACTCTTTTCGAACTTCCGCGCGCGGGTCGGCTCGGCCGACACAGGCGCAAGCGCATTGTGAGGATCAGGCCATGAAATCGACCCGCGAAATCTGCCAGATGGCACCGGTCATCCCGGTCTTGGTTATCGACGATGCCGTCCATGCCGAACCCCTTGCGAAAGCCCTGATTGCTGGGGGCCTGCCGGTACACGAGGTCACGATGCGCACGTCTGCCGCGCTGGATGTCATTCGTGGAATGGCTGCGGTCGATGGTGCCGTGGTTGGTGCAGGGACGGTTATCACGGCGGCGGATGCCAAGGCGGCCAAGGAAGCGGGCGCCGTCTTTGCCGTTTCGCCGGGTGCGACGGATCGTTTGATCGATGCCTGCCGAGATGTCGAATTGCCCCTTTTGCCCGGCGCTGTCACGGCGAGCGAGGTCATGCACCTGTTGGAGCGCGGCATCGATATGCTCAAATTCTTCCCGGCCGAGGCTGTTGGCGGCGCTCCGGCCCTGAAATCGCTGGCCGGACCCTTGCCACAGGCCTCTTTCTGTCCAACCGGAGGGATAACGCCCGCGACCTATCGCGACTATTTGGCTTTGCCGAACGTAATCTGTGTGGGTGGCAGTTGGATTGTGCCCAAGTCGGATCTGGACGCCGGGAACTGGACGGCCATAACCGATAAGGCGAGCGCTGTCACCGGGGCTGGCACATACGCTTGATTTCCGTGGCAAGCGCGGGCTTGGCCGTGACCGTATCGGCGCAAAGCGCATGCGCGCGTGGCAGCAATTCGTTTGGGTCGACGATCTGGTCGATCAGGCCAAAGCGAAGCGCTTCATCCGACAGAATCTTCTGACCACCCATCAGGATGTATTTTGTTCGCGCCGGCCCAATCAGCGCGGCCATCCGCGCGGGGTCCGAGGGTTGCGGCAGGAAGCCAAGTTTCATGACCGGATAAAAGAATTTGGCCGCTGGTACAGCGATACGGATGTCGCAGGCGAGGGCCATGCCCATGGCACCTCCCGCCAGGGTCCCATTCAGCGCCGCTATTGTCAGGCCGGGCAGGCCGGCGATGGCGCCAGACAGCCGTTCCCATATATCCGAGGTGGCGAGACCCGCGCGGGCCTCGTCGAGGTCTGCGCCCGCGCTGAAAACCTGGCCCCGCCCGGTCAGGATGAGCGCGCGCGCCGATTGTGCCTCTTTAGCGATAGTAGTGAGCTCTGACAGCATCGCATGCGTCAGTGCATTCGCCTTGTCCGGACGGTCCAGCGTCACCGTCCAGACATCATCCGCCTTCTCAACGTCGATCATGTAAGGCCGATCCGTTGGCGTATGGCCTGGTCCCGCAGCGAGATTTCCTGCCCGATAAATGCATCCGCATCGGTGCTGCACATCCACAGAAGTGCGCGGGCAGGCCAATCAGGGGGGATATGATCGGACCAGTCCAGCTGGCTGACCGGATTTATGCCGCTCGATTTGATTTCATGCTGCATTTGCGTGGCGACGGTGCCGGGCGAAAGGCCCATGGCCCGAATGCCGCGGTCAACGTATTCCTTGTCGGCGCAGCGGGTCAGCATCGCCGCACCCGCCTTGGAGGCGCAATAATGGCTCCACGCCTCAACAGGGCCATGGGCCGCTCCGGAACTGACCGTCAGGATTGTTCCGCCGCCATTCTCCAGCATGACCGGCAGAGCGGCCCGCATGCCATAGAAGACACCCTTGAGGTTTATATCGATGACATGGCCCCATGCATCCGGGTCGGCCTTGTCCATATGCGCAATCGGCTCGATCACCCCGGCATTCCCGATCAGCACATCAAGGCCACCAAAGGTTTCGACGGTTTTGTTGATCGTGGCCTCGACTTCCCAGTACCGGGAGATATCGCATGGGATTGCAATGGCGCGATCGCCAATCTCACCCGCAATTTCACCGATAGCATCGCCGCTGCGAGCGACGAGAACGACATTTGCACCTGCCTCCGCAAATGTCCTCGCCGCGGAAGCACCAATGCCCCGACTCGCGCCGGTGATCAGAACCGTTTTGTCCCTCATATCCATCAGATACTCCTTCGCGCCGCTGTCATAAGCGCTGTGGTAAGCTCGTAATGTAACAAGGTCCAGTCCGCAGCCCTTGACGGCAACGCCGCGGAGCACGACTTTGGTGAAGAAGTGTTAATCAAAGGAAACTTATATGTCCCGCCTGTTTCGTTGTGCATCCCCGATGGTCCTTACCCTGGCACTGTCACCCTCCTGGGCGCTGGCCGAACTGACCGCTGCGGATGTGTGGAACGATTGGAAATCGTACATGTCATCATTCGGCTATACGATGGATGGCAACGAGAGCCTGAACGGCGGCGTATTGACGGTGACCGAAGTCGCCATGACGCTCCCAATGGCGCCAGAGGCCGAAATGGGGGATGCCCGCATTGAAATCCCCGAAATGGTCTTTACCGAAAACGCTGATGGAACGGTCAACGTGACACTACCACCTGTCATGCAGATGACACTAAAGGGCCAACCTGAGGGAGGCGAGCCCGTTGATATGGCGTTGGCCTATGAACAATCAGGCTTTGATATGGTCGTGGCCGGTGCGCCAAACGATCTGACCTATACCTACGCTGCCGACGAATTCCGTATTTCCTTCGATCGGCTGAATGTGGATGGTGCCGATCTCATCGCCGCGGCCGGAAACTTCGAGGTCGTGATGACCGGTGTTGACGGCGTGTCGACGATGAAAGTTGGCGAGCTGCGCGATTACAGCCAGACCGTCAACGCCAACGAAATGTCGTTTGTCTTTGATTTCAAGGATCCCGAAGGCAGCGACGGGTCGTTCAAGATGAATGGAGGTCTGCAGGGCCTCATCTTTACCGGCGGTGGGTTATTGCCGCTTCAGGGCAACGCTGCGGACATGAGTGCGCTATTGTCTTCGGGTGTGGTGTTCGAGGGCGGGTTTGAGTTCGCCACGGGCGCGAACGAGATTGCTTTTGACGGACCCGAAGGTGCGGGTGCCGTAAACACCTCGTCTGATGGGGGTACGGTCCAAATCGGGATGTCATCCGACGGGTTGTTTTACGACGTGACGCAGCGCGGCTCGATCGTGAGCATGGTTCTGCCTGACGTGCCGCTGCCAATATCGTATTCGACTGGCGAAACACGTGGCTTGATCAGCATGCCGATCCAGAAATCCGACGACGAACAGGATTTTCGCGTTCTGTTGAACTTGGATGATTTCGAGATGGCCGATGCGCTTTGGGGTCTCTTCGACGCGACGGGTCAGTTGCCGCGTGATCCGGCGGATCTGGTGGTTGATCTGAACGGTAAGGCCAAGCTGCTGTTCGATCTCTTCGATCCCGAGCAGGCAGCGGCCCTGGAACAATCTGGCGCAGTGCCGGGCGAGTTGAATTCGCTAACGGTCAACCAGTTGCTGTTGGACATCGTCGGTGCCCGCCTGACCGGTGACGGTGCCTTTACCTTTGATAACGCCGATCTGGCCACATTCGGTGGTGTGCCACGGCCTGAAGGGTCGCTGAACCTGCAGCTCGTCGGCGGCAACGGACTGATCGACAAGTTGGTCGGTATGGGTCTTTTGCCAGAAGAGCAAGCATCCGGTGCGCGCATGATGCTGGGCCTGTTCGCAGTGCCGGGTGAGGGTGAGGATACTCTGACATCGACGCTCGAGATCAATGATCAGGGGCATGTTCTGGCGAACGGACAGCGCATCCAGTAATCGCTTTGATTTGTCGGGAAAAGGACAAGGGCGGACCATGAGATCCGCCCTTGTCATTTGTTAAGGCTTCAGAACGCGCCGCTCAGTTTCCGGCGATCAGGCCCATCGACTCCAGCTTAAGGATGACTTGGTGGGCGCAATTGTCGACATCGACATTCTCGGTCTCGACCCGCAGTTCCGGGTTGTCCGGAACGTCATAGGGATCAGAGATGCCGGTGAATTCCTTGATCTTCCCCTCGCGCGCGAGCTTGTAGAGGCCCTTGCGGTCCCGCCGTTCGCATTCCTCGATGCTGGTCGCGACATGGACCTCGACGAAAGCGCCAAACGCTTCGACGTCCTCCCGCACGGCCCGGCGGGTTGTGGCGTAGGGCGCGATTGGGGCGCAGATGGCTATCCCGCCGTTCTTGGTGATCTCGGATGCGACGTAGCCGATGCGGCGAATGTTGAGGTCGCGATGCTCTTTCGAAAAGCCCAGTTCGGATGACAGGTTCTTCCGAACGATATCACCGTCCAGCAGCGTAACCGGGCGGCCGCCCATCTCCATCAGTTTGACCATGAGAGCATTGGCGATCGTCGATTTCCCCGAGCCGGAGAAGCCCGTGAAGAAGACAGTAAAGCCCTGTTTTGACCGCGGCGGACGCGTGCGGCGCAGTTCCTGAACCACCTCGGGGAAACTGAACCAGTCGGGGATTTCGATCCCCTCTGCCAGACGACGCCTCAATTCGGTGCCAGAGATATTGAGGATCGTGACGTTGTCCCGATCCGCGATCTCGTCATTCGGTTCGTATTGTGCGCGCTCTTGCACGTAGACCATGTGTTTGAAATCGACCATTATGATGCCGATTTCGTCCTGGTGTTCGCGGAAGAGATCCTGCGCGTCGTAGGGGCCGTAAAAGTCTTCACCAGCGGAGTTCTTGCCCGGACCGGCATGGTCGCGCCCAACGATGAAGTGGGTGCAGCCGTGGTTCTTGCGGATGATCCCGTGCCAAACTGCTTCACGCGGGCCGGCCATGCGCATCGCAAGATTCAGCAACGACATCGCCGTCGTTGACGCCGGGTACTTGTCGAGCACCGCCTCATAGCAACGCACCCGGGTGAAGTGATCGACGTCGCCCGGCTTGGTCATACCCACGATTGGATGGATCAGCAGGTTGGCCTGCGCCTCTTTCGCGGCCCGGAAGGTCAATTCCTGGTGGGCGCGGTGCAGTGGGTTGCGCGTCTGGAAGGCGACGACCTTGCGCCAGCCAACCTTGCGGAAATAGGCGCGCAGTTCGTTCGGTGTGTCGCGGCGCGCGCGAAAGTCGTAGTGGACGGGTTGCTGAATGCCCGTGACGGGTCCACCCAGATACACGGCGCCCGCAGTGTTGTGCAGATAATTAACCGCCGGATGCGCGCTGTCGTCTGCGCCAAACACCTTTTGGGCCTCTTTCGATTTGTCGGGCGTCCAGCGGTCTGTCACGGTCATTGTCGCGAGGATGACACCCTCTTGGTCGCGCAGCGCGATATCCTGACCGATTTCAAGGTTTTCGGCAAAGTCCTCGCCGACATCCAGCGTGATCGGCATTGGCCAGAGGCCGCCATCGGCCAGACGCATGTTATCAACGACGCCGTTGTAATCGGCCTCGGTCAAAAACCCCTTGAGCGGAGCAAATCCGCCGTTCATGAGCAATTCCAGGTCGCAGATCTGACGAGGGGTCAGATCCCAGCTGACAAGATCCGCCGCTTCGACCTTGAGCTTTTGAGCGCTTTCATAAGAGACGTAGAGTTCGGGAACAGGCGATAGATTGTTCTGCATCCAAAATGTCTTTCGTTACATGCGTGCCAACAGCGGTCCAAGCCCGCTCGTGCGGGGCATAGCCACAGTCGTCCGCGAATGTCTATATGGTGGATGCGAAACAACCTGTTTTGGCGCGAATATCAGCGCATTGCCGTTATGCGCGCGCCACAAGTCGCAGCGGCAGCCCGGAATTTGGTTTCGGAATGGGTACTTGCGCCCATGTTTCGTTCATGGGGTTTTCCAGCTCGACCCGGTAGCGGCGCAGCAAAGAGACTAGAAACAGCTTCACCTGGATGGTCGCGAAATGCAGCCCTATGCACTTGTGGGCGCCGCCCCCGAACGGGGCCCATGCGTATTTGTGGCTGCGATCCTCCGCGCGGTTGGGCGAAAATCTGTCGGGATCGAACCGTCCCGGTTCAGTCCAGTATTCCGGGGACGCCATGACAAGGGCCGGAATCGCGCTGACCCATGTGCCAGCCGGAACCGAGGTGCCGCCATACTCGAATGCGCGCTCAGCCCGACGCGGGATGAACGGAACGGGTGGCAACAGGCGCAAGGCCTCGCGAAAGACCCTGTTCGTAACGTCCAATGATGCAAGCGTCTCATCCTGCAGCGGGCCGTCGGGCAACGCATCGATCTCGGCCCGTACGCGGTCCTGCCATTCGGGATACGCGCCCAAGGCCCAGATCACCTTGGCAAGGCTCGAAGCCGTTGTGTCATGCGCCGCCATCATCAGGAAATTGAAATGGTCGAGGATTTCGTCGGCGGTCCAACTGGTGCCATCGTCATCGACAGCCTGACACATCTGCGAAAAGAAATCATGGCCGCCGTTCTGTCGCCGTTCGACGATCATGCTGCGGAAGGTTTCCCGCAGATACGTCCGGGCCCTCACACCGCGTCCCATTGCTGTGAACGGCAATGGAACCCTTATCGGGGCAAGTGAGGCGGCCACCTCGGCCGCAAACGCGGCGTTCAGCTTGGCGGTTCGTGGATCGTCAAGGGGCAGCCCCATGAAGACGCTCGCCCCCATCTTGAGCGTCATTTCCTTCATGGCCGGGTAGAACCGGAACCGGCGATTGGCGGGCAGATCATCAACCAGTTGATCAAAGGCCCGCTGCATTTCATCGCGATACGCGTCGAGCGCGATCTTGCGAAACGCGGCCTGCATGATGCGGCGGTGCCTGCGATGATCGTCAAAGTCCCGCAACATAAGCCCGCCGGGAAAGAGGCGATGCAGCACATCCCAGCCGTGGTGGCTCGAAAACAGGTGGTCGGTGTCGCCCAGAATGAATTCGAGCGCGTCGGCAGCGCCGAGGCTGACCCGCCACTGGCCAATGACGTTCACTTTATAGATCGGGCCGAACGCATCGATCGAACGCGTGTGCAGCCCCAACGGATCTCGTAGGAAGTCGAGTGTATGACCGACGACAGGCGTTGTCGGCAGATGAGGGATGTGAGCGAGGGCTTCGTTTGTCGGCATGGACGTTCCGGCAGAATGCAAACTCAGCCTAACGGCATGAGCGTCATCGCCCAACACTCGAATTCGCTTCGGAAGAGCTACAGTCCCGACGTGCCCTTACGGAACGCTCTACTCCGCAGCTTCGGCGACCGTATCCTCTTGTTCCGCGAGGAACCGCTCTGCCTCAAGTGCGGCCATACAGCCCATTCCCGCGCTCGTGACGGCCTGTCGATAGATGTGATCGGTCAGATCACCCGCCGCAAAAACGCCTGGGATCGAGGTCGCGGTGCTGTCGGGCTTTGTCACCACATAGCCGCCCATATGCGTTTCGAGCACATCCTTTACCAGCTCGTTCGCGGGTGCGTGGCCGATGGCGATGAAGACGCCTTTGGCCGGGATCTCGGTAATCTCACCGGTCTGGACGTTCCTGACCTTGACGCCTTCGACGCCCAGCGGATTGTCAGCGCCAACAACCTCTTCGAGTTGGTGGAACCAAAGCGGTTCGATTTTGGGGTTCTTGAACAGGCGGTCCTGCAGGATCTTCTCGGCCCGCAACTCATCGCGGCGGTGGATCAGTGTGACCTTCGAGGCGAAGTTGGTCAGAAACAGCGCCTCTTCGACAGCGGTGTTGCCCCCGCCCACCACCACGATTTCTTGGCCGCGGTAGAAAAAGCCGTCGCATGTCGCACAGGCAGAGACGCCGAAGCCCTTGAATTTCTCTTCGCTCGGAAGGCCCAGCCACTTTGCCCGGGCTCCGGTCGCAAGAATGATCGCATCGGCCACATAGACCGTGCCGCTGTCGGACTGAGCGACAAAGGGACGGGTCGAAAAGTCGATCGAGGTGATGATGTCGCTGATGATTTCGCATCCCACGGCTTTGGCGTGCGCCTCCATCCGGACCATCAGATCAGGGCCCTGAACTTCGGTGTCGCCGGGCCAGTTTTCGACCTCGGTCGTGGTGGTGAGCTGACCGCCCGGCTCGATGCCTTGAACAAGGATCGGCTCGAGCATGGCGCGCGATGCGTATACCGCAGCGGTATAGCCTGCCGGGCCGGAACCGACGATCAGAACTTTGGTTTTGCGAGTCTCTGCCATGGAGCGCCCCTTATCGATGTCGCGCAGAAAATAGGGGCGACTGGCGGCAATTGAAAGGCGTGTCATCGCAACGTCGTACTTCTCGCATAGGTAGTGGATGCTAATGTTCTTCTATCTTCAGAAAGGAATGAGTGTGCGCATTCTTTTGATCTCATGTGTGACCTCGGTTCTTGCCTCATCGTCGTTTGCGGCAACGATCCTAGGAACCGCAGCAGACCCGGCAGGGCTTGCTTCGACAGTGGAAATTTTCCGGAACGGAATCGGCCCCCTGAACGGAAACAACCCCGTTAACGAAGATCCGAACGGCCGCCGTCAGATCGACTGGGACGCCGCGCCGGATGCTGTCAGCGATCCAAACGCCTTTCCCGGTGACTTCTTCAACTTTTCGGCTTCCCCGCGGGCACGAGGTATCGAATTCATTCCGACAGGATCGACGACGGGCTTTCAACTGTCTTCGACGGCCGCATCGGGCGAACCTGTCGCCTTCGGTTTCCCTGACGATTTCAATCCCTTCAGCGAAGAACGTATGTTTACGCCCATTGACGGCAATACGTTTGACGTGCAGTTTTTCGATCCCGTCGATCAGGTGACCCCGGCGGCGTCACGGGGGCTTGGCATCGTCTTCAATGATGTGGAAGTCGAGGGATCGACGACGTTCGAGATCTTCGATGCCGAGGGAAACCTCATCGACTCGCAGAACGTGCCTATAACCGGAAATGGCGGGCTCTCTTTTGTTGGGTTCGTGTTTGACGATCCGATCATCGCAAGCGCGAGCATTACGGCCGGCAACGTGTCTGGACCGGATTTCGATGGCGAGGACAGGGTCGTGATGGACGACTTCATATTCGGTGAACCGATCCCGATCAACGTCGCGCCCATTCCTCTGCCAGCGTCGGCCTTGCTGCTTGGCGGAGCGATCCTCGGACTCAGTGCGCTACGCCGTCGGCGCGCCTGACCACCCAATGAAAAAGGCCCGCCCTTGTCGGGGCGGGCCACCTTGTCACATGATATCTGCTTCTAGGCAGCGCTTGAACGACGGCGCATGAAGCCAAATACGCCCAAGCCTGCAAGCAGCAGCGGCATGCCAGCTGGCAGCGGGATCGGGTTTGGCCCTGAAGGCGGCTGAGAGATGATCTCTTGAACCTTGATATCGATGAAGGCGCTCGCAAACGATGTTGCCGGGTCGCCGCCAGCACGGAGCTGGTTCAGATCCCATGCTGCACCGCCCGTTGCAATGGCAAGATTGACATAGTCAGTGGTCGTCGTGCCAAAGCCTCCACCGGCAGTACCGCCAGTGTCTTCGCTAAAGCCGCCGCCACCATCGGCAACATAAGCAGTTCCGTCGCTGTCGATACCAAGCGCGACCTGCGAGTTATCCGAGCTGAACGAGTTGTTTACGACAGCGTTCAGCAGGATGTTGGCGCTGGTCAGTGAGTTCTGGATCGACTGTACCGTCAGCCCAAGGCCCGATGTCACATCGCGGTCTTCGTCAGTCACAAGGATGAAGTTGATCGCTGCGCCGGCTGTGAAGTTGAGGTTGTTGAGGGCAAAGTCGATCGCCGCAAACCCATCTTCAAAACCGCCCGAAGTGACCAGACTTTGCAGATTGGTCTTGGTTGTTGCGGCATTCTCGAGGCCACCGCCGGATTGAACCAACCGTGGCGTGCCGCTGTTGGGGCCGCCATAGCCCACAACGCCGTAGCTCCGGCTTGTGACACCCGCACTCGCCAAGCCAGAATCCAGTTGATCGATCACTGTGTTAGCAAGAAAATCCTGCTCGCCACCCATCGATCCGGATTCATCTACGATGAAAACTACGTTTGAGGTCGTGTTGACGGTCGCGGCCACCGATCCGTCAGCAAATGAAAATACTCCAACGGCCAACGCGAGTGCGCCGACCAGTCTTTTCGTTAACATGTCAAAACTCCGCATAAATTGCTTTTGGGAAAAAACCTTCCCCGGCGAAATCTTGCCACTTTCGTTAACCTTTTGTCAAGAAAATGACCCAATTGCACAACGAACGATTTGTCCGCAAATCGCCACCAATGCCGGTTTGGACAAGGATATTTCGCCACTGCGCAATATTATTGCGCTCAGCGGGTCCGGTGCTATTGTTTCGAAAAATCAGGTGAGACCATGGCAAGTACCCGACTCGATCCCATTGATAGGAAAATTCTGGCCGAGTTGCAGGCCGATGGCCGAATGACCAATGTTGAGCTGGCCAAGCGGGTGGGGATTTCTGCGCCGCCGTGCTTGCGGCGGGTCCGAACGCTTGAGGAAAACGGCTATATTCGGGGCTATCACGCTGATGTCGATGCCAGCGAGCTGGGTTTTGAGGTGCGTGTCTTCGCGATGGTGGGGCTGTCGAGCCAGGCAGAAGCGGATCTGTCAGCATTCGAAGCCCGCTGTCGGGATTGGCCCCTGGTCAGGGAATGCCACATGTTGAACGGTGAGGTGGACTTCATTCTCAAATGCGTTGCGCCCGATTTATCCAGCTTTCAGCGGTTCTTGACCGGTGAACTGCTGACCGCGCCGAACGTCGCGAGCGTCAAGACATCGCTGGTGATCCGCGACGCCAAGTTCGAACCCGGCGTGCCCTTCGATGTGCTTGAGGCCCGACTGAGCAAGAGCGCCTGAGCGTCAGGCCACGTTCAGACTTTCGAAAATCTCTTCGCCGATCTCAGGTGCCCTCGGATGCGCCAGCGGTCCGAAATCTGTTGGGTGCGTGATGTGCGGGAACAACCCGAGAAAGCGGTTGCGCTGTTCGTACGTTACCTTGCGAAGCGCCGACATGCCTGGGTGATAGGTTTCTGTTTCGATGCCGTTCGCCATGATGGCGGCGTGGCGCGAAAGGCAGATGTGATAGAGCCGCACGGGCCGCGGGGGGCTGACTTCAATGGCATGTTCTTGATCCACGAATTCAAGAACAGGCGTCAAAACCTGCCGGCGCCCAATGACTTGCCTCAGATGGGATGGCGTTCGCAGCAACCGCGCCGCTGGTCCCAAGGTCAAAAGCGAAACAGGCCGCGCAAGGCCGAATCCGTCAGCAAGTAGGTTGACGAGGGGCGTTGGATGTTCGGGGTCCGCTGGAAGGTAGGTCGCCGAACCGATCCACACAACCTTTGCCGGGGTACCTGCCGATGTGCTGAGCATATCGCCCGGCAACAGATCCTCAATCGCAATAGTGCCGTCCGGTGTTGACAGCATCGCGCCGCGCGCAAAGGCGGAAAATGCGCTGTCGAACAGAACCGATATCGGGGCCTTGATGGTCTCGTTGGTGATCGTCCCGTCATGGGTCAGAGCTGTAATTTCATAGGCTCTGTAACGAGGGGGTTGGGAAACACTTAAATGGGGCACTCGCAAACCAGCGGGGACGGACATTGCCAACCTTTCATAACTCGGGTCAGTCTGCGTCGGCCCCCACCGACGACGACAGAAAGACGTATGTCTTTGTGTCATTAACTCACAGAGGATCAGGTAACGTTGGGTTAGTTGTCAAATCCAAGCGGCTTAAACGCCATCGTCACGCCCCAATCGCCGGTGCGCGATGCATATTGTTGAACGCGACCGGTCCAGTCTCGACACATTCGATTCGCTGTTGGAGGTGTTCAGCCCGCCTTGCGCGCGGTTGCCAAGGCCAGCCTGCGCTTTGCGATGAACGCCGTTCGCGTCGTGCCGCGGGTCCACGGGAGCTTAACTTCGCTGGCCTTTGACGCTTCAAGCCACATGCTGATGAATCGCTTCTTCGTCATCTGTCTCAACCTTCTGCCTGCTGCGCTTCTCGGTTTAACGTCTTCTTCGGATGCGCTGTTATTGAGACAAATTCATCTAAAAGTTGTGGCCATTTTATGGCGAACTGCCACAATCACAACCGAACGGTGGAAATCAGCCGACCGTAATCGGGATCCTTCGCGTGAACGCTGCGCCGGTAGCTGTAAAAGCGGTCAGGGTCGGAATAGGTGCAATGACGTGTCCATTCCGCATGTCCGACCCCAGTCTGGCGCAAGCGATGCAGTCCAAACGCAGGCAGATCGAAATGAAGCCGATCGCCGTTCCCATTGGCAAAAAACCGGGAATTGTCAGGATCCTGATCGAGGAACCTATCCAGGTATTCCGGCCCGACCTCGTACATTCTCTGGCTAATCGTCGGCCCTATGACCGCCACGATGTCGGACCGATCTGCGCCCAGCCGTTCCATGGCTTCGACCGTCGCTTCAAGCACCCCGTCAAGTGCGCCCCGCCAACCGGCATGGGCGGCGCCAATGACCTTGGCCTTCGGATCTCCGAACAAGACGGGTTGGCAATCGGCTGTCAGGATCGCAAGGGCCAGACCCGGGATTTTCGTCACCATCGCATCGGCCTGCGGTTTTTCACCCAAGGGGCCAGAGATGTCGATGACGGCGCTGGAGTGGGTCTGATGGACAGTCACCAGTTTGTCCTTGCCAACGTCCATCGCATCGGCGACCCGTGCCCGGTTTATCGTGACGATTTCGGTCTGGTCGGAACTGCCGAGCCCACAATTCAGACCCGCAAAAATTCCTGATGATGCTCCGCCAGCCCGCGTGAAGAACCCATGCCTGATCGGGGAGAGAGCATCTGCGGTCAGGATCTCAAGGGTCATGTGTCCAGTCCGGGTGGCGCTTCGGCGGTCTCGGGATAGAAACCGATGACCTTGAACAGGTTTCCCATTTCATCCGGGTGCGTCAACCGGCGATGCGCGGCGATGTGGCTTTCTTGTCGTTCGCCGCTTAGCTGCTGAGCGAGCCTTTGCGCGCGCTGCGTGATGCCTAGCCGTTCGAGGAACACACCCTGCGGTGTGAGGCGGGTGTAGGCGCAGCGCGCGGCCATGGCGAGAGCTTCGAAATCCAAATGGGCCGTCAAGTCGGCGGCGCCCGGATTGGCAAAGGGATCAGCGGCTTCATGATGCCGCAGCGCCTGCAGCGTGTCGCCGAGGCTGCGCCAGTCGCCGTAGTCGATCACAAGCGCGGCGCCGCCGTGCCGGGCGATGCGTTCAGTCAGGGTTTCGATGATGGGGCCAGCGCTTGGGCAATGTTCCACGATATCGCCGTCTCGCGTATCTGGAAGCCGATGGTCAAGCGCCGGCTGTGCCTGCATCTGTCCAAGCCCAAGGCAGAGCGCATCGTCATCAACGCCCACCCGTCGTTCGCGCCAACCCTTTCCATCCCGCTGGAACTGCCGGATCGGCAAGGCATCAAAGAATTCGTTGGCCACCAGGAACAGTGGTGCCTGGGAAAGGTCATTCACACGGTCAAGCCAGACTGGATCGTACTGCGAAAGTTGGTCTCGTTGCGCCGCGCGCAGCACCGGCGATGCCTCGATCAGGCAGATTTGGCATCCATCGACAAAGCCCGGCACCGACCTTGTTGCCCGCAGGATATCAGCCATCAATGTGCCGCGTCCCGGACCCAGCTCTGCAAGGTTGAATGGCGTTGGTGCCCCCTGGTTGAGCCACGCTTGCGCGAGGCAAAGCCCAAGGAGTTCGCCGAACATCTGGCTGATTTCTGGTGCCGTCGTGAAATCGCCTTTGGCGCCTAGCGGGTCCGCGGTCATGTAGTATCCGTATGTCGGATGCGTCAGCGCTTCGGCCATGTAATCGGCAATGCTGACAGGCCCCTCGGCGGTGATACGGGCGATCAACTGCTGCTTGAGGCTCATGCCTCTTGCGCGCGCGGCGCTGATGCCCGTGCGCGGAGAATGAGCCAGGCTCCGAGCGCGATCATCGGCAGCGATAAAAGCTGGCCCATCGTGAAGCCGTAACCGCCGATGTGCCAAGCCAGTCCAAGCGGATTGCCGGGGCCGATAAACTGCGCATCAGGCTGCCGTACGAACTCTACGACAAAGCGACCCATACCGTAGCCGACAAAGAACACTCCGCTGACAAGACCGGGCCGCTTGAAGGCGCCGCGACGCCAGACCATCCAGATGAGAAGGGCGCCGAGGATCAGACCTTCTAGCGCGGCCTCATAGAGCTGGGAGGGGTGGCGGGCGCAAAGGCCGATCACGCCGGGGCAGGCCTGCGCCATCTCGCCCGGAAAGGCCACGCCCCATGGCACGGTCGTTGGTCGTCCCCAGAGTTCGGCATTGATGAAATTGGCGATGCGGCCCAAGAGAAGGCCGGGCGGTACCCCCAAACATATCGCATCTGCGACACTGAGTTTCGGCAGATGTTGCCGGGCAGTGAAAAGCCACGCGGCCAGAAGCACACCGAGCAGTCCGCCGTGAAAGGCCATGCCGCCCTCCCAAACCATCAGGATCTCGCCCGGGTTCTGGAGATAGTAGGCCGGTTTGTAGAACAGGACGTAACCCAGCCTGCCGCCTAAGATGACCCCCAGGATGACCCAAGTCAGAAGGTCTTCGACCTGGGCCGGTGTCATGGGGGCCCGCTCGTTCGGCCAGAGCCGCGGCGTCTTGAGCGCCGCGACAACCATCCGCCAGCCCAGAAGAATGCCCACGATGTAGGCGAGCGCGTACCAGCGCAGCGCCAGTTCGAAGCCGAATATCGAAATGCTGAAGAGTTCCGGCGAGATGTCCGGAAAGGGTATCAGACCTGTCATTCGTGTCTTGTTGCCTCTGCTCTCGCGCGCGTCAACCTTGCGGCTTTTCCTTTTGCGGCCCATATAGGCGTTACGGATGACCGGGAGACGACAGATGCAAGCGCGTGGCAAGATATTCGACGACATCTCGCAACTCATGACAAACGCCATGGGCGTGGCGCAGGGTGCCCGCGAAGAGGCCGAGACCGCAATGAAGTCGATGATCGACCGGTGGCTCGCCGAACGGGATTTCGTCACGCGGGAAGAGTTCGACGCCGTTCGGGCGATGGCGCAGAAGGCGCGCGAAGAGAATGAAGCGCTCAAGGCACGCCTCGAGGCGCTGGAAGCCAAGAGCTAATCAAAAGGTGGCGCTGCCGCGCCATTTCCAAGAACTCCGCCAGTGTTTGATGATCGCCTCTTACCAGGCGTTACGTCAGTTGCGACGTTCCGATGCCTCCGGCGGGCGTATTGCCCGACGAGAAGAAGCACCCTGTCGACATTTCGGGCCGATGAACGGGTCATGCCCAATTTATTGTGCATATCCCGAAATAAAGGGTTGCGTGATCAACTTCCCTACCGCACCATATATTGTAGAGGCACGGGGGCTCGCCCCGGTCTTTAGAGCAGGCACCTAGCACTTGGGGCGCTGCCAGCCCCGCCGCTAGAGCGATAATGAGGTGGCATAATGGCCCTTTCCGAGCAGTACCTGGAAGACGAAATTCATCCCATTGATATTGTGGAGCACCTTGCCGAGCATCGCGACTGGGATTTTGACCGCATTGGCGACGATCAGATCGCCATGGCTGTCGAAGGCCAATGGCGCACCTATTCCATCACGACCGCCTGGTCGGGCTTCGACGAAACACTTCGGATGGTCTGCACCTTCGAGATGGATCCGCCCGAAGATCAGGTCGAAGGTCTCTATGAGTTGCTGAACCTGATCAATGATCAATGCTGGGCGGGTGCCTTTACCTATTGGCCGGAGCAGAAGCTGATGGTCTATCGCTATGGCCTGGTGCTTTCCGGTGGCCAGGTGGCCTGTGCCGATCAGATCGACACGATCATCGGAGCCGCCGTCATGAGTGCGGAACGGTATTATCCCGCACTCCAGCTTTTGGTCTGGGGTGGCCGGAGCCCGCGCGACGCGATGCAGGTCGCCATTGCAGAGGCCTACGGTCGCGCATAACCTCCGCCCCGCATGGACGGGGGGATCAATGGAGAACACGCGTATCGCAGCCCGGGGTCTTGTCCTCTTGGGCTGCGGAAAAATGGGGTCAGCGATGTTGGCCGGTTGGTTGGCCAGGGGATTGCCGCCGCAGTCGGTTTGGGTGCGCGATCCTGCTCCGTCGGACTGGCTGCGATCAAGTGGCGTAAACCTGAACACCGACATACCCCAGGCGCCTGCCGTGGTCGTTGTGGCGGTCAAGCCCCAGTTGATGGCGGATGCCTTGCCCGCAATGTCTGAACACGGGGGTGGAGAGACTGTCTTTCTGAGCGTGGCTGCCGGTACACCCCTTTCCTTTTTCGAAGACGTCCTTGGTGAAGCGACGCCAGTGGTGCGCGCGATGCCCAACACACCGGCGGCTATCGGGCAGGGGATCACTGCGCTGGTCGCGAACGATGCTGGCCAGTCCGCGCTTGACGAGGCAGAGGCTCTGCTCAGCGCTGTGGGCGTCGTGGTTCGTCTTGATGATGAAGGCCAGATGGATGCAGTGACGGGGGTCAGCGGTTCAGGACCTGCCTATGTCTTTCACCTGATTGAGAGCCTGGCCGCGGCGGGAGAGACACAGGGCTTGCCCGCCGACCTTTCCATGGCCCTGGCGAAGGCCACCGTAGCCGGTGCCGGAGCTTTGGCCATGCAATCTGTGGAAACGCCAAGCCAATTGCGCGTCAATGTGACCAGTCCCAATGGCACCACTCAGGCAGGGCTTGAGGTACTGATGGACGACACAAACGGTTTGCCCCCGCTGGTCCGAAAGACGGTGGCGGCGGCGACGCAGCGTTCAAGGGAGCTGGCCGATGGGTGATCTCACTTTCGATGATTTCATGAAGGTCGACATCCGGGTAGGGCGCATCCTGCGGGCTGAACCCTTTCCAGAGGCCCGCAAGGCCGCGATCAAGATGTGGATCGATTTTGGCCCTGAAATCGGTGAGAAAAAGACTTCGGCCCAGGTGACGGCCCACTACGCGCCAGCAGATCTTGAAGGGCGTCAGGTTCTGGCGGTGGTGAACTTTCCGCCCCGCCAGATCGGGCCTTTCATGTCCGAGGTCCTCGTTCTTGGCCTGCCGGACCATGCGGGCGAAGTTGTTCTCATTGGGCCGGATCAGGCTGTCCCGATCGGAGGGCGGATGCATTGACCAGAGTCCTGATCACACGCCCCATGCCGGATGCCGTCGCGGCCCGGGCGGATAGCCTCTTTGACGACATCGTGCATCGGTCCAGCACCCGGCCATTGGACGAGGCGGAGCTGCGAGCTGCCTTGACCAATTATGACGGCGTGATGCCAACGCTGGGCGATGTGTTTTCGGCAGCGGTTTTTACCGATGTTGCAAAGCCGCGATGCCAGATCCTTGCGAACTTTGGCGTCGGCTACAATCACATCGACGCCGCGACGGCCAAGGCGGCAGGCGTCGTCGTCAGCAATACACCGGGCGCGGTCACCGACGCGACGGCGGATATTGCGATGACGCTTATGCTGATGAGCACGCGCCGGGCGGGCGAGGGCGAGCGTCTGGTGCGGTCCGGCAAGTGGGAAGGGTGGCATCCGACGCAGATGCTCGGACTGCACCTCAGCGGTAAGACCGTAGGGATCGTCGGCATGGGCCGCATCGGTCAAGCGATCGCGCGGCGGTGCAAGTTTGGGTTCGGCATGACCGTCAAATACTTCAACCGTTCGGCCAAGGAGCTTGATCTGCCGGCTGAACGCGTCGAAAGGCTCGAAGATCTGGCTGCCAGCGTTGACGTCCTTGTGGCAGCCGTTCCGGGTGGAGCGGAGACTCGCCATCTGATCGGCGCCTCGGTCCTTGCGGCGATGCCGTCTCATGCTCACTTCGTTAACATTTCACGCGGCGATGTAGTGGATGAGATGGCGCTGGTCGGTGTTCTTGAGAAGGGCGAAATCGGCGGTGCGGGTCTGGACGTCTATGAGTTCGAACCGGCAGTTCCGGACGCTTTGAATGCCCTCGATAACGTCACGTTGCTGCCGCATCTCGGCACTGCGGCACTCGAGGTCAGGACTGACATGGGCATGATGGCTCTGGACAACCTCAAGGCAGTCTTGACCGACCGGCAAGATGCGCCGAACGCGGTCTAGGTTTTATCCCCGACCGCGTCGCGCCAGTGGCGGCGGCAAAGGCTGACATAGGTTTCGTTGCCGCCGACCTGAACCTGTGCGCCGTCTTTCAGCACGTTGCCGTCGCTGTCTTGGCGAACCACCATGGTTGCCTTCTTGCCGCAGTGGCAGATGGTGCGAACCTCACGCATCTCGTCGGCCAGAGCCAGGAGTGTTGCAGAACCGGGGAAAAGCTGCCCCCGAAAGTCGACGCGCAGCCCGTAGCACATCACCGGCACTTTGAGATCGTCCACCGCACGGGCCAGTTGCCAGACCTGTTCGGCGGTCAGGAACTGGGCTTCGTCCACAAAAACACAGGCAACCGATCCCTGATCGAGGCGGTTTTGCAATTTGGCAAACAAATCCTCGCTCTGATCAAACGTATCTGCATCCGATCCGATGCCAATCCGGGATGCGATCCTGCCGCGACCGGCCCGGTCGTCAAGGCGGGCGGTCAGCAGGTAGGGCTTCATCCCTTGCTCTTGATAGTTATGCGCAGCCTGCAAGAGAACCGTGGATTTGCCGGCGTTCATGGTCGAATAGTGAAAGTACAGCTTGGCCATGGCGGCGGGAATTATGGCCTCTTGCCGCCGCGCGCAAGGGTAACCTCATGGGGGTGGGGCCCGTTTTGGTGGTGGCTTTGTTATGCCGCTGCCTGTGACGTCGGACGGGTCATTCCGATGTGGTTCTATAGAGGATGACGCACCGCCTTCCCCGGGGATACTATAGAGCCGCATATTGCCTGAGACCGTCCGCCCGACACGCCGACTGTCAGTCGTTCGACCTGCCATCCCATATGGCAGAGGCGCGGTCGGGCCCCACCCAGGAACCGATGTTGGGGCATCGGTCACTCGTAACGTCCCGGAACAGTGGGATGGCGTATAGATGACAACTTCATAACAACGTATTAATGGGAAAACGGTGTGGGCCTTCCCCCCAGAGTTTTGTAACCAGTATCGAATGAACGACGCAGGAGTTGGCTTTTGGACCTCGCGAAAATTGGTGGCTATCTTAAGAAACACACCGAAACCCTCGTCAAAGACGTGGGTATCGAACCTGCATGTGAATTGTCTGGGAAATCCAAGGCAACACTGGGCCGGTATTATTCCGACAATCCGGAACACAGTGATCGGTTCATGCCGATCGACACCGTACTATTGTTGGAACAGTCGGCGAGCTTTCCGCACGTGACAAGCGCCTTGGCTGAATTGCAGGGCGCCCACGTATCGCGTGATGGTGAGACATCTGATGACGAAAACCGCAAGGGCGGCGTCAATTCGGATGTCATCGCTTTGAGTCAACGCTTTGCTATGCTCATGACCGAGTATCAGCAATCGATTGAGGATGGCGTGATCAGCATCAACGAAGCAAAGCGGCTGCTGAAGGAAACCATCCTTTTGCAACAAGTCCTGATCGACATGAAACTGCATCTGGAGGACGAGGGTGTCTGATGACATGCCGGCCCTCGTGGCCGAAGCATTGAACCGGATCGACGTGGATTTGCTAAAGGCTCCGGAGGATCCTGGGCACCCACCACGAATCCTCTTGCTCTACGGTTCCCTGCGCGATGTCAGCTATTCCCGCCGCGCGGCCGAAGAAGGGGCGCGCATTCTCGAATACCTCGGCTGCGAGACCCGCATATTTGATCCGTCCGGCTTGCCTTTGGTTGACGATGCCGAACCGGAACATCCCAAAGTGCAGGAACTGAGGGAACTGGCAACATGGTCCGAAGGGATGGTGTGGTCATCGCCTGAGCGCCATGGCGCTATGACCGGCCTCATGAAAACCCAGATCGACTGGCTGCCGCTGTCGATGAAGGGGGGGATCCGACCGACCCAGGGCAAGACGCTGGCCGTTATGCAGGTTTCCGGCGGGTCGCAAAGTTTTAACGCGGTGAACCAGATGCGCATCCTCGGCCGTTGGATGCGGATGGTGACGATCCCGAACCAGTCGAGCATCGCCAAAGCGTGGCTGGAATTCCAAGATGGCCGCTTGCATGACGGCCCGTTTTACCGCCGCGTCGTCGACGTGATGGAAGAGCTGGTCAAATTCACCTGGATGGTGCGGGGCCGTAAGGACTACCTTGTCGACCGCTATTCGGAGCGCGTCGAAGACGTCGAAGCCGTCCACAAGCGGGTCTCGCTCAAGTCGATCTAAGGCCGCCCGGTGGATTGCCGCCGAACCCGATCCCCCAATGCTCCGGACCATTGCCAAAGCGACATTTGTTCTCTTAATGTTCTCACCACCGGGGCTTGACTGAGGAGTTTCAGGCGAATGATCAGGGGAAGCTGCTGTTGCGGCGCTGTCAAATTCGAGTTGGCGGACGAACCGAGCATGATGGGCACCTGCCATTGCTCGCGTTGCAGAAAGGCCGGGGCAAGCGCCATTGTCTTTATTAAGAAAGCCGATCTGAAATGGATCGCTGGCAAAGAAAATGTCGCACTTTTTACGCCCGGCGCGCCTTACAAATACGGTCGATGTTTCTGCAAGACGTGTGGTTCATCACTAGGTGAAATCCTGTCGGACGACGAAAGCTTTCCAATCGCGGCCAATGCCCTCGACGATGATTTATCACTGAAAAACCAGTTCCACGAATTCGTACGTGAAAAACCGTCGTGGTACCAGATCTGCGATGACGCCAAACAGTTCGACGGGCACCCGACGCCGCCTTAGGCGTGCCGTTCAACCAGCACGGATCCCACCGAATAGCCCGCACCGAACGAACAGATCAGACCGACGTCGCCATCGTTCAAGTCGCTGGAATATTTGGAAAACGCGATGATGGACCCCGCTGAAGACGTGTTGGCATAGTCCTGCAGGATGTTGGGTTGTTCGCCCGGCTCAGGGTCGCGGCCCATAACCTTTTTGCCGATGAAGTCATTCATCGATCTGTTGGCCTGATGCAGCCAAAGCCGTTTGAGATCGGTGCTGACCACGCCTTCGTCTGCCATGTGGTCGGCAATGTGCTGGCTGACCATGGGCAAGACTTCTTTGAAGACCTTCCGCCCATTCTGCATGAATTGCATGTCGCGGCGATCTTTCAGCCCGTCTGGACGGGAGCGACGCAGAAACCCGTTATTGTTGCGAATGTTGTTTGAGAATTGCGTCGCGCAGCGGGTCGACTTGATTTCGAAATGGGGGCCCTTTGCGTCTTCGATCCGTTCGATGAAAGTGGCCGTCGCCACATCGCCAAAGATGAAATGACAGTCGCGGTCACGCCATTCCAGGTGGGCCGAACAGATTTCCGGGTTGATGACGAGCGCTGAGCGGATTGAGCCCGATCGCACCATATCCGCAGCGGCCTGTATGCCGAATGTGGCCGAACTGCAGGCGACGTTCATGTCGAATGCAAATCCCTGAATGCCAAGCAGATCCTGGATCTCGATTGCAACTGCAGGATAGGCCCGTTCGAGATTTGAGGCGGCACAGATCACGGCATCGACATCAAGCGCCGTCTTGCCCGCTTGGTCGAGCGCCTTGTGCGCGGCCTCGAGCGCCATTTCGGCCATCAGGCCCGGTTCGTCGTCTGTCCGCTGACGAAAGAGCGGGTGCATCACATCGGGATCCAGAATACCGTCCTTATCAATGACAAAGCGGCTTTCGATCCCGGAGGCTTTGAAGATGAAATCCTCAGATGAGTGGGCTTTCGCCTCCAGCTCACCGGCATCGATCTGCGCCTTGTTGGCTTCGTTGTACCGATCCGCGTAGGCGTTGAAAGCAGCGACCAGTTCAGCGTTCGAGATCGACTTTTCTGGGGTGAAAACACCGGTTCCGGTGATGGCAGGCGTGTGGGTCAAGGCGCACCTTTTTGTTTTTCGCCGAAATTATAGGCGCGACCCATGGCGCGCAAGCGCGGAATGGGCGGTTGCGGAAGTGAAATTTCACGCCGTTCAAGCACATTCAAATCGTGTGTCCTCCGGCCCAACACTGCTCGCGACTTGCCGGATCATCGTACGACAGCGGCCCGTCATTGCATATTGTCTTGCGCCGCCCGGCCTCATCTCCTGCTCATCTGGGCAAATTAGGGCATGGCAAAACTCAGCACGGTATTTGTTCGACCGGCAAACCAGACCCCAAGCGCAATCCATCATTGGGATGGCCTGCAATGACGACCCAGTAACTGAGAGTTCATGAATTGGCAAAATCCGAAAGACCGTTCGGCGCCAGGATATCGACTTTGCTAGCGTCCTGGCTTTCGATGCAGCGAAAGTCTTGATTGCCGGTTTCGAGCTTTCTTCCGGCAAAAAGTGCGGGTTGCGGGTGGTCACCGCGGGTGCGCGCCCGATCCGGCGGCAAGCAACGAGCAGGCCGTCGAGTGTATACATGATTAAGCGAAGACATTGCGAACGCATGCCTCGGTCGGCATGAAATTGACGTCGGACCAACACCGCACTGCATCGTGGCGTTATCATTGACCATCAAAACGCCCGGGGCACTCGCAACAAACTCAAGTATGAACGATCAAATGCGGTCTGACCGCAGTCGGGACAGCAGGACCGGCGTCAAGTACATGGGAACCTGATAGCAGCCCACAAAGACCAACAACGGTGCAGCAACAGCATCGGGAAGTGTAACCAAGAACAGCGCTATGTTTCTATTTCCCGCGTAGATCGCCGTAGAAAGGCGCATCCCCAGATTTGCCCAGCGAGACACTTGAAGCGTGGCGACGACAAGCACGACATTGATGGAGAGCGCGACCGCCAGCCATTTCAGCAACTCCAGCGGCTCTGATCTGAGTAGAGGCCCGACCGCGCTCATCAGCCCTACAACCACCACGGCCAATAAGATTGCCGCAAAACCGTCCAGTGCGCGCTGGGCCATTGGCGTTCCAAGACTTGGGCTGAAAGACCGCAGGGCAAATCCCAATCCAGCGGCCCCAAGGATCGCCCCGAGCAGGCCGAGGGAGAGCGACATCGCGCCCAGGGCTCCGCCACCTGTCGGGTCGAGCAGCCACAGGACCGGAAACGCCGTAAAGGGAAAAAGCGCAGTTCCCAATACCAGCAGCCGCATGCCCGGAACTGGGTCGCGGTCCATCATGATCGCGAAGTTCGGTGCGCCGGTCAGCGAGGGCGCTGCCAACATCAAGACAGCGGCGAGCGACAGCGGGTGATCCGCTAGGCCCAGCGTCCACAGGGCACCAGCGAGAACCAGGGGAAGAAGAGTTTGCAACACACCAATGCGTGCCAGAGAAGGCCGCAGATCCTCCAGGCTTCCCAATGCGGCGCGAGCCCCGATCCGGAGGCCGGTAACGAACAGCAGAACCGCCACCAATGTTCCGATCCAGGGGCGCAGAACCTCGGCCAAGCCGGGTGATAGCAACCCGATAGTCAGCCCAGCGATCAAAAAGTAACGGCCTTGCCTGCCGGTCCAGACGAGCGCGTTCAGCACGCGTCAGGGCGCCTGTCGCATGGTGTCGGGCAGCCACATGGCGATGTCCGGGAACCAGATCAGAACAAAGCACATCAGCACCATTATCATGAACATCGGGAATGCGGCGCGGGTGATATAGCCCATTTCGTGTTCTGTCATGCCTTGCAGGACAAAGAGGTTGAAGCCGATGGGCGGCGTGATCTGTGCCATCTCAACCACCACCACGACGAAGATCCCGAACCATATCAGGTCGATGCCTGCTTCGCGCACCATCGGTTCGACCACGGCCATGGTCAGCACCACGGACGAGATGCCATCCAGGAACATGCCCAACACGATGTAGAACACCATCAGGATCATCAGGAGCTCAAAGCGTGACAGCTCCATCGTGGCAATCCCGTCGGCGAGGGCCCGAGGCAGGCCGGTAAAGCCCATGGCGAGTTTCAGAAAGGCAGCACCGGCGAGGATCAACGCTATCATGGCCGAGGTGCGCGTTGCCCCCATCAGGCTCTCAGTGAAGGTGTTCCAGTTCAGCGACCGTTGGCTTGCGGCCAGGATCAGCGCCCCGATGACTCCTATAGCAGCCGCTTCGGTCGCGGTGGCATAGCCCGCATACATCGATCCAATGACAACGAAGATCAGGCACAGGACGGGGATCAGAAAGCGCGAATTCCGCAGCTTCTCGGCAAAGGACATGCCTGTCTCGCGCTTGGGGTTCCAGGTGCCAGACAGATAGGAGTAGGCGGCGACATAGCCCATGAACATCAAGGCCAGACAGAGGCCCGGAAAGACCCCCGCAAAAAACAGCTGCGTGATGCTTTCGTTGACAGTGACGCCATAGACAATGAGCGCGAGCGAAGGCGGGATCATCAGCCCCAACGTGGCCGCGCCAGCGAGCGTGCCGATGACTATGCGTTCGGGGTAGTCGCGTGCGCGCAGTTCGGGGATCGACATCTTGCCCACCGTCGTGAGCGTCGCGGCGGATGACCCAGACACGGCCGCAAAGACCGTGCATCCAACAATGTTGGTATGAACAAGTCCGCCGGGCAGGCGCGCAAGCCAGGGCGAGAGGCCCCGAAACATGTCTTCGCTCAGCCGGGTGCGAAAAAGGATTTCACCCATCCAGATGAACAGGGGCAGCGCGGTCAGTGTCCAACTGGAGGATGTGGCCCAGATCGTCGTGATCATGGTGTCGCCGACGGGTCGGGAGGTGAAGAGCTCCATCCCCACCCAGGCGACGCCCATGAGGGCAAGGCCCACCCAGACCCCTGTGCCCAAAAGCAGGAACAGAACAAAGAGGAACAGCGTGATGGCATAGATTTCTTCCATCGTGCTATTCCGCAAAGCTCTGGTCGACGAGGTCGCGCTTTATCCGGTGATCTCCCTGCACCAGCACGTGGATCAGATGATCGGTCAGGGCCAGCGCCAGGATACCGCCGCCGATAACCATGACCGATTGCGGGATCCACATGGGCGTGGCGTCCTGCGCCTGGCTGACCTCGTTGAACTTCCAGGACCAGTACGCGAACCAATAGGCGTAGTAGGTGAAGTACCACATGACGCCCGCTGCGATGGCAAAGCACCAGGTTTCAAGGAACCTCCGGAAGCGAGCGGGGACTGCATTCAGCAGCAGAGACACGCGGATATGTGCGCCACGGTTGAGCGCATTGGCAAAGGCAAAGAAGCTGGCCGCCGCCATGGCATAGCCCGCATAATTCGCAGCGCCTGGAAAGATTTCCCCGGTCCAGCGAGCTACCATCTGCGCGACGATCAAGAGCAGGATGGCGATAAGGCAAAAGGCGGCCAGAACACCCGCACCAAAATAAAGAAAATCAAGAACGCGGCGCAGACCGCGCAGAAGTCCGGTCATGGGTCTGTCCTCCGCGCACGGTAAAGCGGGCCGGCCTGATCCTGGCCGACCCGTCCATCGTCGCTTAGTTGGCGTTGAAAGCGTCGACTATGGCCTTGCCAGTCTCACCTGCCGCTTCGAGCCATTCGGATGTCATCGTGGCACCCACTTCCTTGAGGCCGCTCATCATTGCGTCACCGGCTGGTCCCACGGTCATGCCACCCTCGGCCAATCCCGCAAGAGTAAAGCCGGTGTATTCCTTGGCGCGCCATGTCCCTGCGTACTCGGCCATTCCTGCACAGGCGTTGATGACGTTCTTGTTGGCGTCGGAAACGTCCGCCCAGACGTCGGAGTTGATGAGCATGTAGTTGCGCGGCAACCAGGCGTCGACCGAATAAAAGTGGCTCAGGCTTTCCCAGACCTTGCGGTCGTATCCGGTCGCACCTGACGACACCATCGACTCGGCCACACCGGTGGCGAAAGCCTGGCTGATCTCGGCTGCTTCGATCTGCACAGGCAACATGCCGGTCAGCTCGGCCAGACGTGCGGTCGCGTTGTTATAGGACCGAAACTTGATCCCCTCCATATCGGCGACCGTGTTCACTTCCTTATTGAAGTAAAGCCCCTGAGGCGGCCACGGGACGGAGTAAAGCAGCGTCAGGTTTTGCTCAGCCAGCAGTTCTTCGACGTGGGGTTTCGCTGCGGCATAGAGTTTGTCATGCTCGTCAAAGGACGACACGAGGAAGGGCACGGAATCCCAGCCGAAAATTGCGCTTTCGTTCTGGTGGCCTGAGAGAAGACGTTCACCGATAGGCACCTGGCCTGTCTGAACGGCACGCTTGATGTCGGCCCCGGCAAAGAGCGAACCGGAAGGGTGAGTGGTGATTTCGATCTCACCCCCGGTTCCGGTGGTCACGCACTTCGCAAATTCAGCACCGGTGACGGAGTGGAAATTCGACCCCGAATATGCCATTGGCAGGTCCCATTTTTCCTGTGCGGCAACGGGCAAAGCCAGCATCGTCGCTGCCGCCAATGCGGCCCAAGTTTTGGTGACACTTGTCATCTTAGTCTCCCTGGTGGTCATTTCTTTTTTTGGTACTTGTTCAAGCAAAACGCATTGGATCAAAAGCACTTATGTCCGTGTTCACGGGCTTGTCCGCAACCAGACCTGCAGTGATCCTTCCCGTTTTAGGCCCACCGGTCAATCCAATATGATGGTGGCCGAAGGCCGCAAAAACACCTGTCTCACCAACTTGCCCAATTAATGGAAGGCTGTCGGATGGCGCGGGGCGGTGGCCCAGCCATTCCACCTCTTCGCTGCAGGACAGGTTTGGAAAACTTTCCTTGGCTTGCCTGCGCAGCAGCTGCAAGGCGGGTCGCGATGGACCGGCGGACAGCCCACCAAATTCGACAACGCCTGCGCACCGAATACCGTCAACCATGGGCGTGGCGACGAACTTGCCACTGGCCACCATGATTGGGTGCGACGGACCGCCCGACGCGTCCTTGAACACGATGTGGTAACCGCGCTCGGTTTCGATAGGGATTTTCAAACCAAGCTTCTGCATGAGCGGCTTTGACCAGACCCCAGTGGCGAGGATAGCGCGGTCGCAGCGGTATGCGCCTGCGTCGGTTTGCACCCCGGTGATCTTGCCATCGGTCAGGTCAAGATCCCTGATTTCGGCCTGCAGAACCTTGCCTCCGAGTTTTTCGAACTCGACTGCCAGCGCTTTGACATAGCCGCCCGGGTCATGCACGAAACCGTGGTCTTGCATCGTTGCCAGCAAACCCACCTCGGGCGTCAGGTTAGGTTCGTATTCATGGACTGCACTGCCTTCCCGGATGAGGGGCTCAAAACCGGCCTCGCGGCGCAGGGCCCATGTATATGTGTCCGCATCGAATGCAGTACGATCTGCATAAGCAAAGGAATAGTCGCTTTCATGCACATACCTAGCGGCGTCGGTGTCATCAACGAGCGCCTTGTGCTGGGCGACGCTGTCCTCGACCACAGTGGCAAGGCCCTTGGCAATGCGACGGGTGTCGCTGTCGTTGGCGTGGCTGAGGTACTTCAAAAGCCATGGCAGCAGTTTTGGAAAATACCCCCAACGGATGAACAGAGGGAAATCGGGGTTTGCCAGCATCCGGGGCGCTTTTCTGACAAGCCCCGGCGCTGTTACCGGGGCAACCGAGCAGGCAGCTATGACGCCAGCGTTACCGTGCGAGGTACCTTCGCCTGGCGCAAGGCGGTCGATGATGGTGACCTGTGCGTCGCCGGTGCGCCGCAGCCATATGCCTGTGGATACGCCCACGATCCCGGCCCCCGCTATGATCACGCGATCTGGCATCCACTGTTCCCCAAGGCGCGCCGGAGAAAGCGCCGCCCGATCAATGCACAGGCTTGTATGCAAAGCAAGCGCTGCACTAGGCTCTCATTCATGGCCGTTCGCAACCCGTGGGGGCAGGGCGGCGGTGTTTGGGGCAGATATGACGACATTCGGCGGTAAGACGGTTTTCGGCGCATCCGTAGGCATCCTGATGCTGAATACCCGCTTTCCGCGCATTCCCGGGGATATCGGCAATGCTGCCACATGGCCCTTTCCGGTTCAGTTTAAAGTCGTGCCATCCGCGACACCTGACAATGTGGTAAGAGGCGATGCGGCACCATTGCTTGATGCGTTTATCGCAGCGGGGCGCGAGCTGGTCGACATGGGATGCGACGGGATCGCCACCAACTGCGGATTCCTCGTCCCGTTTCAGAACGATATGTCCCGCGCGCTTGGGGTGCCCATAGCGTCATCGTCCCTATTGCAGGCGCAGATGATCCGCCAGTCGCTGCCTGCCGATCAGTCCCTTGGTATTCTGACCATCTCGTCCGAGACGCTGACCAAGGCGCATCTGGACGCGGCGGGCATTCCGCATGACACCCCGGTCGCCGGCACAGGTGCACAGTCGCATTTTACCACGCGCATACTCGATGACGCGGCAGAGATTGATTTTGACCAGGCCCGATCCGACAATGTCGCCGCCGCCCAACAGCTCGTGACGGACAATCCGCAGGTAGGGGCGATATTGCTCGAATGCACCAACATGGTGCCCTATGCTGCGGATATCCGGCGTGCCACGGGACGCCCCGTGTTTTCCGTCTATACCCACCTGATCTGGTTTCAGGCCGCTCTGTTGCCCCGGCGGTTCTTGGTCGATCTCGACGATGTCCGAACCCACGGGTCGAATGCGACATGAGCGATCACTGCATCGCCGAGATGCGCGTCCATTGCGTATCAGTTCCGGCCAAGACCGTGCATTCGCACGGGTCGGGTGATGTGGCCGGGATCAATGCCGTTCTGTGTGAGCTTGTGACCGACACTGGATTGACGGGTTGGGGGGAAGCATCGCCATGGCCCGTTTTTACCGGCACGATTGAGGCCAGTACCGCGGCGCTGCACGGGCATTTACGCCCGCTTGTCATGGGGCGCGATCCAGTTCTGGTAGAGCCGATCCTGTCCGAGGCCGACCGTGTCATTGTGGGCCACCCCGAGGCCAAGGCCGCCTTGGAATGTGCGCTGCTCGATCTCTGCGGGCAGATCTTCGGGCAGCCTGTTGTCGAGCTTCTGGGCGGGCGGCACCGCGACCGTATCCCGCTCAGCTTTTCAGTCGCAAATCCAGATTTCGATGCAGATCTAGAGGACGTTGCGCGCATATGGGACAGTGGCGTTCGGATCTTCAAACTAAAGACCGGCTTCATGGATCACGCCTTTGACCTGATGCGGTTGACAAGGCTGCGCGCACTTTACGGAGACGAGATTCGTCTGCGTATCGACTACAATCAGGGGCTGCCGGCATACGACGCGATCCGGCACATTCGTGATCTCGAAGCGTTTCGCCCAGATTTCGTTGAACAGCCCGTCAAACGCCACGAACGCGAAGCGTTGGCTGAAATCACACACGCTGTCGATGTCCCAATCATGGCCGATGAAAGCGTCTTTGACATGAATGATGCCACCCGAGGGGCAGCGGCGCGGATTGCTGATATTTTCTCGCTGAAAATAGCAAAATCTGGTGGAGTACGCAGGTGTATGGAAATCGCTGCTGTTGCGCGCGCGACCGGTATAGACGTCTATGGTGGCTGCATGTTCGAAACATCCATCGCCCATATGGCCGGGACCCACTTGATGGCTGCCATCCCCGACCTGACGCTTGGGTGCGAGTTCTATATGCCCACCTTCTATGCTGCGGCTGATATTGCTGAAACACCGTTCCCGGTAAACCACGGATATGTCCACGTACCCGCAGTTCCCGGCCTTGGCGCCGCACCAAATCCCGACACGCTTGCGCGGTATCGCACGTGTCTTTTGACGGGCGGAGACAACTGATGCCGATATCCCCAAAGCCCACGCGCATGAACGGTGCACAAGCATTGCTGCGAATGCTGGAATTGCACGACGTTCGCCATGTGTTTGGCCTGCCGGGGGAAACGACGATCGGGCTCTACAAGGAGTGGAGGGCGTATTCAGACATCGAGTTCGTTTTGACGCGGGACGAAAGGACCGCCTCCTATGCGGCCGAGGCCTATGCCAAGATCACCGGCAAACCCGCGGTGCTTGAGGCGCCAAGCCCCGGCGTCACGCACTGCGTGCCGGGCATAACCGAAGCATTCCTCAGCTCGGTTCCGGTCATCTTTTTTAGCTCTGACATTCCGCTCAACCATGACAAGAGGCACGGGCTGACAGGCGTGGATCAGGCGGCGCTCTATCAAAGCATCTGCAAAGAGTCCTTTGTCGTGACCAAGGTCAGCGACATACCTTTCCTGTTGCGGCGGGCGTTCCGCGTTGCGACCTCGGGACGACCTGCGCCGGTACATATCCGTGTGCCCATCAACATCTTCGGCGAAGAAGCAGAATTGACTGATCTGTATGCCGAGCCGGAATACAGCGCGTATCCCGCGCATCGTCCGGTGGCTGATCACGACAAGTGCCGGGTCGCCATTGATGTTCTGCTGGCTGCGCGGCAACCCGCCATCGTCTGCGGACAGGGCGGGCTGATCTCTCAGGCGTCCGATATCATTCTCCAACTGGCCGAGATGCTGCAAATCCCGGTGGGCACGACGACGCCCGGCAAGGGTACGGTCCCCGAAGATCATCCCTTGGCCTTGCGCGTGATCGGGGCCCGAGGAGGGATGGAGCATGCCAACCAGTACCTACGCGATGCTGACACGATCTTTTTCATCGGGAGCAACACCGACAGTGCAGCCACGGATCAATGGACGCTTTACGGCGATCCAGGGTCGAAAACGTTTCTTCACCTCGATATTGCCGAAGCGCATGTTGGCAACAACTTCCCGGTCGATGTGGGGCTGGTAGGGGATGCGCGCGCAACCCTTCAGTATATGGTCGACTGCCTAAAGGCTGATCACCCAGGCCTTAACCGCCGCCGTGTCGACCTGACCGACATGAAGCAAAGCGCGCTCGACAAAGTTTTCAACTCCAACATGCCCATGCCGGACGGAACCATTTCGCCCGTCAAGCTGTCAAAGGTGCTGGACCGCCTGATGCCGGATGACGCGATTGTCACGTCGGAACCGGGGGTCAGCGCGATCTACCCGTCCGCTTTGCTGACGTTTCGCAAGGCCGGGCGGCGCTACATATCCAATTATTCCATGGGTGCGCTTGGCTACTCGGTGCCGGCAGCGCTTGGGGCGTCAGTGGCCAGCGACGGGCCAATCATTGCGTTCACCGGGGACGGGTCCTTCGGTTTCGTGATGGGCGACATGGAGACGATCAAGCGCTCCGGCAAGAACGTGACCGTGATCCTGAACCGCAACGACAGTTTTGGATGGATCCGAGGTGAAGCCGTCCTTTTGGACGAGGTCGACGAACCGTGGTCGACCGACTTTGATGCCGTCGACTATGTGCGAGTTGCCGAGGGTTTTGGTTTTGAAGCAACTCGGATCACGTCAGAGGCTGAAATCGAACCGGTATTGGCGAACGCCATCGCGAATAGTGACGCCAACTTCATCGAGATCCGGGTGCCAACCCAGGACAAGGTCGTGCCGTTCGTGCCGAGCTGGGTTCGGGCCGCAAGGTCAAAGAACCTGCCATACTTCAGTTAAGCTGCTATCCGAAACAGTGGTGGTTCAGTTTGTCCGGACAGGTTTGCAGCGTTTCTAGGGTATATCGGGTTTAGGATTGATGCTGCTTTTTGTTGCTGCAAGCCTGCCCAATGGGCGTCATCCGGCACCTGTCTGTCAGTCGCGAAATGGGGGCGCTCTGTATTGTAGAATGCAATCCACTTTCTGACCACGCTCCGGGCCTCAAACCCATCCTGGGTTTGTGCGAGCTAGATGGCCTCTCGTATCCCTTCAAAGGTTTGGGATACACCTTAGCTATCGGTCCAGTTGTCTGGGACCAATTCAATCCGCCCGCTCGGACACGCAAACGTCTAGAGCGGAAAGGCATCGAGTTCATTTCTGACTTGGTTCGTAGCGAGGATTGGAAGTTCTGTAGCGTCCGAGCGTCTGCTTTTCAGAGGTTGCACTGCAGCATGATCAACTGCCCGGATTGAAATGAATGGGCTTACTGTCTCTTCATTTTTTTGGCCCGCGCGCATAATTTTCTTGTTCGATGCGGATAGCGCGCGCTGATTGGCTCAACGTAGTTTGACCATCGTGTAGATTGGCAAAGTCACATCCATTTCGGCGTCAGCGCAACCGACGGGTCGCCTTGCCCTAGTCGTTTAGAACCCGGTGCCGTCTTCGGACGGCGCTAGGTCTTCCCGGAAGTGTCAGTCGACTATCATTGCGTTGCTTTTGCGAGACCACATTTCCTTTCGAAATGACAACCAGCCGATCCGGTCGCAGCCGCACGGCTTCGATTGGATCTTGGGCATCCAGAACGACCAGCGATGCCAAAGCACCTTCATGCAAGCCATAGTCTGCAAGTTCGAGAATGGCCGCGTTTTCTACCGTAACCATGTCAAAGCAACGCCGCATCTCTTCTGGAGAGGACATCTGCGCCACGTGCAGCCCCATGAAGGCCACATCGAGCATGTCGGCCGTCCCCAACGAATACCACGGGTCCCGTACGCAGTCCTGCCCCCAGCCAACGCGAATGCCTGCCGCTTGCATTTCCTTGACCCGCGTCAAACCCCGGCGTTTCGGAAACGTATCGTGCCGCCCTTGCAGCATGATGTTGATCAGCGGGTTCGGAATGGCGCTGATTTCGCTTTCGGCGATCAAGGGGATCAGCTTCGAGACATAGTAATTGTCCATCGAGTGCATTGAGGTCAGATGAGAGCCTGCAACGCGCCCCTTCAGACCCAGCCGCTGCGTTTCGAATGCAAGGCTTTCGATGTGGCGCGAGTCGGGGTCGTCGGTCTCATCGCAGTGCATGTCCACGGGTAGGCCGCGTTCTGCCGCGATTTCGCACAGGATACGGATGCTCTCGGCGCCATCTGCCATCGTCCGTTCGAAGTGGGGGATACCCCCAACGACATCGACCCCCATATCGAGCGCGCGCAAGGTGTTGGCGTGTGCCGCGGGATCGCGCAACAGGCCATCTTGCGGGAAGGCGACGAGCTGCAGATCGAGATAGGGGCGCACAGTCTCACGCACCTGAAGCATCGCCTCAACGCCCTTCAGGTTGTCATCGCAGGTGTCCACATGGCTGCGGATCGCAAGGAGTCCCATTGAGACGGCCCAGTCACAATATGAAAGCGCCCTGGCGACCATGTCATCAACCGTGGCGGTTTGCTTAAGTTCACCCCAGAGTCCGATCCCTTCCAGCAATGTGCCCGATGCATTGATCCGGGGCGTGCCGTAGCTGAGCGTCGCGTCCATATGGAAATGGGGATCAACAAAGGGCGCTGAAACCAGATCGCCCGTGGCATCAATGACTGCCCCTGCTTCAACGCCATCCAATTGCCCAATCGCGGTTATGCGGTCGCCGAAAATGCCGATATCGGCAATTGATCCGTCAGGCAGGGTTCCACCCTTCACAAGAATGTCGAAGCTTGGCATCAGCGTTCTCCACGGTTGTAGGGCATCATCAGTGCGGCAGGCACTTCGGCACGGCGTGACATCAGGATCAGGGCAAGGATCGACAGGATATAGGGGATCATCAAGAAAACCTGGTAGGGCACAACGGATCCCAGACCGGTCTGTTGCAGTCGTATCTGCAGGGCATCGAATGCGGCGAAAAGCAACGCACCCAAAAGCGCTTTGCCCGGTCGCCAGGCGCCAAAAACAACCAGTGCGATGCAGATCCATCCGCGGCCATTGACCATCTCAAAAAAGAAGCTGTCGAAGGCGGACATTGTCAGGAAAGCGCCACCAACTGCCATCAGCCCCGAGCCGACGACGACGGCGCCCATCCGAAGCGCATTAACTGACAGGCCCTGCGCCTCAACAGCCGAAGGATTTTCTCCAGCGGCTCGGAGGGCCAGTCCCAAGGGTGTTCGGTACAGGATAAAGGCGGTGAGGCCTACGACGACAAATGCCAGGTAGGTCAGTGGGGTTTGCCCAAAGACCGCAGTCCCCAGAATTGGGATCTGGGACAGGATGGGGATCTCGTAGGGTTGGAAGGGGATGATCCGCGGGGGGCTCGTGACTTCTGGCAGGGCCAGTCGATAAGCATAATAGGCCGCCGACGTGGCCAAAAGCGTGATGCCCAGCCCCACCACATGTTGGGATAGTCCGAATGGCACGGTGAGCGTTGCATGCAGAAGACCAAAGAGCATGCCAGCTGCCATTGCGACGGCCACACCCAACCAGAGCCCTGTGCCCGCATAGACAGCCATCCATCCGGCGAAGGCACCGGCCACCATGATACCCTCGATCCCAAGGTTCAAAACACCGGCCCGTTCGCAGATCAATTCGCCCATCGTTGCAAAGATCAAAGGCGAGGCGATGCGCACGGCAGCGGCCCAAAAACTGGCAGAGAGGAGGATGTCGATAAGCTCCATCAGCCCCTCACGATCCTGAACCTTGTCAGAAGAATAGAGAGAACCATGAAGAGAAGCGCCGTCGCCAGCAGCAAGTCCGCGATGTAGGTAGGGACGCTGGCGGCACGGCTCATGCTATCTGCGCCGACGAACACGCCTGCAACGAAGATCGAAGAGATGACGACGCCCAGCGGATGCAGAAGTGCAAGCATCGCCACGATGATCCCGGTGTAGCCAAACCCGGGGCTGATATCGAGCGTCAGCGTTCCTTTCAGCCCTGCGACCTCTGAAAATCCCGCCAACGCTGCCAGCCCACCCGACAGCAGCGCGGTCTTCACAAGGACGATGTTCACAGGAACGCCCGCAAAGCGGGCGGCGCGCGGGTTTTGCCCGACGGCCCGGATTTCGTATCCAAGCGTGGTGCGGGTTTCGATGACCCAGACCACCGCAGCGCAGATCAGCGCCAGTGCAAAGCCCCAGTGCAGGCGCAGCCCCTCAACAATCCGAGGGAGGCGCGCATCCGGGTCCAGTCGGGGCGATTTGGGCCAACCCATCCCCATCGGGTCTTTCAGCGGACCTTCCAACAGGAGGGAGATAAAAAGGAGCACGATAAAGTTGAGAAGGAGGGTCGTGACCACCTCATCGACGCCGAACCGGGTCTTGAGGATGACAGGGCCAAGCAGCATCACCGCCCCTCCAATCATCGCAGCCAAGCCGATCAATATAAGCGGTTGCGGCCCCGGCAGCCCAAGAGCGGATGTTCCAAAAACGACGGTAAGCAGTGCCCCAACGTAGAGCTGTGCCTCTGCGCCGATATTCCAGAGCTTCGCACGGAACGCGACAGCCACCGCAAGTCCCGTAAAGATCAAAGGTGTCGCCCGGTTCAAGGTTTCAAGCGCGGCGAACTGCGACCCGAAAGCCCCCTTCAAGATCAGCCCCAGCGTCGCGAAAGGACTGGCCCCCGCCAACAGCGCGAGAATGGACGCGACCACCACCGAAAGCCCAAGCGCGACTGCCGGAAAGCCCACGGATCGGGCGAAAGTCGGATTGCTGATTGGTTCAAGCCGCACGGTCGAACCCCTCTCCCGCCATCCAGCGGCCCAGTTCAGTGGCAGTGAGCGATCCGCGTGGGAATTCGGGCGAAAGCCGTCCCTCGGACATCACCCGGATCACATCTGCCAGCCCCATAATCTCGTCCAAATCGTCAGAAATCAGCAATATGGCTGCACCCGCGTCCCGGGCCGCGATCAGGCGCTCCTGCACGTAGGTGACGGCTCCAATATCAAGCCCGCGCACCGGCTGATTGGCGAGAATGATCCGGGGATCAGACTCAAGCACGCGACCGAGTATGAGTTTCTGCATATTGCCGCCCGACAGAAGGCGGATCTTTGTCTCGGGGCCTGGGCAGCGTACGTCGTATCGGTCGATCACCTTCCGTGCAAAGGCCTCGGCGGCGGGCCAGCGCATCCAACCAAAACGGCTGATCCGCGGTTCCTTGTAGCTCTCCATGATCGTGTTCTCAGCAAGTGAGAAATCGGCGATGCTGCCGGTGCTGTGGCGATCTTCGGGAATACGCCCGATTTGGGCCGCAAGTGCTGCGCGTGGCGACCACTGAGACACATCCTCATTGCCCAGTCGCATCTCGCCGCTGTCCGGCCTTGTTTCGCCAGAGATGAGATCAGCAAGGGCGCCTTGCCCGTTCCCGGAAACACCGGCGAGGCCCAGGATCTGGCCCGCGCGCAGGTCCAGATCGATGCCGCGAAGCCCGGTTCTGTGTCCCGACGGATGGGCCGAAACGTCACGCATGCTTAAAAGCGTGGGACCGGGCTTTGCGATGGACGGCACAGGCTGGGTGATTTCTGCCCCGACCATGAGTTCAGCAAGCATATGGGGCGTTGTCTCGGTCGTTCGCCTCTCACCAACAAGCTTGCCATGACGCAACACGAGAACCCGGTCGGAGATGGCCATAACCTCATGCAGCTTATGGGAAATGAATATGACAGACAGCCCTTGCGCGACCGCCTTGCGCAAGGTGTCAAAGAGCGAATCCGTCTCTTGCGGCGTCAGTACTGCTGTGGGCTCATCCAAAATCAGGACGCGGGCGTCGCGGTAGAGGGCTTTCAGGATCTCAACCCGCTGACGCTCACCCACCGAAAGCGCGGCGATCTTTGCCGAAGGGTCGACGGTCAGTCCAAACCTGTCGGCGAGCACTTTGACATGGGCCTCAGCTGCCTTGCGGCGGCCACCCAAGGACCAAAGCGGCGCGGTGCCCAGCAGGATGTTGTCGAGAACGGTGAGGTTGCCTGCCAGCGTGAAATGCTGGTGAACCATACCAATACCGGCTTTCAACGCAGCACCGGTCGCGCCGGCAGGCAAGGTATCGCCAAACACCTCAACACACCCTTCGTCCGCCGTGTAGTGCCCGAAGAGGATGTTCATAAGGGTGGTTTTGCCGGCTCCGTTTTCGCCTAGAAGCGAGACGACTTCGCCCCTGTGCAGCGTGACGGTTATCTTGTCATTGGCTGTCAAACTGCCAAACCGCTTGGTAATTCCGTCGAGGCGCAGGACAACCTCCCGCGCCTCCGCCGTCTTGGTCATCAGGAGGACACGGGCTCCGAGTCGTCTACCTCCACGACAAAGCTGCCGCCCCGGATTGCAGCTTCGCGTTCAGCGACAAGCGCCATAGCTTCCGCGGGAACCTTGCCCTCGAAAGTGCCCAAGGGGGCAAGAGAGCAGCCGCCTTCCTTCATGTAAGAGTAAAGGCCGTAGTTGGCCGCAGTGAAGTTGCCATCCGAGACAGCGGCAAGCGCCGCCTGCATTGTCGGCTCAAAGTGCCAAAGCGCAGAGGCGACGACGGTGTCGGGATAGTCTGCCTGCGTGTCGATGACATTGCCGATCGCCAAGACCCCACGCTCCTGTGCGGCGTCGGAGACCCCAAAGCGTTCCGCATACATCATGTCGGCCCCATTCTCGATCATTGCAAAAGCCGTTTCCTTGGCCTTCGGTGGATCGAACCAGGAGCCGATGAAAGACACCTGGAATGTTGCGTCGGGCTTCATTTCTCGAACACCCGCCATAAAGGCATGCATCAGACGGTTCACTTCTGGAATGGGGAAGCCACCAACCATACCGATATTGCCTGCTTCGCTCATTGCACCGGCAATGATGCCTGACAGGTAGGCCGCATCCTGAATGTAATTGTCGAATACAGACAGGTTCGGATAGGCGGGGTCCTCAAGAAAGGACGAGCCCAGCAAGAACGCAGTATCCGGGTAATCCAGCACCACTTCTCGCGCTTCCGCTTCAACACCGAAGATTTCACCGATGATCAGCTTTGCGCCGCCTTCGGCATATTCGCGCATGACGCGGGTATAGTCGGTATTGGCGGTGTTTTCCGTGAACGTATAGCTGATCTGACCTGCGGTTTGGGCGGCCTCTGCCGCAATGTGGATACGGCTGACCCACTGCTGTTCGACTGGAACGGTATATATGCCCGCCACGCTCAATGGCTCCTGCGCCATAAGCCGTTTTGGCAACGCTGCAAGCCCGGCAGCTGCGCTTGCGCCTATGATCAGGCTGCGTCGATCTATCCCAAATTCTATCAATGCGTTGCGTTTCATAATGAATCCCCCTTTGGCCCGCGTCATCGGGTGACAGTAGCAAGAATGCAGAACAGGGCAACGTCGTCGTGTTCGAACACTTGGAGAATGACCGCGGATTAGGCGTTTATCCCCGGCTCCGCCCGATTGCGCCACGAAAATGTGTCCAGTCAACGATCCGGCATTCGGTGCAAAGTGTTGCTTACACTCGCATTTTAATGCCGTGAACACCCGAAGGCGGCCTTTGCGACAAGTGTCCCGCAGCCCTCATAAGCCAGAGAGCTTACAGACAGGACGATGAGGACTGCACCTACGGCGGCGTTTGAGCGCAGAGATCACAGCGCCGGGTCAGTGAATTGCGGCCTCTAAGGCGTATCAACGACAGCGTCCGGCAGTCGGCCGTTTTTCCAATGGCAAAGGCACTTGCTGCCTTTCGTGAAGCATGCGGCATTCATTCTTTTGGGCTCGGAGCTAGCCTTCGCGGCGTATCCTCTGAATAGCAGTCGATCAGCGAACGTATGCGACGGGCACGATCAACGTCGTTGTACAGGTCACCGGATTGCGTTGAGTGTGACCTTCACCACAACGTCGAAGCCGAGCGAGCTTTCATCCGTCATCCCCATGCCGATGGCAAAGTCACGACGGTCGATAATCAGTTGCCCCTCCATTGCGGCGCTTGGCCCGTCAAGTTGCAGTGTGAAAGGCAACCTTGCCGGGATCGTGGTGCCCTTGATCGTCAGGTTGCCCTGGGCTTCGTACCCCTCTGGCAGCGTTACGATGTCGGCGACGAAGTTCGCAGTTGGGAATTCGGCAACGTTGAAATAATCTGCCCCCATGGCCTGTTCCTTGACCGAACCCAGTTCGAGCGACCCGACGGACACCGTGACATCGACCGTGCCTGACTGCCCTTCGGCGACGTCCGGATCGAAGTCTATTGCCGCCGTCCAATCGGTAAAACTGCCCTGAACGGCCGAGCCCAGTTGGACGACTTCTATCCCGAGCGTGCCGTCCTCGACCTGCCAGCCTGACTGGACCTGCTCCAGCTGCGCCGCTTCGACCGCGCTGCCTTTGCCCTGATAGACCCCCAGACTGCCACCGATCAGGATTGCTGCAGCCCATGCCGACAATGCAACACCGAATGGAAGGACCAGGCGGTGCTCGCTGGCCACTTCGGGCACGCGGACCTGACCGAACCACATTCGTTTGAGCGTCACATCCTTGTCGATGAAATGGTGCTTCAGTGCTCCTGCAATATGCAAAAACAGCGACAGGACAAGCACCCTCTCGAACACCACGTGCAGCCCGGCAAAGGTATTGGCGATACCTTCATCCTTTGGCACGAAGGGCAGGTTCTGGCCGAACGGCCACCAGATCGGTGCGAAACCCGTGGTCGCGGCGTGGTGTACCCAACCTGATAGCGGCACCAGCAGCAGCGAACCGTAGAGCAGCCAGTGCACCGTTTCAGCCGCCATGCTTTCCATCTTGCGGTCCGGATGGAGCAATCCGGGTTTGGGTTGGCTATAGGCCCACAGGATACGCGCGAGCGCCACGAAGAAGGTAAAGACGCCCAGCGTTTTGTGGATGGAAAAAAGGAACGCCTTTTGCGCCAGCTCTTCGGACGTCTCATAGGGCAGTGCGTTGGCAACGATCCCCAGCGGAATAAGCGTGAAGATCAGCAGAACGGTCAGCCAGTGAAATGTCTTTGTCACGCCACCATAAGTCTGTGTCGTATTCGCTAGGGCCATATAAACCTCCGATTGGTCCCGCTGCTATCGTCTTGTTCTATTAAGGTGATGTGACGGCCAAGCGGGGCAAATAGCAATCTGCGCACATTCCTCGTGCGGGCGGGGCATGTCTTGTGCTGACCCTTTCATCACATTACACCGCCCGAACAAGATAAGAGACAGGGGGCGGAATGACTATCGCATTTGCTTTTCCCGGCCAGGGGGCCCAGTCGATCGGCATGGGCCGCGATCTGGCCGAGGCTTATCCCCAGGCACGCGCGGTTTTCGACGAGGTTGACGAGGCCTTGGGTGAAAAGCTGAGCACGCTGATCTGGGATGGCGATGCCGAAACCCTGACCCTGACACAGAATGCCCAGCCGGCGTTGATGGCGACCTCGATCGCGGCGCTGCGGGCGATGGAGGCCGAAGGTTTCGGGATTAACCGCGCCTCGTACGTTGTGGGCCATTCCCTTGGCGAATACTCCGCCCTTTGCGCCGCCGGCGCGTTGAGCCTGTCGGACACCGCGCGGCTGCTGCGCACGCGCGGTCGGGCGATGCAAGAGGCCGTTCCCGTTGGTGTCGGTGCCATGGCCGCTTTGCTTGGTCTCGATTTCGACAAGGCGACGCTTGTCGCGGCAGAGGCGGCGCAAGGGCAGGTTTGCGAAGCCGCCAATGACAACGATCCCGGCCAGGTGGTTGTCTCCGGCCACAAAGAGGCTGTCGAACGTGCCGTGGAGCTGGCCAAGACCAAGGGCGCGAAACGCGCGGTGATGCTGCCGGTCTCGGCTCCGTTTCATTGTTCGTTGATGGAACCCGCGGCCCGCGTGATGTCCGACGCGCTGGCGGCGGTCGAAATTGCGGATCCCAAGGTACCAGTCATCCCGAATGTCACCGCAGAACCTTGCGCGGATGCAGCGCAGCTACGCGAGTTTCTCGTCCGACAGGTGACCGGATCGGTCCGCTGGCGCGAGAGCGTTCTGTGGATGGCCCAGAATGGCGTGACTGAGATGTGGGAGATCGGGGCGGGTAAGGCGCTGTCCGGAATGGTCCGGCGCATTGATCGCAGCGTGGCAGCCCGCGCGGTCGGCACCCCTGACGATATCAAGGGCCTTTTGGAGGGCTGACATGTTTGATTTGACGGATAAGACGGCGCTGGTCACCGGTGCATCGGGCGGGATTGGCGCGGCCATAGCGAAGGCTTTGCATGACGCCGGGGCCACTGTGGGCCTGAGCGGCACCAGGGTTGAGCCGCTGGAGGCCTTGGCGGCCCAATTGGGTGAGCGGGCGCATGTGCTGCCCTGCAATCTGAGCGATAGCGAAGCCGTCGAGGCGCTGCCGAAACAGGCGGCCGACGCCATGGGAGGTGTCGACATCCTCATCAACAACGCTGGCATCACCCGCGATAACCTTTTCATGCGGATGTCGGACGACGAATGGCAGTCGGTGCTTGACGTGAATCTCACCTCGGCCATGCGGCTTTGCAAAGGTGTGATCCGCGGTATGATGAAAGCCCGCTGGGGCCGGATCGTCAACATTTCTTCTGTCGTGGGGGCCACGGGCAATCCGGGTCAGGCGAACTATGCGGCATCGAAGGCCGGGATGGTCGGTATGACCAAGTCCATCGCCTACGAGGTGGCAAGCCGCGGGATCACCGTGAATGCCGTGGCGCCGGGTTTCATCGAAACCGCGATGACCGATAAGCTGACGGATGATCAGAAGGCCGGCATCCTGGGCCAGATCCCTACAGGACGGATGGGAAAGCCGGAGGAAATCGCCGGCGCGGTCCTTTATCTGGCAAGCTCCGAAGCCGCGTACGTTACCGGCACCACCTTGCACGTAAACGGCGGGATGGCCATGTTGTAGGCCAGCTGGCGACGCCTTGCCATCTTTGCGGCATGTGCTATAGGCGGCCCAGATTTTCCCGGGGATGGGTCTCGGGCTTCACCGCCCCAAGCGGGCAAGACCAGAGCCGTCCCGGACGGGGGGCAAAACTTTAGGGCAGCACAACAAGCCCAACGGAATGAGGACTAAGATATGAGCGACATCGCCGATCGCGTTAAGAAGATCGTTGTGGAACACCTTGGTGTCGAAGAAGAGAAGGTGACCGAAAACGCATCCTTCATCGACGACCTGGGCGCAGACAGCCTTGACACCGTCGAATTGGTTATGGCGTTCGAAGAAGAGTTCGGCATCGAGATCCCTGATGACGCGGCAGAGACCATCCAGACATTTGGTGATGCGGTCGGCTTCATCGCAAAGGCCTCCTGAGCCTCAGAAATTCATGCGGCGGCGCGTTTCCGGGGCGGAAACGCGCCGTTTTCTTTTTTGTGATTGTATCGCTCTTGTAACCGGTCGGGCCAGCGTGGCCTTTGGCCGAAAACAAGGGCAAACAGCGTCTTATGAGTCGCGTCATTCCGACAATAAACACCCACCGGTTGACCCTACGTGCCATGCGGCCCGAGGATTTTGACCGCTATGCCGAGATTTGGCGCATTCCAGATGTGGTCCGCTTTATCAGTGCCGAGCCATGGACCCGTGACACGGCATGGGGTGCCTTTCTGCGCAATGCAGGGCATTGGCACATGACGGGTTTTGGCCAATGGGCTGTCGAAGAGCATGCGACGAAGCGGATGATCGGCCAGACCGGTTTTTTCTATGGTGCGCGTGGCTACGGCGAGGATTTCGACAGTTGGCCTGAGGCAGGGTGGGTTCTGGCCCCGGAAGCCCATGGTCAGCGCTATGCGTCCGAGGCGACGCGGGCCGCGCATGAGTGGTTCGACAGAGTCGTGACGGGCCCGCTGGTCTGCCAGATCTCATCGGAAAACGAGGCCTCCATGCGTCTTGCCCGTCAATTGGGTTATCTGCCCCTGCGCAAGCGTGAGGATGTCGCCCTGATGATCCGCAAGAGCCCGCCATAGCGGCTGTTCCTGAAAGGAGCGCGCTGCCGCGCGCACGTCATGATTTGTTTGGCGCCTAGCAACTGCGCTTGTTTCGGTTCGCTTCAGGCTCACCAAAACAGAAGGCGGGCACGCGGGACTTGGCCTGTGGTGCGTCGCCCGGCTCTTGAACCTCGCCTGTCGCGCGCGGTATGAGGCGAAAAAGATTTGGGAAAGGGCAGAGGCATGCGCAGAGTTGTCGTGACAGGGCTTGGACTGGTGACACCGCTTGCTGACGGCGTGGAGGCGAGTTGGGCACGCATTTTGGACGGTCAGTCAGGGGCTGGGCCCATTACCCTGTTCGACACCGATGGTCTGGCCACGACCTATGCCTGCGAGGTCCCGCGTGGCGACGGGTCCGACGGCACCTTTAACGCCGACACTTACATGGAGCCGAAAGAGCAGCGCAAGGTCGACACCTTTATTATGTTCGGTCTGGCGGCGGCTCAGCAGGCTGTTCAGGATTCCGGGTGGATGCCCGAGGATCGCGAGAGCCTGGAGCGGACGGGCGTGTTGATTGGGTCGGGTATTGGCGGTCTGAATTCCATCGCCAATACGACCATGCTGATGGAGGAGAAGGGACCGCGCCGTGTTTCGCCCTTTTTCGTGCCCGGCGCACTGATCAACCTGATTTCGGGCCAAGTCAGCATCAAATACGGTTTCAAAGGCCCAAACCATTCAGTGGTGACGGCCTGTTCGACCGGCGCCCACGCCATTGGCGATGCGAGCCGCCTGATCCAGCACGGCGATGCCGACGTGATGATTGCGGGCGGGGCCGAGGCGGCCATCTGCAAGATCGGCATTGCGGGTTTTAATGCCTGCAAAGCTCTGAGCACCAAGCGTGGCAATGACCCGGAGAAAGCCAGCCGCCCCTATGACGAGGATCGCGATGGTTTTGTCATGGGCGAGGGCGCGGGCATTGTCGTTCTCGAAGATTACGAACATGCCAAGGCGCGGGGCGCCAAGATCTATGCCGAAATCCTTGGTTATGGCCTTTCGGGTGACGCCTATCACATCACGGCCCCGTCCGAAGACGGAGAAGGTGGTGAGCGGGCAATGCGCGCCGCATTGCGCAATGCGGGGCTGGAACCAAAGGACGTAGATTACATCAATGCCCATGGTACCTCGACCATGGCCGATACCGTCGAGCTGGGCGCGGTTGAGCGGCTGCTAGGGGATAGTGCGGGTGCGGTGACGATGTCATCGACGAAATCGGCCACCGGGCACCTCTTGGGTGCGGCAGGCGCGATCGAGGCGATTTTTTCTATCCTCGCCATTCGCGATCAGGTCTGCCCGCCGACCATCAACCTTGACAATCCGGCAGTTGAAACGCCCGTCGATCTGGCCCCCAATGCCAAACGTGAGCGCCAGGTTAACGTTGCTCTGTCGAATTCCTTCGGCTTTGGCGGTACCAATGCCAGCGTCATATTCGGGAAGGTATAGCCTATGTGGCGCAGCCTTGCGTCGAATGCGCTGAGCCTGTTGGCCGTCGCTCTGTTTCTGGCAGGCGGGGTCATCCTCTGGGGGCGCACACAGTACCAGGAGGCCGGTCCGCTGACCGATGCCATGTGCCTGTTGGTTGATCGCGGGTCGACGATGCGCCGTGTGAGTCTCGACCTCGAAGAGCAGGGCGCGATTGCGAACGGATCGATCTTTCGCATCGGTGCGGATTATGAAGAAAAATCAAGCCAGCTGAAGGCCGGCAGTTTCCTGTTGGAGCCCGGCGCCTCGATGGCCGAGATCGTGGATCAGATCACGCGTGGCGGTCCGAGCACCTGTGGAACCGAGGTGGTCTTTCGCATCGGCGTCAACCGTGTTTCAACCCTTGTCCGTGAACTGGATCCGGCGACCAACCGCTTTGTGGAAGTGATGAATTTCGATCCTGCCGGGGACGATGTGCCAGCGGAATACGCCACCGCACGGGATCAGGCGGGTACCCGCTTTCGCGTTGCTTTGGCCGAAGGCGTGACCAGCTGGCAAGTGGCGACTGCCTTGGGCCAGATCGATGTGCTGGGTGGCGAGGTGAGCGAGCTGCCGCCCGAAGGCGCCTTGGCTCCGGACAGCTACGAGGTTGCCACGGGCGACGAACGCGACGCTGTCATCGCCCGGATGCTGCAGCAGCAGGAAGAGTGGGTGGCCGAGGCCTGGGAGGCCCGTGATCCGGATGTGCCACTGCAGAGCCCGGAAGAACTGCTGACCCTTGCCTCGATCATCGAGAAGGAAACCGGGGTGCCGGACGAACGCGGCCAGGTGGCTAGTGTGTTCGTCAATCGCCTGAATGCCGGGATGCGTCTGCAGACCGACCCGACCGTCATTTATGGCATCACGCGGGGGCAGGGCGTTCTGGGTCGGGGTCTACGCCGGAGCGAGCTGCGCGCGTCGACACCCTGGAACACCTATGTCATCGACGGTCTGCCACCCACACCCATTGCCAATCCGGGCCGGGCCAGCCTGATCGCGGCGGGTCAGCCGGATGCGACGGAGTATCTGTTCTTTGTTGCGGACGGGACGGGCGGCCACGCTTTTGCGGAAACGTTGGACGAGCACAATCGGAACGTTGCCCGCTGGCGCGAGATAGAAGCACAGCGGCAGGATCAGGACAACTAGGTCAGGCGCGCGGTTTCCTAACAGTGTCCTAAGCGGGAACTGCTGGTTGAGGTCGATATTAACACATATTATCAGTGTCTTAACGGGCAGTTCGCAGTTCTCAGGCTATTGATTTTTTGCCTCGATCTGTCAAAAAGTCGTTTCATTCCCGGACATTATGCCATCTCGCTGTCTAATTATTGAAATTATATAATATTAACAAATAGATAATACAGTTTCCTAAGGTGATTTTGCTTGACTCGGCGAACGGTCTCGGGTATCTCTTGTGGCAAGCTGGAAGAAGTGGGCAAGCGGCCCCCCGGGTGACCCCGGGTGGTCGCTTTTTCATTTCGCTCGGTGCGGAGACCAAGTCCAACGGGAAAGGGTATCCACACACAATGAGCACAAATACCCCGGAGCACACCGAAGACCCGGTTCAGGCCTTCTACGACGATACCGTAGGAAACCTGAGGCGGCTCGGTCGGAAACTCGAAACCTTCGTAGAACAGGTCGAGGCCGGGGAGGACCCATTGGCAGTGGCCGGAGACGCGCAGATCAGGCGCCTTCGGTCATTGCTGGAACACGTTGAGAAAGCAGAAAGGCTACTGCATGAACGCCAGCACGAGCGATCAAGACGCGTGCCGCCAGGATGTGAGATCGATCTTGGAACGGCGAGGCGGCAAATCGCCTGCGCACTTAATCGCATCGCTGCCTGCGGAGAAGCAGACGGAGTTTCTGGATGAACTGCAACAGAAGGGCGCCTTGGGCGCCCTTCCTTTTGTCTTTGAGTTCTGGGCCCTGCCGCATCAATTGCCGCCTGAGGGCGATTGGCGGACATGGGTCATTCTGGGTGGGCGTGGCGCGGGCAAGACGCGGGCCGGGGCCGAATGGGTGCGTTCGATGGTCGAGGGTGCGATGCCAGGGGACGAGGGTCAATGTCGCCGCGTCGCCCTTGTCGGCGAGACGATCGATCAGGTCCGCGAGGTCATGATCTTTGGTGACAGCGGCGTCATGGCTTGCACCCCGCCGGATCGCAGGCCGGACTGGATCGCCACCCGCAAGATGTTGGTCTGGCCCAATGGAGCGGTGGCGACCATTCATACGGCTCATGACCCCGAAGGATTGAGGGGCCCACAATTCGACTGCGCCTGGGTCGATGAACTGGCCAAGTGGAAAAAGGCGCAGGAAACGTGGGACATGCTGCAGTTTGCGTTGCGGCTGGGTGACCGCCCCCGGGTTTGTGTCACCACGACACCGCGCAATTCGAACCTGCTCAAGGCGCTGTTGGCGGCGCCGTCTACTGTCCAGACCCACGCCCGGACCGACGAGAACCGGGCGAACCTTGCGGCCTCGTTCCTCGAAGAGGTACGAGCACGCTATGCCGGGACGCGCCTGGGGCGCCAGGAGCTGGACGGTGTGCTTCTCAGCGACGCCGAAGGCACGCTCTGGTCATCGGAGATGATTGAACGCTGTCGTTCCGAGAAAACGCCGGAGCTTGACCGCATCGTCGTGGCGGTCGACCCGTCGGTCACCTCCGGCGCGAACGCCGACGAATGCGGCATCGTGGTTGTTGGCGCCAGCATGGAGGGTTCGCCCAAAGACTGGAGCGCGCACGTGCTTGCCGATCGTACTGTCAGGGGGGCAAGCCCCTCCGACTGGGCGGCGGCTGCGATTGCCGCGATGGACGAGTTTCGGGCCGACAAGCTGGTTGCGGAGGTCAACCAGGGCGGCCAGATGGTGCGGGAGGTTCTGCGTCAGGTCGACCCGCTCGTTCCGTTCAAGGCGGTTCATGCGAGCCGGGGCAAGGTGGCCCGGGCCGAGCCCGTGGCGGCGCTTTACGAACAGGGGCGGGTCCGCCATGGCCTCAACCTCGAAGATCTCGAAGATCAGATGACCAAGATGACCGTCCGCGGGTTCGAAGGCGATGGTTCGCCTGACCGTGTCGATGCCCTGGTCTGGGCCATCCACGAACTGATCGTGGAGCCATCGGAGAATTTCAGGCGCCCGGGCATCCGGATGCTGTAAGCCGCCCGTCGCACGGGCGCATCGATTCAAACGCTGTCCTGCCGGGCAGTGTTTTTTGTTGGCGGCGGGCCGTCAGGATACGCAAAGGAGCGAATGCATGATGTTTGATTTCCTTCGGCGCAAGGGGGCAGAGCCCGCGTCAGAACAAAAGGCCAGCGGGGCAGGCCCGCTTGTGGCCTGGCAAACATCGGGCCGCGTGGCGTGGAGCCCCCGTGATGCCGTATCGCTGACCCGGTCAGGGTTCTCCGGCAATCCGGTGGGCTTTCGATCGATCAAGCTGATCGCGGAGGCGGCCTCGGCCCTGCCTTTGGTTCTGCAGGACAGCCTGCAGCGCTATGACGCCCATCCCGTTCTGTCGCTGGTCAAGCGTCCCAATCCGGGGCAGGGACGGGCAGAGCTGCTGGAGGCGCTCTATGCCCAGCTTCTGCTGACCGGCAACGCCTATGTCGAGGCGGTTGCAGGCGAAAGCGGCGCTCCGGTCGAGCTGCATGTTCTGCGGTCTGACCGGATGAGTGTTGTTCCGGGTTCGGACGGCTGGCCCGTCGCCTACGATTACACTGTCGGGGGCAAGTCGCATCGTTTTGACGCGAGCGGTCACCCCAGCCCGATCTGCCATATCAAGTCCTTCCACCCGCAGGACGATCATTATGGCCTGAGCCCGATGCAGGCGGCGGCCATGGCTCTGGACGTTCACAACGCCGCCAGCCGCTGGTCGAAATCCTTGCTGGATAACGCGGCGCGCCCGTCCGGCGCGCTGGTCTACAAGGGTGTCGAAGGTCAGGGCACGATGACCCACGACCAGTATGAACGCCTCGTGAGCGAGATGGAGAGCAATTATTCCGGAGCGCGCAATGCGGGGCGTCCGATGTTGCTGGAGGGTGGTCTGGATTGGAAGCCAATGGGCTTTTCCCCCTCCGATATGGAGTTCCAAAAGACCAAGGAGGCTGCCGCGCGCGAGATTGCCTTGGCCTTTGGTGTGCCGCCGATGCTGCTGGGCATTCAGGGCGACGCCACCTATTCCAATTACCAGGAAGCCAACCGGGCCTTTTTTCGCCTGACTGTACTGCCTCTTGTCACCCGGGTGACAGCCGCCCTCGCGGAATGGCTGGGTGCCCATACCGGTGAAGATCTGGAGCTGAAGCCGGACCTCGATCAGGTTTCGGCCCTGTCGGCTGAGCGGGACGCGCAATGGGCCCGCGTTGCAAGCGCCGATTTCCTGAGCGAGGCCGAGAAGCGGCGCCTTCTCGGCCTACCTGTCCTCAGCGAGGAGGGGGCCGATGGCTGACAACGGCCGCCTCGACCGTTTCCAATGTGCCCCCGGGCTGCGGCTGGAGGCACATGAACGTCTGAGTGCTGTGCATTTCGAAAACGTCTCGGCGCGGCTGACCCGCCTCGAAGAGACGATGGAGCGTCTGGAAAAACGGCTTTGGCTGACGGTTTACGGTGTTGTCGCCGTGATCCTGACCGAGGCGTTCCAGTCGGTCGTCAACGCAGTTCCATGAAGGAGCGAAAGATGGGTAACGAAACAGGGCTCGAGCACAAGTTCGCGCGCTTTGGAGACGGTCTGGCCATTCAGGACGGCACGCTGATCGAAGGTTATGCGAGCTATTTCGGCGCGGTGGATCAGGGCAATGATGTTGTCGCCAAGGGTGCCTATGCGGCATCCTTAAAGTCGCTCGCCGCCGCTGACCGGTCGGTCAAGATGCTGTGGCAGCACGATCCGGCCCAGCCGATCGGTATTTGGGACGAGGTTCGCGAAGACAGCCGCGGCCTTTACGTCAAAGGGCGCCTTTTGGACAATGTCGAGAAGGGACGCGAGGCGGCTGCCCTGATTGCTGCGGGTGCCATTGATGGTCTGTCTATCGGGTACCGCACGGTGAAGGCGACGAAGAATGACAAGGGCCAGCGGCTCTTGACCGAACTGGAGCTTTGGGAGGTGTCGCTTGTGACGTTCCCGATGCTGCCCAGTGCGCGTGTGGCGGCGAAGGCGGATGACGTCGACGGCGCTGCATTGCGTGAAATGGCGGCGGCCATCGAGGGCGCGCGCGAGAGCCTGGCGCGGCGCTGACGCGCACGCCGTAGTTTCAACAATCAAGGACATGCTGATGAGCAAGACCGAGATCAAGTCTCGGGCCGGGGAAGGTTTGTCTCCGGCTCAGGAAGTCACCCAAGCCGTTCAGGGTTTTGTCAGTGACTTCAAGGGCTTTCAGGCCGAAATCCAAACCAAACTTCAACAAACAGAAGAGCGACTGACCATGCTGGATCGGAAACAAATGACTGCTGCACGCCCGCCCCTGGCAGGCGCAACGGATGCCGGTGCACCGCACCTCAAAGCCTTTAACGCCTACCTGCGTTCGGGCGACGACGACGCCCTGCGCGGCCTTGAGTTCGAGGGCAAGTCGCTTTCGACCGCGGTCAACAGCGATGGCGGCTTCCTTGTCGATCCGCAAACGTCTGAGACCGTCAAATCGGTTCTGAACACCACGGCGTCGATCCGTTCGATCGCATCGGTCGTCAATGTCGAGGCGACATCGTACGACGTTCTTGTTGATCAGGGCGAATTTGGCACGGGCTGGGCGTCGGAGACGGCCGCCGCTACCGAAACCGCAACCCCGCAGATCGACCGCATCACGATCCCGCTGCACGAGCTTTCGGCACTGCCCAAGGCGTCTCAGCGCCTGCTAGACGATGCCGCCTTTGACATTGAGGGTTGGCTCGCGTCGCGCATCGCTGACAAGTTTGCCCGCGCCGAGGCTGGTGCATTCATCAACGGTGACGGTGTCGACAAGCCCAAGGGCTTTCTGACCCACACCACCGTTGCCGATACCTCTTGGGCGTGGGGTAGTCTTGGCTATGTGCCAACCGGCGTCGACGCTGGCCTTACCGCCGACTCGATCATCGATCTGATCTATGCATTGGGTGCGGAGTACCGAGCCAACGCGACGTTCGTTTTGAACTCCAAGACCGCTGGCGCGATCCGCAAGCTCAAGGACAATGACGGCCGCTTCCTCTGGAGCGACGGTCTGGCCGCCGGTGAGCCAGCGCGTCTGATGGGCTATCCGGTTCTGATCGCCGAGGACATGCCAGACATCGCTTCGGGTGCTGACGCAATCGCCTTCGGTGACTTTGCGGCCGGTTACACCATCGCCGAGCGTCCCGACCTGCGGGTGCTGCGTGATCCCTTCAGCGCCAAGCCTCACGTTCTGTTCTATGCGACCAAGCGCATTGGCGGTGACGTCAGCGACTATGCAGCGATCAAGCTGCTGAAATTCGCGGTCTCCTAAACGGGGCTGTGAATAGCCGGGTCGGCCTTGTGCCGACCCGGTGCGGGCGCGCGCCGTCATTCGGTTTGTGTTGTCTAGCTGCTCCCCTCCGTCCGAGCAATGCAGCCTGGCGCGCGTCCGATCCCGTGGGTGGTCACATCCGGGGAGGGGCAGAATTTCTGGAGATGTTCGATGATGTTGATCGAAGAGACCACGGTGCCCGACGGCGCACTGCCGGTTGATGATTTCAAAGCGCATTTGCGCGTGGGGAGTGGCTTTACCACGGACAGTTTGCAGGACGAGGTTCTGCGTAGCTTTCTTCGGGCCGCCCTGGCGGCGATCGAGGCCCGAACCGGCAAGGCGCTTTACGAGCGGCAGTTTTCCTACGGCGTCACCGCGTGGCGGGATGCCGAGGCTCAGGTTCTGCCCGTCGCCCCGGTTCGTGTGATCACCGCGCTGAAGTCCATCGACAGTGACGGAGTCGAGACCGCGCTTGACGCAGGTTCGATCTGGCTGGAGCAGGATCCGGCGCGCCCGCGTCTGCGATCGGTCGGTTCTTGCCTTCCCACGATCCCGCAGGCCGGATCGGTTTCGATCATGTTTTGGGCGGGTTTCGGGCCGCTTTGGTCCGACATCCCTGCCGATCTGCGGCAGGCGGTCTTTTTGCTCGCCTCCCACTATTATGAATACCGCAACGAAACAGCGCTGAGTGAAGGCTGTATGCCTTTCGGGGTATCGAGTCTGATCGAACGCTATCGTGTCTTCCGTGTCTTCGGCGGGGGTGCTCGATGAAACATCCACGCCCCAACCGCCGGGTGGATCTGGAAGATCCGACCCGCGTGGCGGACAATGCCGGTGGCTATGTGGAAACCTGGGTCGGCCTTGGAACTCTTTGGGCCGACATTCAGCCACGTACGGGCCGCGAAACGGTATCAAGTGCGGCCCCGGTTTCGGCAGTTCGCTACCGCATCATCGTGCGGGGTGCCCCTGTCGGAGATCCGGCCCGGCCCAAGCCCGGTCAGCGGTTTCGCGACGGCAACCGGTTGTTCCACATCCGTGCGGTGACCGAATACGACCCTCGGGCCGAGTTTCTGACCTGCTTTGCCGATGAGGAGGTCGTCGCATGAGTTATGCCGTCTCAGCCGCGCTTCAGGGCGCGATCTATGCCGGCTTGACCACCGATCCTGGTGTCACGTCCCTGGTGGGAGCCGCGATTTATGACGCGATTCCGGCCGGAACGTTGCCGTCTCTCTACATCACGCTTGGGCCTGAATCGGTGAGCGACGCGTCGGACAAATCCGGCGCGGGAGCGGTCCACAAGGTCGTCGTCACCGTGGTGAGCGAAACGCCGGCCTTTGCCGCGGCAAAGGACGTCGCTGCTGCCGTTTGCGATGCGCTGCTGGCGGATCTGCCCGCGCTGTCGCGCGGTCGGCTGGTGTCCCTGACCTTTGAAAAAGCAACTGCGGGCCGCATCGACGGTGCTGCGGGCCGCAAGATCGATCTGACCTTCCGCGCGCGGGTCGAAGACAATTAACCCTTTGCTCAGACTGGAGAAAAGCCATGGGTGCTCAGAACGGAAAGGACCTTTTAATCAAGGTCGACATGACCTCGGACGGTCTGTTTGAAACGATTGCGGGTCTGCGGGCCACGCGCGTCAGCTTTAACGCCGAAACGGTGGACGTCACCAGCCTGGAAAGCCAGGGCGGTTGGCGCGAATTGCTGTCGGGTGCCGGCGTTCGTTCGGCCAATCTGACTGGGTCGGGCGTCTTTAAGGATGCATCAACGGATGAGCGGACCCGCCAGCTATTCTTTGACGGCGAGACACCGGATTTTCAGATCATCATCCCCGATTTCGGGATCGTCGAGGGCCCGTTTCAGGTCACGGCCATCGAATACGCTGGCAGCCATAACGGTGAAGCGACCTATGAATTGTCGCTGGCGAGCGCTGGTGCCCTGACATTTACGGCGCTCTGATCGGCCATGGCAAATCCTTGGAGGGGAGACGTGGCGCTGGTCATCGATGGTCGGCGTCACGTGTTGCGGCTGACGCTTGGGGCGCTTGCGGCGCTGGAGGCTGAGTTGGACACCGGATCGCTAGTCAAGCTGGTCGAGCGGTTCGAGGCATCCGAGTTTTCAAGCCGCGATGTGCTGGCCCTGCTGCGGGCGGGGCTTGTCGGTGGCCAATGCGAATTCGACCCGGCAGACCTGGAACATGCAGCGATCGACGGCGGGCCGATGCGGGCTGCGCAGGTCGCGGCCGAGCTTTTGGCGCGCGCCTTTATGGTGCCGAACCCTTGAGCACGGGCATGGACTGGCCCGCCCTGATGCGGGCAGGCCTGCAGGGTTTGCGCCTGCGACCCGAGCAGTTCTGGGACCTGACCCCGGCCGAATTGCAGATCATGTTGGGCGATCCGGCAACGGCTTCGCCCCTGAAACGCGACGGGCTTTCCGCCCTGATGGCCGCTTGGCCGGACGAACACGAAGGAACGGATGATGAGTGACTATCGGGCCGAGATCGAGGCGCTGGACGAAAGCACCGACAACCTTAAGGAAAGCGTGTCGTCCGCGACCGTAATGGTGACGGGCTTTGACAGTGAATTGCGCCGCATGCGGGAAAGCCTTTCCGCCACGGGTAAGGATGTCGCCACGTTGGAGCGTGGGCTGAGCAAGGGATTGCGCAAGGCCTTTGACGGTCTGGTATTCGATGGCCTGAGCCTGTCAGACGCGCTCGATACCGTGGCCAATGCGATGGTCAACACGACCTATAACGCGGCAATGAAGCCGGTCACCGATCACGTTGGTGGCTTGCTGGCAACGGGAGTGAATGGCCTGCTTGAAGGGATCCTGCCCTTTGCCGATGGCGCTCCTTTCAGCCAGGGCCGGGTCATGCCGTTTGCAAGTGGGGGAGTCGTCAGTTCGACTACTCCGTTTGGCATGCGCGGTGGCATGGGGATCATGGGTGAAGCAGGCCCGGAGGCGATCATGCCGCTGGCGCGCGGCCCCGACGGCAAGTTGGGCGTTCGTGCAGGGGGCGGAGGCGGCGCGCCAACCGTCGTCATGAACATCACGACGCCCGACGTTCAGGGATTTGCCCGCAGCCAGAACCAGATCGCGGCGCAGATGAACCGCGCCTTGGGCCGTTCCAACCGCAATCGTTAATTTGGGCATTTGGGAGCACTGAGATGAACTTTCACGAAGTCCGGTTTCCGGCGAACCTGAGTTTCGGCTCGGTTGGCGGGCCCGAGAGACGCACCGACGTCGTAACGCTCGCCAATGGCTTTGAAGAGCGCAACACCCCATGGGCCCATTCGCGCCGTCGTTACGATGCGGGCCTCGGGATGCGGTCGCTGGATGACATCGAAACACTGATAGCGTTCTTCGAGGCGCGTCAGGGCCGTGTTTTCGGCTTCCGCTGGAAAGACTGGTCGGACTTTAAGTCGTCCAAGGCATCGCGCGACATTGCTTATGACGATCAGCAGATCGCGGTCGGAGACGGTGATACAGATGCGTTTCAACTGATCAAGGTCTATCGGTCGGGCGGTTTCACTTATGATCGTCCGGTCTCCAAGCCGGTCGCGGGCACCGTTCGGATCGGCGTTGCGCAGGACGAGATGCAGGAAGGCATCGACTATGAAGTCGACACTGCGACTGGGTTGATCACCTTTTCGCATCCGCCCGATCCCGAGATGCAGATCACGGCCGGTTTCGAGTTCGACGTGCCGGTACGCTTTGACACCGATGCGATCCAGACCAGCGTGGCCAGCTTTCAGGCGGGTGATGTACCGAACGTTCCGATTGTCGAGGTGCGGGTCAAATGAGCGGGGACAAACAAGCGCTGCTTGACCATCTGGCGACAGGTTTGACCACCGTCTGCCGGGCCTGGGCGATTGAGCGGACAGATGGTATGGCGTTCGGTTTCACCGATCACGACCGGGATATCACATTCGATGGTATTACCTTTCGCGCCGATACGGGGCTGAGCGCTGCGGCGCTGACCCAGTCGACCGGCCTGAGCGTGGACAACACCGAGGCTTTGGGCGCGCTATCTGATGCTGCAGTCCGTGAAGACGATATCGAGGCGGGTCGCTTTGACGATGCCCAGGTCAGGTCTTGGCTGGTGAATTGGGCCGATCCGGGTCAGCGGATGCTGCAGTTTCGCGGCACAATCGGCGAAATCCGCCGTGACGGCGTCGCCTTTCATGCCGAGCTGCGCGGCCTGACCGCCGCTTTGAACCGGCCAACTGGGCGGGTTTATCAAAAACCCTGCACGGCGGTATTGGGCGATGCACGATGCCGTTTCGATACCCGTCGCGAGATGTTTTCGGCCTCTATTGACGTCACTGATGTCGAAAATGGCCGTGTTTTTTCGTGGTCCGACTTTCCGGATTTCGAGCCGGGTTGGTTCACGCGCGGTCGGTTCGAGGTTGTCGGTGGTGTGGCCGCCGGTCTGACCGGGGTCGTCAAACGAGACAGCGTCGATGGAGACAAACGGTTTATCGAGCTTTGGAGCCCAATCCGCAGCCCGATTGAGCCAGGCGACGCAGTGCGTGTCACGGCCGGTTGCGACAAGCGGTTCTCGACCTGTCTTGCCAAGTTTGACAACCTCCTGAACTTTCAAGGCTTCCCAGATATTCCCGGTGATGACTGGACCATGGCCGTTCCAAAATCAGGTGGTGCCAATACTGGGGGAAGCCGGAGATGAGCAGACCCGAGATCGTCGCCGAGGCCCGTAATTGGATCGGAACACCGTATGTTCACCAGATGTCGGTTATGGGGGCAGGTACCGATTGTCTTGGCCTGATCCGCGGCATCTGGCGCGCAGTGCTGGGTGCAGAACCAGAGCTGCCCCCGGCCTATTCGCGCGACTGGTCTGAACCCAGCGGCGACGAGGCCTTGTGGCGGGCGGCCCAGCGTCATCTTTTGGTCTGCGATGCAGGCGCGCCTGATCCCGGCGACGTTGTTCTTTTTCGCATGAAGTCCGGTGCGGTCGCAAAGCATCTGGGCGTGATCGGTGCTGCGGCACCCATACCGACTTTCATTCACGCCTATAGCGGTCATCGCGTTGTCGAAAGCCCGCTTAGCCGCCCCTGGCAGCGCCGCATCGTTGCGCGGTTCAAATTTCCCGAGGAGATGATCTGATGGCTACAGTCGTTTTGTCAGCTGCAGGTGCGGCGATCGGTGGTTCAATAGGCGGCACGGTTGCTGGTCTGTCCTCGGTCGCTATTGGCCGGGTGGTGGGTGCGACCCTTGGGAAGGTAATTGACCAACGCCTGATGGGTCAGGGCTCGGACGTCGTGGAGCACGGCAAGATCGACCGGTTCCGGTTGTCGAGTTCAGGTGAGGGCGAGGCGGTCAGCCAGGTCTATGGCCGGATGCGCGTTGGTGGACAGATCATCTGGGCTTCGCAATTCACCGAAACCACTACGGTTAGTGGGAGCGGCGGTGGCGGTAAGGGCGCACCCAGCCAACCGGAAACCCGCGAGTACAGCTATTCGGTCAGCCTTGCCCTGGCCTTGTGCGAAGGTGAGATTGCCCATGTCGGACGGGTCTGGGCGGATGGGGAAGAGGTTGCGCCCGATGATCTGAACATGCGCGTCTATCTGGGCACCGACGATCAGTTGCCCGACCCGACCATGGAAGCGATCGAGGAGCCGGGGACCGTTCCCGCTTATCGCGGGACCGCCTATGTGGTCATGGAAGACCTTCAGTTGGGTCCGTTTGGCAATCGCGTTCCCCAGTTCTCCTTCGAGGTGATCCGTCCGGAACGCCCCGAAGAAGAAGGTGCCGGGGATGATCTGGCGCGCGGACTTAACGCCGTCGCCCTGATGCCGGGTACGGGTGAATACGCCCTCGCTACGACGCCTGTACATTACACCGACGGCCAGGCCGGTCGCTGGAGCGCCAATGTCAATTCGCCGGCACAGAAGGCGGACTTTGCGCAGTCACTCGAGAGCCTCACCGGAGAGTTGCCCAATTGCGAGGCTGCGTCGCTGATCGTTTCATGGTTCGGTAACGATCTGCGATGCGGGAGTTGCGAGATCAAGCCCAAGGTGGAGCGCCGAGAATATGAGGGCGCGAACATGCCTTGGCGCGTGTCTGGATTGAGCCGCTCGAATGCTGAGGAGATCGCTCAGGTCGACGACCGCCCGATCTATGGCGGTACGCCCGCAGACGCGGCCGTTGTCGAAGCGATCAAGGCCATGAATGCCGCAGGTCAGGCGGTGATGTTCTACCCGTTCATCCTGATGGACCAGCAAGAGGGGAACACGCTGCCGGATCCCTATAGCGATGGCATTGGTCAGGCGCCTCTTCCTTGGCGAGGCAGGATCACGACGTCGAAGGCGCCCGGTCAAACCGGATCGCCCGATGGAACGGCCGCAGCCCGGGCCGAAGTGGACGCCTTCTTTGGATCTGCCACCGCGAGCGACTTCCAGATGGGTTCCGGTGTGATCTATTCCGGGCCGTCGGAATGGTCGTTTTCCCGCTTCATCCTGCACTATGCCGCCCTGTGCGCCGCCGCGGGTGGCGTGGAATCGTTTTGCATCGGTTCGGAATTGAGGGGCCTTACCCAGATTCGGGCCGAGTCCAATCGCTTTTTCTTTGTCGAGCGGCTGATAGCTCTTGCGGCAGAAGTTCGCGCGATCATGGGGCCGGAAACCAAGATTAGCTACGCGGCCGATTGGAGCGAGTATTTCGGATATCAACCCCAGGATGGCAGCGGAGACCGGTATTTTCACCTCGATCCGCTTTGGGCGGATGACAACATCGATTTCATCGGGATCGACAACTACATGCCGCTGTCTGATTGGCGAGATGTCGAGGGGCATCGGGATGCGGACTGGGGTGAGATCTACAACCTCGACTATCTGCGCGCCAACATCGAAGGCGGCGAGAGCTATGACTGGTACTATCACTCCGTCGATGCCGAGGCTGCGCAGATCAGAACTCCGATCACGGACGACGAATTCGGTGAGCCGTGGATCTGGCGTTACAAGGACATCCGCAACTGGTGGGACAACTATCACTACGAGCGGATTGCTGGCACGCGTCAGGCGGAACCGACGGCATGGGAGCCCGGGTCAAAGCCGATCTGGTTCACCGAGTTTGGTTGTGCGGCGGTCGACAAGGGCACCAATCAGCCGAACAAGTTTCTAGATCCGAAATCATCCGAAAGCAGCCTGCCGAAACATTCGAACGGTGGCCGCGATGATCTGATCCAAAAGCAGTACTACCGCGCGATGCTGTCATACTGGCGCGATCCGTCGAACAACCCGGTCTCTGAGCTGTACGATGGGCCGATGATTGACATGTCGCGCGCTTTTGCATGGGCATGGGACACGCGGCCTTATCCCTTCTTCCCCAACAACACCGGCCTATGGAGCGATGGTGAGAACTATAGCCGGGGGCATTGGATCAACGGGCGGACATCGTCGCGAACACTGGCTTCGGTCGTGTCTGAAATCTGTGACCGCGCCGGTGTAGTGCATTATGACGTGTCTCACCTATACGGTGTCGTGCGCGGCTTTCAGATCGCCGACGTTTCAGATGCCCGCGCGGCCATACAGCCCTTGATGCTGCGCTTTGCGTTCGATGCGGTTGAGCGGGATGGCACGCTGATGTTCGTCATGCGCGACAAGGGCCAGCCGCAGCACATCGCGTTCGAAGACCTTGCGATGAGCGAGGATGTCGACGGAAGCTACGAATTCTCACGCGAAGCTGAAGCAGAACTTGCCGGTCGTGTCCGCGTCCGGTTTGCGCAGGCAGATGCTGATTTCGAAACGGTCGCCGAAGAGACGGTGCTTGCCGACGAGTCGACCCACGCCGTGTCGACATCTGATGTACCGCTGGCGCTGACGCGGACCGAAGGGCGTCAATTGACCGAACGCTGGCTGGCTGAGGCGCGGATCTCACGGGACACGGTCAAGTTCGCATTACCGCCTTCGAAACTGGACATACGGGCGGGAGACACGATCACCATTGATGCGGATCAGGCTGTCGAGGCTGGAACCTTTCGCATCGACCGGATGGAGAACGGCCCGTTCCAGATCGTCGAAGCCGTCCGGATGGATCAGAGTATTTATGAGCCCGCCAATCTGAGTGATGAGCTGCCCCCAGTAAACACTTTCGTTCCGCCGCTGCCGCTGACATCGCTTTTCCTCGATCTGCCGCTGATGACCGGAGACGAGGTGCCGCATGCGCCGCATCTCGCCGTCGCGGGATCGCCATGGCCGGGCGGTGCTGCGGTTTATCGGTCGTCTACTGGAGATGGATTTACCCTCAATGGCACCATTACCGCGCCTTCAGTAATTGGCATCACCCGGTCGGTTCTCCAACCAGCGATATCGGGACGTTTTGACCGTGGTGCCGCGCTGGAGGTGGAACTGGTGCGCGGTGAGTTGGCCTCGGTCTCAGAAGAAGCGCTGCTGTCGGGTGAAAATCTGGCCGCGATCGGCTCAGGCGAGCCGAACGCGTGGGAGTTGTTTCAGTTTCAGGCCGTCGATCTTGTCGGGCCGAGGCGCTATCGGCTTTCGGGTCGCTTGCGGGGGCAGCTCGGAACGGAGTTCGCGGCGTCATTGCCATGGCCGGAGAATTCGTGGTTCGTTCTGATCAACGGCGCGCCGAAGCAGATTAATCTTGCCAGCAATCTGAGACGTGTCGAACAAACCTATCGGATCGGGCCGTCAAACCGGGGATACGCTGATCCGTCCTATACCGAAGAATTGCATGCCTTCGACGGGAACGGGCTGCGTCCTTATTCGCCTGCTCATCTGACCGCACGCCGCGCCGGATCGGGAGATGTTGATCTGACCTGGGTCCGCCGGACGCGGATCGATGGCGACGGCTGGGAAACGCCCGAAGTGCCGCTGGGCGAAGACGCCGAGGAATACGTCGTGCGGGTTCTTTCCCAGAACGCCATTGTGCGCGAGGAGATTATTAACCAACGCTCATGGACCTATTCCGCCGCGCTGCAATCGATCGACGGCATTTCAGCAAGTTTCGTGGTCGAGGTCGCGCAGATTTCGGCGCGTTTCGGACCCGGTATTGCCGCCAGTACCACAGTCGCCGGCGTTTGACGGCCGGTTTCCCCATGCCGGTTCGTGATTGGCGCGTTCACAACTTTACGTTTGGCGTGCCCCAGCGAGATGCATTACCTTTGAGGAAATCGGAGGTACTGAACATGGCCAGTCCGCATACGAACCTGGAAATGCTCGATCCCGTCTGGGATCGGATTGTTGACGAAGCGCAACAGGCGACGCTGGACGAGCCGCTGATCGGCGGCTTTATTCACGCCTGCATCCTGCACCATGTGTCGCTCGAAAGGGCGCTCTCATATCGGATTTCTGCAAAACTGTCATCGAACGAGATGTCGTCGGTGATACTGCGCGAGATCGTCGATGATGTTTACAAGCGGGCGCCCAAGATCGTAGCGGCATCGCGCGCCGATCTGGTCGCGGTCTACGAACGCGACCCGGCATGCCATCGGCTCTTGCAGCCGATCCTCTATTTCAAAGGGTATCTGGCTGTTCAATCCTACCGGATTGGCCACCAGCTCTGGACCGATGGGAAGTACGATCTGGCCTATTTCTTCCAGATGCGGATCAGCGAGATCTTTGGCGTCGATATCCATCCCGCGGCGCGGCTTGGGCAGGGCATCATGATCGACCACGCGCATTCCATAGTCATAGGTGAAACGGCTGTGGTGGGTGACAACGTATCGATGCTGCATTCGGTGACCCTCGGCGGGACTGGGAAAGAAGAGGAAGACCGGCATCCCAAGATCGGCGACGGCGTTCTGATCGGTGCTGGCGCAAAGGTCTTGGGCAACATCAAGGTCGGAAACTGCAGCCGTGTCGCTGCGGGATCGGTCGTGTTGCAGGAAGTGCCGCCATGCAAGACCGTCGCTGGCATTCCTGCCAAGATCGTGGGTGAGGCGGGATGCGATCAGCCGTCTGTATCAATGAACCATATGCTGGGCAAAGACAGCAAGTGACGCGCGAGCCGGGCTGGTTGCCCGGCTCATTTTCGTTGCGGCTAACTCAGGCCAGCATTGCAATCGGATTTTCGAGATTGTCCACGATGGCTTTGAGCAGCTCGGCTCCGAGTGCGCCGTCGATAACCCGGTGATCGACAGATAGTGTCACAGACATCACCGTTGCGACCTCGACCGCGCCATCCTTCCCGACAATCGGTTTTTTAACCCCCGCGCCGACGGCGAGGATCGCGCCGTGCGGTGGATTGATAACGGCGTCAAAGTTGTCGATCCCGAACATCCCGAGGTTCGAGATGGCAAAGCTGCCGCCCTGGTATTCGTGGGGCGCGAGCTTGCGGTCGCGGGCACGGGTTGCGAGGTCTTTCATCTCGGCGGAGAGTGCAGACAGCGATTTCTGGTGGGCGTCCTGCAGAACAGGCGTAAAGAGCCCGCCGTCAATCGCGACGGCCACCGCGACATCGGATGGCTTTAATTGCAGGATCCGGTCGCCGGCCCAGACCGCATTCGCCGCCGGGACCTGCTGCAACGCATTGGCGCAAGCCTTGATGATGAAGTCGTTCACCGACAGTTTAACGCCCCGATCTGCAAGCTGGCCATTCAGGGTGCTGCGGAACTCGAGCAGCGCATCGAGACGGATATCGCGACGCAGGTAGAAGTGCGGAACGGTCTGCTTGGCCTCGGTCAGGCGGGCCGCGATGGTTTTGCGCATCCCATCCAGGCTGATCTCTTCGTAGTCGCGTCCCTGGTACATCTTGGCGACCATATCGGCGGCGGGGCCAGATGGCATTGCTGCGGCGGCGGGTGCTGCGGCAGCCTTGGCCGGTGCTGCGGCAGCGGGTTGAGCCTCGGCCTTTTCGACGTCTGCCTTGATGATGCGGCCGTGCGGCCCGGAGCCTTTGATCGTGCTGAGATCGAGTCCCTTCTGGCTGGCGATCCGCCGCGCGAGCGGCGAGGCGAAGATACGGTTGCCATCCGCAGCGACCGGGGCGGCGGGTGCGGCCTTCTCGGTGGCGGCTGGTGCCGACACCTCGGCGGTCGCGTCAGCGGCGGGGTGCGCCGCTTCCGGCGCAGAGGCTGATGCAGCCGCACTGCCTATATCGTCCGCGCTTTCTCCGTCCTCGAGCAGCACCGCGATCGGGGCGTTCACCTTGACACCTTCGGTTCCCTCGGGGATCAGAATCTTGCCGACAACCCCTTCGTCGACCGCCTCGAACTCCATCGTCGCCTTGTCGGTTTCGATTTCGGCCAGAAGGTCACCCGAAGCCACCGTGTCACCTTCCTTGATCAACCACTTGGCCAGCGTGCCCTCTTCCATCGTGGGCGAGAGCGCGGGCATTAGGATCTCGATTGGCATGATGCGCTCTCCTTAACGGTAGGTGACTTGCTTGACCGCCGCGATGACCTCATCCGTGGTCACCAGCGCCAGTTTTTCGAGATTGGCCGCGTAGGGCATCGGAACGTCCTTGCCGGTGCAGTTGATCACCGGTGCGTCGAGGTAGTCGAATGCTTCCTGCATCAGGACCGACGAGATGTAGCTGCCCACCGAGCCCTGCGGCCAGCCTTCCTCGACCGTCACGCAGCGGTTGGTTTTCATCACCGATTGGATGATCGCGCCGGTATCCATGGGCCGCAGGGTGCGCAGGTCGATCACCTCGGCCGCTATCCCTTCCTCGGCAAGTTTGTCGGCGGCTTCGAGTGCGTATTGCATCCCGATCCCGAAGCTGACGATGGTCACATCCGACCCTTCGCGCCAGATCCGCGCTTTGCCGAAAGGAATGGTGAAATCATCAAGCTCGGGCACCTCGAAGCTACGGCCATAGAGGATTTCGTTCTCGAGGAAGATCACGGGATTGTCGTCGCGGATTGCCGTTTTCATCAGCCCCTTTGTGTCGGCTGCCGAGTAGGGCATCACCACCTTGAGACCCGGGATCTGCATATACCACGCGGCATAATCCTGGCTGTGTTGAGCACCCACCCGGGCCGCAGCACCGTTTGGCCCGCGGAACACCATTGGCGCACCCATCTGACCGCCCGACATATAGAGCGTCTTGGCCGCCGAGTTTATGATCTGGTCGATCGCCTGCATCGCGAAGTTGAACGTCATGAATTCGACGATGGGCCGCAGGCCGCCAAAGGCCGCGCCAACACCGATCCCGGCAAAGCCGTGTTCGGTGATGGGTGTATCGATCACACGCTTGGCGCCGAATTCGTCAAGCAGGCCTTGGGACACTTTGTAGGCCCCCTGATATTCGGCCACCTCTTCGCCCATCAGCAGAACGGCGTCGTCGCGTCGCATCTCTTCGGCCATTGCGTCACGCAATGCCTCGCGCACGGTCTGTTCTTTCATCTTGGTGCCTTCGGGCCAGTCGGGGCTGGTATCAACCTGGGGGGCAGCGGTGGGCGCGACCGCGACGGCGGGGGCCGGGGTCTCGGCCACGGGCGCTTCGGCTGCGGGTGCGCTGACGGCCACGTCATCGGCGCTCTCACCCTCTTCGACGAGGATTGCGATTGGCGTGTTTACCTTCACGCCTTCGGCGCCTTCTGCGACAAGAATCTTGCCCACGATCCCTTCGTCCACCGCTTCGAATTCCATCGTGGCCTTGTCCGTTTCGATCTCGGCCATGATGTCACCGGACGAGACAGTGTCGCCCTCTTTCACCAGCCATTTTGCAAGCGTGCCTTCCTCCATCGTGGGGGACAGGGCGGGCATGAGAATTTCGGTTGCCATATCGTGTGTCCCCTTCAGGCGTAGATGTCGGTCCAAAGCTCTTCGACCGCCGGTTCGGGGCTGGTCTTGGCGAATTCGGCGCTGGCGTTGACGACGTCCTTGATTTCCTTATCGATGGCTTTGAGATCGTCTTCGCTGGCGTGCTTGCCTGTCAGCAACATGGTACGCACGGCCTCGATCGGGTCGCGTTCATCGCGCATTTTCTGGACCTCTTCGCGGGTCCGATACTTGGCTGGGTCTGACATCGAGTGGCCGCGATAGCGGTATGTTTTGATTTCAAGGATGTAGGGGCCTTTGCCCGAGCGGCAGTGATTGACTGCCGTCTCACCGGCTGCCTTGACGGCCAGTACGTCCATGCCGTCGACCATCTCGCCCGGGATACCGAACGCTTCGCCCCGCGTGAAAAGGTCAGGGGTCGAGGTTGATCGCTGCTGGGCGGTGCCCATGGCGTACTGGTTGTTCTCAACCACGAAGACGACAGGCAGGCCCCACAGGGCCGCCATGTTGAACGTCTCGTAAATCTGGCCCTGGTTCGCCGCGCCATCACCGAAATAGGCAAAGGTCACGCGCCCGTTGTCCTTGTATTTGTCGGCGAAGGCGAGGCCGGCGCCAAGCGGAACCTGCGCGCCAACGATGCCGTGGCCGCCGTAGAAATGCTTCTCTTTCGAGAACATATGCATCGAGCCGCCTTTGCCCTTCGAATAACCGCCCTCGCGGCCCGTAAGCTCGGCCATGACGCCGTTCGGATCCATTCCACAGGCCAGCATGTGGCCGTGGTCGCGGTAGGAGGTGATGCGTTTGTCGCCCTCTTCAGCGGCGGCTTCGAGCCCGACGACGACCGCCTCTTGCCCGATATAGAGGTGACAGAACCCGCCGATCAGACCCATGCCATAAAGCTGGCCCGCCTTTTCCTCGAACCGGCGTATAAGCAGCATGTCCCTGTAATACGCTTTCAACTCATCCGCCGAGACATTCGGCTTTTTGGTGGTCTTTCGCGCGGCCATGCGGCGTTCCTCCCTGAGCAGGTAGTTTAGCGTTAAACTAATTTGCCCACTCCAATAGCGGATTCGCACCCGTAGGGCGAGAGCCAATGTGACGCGACGATTATTTGAGGTCAGCGGATGACGATTTCGTCCGAGCGGATCCGGCCCAGGACCGACCGGGCTTGCTCGTCCAGCAAATCGAGATCGAGGTAATTGTCCGACAGGCGCCGCGTCAGGTTTTCCATCCGCGCGACTTCGGCCTGCACCTCGATCAGCTGCGTAGCCAGCGCCTTGCCTTCAGCCTCGATCTCGGCCCGGCGAAACAGCCCGAAATCGCCCTGAACGGCGGCAAAGGTGAAATAGACGCCAACCACGAAGGCGATCACAAAAAACATGAATGTACCCAAAGCGGGCCGTGGTCGGGTGGTCAATGCTCTGCCTCATTGCGCCTCTGATCGGGCGCTTCGGGCACTATGGCACAGGTGATTCGCGCTGTGAATCCCGTAAATCCGGCGGTCGGTAAAAAGTTGCGTGATCGCTAGTGCGCGCGTTTCAGCCGCTGCTCCATCGCGCGCAGGGCCAGCGATAGGCCAATCGTCATGGTGAGATAGATGAGCGCGACCATGTTGTACGTCTCGAAATAGCGAAAGTTGCCAGCTGCGGTTACCTTACCCAGCTGCGCGATGTCTAGAACGCCAACGACCGAGACGAGCGAGGAATCCTTGACCATCGCGACGAAATCGTTGCCCAGAGGCGGCAGTACGATGCGGATAGCCTGGGGCAGCACGATGAAGCGAAAACGCTGCCAGGGTGAAAGGCCAAGCGCCTCGGCCGCTTCGATCTGGCCGTCGTCGACCGATTGCAGCCCGGCACGGAACACCTCGGCCAGAAAGCTGGCATAGGCCAGAACCAGTGCCAGCACAGCCCGCCATAGCAGGGGGAAATCGCGGGTGCGCAGCTCGCCGCCACCAAAGGGTTCGGTCGCCCAGTTCCACAGCCAGACCAGCCCGGGCGCAAAGACGAACGCCACATAGAGCAGCAGGACGAGGATTGGGATGCCCCGCATGATCTCGACATAAAATCGGGCGATCTGGCGCAAGACGATCGCCCCCGAAAGCTGCATCAGCGCCAGCGCCAGCCCCAGAAGGCAGGCAAAGCTGTAGCCCACAACGCTGACCAGGATCGTGATGCCGATCCCTTGCCGCAACTTGCCCAGAACGTCGCTGTAGATGTCGTTGGTGAGGGCCTGCCAGAACGCCCAGGTGAGCAGGCCCACGACGGCGACCAGCCAATAGGGAAAGTCGCCGTCGGTCTTCGTCTTGCGCAAGTGTCAGCCGCCGATCTTGAAATCGAGGAACCATTTCTTGTTCAGCGCCTCGATCGTGCCATCCGCTGTCATATCCGCGATGGCCGCATTGATCGGCTCAACCAAGTCCGAACCTTTCGGAAAGATAAACCCGAAGTCCTCGGTCCCCAGTTTTTCGCCCACGATCTTGAGCCCGCCCTCTGAGGCATCGACATAGCCTTCGCCCGCAGTGCCATCGGTCAGCACGAGGTCGACATCACCGGCCCGCAGCGCCTGAACGCCCGCACCGAAGGTTTCAAAGAGCTTAATGCGTGGGTTTGCTTCATCGCCGTCGAGAACATCGTAGACCCCCACATAGAATGGCGTCGTGCCCGGCTGCGCGGCCATGAGCAGGTCATCGTCGGCGGCAAATTCTTTGGCGTTGGTAAAGCGCGCTTCATCCCCCCGCACCATCATGACCATTTCGGAGGTCATGTATTTGTCTGAGAAATCCACGATCTCAGCACGGTCTTCACGGATCGTGATGCCGGTCATGCCGACGTCATACTGTCCCTCGCCAACGGCGGCGATCATCGCATCCCAGCTGATGTTTTCATAGACAACCGTTATGTTGATCCGTTCCGCTATTTCGACCATCGCATCGTATTCCCACCCAATAGCATCGCCTGTGTTAGGGTCGAGGAATTGCAGCGGCGGATAGGCGTTCTCGGTTACAACAACAACTTCGCGGCCCTCAAGGTCGGGCAGGTGTCCGCCCGCCGTTGCGATGGTGGCAAGCGCGGCAAGGCCCAGGGCGGCGGCAACGGTTCTAAGCATGTGATCTCTCCCGTAAATCTGTGGGCCGAGTATGAGCGCTTGGCCCGCCAAGACAAGTTACCGTGCGCGTCAATGCTTCGGAGCGGTCCAGAATGATCAGACTTTACTCATCATTCGTTTGGCAATGCGGGTCACGACGCTGCGGGGAACAAAGCGGGGCAGGTTGGCAAAGATGACGTTCATCGCACCGGGGATCACGATGCGCTTGCCGATGCGGGCCTGCACCCAGCCCAGTTCGGCCACATCGCTGGCCTTGGCCGGTTTGCCCTGTTTGATCAGTGCGACGTCGTGCATGTCGGCGTCGCTAAAAAAGTTGGTGGCTGTGGCGCCCGGGCAAAGGGCGGTGACGGTGACGCTGCCCCCTCGCATCTCTTCTGCCACCGCTTCGGACAACGACACGACATAGGCCTTGGTCGCGTGATAGACGGCCATGTTCGGCCCGGGCACAAAACCGGCGACCGAGGCCACGTTGAGGATCCGGCCCCCGCCATGCGCCTCCATATGCGGAATGGCCAGTTTCATCAGCCGGGTCAGGGCGATCATGTTGACGTTCATCGAGCTGAGTTCGCGCTGCCAGTCCTGCCCGTCATCGAAGGCTCCGTTCCGGCCCAGACCGGCGTTGTTAACCAACACGTCGATCACCCGGCCATCGGTGGCCTCGGACCACAGCCTTTCGGTTTCGTCCAGGCCGTTCAGGTCCGCCGGGATTACAACGACATCCACACTGTCCGATCGTAGCTCGTCCGCGACCGCGTTCAGCTTTTCCAGCGACCGCGCGGCCAGGATCATGTTGCGGTCTTCCTTTGCCGCAAGGCGGGCGAATTCGACACCGAGCCCCTCCGACGCACCGGTTATCAGGGTGTATGGCTTCATCGCGGCCTCCTATTGCGCGTTGGTTTTCAAGATGTTGGGAATGTCGGCCGCGATCCAGCCTTCAAGCACCAGCGCCTCGATATCCTCGGTGGTTTCGGCCCACTCATCGGAAAGACCGCGCAGGCGCATCCGCTCGTCAATCTCGTCTCTCAGCCGTGCGGCAGCAGTATCGCCGCCGGCCGCTGCCATCGAGGCCCAGAAATAAGCAAGCTCGTAACTCCGGATGGCATCGAGCCCGGTCAGATGGTCCAGGGCCGCGCGCCGCATTTCGGCCAGCGTGGCAAAGCGGTCGGGTGCGGCGAGATCGGCATCCGCTGCTTCGTTTTGCAGGGTCATCAGCGTTGGAAAGCGCAGCGTGTCCTCGGCCCGGTCCAGTACGGCAAGGGCTGCCGCCTGACCTCCGGCCGCGGCCTGTGAGGCCAGCGTGTAGGATGCTTCGATATCCCGCTCGAACAGCACCTCGGCCATCAAGAGTGCGGCACCCGCATCACCCTCTTCGGCCAGTGGTGCCAGAAGGGTGAGGCCCAACTCAATGTTGCGGGGCGCGCCGACACCGCTCAGCAGGGCTTCACCGATGCGGCGCTGATCCGATGCGGACACGCTGGCGTCGCGTGCCGCGATCAGGTCGGCGCGGGAGATCGTTTGACCGATGGCTTTGGTTGCCGGGGCAACGCGCGGGGCGAGCAGGGCAAAAAGTGCTGCCGGGTTATCTCCGGTCGCTTCGTTCAGGCGGGCAGGTTGGGCGGCAATGTCGGTTTCCACCACGATCTTGCCCGCGCCGGCAGCGACGAGCCGCGCCATTTCCTGCGCTTCGGCGATGAACCGTTCCTGTTCAGGGTTGAGTGGCGTTTCACCATTGGCGTCCCGCAGCGCGTTCGCGAGCTCTGCGCCCAACTGATCAGACAATGTGACCGGATCCCGCATCTCGGGAGGCAAAACCTGTTCGAGCCGCGCGGAAAGGCCCTGATCTTCGATCTGAAGGCGGGCAGCGTTGAGGTCGACCGACGGATCCACATCCTCAACCTCGAAATCGTAGCGGTAGCTGACATAGTCCACATCGGCATCCAGCAGGACAGTCACCAGCCCGTCGACCCCGGCCTGCAACTGTACCTGCGCGCCGCCTGAGGGTACGTCGTAATCGACACCGATATCGGCCCGGTCGATGTTGAGATCGCTCAGCCCCAGAAAGCCCAGAACGGGCCGCGCCTCACGCGGCAAGCAGTCGAACCCTGCAACGACATCATCCAGCGCGACGCGGAACCGCGCGCTGTTGATCTGGTCGAATGGTGAGAAATCCAGTGTGGTGCGGGTAGCGGTGATCGTGCAGGCATCGGGATCAATCCCCTGGATCTTGGGCGAAACCTCCAGCCCTGTGACCCGGATCAGCCCCGCGACCGGATCAACCTGAACGCTGTCAAAGCGGACATCGGCTCCGGCCCGGGCATATGTGATCAACTGGTTAAAGAATGCCGTCGCGAACCGTTCGACCGTAAAGAAATCCCAAAGGGTCGGGCGGCTGTCGGAGGTTTGCGCCACCGCTGTCGTTGCGGAAATGCAGAATACGGTGATGGCCAAGAAACGCTTCATGAATACCCCATTGTTCGAAATGACATGCATTATGCGCCGTTCAACGCGGCAACGCCGGGCAGAGTCTTGCCCTCCATCCATTCCAGAAACGCGCCACCCGCCGTCGAGATATAGGTAAACTCCTCGGCCGCCCCGGCTTTGTTGAGCGCGGCCACCGTGTCGCCACCGCCCGCCACCGAAACCAGGCTGCCTGATCGCGTCAGCTCTGCCGCCTTTCGGGCTGCTGCATTGGTCGCCGCATCAAAGGGCTCGATCTCAAACGCCCCGAGGGGGCCGTTCCAGATGAGTGTTCGGGCCGTTTCCATCGCTGCCGCGATCCGCTCGACCGATCGGGGCCCGGCATCGAGGATCATTGCGTCGGCGGGGCACTGATCGGCCGCAAATGTTTCGTTCGCGGCTTCGGCGGCGAATTCGCGGGCTACCACAATATCGGTGGGCAGAATAATCTCGCAACCCGCCGCTTGGGCCTTTTCCACGATGTCGCGCGCGGTGTCGGTCATCTCGTGCTCGGCCAGCGATTTGCCCACATCCTTGCCGCCTGCCGCAAGGAACGTGTTGGCCATGCCGCCCCCGATGACCAGCATGTCGACCTTTTCGACCAGATTGCCCAGGAGGTCGAGCTTGGTCGAAACCTTGGCCCCGCCCACGACGGCCATGACCGGGTGTTCGGGTTTGCCAAGCGCAGCCTCGAGCGCCTCAAGCTCGGCCTGCATCAGGCGACCGGCGCAGGCGGGCAGCAGATGGGCAATCGCCTCGGTCGAGGCATGGGCGCGGTGTGCCGCCGAAAAGGCATCATTGCAGTAAACGTCGCCCAACTTGGCCAGTTGCGTGGCAAGGGCGGGGTCGTTGCGTTCTTCGCCGGGATGGAAGCGAACGTTTTCGAGCAGGATCACCTCGCCCTCGTGATTCTCGTATTCTTCGGAGAATTGCACGTTCCGGCCAAGGGCCGCGCTGACGGCGGGCACGGTAAAGCGCAGGCTCATTTCGGGCACCACCTTGCCCTTGGGCCGGCCGAAGTGGCTGATGAGGACGGGTTTGCCGCCTTTCGCCAGGATATCGCTGACCGTGGGCACCATGCGGTCAATGCGGGTTGTATCGGTGATCTGGCCGTTTTCGACCGGAACGTTCAGATCCACCCGGACCAGCACGCGTTTGCCGTCGAGATCCATGTCGTCAAGAGTTTTCCAGCTCATCATCGCGCTCCGTTCTTGTTGTCGGCCCGTTATTTCGAAGCATACCGCGCGACGGTCAATGCGTCACTTGTCCCCGCGGGGCCATGCGTTTATCTCGTGACAAACACATGACAAGCGAGGCGCCGGATGGCTGAGATTACCGATCCAGAAAACACAATCCTGATCGAGTTGAAAGGTGGCACAGTCGTGATCGAGCTGTTACACGAGATTGCCCCGAAACATGCCGAGCGGATGAAGGAGCTCGCCCGTGGCGGTCAGTACGACAATGTCTGCTTTCACCGCGTGATCGATGGCTTCATGGCCCAGACCGGTGATGTGGAGCATGGCGACCTGGAAGACGGCTTTAACCCGCGCATGGCCGGAACGGGTGGTTCGGATCTGCCGGATCTGCCGGCGGAGTTTTCGAAACTGCCGCATGATCGGGGAACCTTGGGCGCCGCCCGGGCCGCGAACCCCAACAGCGCCAACAGCCAGTTCTTCATCAATTTTAGCGATAACCATTTCCTGAACGGCCAATACACGGTCTATGGCCGGGTCATCGAGGGCATGGAGCATGTCGACGACATCGTTCGGGGCGAGCCGCCCTCCAACCCTGACCGGATGATCAGTGTGAAGGTGGCCGCCGATGCGTAATGCCCTGATAGCTTTGGCCCTGATGGCAAGCTCCGCCGCCGCGACCGGGATCGAAATCGACGTAACAGGCGAAGCGAACGGCACGATCAAGATCGACCTGCTTGAAGATTTGGCGCCTCAACATGTCGAACGCATCACTGCCCTTGCCGAGGACGGAAAGTATGACGGCGTCGTCTTTCACCGCGTCATCGATGGTTTCATGGCCCAGACCGGCGACGTGCAGTTCGGCCGCAATGATGGCGATCGCAGCCGCGCAGGGATGGGCGGATCGGACCTGCCCGATCTGCCAGCAGAATTTTCGGACGTGCCCTATGACCGTGGCGTCGTCGGCATGGCTCGCTCGCAAAGCCCGGATAGTGCCAACAGCCAGTTCTTCATCATGTTCACCGAAGGATACTTCCTGAACGGGCAATACACCGTGATCGGCCGCGTGACCGAGGGCCTCAATGTGCTCGATGCGATCAAACGGGGTGATCCCCGGTCTGGGGCGATCAAGGGTCAGCCGGATGTGATGACGGCGGTCCGCGTGACCGAGTAACCTCGTTCGGCGCATCAACACTCCTCACACCTTTGTGCGGCCCCTAGGCATCGGGGCCGCATTTGCGTCATGGTTCGCGGGGAGGAACCCGTCATGCGCACCATTATCGTCATCCTGCTTTTGATCGCCGGGCCGCTTGCCGCGTCGCCGGAGTTCTGGGCACGGGAATGGCCAAAGACCGATTTCGAGACCACCAGTATTGAGAACTGGGTAGAGATCCTGTCCGGCGGACCACCGAAGGATGGGATTCCCGCGATCGATGGGCCAACGATGGTCAATGCTGTCTCCGAGCAGCGCATCGCGGCGCGCGAGCCCGTCATAACTCTTGAAATCGACGGACAGGTGCCCCGTGCGTATCCCATTCGCTATCTGATTTGGCACGAGATCGTAAACGATACCGTGGCCGGTGTGCCGGTTGCCGTCACCTTCTGCCCGCTCTGCAACTCCGGTATCACATTTGACCGCCGCGTTGCGGGCCGCACCCTCAGCTTTGGGGTTACGGGCAAGCTGCGCAATTCGGACATGATTATGTATGATCGCGAGACCGAAAGCTGGTGGCAGCAAGCCACTGGCGAAGGGATTGTGGGCGCGATGACCGGCCGTGATCTGACGCCGCTGCCGAGCTGGATGGAAAGCTGGGCGGAGTTCACGGCGCGCAATCCCGATGGTCTGGTGATGGCCGAACCGGCCTATCCACGCGATTATGGCCGCAACCCCTATCGTGGCTATGACGGGTCGGCGCGGCCGTTTCTCTATTCAGGCGAAGACCCGCCACATGGCATTCCGCCGCTGGCACGGGTCGTGCGTGTGGGTGAGCGGGCGTGGCCCATGACGCGGCTGGCGAAAGACGGTGAAGTGCGCGAAGCGGGTATCGTGATCACCTGGCGCGAGGGGCAGGCCTCGGCCCTCGACAATGCCAGCATTGGGCAGGGGCGGGAGGTCGGCACGATCCGCGTGCGTGATGGCAAGGGGCGGGACCTGCCTCACGACGTGATGTTCGCCTTCGCCTATCACGCATTCTGGCCGGACGGCGTGTGGATGCTGGGGCGCTGAGCTGCGAGAAGGTTGTGCATCTGAGAATGTAGTATGAAGCCCAGTATGGCCCGGTCAGCTTTGGCTGTGGAGCCGCGTCATGCCCACTTTCCTATAGTGGAGGACCCGCAGCATCCGCACTGCCCCTGCTGGCGTCCGGATCGACATCGGGCCAGAGTTCCGGATCCAGTCTCGAGATCAACAGATCCAGGTTCTCTCCAAGGATTTCCCAGCGACCCACCGACCTTTGATGTATCCCTGTTCGAACCTGGTTCACGCTCGCGGTTGTCACCGGGTTGGTGTTCCGCTCTGGGTTCTGCATTTCGCTGGTCCAATCGATCCCGCAAAAGGCGGCCATGCGCTGCGTCTCATCCTCTACATTCGACACCAGGTTCTCGTATGAAACGGTTAAGATCCGGGTCGGAAAGATCGCTTTCCAATGTGCCATGTAGGATCGGTACAGGTTCGCCTGATCAGCGATCGCTGGGATCGTGCTCGCATAATTCATCCCTTTCGCGCTGAAGCGGGTGGTCCACATGGAAAGTGCAACGTCGCGTGGATCGCGCTGAACATCGATAATCTTACCGCTGGGGAAAGCAGCCAAAAGCAAACCGACATACCTGAAATTTGCTGGCATCTTGTCGATGAATTTGTCGGTGTCGGCCGGAAGATCGGGCAGGTGTTCCCGATAAGTGGCGGCAAAATCGGCCGCCTGCGCCGGATCAACAGGGCCATCTCCTTCGAACAGTTCGCGGAACAGCCTTTCCGTGGTGACGAGCTCCCCGCACGGATGAACGCCCGGTGCCATGCTCAGGATTTGCTCAATCAGGGTTGTCCCTGATCGCGGAAGGCCGACAACAAAGATTGGCGCCGGACCAACTGATGTGTCAAAATCTGTGTCTGGTGCAGCCGAAAACAGGGACCGGATTCGCGCAAATTCGCCCCATTGCCGCTTTGAGGAATAGCGTCGCTCCTTGGCGTCAAGCGCATGCAGCAGGTCGAAATGCTGCATCGCCTCCTGCGACTTGCCCAGCCGGATTAAGGCGGTGCCGGCGGGCAGATGGAGCAAGACTGTTTCTTCTGACTTTTTCGGTTTCTGCGCAATTGCTTGGGTCGCGCTCGCGACGACGCCGTTCAATACTCCCTGATCCACAAGAGAGGCAACCTTGCTGAGCGCATAAGGGTGGTTGGGAACCACCCGAGCATGACGTCATAGTGGGTGAGCGCCTCTTTCGTGCGCCCCAACTCGTTCAGACGTTCGGCAGAGTTCTGGTGGGCGATCAGGTCATTAGGGTGTGTATGAAGGATGGCCCTAAAGTCAGCGAGTGCTTCGGCGGTCTGGCGTCGGTTTGATTTTGCCAGACCACGGACGTTCAGCGCCTCGACCATCCCCGGTTCAAGTTCCAACGCCCGATTGGCAGCCTTCACAGCGCCCTTCATGTCATGCTTGTCATGGAGAATTTGCGCATGGAGATAGTGAAGTCTTGCGAGCTCTGGCATCGCAGTCAGCGATTTCGAAACAACCCTCTCCGCGACGGCTGTCTCGCCGCTCATTGTCAGGGCGAGGATGAAGTTGCACAAGAATTCTGGGTTTTGGGCATCAATTCGCGTTGCAGCCCGAAAGTAGGGAATAGCCTCGCGGTGTTTGCCGGCTTGGGCAAACGCGGCACCAGCGAGGTTCTGGAGCGCTGCGTCTTTCGGGGCGCGCTTTGCCAGGCTTCTGGCGCGTTTCTGGGCGGCGGGAAATCGGCCCTCCGCCAAGTCACGGCTGATCTTTTGGATATCCTCAGGTCTCATGTCGGCGTGGTTTAGCGGGCAGTACGTTTCTCAACAAGTAATCCTGTCGGCCCGTGTGTGGCCAGAACACGAACGCAGGGGCGCTGGTGGGTTGTCCGAGACCCGCACCTTTGGCAATCTCGTCGAGGTGAGCAATAGGTTGCTTTGACCGCTTTCCAGTTGGCAGATGGCCGTCCGAAGCGAGCAACTCGTATGCTCGCATCGCCGTTTGCAATTGAGTGCATGGCAAGCGAACTCGAAAAAACGGAATCTGAGCTGCATTCATTGAAGCGGGGTGGTTGAGAAGAAATCCGTGAAAGCCGACAGGTCTTTGCGCATCTCCTCAGACCGTGCGGTCGTGTACACTCCCGTCAGCACCTTTGCGATGGCTCGCCAGCACAGCGCGAGGGTCGCGTAGTGCATGACCGAATATCCTTCACCATGCAGGGAATGGAAACTTGCGGCCCTGAGAAGCATGCTTTCGGTCTTGTTTTCGTACTGACCCAGATCAAACCTGTGAAAGCCGATGTCGCGGATCTCGGGTGTTTACAAAACCCGGGCCGGGTACAGCGTTCTGACGTCGAGCGCCAGGGGCTTGCCGGGCGGTAAGGGATCCTGCGGCCGCCAATGCGGTGCCTCGCGCTCTTTCAATTCGCGCATCGCAGACTGGTGGCAGCCCCCGCTTTCGTGATCTGACGACGAAGGCGTTTGATGACAGTCCCCGACATGTGCGTTCTTGTTCATTAATCAGGCGTCCTCAAACCAGGCGTGCGCGCCAGACGGCTTATGCCAGATCCGTGACTGCGACGAACCGATTAGGGGCGGGATGGCCAGTCCCTTATTCCACCCGCTTGAGCGTCGCATTGCCCGCCTGCATTTCGCCCTTAGCCCGGTCAAAGCGCAAATAGGCAATGCCCTGATCACCCGCCACGGAATGCAGGATGCCCGCGGGTTTTCCGTTGCTGGTGATCTCGGTGCCGGGCTGGGCGGCGCCGGTCACGCTGACCTGGGCCAACCCTTTGCGCAGCTCGGTCTTGTGCTTCATGCGGGCAGTCACTTCCTGTCCGACATAGCAGCCTTTCTTGAAATCAACGCCGTTCAGCCGTTCAAACCCGGCTTCGAGGATGAAGGTGTCAGGCGTTAATTCGATGCCTGTTTCCGGGATCATGTGCGCGATGCGCAACGCGGTCAGGTCCGGAGCGTCGGTCTGCGGTTTGTCCCGGTAGGCTCGCCAGCCCAGTGCCGCATGCCGCGGATCGGCAAAACCGTCAGCCGGCGTCTCAGCGGTGCCGAGATGAACCTGCAGGTCCGTCTCGGCGATATCGACATCGGCCCGCAGCTTGTACATCGACAGCCGTTGCATGAGCGGCCCGGCCAGATCGGCCGCCACGTCGAGCAGCACATCATCACCGTTCGCCAGCAGAAAGAAATCGGCGATGTATTTGCCCTGGGGTGTCAGCAGGGCTGCGTAAACAAGACCCTGGTCGATGCCGTCGACGTCATTCGTCACGAGATCCTGCAGGAAGTGGCGCGTGTCGCTGCCGGACAGGCGCAGGATGCGGCGGGATGTCATTGATGGCTGGTCCTTTGGTTGCGCCTTGGTCATATAGCGATCCGAGGCCCGAGCGGAAGGGGGAGCCATGCGCGCGCCGATCTCTGTGATCGTTCCGACATTGAACGCCGAGGCTGCACTGCCGGGCTGTCTCATGGCGCTGACCGAGGGTTTGGAGACCGGGCTGATCCGCGATCTCATCGTCAGCGACGGAGGGTCAACGGACCTAACGCCCGCGCTTGCCGATGATTGGGGGGCCGAGGTTGTGTCCGGCCCGCCATCGAGGGGTGGCCAGCTGCGCCGCGGCTGTGCGGCGGCGCAGGGCGATTGGTTGCTGATCCTGCATGCCGACACCCAGCTTGCAGTGGGTTGGAGCGACGTGGCCGCCCGTCACCTCAAGACCCGCAAGGCCGGGTGGTTCCGCCTGCGCTTTGACCGGGGCGGGCATGTCGTTGCGGCCTGGGCCAATCTGCGCTCGCGCCTCGGTCTGCCCTATGGCGATCAGGGTCTCTTGCTGCCCCGCGCGCTTTACCTGGAGGCGGGTGGATATCTGGACATTCCGCTGATGGAGGATGTGGCGTTGGCCCGCGCTCTGCGCGGCCATCTGGTTGGACTGTCCGCCGACGCGGTCACCAGTGCCGAGAAATATCGGAAGCAAGGCTGGCTTTGGCGCGGGTCGCGGAACCTGTTTCTGCTTATCCGCTATTTTGGCGGTGCAAGCCCCGAGCGGCTCGCCGCAGCCTACCGCCGCTAGCCGAAAAGCTGCTGCCGAATGCGCCCCAGCAGGCTGCTTCGTTGGGTCGGGGATGTGTCCGGGGCTGCCTCGATTGCCTCCGCGCTGGCCACGTCGACCACCGCTTTGCCGTCCTGAAATTGCAACCGGTAGAGATCGGCATAGATGCCACCCCGCTCAAGCAGCTCTTCATGGGTGCCTTCGTCAACGACCTTTCCGCGATCCATCACAATGATCTTGTCGGCGCCGATGATGGTTGACAGCCGGTGCGCGATCACGAGGGTCGTACGCCCGCTGGAAAGCCGGTCAAGCGCCTGCTGCACAACCTTCTCGGACTGCGCGTCGAGTGCGCTGGTCGCCTCGTCCAACAGCAAGACCGGTGTATCCCGCAACAGCGCGCGGGCGATCACGACGCGCTGGCGCTGACCACCCGATAGGGCAGAGCCGCGCGGCCCCACCCGTGTTTCCAACCCGTCCGACAGTTTGGGCAGGAAATCGGCGACATGGGCGGCTTCAAGCACATCCTGCAGGCGTTCGTCGCTCACGTCCTTGCGGCCCAGCAGAATGTTTTCGCGCAGGGTTTCGTCAAAGAGCAATGCTTCCTGCGTCACCACCGAATAGACGCCACGCAGATCGCTGAGTGCCAGATCAGTCGTTGTGACGCCACCGATCCGGGCGGTGCCACCATCAGGGTCGACAAGCCGGGTTAACAGATTGAAGATGGTTGATTTTCCCGCCCCTGACGCACCGACAAGGGCGGTGGTCTTGCCTGGGCGGGCTTCGAAGGTCACACCGTTCAGGACGGGCGCATCGCCATAGGACAGGTGCACGTCTTCGAGCTTGATATCCGGTGTTCCACCGGGCAGGGCCATCGGTTCAGCCGGGGACTGGATGCTGACGGGGGTTTCCATCAGTTGCTTGATCCGCTCGATCGCTGCAGCTGCCACCTGCCAGATCCCGCTGATGTTGCCTAGCCTGCGCAGAGGGTCAAAGGCAAAGCCCATGGCGGAAAAGAACGTCATGAACTGACCGATCGTCTTGTCGCCCGAAATGATCTCGGCCCCGCCATAGAGAATGACGGCCATGAACCCCAGGCCCGACATCACGTCGATCATGCCGGGCAGGGCGGCGGTGCCGAACGCGGTCTTGATCTGTGTCTGAACAAAGCGGTTCGTCAGCTTGCGATACTGGTTGGACTGGTAGTCTTCGAGCGCGTTGAGCTTGATCTGGACAATCCCGTGAAACACCTCGTCAAGGCGGGTTGAGAGCCCCGCACCAAGATCGCGCGCCTGCCTTGCCTTGCGCCGGATGTATCGTTGGGCGGCGGTAACAGGCAGGATGATCAGGGGGCCGCCGATGACGGCCAGAAGGGCCCAGATCGGATCGACGCTAATGGCCACGCCCATCAAAATAATAAGACCGATGAGGTCGCGCCCGGCACCCGTGATGATCGACCGCCAGACATTGCCGATGGCGGCCACGTCGGCATGCACCCGCTGGATCAGAAGACCGGGCGGGTGGCTCTGGTGAAACGATCCATCCAGCAGCATGATCCGCCCCAGCAGATCGAGCCGAATGGCGGCCGACGTTTTTTGGGCGACCCGGCTCAGTATCACCTTTTGAACGATCCCTGAAATCGCGCGAACCAGAAAGATGCCCACGACCAGGAACGATACCCAGACCAGCATGTCGCTGTTGCCCTGAACAAAGACCGTGTCAAACATGGGCTGCATCAGCCAACTGAGCGCCCCCAGCATCGAACCCTCGATGATCATGAAAACCACGGCGACGGACATGGCAGGTGTGTGCTGGCGCAGATATCTGCGCCAGAGCCATCCAAACAGGACGCGCGAGTCGGTGGTGATGGTCTGGTCTTCGGGGCCGGGAGACGTCAACTGCATATCAGGGCGGGCGATGTCGCCGCGCCGATGCCTCGTTATTGCTGCTGCAGGCCATTTATCCATCATGCACCCGCGCGGCAAGCCTGTGGGTCATTGACGTTGGCAAAGGCGGCTCTAGGCTGCGGGGCATGAAGGATCGCGTTCACACCAGCACCCCGTTGCGCACAGGCGGTTTCGGCCGCGACTATCTTGCCATTCCGGGCCCATCGGTTATGCCAGAGGCCGTGTTGCAGGCCATGCATCGGCCCGCGCCCAACATCTATTCGGGCGAGTTGGTCGAAATGACGCGGGCCATTGTCCCCGATCTCTGCCGCGTGGCCCGCACCAGTCACCACTGTGCCATGTATATTGGCAACGGGCACGCCGCATGGGAGGCTGCGCTGGCCAATACCGTTGCGGAGGGCGAGACCGTGCTGGTGCCCGCTACGGGGAGCTTCGGGATCGGCTGGGGCGAAATGGCCGCTTGCCTGGGCATCGAGACCGAGGTCATCGATTTCGGCAAGCGCAGCCCGATGGATCTGGACCGCGTGGCCGAGGTTCTGAAAGCGGACACGGCCCACAAGATCAAGGCTGTACTGGCGGTGCATGTCGATACGTCGACATCGATCCGCAACGATATTGGCGCCTTGCGTGCGGTGTTGGACGAGGTGGCCCACCCGGCGCTGTTGATGGCCGATTGCATCGCGTCGCTGGCCTGCGATCAGTTCGAAATGGATGCCTGGGGCGTCGATGTGATGGTGGCGGGTAGTCAAAAGGGCCTGATGGTGCCGCCGGGCATGGCTTTTGTCTTTTTCAGCCCAAAGGCCAACGAGGCCCGCGCCCGGCTGGCCCGCGTCAGCCGGTACTGGGATTGGGCGCCGCGCTCAGAGCCTGAATTGTATTATCAGTATTTCAACGGCACGGCCCCCACGCACCACCTTTACGGTCTTCGCGTGGCGCTCGACATGATCCACGCCGAAGGGATCGAGGCGGTCTGGGCGCGGCACGAAAGGCTGGCAGGAGCCATCTGGGCCGCCTGCGCGGCTTGGGGTGCTGACGGCCCGCTTGAGCTCAACGTCGCCGACCGCGCACACCGCAGCCGGGCCGTGACCTCACTGCGGATCGGACCGCCCCATGGAACCGCGTTGCGGGATTGGGTGGAACAGAACATTGATCTGACCCTCGGCATCGGGCTTGGCATGGCGCCGCCCGGCGACCCGGCCTGGCACGGGTTCTTCCGGCTTGGCCATATGGGTCACGTGAACGGGCACATGATCATGGGGCTTTTGGGTGGTATCGACGCGGGTTTCAAGGCGCTGGACATCCCGCATGGGTCTGGCGCGCTTTCGGCGGCGGCAGAGGTTATCGCGGGCCGGTCGTGAGCGTGCGCCGGGCGACGGCCCGGGCGCGCAAGCGGTTGATGAGATGGTTGAGACCATAGCTGAAAGCGCCCGCTATGATCAGGCCCCAGATGGCCCAAAGTGCGAAAAGGATCCATGTCAGGTTCACCCCGAACATGACAATGCAGGCCCTGGTGTAGTCAGGCGCGGTGCCCATGCTGTGATTTTCCATCGCAAAACCTCATTCACTAACGCCCAAGAGGATAGTGCGACATTCTGTCCTGTCAGCCCCCCTGCGCGGCTTTTAGCGCATCGGGCAGGGCGGCGGCGAAAAGGTCAAGATCGTCCCCGGTGCCGCAGGTGACCCGGATGCATCGGTTCTGTGGCGCTGCAAAGGGCATCCGAACGAAAATGCGCCGAGCGATGAGTTGATCGAGAACGGCCTTGGCAAAGGCCTCATCCCGCCCGCAATCGATGGCGACAAAGTTTGTAGCCGATGGAATGGTGCGCAGTCCGTTGTCCCGGGCAATCGCTGCGATCCGCACGCGGGCGGCACTGATTTCGGCCAGCACATACGACAGGTGGGTCTCATCCTGCAGCGCGGCAAGCGCGCCGGCCTGAGCAGCCCGGTTCATGCCGAAATGATTGCGCACCTTGTCGAAGGCGTTAATCAATTCGGGCGCTCCAATCGCATAGCCGACCCGCGCGCCTGCAAGGCCGTAGGCTTTGGAAAATGTCCGCATCCGTATCAGCCGGGGATCGTCGGCAGGTAGGTTCGGCGACGTTCCCGCAGGCGCGCAGTCAACATAGGCTTCGTCCAGAACCAGCAGTGTGTCCTCGGGCAGTTCGTCCAGAGCCGCGCGCAAGGTGGCCCCGTCATGCCACGTCCCCATCGGATTGTCGGGGTTCGAGAGATAGACCAGCTTTGCCCCCGCCTCAGCCGCCTTGGCAAAGAGCGCGGCTGGGTCCTCGTGATCGTCGCGGTAGGGCATCTTATGGAGCGTGCCGCCAAAGCCCGCGACGTGGTAGTTGAAGGTCGGATAGGTGCCGTCCGAGGTGACGACGGCATCGCTGGGGCCGACGAAAAGCCGCACAAGATAGCCAAGCAAACCATCGATCCCTTCGCCCACGACGACGTTTTGCGGCCTGACATTGTGATGCGCCGCCAGCGCCTGTTTAAGGTCATGGTTTTCCGGGTCGCCATACATCCAGATCCGGCTGCTGTTCATGGCCTCAATCGCCTTGGGCGAGGGGCCGAAGACGCTTTCATTCGCCCCGAGCCGGGCTAGGAATGGTGTGCCGGCGCTGCGCTCCTGCGCTTCGGGGCCTACGAATGGGACGGTGGAGGGCAGAGAGGCTGCGAGCGGTGTCAGGCGAGCGGTTGTCATCCCTTGTCCCTAAAGGCTGGGTTTGCGCCAGACAAGCAATGCCCCCACGTTTCACTGGCCATGCGCGGTTGGCTGGGGTTTTGTGACCGCACCAAATGGGAGAGACCGATGACCCGTGTGAGCGTGACCTACAAAGACCACATTGCCCATGTGCGCCTGACCCGGGCGGACAAGCTGAATGCCGTCGATCAGGCGATGATCGACGGGATCATCGCGGCGGGCGAAGAGGTGATGGCCTCCGACCCGCGGGCCGTTGTGCTCTCTGGCGAGGGCAAGGCGTTCTGTGCCGGTATAGACATCACGGGTCTGTCGGGGATGATCGGCAAGGACCCGAATGACCTGCTGATGCCGCGAACCCACGGGGACGGGACGACGAACCAGTGGCAGGAGGTCGCGATGATCTGGACCCGGGTCAAAATGCCAGTGATCGCGGCCTTGCACGGCGCGGTTTACGGGGCAGGGTGCCAGCTGGCGCTTGGGGCTGACATCCGGATCGCGGGTTTGGATACCGAGATGGCCGTGATGGAGATGAAATGGGGCATCGTGCCCGATATGGGCGGCATGGTTCTGATGCCCCGCTTGCTGCGGTCCGATGTGATCCGACGCCTGACCTATACGGCCGAGAAGGTACAGGCCGAGACCGCGCTGGATTGGGGTCTGGTGACGGAACTGGCCGACGATCCGCTGGCGCGCGCAGAGGAATTGGCGGGCGTCATCGCCAGCAAGTCTCCATCCGCCATTCGCGCGGCCAAGCGCTTGATCTCCCAAGCTGAGACCGCTGCGCCGGATGCAGTTCTACTGGCCGAAAGCCGTGAACAGGCGGGGCTGATGGGCGGCGCGGACCAGATGGAGGTGGTGGCCGCGACGATGCAAAGACGCGCTCCGGTCTTCAAATAGCGCCCAAGAAAATTCGAATTTTCTTGGAAGGGGCGCTGCCCCCTTCGGGCTTGTCGGCCCTCATCCCCCGGTGTGTCTCGAGAACATTGAAGATCAGGCGAGTTCGCTGAGTCGGTCAAGCGCCTGTTTCAGCTTGCTTTCTTCTTCTTCCCGGGCGGCGAGGTTGGCGCGCGTTTCCTCGACCACCTCTTCCGGTGCACTCTCGGCGAATTTCGGGTTGTTGAGCCGGCCGCGCAGCCCGCCGAGTTCCTTGGCGAGTTTGCTGAGCGTCTTTTCCAGCCGCGTTTTTTCCTCGGCCACGTCGATGACATCGGCAAGCGGCAGGCCGAAATTGCCTCCTGCGATCCCGAGCGTGACCGTGCCTTTGGGGAAGGTCTCGACAGATTGGAGATCCTCGATCCGCGCAAGCCGCTTGATCATCGTCTCATTGGCCGCCCAATATGCTTGAGCATCGTCCGACAAGCCGCTGAAAACCATGGGAATATACGCCCCTGCCGGGACATGCATCTGGGCGCGGGCGGAGCGGATACCCTCGATCAGGCCGATGACCCAGTTGAGTTCGGCATCGGCTTCGGCATTGACCAGTTCACGGGCTGCGTAATTCGGCCAGTCCGCATGGACCAGCATCTTGTCACGGGCTGCCAGCGTGCCCCACAGCTCCTCGGTGATGAATGGCATGATCGGGTGCAGCAGGATCAGGCATTGATCCAGCACCCATCTCATCACCTCTTTGGTCTCGGCGGCCTTTTCCGCGTCGTCACCCTGCAACAGCGGCTTCGACAGCTCCAGATACCAGTCGCAGACCTTGCCCCAGACAAAGGCATAAAGCGCGTTGGCCGCATCGTTGAATCGGAACCCATCAAGTGCCGCGTCGACAGTTTCGCGGACCTTGGCGGTTTCCCCGACGATCCAGCGGTTTACGGCTGCTTCGGGCTGTGGCAACTCACTGACCAGCACCTCGTAAACCCCGTTCATTTCGGCGAACCGGCAGGCGTTCCACAGTTTCGTGCCGAAGTTCCGGTAGCCCTTGATCCGCTCCATATCCAGCTTGAGCACCCCGCCGAGGGCGGCCATCGCGGCGGAGGAGAACCGCAGCGCGTCGGCGCCGAATTCGTCGATGATGTCGAGCGGGTCGATGACGTTGCCCGTCGACTTTGACATCTTCTTGCCCTTGGCGTCGCGAACGAGGCCGTGCAGGTAGACGGTGTCGAAGGGTCTTTCGCCCACGACCGCGTATTGCATCATCATCATGCGGGCGACCCAGAAGAACAGGATGTCGGACCCGGTGACGAGGGTGGAGGTGGGGAAGTATTTTTGCAGTTCGGGCGTGTCCTCGGGCCAGCCGAGGGTGCCGATGGGCCAGAGGCCGGAGGAGAACCATGTGTCGAGGACGTCGGGGTCACGCCAGATCGGGTAGACCAACTGTGTCGGGTCCTGGCTTAGTGTGTAGTCCGCCATCCGTTCGGAGATGAGGTGCAGCGCGGCCTCGCGGTTTTCGACCTCGATCACTTGTGAATGATTGAGAGGCGTCGGCAGGCCCGCGAGGACATCTGCGAACGGATGGCGGACTACACACTAAGCCAGGACCCGACACAGTTGGTCTACCCGATC